>NZ_BMCE01000001.1 GCF_014635025.1 Fictibacillus barbaricus | reverse complement strand
AGGTCTCAAGGAGAAGATCAATCTTAAGCTAATCGAAAACAAGACCTTTGATTCTGGAGCCATAGGCCTCGTTTACCAGACGGTAAGATGACCTTGTCACTTAAGGTGATTACGCTAACGGGAGACGATAGCTCAATTAACCGCCTTTTCACAAAGGCGGTTTTCTTATGGTCACAAATCAACATTAGAATTTAACATAGCCATTGAAAAAACGATAAAAAAGAGATGTTGATTTACTACATCTCTTCAATGGAATTCAATTTAGATAACTGAGTTTCGTCGGTTGTCTTCTTTATTTTCTGTTTTTCGGCTAAATACAATATATATAATACCAGAACATTTATTCCTACTATATATTGATTTAAATTGGAATAATATAGTATAATGATAGTATCAGAGGATGAGGAGGATAAAATGAAATTAAACGATCATTTCAAAAAGTTTGTAGGTACCATTTCCCTAAACACTACAAGAGTTTCTCGCATAGAAAGTGCGGTCAGCAGCTGGGATACGAAATTTATAACCGATGAAGTCATCAAAGATATTTACATAGATTACTATACTCAAGGTTCGTATAGCACAAACACAGGTGTCCGTCCAAAAGGTGAGGACGAATTTGATGTCGATGTAGTATTGGTATTGGATATCGACGAAGATAGTGACCCTAAAGATGTCTTGCATTCAATAAAGGATCGTATCAAAAGTTATTCTGGATTCGAAGACAAAGTAAAAGCAAAATCCAGATGCGTTCGAATTGAGTATGCTGGTGAATTTCATGTTGATGTAGTTCCAGCGTTGGAATACGGATCAATCATAAAAATACCTTCAAAGCAGGATGGCGAATGGAAGAAAACGAATCCAGCTGGATTTACGGCTTGGTGCAACGGTATAAATAAAGAGTCCGATCAGTATTTTTCTAAAGTCGTTAAAATACTAAAACATTGGCGTGATGAAAACGTTGGGAAGGATTCAGCACCAAAGTCGATACTATTGACTACTTTAGTCGGTCATGCATTTGTAAAAAAAGCTTCGATTGCCGAAACGCTTGTTGAAACTCTAAAAGAAATCATTTCTGATATCGAGTCATATATAGCTTGGCTTGTAGAAGATGACGATGTACCGCAAATTAGCAATCCTTCGCTTGCAGAAGAGAACCTAGCTCGGAATTGGAGCAAAAAGAAAGCATCCCGATTCCTAAACAAATTAAGAACATTGAAGGATAACTGCGTAGATGCATTAGAAGACGATGATAAAGAGAGCTCTATAAAAAAGTGGCAAGACATTTTCGGGAAAGAATACTTTCCTTCAGAGCTTGGAGCTGCTAAAGCAATGGCCACTTCTGTTCGTGCAGGAGCAGTAATGGTAGGCACAAGCGGTCATTTGAACATGGAAGAAGGGACAAAGATTAAAGACCATCGATTTTATGGTGAACAAGTTTGAAAAAATGGAAACCACCTAAAAATCCGAAAGCATTAAACATAGGCTTTCAAGACTTTCATATGCAACGCAGTTTTCCAACGTTTCAGCTGATCAAAGATGATTATATCTATTGGATAGGGGAACTTCAACCCACGCCAACTTCTGAAAATTATAAGATAAAGGTTGTTTATCACCCCTATCGTCCAAAGGTTTTCGTGTTAGAACCTGAGATACTTTCGTTTGCCCCTCATCGTTATGGAGATCAATCATTGTGTTTGTATTACCCAAACGATAAAAGTTTTGACGGGGAATCTATAATAGCCCATACGTTAATCCCTTGGACTAGCGAGTGGTTGTATTTCTACGAAGCATGGCTAGAAGAAGGTGTATGGTGGGGAAAAGAAGCACCACATAGCCCGAGCTAATAAATGAATGGGAGAGAAGGATTTGAACTGGGAGCAATTAAAAAGCGAAGAACCTAAAACAAAGGAAGAAGGGGTCTTCAGAGTCCTATCTATTGATGGCGGAGGTATGAAAGGTGTTATACCTGCTCAATACCTAAAAAGGATTGAAGAGAATACAGGTAGACCTATTCATGAACACTTTGATCTAATAACAGGAACATCTACAGGTGGAATTATAGCTTTAGGTCTGAGTATTGGACTACCAGCAGCAGAGATCACGAAAATCTATTCTGAAGAAGGAAAGAAAATATTCTCAAAATCTCTTTTCTCCAACAAATTTAGCTCCGCTAAATACGACAACAAACACCTAAAAAAATTACTTATCAACCAATACGGAGAAAAGAGAATGAGGGATGCTATGACAATGCTTTGTATCCCATCAATTGAACACCACAAGGCGGAGCCTAAAGTTTTTAAAACCCCCCATCATAGTGATTACATTCAAGATGGGGAGAGATTTATGTGGGAAGTGGGGCTTGCTACTTCCGCTGCACCGACCTATTTTCCCGCAGCATCAATCGGGGAAGGGGAATGCAAAATAGATGGTGGTCTCTGGGCGAATAATCCGATTTTAGTTGCAATAGGAGAAGCTAAGAAATTAGGATTTAGCTTGGATCAAATCAGAGTCTTATCCCTTGGAACAGGCGACTGTATTTATAGTGTAGATAACAAAGTTGCTGAAAATGGCGGGCTTATAAAATGGAAAAGCAACCTTGTTGATTTTACGTTTCAGGCTCAATCAAAGTCAGCTACCTATACAGCAAAGTATCTAATCGGAGACAATCTATATCGAATAACCCCAACGTTTGGGAGACCATTACAACTAGATTCAACCGATACAAAGGATATTGCTTTTATGATTAGTGAAGCAAATCACTTGTTTGAAAGAACATATATTAAGGAAGATATTTTCGAAAGATTTTTTAACGAAACTTCATTAAAACAGCATGTAAAAATATAAAAGCTATCACTTTATGTTAACGCGTTCGTTTCTGAGGTGCAAAACACTAATTCACAGCCGAATTTTGCGTTGAACAATGGAAATAACATGCCCCCTAGTTTTTTATGTGAAATTTAAGTTATAACGACAAAGCTATACAAAAATCCCCTTCTTTTTCCAAAGAGAAGGGGATTTTTGTATAAAAGATACTCTAAGAAGAACGATTAATGTAACTGCGTGGGAGATGAAAGATCAGTCGGCTGTGCTCGAATACTTATGGGTACTTTTTCGGTACTGTGTCTGAGGTGTTCGTACTACCTGAAGGAAGAGGAATTGGAAAAACTCTTAAAATGTTCAATTTTATATAGGAAAATTTTAGTTGAAATGTTAAAATTATTTACTGGGAGGTGGTATCTTATGGAAACGCATGTTTTATATCTTTATCGATCTTTTCAAACAAATTTGCATTTTGAAGATGCGTTGATTAAGATGGTTGATCATCCTCTGATAGCTATTGTTCAGAACAGGCTAATCCATTCTACTAGAGAGCAACATATAAAAAAATATAATCTACTTCCATATGAAATTAATCAATCCAACTACGATTATGTCTTGTTACATTCAGACAGTTTAGATCTACACGTCTTGGATATTACACTTGATTATGATATCGATATAAATTTAAAAACAGAACTTTTATCAGCAGTCAAAGAAAGAGACATAAAGATCGCCATTAATATACTTAAAGATATCCGCGAAGAAACAGACATCCAATCTGTCTCCTTTATTTATAAAGGGAGACAGATGAGGGTTTCTAAATTTGGAGTTATAGAAATAGATAGCAATTATGACGAACTACAAGAACTCGCTATTTACTCGCCAGTCGGTATTCTTACAGGAGTAGCGAAACATTCAGGCGGAAGGTATCATTAAGTGAAATTAAGTACTTTTATTTCAACGACAGTAGCTCAATTAATTGCATGGTTATTATTTTATTCATTTATTGGTGGTAGCACATGGCATCAAAACAAATTGAAGGAAATTATATTTGTTTTTGTTGTTTTTATTCTGACTAGTATTTGGGGTACCTTTACTTATTTCTTTAGACCTTTAACGATTACATTAACCCAGAGAAACGTATCTCATCCTGATTTAAAAAATACAGTTATTGATATTCAAGGCGAAAAGTTAGTAACAAAACAGAACCAGAGAACTATTTCTTATTCAATAAAAATTGAAAGAAGAGGTAGTATATGGTGGAGATTGTTTAAAAAGTTATTAAAATTTAATGATTTAGTTATTCAGTTTTCATCTAGTCCATACAAGATGGGGCTTGTACAAGATACATATACAAATCACAATATTGTTCCTAATCAGGACCAGGGATTCAACTATGGTTTAAACGAATATTTTCATGAATTATTTAAAGGCAGTGGCAACTATACAATATTTGAAAAACATCATTACTTTATTACAGCTCACCCAGATTTTAATTACCCTCCGAATGCAACTTATATAATAGAACCCACGTTGACATTCATAAGCCATAACAGATCAGCTGTTGAATTAATAGCTGCAACCTTATCCAAGAGCTTAATAAAAATTACCGAGCTAGAAAAACATGAGATAACAGTAGTTAAGAGGTGAAATATTTGGCTGGAGATCGGTATGCCATTTGGGCATTAGATAATTTATTGAGGTTGGAAAATATGATTCTGTTATTAAATAAAGACTATAATTACGAGGTTTCGTTTATAAATAGCCCTAATATTGAAGATAAGATATTGCTAAATAGCTGGAAAGCACCGAATCCTACAGAATCATTATTTATTAATCAGCAAGATCTTTTAGGAGAAAATATTCGTTACATTCATGCGGTTGGGCATTTTGAGGTTGGAAAAGGCGAAGTTAAATCTTATGTAGACGGACAGTTATTACCTAAAGAGGCAAGGGTAACTAAACACTCTTCAAACGTGATATTTTTTGAATACGAGCAAAGAGTATATGCGATTGTAGAAATTTGTGCTAGCAAGAGCCCGAGAATAAGAAGTTCATTGTTCGGCCAAAGAATTGGTCAAAAGATGGAAGAGTGGGGAGAAATCGAATGGAAACTACCTTTTCCGTTTACCTTTGATAATAAATTCTTCTACTGGTTATTGAGCAAGAAAGGACATGCATTTGAGATTAGAGATAAAAGAATTGAAGTAATAGATGTTTCTGCTATTTCGTTAACTTCTGATAGAAATGTATATGAAAGCAATAGTTTTGGTCCTGATTTATTAAATGGATCATTAGCCGCTCTTTCAGGACTAAGTTCGAATGAGACAGTTCACCAAGCAGGGATTAAATTAAAAATCGATTCTACAACTTTCAATATAGAAGTTAGTAAAGAAGGCGTGACTGTTATAGATAAATATCACTGTTATAAAGAAGGTGCCTCTTTTGTATCCTTTGATTCAGATTGTTGCTACTTTCTATTGTTATTATATGAAACGATTTATCCTGAGCTACTGCTCCAATTTAATATTGAAAAATCATCAGGTAATTGGAACCAACCACAAGAATTGTCACAACGAAAGGCATGGGCAATAAAGGTGATTAGAAATTTAATCGAGCAAAATGACATAGAGCTTGAAGATATAATGTGCGGTGAAAATGTGGAAAAAGAAGCTATTTAAATCAATTAAGCTACCTTATACAGGTAGCTTTTAAAATTTATGAGGTGGTAAAAAATGAATATTCATGGTTCACACCCATTTACATCTAATTTAAAACCGTTCTTTGATGACTTGATAAATAATTACCTAGAGGGCTATTATTTAAAGATAATTAAAGAGATTAATCCTGTTACAGATATAGAATACAGAGTATGGATTTTTTTCGTGAAAACTTTGAACACCTTGCGATCCATTAATCTTTTATTTTCTTCTGGAAATATAGTAGAAGCTAGGATACTAATGAGGAGTTTATTCGAATTGACCATTCTAACTAAAAAGTTAATAAAGGATAAAGAAGTTTTTATTAAATACTCAAAAGCGTACGAAATGTTTAAAAGAATTGAAACAGCTATAATAAATATTGGATTAATTGAAAACGATCAAAGCATTACATTTTTTACGAAGGAAGAATTAGAGCAATTGATTAAGGATTTAGAAAATGAAATATCTACTCTGGGTTTTACTCCTACAAATAATAAAAATTCGGGCAAACCCCATGTAAATAAATATTTTGAAATATTTGAGTTGGCAAAAGATGTTGGTGAGGAAGTACAGTACAAAACCACATATAAGAACCTTTGCTTAGATACACATACTTCCTCTTCACACTTTTACAAATACTTAGTAAAAGATGATATCGTTGAAAATAAATTCAAATTAAACATGCACCCTTATTTGCATGAACAGGATCTTATGATTTCTTTAACTGTTATGTTTAGTTATGAATGTATTGATCATTTAACAGAAACCTTCGGAATAGAAAAAGATGTTGTAGCAAATAGGCAGTTCCATAAACTCGCAAAAATGTCTTATTTATTATTGCCACAATTAATTAAGCAAGGTACAGCAAAGAAACATGGTATTGGTTTATTAATCTAACAAAAAGCAGCTATCAGCTGCTTTTTGTTTTTGTCATTTTAATAAATTTCACTCCTTTTATCCGCTTTAACGACAACTTTTACTCCAATTCTGTGATTAATTCATAAACATTCGTAGGCGGTATTTCTTTTCTTCTTCTAACTTTGCTGGGTCAACGTCGATTACCTCTGCTTTTTCAATATATTACAACCCATGATTGTAGAAGCTCGTCTCATTAATGAAGCGGATACTGGGAAAAAACATTAGTGTACACATTAATAAATAGTTTGAGTGAACTGATCAGAAGGCCATTAATGAGATCTACAAGGATTTATCTGTAAATATTCTGGATTCCATATCTAACAAAAATTAAGAAGATCAAACAGTTGCAAGGTATAGGGGGAAGTTACAAAGTTACAATTATTGTCTTGCCGTATTACGGTGATCAATGGGATTACGGCTAATCCATTGCTTTTTCATATTTATGTATGGCCTTTACCTTTGAAAAATGGACTATCTGTATTTCATTGTTAAGGCTTATTATACGAAATTTCATTCGATACGGATCAATGTAATGAATATGGCCGTTTATGGTAATTAGTCGTCTGTTTAAGTAAACAACAAACGTTAAAGGAATATTAAATTCCATAGCTTCCAATACCAACTCATTCATTTCTTCCAGTTCCTGCTCATCAATACTCGTTCAGGAATGTCGTAGTATTCCTCGCTTAAATACTTCCTTAATTCCTTCACATGCTCAGGTAGCATCAAACTCGTCCACTTGATATTCTCTCTATCACGAATAGTCATAGTATCACTCCTTAAAATTATATACGAACATACATTCTTAAATCTAATTGAAATTATTGTTAAAAGCTTATTCGATCCCCAGCAGGAAATATGTAAAACAAAGTCGAATCATTCCATAATTGTTATTTTAGGTGGTTGAACAAATGAGCAAGAAAATTTCCAAAGGTGAAAATGATTTTATATAGGGGTGTACAAAAGCCATTCTTTTAAAATGACGCTAGCCTTCATCACTGGCTCTATTTAGTAGGTGGGGTGAGGCAATATGTTGTACATGAGGATGAAAATTACGCTGAAACGCATCCGGTTTTTAAAATGCTAAGCTCCTCTGTGTAGTAGAAGATGGTTTTATCACCAATTGGCATCAAAAAGCAGGGAACAATGAACTATCAAAACCTTGGATAAAACGATGCTTAAAGAAACTCCTTAAAAACAGCGAATCAATTGCCGCTTTCTGCTATAACGATTATTCGAACGATGAGATAGAGTCTCTTCTTACTAAGATCTGTACAGAAGGACTTAGTGAAGATAAAAAAGAGCAATACCTCAACAAAATGCGAATACTGCTGAAAAAATAAATGCAAGAATTGGCTGCAAAGGAACGTAAAAACTTGAAACGTCATTCAAACTAATATTAAGAAACGGGGTAATTATATGGAGAAATTTATTGATTATTATAAGGTGCTAAACGTTTCTTATTATGCAACTTTTGAAGAAATTAAAGACTCATACCGAAATAAAGTAAAGGAAACTCATCCTGATAGTCCTTTTGGAGATGCCGAAAATTTTAAGATGGTAAAAGAAGCATATGATGTATTATCCAATGAAGAGAAGAGAAAACATTACAATGAATTTCTTTTCGCTTTTACGAAAGTTAATACTCCAGTAAACAATCATAAAACTTCTACAGAAACACCCTATACAGTAAAAAATCCTGACAGAAGCCAAAGGACTTGGAAGCCACTTACAATCTCCTCTTTAATGTTGAACATTGCATTTCTAATGGTGATCATTTGGGGATTTAATCAAGGATTAGATGAAAAGAATAAATTTGTTATAGTTCAAGAAAAACTGGAGAAATCAGAACAATCGTTTGTTGAACTCCAGACTAAATACGATGACCTTAATGATCAATATACAACTTTAGAATTAGACTATAACAATTTACTAACACAGCGAGAATATACATACGAAGATGAACCATTAGTAGAAGAGGCAGCAACTACAGAACCTGTGGCTGATGAACCCGAATTTATAAATCCTGAAGGTGCCTTTACTCAAGGATCAAGTAAAGAACATGTAAAGAAGGTAATGGGAACACCTTCAAGCCTTTCAAAGTTACCTTCTGGAGGAGAAACATGGTGGTACGGTGGTTCATCGTATATCAATTTTAACAGTGAGGGAATTGTCGAAGGTTGGTATGATTATAGTGGCGGTAAACTGAAAGTTCAGTAATAATGCTTTATTTTCTTTTTGTAAAGTAATTATTCAAAAATTTTAATATGGGAGATGATTAATTATGTGTGGGATTAGCAAATAGACATAACGAAAGAGATTTAGTAATACCAAAGTATCGTGAGCAATTATTAAAAGCTATTGAAAAAGATTTATTACATGATTCAAACGTTTTAGCTGTTTTTTATGGAGGTTCGTTAGGAAATAAAAATACCGATTTATACTCGGATATTGACCTTCGTATTGTTGTCAAAGAAGAGGTATTTGAAGAATACAGACTTAACAAAAAACAGAGAGCTAAAAACTGGGGAGAAGTGTTGTTTTTCGAAGATTTCCCTTGGTCAACTTATAGTATCGCTCATTATGATACTTTTATAAAAGTCGATACATTTTATTATAAAGTAAGAGATGTACAGCCGTCGGTCTGGCTCCAAAACATAAAAATTGTTCGAGATACCATTGGTTTAATGAAAGATGTATTAGAAAAATCAATGAAACTCTCGTATAAGCCAAATGATCAAGAAGTGGAAATTTGGAGAACAAAATTTTTTGCCTATGTACACGAGGCATATCGAAGAGTTATGAGAAAGGAAATATACTATGCCCTCCATTGCCTTGATAACATACGATTCTCAATGGTAACTGC
Source organism: Fictibacillus barbaricus (assembly GCF_014635025.1). Classification (GTDB taxonomy): domain Bacteria; phylum Bacillota; class Bacilli; order Bacillales; family Fictibacillaceae; genus Fictibacillus; species Fictibacillus barbaricus. The sequence continues at coordinate 1,867,001 of NZ_BMCE01000001.1, read as the reverse complement.
TTGGTATATGGATGCAGGATTTCAACCTAATACGTTTGGAGACTGGGCAAAAGTAGAAGGAGACAGAAGTAAATTACTCGATTGGCAACTGAAACTCCTTGAACAATGGCATAGTAGTAGAGACCCTAATGAGATAATGAACGTAATAAAGAACGTAATCCCAGAATTTTTGAGAGTACACAAGAGTTTATGCGGTAAGTTAGACATTGAGGAAAACCCTGAATTGGTTGAAGAAATATTTAATATGGTACTCTAAACAATGTAAAAAAGGCATCGGAATTCGTTGCCTTTTTGTTGCTTATTGTATCTTATTTAACAGGTAATGTGATTAAAGTTTAATAGGAGGCGATGTACAAAATGGGGAATAAGGAAGTAAAACATGTGGAAATACCACTTCGTATTTGGGTAGCTAAGGATGGAGATGGGACAAGAATTGAGTTAGGGTGTTTAAACCAATTTAGATCATCGATTACAGAAAAACAACATAAGTCACTATATAATAGATTAAAAAACATTCTTGAAGAAAATAAGAAGTGGGTCGATGGAGATGGAATTTAAGGATTTCTTGATTAAGGAATATCGAATAAGTGAAAAGTCAGCTCGAGATTATGTAGGCCGTTTAAACGGCATCATAGCAAGAGGAATCTATCAAGGTGAAAAAGGTATTACTCCTAGTATGAACGCTGCTATTAAAAGGGAATTTCCGAATTCAAAAGGGCATTACCTTCTGACCCTTGAACGATTTATTGACTTCCAACTTCAAAAAGAATATTAAAAGATAACTGAAAAATAGGTCTAATTAAAACCGCTGACTTAGTCATTGAATATGGGATGAGACCTGATTATAAGCGGGCATTTTAAGAGGTTTCCAAAGTTTTCAATACGGAGAATCCGATCAGTGTGTTTTCTTAGAACTCAGAGTTAAGGCAAAGATTAAAATTAGAAACTGGACAAGAATTCGGGATGTTGAGAACACTTGTTTTTTTGTGGATTTGATTAGTGAGGAGGGAAGTGGAGCCCACTCCCTCTCGAATAAGATTAAATGGCACACCGTATACATAGTAAGGATAAACACATAGATCTTATTCAACAAACGGGGAGGATTGTTGAATAAGACTTAGATTGGAGGTGTTACATTTGAAGTTAGACTCAGTTGTTTACATTCTGTTTTTAGTATTCATAATAAGTAGTTGTCATAATAGTTCGGAGAAATTAATAGATGGAAAAGTGCAGATATCAGAAGAGATTGATAATATGATTTCTGAATATATTATTCAAAACAGTTCAAAAGCATACGCCAACACAGATAAGAAATTTGAGGTACATAGAATATATGGAACGAGTGAAAAAAATGGTGTTATATCCGTTTATCTGCACTCCTATTTTGGTGGATTTAATAAAAAATCAGGTAATTCGATGCAAGGAGGACATTCATTACCAGCCTTAATGAAAATCAAAAAAGACTCATCAGGTTACTCAGTCGTTGATTATCAGGAACCTAAAGATGGAGATTTGTATAAACCTTCTTTAGAAAAAATGTTTCCAGAGAGATATTCCAAAATGGAACTGCAACGAACTGGTAATATCAAGGATTTAGAAAAAGAGATGGACGAAAAAGTAAATAGGTGGTTAAATCAATAAACGGTATTCAACAAACGCGTGCATTTGTTGAAGTTCCACAGAACTTTTTACGCCTCTTTTTATTGAACTAAGGGGCAGTTTATGTGAAGAAGGTAATTAATAAAATACGTCGAAATTATATTTTAAAAAAACTGAGGAGGATTTAATTATGGAGTTTCTGTTGGTTTTTACCTTTCATTTCTTCATAATGGGTTCGTTGGTTCTATTGCTTAGTGGAATTATTACTTTCTTCATAAAACGACTACATTTTATTTTTGTGGTTCTATTTTGTATGGTTGGAGGTTATTTGTATTCGATTAATTTTGAAATACCAGATTTAGCATGGTTTGCAATTGTCTTTAACGGGATTCTCTCCCTTTTAGCTGTTGGATTGATTAAAGCTGGGCTTTACGCTAGACAAAAGGCGGAACAAATCATTAAATAAATCTATGTTCTTCAACAATCGGGTGCATTTCTTCAAGAAGGAGAAATGCACTTTTTATTGAAATTTAGAACGGAGCTTAGAATAAAGGTAATTAAGAGAGGATTATAAATGGTTAAATCGAGTGAGATAGACTTTGATTATTTTATTGGACAAGCCGTAACGGATGTTAATACCAAAGAAAACTCAACTTTCATTATCTTTTTTGAAAACGGAAGGTTAATGATCGAATGTCCTTGGAGAATTCGCAAAAATAAAGAAATAGTGTTAGGTGAAACAGATCTTATATCTGATTCAAAAAAATTCTCATTAAAAAATGCAAAGAACATACTATTATCTAAGAGAATATTAAACATTTCATTTTATGAAGATCTATTATTTATTATCGAGTTTGAAGATAACCTGAGCTTGGAATTATTTCACGCTAGTTGTTATTTTGAGGGATGGACATTGCAAGGGGAGAATGGATTGGACATCTGGACACTACCTGGAGGTAAGGTTTGTTATTAAATTACAGTCAGCATTCCTATAATGAGTTATTCCACAAACAGGTGCATTTCTTTAAAAAGGAGAAGTGCACTTTTTTATTGAAATAAAGGACAGATTACATAAAAATAATTAAGAAAGAGGAATAAATGATGAGTATCATTCTAACGGTTATACCATTGGTTTTTTTCGGGATTTTTGTATGGCTAATTTTTTCGACACTCGTAGATATAACTGAACAGTTGAAAGAACAGAATGACATTTTAAAAGAATTGGTTCGAGAGAGAAAAAATAACTAAATGCTAGGTTATTAAAGCATATTTAGTAAATTAATATTCAACAATCGGGTGCTTTTCTTCAAGAAGGAGAAGTAGCTTGATAAAGGGTAAAAAGAGATGTTGATTTACAACATCTCTTTAATGGAATGCAATTTAGATAACTTAATTTCTTTTTGCTGTTACATTTTTAATATCTAATACATACACCTCTGTATCTTCTATTAAGAAAAGCTTTGATCCACGACCAACTCCATAATCATAGTTTAAAATACTTCCATCAGGTTTTAATGTCTTAAATGTAATCTTTTTCTTTTCACTCAAAGAATATAAATAAACTTCTGGCTTAGCATCGTAATCCTGGCTAAATAAAACATCGTTCCCATGGATAGCAAATGCCTCACTTCCTACAATCGGAATGTCCTCATAGAGTTCAAATTCATTTTCATCTATTATTTTTACAAACGGGAAGTCGGAGTAATAATAAATGTTTGTACTATCAGATGTGACGTTCATGGCATAGCAATCATCAATTGGAGGGACGTGTTGATTGTTTCTCCTGATTGAGTAGTAAAAATCAAACGTTTTATCTCCATCTTTATAACAGTTCAATCTCCCTACATCACTTTGATCAAAATAACTTACCCACACATCACCTTCAAGGGTGGTTTGTATATCTTCAACTGCATCTCCAAATGCATATCTATTTAATATATTCCCTTCCTTATCAAACACATATGCGTTTTTTGCGTCGTTTTCTTCTTCATCCATTCGTGCATCCACAAGTAACCAATTTTCACCAAGAGGTTGAACGAAGCTAAAAAATTTCATCTTTAGAGTAGGCATTTTAATATGGATGGTATCTCCATTTATAAAGTGATAGAGATCATGATGATACATTAAGCCTTTTTTTGTGCTGGTTAGTAATATCAAATTCCCATCATAATCTATACCCATATTAAAAGAATCAGACCTATCCACAAATTTTTTTATATTATAATAAAATTGAGCAATTGTTTTCTTCATATAACACCCCTAAACGTATATGTATTTGCTAGAATCTTATATTACCATTAAATTATTAAAAACATTGATGGACTAGTGAATATATCTATTAATTTTATTGCTCTATTCAAAAATGGGGTGCATTGCTGAAGGGATTTATGTTGGGTTAGGTAAAGAAAAGAGGAGAGAAACAATTGCCTGGTATTACTTTTAAGATAACTGGAGAAGGAAAGGCTGTATTGTTTGATGAACGAATACATGGATACCTCCGAAAAAAAGAGAGTAAAAACATGCATCAATTTGGTCTGCTGCTCGATTTAGATCACTACGGTTATAATGTTTTAAAGTATGAAGAAATTCAAGAGCTAATTATAATTTGTGATAAATTGATCCAGCTTTATAATGACGAGTTTATCTGGGAGCATAACCGAGTACGTAAGTTCAGTAAGAAGTTGCAACAGCTGTGTCTTAGAGCAATAAATGAACAAAAAGATATTCGATCAATTGGAGACTAATAGATATATAATGATGGCATTATTCAACAATCGGGTGCTTTAATGGACGATTGACAGAGCTGTATTGCAGCTCTTTTTTATTGAACTAACTGTTCAAACCTTTAATGTATAATCTTTATAAAAGGGTGATTGGGTTGGAAAGCGTTCCGAAGATAAGAGAGATATGGCTCGATGAAGAAATTAATGACCAGGAGTTTGTTGGTATAATCAATAGCATTTACAAGCAAGAATGTTATATTTATGCGATTATTCCTGAATGGGAAGAAGAATTACTTGCCGAACTTTCAAATGATTTTGTAGTAATTAACAAAATCCCATTCCCGTTAACACGCATCTTTCCAAGAACAATGGGTTATGTAGGGTATATAAAGGATAGTAACAAGCAATTTGTATTTGAGTTTTATTTGCTGCATTCTACAATTGATTTTTTAGTGTTTTCAGATACAAATGCATCTCAATATTTAAACAACATCAACAAAAAGAACATTGATATTTACAAAATATTTGAATCAAACAAAATCCCTCATATAACCATTGGTCCTGATGGTCAGTGGCTAAATGTATTTCATTATTGAATTATTTTCTTATTCAACAAACGGGTGCTTTAATTGAATAAGGGCAAAATCAAACGACCAGACTTAAATCTGGTCGTTTGATTTTGATTAAAACTTTGGTTTTACTATACTAGAGTTTTTCTTCTTCTTTTATAGATACAACATCAGTTGTTTCAGTTGGCTCATATTCCTCAATTATATGTGCCACTTTTTCAAAAGCTTTATATATATTCATATCTTTAATAGGGTTGTCTGAAAAAGCCCAAGCCAAGAAGATTGTATGAATCAATACTAGAGCCTTTTTTATATATTTGTTCCATAAGGTTTTTTCTTCTTCGTTGCCACTCTCATTAACTTTCGTGTCAGTCATAGTTATGTGTAAATTGATAGTGACTGCCGCATTAAAAAATAATGGATTTTTTACTTCAAGCTCTTCTTCTAACTTTTCTTGTAACTCTTCTTCATCATCCACTATGTAAATATCTTCATTTTCAGCAACGATCAAACCTTCATCCTCAGCAAAAATATCAAATTCTTCTAATACATCTTCTCCAAGCGAATCGAAGATTTCATTTATTAAGGTATTGCGGGAGATAGAAGTCGACAACGATGTAAACTTACGTGCGATTGATGACAAATCACCCCACTTGGTTGCAGCGTCTAGATATTTTAAATGAGTTAGTAAGGGTAGGTTTAGATGATGAAGGTGTGATCCTCTTATCGCCGATTTAAAATAATTATCCATCACCTTTACATTACTTATTACTCCCATATCGACAAGAGTATTTGCTAATCCCCTCGATCTCTCTTGAAGTTCAGCAAAAGATCTAATAGCTTCACTCATTCTAGTAATATGACTAAAGTTTGGAACGTTGTAATTTGGTTTTAGCGTGTTCTGAAATCTGTTAATGTCTCGAATAGCATCAGGCACTTTAGTGATTCCTTTAATTGCTTCAAGAGGTACTTTAAAACCCTCTTTATCTTTATCTTTATCTTTACTCATAGAATCTCCCCTTTGATTTAATAACCTTATTTTAACAGGAGGTTCGTACTATCAACCAGATAAATTTGTTATTTTTTAGGAATATTATTAAATAAAAATAAACCTTTTTTTCTACACAAATAACAAAATCAGATTACCAACTAGGTGTTGTTCTATTGACGGTGATTTAAAAATGAAAAAGAAAGGATTATTCAGTCTAGAATATCGAATAAGAATGGGTGTCGATCTGAAGTAATATAGAAATACACAATAGATTATTATCGAAATGTGAGGGGAACACATTTCATTACAAAGTCAGTTTTGTAGAATTTATCCATTGCAACGTAAACACCAGGTAAGTAGACAAACGTCAGGACGCTCATTTAATGAAAAAATAGAATAATCATTGGAACACCCATCCTAATCATCTATATGGTTTCGTTACGATCTGTAGTTGTGCCATTTCTTTCACCAATCATTCCATTTAGGATTGAAGAAATAAAAGATACTTTCTACAGAACGAAACTAAAAACATTATTAAACACAAAGCATGGATATCCTGAATAGTGTAATAAGGTTGAACAGTAGGTAATACGATTTACGGAAAGGATAAAACCTTCTCCGTTTTTTTACATGGTGCATCTTCAACAATCGGGTGCGATAGTTGAAGAACAATAGAGTTGCTGCGAGCAGCTCTTTTTCTATTTGTGCTAATGCGGCGATAGTTAAAGATGTTTAAACAATTCGATTAAAACGGTTACCTCGAAATTTCTCTACTATCCTCTAGGTTTTGAAACATTATATTGAATAAGATATCTCTTTGAATCTAAAATTTTTTCAGGGGCATCTTATCTTTATAAATATATAAAACTTTAGAGGTGTATTAATGATGAAAATACTGGTTGCTTCGGTGGTATCGTTAACAATGTTGTTTTTCCCTCTTACTACTCAAGCAATACATAATAAAGAAACAAAACAAAGTCACGACAAAATATTTTTGAGTAAGCATATTGATGATGCAGGGGTTAGAATGGCAATTCACCAGGGACTTGACCAACCTGTTGATCGAACTTTTTATGATAATAAAAATGATATAAAAGTACATTTTGAGAGTTTATTGACGGATGATAAAGAGACAAAACTCTTATTAACCTTCCAAAGTAAGAAAACAAATTTGAAAAATTATTATGTTGATAATTTTGAGGGAGACACTAAAATTAATCTCTTTGTTGGAAATGAACAAAAGAAATTTTTACGTTGTGTTGGTTGGGGTAGTAGATATTACGATAGTAAAGAAAATAAAGTGGCTAAAGCTTTATCATTTGAGTCCCTTAAAAAATATGCTGGACAAGAAATCCGACTAGAAATTGAAAATTTGACGGTATACGATAACAATAAGGCACGAAAAGTAAAAACGATATGGCCACTTGATTTAAAACTTGATAAATCAGCTATGTTAAAAAGAGAATTCAGGGAAATAAACAAAGAATTTAATTTTGAAAAAGAAACGTACAAAATAAAAAAGGTAGAGTTTTCGCCACTAGAAACAAGAGTTGTCGTAACTGGATCAGATACAAAACTCCATATGGATGAGAATGGTTCTAAGTACAGAGTGATGAGCAAATTGGAACATAAATGGCTTAATTCAAGGGAAGTAAATAAAAAATACGGGTATTTCGTTGACAATAAAAAATCGGGTGTATTTCTAAAATCAGCTGGTGAAAAAGTTGATCCAATCTTTAATAAGGGTGAAGTAGAGGACACCGATGATGAATATATTATGATTTTTGCTCCTGTAAAGGACCGCCAAGACTGCATTCTTGAAGTTGGTTATGATATTAAGATTCCACTAATTAACTAAATAACGATTATTGGAATAAGGAAAAACGACCAGACAAAAATCTGGTCGTTATTATTTTTTCACATACATAAGTGAACCACTTTTTTTGTTATTCTGCATTAACTTTTTCCGCATCCCAATATAGATCGCTAAAAATTTCTGCAAATGCCTCTGATGTGTTCATTAGTTCATTAAGGTTATTGTCGATGCCTCCCATTTCAATTAACATGGCATTCTGCGAAAGATCTTGATTGTAGATCCCGTTTCCTTCAGTTTTACTTTTAATTACCACACCACGACATAAATTTGGATACTTTTCATTTATTTTGTTGTAGAAAGATTCCGCCAGCTTAAGGTTCTTTTCATAGCCTGGATGTTCTTTACCTACAACTAAAAACAGCCTCGCATACTTTTTACCGTCAATTTCTATTGATGTGAGCTCTTTGGGCTGAGAATCACGGTGCATATCAATTAAGTATTGAATGTTTTGATTAGAAGCCATCGTTTCTACAACATTTTCACGGGCTGCTGCATAGGCTTTTCCAGTACCCCAGTTTTTACTCTTCAGTTGTTCTCCGATGTTAGACGTGTCATGAGAAGCACCAATACCTCTTTCCTCCAGATCTCGTTTTAACACTTCGCCGATGGCGATAATATTCGTTTCAGGATTTGAACTATTATACGTCCCGTTTTTAGAAAGTGGCTTGTATGCTTCGTAACTATGGGAGTGATAAATATGGACGACTTGTTTACCACCTGTATTTCGTTCAGGAGGTGGAAGTTTGTGCTTTTCTTCGTTTTCTTTCATAATCTGTTTATTTTCCTCTGTTGGTTCAGCCATTTCCATAATTTCACCGATAGGAGGAGTAGACTCTACGGGTAGGGTAGAGTAGTTTGTATCTTTACTGGCTAGGTAAATCTCTGCATCATAGATTGCAAAACCAGGAAGTTCATTTCCAAATAAACTACGTATGTCACCTGGTCGAATATTTGTAGCAAGCTGAATGAAGATAGAAGAAAGTTTTGGAGGTTCACTTTCTTCAGGTAGAGCCTGTGTAAAATAGCCATTTTGCGACCCCATAGCGTAAACTAACGCTTCCGTATTAAAATCTTTTAACCATTTAGTGAATAGAGTGGAATTCAGCCATTTACTTTGTATTGAAGTAAATAGAATAAGGCATAAAAACGTAAGAGAGATCAATAATCCTACTAGTTGAAGTTTATTTTTGTTTTTCAATGTATTGACCTTCTTCTTCAACGGAATATTGAACCAATTGATAAGAGAACATCGCTAGACCTGCTATGAATAATCCTATAGTAAATTCCCATGGCAAAACAAAATAACTTATAAAAGAAGTAATAAAGATTAGAAATAACCAATTATGTAGCTTGTTCATTCAATTCACCTCTTCCTTTAATAGATTCTATTAAAAGAGCGGATGATATATGTTTAAAAAGATAGAATGTAACACTTAAGAGGCTTTGGTGAGTTTAGTAAAAAATATAATATCTCTGAAAAATTTCTTTCTGACCAATTAGCGGGATTAACTAGTATAAAAATACGGTATAAAAGTAAAAAAATGGTGTACAACTGCTCCATTTGTACGTCATAATAAGTATGAATTTTATAGCAGTTAATACATTATTTAGGGGGTAGTGAAATGGAAAGTTATGAATTCAAGGGGAGCAATGGTACATTGGTTGTTCAGCCGACAAAAGTTATTCTAAAGTATGGTAAATTTCTAGGTTCTGGAAAGGGAGAAAAAGAAATTAGAATCAAGTCAATAACAGGTATCCAGATTAAAAAGCCTGGGCTTTTGGCAGGGTACATCCAGTTTGCATTTTCTGGCGGCAAAGAACAAAACGGTCGTTCTGTTTTTGATGCTACGAAAGATGAAAACACCATTATGTGTAGCAATAAAAAACAATATGAAGGCTTCCTAACAGCAAAAGAGTTAATTGAAAAGTATCAAGATGAAATGGATAACGGAAATAAGAGTACATCCGTTTCTACGGCGGATGAAATAAAAAAACTTGCCGATCTACGAGATAGTGGAATCTTAACGGAAGAAGAGTTTGCGGCTAAGAAGAAACAGCTTCTCGGTATATAACATTTCAAATGGGGGTTAATGGATGAAAGGGAAGTTTTTTGGAAGCTTATTTGGCTTTATTATAACTCTTCTACTAATTCAAAGTGTTACAGTCTCAGCTCATCCAGGAGGAAGAGATGAGCTGGGAGGACATTTTAGAAGAGCGGATTGTGTGTATATGTTACACAGTCCAACAGCTTTAGCTGAATCGGCTAAGAACATGGATCAATTGATAGCATTGATAAAACAGAACAACAGTAATTCAAAATGTGTAAACAATCTTTCAGCATCCACCATTGATTTAGAAGGATTCACTTTTACGGGTGGGGAAACAGCTACACCGCAGCCAGCTCAACCCGCTCCGAAACCAAAGCCTAAGGCTGCACCAGCTCCAAAACCAGCAGGTTTACAAGTTGGTAAGAAGTATCCTTCGACATTAGAGAAATGTGTGGATGGAGATACAGCTCATTTTAAAATAAACGGTAAGGTATATAAGACAAGGTTTCTTTACATTGATACACCTGAGTCCACCAACCAGTTAGAGCCTTATGGAAAAGAGGCAGCACAGTTTACTTGTGATTTTATTAGTCAAGGAAATGTGTCCCTACAAACAGATGGTCCAGAACTTTATGATAACTATGATCGGTTATTGGCGTGGGTGTGGGTTGGAGACAAACTCCATCAAGAGGCAATTACTAAAGAAGGACTCGTAGAAGACTTCTATGATTATGGTTCATATCAATATGAAGATAGAGTAAATCAAGCGATGAACTATGCTCGTGAAAATTACTTGGGTATGTATGTAGGAAACAAACCTAAAGAACCAAAAAAATCGGAAGTAAATAAAGAAGGGGAAAGCACTAAAACAACAGAAGAATCGAGTAATAAAGAACCAGATAAGAAAGAAGTAAAATCAGAAGAGGCCGTAGCCGTTTCTAAAGAAGAACCAAATGCAAAAGAAGCTGCGATGGAGACAACTGCCGCTGAAGACACCGAGTCTAGTCCAGGTTTCATGTATTTTGTTTTCTTTATGGTCTTGTTGTTGTTATTTACACCCCGCATCTTTTTCGCTTTTGGGATAAAACCGTTAATCGCACATAGGTTAGTTGCTAAGAAATTGTTTAAAAACTTTCTACTTTTTTTTGTTTATTTTATTCTATTCTTTATTACGATTCCTCTTGTGATTATTGAGTGGATAAGATTTATTATCAAGAAAAGAAAACAGGTTTCGGCTATTTAAAGAAACACACTAAATTAATGAATCAAGTGAGATAAGGAGTAAGGAATTGTTTAATTTAAATGAAATTCGTTCAAAGGGCAAGTTTTTAGGCGTTAAAACAACAAAAAATGAGGAGAACTTAGACATATATCAATATCCACCCGAAATAGATACAGGTTTTTTAAACCAATTCTATATATTTTATCAGGATCAAAACATTCCAGGTTACCATATAAACATAACGTTTCAAAACAACTGTAAGTGGATAAAAATAGGCGATATAAAAGTACCTAAAGGGAGTAGAAGGGGGTATGGCAGTATATTGCTAAAGGAAGTTGAAAATGCCGCTAAAAGTTTGGGAATAGAGAGAATATGGGGAAACTTAGATTCCGAAGACGACGAGCACCGAGCAATTCAAGTATCCTTTTATAAAAAGGCAGGATACCAAATTAATCAAAATACCGTCTTTAAGTAAGTCAAGTGTTATTAATCTGAGTAAACCTTAAGACCTTTTAATACTAAAACAGGTGCTTTTATGAAACAAGGATTAGTAAAACGACCAGACAGAAATTGAATCTGGTCGTTTTTTGTATTTACGCAACCATTTATAGTGATATGTCATTCGATAAAAGGACTGAGATTCGATGTTCATCCTCCAAAAAAGAACTGTTACTTTACTTCCTACTTTTTTAATGGATCATTATACTTGCGGATTCCAATAATATACGTGACATATCATTCATGTAATTAAACTCATTTAGGTCAGATAAGACAAGAACTGGAATTTTTTCATATTGCCACCATGAGCTTATCATATCCCATGGTTTAAAGGTAGGATCATGTGCAATATCAAAGTCTTTTACAGTTAAAAATATTGGCATAAAATCAGAAATATCTTTTTTAATCATTTCTTGAGCTAATTGCTTTATATTTACCCAGTCTTCAGGTTTCCTCGTTGTACGTATAGCATATATGTGTTCAGTATTTTTCATGGAATCACCCCTATAATCAACTTCTATTACAATAGGAGCTATCCTTTTATACTCAATTAGTTAGTTATTAAAAACGTCTGACTATAAAAAGAAGCAATCATTACAAACTACAAATTAGGGCTGCTTCTATTATTGTAATTCCTTATAGCGTGTTGGATAGATTCTTCAACTAAAGGAGAAAGGAATTGATCAATATCGTCTTCCTCACTTAGAGAATTTAACCCTTCTAATAAGCCAATATTTCCTTCGTTTATTAATTCCATAATTTCTAAACCTTCTCCAAGATAATTTATAGCTACCTTTACAACCAATTCTTGTTTGATTCTACCTAATAACAGTTTTGCTACTTGCTCCTATAAAACTATAAAAATATATATTTACACATTTTTTCACAAGAAGTAAAATAATTACAAATAACAAAAGTACGGGGAGGTAAGCATGTACCTGGATAATGTGAGGGATAAACTAAGTTCTTTAAGTTATGAAGATCAACGTAAAGTAGCAACAGAAGCCCGAGATTTATTAGTGAATCTTACTCTAATTAAGCCTGCCGTTAGACCAAAGGAAGCATTCGATTCTCTCACTAATTTTATCAATAGAAAAGATACGAAAGTATATTATTTAGAGGGGTTCTTACTTGCTTTAGATTCGCTTTATCCAGAAGGGGGCAAACGTGCTTTATTAGGCGAGAAATTAGACAGTAGGCATACTTGGCGTAATTTACTTATACGTATAACAAATGATGTACCTTCCCCAATTTTAGATAAGTACAAAGATGATCCACATATCATTAAAGAATTTAAACAACTTTTTATTTCATTAAATAAGAAATGCTTAACCGATGATAAAGATGAAACATTACATATGCTGCAAGTGTTAAATCGTGTATTTTCAGAATAACGATAAATGATTATATCGATAAAAGGACATTCTCTATGGAGGATGTCCTTTTTGTTGATTTTAATCCACAAAATTTCACAATGGAATGAATAATTCGTAGAATCTAATCCACAATATTGGTAATAGGAATTTTATAGATTTATATTTTTGATTCTATCTAGCGAGCTGTAAATCCCAAAATAATGTAAAATAATTTTTCTTTATAATATGTTAAACCCCTTGAACCATAAAGGTTTAGGATGGTTTTACTAGTGGACCTGATTACTTCGATTTCTTTACGATGGAATGGAAGAACCAAATGAATACGGAAGGAAGATGGATGGATGTTTCAACCAATACCAATGAAGAGAAGCACAAAATATGGAAACAACTTTTGGGACGGAAAGAGTTATAAACTCAAAAGAGATGTTCATTTTTTTAGCGATCTTGAGTACGAACATTGGCTTCTTGTTGAAGCGGATCCCTGTATTATTGATTTTTGTGAACAACCGCTTGAAATAAAGTTCGTATATCAAGGGAAGTTACGTTCTTCGATCTTTGATATGTGGGTTAAATACGAGAATGGACATGAAGAGTTTCGAGAAGTGAAATATGAGTCTCACCTTAAACCAGGGCACCCTAAATACGAAGACACACTTAAACAAATTACCATTCAACGAGAATGGTGTGAGATAAAAGGATATGGGTATAAGGTCCAAACGGATGATTTCATTCGGAGCAATCTATTGTTTCTTGATAACTGCCGCATGCTTGTTTCTTATGGAGGTATGTTTCTGCCAAAGCACAAGGTTTTACTTCAGGAAATCGTAGAATCAATGACAGTTAATCAATGTCCCATACGGGAGCTTATCCTTACTTATAAACATCACCCAATTGTAGATGTACAGATTTCGATATTTCTTGGTATTTATAATGGGGTGATAGCCGCTCCCTTGAAGGAAGCACAAATTAATCAATTTATGGAGGTGTGGCGAAATGTTTAAGCATCCAATTAACTATGACAATATTGATCTTCATACATGGAAAGAAGTCGATCCAATGGCTTTGAACGAAAAAGATAAGAAAGTTTATGAGAAAAGAAGAATGGCTATCAATTTATTCTTTTCAAGAAAAAATTCATTAGATGAAATTTCAAAACGTTCAGGAATAAGTGTATCTGAAATTTATCGGCTGGCCGAACGGTGTCTTTTACTAGATGAAAATGGTGTCTCATTTGGATATCGTGCTCTTATTCCAAAAAAGCGATTAGCTGCATATAAACGAAAAGAGTTACCCACTGGGATTGAAAGTAAGAAAACTGGAGCTTTTTCTAAACTCTTGGATCAGTATCCAATCTTAGAAGATACTATCGAACGTGCCCTATGGGGTAAGGATAGAAGATCAGTGGTTGATAAACACATCAACGTCAAGTATCTGCACAAGAAGTTTGTCAACATCTGTAAAGAACTTGGTCTGACAGGAAACGATTATCCGTTTACCAGTGAAGATTTTGGAAAACGATCTCTTGAACGATATGTTATTAAATTACAACACAAACACTTTTCAAGAGGAGCTGCTCGCTTTGGAAAAGATGCAGGCAACCATGCCAATAAGACAGGAGTTGGATTTAAAAGTCATATAAGCGTAAGACCTTATCAACGAGTACAGCTTGATGGACATAGAATCGATACCCTCTTCTCGATTAAATTTATGACACCAGATGGACTTGAGATTACAAAAATCACCAATCGCATATGGATTCTAGCCATCATTGACGAAGATACGAGAATGATCTTGGGATACCACATTTCTTTAAACAAGGAATACAACAAGTCAGATGTACTGCATTGTATTAAAAACGCAATCGTTAATTCAAGACCAAAAACGTTTTCCATCCCAGGATTAAGTTATCACAGTTCGGCTGGCTTCCCCACGTGGGAAGACAAAGGACCTGAATGGGCCGTTTGGGAAGAAATACTTTTCGATAACGCTAAATCCCACCTATCTAAAGAAGTTGAGGCTTGTTTAAAGGACATCGTAGGCTGTTCAGTAAACCCTGGTGCAGTAAACAGCCCTGAACGACGACCATTGATCGAAAATTTTTTTCGCTTGTTAGAAGAAAATGGTTTTCATCGTCTACCCAGTACAACTGGTAGTCATCCGAAAGATCCAGTTAGAAAAGATCCAGAAATGCAAGCTGTTAAATACGAAGTAACAGAACATGAGATAAGGCAATTGGCAGAAGTTTTAATCGCTAACTATAACGGTACGCCGCACACCTCACTATATAACTTAAGCCCATTGGAAGTTTACCAACAACGGTTAGAGCAAGGAGTAATGATTCGAACCATCCCCGATGAGAGACGTTCACTTACTGCTTTCTTTACGGAGAAAATATCACGAACGATCAAAGGAAACCTCAAAATTGGAAAGCGACCGTACATCAATTTTGAAGGGGCACAATATCGAGGTGATCTTCTTTCAAGAGCGGGTGATTTGATCGGTCAAACACTGACCCTTCATGTAAACACCGAAGACTTAAGGGTCATAAAGGCGTTCTTGCCTGATGGTTCTGAACTTGGGCTTTTACAGGTAGCGGGTAAGTGGAGGCTTCGCAAACATACTCTCGCACTTCGTAAAACCATCAATCGACTAAAAAATAAAAAAATGCTTCATTTTACAAGTGAAGATGATCCCATTGAGAAGTACGGTGAATACCTCCGAGAAAAAGCAAAGTCCAAAAAATCAAGCCGAAATAAGCTGGCAGGGCTGCGTGCGGATACTGGATACGATATCGAGCAAGAAATCAAAAAAGAAGAAACGATTAAACCTGTTCTACCACCTAAACAACCTGAACAACACATCAAACGAAGGTTTACGAATACCATCGTTTATTAGAAAGGATGACTCTTATGCTAACACGACCACTATTGCCTCCAAGAACTCATCCCATATATACAGGAAGATACCTTCTAGGTACGAACGAGATCACAAAGATGTATAACACGGTATCACGTTGGATTGAATGTCGTTCACCTGGCGGCATCATTTATGGCAGACAACGTATTGGGAAGACCCGTGCCATTCGCTTCTTAAAAGAATTTCTCCCGAACGAATTCGGTACCGATCTACCTGTGTTTCTTTATCTCTGCCAGGAATATATTCGACCAAACGAACTAGTCTTCTTTGAAGATTTGCTTCGAAACGTCGACCATCCTTTGGCAACTGCTCCACCTGCTAGAGCAGCGGTTAAAAGAGAACGTCTGTATAATTTCCTTATCGTTAGAGGGTTAAAAACCGTAGAAAAGAGGGTCATATTCATACTCGATGACGCTCAAAGACTGAAAGAACCACATTATGAGTGGTTGATGGATATCTATAACGCGTTGGATCGGGCAAACATCGAATTAACTATTCTACTAGTCGGTCAAAAAGAGCTGAAGAATCAAAAGAACCTCTTTGTAACAGCTAACAAAGCTCAAATCGTGGGGCGTTTTATGATTCACGAACACGAGTTTTATGGGTTGAAAACGATAGATGATATATCAGCTTGTTTACAAGGTTACGATACCGACTCTAAGTACCCTGCTGATTCTGAATGCAGCTTTACACAATACTTCTTCCCTGAGATGTACCAAGAAGGATTTCGCCTTTCAAACTTATCAAACGATTTCTATCAGTTGTTTTTAGACATGCGTAAAGAGTACGGCATTCACGGTCCACTTGAAGTTCCGATGCAGTACTTTACACGTGCTGTCGAGTATATCCTGAAGACCTACGGTGTAGAAGGAGAAAACGTAGAGCAACTAACCATAGCTCAAATAAGAGAAGCCATACTATTTACAAACTATATTGAGATGGAAATCTCGGCATCAAAGCTTAAATGAAGATACCAGAACTTCTATGGCTAGATGAATGGTATCAAGAAGGGGAATCACCATGGTCTGTTCTCCAGAAACTCAAACTCGCTAACCATGCAAGACCTAATGAACTGTTACTCTATTTAGGAACACCTCCTGTAAAAAAACAAAACAAGCTATGGCTTAACCGAAGTTTAGGGAATCTTTGGGGTATGGAGGATTTTGATGAAGAAGTGCTACTAAGAAACCTTCTTAAAAAGGTAAAGATTCAAAATCATCAACTGATAGAACAGATCGTAAACAGGCTAAACGTGAGGGATGACGTATGCTGGCATAAAGATTTGCTCCAGTTTTGCCCCGTATGTTTGTCGCAAGGTTATCACAGCATCATTCATCAACTACGTTTGCTTTATGAATGTCCGTTTCATAAAAAGCCGTTGAGGACGTCCTGTGAAAAGTGTGGAGCAAGATACCATTATCACTTATATGAAGAAAACATGGCTACTCCTTTTGTTTGTAACTGTGGCCATTCCTATCTGCCGACGTTAGAATTTGTACGGCTCCATACGCTCTTTAGCGACAAAATAATCCACAAAGAAGCCATCAAAGACTTTATAAATCAACTAAATTTAAGTGGAAATGTAAGCTATTATTATCCAAAGAACTTACGTCACAGACAATATTCCAACCCGATTCAATCATTCTTATCAATGCAACAAAAGACAAGTAAAGGGAAGGGGACGTCCTTTCAAATAAATCCTAATGGAAGACATGAGTACAACGATCGGATTATTCCGCAACAAAGAGCAGTGTTTAAATCGATTGCAAGGCAAATTAGGAAGAACTTCTTGAAAAACCACCGTAGGTGCCTAAAAGAAATGAAACACGGGCTTCTTAGGAGAGGAGTTTGTTGTCATGCTTTAACCTACTTAAACTGGAGAAAAGATATAGAAGGGGATAACAGTTATTTTGAGGTGGATAGAGGACCAAGAAAAAAAGTGTTCGGAAATCATATGAGTTCTTTTTACACACATGTCCACCAAGGTTTCTTGGATGATTTAGTCTTCTGGTTGGAACAACAACTACCCAAAGAAAGAAAGTGGGATCATTCCGAACCTTTACAATGGGTGCTTAACCGTGTCTATCCCTTACTTGCTTGGTATCATTATTATCAGTGGACACAGGTAGTAGAATCCATGTTAAAGCCAGATGGTGAAATGTTAATGGTAAAACGATTGCCGTTTCCTGAAATAACAGACCTTCCATTCTTTCTTTTTAGTTATAGGAATGATGACCAGAAGCTAAGTTTTCATCGAGATTTATTTAAGATGGATATCAAAATTCAGTTATACTGTTATAAAAATTCTTATTGAACCGCTAAATAGCGGTTTTTATTATTTTAGTAATGCAGAATTTTTATTGAACGCAAACTATAAGAAGCAGGAAGGAGGTAAACCAAATGAAAAAAAGGAGAAAGAGTGGATGGATATCAGGTACCGTGGTGGATGAACATAAAGCTCCACCAAAACAAAAGGGCTGAAATTAAATATCATCGTGAATAAAACGTTATTTATTTTAAAAGATTGATTTTCGTTTTAAGAAATGGAAAAATAGTTACATCTAAATAAGGCTAGTAAAACATATAGTTCAATTTTTTTATTTGGTTTCCTGAACTTTGTGTCGCACAGTCTATGCATTCTTGACTTTTGCGTCGTAAATTATAAGTATTCCTGATCTTTGTGTCGCAGATAGAACAATTTTTCCTGTGTTTTGTGTCGCACGATTCCCGACTTTTGTGTCGGAGAGGGGATATTCCTGACTTTTGTGTCGCAAGATTCCTGACCTTTGTGTCGTTGTACATCATTAGTTTTTTCTTATATCACTCAATAAGGAGTGGTTTTTACTAGTTAACATAATATCTATTCTCGGAACCTATGTGAAACAATAAGAAATTCGTCTCATAACCAAAGATTACTTAAGATAGTGAGACGAAAAAGAAAAATGTAAGTTTTTTAATGTTCAATGCAAATTTTAAAATTTTATGATTTTCTTAATCATCTGTTCCTAAAATATCTGTATTTGGCGGTTTATATCCCAATTGTCGTGCCATGGCCATAATCTGACCCTTATGGTGATATTCATGTGTTATGGTGTGCATCAGTAATTTCGCTGGTGTCAGTAAAATGATTTCATTTTCACTTCTCCAAGGAATTTTCCGCTCAATCGGCTGATCCAATTGTTCTCCTAGCTCTTTAAATACATCATTCACATATTGATCCACTTGTTCAAAACGTTGAACGATCTGCTTCAGGTTCATATGTTGAATATCTGCCTTTGGTGTCAATGGTGTTTTTGTTTTTAACAAAACAAATGAACCTAACCACGCATTATAACAATCAGCAATATGTATAAGTGTATTTCTAATGCTGCTCCAGCCAATTTCAAACTCATGTGTAAAGTCATCTTTGTTAATTTCTCCACAAAAATTAAGCAGTACTTTTCGATTTTGCTTAACCCACTCGTATTCATTTTTTCTCATCTCTATCCCTCCTTCACCATTTTTTTGTAAATTTTCACCATGCTAAATCATACTTTTATATAATAAGTACGTAATCGAACCCATAAACTCCTTCCTTTGCACATTTTATGGGATTCGTAGTATAATGCTATACATTAATTCCGACAAAATAAATTGGAAAAGGTGGGATAAGTATGGAACACTCTGCACTAGAAACAAAAATAAATAAATCATATAAACACCAGCCAACTACAGTTGTAACTGAGTTAAGTCCTATGCAGAAACCTCTAGTTGCATTAGGCGTATTAGCGGCAATTATAGTTCTTTCAGCGATCGTCAATGTTGCGGACTGGATAAAAGGAACGCTCTTCATTATCGGTTTACTGCTTGGCTGTGCATTACTTTACGCACGATTTGGTTTTACATCTGCCTTCAGACGGCTAATCTCAGTTGGAAACGTGCAAGGCTTGCAAGCTCATATGGTGATGCTTGCAGTAGCATCCGTATTATTTGCAATAATTTTTAGCACTGGCTTTACTTTTACAGGAGCTGAACCAACAGGAAATGTTTCACCAGTTGGTGTTAGTATCTTAGTTGGTGCCTTTTTGTTCGGTATTGGCATGCAGTTCGGAAACGGCTGTGCATCAGGAACACTCTATTCTTTAGGCGGGGGATCATCATCTATGATTTTAACGCTAATTTCATTTATTGCCGGTTCTATACTAGGGGCTTACCACTTCACATTTTGGATGGGATTGCCTTCCCTTCCGCCTCTTTCATTAAATCAGATCCCCGGACTCGGCTATTTAGGAGCTCTGGTAGTCCAGTTAGCATTGTTTGCTCTTATCTATTGGATAACCATACAGATCGCTAAAAAGAAAAACCCTCCAATGATGAAGCCACTTCCAACAACTCTTGGATGGAAAAAGGTGCTGCGTGGTTCATGGCCGCTCTTTACAGCTGCAATCGTTCTTGCTTTATTAAATGCACTGACTTTGGCTGTTAAAGGTAGTCCTTGGGGTATCACTTCGGCATTTGCGCTTTGGGGCGGTAAAGCCATGATGGCAACAGGAGTTGACGTATCAGCATGGGGCTATTTTGATGGTAAGAATGGAGAAGCTCTATCGAAAAGCGTCCTTACAGATGCTACAAGCGTTATGAACTTCGGTATTATTTTAGGTGCATTCATATCAGCCGCTTTCCAAGGAACGTTTAAACCTGGCAAGATCAAACCTGGTATTGCTGGCGCTTCTGTAATCGGCGGACTTTTAATGGGCTATGGAGCACGGTTAGCATTTGGCTGCAACATCGGGGCATATTTCAGCGGAATTGCTTCATTCAGTCTTCACGGCTGGGTATGGGGAGTAATGGCGATGCTCGGCACCTATCTTGCTCTGTTCGTTCGACCCATGTTCGGATTAAAAAATCCAAAATCTACAGATTCTATATGCTAAAAAAAGCTAATGGACATTAGGGTCCATTAGCTTTTTTGTGTACTTATATTTGTCCCGCTACCACTTTCCCTTTAAAAAAGACTGCTTCTCTTTTAGGAGTTCTAGCGACCGCTTCTGCAGAACAAGAGGCGTTAACGAGTACTAAGTTAGCCTCGTCGCCTTTTAGCGGCCATGCAATCTCACCTTGATCATTTAAAGGTGTTGTTCCACCAGTAGCCCACTTGAGTGATTTTGCTAATGAACGTTCATCGCTTTTACGATAAAGCTCACCATAGCGTGTTACTTTTTCAAGTAAATCACCTGTTCCAAATGGTCCCCACGAATCAAAGAATCCGTCACACCCTAGATAAATATTTACTCCCTTTTTATCCAATAACTCTATAGGAGGAAGTGAACGGTTAATCGGAATCGTCGACATGATCGACATACCAAGTTCACTCAACTTATCAGCTAGACTTTCTTGCGAAGCGAGAGTTACTTCTCCTAATCCGAAAGCATGACTGACTGCAACCCGGTTGTGCCATCCCGCTTCTTCTACTAGATCTGTTAATTTATCAACCGTGTAGTATCCTACATGCCCTCCATCATGTAAGTGGATATCGATATCTGCATCAAATTCTGAAGCCAAGTTCATTACCTCATACAATGATTTTTCAATGTTCTTATCGATTCCCGCTGGATCTAGTCCTCCAACAATCGTTGCCCCTGATCGCATTGCTTCTTTCATTAGATTCGTTACATTATCTCTTAAAAGTCCATGCTGTGGAAAAGCAACAATTTCATAAGTTAGCTTGTCGGAATAATCCTGGAGCGCTGCCTGAACGCCCTCTAAATTTTTCAAACCTATATAAGGATCAATATTTACGTGGGTACGAATATGTGTTGACCCTTTAGAAAGCAGCTTTTCAATCATAGCAGATGCTCTTTGTTTTGTTGTAGGAGCTAACTGTTCAAGTTCAAGCGCTTCATTATGCAATCGCTCTTTTAGGTTTTTTACCGGTTTACATGCTTTCCAGTCTAGAGATAAATATGTTTTATCAAGATGGTTGTGCATCTCTTTAAAGGTCGGAAGAGCCAAATAGTGCTTAGCATCTATTTTAGACTCGTCTTTTTGAATCGTATAATCCTGATCTTGTTTCTCAACAATCTTTCCATCTTGAATTTTCAAATGGAACAAATCTGTTTTTGTTGATACGACTCCTTTTTCATCCTCAACATAACCCGTTTCTAAGCGTACATTCTTCAGCCAATATGCAGTATTCAATTTATTTCCTCCTTCTCTTTAATTTTTAAACTCTTACAGTTTCTTCAACGGCTAATTTACTCTCCACTTTCTTTCCTTTAAAATAAAGACTTTTTACATCCGCACGTCGTGCAACGGCTTCAGCGGAACATGATGCGTCTACAAGCATCATTGTTGCCTCATCACCAACTTGCGGCCACACTCTTTCACCTTTTTCATTTAAAGGCGTTTTTCCACCCGTTGCATACTTTAAGACGGATGCAAGTGAGTATTCATCGATCATTCTAAATCGTTCAGCAAGCATTCCGAGCTTTTGAACTGTATTGCCTGTCCCAAAAGGTGACCAGTGATCGGTAATGCTGTCATGGCCCACTGAAAGGCCGATACCCAAGCGATCCAATTCTGTAACTGGCAGAGTTGGACGGTTTATCGGTATTGTAGTGGTTATGTCGATTTCTTGATCTTTCAGGATTGCTGCCATCTCTTTTAACGCATCCCCTTGCAGATCACCTAAAGCGATTCCGTGGCTGATTGTAGCTCTCCCTTTAAGTCCCGCTTGTTTTGTGTAATATGCCATTCTCTCAAACGTAAACGCACCTAACGTGTCTGGGTCATGAAGGTGGATATCTACACCGCTATTGTTTTCAGCTGCTATTTCAAAAATGGTATTTAATGATTTCTCAATGTTTCGGTCAACGGTTGCTGGATCAACACCGCCAACTAAGGTTGCCCCATTTTTCATCGCTTCCCGTATCAAAGAAACAGAATCACTTCTTAATAGTCCGTGCTGTGGAAAGGCCACAATTTCATATGTCAGAACATCTTCATATTTTTTTAATGCATTCACAGTCGCTTCTAAGTTCTTTAGTCCAATGACGGGATCCACATTACAATGCGTACGAATATGTGTATGCCCATTCTTCAAATACAGTTCAATCATCTTTTCAGCTCGTTCTTGTGCTGTTGGAAGTAATTTAGGAAGAAGTTCTTTTTCTTCTTCAAGACGAGTGAAAATCCCTTTCGTTATAGGTGTACAAGCTTTCCAAGGGCCGCCAAAATACGTTTTATCAATGTGTATGTGCATGTCTCTTAGGGAAGGCAGCAATAGATGTTCATCAGCATCCACTTGAAGCAGTTTGGATTCTGGGTTACTTCGTGAGATTTCTTTAATTTTTCCGTCCTCAATAAGTAAGTGACAGATCTCTGTTTCCGTACCGCTAATCCGATCGTCTTCATATCTATACGCCTTCTCTAAACGAACGTTTGTTAACCAATATGGATTCATTCCAGTTCCTCCTTAAGAAAAAATTAATTTTTAGTTAATGACTGTGTCATCAATCATCAGGTAATTGGCTGCATTGATCCAAAAGCCGCTAACATTTTTGCTGTAAGCTGCCATATGTTCATAGTTGCGGATTGGAACATAAACAGCGTCATCTAACTCAATCTTCATAACTTCCTCATAGATTTGCTTTCGTTTTTCACTGTCTGTCTCACGGCGTGCTTCTTCGATTTTTTTGTCCACTTCCGGATTGCTGTAATAGAAGTGGTTTCCTGGAGGTCCTTGTGATGCGGAATGGAATAGGTTGTATTGATTGTAATCTCCGTCACCTGTCGCGTTACCCCATCCACCGATAAATAAATCGTGTTCAGCTTTATCGATCGTATCGAGATAGGCGCCATATTCCATCACCTGAATGTCTACATCAACACCGATTCCTTTTAGCTGTGACTGAATTACTTCTGCCATGTTGATACGTTCTTTTCGGTCACTTGTCAGCAACTTAAGCTTCAAGCCTTTATCATAACCCGCTTCTTTAAGGAGCTTCTTAGCTTCATTTAAGTCGTATTCGTATGGTTTAACGTTCTCGCTGTAGCCAAATACCATTGGGCTCATGGCTGCATTTGCAAGAGACCCGACATCATTGTATACACCTTTTATAATGGCTTCTCGCTCAATCGCATGGCTGATTGCCTTACGAACTTTTACGTCATCCAAGGGTTTTTTCTTCGTATTGAAACCTACATATTCAACAGCTAAACCATCATTACGCTGTAAACCGATAGAGTCAGATGCTTCAATACGATCAAGTTCGGTTACAGGCACTTGATCGTTGATGTGTGCTTCACCTGTTTCGATCATCGCTAATCGAGTAGCGTCTTCAGGAACGACTTTAAATACAACTCCGTCAATATTCGGTTTCTTGCCCCAGTATGAATCGTTCTTCTTTAACGAAATTTCCTGTCCTGTTTTCCATGATTTGAACACAAAAGGGCCAGTCCCTATAGGGTGTGTCGATAAACTTTCAGGCTTTTCCTTTAGTGCTTTAGGGCTCATGATACTTCCTTCAGAACTTGCCAAAATAGATAGCAATGGAGCATAAGGGTACTCTAACAACAGTTGAACGGTGTTATCGTCAATCACTTTTACTTCTTTAATCATCGTAAATTTCTCTCGTTGCGGAGATGCAGTTGCCGGATCAAGCAAACGGTCGAATGTCACTTTTACCGCTTCCGCATTAAAGGGAGTACCATCATGGAATTTTACGCCTTCTTCTAATTTAAATTCCCAAGTCGTGTCATCAATTACTTTCCATTCTTTTGCTAACAACGGCTTAATCTCCATATTCTTATCTGGTTCTACCAACGTCTCATACACTTTTTGGTAG
Source organism: Fictibacillus barbaricus (assembly GCF_014635025.1). Classification (GTDB taxonomy): domain Bacteria; phylum Bacillota; class Bacilli; order Bacillales; family Fictibacillaceae; genus Fictibacillus; species Fictibacillus barbaricus. The sequence goes on along the minus strand of NZ_BMCE01000001.1, from coordinate 1,842,358 downwards.
ATGATATTAGCAGAAGGGATATCTGTAATAAAATGTGGATCTAGTTTAGTAGCATCAGATAATCGAACCACTTTTAACGTTCCGCCTTTTTCGGCTGTTCTTGAAGAATTTCCTCCATCATTGCTTGTTTGCTGTTGCTGTGTGGAACAAGCTGAAATGAGTAATAAACATAAACATACGAAGACAAGCCACAAATTCTTTTCTTTACCTACTTTCATCCTTCTACTCCCCTTTTTTAAATAATAGACAACGTTTTGAGCAAACAAATACAAATTTCACCATCCTTCCTGTCTATTGCTTATCTGCATTATAGAAGATGCAGATTCGGAATATTTACAGAATATTTACTCGTTTTTTAAATATTTTGACAACTACATTCAAAGATATTTACTTTGCGTTTTATTTTGATAGTTTTAATAAAAACAGCTTCATATCTTCTTATTGTTTTTAACAAGGGGGTGCAAGAAGAGATCCTGTCTTTCAAAGATGAATTTAGGAGGGAAAAGAATGTCTTTAGAAGTGAAAACCGTTCAACCTAACGTAATCGTTAATCCAACAGTCAGCAAACCAGAATCCAAACTAAAAGGATTTCTTTCTCAGTTATTAATGAATAAAGCAGCAACTGTCGGAGCGTTCATTATCATTATTTATATTTTACTAGCGGTGTTTGCTCCTCTTATCGCTCCATACAGCCCTTACGAAATAGACCTGGAAAACAAGATGATGCCGCCTTCTTCTGATCATTGGATGGGTACAGATGATAAAGGAAGAGATATTCTGAGCAGGATCTTATACGGTTCCCGCTTATCAATGGGTGTAGGCTTCGCAGCCGTTCTGTTCGGAGCGTTCATTGGAATCATTTTTGGACTTGTAGCAGGTTATTACGGTAGATGGGTAGACACTGTCATTATGAGGATTATGGATGTAATGCTAGCCTTCCCAGGAATATTGTTAGCATTAGCTATCATCGCTGCTCTTGGTCCTAGCCTGATCAATGTAACGATTGCAGTTGGAGCATTTTCGGTACCTTTATTTGCAAGGATTGTTCGTGGATCGACACTAGAGGTAAAGCGTTTAGAGTACATTGATGCGATTCGTTCATTAGGAGCAAATGATTTTACGATTATCTTTAAACACATTTTTCCTAATATTTTATCGCCGATAATCGTACAAGCAACACTTCGTTTAGCAACCGCTATTCTATCGGCTGCTGGTTTATCTTTCTTAGGTTTAGGCGCTCAGCCGCCTTCTCCTGAATGGGGAACGATGTTGAGCAGCGGGAGAGATTTCTTATTCTCCGCACCATTTATAGCTCTATTCCCTGGCATTGCGATTTCCATTTTGGTACTAGGATTTAATATCTTCGGTGATGGTCTGCGAGATGCATTCGATCCAAGAATGAAAAAATAAAGAAGTAAAAGGAGGAAGTTTCCCATGATGATGTTTATACTGCGACGTATTTTTCAAACAATACCTGTCATGATTGGCGTTACGTTTGTTGTTTTTTTTATCATGCAGCTCGTACCAGGTGATCCTGCTGTATTGCTCGCTGGAGAAGGGGCATCAAAAGAAACGATTGAAGGCATTCGTGAACAGCTTGGTTTAAATCAACCCCTATATGTCCAATACACAGATTATCTAATGAATATCTTTAGAGGCGATTTAGGCGTTTCACTAAAAAACAGTCAGCCTGTATTGGATGAAATTTTAGTAAGATTGCCCATTACGATTGAACTAGCATTCTTTAGTATCTTGATTACGATCGTTCTTGGAATGGCTGCTGGCATAATTTCTGCCATCAAACCTTATTCTCTTACAGATGTAAGTGTCATGCTTATTGCTTTACTCGGAATTTCTTTACCCAGCTTTTGGTTCGGCTTAATGCTGATGTATTTATTCTCTGTAAAATTGCAGATTCTCCCTGTTGCTGGCTGGGACAGCATCCTTCATATCATTTTACCTGCTGTAACACTTGGAGCTGGTGGTGCAGCAATCGTTGCACGCATGACACGATCCAGCATGTTAGAAGTGATTAGACAAGATTATATTCGTACAGCACGTTCTAAAGGTCTACGTGAGACCGTTATTATCTACAAACATGCTCTTCGTAACGCATTAATCCCCGTCATCACGGTTGTCGGCCTTCAGTTTGGAGCATTGCTTGGCGGGACAGTACTGGTTGAATCGATCTTTGCGATTAATGGTTTGGGACGTATGATTGTGGACGCGATACGAATGCGTGATCTGCCAATCGTTCAAGGAGGGGTCCTATGCGCTTCTTTAATCTTTGTGATCGTTAACTTGTTTGTAGATATCTTCTATCGTTTCTTTAATAAACGAATTGAACTTAATTAATCGGAGGTGATCATAAATGTATGATTCAGATAAACCCGTTTTAGAGGTAAAAGGATTAAAAACTCATCTCACTACTAAGAACGGTGTGAGTAAAGCAGTAGATGGCATAGACTTCTCGTTACACAAGGGTGAAACGTTAGGAATTGTAGGAGAGTCCGGATGCGGTAAGAGTATGACTTCCCTTTCTATACTTCGCCTCATTCCTTCTCCACCAGGAAAAATTGTAGATGGTTCCATACTGTTCAAAGGAAAGAACATTGTTGAAATGTCAGAGGATCAGCTTAGAAAAATACGCGGCAATGAAATCTCCATGATCTTTCAAGAGCCCATGACATCATTGAATCCTGTTATACCTGTTGGAGAACAGATTGCTGAAGCACTCCGACTTCATCAGAAATTAGGTAAAAAGGATGCCTGGCAAAATTCAATCGAAATGTTGAAACTCGTTGGTATCCCCTCCCCTGAAAAAAGAGCTAAACAAGAGCCTTTTCAGTTAAGCGGTGGTATGCGTCAGCGTGTAATGATAGCGATGGCTTTAGCTTGCCGTCCAGAAGTATTAATTGCAGATGAACCGACTACCGCACTTGATGTTACCATTCAGGCACAGATATTAGAATTGATCAAAAAACTGCAGGCCAAGATTGGAATGGGAGTCATCATGATTACCCATGACTTAGGGGTAGTCGCAGAAACATGTGACAAAGTAGCTGTGATGTATGCAGGAAACATCGTCGAGCACGCTCCTACAGAGCAGCTGTTCTCAGATCCTAAACATCCTTATACGAAAGGATTATTAAACTCTTTACCTCGCATTTACGAAGATCAAGATGAACTAGCTACCATTGAGGGGAATGTTCCAAGTCCCTATCATCTTCCTGAGGGCTGCCGGTTTGCTTCCAGATGCGCTCATCGTGAAGCAATTTGTGATAGAAAGCTTCCTGAACTAATCGAACAAAGTGATGGCGTTAAAGTACGCTGCTGGATGTACACCGACCAATGGGCATTACACGAGGAGAAAGAGGAGGTTTTATAGATGCAGGCACAAACAAGAAAAGTCATTTTGCAGGTAGATCATTTGAAACAATATTTTCCTGTAAAAACAAACTCTTTATTTAAGCCCAAAAATTATGTGAAGGCTGTTGATGATGTTTCATTTAAGTTATATGAAGGCGAAACCCTTAGTATTGTAGGAGAGAGCGGCTGTGGAAAATCTACGACAGGACGTGCAATTTTAAGATTGGATGAACCAACTTCAGGAAAAGTCCACTATTCAGGCAAAAATATATTAGAATTAAATAAAAGAGATATGAGGAAACTTCGTGGTGATTTACAGGTTATCTTTCAAGATCCGTTTGCTTCATTAAATCCCCGTCAAACGGTAAAACAAATTTTAAATGAAGCAATGGCCATTCAAGAGGTCGTGCCTAAAAAGGAACGTTTAGAAAGATTGCTAGAGTTGCTTAGCTATGTCGGGCTTCCTCCAGAATCATTGAGTCGTTATCCACATGAATTCTCAGGAGGCCAACGTCAAAGGATTGGGATTGCACGTGCACTGGCTGTTGATCCACGACTAATTATTTGTGATGAAGCCGTTTCTGCACTTGATGTTTCCATTCAAGCTCAAATATTAAATCTATTAAAGAAACTTCAGCGTCAATTTGGGCTTACGTTTCTCTTTATCTCTCACGATTTAAGTGTGGTCCGTCATATATCCGACAGAGTGATGGTGATGTACTTAGGAAAAGTGGTGGAAATCGCTGAAAAGAAATCCTTATTTGATCAATCTTTCCATCCGTATACACAAGCCTTACTGTCTTCCATTCCTGTCCCTAACCCAAAATTAAATAGAGATCGTGTGATTTTAAAAGGAGATATTCCCTCTCCGATTGATCCTCCTAAAGGATGCAGGTTCCATACACGCTGCCCTTTTGTAATGGATCGATGCAAAACTGAAGAACCTGAATTAAGAGAAGTAAAGGCTAATCATTTTGTAAGCTGCCACCTGGTATAACAACTGTTATGAAAAGGGAGTACGGTTATGGATGGGGTGCTACCCTTTTCAAATGTAGGCAAGGAGAAAAGAAGCCGATGTTAGATGTTGAAGCATTCTCCATATATATCATGATATGTGTACTAGCACCTCTACTAGGTGCTTTTACATTGTTGTTTTTATTTGTGTTTGAAAAAAGAATAGACTTACTTGAAAAGCAAAAACGGGAAATTACGTTAGAACGAGAGCTCCAAACGGCTCTTTACACCCAGCTAAACCATGAAATACAGCCACACTTTTTTTTTAATACCCTTAACTCCATATTGGGTTTGGCTAGGTTGGATCGCAAGGCTGAATTAATTCATGCAATTGAATCGTTATCAAAAATGCTCAAATTTAAATACAAGACCAATTCACCTTATATCACTATTGAGGATGAATTAGCTTATATCCAATATTACTTAGACATTCAAAAAACAAGGTTCAGAGATCGTCTTCACTATGAGGTATCAATGGATTCTGATAGCGCTCATGCCATTACAATACCTTTTTTGATCCAAACACTAGTGGAAAACGCCTTTAAACACTCTTTTGAAAAACATGTTGGCAAAGCAATATTGAGGATTGGAGTTACCAAGAACCAGCAGCATGTTAAAGTTACGGTTTGGAACAACTCCCATCAGGAGTCAGATCAGAATTCCCATGAGGGTGGTCTAGGATTAGATAATTTATCAAAACGGTTGAAGCTCTTCTTCCCGGACAGCAAAACGTCTATTGAACTAAACAAAGGTTTTGATGGAACCACTGTATTGGCCACTTTTCCTTTTATCAACCAATCTGAAACGCAGAAAGGGGAAACGACAAAATGAATATTTTGCTTGTAGATGATGAGCCAATCGAATTGGAACAACTTGAATATTTAATTAAACAAAAGTTTCCCACTTGGAATTTCCTAAAAGCCCTTGATGCTTCACAGGCAACTCAGATTGCTAAAAACAACGATATTTTTCTCGCTTTTTTAGACATTCAGCTACCCGGTAAGTCAGGTTTAGAATTAGCTTCTGAACTAAGGGCTTCTTACTCATTTGAAATTATAATGGTTACTGCTTATCAAAATTTTCAATACGCCCAAACTTCTCTCCGCTTGGGTGTGGCAGATTACATCACTAAACCTGTGATCGAAGAAGAGCTCCTTTCTGTTTTAGAAAGATATGAGCCGATCGGCCATTTTTCCGAACAAATCTCTAAAGCGTTAAACATCATCCACCGTGAGTATAGTCTAAAACTAACTTTAAACTACCTTGCTTCAGCTATACATATTAACTCCGCTTACTTAAGCAGAAAATTTCATGAAGAAGTAGGCATGGGTTTTTCCGAGTATTTAAATGAATACCGGTTAAAAGAAGCAGAAAAAATGCTGCTGCAATCACCAGATCTTAGCATTCATACCATTTCGGAAAGATGCGGATTTAACAGCCAGCATTATTTTAGTCAAATGTTTCGAAAGTCCACAGGAAAAACACCTAGAGAATATCGCTTACAGGAGTCAGTCAGGTGAATAAGGAAAATTATCAGTATTATATAAGCGGTGCTTTTAAACTGGGGGCCGGCTTCGGGATTGTGAGTCTGCTGTCTCGTTGGGTTACAGGGAATACGATACTCTCTTCCCCGGAAACTTTGATTAAATACGGACTAACTGGTGGAATTGGTTATTCTTTGATGGGCGCAATAGCCCTCATGCTTTTTGGTATTACGGCAAAAAAAATCAGGGAACGTTATCCCGATCACCAGACGCTCGGAGATGTTTTACAGGAGAAGTTACACCCAGGCGGTTACATTTATATGATTTCACTTTTACTGCTCTTAAGTATCCATTCTCTATTTGTACAGGCTATGGGAGCGGGAATCTTAATCCACATGATCTTTCCCATTCCCATTTATGCCGGAATGTTTTTATTTTTATTCTTTTGTTTTCTGATCGGAGGCGTCGGTGGAATGCAAAGCCTTCATAAACTCTCTGGAGTAAACATTACTTTGATTTTTAGCGCTGTTATTATTATTCCGGTTTATTTCTTCATGCAAGAAGGGGTTTATCCGGTTTATGATGGAATCAAACTTTTTCATCCCTATATTTTGTATGTAAAAAATACGGAAACCATTTATTTTGTTCTTACAGCTGTCCTCATTGGGCTGGGACAAGTAATCATTGATCGTGCCACATGGCAGCGAGCGTTTATCATACAAAAAGAAAAAGTTAGAATGACGTTTATTTTATCCGGCCTTATTTGGGCAACGATTCCGCTCGCTTTATCCTCATTACTGATGATCATTATCTTTGGCGGCAGTTATGATACGATTTATTCTTTATTGTTTGAACTTGTTGAGCGTATCCAATCCACTTTGCTTATTGTACTTTTTGTTCTTTTTTGTTTTAGCGCCCTATCTTCGGCTACAAGTGCCGAATTACATGCTACCACCACATTAATCGTGAAAAATATGCTAGGACGTTTCCGTCATTTAAAAGATAAAGAGAAACTACAATATAGTTATTGGATTGCAGGTATTATCAGTCTATTTCTGTTAATTTCCGTTAGTCTTTCAGAGCGTCAACCGATTGAGCTTTTATTTTATTTCGGAAATATTTATGCCGCAATTATTACACCGATGCTATATATCATCCTTAGTAAAAAAAGACTTGCAACCTTTGTGCCTCTTATTTCTTTATTAGGTGCAGCTGGAGGTTTAGCAATGTTACCCATTTTAAATAGTCTTTTATCAATCGTTGTAAGTTTTGCTATTTCTTTTGTCCTGTGTGTGCTGTACTTCTTATTTGAATCCATATTCTCAAAGTATAAAGTTACAAATCTATCATAGGAGGATCGACTGTTGGAGCAAAAAGTACTGTGGGAAGTTGACTCTCAAAAACCCACTGCATTTAGTGAAGAACTATACCCAACAAAACCAGAAGAACGTAATTTACGGTTCGGCCACTTCTTTTCACTTTGGATGGGGGCAGTTCATAATATTCCCTCTTATTTAACCGTTGGTGGCTTTTTTGCAATGGGCTTGTCCGTTTTCGAGGTATTAGCTATTATACTAATTTCTGCTATTATCCTGGCAGGTCTATTAATCTTAAATGGTCATGCGGGCTATAAATACGGCATCCCCTACTCGATGCTGCTTCGTTCAAGTTTTGGAGGAAAGGGCTCTTTGTTTCCCGGAATTTTACGAGGTGTGATTGCTTCAATCTTATGGTTTGGTCTACAAACTTATGCAGGAAGTGTAGCCATTTCTATACTAATCGGTAAAATTTGGCCTAGTTATATAACACTCGGCGGTGATTTATCTTTTTTAGGATTAAATATGCACAGCTGGTGTTCGTTTATATTATTCTGGATGATTCATGTTTTTTTTATTTTTGGAGGAATTCAATCGCTTGGGAATTTGACAAAATTTATAGCACCTTTGATCTTTATTGTCTTTGGCGGAATGAGCATTTGGTTTACGCAGCTTGCAGGGGGGGTTGATTCAATTCTAAGATATGAGGCTAAAGGTGTTGAAGGCAATCGGCTATTTATAATGCTCACGTGTATCTCTGCTATATTAGCCACATGGGTTGCTCCAATCTTAAGCGTTTCAGACTTTACAAGATATTCACGTACTTTTAAAGGAATGTTTTTGGGGCAACTGCTTGGTATTCTGACTACTTATATTCTTTTTGCTATTGCAAGTATCTCAATCATCATTGGTTCAGAAATCGCATTCGGAACACCCATATGGAACATTCTTGAAGTGATTGAACAATTTGATTTTCTTGCTGCCATTATACTTTCTTTATTAACGGTTTGTTTATCTACATTATCCGTAAATATAACAGGCAACCTCATTCCAGCTGGAAATCAGCTATCTGCCCTATTCCCGAAATATTTGACCTTTATCAAGGCTGGACTCCTTACTTCTATTCTTGGATGCCTGATCATGCCCTGGAAACTGATGGAGAATGCAACAAGTATCTTTGTCTTTCTTAATATCATTGGGGGGTTATTAAGTCCCGTTATTGGTGTAATGGTTGCTGACTACTTTCTAATCAATAAATCACAACTTGATGTAGCTCAGATCTATCATGGTTCAATAAAGAAGAATGCTGTTAGTATACCTGCAATTGTATCAATACTTTTAGCAGGAATGTTAAGTCTAGCAGGCAACTATGTTCCTTCCTTATCACCTCTTTATTCTATCTCATGGTTTACAGGTATAATTACTGCTATATTATTGTATATATCATTTATGAAGATTTCTTTTAAGAACCACTAAAGAAAAAAGCCTTTCTCTAAAAAGGAGAAGGCTTTTTTGATATTGCTTCTATTTTATTGAGATATCGTTAATTTCTAAATAACCAGAAGGGCTGATCTCAAATCCTCTCACATCATTAGAGACAGCAGCCATGTTTTCAATGACTCTAACAGGAACATATACTGCATCCTTCATCTCTAATTCTTGCGCTTTTTTATATAGCTCAATACGCTCTTGATCATCCTGTACAGCACGGGCAGATTCAATCAAGCGGTCCACTTCTTTATTGCTATAAAAGAATGTATTTCCTGCTGCTCCATGAGAACTAGAGTGGAAAAGATTGTACTGATTATAGTCAGCGTCTCCGGTAGCATTCCTCCAGCTGATAATAAACATTTCGGCATCTCCGCCAGTTACTTGTTCAACAAATGTTCCATACTCCAAGACCTTAATATCAACTTTTATACCAATCCCTTTTAATTGTGATTGAACAACTTCTGCCAAATTGATTCTTTCTTTGCTGTCCATCGTTTTTAATGATGTTTTAAATCCGTTTGGATAGCCGGCTTCAGTCAATAATCGCTTTGCCTCGTTTAAATTGTATTCATACGCTTTTAATTGTTCATGATAGCCAAATACTTTTGAACCTAATAAGGAGTTTGCTTTCGTTCCAACATTGCTGAAAACACCATCGATGATCGATTCCATTTCTATCGCATGAGCTACAGCTTTACGAACGCGCACATCGTCGAATGGCGTCTTTTTAACGTTAAAACCGATGTACTCCGTTCCGTATCCTTCACTTCGATAAACACGTGCATTTTTTGAACTTTCCACTGTATCCATCATTGTAACGGAAAGAGGTTCAGCGATATGAGCTTCACCTGTTTCTATCATGGAAACTCGTGTTGTTTCTTCAGGTACTACTTTAAACACAACAGCGTTAAGGTCTGGAGACTCACCCCAGTATTTTTTATTTTTAACGAGTTTTATTTCTTTACCCGGTGACCATGAATCAAAAGTAAATGGACCGGTTCCGTTTGGCTCCTGTATGATCTTCTTGCCATATTTACTGATCGTCTTAGGGTTTATAATTCCACCCTCATGGCTTGCTAAGATCGACAAGAACGGTGAAAAAGGCTCTTTCAATATAAAGTGTATAGTGTTATCATCAATGATCTTTACTTCCGTGATCATTTTAAATACTACAGCTCTAGGTGAAGCAACATCTGGGTCTAACAACCTGTCAAATGTCGCTTTTACCGATTCAGCATTAAATGGAGTGCCGTCATGAAAGGTTACATTCTTTCTTAAATTGAATTCCCACGTCGTTTCATCGACTTGCGACCACTTTTCGGCTAACATCGGTCTAAAGTTACCATTTTTGTCTCTGCCTACTAAGCCTTCATAAATTTTCCCGTGAGTAATGGTAGCTGCATTAATGGTAGACATAAAATGATGATCTAAATTTTCTGCATCCGATAAACGAGTAATAATCAATGTGTCTGAGTTCTTCGATGATGTTCCTGTGTCAGTCCCAGGTTGATCTGCCTTTTGACCTGTGGAACAGCCAGTCAGCATAATCCCTAAAAATACAGCAAACATTAAACTAGCCAAACCTTTTTTAACAAACATGATTATGAACCCCCTCCATCTAAATTCATCCAAGCCTTTCACTAATTATAAAAATATTCTGAAGATTTTGTTTTGAATATTTTTACTAGTTTTTAAACAATCTTTACTTGTTTGAATGAAAGAGTTATTAAGAAGGGTGCTATAGTACTAAGAAAAATACGACTAGATGGTAAACTCATTTAAAGTTTTCTCATATAACCACTTACCAAGCTTACCTATAATTTCCTTCGGTTCTTCACGAGTAGGCACATTTTTGCTAAGAACAGTAACAGAAAATGTGTTTCCTGGCAGGTATAATAACCCTACGTTATGCTCAATTCCAGATACATAGCCTGTTTTATGAGCAAGTTCCCAATTAGAAATTCTACCGATTGGTCCTTCTGTATCAGGTAAGAGTCTTGGGAGCAGATCATTCATTTTCTGTTGTTTCATAATATCGATCATCTGTCTACATGCATTTATCGATACAATTCTTCCAAATGCCATATCAATCAAAAATTTATTTATCTCTCTAGGTGTAATAACATTGGATTCATCATGCTTCCGGTCGGGGGAGATCTGCAGTTTATGATGAAGTCTGCTGATATGAAACCCCCAGCTTTTCATATGTACTCCGATGTTCTCTTTACCTACCAAATCTATTAATAGATTCGTAGCGGTGTTGTCGCTTTCGATGATCATCAAGACAATTAAATCGTAGACCGTCCATTCCATCCTAGATGCTAAATTTTTTAAGATACCATCACCGGGCACTATGTCTTCTTCTCGAATTCTTATCGTTTCAGATAGAGAGCATTTTCGTTCCGCAGCATGAGCGAATACAGCTGCCATTATTGGAATTTTGATAATGCTGGCTGAATAAAACTCTTCATCGGCTTGATAAGTAAATGCTTCTTCCGTTTCAAAATGATAGATGGATACTCCATAAGTTCCTTGTCCTGAAGTGATTAATTTGAATAGTGTTTGTTCGTATTGTTTTAACATTCCCGCTTCCCTGCTTTCTTTGTATGCGATGTGTTTATTTACCTATAAATGAAAGTTAAATTAAATAATTCGTCTTATTTACAGTAACCTGAATTGTAAATAGACTTAAAACGCCGAGTTCCAAAGGTTCTTTCTTTTATAAATTCGTATCATAAAGGAGGATAATCTTGAAAAAGCGAATATGTATTATCGGAAGTGGTACTGCTGGTTTGCAGCTGGCTTATGCACTTAAGGAAGATTTTCTTGTCACGGTTGTTCACTCAAACACTGCGGAAAATATCCGTAATGGACGAGTTCTGTCTACTCAAGTTCATTTTGGTCCAACCCGAGAACGGGAAGCTCGTTTTCATATGCCAAAATGGAAAGAGAGTGATCCGCTAAAAAGTATTCATATTACGATCGGTACACAAAAACTATTTACCGGTATGTTAAAAGAAGATGCATTGTCCGTGGACCAGCGCCTTTATTTTTCCGAATGCATGGATGATCTGAACTCAAAAGGTGTAACTTTTCAACAAGGTAAAGTCAACTATGCATTTGCAGAGAGTTTAGTAAATGAGTACGATTTAGTGATTGACTGCACAGGGAAATCAGGTCCACTCTACTCTTTTCCTATTGAAAAAGACATTTCTCCATTTGATGTTCCGCAGCGCAAATGTATTGTAGGCTATTTCGAAGGTATTGAGTCGAACGTTCCATTAGGCGTAAACGTAACTGTACTTCCAGAGATCGGTGAAATGTTTGAGATCCCCGCAATCACTGAGCGTGGTCCGGCTACCATTCTCTTTATTATGGCAGTGCCAAATAGAGAGTTGGATACATTTAAAGGTATCAAAGATCAGGATCCGTTTACAGAGCAAATGCATAAATCAGTTGAAACCTTTTTTCCTGACATCCATAAACGTTTAGATAAAAAGAAATTCGCTTTGACCGATGAAAATGCCTTCCTCCAGGTCGCGATAAGACCAGAAATACGCAAGCCTTATCTGATAATTAACGACATGCTTGTTTTAGGCTGTGGGGACAGTGTTTTTTTGAATGATCCGATCACAGGACAAGGATGCAACCTTTCATCTTATTGCGCAGAGCAGCTATATGAAACACTCGTAGATTTTAAACATGAAAAATGGGATGAACAACTTGGTAACACCTACTGGAAACGAGTCAAAACATATGTCCAAGAAGTCACCGAATGGACTAATGCGATGACACAACCTTTACCAGAGCATGTTGTTCAGATGCTTCTAAGTGGTGTTGGAAATCAAGAACAAGCAGATGCGATTGCGGAATGGTTCGCCAACCCAAAAACAGCTCACGAAGCATTCTTTCAGAAAACTAGAAATTGAACTGCGTAACTTTTTTGGTTACAAGTATCAGGATAAAAACGAAGGAGAAAAAACAAGCCCCCTCCCAATGTGAAGGGGCTTGTTTTTATAGATGCTTATTTCAATCGTTACTTCACAACTATTAATTTCAAAGTCCATCGTTGTTTACAGTTACTGTCCCAATAAACTCGAATTCTTCCCAGCCTTTACAAACATCTATCCACTCTTTAGCAGTTGAATATTTGAATAACTCATCGCAAGTTAGTTCGATGGCAGAGTTTCGAGTTCCACAAGCGGGGAAAAGTGTATTGAAGCGTTTCATCGAAACATCTAGATAGACATCCATTTCTTTATTTAATCCGAAAGGGCAAACACCGCCTATAACATGTCCAGTCTCCTCTAACACTTCTTCTGGAGTGAGCATACGCGCCTTGAAACCGAATTCGCGGCGAAATTTCTTATTATCGATTTTGGCATCACCAGCGGCAACGACCAAAATGGATTTGTCTCCTTCTCCCCTGAAGGATAACGTCTTCGCAATTCGAGCAGGGATAACCCCAATTGTATGGGCAGCCTCTTCAACAGTAGCACTTGATGTTTCAAACTCCATCACATCACCTTCACGATTCCACTGTTTGAAATGAGCTAATACACTCTCTAATGACATCCTTTTCATCCTCCCTTCCACAATAATTTTTAAGTCTAACACGCTTTGATAAAGTAAAGCCATCAAATGGATTGTATATGGCATTTCTATTTAAGCGGGCTTACTCCCTTATTTTCTTTTGAGTATGCCATCTTAAATAGCTCCAGGTAGTCCTCTTTTGTTATTTCCCTTGCATTGCTTGGTGTAGAGCCATTCAAGAAAGATGACTCAGCAAGATAAACGAAGTCTTTTTCGTTCACTTCCGGTAAAGAGGAAAACGTTGGGATGGATAGGTCTTCTGCCAGTTGCTTCATTTCATCCACTAGACGTGCAGTTGCATATTGATCTGAATCGTTTTGATGAGCGATACCTATCGTCCTGGCGATCGTTGCATGTTTTTTTAGTTCCGCCTCTGCGTTGTATTCAACGATGTATGGCAGGAACATAGAATTTGCGACCCCATGAGGAGTATCATATAAGCCACCGATCGCTTCTGCCATGCAGTGAACGGATGCTACATCTGCATGAGAGAAAGCCATGCCTGCAAGTGTGGAACCTACCATCAAGTTGTAACGGGCTTCTTGATTATTTCCATTATTTACGGCTGTTCTTAAAAAAGGATAGATGTGTTTCATTGCCTGTAATGCCAGACCGTCTGATATGGGATTCGATAGTTTACAAGTATAAGCCTCTATAGCATGCACCAAGGCGTCCATTCCTGTGGATGCAGTTAAGTGGGCAGGTAGTCCATATGTAAGTTCGGGGTCCACAATCGCTAAGACTGGTGCGATATTAACATCCTTGATCGTGAATTTGATTTTTTTTGCTGTATCGGTAATAACCGATGACCGTGTTACCTCTGCACCTGTTCCAGAAGTAGTAGGAACAACAGCTATAGGGGTAACTTTTTCGGGAACGTTATCTCGCCCAGCGTAATCCTGAGGCTCACCACCTAGGCATTGTATAATCGCAATCGCCTTCGCTGCATCGATAACCGATCCTCCGCCTATTGCCAATATCGCATCTGCACAAAATTCTCTTGCTGATTTACCACCCGTTTTACAATCTATATCCCGTGGATTGGGTCTCACTTGATTAAAGATGCGGGTTTCAAAACCTTGCTGTTCTAACATTCGAATAGCCTGTTTTACGAACCCAGTTTGCTCGATCCCAGGATCTGTTACAATAAAGATTCGAGTTCCCTCTATAAGTCCCCTTAAGTATGTCCCCGTTTTTCTAAATTCACCGTTTCCAGCTCGAATGATGGTCGGCAGATTGAATTCAAAGTGTTTCATGACCATAACACCCTCCTCTTCTTTTCATCATCATAATGGAAAAAGAAATGGTTTCACACTAAATTGTCTTAATTTAATGAAAATTATACATTTCTTTAGAATCATAATATGTCTAAGTATGATTGGATTCTATCCAAAGACTAATGAATAGAGATAGCACCTAAATAAGGTGCTATGGGTCAACTCAACACATTAAAATATCTCGCTTCCGGATGGGCAAAAACAATAGCAGATACAGATGCTTCTGGTTCCATCATGCAGCCATCCGTCAACTGAACACCAATATCCTCTGGCTGAATTAATTTAAATAGTTTTTGCTGATCTTCAAGTTCCGGACAGGCTGGGTAGCCAAAGGAAAAACGCTGTCCTTGGTAACGTGCAGAGAAACGTTCTCTCATCGTAAAATCTACTGAATCTGGAAAACCCCAGCGATCACGCATCTGCTGATGAATGAGTTCTGCAAAGCCTTCAGCTGTTTCTAAGGCTAAGGCTTGCAACGCGTGGCTTTCTAAGAATCGTCCTTCTTTCTTTAATTGAAGAGCCAGCTCACGTATTCCTCTGCCTGCTGTTACGGAAAAGAACCCTACATAATCCATTTCCCTGCTGTTTTTATCTTTTAGATAATCCGCTATACAAAGATAAGGCTCTTTTTCTTGACGAGGAAAGGTAAATCTTTCAATGATCGTCTGCCGATCGTTAGGATCATAGATCACAACATCCTCTCCATCCGATTGTGCAGGAAAAAATTGATACATGGCTGCAGGCTGGATTAGGTTTTTTTCTTTTGCTTCTTTTAATAAGTTGTCAACGACACTCTTAATATGAAGTGTTTTTTCATCTTTTTCTTCTAGCAGTCTAGAAATTTTTCCTTTAATCCCGAGATGGTGGCCAAGCAGCATCTGCATGTTGATGTATGGCTGAATATGTGACAATGATATGTTTTTAATAATATGTCTTTTAGTATCTTGAGGAATATAAACTTGTACGGTACGTGAAACTTTCGAACGGATTTTTACTGCTGTAGCTGCCCCAGTCTCTGTTTTAGTTTCTGAGCTTGCTAGAGACAGAGCGCTCGATCTTTTTCTTTCCTCATAATCAGCCGAGAGCTGATCAAATGTGTCTGGAGTCTGGAGCTGATTGGAAAGCGAAAGGCCTTCCATAGCATCTTTCGCATATAACACCAGCCCTTCGTACTCTTTAGCGATCTTCGTGTCGGTAAACTTTCTGGATAATGCCGCACCTCCCACTAGTATAGGAGTTGAGATATTCGCTTCGCGCATGTCATTTGCGGTTAAGACCATCTGCTGAGCTGATTTAACGAGTAATCCCGAGAGGCCGATAATGTTTGGTTTTTCTTTTCTAACCGCTTCAATCAATTCTTGGGATGTTACTTTAATGCCTAGATCGACCACTTTAAAACCATTGTTGCTTAAAATGATGTCTACTAAGTTCTTTCCGATATCATGTACATCACCTTTTACAGTAGCAAGCAGCACTTTTCCTTTTGATGCAGATTCATCACTCGCTTCCATGTAAGGTTCTAAAAATGCAACGGATGCCTTCATGACTTCAGCACTTTGCAGAACTTCAGCGACAATGAGCTGATTCTCGTTGAACAGCCGTCCCACTTCTTTCATCCCATCCATTAAAGGTCCGTTTATGATACCTAAAGGAGTTTCATATTTTTGCAGCGCGATCTCCAGGTCAGGAATTAACCCTTCTTTCGTACCTTCTAAAATATAATATTGAAGCCGCTCTTCTAATGTCATGTCAGGTAATTTCGATTTAGATTCTTTCTTTTTTCCTCTATAAAAATCTGTAAAAAGAGATAAGGACTCTTCAGTTGTCTTAAATAAAAGATTTTCTGACATCTCAATCTCTTCAGGAGCAATAGAAGCGAATCGCTCAAGTTTTTCTGTGTTTACGATCGCATAGTCTAATCCTGCTTGCGTACAGTGATAGAGGTAGACAGCATTCAATACTTCCCGGCCTACAGGAGGTAATCCAAAAGATACGTTACTGACACCTAAGATCGTTAAACATTCCGGAAAGTGTTCTTTGATCCATCGTATGCCTTCAACGGTTTCATTGGCTGAACCTATATACTGTTCATCACCCGTTCCAACCGGAAACACAAGTGGATCAAATATGATATCCGAAGGTGACACGTTATACTTTTTTACTAAAAGCTCATAAGATCTCATAGCAATTTCAAGCTTTCTTTCTGCTGAGACACCCATGCCTCTTTCATCAATGGTTCCGACTACAACAGCAGCACCATATTTATGCAAAAGAGGTATCACTTTTTCAAAACGTTCTTCACCGTCCTCTAAGTTAACCGAATTGATGATCGCTTTACCCTGTGAGTATTTTAAAGCCAACTCAATAACGTCTTCATCGGTAGAGTCGATCACAAATGGGATCTTTACTTTTTTAACGGCTTCTTTCATGAATTTCTCCATATCGATTCGTTCATCTCGGTCTGGGTCAGCTAAACAGACATCCAGTACATGTGCGCCGCCTTTTACTTGAGCTCTGGCGATTTCAGCGGCTTCTTCAAACTTACCCTCTGCAATCAAACGTTTAAACTTCCGTGACCCTATGACGTTAGTACGTTCACCGACCATGATGGGACGTAATGTAGGGTCATCATAGATAAAAGGTTCGATTCCGGAGACCATATGAGTTTCGCTGACTTTGGGCTTTCGAGGTGAATAGTTCTTCATCACTTTTGAAAGAGCTTCAATATGTTTAGGAGTTGTTCCGCAGCAGCCGCCAACAATGTTCAGCCAACCCTTTTCTGCAAAGCCTGTTAGTTTAGCTGCAAGTGATTCAGGTGTTTCGTGATATTGTCCTTCTTCATCTGGCAGGCCAGCGTTCGGATAACAGCTGACCGCTGTAGAAGAAAGATCAGACAATGACCGAATATGATCTTGCATGAATTCAGGGCCTGTTGCACAGTTCAACCCTACAGCAATCGGGTTCATATGCTTCAACGAGATATAAAACGCTTCGATTGACTGACCGGCAAGCGTCGTACCCATCGGCTCGATCGTTCCAGACACCATAAGTGGTATTCTTTTCCCTGTTTGTTCAATGGCTTGTTCTATCCCAAGAAAACCCGCTTTGACATTCAGCATATCTTGGCTCGTTTCTAAAAGGAGAAGATCTGCCCCCCCATCAATCAAGCCCCGTGCTTGTTCTGCATAAGCCTCTCTTAATGCATCAAACGTTGTGCCGCCTGTTACACTCAATGTTTTTGTCGTTGGTCCTAGTGAGCCTGCTACAAAACGCGGCCATTCTTTTGTCGTTACAGCATCAGCTGCTCTTCTTGCGATCTCAGCTCCAAGCTTATTGATCTCGTATGCTTTTTTTCCAAGGCTGTATTCATCGAGTACAAGATTCGTCCCGCCAAATGTATTGGTTTCGATGATATCTGCTCCAGCTTGCAGGTATTTATCATGAATGGATTCGATCACTTCAGGTGCCGTTACGTTAAGATACTCATTACACCCGTCGTATTCCTCACCGCCAAAATCTTCTGGTGTAAGTTTTGCTTCTTGAAGCATCGTACCCATGGCACCATCCATGATTAAGATTTTTGACTCCAGTTGTTTTTCGAATGATGACTTAGGCATTCTGTGACCTCCTGGCTAGTAGTGACGGATGGTTGGCTCTTGCATATTGAGCGAGTTCAACCGTAAGTTCGTACCGCATAAATGGGGTAATGAGATATATTCCGTTGAAGAGTTCCATGGCTGTATCGAGTAAAGACTTTGCGATCAGCAAGCCCTCTTTGCACGCCTGTTTTGGATCATCTTTATGCTTGCCCATACGGTCGCGAACAGTATCTGAGAGCTTGATTCCCGGTACTTCATGATGAAGAAACTCAGCGTTTCGTGAAGATGTTAACGGCATGATCCCAATATAGATCGGTTTATCGATGTGCTTTGTTGCTTCATACGTATCGATCAGCTTTTGCTCTGAAAATACAGGCTGGCTAATAAAGTAATCTGCGCCATATGCGATCTTTTTCTCTAACCTTTCAACCGCTTTATCAATGGAGCGAATATTTGGGTTGAAAGCAGCTCCGACCGTAAAGGCTGTTTTTTCACCCAGCTCTTTTCCAGAGAGTGATAACCCTTGATTAAACTGTTTAATCAGCTTAATGAGTTCGAAAGACGTTACATCATATACAGACGAAGCCCCTGGAAAATCTCCTACGCTTGCCGGATCTCCTGTAACAGCTAGGATCTCATGGATCCCATGTGTGTGCAGACCCATTAAATGGGACTGAAGACCAATCAGATTCCGGTCACGGCAGGTGATGTGAACAAGCGAACGAAGATTTAACTGTGATTGAACAATAGATCCTAATGCGGAATTGCATACACGTGGTGAAGCAAGTGAATTATCAGCAAGAGTAAGAGCATCGATTCCCGCTTCTTTTAACGCTTTTGCGCCTTCCATAAAACGTGATGTATCTAGTTTTCTAGGCGGATCTAATTCAACGATGATAGATTGTTTCTTTTTTACCTCTTCACAAAGCGGGGTATAATTGGACTTTGATGCCGATTGAATAACAATCTTTCTTTTTCTTTGTTTCACTTCTTTTTCAGTTACAGGCTCCAAGTTTTTTAGTTCGCTAGAAAAGGCATGAATATGAGCTGGCGTCGTTCCACAACAGCCGCCTAACAGACGAACACCTTGCTGTCTAAATAAATGGGCGCACTCTTTAAAATAGTCAGCGTCTCCTTCATACTTAAACCGGCCATCAGTGTAAGATGGGAGTGAAGCATTAGGAAAAGCTGAAAGAAATGCTCTTTTTGGTAAAGGTACTTCTTCTAAAGTCATCAGCATGTGATAAGGACCCAGCCGGCAGTTCAATCCCACTACATCTGCACCAATATTCTCTAGGCGTGACAAAGCGTCTGAAATAGGTGTGCGGTCTTGCATAAATCCAACTTCTTGAAGAGATACTTGGGCAATGATCGGAAGTGATGTTTCTTTCCGAGCAATCTCTAAAACCGTTTCTAGTTCTTGCAGGTCATAATACGTTTCAAGCTGGATGCCGTCTACATTTTCCATCAATAAACAATACAGCTGCTCACGAAAACTGCGCTTGATCTCATCAAGTGGGGTACTGTTTGGCTTAATACCGCGTATACCGCCGATCGTACCCACAACATATTTACTTCTAGCAGCATTTCTAGCTATCTGAACAGCTGCTTTATTGATCTCTTTTACTTGATCTTGAAGGCCATAGCGCTCGAGTTTTGAGTAGTTCGCGGCATATGTATTGGTTTGAATCATATCAGCGCCAGCGTCTAAATAAGCACGGTGGATATTATAGATCTGTTCTTCTTGTGAAAGGTTTAACTCCTCATAACAAAAGTCCGACCCATAGGAATAAAGAAGCGTTCCCATCGCACCATCACCGATCAGTATTTTGTTTTGTTCTAAGTCTGTTACTAAACTCATGATAGCCTCCTATATAAAAATAAAAAGCCTTCTATAAAAGAAGACTTTTTTTCAGCGTTTTGGTCTTCTTATCTTTACAAGTCCGATAGGAACTCGCAGGAATTAGCACCATTTCAGCGTATTGCTGCTGGTTGCTGAGGTTTCATAGGGCCGCTCCCTCAACCTCTCTTGATAAGGGTTTATTCTGTTATTGGTTTACTAACATACTTACGTTGAATTTCACTGATTAATGCCTGTTTATATACGTTTCTTTTGTCGGCTTCATGGATATAAGACGCGTCTGTGAGCTTTGTTAATAATGATTTTCGACTTTCTTCCGGAAATTCCTTCTTAATTATTGATCTGCATTCAAATAAAAAATCTAAATAAGATTCATAGTCTTCACTGTATCGTTGCTGGAGCTCTTTTTTTATAGAAGCGGAAAGGCTAGGACTAGCCCCTGAGGTTGAGACAGAGAGAACGAGCTTCCCTCTTTTTACAACACTTGGGATGATAAAGTTGCCAAGATGAGGCTGATCCGCTACATTAACGAGCTGGTGTGTTTTTGCTTGTGCTGCAATCCATGAGTTAACTTCACTAGAATTGGTCGCTGCAATAATTAAAAAAGCTTCTTGAAGGTCTTCAACCCTTACTTTTCTTTCAGCCCATTCAAGTTTTTTTTGAGAATGCCATTTCTGTATGTCCTCAACTGCTTCAGGACTAACAACAGTAACATACGCATCTTGTTCTAACAAATCTTTAATCTTTCGATAAGCGACCAACCCGCCGCCCGCTACAACGACAGGCTTGCCAGACAAGTTTATATGGATAGGATACATAGAATTCCTCACTTCTTAAGAAAATGCATAATCGTTCGTATGAAGTGTTTCTTTAATTCTTGTAAGTAAAACTTCTTTTAGAATCGGATGATAGCCTAGCGTATCACAGAGTACCACCTCTTGTTGTGACTGCTGCAGATAGCGGTTTATGGTCAGTTTCATTCCATTTATCAAAAGACCTGAAAACAATAGATAAGGTACTACAATTACTTGTGCGTATTTATCCCGGACGCACCATAAGGCTTCTTCAAAGCTTGGACTTGATCCAGTTAAAAAACAGGCTTGAATACTGGGAATACCAAAATGGCTCTGAACATTTGACGCAATCTTCTCCAGATCCCGCTTCACATCTCCATCTGTACTGCCTCTTCCTACCAGTAAAACTTGTGAATTTCCATTTATACTTATAGCACTATTCGTTATTTTCTCCCATAATAAATGAGGAATGGCTTCATGCACACCGAATGCACGGCCATAGATCACTTCTGTTTCAGGATATTTGGTTTGCAGATGCCGCAGTTCTTTTGGAATATCGATTTTTATATGGTTAGCTGATAATAAAAACACAGGAACAACGGAGATGCTCGTTGCTCCTTTTTGTATGCACGTATCAAATCCTTGAGCGATGGAAGGTTCAGACAGCTCTAAAAAACAAATTTCTTTAATCGGTACATCAACAGACGCCATGCAAAGTCTAACAAATTCTTCAGCTTCGATACGCCCCTTCCTAAGCCTTGTACCATGACAGATAAAGAGCAATGCTTTCATTTAACGAACACCACTTATGGCAGCAAGCTCAATCGGTTCTTCCTGCAGCTGTTCAAACCATTTAAGTTCATCTCGCAGACGTACCACTTCACCGACAATGATCATACTTGGGTTCTCTATTTCTTCTAAGCGAACAATCTCTACAATCGTTTCCAATGTACCTGTTACCGTTCGCTGATTTTCAAACGATCCCCATTGAACGAGCGCAACAGGAGTATTCATGCTCTTTCCGTGCTTTGTTAGCTGTTCGCAAATATAGGGAAGGTTGCCAACTCCCATATAGATCGCTAACGTATCGATTCCTTTAGCTAAACTGTCCCATTTTAACTCTTCTTCATCACCCTTTTTGCGATGTCCTGTTACAACAGCAAAACTTGAAGCGATGTTCCGATGTGTGACTGGAATACCAGCATACGCAGGTGCTGCAATTCCTGATGTAATCCCAGGAACCACCTCAAAGGCAATACGGTTCTTTGCAAGGGTTTCTGCTTCTTCACCGCCTCTGCCGAACACGAAAGGATCCCCGCCCTTAAGTCGGGTTACTACCTTTCCTTTTTGTGCATGTTTCACTAAGAAACTGTTGATCGTTTCTTGTTTCATAAAATGATAGTTTGGCAATTTACCGCAATAGATCAGATCACAATCCGGTTTAGCATATGAGAGAAGTTCCTTATTGACCAATCGATCATATAAAATCACATCGGCTTCTTGTATACAGCGCAAGCCTTTAACTGTTATAAGCCCTGGATCACCTGGGCCAGCTCCGACAAGATATACTTTTCCCATCATCATCACTCCTTAAGTATTTAATATCGTTTCCCGTTCAAAAAGGACAAACCCGTTTCCGCTTCGTATCTTTTTCTTTTCATAAAGAGAGATCTCATCCACGTCAGGCTGTTTTAAAAAGTACTTTTCCAGTTCAACCTCTACTAACTGAAACGCCTGTTCATCTGTAGAAGCAGCAACCACTACAGGAATTTCCTCTGATTGGGATATCACTTCAAAGCGGTATAAATACATAGCTTAAGCCTCCTTTTATGAAACCTTTTCTTCTAATTCGTCGGCAATTCGATCTAATTCTAATTGAAGCTGTTCAAGCCCTAGTCTGTTTATATAGTCAAAGAACGTTTCTGACGGCAGTTTTGTATCTTTAAAGAAGGTAAGGAAACGGAATAATACTTCAGCTAATAGGTCTCCATGAAACTTTCCTTTTAACTTTTCATTAAACTTTCCGCCATCATCAAGTGTCCCACCCACATAAATCTCGAATGCCTGCACCATCTTCTTGTCTTTGTTCTTTAATAGAACTCCTTGAAGCCCGATATCGGCAATTTGACGCTGACCGCAAGAATTAGGGCACCCGACCATATGGATTCTAACCGGTACATCTAGCGTTATACGCTGATCCAGATTTTCAGCAATCCTGCGCATCCGTTCTTTTGTTTCAACAAGGGCTAAGTTGCAATATTCAATACCGGTACAAGAAACAGAGTGCCCGATAAAAGAAAGAGGCTGAGTGGTAATACGTTTAAATAAGCTTTCTTGGAGGAGCGACTCAACATGTCGATTGTGAACATTTGGAATGATTAAGTTCTGTGAATTACACGTCCGAATTTCGCCATCTCCATATTTCTTCGCGATTTCTGCTAACTCTAACACTTCATCCGCATGGAGTCGTCCTACTGGCACGTTAAAGCCTACATAACTTAAACCTTCCTGCTTTTGCGGGTGTACACCATAGAAGTAACCGCCATTCCATTTTTTCAAGGCATCTTTACCTTTTGAAGGGAGTGGCCCTGTATATTCCAAGAGTTTTTCTTTGAACTTTTCTGGTCCCCAGTCTGCCATCAAGAATTTAAGACGTGCGAGGTGACGTTTTTCCCTGTAGCCATAGTCACGGAAAATCGTCGTGATCGCGATAGCGGCTTCTTTCACTTGATGTGGTTCGATAAAAACATCTAGCGGCTGTGCCAAGAATGGTCTTGAAGATAAACCTCCACCGATTTTAATATGAAAACCTGCGATTTCTTTATCATCGATCACTTTATAAGCTGGGGTAAAAGCCACACAGTTAATCTCAGCATGAGCGCTGTTATTCACGTTTGAACTAATGGACATCTTATATTTTCTCGGTAAGTTCGAGAAATCTTCATTATGCTGAAAGAACTCATATACTTCCTTTACGATTTGAGTTGTATCAAACAGTTCATGCGGGTCGATGCCTGCAATTGGGTTCCCAATAATGTTTCGTGTAATATCACCACATGCCCCAGCACTAGATAAACCAGCAGCTTCCAATCTTCGGAAAATATCCGGAATCTGTTCAATCGTCAGCCAGTGAAACTGAATGGCCTGACGCGTTGTGATATCGAACACATTTCTTCCGTAGTCTTTACAAATGTTTGCCAGAGTTATTACTTGCTCGTAGCTTAAAATACCTGAAGGAACATTTACCCTCATCATAAAATAACCGTCCTCTTTAGGGCGCTGCAGGTAAAGGCCCGCCCACTTAAAACTATCCCATTCTTCTTTTGGAATCGAGGAAAAGCCGTTTTGTGCGTAGATAGGGATATCATCAAATATTTTTAATCCGTCTTTCACAAGCTTTTTCTGTTCTGTTTTATTGATCTTCGGATTATCAGCCCACGCTTTTTCATATGCCATAAAATTTAATCTCCTTTATCCTGAACTAAATCAGTTTCCTGTTTTTCAAGTGATTTATGATAGTCTCAACACTCTCCATTACACTTTGTTCGTCTGTATGAATCGTAATATCAGGTGATACAGGCTCTTCGTAGGGAGAATCGATTCCAGTAAAATCCGGTATCTCACCTTTACGAGCTTTGCTGTACAAACCTTTTGGATCTCTTTTTTCACACTCTTCAATAGGACAAGATACAAAAATCTCGAAAAACTCTTCTTCTGAAACAATTTCCTTCGCCTTTTGTCGATCTTGTAAAAAAGGAGAGATAAAGGCAGTAAGTACAACTGTCCCGTTATCCACAAAAAGTTTAGAGACTTCTGAAATACGTCGAATGTTTTCAGTTCGATCGTTATCCGAAAATGAAAGATCTCGGTTTAACCCATTTCGAATGTTGTCCCCATCCAGGACATAGTTTCGGATGCTCCGTTCGTAAAGCTCTTTTGAAAGTGCATTGGCAATGGTGGATTTTCCTGATCCAGAAAGTCCTGTAAACCAAAGAACAAAACTGGAATGGTTGTTTTGCTTTCGTCTGTCTTCCTTGGTGATCGAACTATCGTGCCAGGTAATATTGTGCGGTTTGCTCATTTGAATCTCCCTTTAACTCGTTTTCTTCATGTTTTCTTAGTCCTTTTATTAAAACTTCTACAACTTCTTTGCGGCTGAACGTGCTAGGAGGTAATTCACCATTTCTTAAAAGTTGCCGTACTTTTGTTCCAGATAAAATTACATGATCTTCACTCGTATGTGGACACGTTTTAGAAGAAGTCATCCCTTCACACTTCTTGCAGTAGAAGCTATGTTCAAAGAAGAGCGTTGTTATCCCGATTTCATCAGCTGTAAACTGCGAGAAGATTTCTTGTGCTTCATAGGTTCCATAATAATTACCAACCCCAGCATGATCCCGGCCGACTATGAAATGTGTACAGCCGTAGTTTTTTCTCACAATGGCGTGAAAGATCGCCTCACGCGGTCCGGCATAGCGCATTGCTGCGGGAAAGACAGCCAGGAATACTCGATCAGCCGGATAATAGTTTTGTAGAAGGACATGATAGCTTTCCATCCGAACATCTGCTGGGATATCATCAGACTTTGTTTCACCAACAAGCGGGTTTAAAAAGAGACCATCCACTGTTTCAAGCGCTGTCTTTTGAATATATTCGTGTGCACGGTGAACAGGATTTCTTGTCTGGAAGCCTACTACGGTTTTCCAGCCTAAGTCTTTAAACCTTTTTCTCGTTTCAATAGGATCCAGATGATAGTCTATGAATGCTGTTTTGTCAGGGCGTCTAACAAGAGTGATGTCTCCCCCTACATAGACAGAAGGACGTTCGTACATTTTTTTTACACCAGGGTGATCGGAATCAGCCGTTTTATAAACTTTTTCTGCTTCTAATCGTTTATCAGGAGTATAAATATCTCCAACTTGTAAGATGCCGTATGTATCGCCATCATACGTTAGCCGTACCTGTTCTCCTGTACTCAATTTTTGTGCCGTTGCATGTGATACCGGTAATGTGATTGGCAGACTCCACACTGTTCCATCACTTAATCTGATCTCATTCAAGACACCTTGATAGTCTTGTTGATTTAGAAACCCTGTTATCGGGCTGTATGCTCCAATTCCGACCAATTCAAGGTCACTTAAAGCTGTTGCATCTAGAATTATTTCTTTTTTTATGTGCTGAAAAGATGTTTCAGGATGATAGCGATTGATCAAAATTCCACCATGAGGCTGTATGGTACTCATATTCGTTTCTCTCCTCTTCCATTTTTCTTATTCTCTCTACGGATTTTGATGCAGCCCGCATTCTAGTTTTCCAGTTCCCGACCATCGTCCAGAGCGAAGGTCATCTGCGTTTAACACAGTGTTCGTACATGGTGCGCACCCAATACTCGGATAGCCGTTATCATGAAGTTTGTTATAGGGCAGATCATACTTATGCGCATACCGCCAGATGTCTTTCCATGTCCAGTGAATGAGCGGACAGATCTTAATGCTCTTAAAACGCTCATCCCGGTTAACATATTGTGTATTTTGACGAGTAGGAGACTGTTCACGGCGCAGCCCAGATAGCCATGCCTTTACTCCGTTAAGCTCTTCTTCTAAAGGAATTACTTTCCTGATTCTGCAGCATTGGTTCGGATTCACTTTCCAGAGTTCCTCGCCATGTTTACCCGCTTGTTCTTCAAGAGTTAAAGCGGGAGTTTTCAACTTGATACGGAGTGTTGGATATTTTTTCTTTGCTGCTTCAATGACTTCATAGGTTTCTTTAAAATGAAGCTGCGTATCAAGAAATACAATTTGGGCATCAGCTTTTACTTGATGGACAAGGTCCACCAATACGCTTCCTTCAATACCAAAACTGCAGGCATAAACCAGATCGTCACCATATGTTTCATATGCCCACTTCAATACAGGCAGTGCACCTTTTGTAGGGTTAACAGGATCAAATTCATGGATTTCGTTGACCCATGTTTCATAAGTTAGCAACGTATAACCTCCTTTTAGCCAACAAAAAAGCGGCTTTAACGTTTTTAGGACTTTACCCCTTCGTTAAAACCGCCTCTAGTTTTCTAGTCAGCGAGCTATTTAATTCTTACTTTCTCGTTTTTTTCCAACTGAATCACTTTTCCATCTTGTACGATCAACGTGATTGATCCGAATTTGATACTGCTCAACATTTGTTGAAGCTGAGGAAGAAAATCGTATGCACTATTTTCTTTAGCCACTCCACTGCCTCCCTTTTTAAAAAAATATCTCTTTAAAAATAAAAAAACCTTCCCATTTCGGCAAGATAGTGGAGGTAAACGTATTACCTTATCTTCCAAAATGTAAAAACATTCTGCTGGAGTTAGCACCTTACGCTTCGCAGGTTGCCGGGTTTCATCGGGCCAGATCCCTTCACCACTCTTGATAAGAGTTTAATTTTTTAAAATCATAACACATCTGAAGTGGATATCAAGACCTATTTTTTTATTTTTCATTTTTTAAAAAAAATTCAAACTAACAGTTGACAATTTGTCTTTTGGGAACATATAGTAATAACTAAAATTTCATCCGCATCGCTGATCGGAAAAACCGAAGGCTCTTAACAACTTGTTAAGGGCCTTTTTATTTTGAGGAGGAATATGATGAAAAAGTTAATCGTTCTAGCTCTAATTGGACTTGTTGCTCAATTGATCGATGGATCCCTTGGAATGGCATATGGAGTTACGTCCACTTCATTGCTTTTAGTAGCAGGAATAGCACCAGCAGCTGCATCTGCATCTGTTCACTTAGCTGAAGTCGTAACTACTGCCGCATCAGGAATATCTCACATTAAGTTTGGAAACGTTGATCGGCAGGTTGTTCTTCGGCTAATACTTCCCGGATCGATCGGGGCTTTTGCAGGAGCGTGTTTTTTAAGCAGCCTTCCTGGAGATATTGTTAAACCTTATATATCCATCTTTCTCATTCTGCTCGGTATTTATATTCTATATCGTTTTCTGTTTAAGCTTGGAGAGAAACGGGCAGCAGCTAAACCCTTTACAAAAAAACAGCTTTTGCCGCTTGGCCTACTGGCGGGATTCTTGGATGCAACAGGAGGCGGCGGTTGGGGTCCAGTAACGACTCCTGTCTTAATGGCTAAGCAGGATATGAAAACAAGAAAAGTAATTGGCTCAGTAGATACAAGTGAATTTGCCGTAGCGGTCGCAGCTTCTATCGGTTTCTTTATCTCACTTGGCTGGGAACAGGTAGAATGGCTCTGGGTTGGTGCTTTGATGGCAGGTGGTGTAATTGCAGCTCCAATTGCGGCTTGGCTTGTTCGATTGATTCCTTCACATATCTTAGGTGTCCTAGTCGGTGGATTAATCATTCTAACAAATACTCGTACTCTGCTTCATACGGCTGGTTTGTCGTCTAACTTGATGTTCTCGATCTACTTTGTTCTTGTTTCTTTCTGGGCTGTCGGTATAATCTATGCTGTAAAAAGTGACCCGAAGAATAAAAATCCTAAATTTTTAAAAAATTCTGTTGACTATTGATAATGAGCTATGTATTATAAATCTTAATTCAATATTCAAATCTTCTTATCCAGAGAGGCGGAGGGACTGACCCTATGAAGCCCGGCAACCAGCGTACACGCATGGTGCTAATTTCAGCAGAACTGTTAACGTTCTGAAAGATGAGACTTCGATCGTGTGAAATCATCGGGACCTCTTCTTTTAGAAGAGGTCTTTTTTGTTGGATAAGTTGAATCTGAATCAAATTGGATGCAAAAAAAATCAATAACGTTGAGGAGAGATTTGAAAATGAGCGAACAAAACCAAAAAAGAGATTATGGATTCGAGACGATTTCACTGCATGAAGGTCAGAAGGTAGACCCTGCCACAGGAGCACGTGCGGTACCTATCTATCAGACAACGTCTTATCAGTTTAACAGCACGGAACATGCGGCTAACTTATTCGCGTTAAAAGAATTTGGGAACATCTATACACGTCTAATGAACCCGACACAGGATGCGTTTGAGCAAACGATCGCGAAATTAGAAGGCGGAGTTGGTGCCCTTGCCCTTGCATCAGGTCAGGCAGCTATCACTAATGCAATCTTTAATATTGCGGGGTCAGGCGATGAGATCGTAGCTTCTACTTCTCTTTATGGAGGAACGTATAATCTTTTCTCTGTAACACTTCCGAAACTCGGCATCCAAACACAATTTGCTGATATTGATAACCTTCAATCGTTTAAAGAGGCAATTACGGAAAAAACAAAAGCGGTATACATCGAGACGATCGGAAATCCGAAGATTGATGTGGCAGATATACAGGCAATCGCAGATATCGCACATGAAGCTGGTGTTCCGCTGATTGTAGATAACACACTTGCTACTCCTTACCTCTGTCGTCCGATCGAGCATGGTGCCGATATTGTCGTTCATTCTGCTACAAAGTTTATAGGCGGTCACGGAACATCTGTTGGCGGTGTTATCGTTGATTCTGGAAAATTTGATTGGAATAACGGAAAATTCCCTGGTCTTACGGAACCAGATCCAAGCTACAAAGGAATCGTATATACAGAAGCATTTGGTACGCTTGCTTATATCTTAAAAGCTCGCGTTCAGCTGCTTCGTGACTTAGGATCTTCCATTTCCCCTTTTAACTCGTTCTTGTTCATTCAAGGATTAGAAACACTTGCGTTGCGCGTCGAACGACACGTTGAGAACACATTAAAAGTAGCGAAGTTCTTAGAAAACCATCCCTCAGTGGATTGGGTGAACTATGCAGGTCTTCCAAGCAGCCCTTATTATGAATTGGCACAAAAATATTTGCCTAAAGGTGCAGGTGCAATCCTTACTTTCGGTGTGAAAGGCGGCATTGAAGAAGGTAAGAAATTGATTGAAAATGTAAGCATTTTCTCTCACCTGGCTAACGTTGGAGATTCAAAATCATTGATTATCCATCCAGCCAGCACTACACATCAGCAGTTGTCTGAGGAAGAACAAAGAAAATCTGGCGTTACACCTGAATTAATCCGTCTATCCGTTGGTATAGAAACAGTAGACGATCTAATCTATGACCTGGATCATGCATTAAAAGCGATCGCACTTTCTCCAAGTGGATTGTAAAGAAGAAAAATTGGGGGCTGACTTAAAGTATACACTTTAAGCAGCTTCTTTTTTATGTGAAAACTTTATTTTGCGGTACGTGTCTTTTATTTTTTTTCATGTTTACCCCGAAATCATTTGTCCCACCCCTCTCCGACAGATTAACACTCACATCCAAACCTATTAACGCCCAAATAGAAACTGTTTATATACCCAAGAATACTTCTATTGATACGTACTATCCGTTTCCTTCTCCATATAGTCCACGCAATCTTTGTCTTTGAAAGAAGTAATGGAAGAAAATTCATTTTGTAAAGCGCTTGCATTTTAAAACCACTGTACTATAATAACTTGTATACAAGTATACTCGTATTTATGAAGGAGGTTATTTTTTGAAGGAACCTACAGATTCTCTTTATCCCGAAAAATGGCTTTCCAAGGCTTCGGCTGGCGAACGTGTTACATGCGAACTTAGAATGCGGATTATTTCTGGTCTGATTGAAAGCGGTACCATCCTTTCCGAAAATAAATTAGCAGCAGAATACAATGTTAGCCGTTCACCGATAAGAGAAGCTTTGAGGGTATTGGCGAACGAAAATCTTATTCGATTAGAACGAATGGGTGCTATAGTCATTGGCATTAAAGAGAAAGAAGTTGAAGAAATTTACGATGTACGTCTTCTTATTGAGACTTTCGTATTCGAACGTCTTGTAAAAATAGACACTGCAGATCTTGTGAGAGAACTTAATAAGATCTTAGAAATGATGCAGATTGCGATTAAGTACAAGGATGCAGACGAGTTTGCTTATCAGGATGTTCTATTCCATGAGACCATCATTCGGGCAATCGATCATTCGTATATCTCAATGATTTGGAACAATACAAAACCTGTAATGGAAAGTTTCATTCTTTTATCAATGCGCATGCATTTCAACGAAAAGTACGATGATATCTCGCGTATTGTTAATAACCACAAACTGTATATTGATGCCATTAAAACAAAAGACAGAGAAATCATGATTCAGTCCTTACATCAAAACTTTGATGATGTACAAGGAAAAGTAGATGACCTTTGGATGTCGCAACGAATGCTATCCAAAGCATGGGGGCAAGAAAAGGAGTAATGACAATGGTAGATATCGACGAAACAGCAAGAAAGAAAACCAGTTATATGATAGGAGTCGACATCGGAACAACCAGTACAAAAGCTGTTCTTTTCAATGAATCTGGAAAAGTCATTCAGCAAGAGAATATTGGATACCCTCTTCATACACCTGACATATCAACAGCTGTTCAAGATCCAGAGGAAATTTTCCAGACTGTTCTGCAAGCCCTTACAAATTTAATAAAACGATCAAACTGCCAAAAAGACGCGATTGCTTTTGTTTCATTCAGCAGCGCGATGCACAGTGTTATAGCGATGGATGAAAACGATCAACCTCTCACACCTTGCATCAC
Organism: Fictibacillus barbaricus; assembly: GCF_014635025.1. Taxonomy (GTDB): domain Bacteria; phylum Bacillota; class Bacilli; order Bacillales; family Fictibacillaceae; genus Fictibacillus; species Fictibacillus barbaricus. Next base: position 1,811,020 of record NZ_BMCE01000001.1, on the reverse strand, counting down.
CTGGGCAGATAATCGAAGTGAGGCTTGGGCTCGCAAAATAAAAGAAGAGCTGAACGGGCATGAAGTTTATATGCGAACAGGAACCCCTATTCATCCGATGAGTCCGTTAAGCAAAATCACTTGGCTTGTAAATGAATATCCGGAGATTGCATCCAAAACAAAAAAATATATAGGGATTAAAGAGTACATCTTTAAAAAGTTCTTTGATCAATATGTGATTGACCATTCCCTAGCTTCAGCTACAGGACTGATGAATCTTAAGGATCTAGCTTGGGATGAAGAAGCATTAACGATTGCAGGAATTTCACGTGATCAGTTACCTGTCCTAGTCCCAACAACTTCTATTTTTAAAGATTGTCAAACCGATTTGGCCAAGCAGATCGGAATTGATACACAAACACCATTTGTTATCGGTGCAAGTGATGGGGTGTTATCGAATTTAGGTGTTGATGCCATCGGAAAAGGTGAAATTGCGGTAACTATCGGGACAAGCGGTGCGATTCGCACAATCATAGATAAGCCGCAAACCGATGAAAAAGGAAGAATCTTCTGTTACGCATTAACAGAAAACCATTGGGTTATCGGAGGTCCAGTCAATAATGGAGGCGTAGTACTCCGCTGGATCAGAGATGAATTTGCCGCATCTGAACTTGAAACCGCAAAGCGCTTAGGAATTGACCCTTATGAAATTCTAACCAAGATAGCAGAGCGAGTTAGACCAGGTGCTGATGGATTGCTTTTCCACCCTTATCTTGCAGGTGAACGTGCTCCATTATGGAACTCGGATGTACGAGGCTCCTTTTTTGGTCTAACGTTGTCACACAAGAAAGAGCATATGATCCGAGCAGCCTTGGAAGGTGTCATCTACAATCTGTACACGGTGTTCTTAGCACTCGTTGAATGTATGGATGAACCGGTAAGCCGGATTCAAGCTACGGGTGGCTTTGCGCGGTCGGAAATTTGGCGCCAGATGATGTCAGATATTTTTGATACAGAAGTCGTTGTTCCTGAAGTTTATGAAAGTTCGTGTCTAGGCGCTTGTATTTTAGGTCTATATGCTACAGGAAAAATTGATTCATTTGAAGTAGCATCAAAAATGATCGGCAGCACATATAAGCACACACCTAAGAAAGACGCGGTAAACGAATATAGAGAATTATTGCCGATCTTTATCAGTTTGTCTAGAAAACTTGAAGAGGATTACTTACGTATTGCAGCTTACCAAAGAAGCTTAAGCAATAGATAAATAAACATTTAGGGGGATTATCATCATGCCATTATTTATTGTCGCATGTGGAATTGTAGCTTTATTAATATTAATCATGTTTTTGAAACTAAACACATTTGTTTCCTTGATCATTGTTTCATTCGGTGTTGCTTTAGCACTTGGGATGCCTTTAGGTGAGATCGTTAAATCAATTGAAGCAGGATTGGGCGGAACACTCGGTCACTTAGCGCTTATCTTTGGTCTTGGTGCCATGTTAGGAAAGTTGATCGCAGATGCCGGTGGTGCTCAGCGTATAGCCATCACACTCATTGAGAAGTTTGGAGAAAAGAGAATTCAATGGGCAATCGTTGTCGCTTCATTTATTATCGGTGTTGCCCTATTCTTTGAAGTAGGTTTAGTTCTATTAATTCCAATCGTATTTGCGATTTCTAAACAATTAAAAGTTTCTATTCTTTATCTTGGTATTCCAATGGCAGCAGCATTGTCCGTAACACACGGTTTCTTGCCTCCGCACCCAGGACCAACCGTAATTGCTGGTGAATTCGGTGCAAATATTGGTGAAGTTCTGCTTTATGGTTTCATCATCGCGATTCCAACGGTTATTTTAGCTGGACCCCTTTTCACAAAGATCGCAAAGAAACTCGTGCCCGAATCATTTACAAAAACAGGAAACATCGCTTCATTAGGTGAACAAAAAGTATTCAAGCTAGAAGATACACCTTCATTTGGCATCTCAGTATTTACAGCAATGCTTCCAGTCATTTTAATGTCTATTGCAACAGTTATTACTTTAGTTCAAAACACAATGGGTATTGAAGATAATAAGACTCTTGAAATTATCCGTTTTGTTGGTGATGCATCTACTTCCATGCTGATTTCTTTACTTGTTGCCATCTACACAATGGGTATCGCAAGAAATATTCCGATCAAAACGGTAATGGATTCTTGTACTACAGCGATTACACACATCGGTATGATGCTTCTAATTATTGGAGGCGGCGGTGCTTTCAAACAAGTGCTAATCAACGGCGGCGTTGGTGACTATGTTGCTGAATTGTTTAAAGGAACTTCTTTTTCACCGATCTTACTTGCTTGGATCATCGCAGCCATCCTGCGTATCTCTTTAGGATCTGCAACTGTCGCGGCTTTAACAACAGCTGGTCTAGTTATTCCATTGCTTGGCCAAACAGATGTTAACTTAGCTTTAGTTGTTCTTGCAACAGGTGCAGGTAGTTTGATTGCATCACATGTTAATGATGCTGGTTTCTGGATGTTTAAAGAGTATTTCGGTCTGACGATGAAAGAAACATTTGCAACATGGACATTGCTTGAAACGATTATCTCCGTTGCTGGATTAGGATTTATCTTATTACTAAGTTTGTTTGTATAAATGATGATAAAAGGCCCTATCAGACATTCTGATGGGGCTTTTTTATGAAGCAAGTCTTAAATTACTGTACATATTTTAAAGAAGATGTCACTACCATCTCCTGCCTAAAAGCATATTTGCTACTGTTTTAGATTGATGTTAAATTTCTTCAAAAGGTCTTTAAATGCAGGCCTTTCATTTCCGTCTCTTCCCACAACATGTGTAGCAGTGACCAACGAATTGAGAACAGATTCCTCAACCGCTTCCCCTACGGCACGAAAAACGGTATCCATATCTTCCTCGTGAATGGTAGGTATTGTTAAGCAGTCTGCGGACTTTTCATGTGGAATTTTAGTAGCGGTTGAAAAACCGATGATCACTTCCCCGCTTCCATGCGTGATGATTGATCCTGTTCGGGACAATCCTGCAACAGACCTCTTAATCATACGATTGAGCTGGCGTTCAGAAACTGGAAGATCCGTTGCTACTATTACAATTACAGAGCCTTTATCCTTTTCCTCCCAAGACTTAAGAAGCGCTTCTTTCAACTCTTGTCCAATTGCCCTGCCGTTAATCATAAGATCACTTAAAATACCAAAATTCGATAACACGAGGACCCCGACGGTATATTTACCATGTTCCAATTGAATACGTCTAGAAGAGGTGCCGATCCCACCCTTCAAGGAATAACAAAGCATACCTGTACCCGCACCAACACTGCCTTCCAAGAATTCTGTTGAGGCATTTTGTAAAGCTTCAAATACATGCTCTTTCTTTACGTATTGAGCCCGCACATCGTTAAGCAGCATGTCATTACATTCTCCAACGATCGGATTTACAGTTCCGGTCGATCTGCCGATTTCGGGATTTTTCTCAAGCATATACTGAATTAATGCATCTGAGACAGTTCCTATACTAAGTGTATTCGTTAGAAGGATCGGAGTTTCTAACACACCTAGCTCTTGCATCTGAATGGTTCCCATTGTTTTTCCAAACCCGTTAATTACATGACTCGACGCGATCAATTTTTCTTTAAACATATTGCCTTGATGAGGAATAATAGCCGTTACACCTGTCTGCATATCTCCTTGACTCAGAGTTACATGACCCACAGTAACGCCCTCAACATCTGTAATTGCGTTATAAAAACCTGTTTCAAGTCGCCCTATATTCACTTCATAGTCACGTAATCTTTTTTGATTATACATAGGAAAGCACCCTTCACTCTTTTTATGATATCTTTTATTGTAGCATGTTTAGTTACATGTTGAAGTGAAGTCATCCTCCTATTGATTAAATCATTTCTCGGTTTGTCACAGGACAAACGCTTATATTAACAGTGTCCAAGTTTTTGCTTAATATTTATATTGAAAAAACCCAATTCATCTGAATTGGGTTTCCTGCTAGTTGTCCTTTAATTCCTATTCTTCTCCAACCGTCATTTGAAGAACTTTTAACCCTGTTCCCATATCGGAAGCATATACATAGTCACCAGCTACATCTACACCCCAAATATTTGATTTTTCAGGAATATATTTACCGATTTCAACCGGTTTACTAGGGTCGGAAATATCTACTGAGCGCACACCTCCACCATAGTGTGAAAGGTATAGCGTATTGCCTTGTACTTTGGGATCATGGACTGTATTTGCAAATGTCACACCATATTGAACATCATCGACAAGCTCTGTTTTGAACTCGCTTAATAGTTTAGGATTTGTCTTATCTTTAATATCAAAAATTCGTGTATAGCCGTATGAATGTTCATAGCCAGGTTTTGTAGGATTATAAACTTCACGCGTTTCGATCAGTACGTTTCCACCCTTTGCAAGTGCTGCCGAGTGAGCTGATCCTTGTTGATTAGCGTTGAATGTTGTTCTCCCTAAATAAGTCGGGTTCTCTGGATTGTTCATATCTAATACAATTGTACCGAGGTCCCAGAAAGAGAGATAAGCCGTAGTTCCATTTACGTCAGCCATTGTACTGTGGTTGAATACAGCACGGTTTTTGCCGTTTGAGTCTTTCCAATTATATCCGTCAAAATCCTCCGGTACTTCAGGCAAGATACGCGGATCGAATTGATAGATCGTTTGAGGTGAAGATGGATTGCTGACATCAACAATCTGGAAGTCCTTTTCTTCTCCATGTGTGTAATAATCTGCGTACGGATTTGCCGTCAGAACTAGCGGTCTACCACCCTGTACCGTTAAATACAGCTCATGCGTACCTGTAACTCGCTTATCAAGCTCCCAGAATCCAAGCTTTTTCGGCTGATATGGATTCGTTACATCATATAATAAGAACCCGCCTACTGATCCTTCTGCATTACGGTTAAGTTGCTGTACACTTACAACAGCAAGGTCCCCTTTAAAATGTTCTGTATTTACACGCTTTACGATTACTTTTTCCTGCCATGTTCCTCGGATATCATCGGCAAACGCTGCAACTTCTTTAGGATTAGACGGGTCTTTTAGATCCCAGACACGTACGCCTCCTTCACCGCCGCTCTTCGTATGTGTTCCTGTGTAGGCAAAACCTTTATGTACATAAACATCTGCTGTGCTATTCTGCTTGCCGTTTTTTTCTTTAATTTGTACAGCCGCTACCTCTTTCCAATTAAAACTCTCAGACCCCTCAATGGTAGATTCGATTGCTTCATATCCAGGTCCTGTACCCTTTTCGATGATATCTGATCCCAATTCATCATGAGCCAAAACAAATGAGCCGATACTGCCAAGACTTAATGCCATTGCAAGACTTAGACTTGTTACAAATTTTCTGTTCATATGTACCTCCCAGTGATTTTAGTCCACTACTGAATTAAATTATTTCAAAATTCAGTAAATTAACCTAGTGTCAAAGGAAGGATTTTACAATTTAAATTTACTTTTAAATATAAGCATAAAGTTACAGCTATGTGTTTAGGAGGATGCATAAAGAACTAAATTTCACCAAAAGCGGCAAATGCTAAATAGATTGCAATGGACCAGATCAGGATAGCTGATACTTTATTAATAAGACTTAAGATGGTTCCAGTGGTATCTATTTTTCCAATTGTTCTCCCTGCTAAGGCAAGACCAATAAACCAGATCCATGATACAAAGATGCAAGAAAGTGTGAACATCAGCTTTTCTGTTCCTGTATAGGCAATAGAACTAGTACCGATGACTCCTATTGTATCCAAAATAGCATGCGGGTTTAAAAGAGAGACAGTTGCAGCAAATATGACCTGTTGTCTAGGCGGCATGGCACCTTGCGATGTTTCCTTGTGGGAATTGCTAGACCAGATCGACCATCCCATATACAATAAAAATAGAATACCAATGATCATTATCAAAAGTTTCAGTGTGCCAAATGCTGTAATAATGGCAGATACTCCTGTGACAGCTAATACAATAAGAAGAGTGTCACACAAACCAGCCGTAAATACCGCCGGGAGACTTCGCCAGAATGCTGGCTGCTGTGCCCCCTGGTTAAAGATAAAGATGTTTTGTACTCCTAACGGCAAAATAAGACCAAACGCTAGAACGATTCCATGAAATAACGCGTTATCCAACTCAAAATCAACTCCTTATAAGGTGGAGGTACTACCATGTATACGAGTGAAATACGAAAGAAGAATCATGACCGAAAAAATGTGAATACTACACTCAGTAAGTCACTGTACGAAGAGATAAAGTTCTTAGCTAAAAAGCTTGATAAACCAGCAAATGAACTCATCGAAGAAGGCATGGTACATATATTAAATCAGTACAAAAATAAAAAACTTTAGTTATTCACTTTTTTCTTGAATAATTTACCACATTCTAAACTAGAACTCTACTGAAATAAAAAAGAGGCTTATAGGAAGCCTGTAGAAAAAGTGGCAGACGTAAAATATTAGGAGCAAACCAAAAGAGACTTTAACAAAGTCTCTTTTTTAAGTTTACATAATATTATTATCGTAAATCACTATCAATTTTTCCAGTTTTCATTAATAAACGTATCTCTTCCAGAAGTTTTACGTTCTTCTTTATAAGCTTCTGGATTCTTTTTATAGAAATCCTGGTGATATTCTTCAGCCAGGTAAAAATCACTTGCCGGTAAAATTTCTGTCACGATCGGCTTGCTAAAACGCCCGTTCTCTTCTAGCTCTTTGCGTGAATTCTCTGCTAACTCTTTTTGTTCATACGTATGATAAAAGATTGCTGTGCGGTATTGACTGCCGCGGTCAATAAACTGTCCCCCATCATCTGTGGGGTCAATTTGCGGCCAATACAAATCTAATAACTTTTGATATGGAAATACTTCTGGGTCATACGTAATCTGAACCGCTTCACGATGTCCTGTTTCACCCGTTTTGATCTGTTCATAAGTTGGATTCTCTACGTCTCCACCCGTATATCCTGATATGATCCCATGGATGCCAGGCAGTTCATCAAACGGTTTAACCATGCACCAAAAACAGCCGCCTGCGAATGTGGCTAATTCTTTCTTGTTCAAAATACATTCCTCCTATGACAAAAACAACACTGTTACAGAGATTCTAACCTGAATTTAATAAAATTAACAGTGATTCACCTTCTTTGATCATAGGATAACCATTTCTCCTCATACACTGTAATCACTATGAATAAAGAGCGGTGATCAATATGGACATGCGGAGATTGGAAAAAGAAATTTATAGACGTTGCAATGAACTGCTCACCCTGCAAAAACCTGACGGGACTTGGCGTTTTTGCTTTGAAAACTCTGTACTCACCGATGCGTGCATGCTTATCATGTTCAGAACAATTGAATATAGAAATGAGAAATTAATTAAACGGATCACTGACAGAATTCTTTCTCGGCAATCAGAGGACGGATTATGGCGTGTCTATCCAGACGAGGAACCCGCTAACCTTTCTGCAGCCATACAAGCCTATACGGCTCTTCTATATTCCCAACACTATAAACCAAATGATGACAGGCTTAAGTCCGCTAAGCTATTTATTATCCAAAACGGCGGTTTAAAGAAAGCTAACCTTCTTACTAAAGTATTTCTTGCAATGAACGGACTGTATGAGTGGCAGGATATTCCTATCGATCCCGCTATCCTTTTTTCCTTGCCGCTAACCTCTCCCATTAATAAGTACGATATCAGCAGCTATGCAAGAGCACATTTTGCACCTGTTCTTTTAATGGTTGATGAAAAAAAGAAGCTGACATCCAGATATACGCCAGACCTCTCAGATCTCTATCTGAATGAGGATGAAGGTTCTCATTTGGAGGAATGGTTCAACTTGTTTTCTATGTTAAACGTCAGAGATTCTTACCTTCAAACAAAGAAAGAAAACATATTGTCATATATTCAAAATCACATTGAGCCCGATGGTACCCTTTTAAGCTATAGCTTAACAACGATCTTTATGATTTACGGACTGCTTACATCGGGCTATGATCGTCATTCAACCATTATCCAAAATGCGTTAAGCGGCTTATTAAACATGTTTTGTGAGGTGGATGAAACATTGCATTTGCAAAATTCTCCATCCACTATCTGGGACACATCTCTTATTTTATATACGTTGCTGGAAGCAGGAGTTCCAATCAATAATCCTTCCATAATAAAAGGAGCTCAGTTTCTATTAACACAGCAACATACGAAATACGGGGATTGGTCTGTCCATAATCCAGATATTGCTCCAGGAGGCTGGGGGTTCTCCATTGGCAACACACAGCATCCAGACATTGATGATACGCAGGCTGCACTTCGACCGATAGCGCATTTTTATATAACTAATTCGCGTTATCAAACTAGCTATGATCGTGGTCTTAACTGGTTATTGTCCATGCAAAATGATGATGGCGGTTGGGCAGCTTTTGAGAAGAATACCAACCGATACTTGATTGGCAGTCTGCCTATTAACCACGCAAAAGATGCATTGATTGATCCCTCAACTCCTGACATAACAGGAAGAACATTAGAGTTTTTAGCCAAATTCCATGGCTTAAAACAGGATCATCCGTCTATAAAAAAAGCCGTAAATTGGCTATGGGCAAATCAAGAGCAAAATGGTTCATGGTATGGCCGCTGGGGCGTTTGTTATATATACGGGACATGGGCTGCTGTTACAGGATTGATGGCATGTAATGCTGGTCCACAGAATAAAAGAATACGAAAAGCCAAACAGTGGTTATTGGAAGTGCAAAATGAAGATGGTGGCTGGGGAGAATCGTGTGAAAGTGACAAAAAGAAACGATTTGTAGGATTAACGAAAAGTACTCCTTCTCAAACAGCATGGGCATTAAATGCACTTACTGTAATTTCTGATAAACCAACACCTCAAATGGAACGAGCAGCTGAATGGCTTATGAACAACAAAAAAACCGACTACCCAACGGGAGCCGGTCTGCCTGGATCATTTTATATTCGTTATCATAGCTATGATTATATTTGGCCGTTATTAGGATTAGCAAACTACTATAAAAAATTCTTTTAAGAATCTCTGAATTAACTATAGGACAGTTCTTTAGTGCTAAGCCCAAGCGTCTTTGCTGTTGAAGAATGGATTTCTAGGAAAAGCTCAGGGTTTGCCTCTAATGAGACACCAAAAGAAGGAATCATTTCTTTTATTTTTGGTTCCCACTCAAACATATGCTGTGGGAAGCATTTTTCTAGTACCTCAAGCATAACGTGAACGGCAGTAGAAGCACCGGGAGACGCACCGAGCAATGCAGCTATCGAACCATCAGCGGCACTGACCACTTCCGTACCAAATTGAAGTGTTCCTTTTCCTGCATCCGTATCTTTAATAACTTGTACACGTTGGCCTGCTACCACTATATCCCAATCTTCACTCTTTGCGTTCGGAATAAACTCACGTAACTCTTCTATACGCTTTTCATTCGATAACAGTACTTGCTGGATCAGGTATTTTGTCAATGCCATCTCTTTTGCGCCTGCTGCCAGCATTGTCATGACATTATTTGGTTTTACAGAACCTATCAAATCAAGGTTTGAACCCGTTTTTAAAAACTTTGGTGAGAAGCCGGCAAACGGTCCAAACAGCAAAGATTTTTTGTTGTCGATATATCGTGTGTCAAGATGCGGAACAGACATTGGAGGAGCACCAACCTTAGCCTTACCGTATACTTTTGCATGATGCTGCTCAATAACTTCTGGATTGTTACATACCAAAAATAGTCCGCTTACCGGAAATCCTCCAATGTGTTTTGACTCAGGAATACCGGTTTTTTGCAGAATAGGCAAGCTTGCTCCCCCAGCCCCGATAAAGACGAATTTTGCAGTATGGCATTCGATTTTACCGCTATTGATATCATGCACTTTCACTTCCCACAAGCCGTCGCTGGTACGTTTAATATCCTTAACACTATGCTTGTAGTTGATCTCGACGTTCTCATTCTTTAAGTGGTCAAACAACATGCGGGTTAATGCACCAAAGTTGACATCCGTTCCCGAATCGATTTTTGTTGCCGCAATTGGTTCATTTAATGTACGTCCTTCCATGATAAGCGGAAGCCATTCTATCAGTTTCTCAGGGTCGTCGGAAAATTCCATCCCCTGAAACAGGGGATTTTTTGAAAGCGCTTTAAAACGATTTTTCAAAAAGACCACATTTTCCTCCCCTTGTACCAAACTCATATGGGGTATTGGCATGATAAAGTCTTGCGGATTACGAATCAGATTGCTGTTTACCAGATAAGACCAAAACTGCATTGAAAGTTGAAACTGTTCATTAATTTTTATAGCTTTGCTTATATCGATAGATCCGTCTGGTTTTTCACTAGTATAGTTTAGCTCGCATAGCGCAGCATGCCCCGTACCCGCATTATTCCATTCGTTAGAGCTTTCTTCTCCTGCGTTTGCGAGTTTCTCAAACACTTTAATTTCCCATTCCGGTGCTAGCGCTTTCAACAATGATCCCAGAGTCGCGCTCATAACTCCGGCACCAATCAAAATAACATCTGTTTTTTTCTCTTTGTTGCTCATGATAACCTTCCTTATTCCCTATATTTGCAAAAACGAGTAGACACTTTTGCTTAGGTGTCAAAAAAGCAAGGCGCTCCCGAGGAACACACCTTTTCTATATCAATGATATACATTCTATATTCCATTATAATGTTTTACACATTAAAATATCTACCATTCTCTGAAATTATAAACGATTTATATTTGGTGAAAAAGTAAGAAACACGTCCACAAAACCCTAGGAACACACATAAACCAAGACTTTAATTCACTTCATGCAAGGGTTAAGGCTTTGATTTGACGTATACCTACCCGCTCTAATTTTTCCGTTCTTATGTTACTGTTCATCTTAATTCATTCTAAATCTCATCCTATCTAATAACTTGAAACCACGGAGTATATATTTGAAAGGTTACTCGGTTCTTATGTACATAAAAAAATCGTCTAGTAGCCTAGACGACATCATATCAGTTTATTCTGCTTCGTTTGTTCTGTCTCTAGTCTCTCAACAATCCTTCTTTTTTGATAAAGCATCGTCCCTGACTCAGCAAGATCATTGATCATCGAACGGTTTGCAAATGCTCCAAAAAGGATACCAGCTATCGGAACCATCTGAAAAAGTTTCTTCCATCCGAATGATTCGGTAAACGTTAATGTTACTTCCCTCCAGCCTTGAATCTGAGAAATAACCTCTTTTGACTTCTGCTCGTTATGATTGATCCCAGCAAGCTCGTTTAAAATGGCCTCTTTCCCTACATAATCTGACGTTGAGAACTGCAGACATTTTAAAATATATACTCTTTCCTGCTTATCTTTCGGATCGTATCCATGAATGATTGCGATCTCTTGAAGGGTTTTAAGTGAAATCGCAAGGATAGCAGGTATATCGATAGCAAGAGTAAAAATCCCTCCAATTCCTGTACTTGCTCCTTGGAGAGTTGCTGCACTTTTTCTTTTTTCAGTCAGTGCCAATGAAGCCTTCTTCATTTCCCCGATCGGAACTTCTTGAAAATCAGATAACTCTTGAATAGTTCGTCCTGTTTTCTTTTCAAAAAACTGGAAGACAGACTTTTCATTTGATAGATATTGCCCTCCGTTTTGAATATAGCCCCCGATCTCATCGAGCAGTGTACCAATCTTTGTCTGAATAAATTTTGGTGTTACTTTATCAAGCAGCTTAAATGGAAGCCTCGTAATCCGTTCCCAGAACCATAATCCTTTTTGATCCTTTTCCCATTTCTCAATCTCATTTAGTTCACGTAACAAATATTCTTTCGTTTCCATATCTTTTCATCCATTCTTATAGTTTCATACATCTATGTACGATTCACTTGTGCTATAAGTTTCATTTCATAGAAAAACCGCCTAGGATAAATCCTAGACGATTTACTCAATTCTCTTTTATTGTTCTAAAACTTTCAATGACTCTCGAATAAATGCTGGAATATCGTCTGGCTGACGGCTTGTGACTAAGTTGCCGCCACATACGACAACTTCTTCATCTTTTACCGTTGCCCCTGCGTTCTTTAAGTCAACATGAATGGATTTGTATCCGGTAATGTTTCTGCCCTGTAAGACTTCTGCAGAGATCAGCAGCTGCGGGCCGTGACAAATTGCGACGACCGGCTTGCCTTCATCTGCAAAATGCCTTGTGAATTGAACGAACTTGTCATCGCCCCGTAAAATATCAGGTGAAAATCCGCCTGGAATAAAAAGTGCGTCAAAGTCTTCTGGTGAAACTTCTGATATGGATGCATTCGTCGTCACTTGAGCTTCTTTTTGTTTTCCTTCGAGAGTCGCTCCTTTTTCTGAGCCGACCACGGTTACCTCATGGCCTGCCTCTCTAAACGCTTTTGCCGGTTCTGTATATTCCACATCTTCAAACATGTTTGCTAATACCGTTGCAATTTTAGCCATTCTTAACCACTCCTCTTTTTGTGTATACAATGGTTGTATTACCATTGAGAAAGGAGTTTAAACCCCAAATTTAGCTTGTACCGTCTAAAATAATGAAACGATATAGGTATTAATCATCAAGACAGCAGCTAGTAAACTGATGATCGCTGCCATGTTATTCTCTGTTTTCGAACCAGTTTTTGTATAAAACGGTAACCGAAATCGTATGGGAAGAGGGTAAAGAATCTGAACTCCTCTTGAAGTAGCTGCGTCAAGCAAAATATGTGAGATCACCCCAACGACTAGACCCATGCTAAAACTGTCTTCATACCTCCAGTCGATCCATTGCGGCAGCATCATCACAAGTAGAATCATGATCCAGCTATGCGTAATGGTTCGGTGACCAAAGGTTTTGGATATCGTTTTTGAAAGAACGCTAGTCTTCTTTCCTATATAAGACCCTGGGTGACAGAGATCTGGCAGCAGACTTCCCAGCACAGCTGCCCCAAAAAAGGTCAGTTCATGCTGAAGCGTTTCTGGTGGCAGGTCTGTCATAGTCTTGTAGAGCGCACCAGCTGCTACTCCGCCGATTAGATGTGTGTTGCTTTTCATGGTAGGTATCTCTCTTTTCTAGTTGTGACTTACCTTATGTAAAAAGAAAAAGAGCAGCAAGCGCTACTCTTTAGTTTGTTCGGTTGAGATAAATGTTTTAATTCGTGTAATTGGTCCTGTCTCTCCCGTATCTACAACGAACGAACCGTTGTTGTATCGGTCAGCTGGTTTATAGCTTTGTGCTGAAACGGTTTCTTCTTTGCCTGATTCCGTTTCGAGAACAAACTGAGTTTCGTCTTCACTTACCAGTTTCATACCGACGATTCGGTGTGGATTAGATTTTAATTCTCTTACCATCACGAGTCCTCGTTTTGCTCGTGATGATTTATCGAATTCAGATACCTTCATCTTTTTCAATGCACCGCGCTGTGTCGCGATAATCACTTGTGCTTTTTCTGGTTCCTCTGAAAGCGCAAAACCGCTCACAACGTGATCACCAGCTTTTAAGTTGATCCCTTTTACACCAGACGCTCTTTGGCCGACGATTGAGATCTCTTCTTCAGCGAACCATAATCCCAAACCAAAGTGTGTGGTGATAAAGACGTCTTGCTTTCCGTTCGTCAACGAAACGTCAACCACTTCATCTTCTGCTTTTAACTTCACAGCCATCAATGGACGATTGTAGCGTGATGCTTTGTAAGACTTGAGTTCGGTTTTCTTCGCCATACCTTGCTTCGTAAAGAAGATGAGGTACTGATCTTCTGCAAATTCTTTAATGGGATAAGCCTTTATCAGTTTCTCATCTTTATCCAGTCCAACGAGACTCGCTAAATGCTGCCCCATGTCCTTCCAGCGGATCTCTGGCATCTCATACACGGGGAGATAGATATAGTTTCCTTTGTTCGTAAACATCAGGAGCGTTTCAGTTGTGTTCAGCTGTTGAGCGAGCAGCAATGAATCCGTATCCTTCATGCCAGGAGGTTCACCGTTTGATGCACTGTAGGAGCGTACGCTTGATCGTTTCACATATCCATCTTCCGTAACGGTCACCATTACGTCTTCAGACGGAATCATCACTTCCATGTCGATCTTGATCTCTTCTATTTCCGCTTCGATCACCGTGCGGCGAGGATCAGCATATTTCTTCTGGACCTCAGCCAGCTCTTTTTTGATCACATTAAACAGTTTCTTTTCACTATCTAGGATCGAACGCAGATGCGTAATTTTCTTAGCCAATTCTTCTGCTTCAGATTGAAGCGTCGTAATATCAGTGTTCGTTAAACGATATAGCTGCAACGTAACGATCGCTTCAGCTTGCGGTTCTGAAAACTGAAACTTTTCGATGATGTTGTCTTTGGCGTTTCGTTTATCTTTTGAAGCTCGTATTGTTTCGATCACTTCGTCCAGGATTGAAATAGCTTTGATCAAACCTTCAACGATGTGTGAACGCTCTTCTGCTTTTCTCAAGTCATGAGCAGTACGGCGTGTAACCACTTCTTTTTGATGCTGAATATAAGAATGCAGAATGGCTTTTAAGCCCATCAACTTCGGTGTTTTGTTATGAATCGCAACCATGTTGTAGTTGTACGAGACTTGAAGATCGGTATTCTTGAAGAAAAAGTTTAAGATTCCTTCTGCGTTTCCGTCTTTTCGAAGCTCAATTACGATTCGAAGTCCTGTACGGTCTGTCTCATCGCGAATCTCAGCAATTCCGTCTACCTTTTTATCCAACCGAAGCTCGTCCATGCGTTTAACGAGGTTCGCTTTGTTTACTTCAAAAGGAACCTCTGTGATGACAATTTGCTGACGTCCGCCTTTTAAGTTCTCGATCTCTGTTTTAGCTCGAATCACAAAACGTCCTTTACCTGTTTCGAACGCCTTTTTTATTCCATCCAGTCCTTGGACGATTCCGCCTGTCGGGAAATCTGGTCCTTTGATGACCGTCATTAATTCATCAAGTAAAACATCCGGGTTATCGATCTGCATCGTAACCGCATCTATCACTTCACCGAGATGATGTGGCGGAATATCTGTCGCATAACCAGCAGAGATCCCCGTTGAACCATTTACAAGTAGGTTTGGGTATCGGCTTGGCAACACCACTGGTTCTTCTGTTGTATCATCAAAGTTCGGTGCGAACTCAACTGTCTCTTTATCGATGTCGCGCAAAAGTTCTGACGCGATCGCGGACAGCCTTGCTTCTGTATAACGCATAGCAGCGGCAGGGTCCCCGTCGATGCTACCGTTGTTACCGTGCATCTGGATCAGGACGTTTCTCACTTTCCAGTCCTGGCTCATACGAACCATCGCTTCGTAAACGGAAGAGTCACCATGCGGGTGATAGTTACCGATTACGTTACCGACCGTCTTAGCTGATTTTCTGTATGGTTTGTCGTTCGTGTTTCCTTCCGCGAACATCGCGTATAAAATACGGCGCTGAACGGGTTTCAGGCCATCTCTTGCATCAGGTAATGCACGCTCCTGAATGATGTATTTACTGTATCTTCCGAAGCGGTCGCCGATTACGTCTTCTAACGGCAGCTCTCTAAATTTCTCAAGCAGTGACAATCTTTAAACCTCCTCAGAATGCTGACAAGTTCTCGTTATCAAGTATGTTCGTTTCTTCATTAATGCCAAACGCTACGTGTTCTTCTATCCATTTTCGTCGTGGTTCAACTTTGTCACCCATTAAGACAGAGACACGTTTTTCCGCACGGGCAGCGTCATCAATACGTACACGGATCAGCGTACGTGTATCCGGATCCATCGTGGTTTCCCATAACTGGTCAGCGTTCATCTCACCAAGACCCTTATAGCGCTGGATGGTATAGCCTTTACCGACTTTTTTCTGTGCCTCTTTCAGCTCATCTTCATCCCAAGCATACTCGATGACTTCTTTTTTCCCTGTTCCTTTACTCACTTTGTAGAGAGGAGGAAGCGCGATAAATACTTTTCCTTCTTCGATGAGCGGCTTCATGTAACGATAGAAGAACGTTAAGAGCAGCACCTGGATGTGGGCACCATCTGTATCCGCATCGGTCATAATGACAATTTTATCGTAGTTTACGTCTTTCAGGGAAAAATCAGAGCCGACTCCGGCACCGATCGCATGAATGATCGTGTTAATTTCCTCATTTTTAAAAATATCTGCAAGCTTTGCTTTTTCTGTGTTAATGACCTTACCACGAAGCGGCAAGATCGCCTGGAATTTACGGTCTCGTCCTTGTTTTGCAGAACCTCCAGCAGAGTCACCCTCAACCAGGTACAGTTCGTTGCGCTCAGGATTTTTCGAAGTTGCAGGCGTTAGCTTCCCGCTCAGCATGGAATCCTTACGTTTGTTCTTCTTCCCGTTACGAGCATCTTCACGGGCTTTGCGCGCTGCTTCACGAGCTTGTGCAGCTTTAATACTTTTACGGATGAGCATTTCACTTATTGCAGGATTCTCCTCAAGAAAATAAGCGAGCTTCCCAGCTACAACCGCGTCAACGCTTGATCGTGCTTCACTCGTACCGAGTTTGCTCTTCGTCTGTCCTTCAAACTGAAGAAACTCTTCAGGAATACGAACAGAAACGACTGCTGTTAATCCTTCACGGATATCGGATCCATCAAGGTTCTTATCTTTTTCTTTTAACATGTTTGTTTTACGGGCATATTCGTTAATGCTTCGTGTGATCGCTGTCTTCGCACCAGATTCATGCGTTCCGCCATCTTTTGTACGAACATTGTTAACAAATGATAATACGTTTTCTGCGTATCCATCATTGTATTGAAACGCAAAATCAACTTCGATCTCATTTTGTGTTCCTTCAAAACTCACTACAGAGTGAAGTGTATCTTTATCTTCATTCAAATATTTAACGAAGGCTTCAAGACCTGTATCAAACTGAAACTCTTCCTTTTCACCGTTACGAGCATCTTCTAAAACGATCTTGATTCCTTTTAAAAGGAAAGCTGCTTCTCTCAGACGTTCACTTAACGTTTCATAGTTATAGTTGATCGTTGAAAACATCGTAGGATCTGGTTTGAAATGAACGGTCGTTCCAGACTTGCGTGTGTTTCCGATGACTTCTAGTGTTGTTACAGGTTTACCGCCATCCTCAAATCGCTGGCGATATGTCTTTCCATCTCGGTGGATCGTTACTTCAAGCCATTCGGATAGAGCGTTGACAACAGATGCCCCTACACCGTGAAGACCACCGGATGTTTTGTATCCGCCCTGTCCGAACTTTCCTCCAGCGTGAAGTACAGTAAAGATGATTTCTGGTGTTGGTTTTCCGAGCTTATGCATACCAGTTGGCATTCCACGGCCATCATCTGATACTGACACACTGTTATCTTTGTGTATTTTCACATGTATGTAATCACCGAAGCCGCCTAACGCTTCGTCAACGGCGTTATCTACAATTTCATAAACGAGGTGATGCAAACCTCTGGCATCCGTACTGCCGATATACATACCTGGACGCTTACGAACAGCTTCTAAGCCCTCGAGCACCTGTATGGCATCATCGTTATATTCCATGAATGATTTATTACTTGCCAAAATGTGTTGCTCCTTTCACGTTACTGCAGTACTACTATAATAGCAGAACGTTTGTTTCTATACTACTATTGACTGTATATTCTCCTCTTATTTCTCGGTATAGAGACCTAAAACCTTTAGTGTATAAAAGAATATTTCTCTAGAAAAGCGACAATGCAGCTAAGCATGGGAAAACCACCCGTATGTCTGCGGGTGGTTCATTACTACCGTATCATAGCATGTTCCACTTTAATGCACTTATCCATAATATAAGGAATCGTCGCACTTTGCAAAATCTGTTCTGCTTCAGCATTGTATAAACCTAACTGCGCCCAGAAGAAACCTGCTTTAATAGCAACAGCCGACCGAGCTGCTTCTGGCAAAAATTCACTGCGCCGAAACACATTGACGATATCGACATGTCCTTCTATCTCTTCTAGTGTAGCATATGCTTTTTGCCCTAATACTTCTGTGACATTAGGATTAACGGGAATGATCTCATAACCGGCCTTCTGCATATATGCTGAAACCATATAAGATGTTCGAAACGGCTGATCGGAAAGACCAACTACAGCAATTCGTTTTCTTAATTTTAAAAGATTCTTAATATCCTCTGTTGATGCTGCTCCCATACTATTTTCCTCCTAATATCATTTTTATATAGATTTTAGACAAAATTCATACAAATGAAACATTTTCGTGAAAAAGCCGGCTACCTCAAGATGCCTTGAGAGGCGCCGGCTGAAAGTTCATTATCCGTTTAAGCGGTAGATATCGCTGTACTTCTTCTCAAAGTAAGCGATCAGATGATCCGGGTTCAATCCTTCACCGGTTACGTCTTTAAGAATCTCAATCGGCTTTTTCATCTTACCGAACTGATGAACATTCTTCGTCAGCCATTCTTTAATCGGAAGAAGGTTACCTGATTCTACAAGTGCATCGAAGTCAGGAATGTCATTTAGCATCGCATTCTTAAGCTGTGCAGCGTAGATGTAGCCTAATGCGTATGATGGGAAGTAACCGAAGCTTCCGCCTGACCAGTGAACATCCTGAAGCACACCTTCAGCATCGTTTTTCGGAGTTACACCAATATACTCCTGCATCTTCTCGTTCCAGATCCGCGGAAGATCTTTCACTTCGATCTCATCGTTAAATAGACCTTTTTCAATCTCGTAACGAACGATAACATGAAGCGGGTACGTCATCTCATCTGCTTCAATACGGATCAGCGATGGCTCAACTATGTTGATCGAACGGTAGAAATCTTCCAGTTCAACACCGTTAAACTGAGCACCTGAAACATTCTTAAGTGTTGAATAATGATTTTTCCAGAAACCAAAGTGACGGCCGACAAAGTTTTCCCAGAATAGGGATTGTGACTCATGGATACCCATAGAAGTACCTGTAGCAAGTGGTGTTCCAACAAGCTCATCTGAAATATTCTGCTCATAAAGAGCATGTCCACCTTCATGAATCGTTCCGAAAACGGCTGTACGGAAATCATTCTCCATATATTTTGTGGTCACACGAACATCCCCAGGGTTCAAACCGATTGCAAATGGGTGAACCGTTTCATCCAGACGGCCAGAATCAAAATCGTAACCCATGTCTTTTAATACATGGAGACTAAACTCTTTTTGCTTATCTTTCGGGAAGTGGTCGAACAAGAATTTCGTTTCAGGCTGCCCTGCTTCTGTTACTTTTTGAAGAAGGGGTACGATTCGGTCACGAAGTTTCGAGAATGTTTCATCCAAGATCTCAACCGTCACACCTGGCTCATACATATCCAGAAGTGTGTTGTACTTGTTGCCTTCATAGCCCCAATACCCGATAAACTTCTTATTGAACTCAACAAGTTTTTCTAAGTAAGGCTGGAATAAGGAGAAGTCAGATTTTGTCTTTGCTTCTTCCCACACAGTCTCAGCCTTTGATTGAAGAATTACATATTCCTTAAATTCCGCTGGAGGAATCTTTGCGTTTCGCTCATAGTCCTTCTTCACTTCTTCTAGCGTCTTTTTTGTAACCTCAGATAACGAGTCTTGAACTTCCGGCTTAGAAAGTTCTACAATAAACGTCTTCATCTCTTCAGAAGTTGACATTGCAAATACGTCTGAAGACAAAGTCCCGATTACTTCAGAGCGTTGTTCTACACCCTTTTTTGGAGCTCCTGTGCGCATATCCCAGTACATGAGACCGATCGCTTCATTCACGTGCACCATTTTTTTTACATACTCTAGGAATTCTTTTTCAACAGTTAGTTTAGTTTGTGTCATATCATTTCCATCCCTTCACAGTTTCATAAAAAACATACCGTTATAGGAATTCGTGACACAATAAAAAAGTCCTGCTGGTCGTTTTTGTTTTTCTTAAAAATCTTCCTTAAACATTTCAGCATATGGCGAAAAAGACGGATCAATATTGTTAACATGTCCGATCGATTGATGAAGAACCTTGTGAATTTCATCCTTATGATGATCTTCCAAATGCGGATGAAGATTATGATAAGCCTTTTTAATGCTCTCTATATGACTAAATTGTGTGTACATAATAAAAACCTGCTTTCGTTTGATTATAGGAATAGTATGTACAGGTTCTTAATCTCTTTAAACCAAACAAATTTTAACTCAATGCTGTATTTAAACCGCCAAAATAAAATAAAACGGGCTTTCTCATTTGAGTCAGCCCTAAAATATTTAGTCTATCTCCGTAATTCTTTAACTTCAGGGGTTTTTCCGGCGAGTTTAGAGTATAATCCGGCGAGATTCTTTATAAATACAGCGAGTTTTCAAGATATTTCAGCGAGTCGACAAAAACAGCCATTATCTGCATTGTCTTATTAATCTTGTTTTATATTTTTAAAAATTATTTTAACTTACGGTACGTGAAATTTTCGGGTTTATGTTCATAATAAAAGACCGCTCAAACTGAACGGAATCGTTCGTGTATAGAGCGGTCTCTTCATTAAAATTAGGATTGTTGTCTCGGAGGTCTCTTTCCAAAGTACTGATAATAATCTGTCTTCAGATCTCCGTTGTATAATTTACGCTTTTTTGTTGCGGCTCTGCCGTAATACTCTTCGAACTTCTCATTCGAAGTGATCACATACACACTCCACGTATCATACGGTCTCATGGCGTCGCCTAGATCACGATACATCTGGGCAACTTCTTCTCGTTCACCAAGACGCTCTCCGTACGGCGGATTCGTAACAAGATAGCCGTAATCCTTTCTAGTTGTAAAATCCCTCACTTGCATCTGTTTGAACGTGATAAACCCTTCAAATCCCGCTTCATTTGCATTGTTCTTGGAAAGCTCGATCATCTTATGGTCGATATCAGATCCTTGGATATCTAACGGCAGATCATATTTTGCTACATCTTGTGCTTCTCCAACCGCTTCATACCACACTTTTTTATCGATCCAGTCCCAGTTTTCAGAAGCAAATTCGCGGTTAAGTCCTGGAGCGATGTTTTGACCGATCATCGCAGCTTCAATCGGCAATGTTCCTGAACCACAGAATGGGTCTCTGAATGGCTTATCCGGTGTCCAGTTCGTCAGCATGATAAGTGCCGCTGCCATCGTTTCTTTAATCGGGGCACCCGAATGCAGCTCTCGGTAGCCGCGCTTATGAAGACCTGTGCCACTTGTATCGATTGTTAATGTTGCGATGTCTTTGTGAAGGGCTACTTCAATTCTGTATAAAGCCCCATCTTCCGGGAACCACGTTTTACGGTTGTATTCTGTTTTTAAATGATCCACAACTGCTTTCTTTACGATCGCCTGGCAGTCAGATACCGAAAAAAGCTTCGATTTAACAGACCGTCCGATAACAGGGAACTCACCGTCCTCTGGGATATAATCTGCCCATGGAAGTGCCTTTGTTTTTTCAAACAGTTCATCAAACGTTTCTGCTTTAAATTCACCGACCACAAGTTTTACGCGGTCAGCTGTCCTGAGCCATAGATTTGCTTTTACAAGCGCTTTCTCATCTCCGTCAAAATAGATTCTTCCGTTCTCTACTTTTACGTTCTCAAAACCTAGTGCACGCACTTCATTCGCTACAAGGGCTTCTAACCCCATAGCTGCTGTTGCCAGCAGTCGTAATTGTGCCATAATCATAAACTCCTTATACTCTTGGGTTTAGTATAGTTTTAAGTATACCCTTATTTCGAACTCTTTTTTTATGTAAATAGAAAAAGCCCCGGTAAGCGGGGCCCTCATTCAGCTTTAATTTAGGTACCAATAACGTTCTGTAAGCCATGTTCTGTTCCTTAGTACTGCGAGCGGCTGGTTGCCTCGTACACCGGTGGTAATCATCTATCTACAAAAAGCCTTAGCTTCTTGTTCTCCCATTCGTTCAATTCCGAAGTGGGAAACTCCCCTACCATAATTTGGGTTTCTCGCTCGTGGGGTTTACCGCGTTCCACTCCCTCTGTTTCCATCGGGACTACGTCACTGTGGCACTTTCAAGGTATTAACACCATATCCAAAGGACTTAGGTGCGTTCCCTGCCGTTAGCCCAGTAAGCTCCAAAGAGCAAACCAAGCTACCCTGGCTTATTTTTTGGCCAGGCACGATCATTACGGTCATCTCAGATCCGTGCGAGCATGGACTTTCCTCTAAACCTAAAATAGGTCCAGCGATTACCCGAACGTTATTGATTCAGTTTTTTAAAAGCAAGATTCATTATAGCATGCTGAAATAATAAAAACAAATGGATAAAAACTGGAATCAATCGTATAATTTGCTGCCAAAAACATGTTTTTCCAAGTTAGACAAACGCTGGAGAATATCTGAGTTTGTCGTGCTTGATGTTACTGAAGGCATTCGTCGTGTCTGCTGTTGATCAGAAGAACTTTGAGCTTCCCGACGCAAGCGATTGTTTTCCTGGACCACCGCATCGTACTCTTTTTGGAAGTTCTCATAATCCTTAATGATCAAATCTAAGAATTTGTCTACTTCGTCTTGATCATAGCCTCGAAAGCCTTGTTTAAAGTCTTTTTCCAAAATTTCTTTTGCCGTCAAATGAAAACGTTGTTCACTCATGTGAATCACCTCACACAAAGATTCTAAATTTATTTTTTCACTACATGACCTAAATGTCAATTTCTTTCTACTTTACTCTCTCTCATTCACTGCGATTCCATTGTTCTTCTTGTACAAGAACATCCAAGTCATACGGAGTAATATAAAATATTTCGTATGAATTATCCATTTCCTGCTTTTGTTTGGCTGCATGAAGATAATACTTCGGCGAACCATCCTTTTCTTCGTCGTAAAGAAGTAAAATCGCATCGCTCTTTTGCACGAGGAACTGGTTCTTTACACGAAGCTGCACGGGCGACTCATAAGGCTTTCGGCTGACTGAATCAACAAAATCTGCCTGCGATAAAATTTCATGATATTTCTCTTGCACATTTTCTTTCCATCGGGCTTCCTGTTCCAAAAATGGTGTAATAACAGCAAGCTTAAGATCTGGGTGATCAAGCTGCAAATCAAACACTACTTCGGCAGCCCACATTTCTACTCCTGGCTGGCCGCTGACGATCACCCATTCCAAACCTTCATCGATCAAAGAAGTAATTCGCTGCTGAAGTGCTTTTTTTATGTAGTATACCCCTTCGTGTTTGTCACTAAATATGCCTAGCTCATGGGCTTTATAACCACTGATCAGTAACGTTTGAAGCATATAGGAAACCCCCTGTTAATGAAAACACCCGGCTTGTTCATAGCCGGGCTTTCCATTAAAAGTTTTGTGTTGAGTGACTAATTTCATTGCCAATCATGAGCGTCAAACCGACTACAACAAAAAATAGAACGACAATCCACTGCTTCAATTCCCATCTCTCCATGCATTAAAATATATCATTTCCCTCTTCGCACTTAACCGGCTATCTTGCGAAAACAATCGAACAACACAGAACATTGACGAAAACCATGTAGAAACATTAGGTTTTATGGCGTATTTTGCGCTTACCCGGGGAATAAAAAGAGGGGAAATTTATTTTCTCAAAAACATTTTCATGTCCTTTCTTATTCTACAAAAAACAAAGGCAATTGAGAAGAGATATTTTGAATAAATTCATAAATTTGACGAATTTTTACGAATATTGGATGATTCGTTGCTCCAATCGTTCGATTCTTTTTGCAAACGCCTGTTTTTCCTGCTCTTCTTTCCTCTTTGTTAACCTTTTTTTGCCCTTCCAGATCGAATATGCCAAAAGTGCAAAATGCAATGCTTTTTCATAATCTTTTTGTACATGCTCATAATATTTAGAGAGCTCTACTGCCGGCTCTTCATCCAAATCATTTTCCTGGAGCAGATCATGCCAATATTGAACGGAAACGTCAATTTTATTTTGCTTTTTGTAAAGTGCGGCTAAAGACTTTTTTGATTGAAAAAGGAGAGAAGTGCCGGTATTAAGAACCTCATTATAAAATTCGATTGATTGTTCATGTTCATTCAATGCTTCAAACCACCGGGCCGCTTCGTACGTTTCCTTCTCCGTTCGGAAGCTTTTCCCTGTAACGAGTCCAGACATGTGCGTATAGAGTGTTATTAACGAAAGTACATCCCATTCGTTATGCTGAAAAACACCTTCTAGCAATGA
This sequence comes from Fictibacillus barbaricus, assembly GCF_014635025.1. Classification (GTDB taxonomy): domain Bacteria; phylum Bacillota; class Bacilli; order Bacillales; family Fictibacillaceae; genus Fictibacillus; species Fictibacillus barbaricus. The sequence goes on along the minus strand of NZ_BMCE01000001.1, from coordinate 1,786,891 downwards.
CGGATCTCCTTCATTGCAATACTGGAAATAGAGCATCGGTGCTAAAAAACCAGGAGTATCGTGTATACGGTTAACACCCAATATCTCTTTTTCAACAACAGAAAGCTTTACAGCAGGAAGTGAGTCTTTCCATAGCCTTCTGGCTCCATGCAAGAGATCAAAGTGTCCAAACTCCGGTAAGGAAGGTACAAAATCCCGAATTAACGTATGACGCGTTTTTACCTGCGGCCAATCAAACGATTTGCCGTTATAGGTTACAAGGTTTCGCAGTTCTTTTACATGATTCAAAAAGTAATGATAAAGCGCTACTTCTGACCCTGGTCCTGGCAAGAAAAACTGATGAACAGAAACGTGATCTTCTTTTATCTGGCTCATTCCGAGCATAAAGATGGTATTGCCCGCCCCGCCACTTAAGCCGGTTGTCTCGGTATCAAAGAATAAAAGGTCAGAAGCATCCAGATCTTTAGCGTTCAGTGGATGGCTTGCCTTTACATCCTGCCATGTTGAAACAGCTTCTTTCACATCGGAAAAACGGTACCGGCCCCATGCATGATCGAGAGGGTATTGAACTTTGCGTATGATGCAATAATCATCTTCAAAAAAGTAGGGAGATGCACCAAACCTATCCCAATATTCCGCATGTTCTATCGTTTTCCGGGAGACTTCTATAGCCGCTTTTGTTTGAGATGGAGCTGTCGAAACATGGTTCACCATATGTTTTTTTAGGCGGTTCAGTTTATTTTGAATCGACATGATGCGGCACTCCTTTTATCTGACGAATCAATTTCACTGAAAGCTCTTTGCTGTTGTTACCTTCTTCGAGCGTTCCAGTACAAGACGGACAGCCCTTTTCACATGGACATCGTTCAATCATGGAAAGTGCTTGATCCAGCACTGTATCCCATGCCCCAAACACTTTTTCACTAAGTCCGATGCCTCCCGGATAACGATCGTAGATAAAGATCGTAGGGAGTTGATTATGAACTGCTTTTACTTGTGGGACAACATGCAAGTCGTTCGCATCACACATCACAAATAGCGGCGCCACGTGACGCAACACGTGCGCAATCCCTAATAAACCTGCTTCTAGCTTTTCTTCGGTCAAATCTTCATTTTGAAACGTAAGCCATGTCGCTGAAGTGTGAAGCTCTTCTTCGGGTAAATGAATTGGGCCTGAACCGATGTTATCGTGTGTTTCGAATTTGATCTTCTTAAAAATCGTCGCTTTTGCTACGACCATAACATCACCGTATGCTTTTGCGTTTTGTTCGTTTTTTGTTTCTTTGTCCACTTCGAGCACGTTTAAGGAAACAGCAAGATTTGCATCTGTAAAATAGTCAACGTCCACTTCACGAACGAATGCTTTCTTCTCCTCATAATCGAGTTTTTCCACTTGATATTGTGTACCCTGGTGAAGGTAGATAGCTTCTTCATGAAGAAGAGTCATCGAACTGAAGCGATCCATCTCTCCGATCACTTTCACATCCGCGACATTCGTTTGATCAATGATCACCACATTTTCCTGGGACGCAGATCGAAGCGAGATGTTATGAGCGGGAAATGAATCATTCATCCAATAAAAGTGCTTCCCTCTTTTATGAAGTACTTGCTCATCAACTAAAAATTCAAGGACATCATCAATCTCTTGATCACCGAACTTTTCGCTTTCTTGAAACGGCAGTTCATAAGCCGCACATTTCAGGTGATCCACTAAGATGATTAAGTTATCAGGATTCATGCGTGCAGATTCTGGTGATCGTCCAAAGAAGTAATCCGGATTTTGAATCACATATTGGTCGAGTGGTGATGAGGAAGCGACCATTATCACTACACTCTCATCCTGTCGGCGTCCTGCTCGGCCTGCTTGTTGCCACGCACTCGCGATAGAACCTGGATACCCTGTTAAGATACAAGCATGAAGCTGCCCGATATCGACGCCAAGTTCAAGGGCGTTCGTTGAAACAACACCCTTGATCTCTCCGTTTCGAAGACCTTTTTCGATGGCTCTTCGCTGTTTTGGCAGATAGCCGCCGCGGTAGCCTTGAATGGATTTCGTACCAAACTCCTTCTTCACAAGTTCTTGTAAGTAAGTCAGCAGAATCTCCACTCTTACACGGCTCCTCGCAAAAACGATGGTCTGAATGTGATTTTCCAAGAACAGCTTCGCAAGATTTCTGGCTTCGAGTGTTGCACTTCGTCTCACGTTAAGCGGTTTGTTCACGACGGGCGGGTTATAGAACAAAAAATGTTTCCGACCAGCAGGAGCACCATTGTTGTCGATCAGAGTCATCGGGTTGCCCGTCAGCTGTTCTGCTAACTCTTTTGGATTCGCGATCGTTGCTGATGTACAGATAAAGATCGGATCGCTTCCATAAAAGTTACAGATGCGCTTAAGTCGTCGGATGACATTCGCTACATGACTTCCGAAAACCCCTCTGTATGTATGCAACTCATCGATGACGACATACTTTAAGTTCTCAAATAAAGCCACCCATTTCGTATGATGCGGGAGAACAGCAGCATGAAGCATATCGGGGTTCGTCATGACGATGTTCCCTGCTTTTCGCACCACTTGGCGGATGTTCGCCGGGGTATCGCCATCATACGTGTAGCTTTTAATATCTAATCCCATCTCATCGATCAGTTCATTGATTTCTGATTTTTGATCTTGAGCGAGTGCTTTTGTTGGAAAAAGATAAAGTGCTCTTGCTTCTGGATTGTTCGCTACCTCTTGTAGAACAGGCAGGTTGTAGCAAAGTGTTTTTCCAGAAGCTGTTGGTGTGACTGCGACAAAGCTTTCATTTCGCAGTGCTGCTTCATATGCAGATAACTGATGAATATATAAGGAAGAGATCCCTCTTTTTTGCAGAGCAGATCGAATATTTGGATGCAAAGATTCTGGAAGTGGAACAAAAACCGCTTCTCTTGGTTCGATCGTCTTCCAGTGCACGATTTGATTTGAAATTTCAGTTTCTCGCAAAACATCCATTACTTGCTGGATGGATTTTTTTCGAAACATGTTTACCACCTCACTCTCTATTTTAACGAATATTTGTTCGTAATGAAACAAGGACTTAAACGTAATGTTCAAGTCCCGTCGGTTTTATCCTTTTTTTCTGTTATGGATAAGATATTGTTATTGAAAAACCATCCCCCACCAATATATAAAGACAACATTAAGTTAATGAAGTCTTAGAAAGAATAGTTATTATATTTGGCAGTGCGGACAATAAAATGATTTTACAGTTGAGCTTTCCACCCTTTTTATTTCAGCGCCGCACCGATAACACCTTTCTCCTTCCCTTTCATAAACAAGAACGTTATCATTGTAATTCCCCGTTTTTGTATCGCCTTCATACATGGGGAAATCCATGTAACCCCCGTGCTGGATGGCTCTTTTTAAAACAGGTTCTATCGCTTCAAACAGATTTTTCATTTCAGCATCAGTTAAGTCACTTGCTTTACGTATAGGGTCTAGTCTTGCTTCAAAACAAATCTCGTCTGAATAACAGTTACCGATTCCCGCAATAAACTTTTGGTCCACTAATAGTGGTTTTAATGCCCCTTTTTTCTTGCTGATCCGTTCTTGAAAATCCTTTAAATCCATCTCAAAAGGCTCAGGTCCAAGTTCATCAAGCTTCTCGGCTAGTCCTTCTTTATCTAATAAGTGGAGATATCCTAGTCGCAGTCCTATAAAATTAAGCTGGAGTTCACTAAATTCTAAAATCACCTGTTTTGTGCGATCCGGACTGTTGTTCTTACTTCCTAGAAACATCAAACCCCCTAGCATGAGATGAAGCAAGAGGTTTTCGCCTGTGCTCAACTCAAATATAAGATGCTTGGCTCTTCTTTTTATCGAGGTAATATGTTTCCCTTGGACGGATTCGATAAACTTCTGGATTGGTGTATTGATCGATTTTTCTCTATTAATCTCCACATGCGTTATCGGTTTATGCAGGATATTGCGACTTAAAAATTCTCTGTACGTCTCCATTTCTGGCAGTTCAGGCATGATCCCAACTCCTTATCTTTCTATCCTTAGTATTGAGCTGGTCCGCATATTTATGTAAACAAAAAGGATGGCTGATATCAGCCATCCTCTCTAACTTAAATACTTGTACGCAAATCCCAAAGCTCTGGGAAGAAACGTTGATCTAATACTTTTTTCAAATAGTTAACCCCTGATGAGCCACCTGTTCCTACTTTAAAGCCAATAATACGCTCAACTGTCTTCATATGGCGGAATCGCCATTGCTGTAGCCAATCTTCAATGTCTACCAGCTTTTCAGCTAATTCATAAAGATCCCAATACTTCTCCACGTTCTTATAGACTTCAAGCCATGCTGACTCAACAGAGCTGTTGTACTCATATCTTTTTGTAACATCACGGTTCAGTACTTCTTCATCAATAGGAAGTCCAGCTTTAGCCAGTGCCTGAATGGATACATCATAAAGACTCGGTGTATGAAGAGCAGCTGTTAGTTGTTCGTGAAGATCCGCATCTTTTTTATAGATCTCTAAAATATGAGGTGTCTTATAACCTAGAGCAAATTCAATCATGCGGTATTGATACGATTGGAAGCCAGATGCTTGTCCAAGCTTATCACGAAATTCCATGTATTCTGCTGGAGTTAACGTTGAGAGTACATCCCATGATTCGATGATTTGTGATTGAATCTTTGAAACACGAGCAAGCATCTTAAAAGCAGAATGAAGGTTGCCACCTTCTATAGCAGAAATCGCTGATCGTGTTTCGTGCAGGATCAGTTTCATCCATAGTTCAGTCACTTGATGAATGATAATAAACAACATCTCATCGTGATGACCAGAAAGCCTTTTCTGAGCAGATAAGATCTGGTCAAGATTCAGATATTCTCCGTACGTCATGTGGTTGATAAAATCGGTATAAATTCCTTTTTCTGTTTCTTTGCTGTCCAATTTTCTCTGTTCTGTCATATGATCCACTCCCCTGGACATGTTAACTATTGTGTTATCGCTTTCATTATACATGATTTTTAAGTCCTCATTTCATAAATGTTAAGAAAAAAGACTGATTCTTATAATCAATCTAATGGTTCTGTTCAATTATTTGCTTGATCTTACGCAAATCTTTCTTGTTTGCACTCTTCATCATCAGTGACATAAATGGGGTAAATAATGTAGAGAAGCCTGAAGGAACACCTTTATTTCGTAAAGTCATTCGTGTGGTATAAGCATCTTCCATATGCCACGTATACGTGGTTTCCATAGGGAAAGGACCATCAGCTGTTCTCATGACAAGCTTTTGCTCAGGAACATATTCTACTATCTCATATATATACTCTAATTTCCTCCCTAAAAAATGAGCTATAAAAGCTACCTTCGAACCTATCTTCAGCGGTTTTTCTGTCTTCCACTCAGCTGCTTTTATGTTGACATACCATTCAGGAGCTCGATCTGGATCAGCCGCATATTCGGCTGCTTTCTCTTTCGGACAATGTATTAGAATCTCTGTTTTCACATCAACCATGCAACGATTCCTATTGCTGCTCAACAAATTTTTTCAGATTTACAGCAAGCAGTTCATTCCAGCCATGACGATGAGCATCTTCCCAATGTGGTTCAAGAAAACCTGTGGCTTGATGAGTCAACTGCAATATCGTCTGCTCTCCATCCTCAGTTAATCTGTAGGAATAAAAGCTATTCACCGCACCAGACATTCCTAGAAGTCCATTTAGCCGGATTTCCTCATTTTCTTTTATATAAGTTATATTTCCCCACAATGCTCCTCCATTACCCCACTCTTCATAAAATCGTCCTGAAAGGTAAGGCTCAAAGATCAATTTAGAATTCTCCTCGCCAACTCTAAACTTCCACCAATTATTAATGTCTTCGGTCAATGCTTTGAAAACTGTTTCTTTTGTTGCATGAATAACTACTTCTTGTTCAATCTGAAACGAATCTATCTTTTTTGCTTTAGTTTGATCCATCGTTTGTTTCTCCCTTTCTTCTGCTAAATTTTTCAGATGGTGAAGTGAAGATGCATGTGGCGCCTCATATTTACTGACCCATCTGTTATAAAGCTCTTGCAACGGGATTACATTAAGGTAATTAACCCTCTGTCTCCCCATTCGACGTACAAGGACTAGTTTAGCGTCTACCAAAACAGCAAGATGTTTCATAATCGCATATCTTGAAACATCATACTTTTCACTAATTTCCCCGGTCGTTAATGGTTGTTTTTTCAACTCATCTAAGATACCAATTCGAATTGGATGTGATAAGGCTTTAAAAGTTTCAACAAGATCATTATTAATCATCTAGGTTATTTCTCACCAACTTTCATAAGCCTAAGATGTGACCTTCTGGTAACATTTAATATGTGACTAAATAGTAACATATTAAATTTAAGTAGTCTATAAAAAAATAAACCCCAGGACGAATCCTGAGGTTTTCTTACAAGGAGGTTACAAATTAACGAAGTCCGCCTAGCGCTTGAGCTACAAGGCGCTTAGTGATTTCGCCACCTACAGATCCGTTTGCACGAGAAGTCGTGTCTGGTCCAAGTTGTACTCCGAACTCAGCAGCGATCTCTTGTTTCATTGCATCAAGAGCTCCTTGTGCTCCAGGAACCACGATTTGGTTGCTGTTGTTGTTACGTGCCATGTGATTTCCCTCCTTTGGGAGATAATATGTACGAAAAACTTTTTTGTTTTCCGTTACAAGTAGTATGTTTTGATTTTGAAAACCTATTCATAGAAATATATTTTTTTTCAAAAAAAACAAGAACTTGTTATAAGTCCTTGTTCTTCGGCTCTTTACTTAATAAATCTTCTTCTATTAGTTGGGCTCTCTTTAACTCTTTTGCTGAATGTCTTTTAAAGAATACAACTGTTCTCCAAGCGAAGATTGTAAAGATCGCAAGTGTTATAAAAGCTGGAATATACTCAAGTTTATTTTCTGGAAACACAATCGGCAGCATCTCTTTGCACCCTTTCGGTAAACATTACGTTTTATTATAACAAAAAAGGACAAAGAGTGGTAAATTATAGAGCGGTATTTGTGTTGTTTCTGTTAACGCTCTCCTTAGTTTTTGCTTGTGTGCCTGCTAGTCTCTTGAAACATAGTACGAGAAAGACTCCAAAACAAAAACCAGCAAGAATATCAGATGGGAAATGGACACCTATGTAAACTCGGCTGATACCCAATAACAAGGGTAAAAGTATTCCCACCCAAAGAATCCAAGGTTTTTGATACCTTTTATAGATCAGATAAGCAGCAAACAAATAAAACGATGTTCCCACCATGGCGTTCCCGCTTGGGAAACTATAACCATCCTCTTCGATCAAACCATTATCCGAAGGACGTTCGCGCCCAAAAGCATTCTTTACTATCAAGTTAAGTCCATAAGAAACAACGAGACTCGCGAACAATAAAGCGCCCTCTCTCCATTGTCTCATGATAAATAAGGCGATCATACCTACCAGGCAGATAACTGCAAGCACCTTTGCATCTCCCACATGTGTAAAAAGTAAAACAAATTCATTCAGCCAGTCATTTCTTGAATTTAAAATAAATGCTCTGACGTTTGAATCAAAGGTCATCATAATGCTGAAATCGTAAAATGAAAAACAGACAAAAAAGAAAAAGCATAAAATCATTAAATAGCTACGCTTATTAAACATGCACACTCCCCCTACTTGTATTTTACGTTAAAGAATACAGAAATAGGTATAAAAAAAGAAGCTCTCCTAAAGAGGAGAACTTCCATCTTCTGTTTCACACTCTTTTATATAACGATTCCATGGATGTTCCTTGCATTCTGTACTGCATGAACGTTTATGTTCCTTCTCACATTCTTTACACATCAAAAGATGAGCGTTGCATTCTGGGTTGCCGCATTTCACATAACGTTCTTCAGGATTTCCGCAATGATAACACCTGCCGACCACGGTCTCTTCTCCGCTTCGGTTTACAGGAACAGAGATCCTTTCATCAAAGACGTAACATTTACCGTCCCAAAGCTTTCCTTTTGTTTCTTCATCATAACCGTAAGAGATGATACCGCCTTCTAACTGAGAAACGTCTTTAAACCCCTCTTTTACGAGAAAACCAGAGAACTTTTCACAGCGAATACCGCCAGTACAATAGGTTAATACTTTTTTATCTTTAAATTGACTAAAGTTTTCACGTACCCATTTAGGAAGCTCTCTAAACGTTTCAACATCGGGTCTGATCGCATTCTTAAAATGACCAAGGTCATATTCATACGTGTTTCGTGCATCTAAGATTACAACATCCTCTTGCTGCATGGCTTCAAGCCATTCCTTGGGAGAAAGATGCTTTCCTGTAAGTTCATTCGGGTTTACATCATCTTCTAGATTTAGATGTACAAGCTCAGGTCTCACTCGAACTTTCAACTTTTTAAAGGCATGTTCGTTTGATTTTTCTATCTTGAACACGGTATCGCTAAACCGAGGATCATCCTTCATGACCTTCATATACTTTTCAGTTTGTTCAACAGTTCCAGAAACCGTTCCATTAATACCTTCATGCGCAACGAGAATTCTTCCTCTGAGCCCAATCTCTTTACATAGGGCCAGATGTTCTTCCTTAAAGAATTCGGGGTTTTCAATTGAAACATATTTATAATATAGCAATACTTGTATGTCCATATTTCCCACCTACTTTTACTTCTTAACAACTACCTTTCCTATAATAACAAATTATTAAAAAAAGAAAAATACAGGCTGCAGCCTGTATTTTAGATTTTATTCAATGTGTAGTTCCGCAGCAAGGAAGCCGCTTCCAAGCACTCTTCATCTTCAGCTAATTCTAGGGCTGTCTTCCCATCACCTTTTGCAAGGAATGGATCTGCACCTTGTTCTATAAAGTATGAAATCATCTCAGAATCATTATGCTGTGCGGCTTGATGAAGGATCGTCCACCCTCCGCTTTGCTGTTCATTAATGTCAGCGCCATGTGATAATAGCAAACCAATCATCTCTTTACGGTTCTTCCTATTAGCTGCAGCCGCATGAAGCGGGGTGTTCGCCATGCTGTTACCTGATTTCACATGTACATCTGCCCCGTTTTCTAACAAGTATTTGACGATTTCTAAATGTCCGAAATGTGCTGCAAGATGAAGAGGTGACCATCCATCCTGAAGCTCGTTTATATGTACGTTCTTTTCTTCTACTAATGCGATTATGTCTGTTATTTTTCCATCCATGGCTGCTTGATGCAAACTCATAACATCAACCCTTCCTGATTGTTTGTCTAGGATTACTTCTTCTTAATGACACAAAAATCCTTCTCCATACAATTATTTACAAAATTTTTCTGCCATTCCCAGTTGTTTCATGGTCAAAATTATGTGAACATTTAAATAGTGAAAGTCGTTGGAGGAACCGGATATTGGGGGATATTATGCGTTTAAAAATTGTATCTTTATCATTAGCCGCCTTTCTTATGATGGGGTCTGCTAGTTATGCTTCAACACCTTATACGGTTCAGAAAAATGACACACTGTGGAAGATCTCGCAGAATAAAGGGGTAAGCCTTTCTCAGCTTATCGGGATGAATCGTCTAGTCAGCTATTCAATCTATCCTGCCCAAACTTTATATATTCCGTCTTCTTCAAAGACTTATACCGTTAAAAGAGGAGACACTCTTTATAAGATCGCTTCGGCATCAAATGTTAGTTTATGGGCAATTCTACAGGTAAACCCTCAAATCAAGCAGATTAATTGGGTATATCCTGGACAAGTTCTTGACCTGCCAGCAGCTAAAACATCTGCACCTACAACACCTTCTACACCTTCTACACCTAATACGACTGTAGGTTCTTATGCGACTCAAGTTTCACAAATCGTGAACCAAGAGCGTCAAAAAGCCGGCCTTGCCCCATTAACACTTGATGCTGAATTAAGCAATGTTGCTATGGCAAAAGCAAAGGACATGATCACAAACAACTATTTCGATCACAACTCACCAACATACGGATCCCCGTTTGAAATGATGCGCAGCTTTGGAATCAATTATACAGCTGCAGGTGAGAACATTGCAAAAGGACAAACTTCTCCACAAGCAGTTATGAATGATTGGATGAACAGTCCTGGACATCGCCAAAACATTCTAAGTTCTAACTATGACTCGATTGGGGTTGCTTATTATCAAGGAGCCTGGGTACAGTTGTTCAAAAAATAAGGATCTTCCGTACGACTTCCACGAAAAGAGCATGCAGCCCTTCAGCCGCATGCTCTTTATTTTTTTTGAAGCGAAACACGGAATGGATATAGTGTCCCGGTCATGATCTTGTTCACGATGACAGGGTAGTTCTCCATGATTCTTTTCGCTTCTTCTTCATTCGTATTTTAAAAGGATCACAACACCAAACGATGCATCCAAACAAGGACCTGCTAATACCAATTTATCTGCTCCCAACAGATTCTTGAGGTAGGTAAAATGAGAACTTAACACGTTCTGTTCTTCAGAAGTCTGATTTTCCATAAAATCAAGTCTGATTGGCTTTATCTGATACAAAAACTCTGTTGTTTCCATTCGCATTTCTCCCCTTTAAGAGGTGATTCTTTATCAAGTGAAAAAGCCCTCTTAAACTTTATGACCGTTTGTTATCAGACTCTCTGTTTTTTTTACTCACACTCGTTTTTTGTTGAGACACCTTCGTATCTTGCTTGAATCCTCGCTCGTTGTATGATGTCTTATTTATTTCTTCTATAACAACTTGTCCTTTTTCAAGGTTTTGTTTCTGAAGAGTAACATTCATTTTTGCTGTCCATTTCTTAACAGATGACAGCTCAGCTTTTGTAACAAGTGAGACTACTGTCCCCTCTTTACCCATACGGCCTGTTCTTCCAGAGCGATGGACGTATTGCTTTACATCTTCCGGAAGTTCAAAATGTACCACATGTGTTATGTCTGGAATGTCTAATCCTCGAGTAGCCACATCTGTTGTCAACAGCACAGGGATCTTTCCATTCTTAAAATCATTCAATACTTTTTGCCGCTCTTGCTTTGTAGAGTTACCTGCTAAAACACCAAGTTTAATCTTTTTGTACTCCAGCTTTGAAGCGAACTCATCCATCTTCATCGAGCTATTAATGAAGACCATTGCTTTTATATCAGGAGTATGGCGGATTAACTTTCGAAGATTATCCACTTTGTCACGGTAATCAGAAACCATAAACGTATGGGTAACTTGACTCTCAACCGCTTCTTTCTGAACTTTTACGACAACTGGATCAACCGCTAATTTTCTTGACCAGTCTTCTGTCTTTTTATTGATGGTAGCTGAAACGAATACAAGTTGACGGTCTTTTAAAGTAGCTCCGATCACTTGTTCCACATCGCCATTAAACCCAGCTTCAATAATATGGTCAGCTTCATCAATGACAATTGTTTTAACATCATGTACTTTTAGTTTTTTGTTCTGAATTAATTCTTTTACACGCCCTGGTGTACCAACAATATATTGAGGCTTTTTCTTCAGCTTGTCTAACTGTCTTTGCATATTTGCGCCTCCAATTAAGGAAGCACCACTTAAACCGCTGTTTTCCGTAAACTTTTGACAAACTTCATAGATCTGCATCGCTAGTTCTCTGGTAGGTGCGAGAAAAAGTACTTGCGCATTTTTTATTCCAGGGTTTAGCTTCGATAGAGCTGGCAATGCATAAGCCAATGTCTTACCTGTACCAGTAGGTGACTCGATGATCATATCTTTATTATCTACTTGATCAGGTAGAGCTCTTTCCTGAATATCTGTTAATGAAGTAAATCCGCTTTTATTCCAAGCGGTTTGGATAAAATCCGGAAAATTATGTAGTGATTTTGTCATTTTTTATACCCCTTAAAGTAATCATTCATTTCTTTCATCGATAACAAAACTTGCTCTAATACCTTAGAAATACGATCTGGTTCTTCCTCAGCAACTCGTTTTTGCAGTTGTATGGAAATGGTGTTGTTAAACACATTTCTTGATTCTCCATATATATAAGTAAGTTTTTGCTGAATATCCCCTTTTAAGTCTCCACTTGTCCATTTTTTCAAGATGGATTGAAGCTGCTTGCAATCCGTTTCAATTTCATAGACTGGTGTCTTTATTTCTAAAGTTAGTTTACTCCCAGCTCCCTCTGGATTATCGTTCAACTTCTCAGTAGCTAAATCTTCAAGGGTAGCGGTTAATGTAATATTCCCTCTCATTAAATCACCAATCTCAGAGACCACGAAATCTATTGAATAATTTCTCTCGAAAATAGCATGATCGATTAGATCTTTACGGTTAACGATCTCTATATCACCTGAGAAATCAAGGTCATAAACGGCTCCTTCAAGCACAACTTTTAAATTATCATAAACGGATGGATGATACATCTTGCTCTCTCCCTAAATGAAAAACAAAATTTTTGAACGGTACGTGAAAATTTTCAGTTGAGATCTTCACTTAATTGATCCTTCATCTGATTCAAAACATAGAGAACAGACTTAACCATTTCAGTTATTCGTTTTTCTTTCATTTTCTTTTGAAATACATATACTCCTAGATAACCAATATTTTCAGCAGCCGTCTTGATCTGGATCGGATATAAATATTTCGGTTTATCTGCGATTACCCACTCTCGAGCAAGCGGCTCCCATTTCTTTACACGAAAGTGTATACGGTTAGCAAAGGGCTTTACTTCTTTATAAAAATCGGCTTCATCTTCCCTTATCTTTGTTTGTGTTTTATAAATGTGAAATGCTTCATCTATATCAGCGATTAGTTCAGTCGTTAAATTATACAAAATGCTCATAAAAAAGTCCCTCCATTCTTTATATCCTACCAAAGAATGAAGAGACTTACACTTTTTGATTTTTTTACAGTGTAAACAAACTGACGAACCAGTTCTTTTTCGGTTTCTCTTTTACATATAAACGCTCTTCTGGGTAATTGTTCTTTAAAAGAGCCACTTCGAGATCCTGAAGACGTGCTTCCATGTTTTCCATCTTCTTTATGAGCTCCTCGAGCTCTGACGCGTGCTGCAGCATCTGATAGGATACAACCGCATCTGCCTTTTCTTCAATCTTTTTCTCTAGAGCCTCGATCGCAGCATTCAAACGGCTGAATTTCTCTTCGAATTGGGTTGGCAGTTCTAAGGATTTGTCTGTTGTTTGTATCGATTGGATTTGAATATCGCTCATCAGGAGTCCGTTATCCAGCTGTGATTTAATTTCTTTTAACTGTTCAATGTCCTCTTGTCTGAACAAATAATGACCATGCTCGTTCTTATCACATTGAATGTTAAAATGTCTGACCCAGCGCTGAACTGTAGTCGGATTCACCCCAAGTTCCTCAGAGACAGTTTTGGTCTTCAACACCATTTCCATTATGAATCCCTCCCCGTTTTCTTGTGATATCTAATTTCGTTCCGTTTCCTTTGAACCCCTTCACACCTGACAAAACTAGTTTTGATTCGGCAAAGAAAGTGGATTTTGAGCCAATCACTTTAATTTCGACAGCGATTTGTTGATTATTTGTATATTCAGTCGCAACAACTCCAAAACTAAGAGCAGTTCAGGTGACTAAAAAGGAGGTGCTGAAGATGAACGAAGACAGCAAACAACAAAGACAGCAAGATCAACATACGGACCATGATGGAACTGTTACTCAAAAAACAGAACAAAAACAAAATACCGGCTACGGTGATAAAAAGCTAAACGGCCCAGATATTCCAAGTACCTAATAATAAATGAGAGACGGCACAGAAGCCGTCTTTTTTTATGCGTGCTGTACCCACTCTTTTAACAGAATCCCAATCTTCAGCTGCCTCTGCTTTTGTTTATACCAGTCTGTTAGACAGATTTTGTCCATATGTTTAACAGGTGAGTAATACTTTTCGGTATTCATATTTCTTCTGTACCAGTCTTTCGTTCCTTTTCTATGATGTTTTACAAGCGGAAAAGCCATTCGTAGCATTGGGGTTTCTCGTTTTTTTTCAGGATAGATAAACTTTTCAAAATCATGCCTCGAGCCGGTATGTGTGACTTTATCAGAAAAGAGAAGAATTTCTTCACTCCTCCTCGACTCAAAAAGAATGGCGTACAGCATTTTGCCTGTCTCAATACGGTTCTTAGTTCTTTTAAAGCCATGAACCGATATTCCATACACGTCTCCTGAGACTACAGGAAAGAGAACGGTGCTAAAATGCATATAGTCTTGCATGAGAAACGGAACACCTGAAAAAATACGTTCTTTATAAAACGAATGCTGTACGACCGGTTCATCAATTACATGCTGTTCATTTATGATCAGTGATGTACATAACCGTTTCAGATCTTTCTCTCTCCAGAAACGTTCCCATTCTATCTTCATAAAGTTCGAAACATGATATTTATCCAGTAAGTGAAATAAAGGGGTTCCTTCTCGTTTCGAATGTTCGTATAACAATAGCTGAGGATACGCATCTTGAAAAATAAGCCAGTTTGCGCGTTCATAGGTTAGAAACAGATGTTTTCTTGTATCAGCTGACAGTACTCTCGGAAGCCAGTCACCTTTAAGATCGCACATACTGTAACCGGCATTCCTCGAGACAAGACTTGCGAGCATCGACCACCTGATCTCAGGGTTTCGTTTGAAAAAGGAAGCATAGCTTACGGTACGTGAAATATTATCACGATTTTGTGAAATCGTCTCTTTCTCAATTGCCCGCAACATCTCTTCATAACGCTTTTTCACACTGATCCTCCCTTAGTTTTGTCCTATTTTCTATCGTTCACTTTCATGCTATAAAATATTTGTGTCGTATAAGAAAAAAGAGTAAACTATTCTTTATGAAAGATGCATTTGGAAAAAGGAGGCATAACCGTTTTGGAGAAAAAAGTTATTATTTATACACAAGAGACATGCCCTCCATGCTTCGCAGAAAAAGAGTGGCTAAAAGCAAACGATATTCCATTTGAAGAACGCGATATACGCAAGAACCAAGAGCACATGAAAGAAGTTATTGACCTTGGCGCTTCTGCTACTCCAGTTACAGTAATCGAGAGCATCGATGGCAAAGAGGTTATAATGGGCTTTCAAGAAGATGAACTTTCTCAACTATTAAAAAAGTAAAACATCTGCCGGCTATGTGTATCGTTCTTTTCAATGCGCATAGCCATCTTTCGTTGTAAAGGAGATGAATCATGGGTACCTTTCATTATCCCAACGGTAAGAAAGTAACTTCTATTGCGAAAAAGAAATCCTCATCTTCTATGAAAAGAGATATTTCATACAGCAACAGAGGAATGTCGTTAGAAGATGATATCAATCAAAGCAACGACTATTATCTTTTAACAAATCAAGCGATCATCCATAAGAAACCTACTCCCGTTCAGATCGTAAATGTAGAATATCCAAAAAGATCTGCAGCCGTTATTCGTGAAGCTTATTTTAAACTGGCTTCAACGACCGATTACAATGGGGTGTATAAAGGGAGATATATTGACTTCGAGGCCAAAGAGACGAAGAATAAAACGAGCTTTCCATTGAAGAACTTTCATGAACACCAGATCACCCATATGCAGCAGATCATAGATCATGGTGGAATATCGTTTGTTATACTCAGATTCTCATCAACAGATGAGAGCTATTTATTCGACAGCTCCCACCTGATCCATTTCTGGAAAGAGCAAAGCTTAGGCAGAAAATCGATCCCAAAGGCTGAAATAGAAGAAAAAGGACACTCTATTACTATCGGGTATCAACCTCGACTTAATTACTTACACATAGTAGATTCTGTCTATTTTTCTTCTTCGTTTTGATTGTTCATAAATTGTCAAAACCCGTCGAATAATTGTACATGCTAGTTTTTTTATGAAGTTGAAAGGTTGGTAAAACTATGTCAAAAGATTACCGAAGCCGTATGGAACGCCGACAATCAAGCGATGCTTCCAAACCGGCGAATAAAACGAAAACAAAAAAACCTAGACGCCGCAACTGGAAGAAGACACTTCTTCTGCTTGCAGTAGTACTAGGACTTCTAGGACTATTAACCATAGGTGCCATCGCAGCAACATCACCTAAACTAGATCCTAAAAAGCTTGAAACACCTGTATCCTCTAAAATTATGGATATGAACGATAAAGAAGTTTCACTTGTTTCCGGAAGTGAAAAAAGGATTCGAGTGAAGATCAACGAAATTCCAGAACCGGTACAGAACGCATTTATTGCGACTGAGGACGTTCGTTTCCGCCAACACAGCGGTGTTGACGTACGACGTATCTTTGGAGCAGCGTTCGCCAACGTAACGGAAGGCTTTGGTGCAGAAGGTGCGAGTACCATCTCCCAACAGGTTATAAAGAATACGATTCTTACTGATGAAAAGTCACTGACACGAAAAATTCGTGAAGCCTATCTTTCTGTACAGTTAGAACAGAAATATTCCAAAGATCAGATTTTAGAAATGTATCTCAATAAAATCTATTTTGGTAAAGGTGCATATGGTATCGCCACGGCAGCTAAAGTATATTTCAACAAGGACGTGAGTGAACTAGAACTTCAGGAAGCAGCACTTTTAGCAGGTTTGCCGAAAGCACCAAGCTATTATGATCCAACAGTTAACCCAAAAGAATCAGAACATAGAAGAAACGTCGTGTTGAACTTAATGGCTCAGCATAAATTCATTACCAAGGAAGATGCTGAAAAAGCTAAGAGTATACCTGTTAAAGATATGATCGTAGAAGGTGAAGTTAAGACCGAATCGCGACCATATGATGCTTATATCAAACAGGTTATGGATGATCTAAAAGATATTGAAGGGCTTGAAGAAGCAGATGTGTACTCATCAGGTTTGAAAATTTATACGAACCTAGACACAAATGCTCAACAAGCTACAGAAGATGTTCTAGAAGCGAAGTTAGAGAGTGAACATGAATTTCTGCAATCCGGTGTGGCGTTAGTTGATACAAAATCAGGTGCGATCCGTGCTGTCGGAAGCGGCCGCGGTGGTGAGTTGAGTAACTACTTCTCTTCAAAAATAACGCGTCAGCCAGGGTCAACGATTAAACCGATCTTAGACTATGGTCCTGCGATAGAGAACAAGCAGTGGAGTACAGCTCACATCTTAAAAGATGAACCAGTAGAACTTGGTGATATTACGATTAATAACTTTAACGATAGAAACGTTGGAGACATCACAATGCGCCAAGCACTTGTTGAATCAAAAAACACAACAGCTGTACGTGCATTCCAGGATGTTGGTCCTGAAGAAGCAACGGATTTTGCGAACAAGCTGGGCTTTGACTTAGATCCTGACACAACATATCCATCGTATGCGATCGGTGGATTTGAGGGTGGTATCTCCCCTCTTACACTTGCTGGATCTTACACAGCATTCGGAAACGGCGGAGTATACTCAAAACCGACAACAATCCGTAAAGTAGAATTCCCTGATGGCCGTACGATTGAAGTGGATTCTGAACCAAAAGCAGCAATGAAGGATTATACAGCTTATATGATCACCGATATGCTAAAAGATGTAATGGACAGAGGTACCGGCACCGAAGCAAACGTAAGTGGCCTAAACCTAGCTGGTAAAACCGGTACGACGAACTTTTCTAAAGAAGATCGCGATAAATATGGTTTACCAGACGGCGCAACAAAAGATGCATGGATGGCCGGGTATACACCTACCTATACAGCTGCAGTATGGACAGGTTACGCAGAAATGAAAGATAAAGAAGGAAATGGCCTGTATCTCAACGAAAACGAAGCAGATTACTCGAAACAGATCTTCCGCGATATTATGAGTCAGCTGGATCATAAGAACACTGACTTTAAAAAGCCAAAATCCGTAACAGAAGTGGCTTTGGAAAAAGGAACTGGGAAACGAGCTAGCGAATTTACGCCTGATTCTGAAAAGATCATCGAGCTATTCGTAAAAAGGATCAGATCTTCCTGGCATTAGTGATAAGTTTGAAAAGCCGTCTACGATCGAAGGTTTAGAAGCAACTTTCAATGAGAACAACAATGAGATCGAAGTAAAATGGAATTACGAGAAGAGTGAAGGTGTCACATTCAGAGTTCTCGCTAGTTATAACGACGGACCGATGCAGGAACGAGCAACGATCAACGATACGAAGTTTGTAGTTCCTACCCCTGCTCCGGGTAAGTACACGTTCCAAGTCATCGCGGTCGACAGCGAAAACAACACCGAAAGTGAGCCGGCAGAAACTTCTATTACAATAGAAGCTCCAGAAGGGGAAGGTCCTCCTCCTGGTGAAGGCGAAGGTGAAGGTGAACCGGTTACTCCTCCTGGCCAAGAGCCTGGTACTGAACCACCTGGTGAGGGTGAACCTGGTACTCCAGGTGGCGGTGAAGGCGAACCGGGTACCCCTCCTGGACAGGAGCCTGGCACTGAGCCGCCTGGCCAAGGTGAACCAGGCACTCCTCCTCCCGGGCAAGACGGAGGAGAAGACGACGGACAGGGTGCTGGATTACTCCCTGGATTCGATCAATAGAACAATAAGATAAAAGACTCATAAAGGTGAAGATGCCTTTATGAGTCTTTTTTTAGTATTGTGGAAATATTTGCTTTAACGTGAAATTACAGAACATTAAATGCGGATAAAAATTGAATTACCGTAGATTATCCATCGAGTGTTCAGCTCGAATAACATCAACTAATTCACCATAATAATAACCGTTTCAATAGTTAATGCGCCAAACCAGCTTTCCACTAATTTAATCGTATTGTGATCAACTAAATAAATCCAAAAAAAGGGATAACGAATGAAAGATTCCAATAGCTCCCCCCACCTAAGTCATATTGATCAAAACATCACTTATGTACTGCGCCTTAAAAGGATGACACTTTTCTTTTGCCATTCAGAAAATAACTCACTTAACTGAATAAATGACTGATAATGATCTGGCTGTTCTTCAACAAAGTGGAGTCTGTCTTCTGCATTTATAGGAAGATGCTTCAATTTTCTTAGCTCTTCTTTCCAGTTTATAAAGTCTTGTTCCATATCGCTATAGCCATTTCCTATAAATAATGCCTCTAGAAATCTCTTCAAAAAGTAGAGCATTGGTTCTCTTGCACTTTTTCTGTCACGATTTTTAAAGTAAAGAGAGATCTCCTCAGCTTTCTCACTCCACTCTAGAAATATCTGATCCAATTTATCTTTTTGTGTCATCTTGCATCACCCGCTTCCCTATAAAACAAAAAGAGCTTATCCTAAAGATAATCTCTTATCTATACATATTGTAACTCTTTAAAAGAGTGTATTCCAAGTTACGGGACCGACAATTCCGTCAGCTTTCAGTCCTTTTCGCCGCTTTACAAAAAAAGCTGGCTCATCATGACGCAGCGTCATTTGGGCCAGCATAGACATTCATACATATTTATTTAACCTTTTTCTTTTCCTTTTGATTCATCCGTTTCTTACCTTCACGGCAAATAGATAAAAGAGGACATTCCGGACAGTTCGGATTTTGTGCTTTGCAATGATATCTTCCAAAGAAGATTAATCGATGATGTGTCGCACCCCAAAGTGATTTTGGTATCTTCTTCATCAGCGTTTCTTCAACCTGTAAAACAGAATCCTTCCACCTGCAGATCCCAAGCCTTTTTGATACACGTTCAACATGCGTATCTACGGCGATCGCTGGTATACCATAAGCAACCGAAACAACAACGTTAGCGGTTTTTCTACCTACTCCAGGAAGCTTCGTTAACTCATCACGGTCTTTTGGGATTTCACCACCGTACTCGGTTAAAAGGAGTTCACTCAATTTTTGAATGTTTTTGGCTTTATTCCGATATAGTCCGATGGAACGAATATCATTTTGCAGCTCTTCGACCGATACTTTCAGATAGTCTTGAGGTGTCTTATATTTGGCAAATAGCTTTGGCGTTACTTTGTTGACTAATGCATCTGTACATTGCGCAGACAGAAGCACGGCTATCGTTAATTCAAAAGGATTGGAGTGATTCAGCTCGCAATGAGCGTCCGGGAACATATCCTCGATCTGTTCTAAACAAAATTGGATTTGTGCTTTGTTTAACATGTGACTTACCCCCTGTCATCAAAAAGAAGGCCCGAGTTTCATTGGCCTTCTAAATAGCTTTTTTACGATTCCAGCCAGTTGTATGCAGGTCTTTTTAAACCATTGTCTTTTCGCGGCTGATCGTGCTGACCAGATTTTTGCAGCTGTCTGACTCTAAATTTTTCCCCGTACCTCTTTGCATCATCTGGACTTCTAATGCCGTTTTTCTTCCACTCGAACAAAATGCGGTCAATATACCTGAAATTCAGTTTACCTGATAAAACAGACTCTTTCAGCGCTGAGAGGATAAGCTCTGGAGACTGATGATCTTCATCCATCCAAATCTTCAGCGTCTCAAGTTCCATTGGAGAAAGGGGGCGACCGAACTCTTTTTCAAAAAGAACGAACACGTTCTGTTCCTGTTTTTCTCTATAAACCTCTTTTTTAATCTGTTCTTCTTCTTTAAGGCTCTCAATCAGCCTGTTCCATAACGGCTGGAGCGTATATGCCTCAAAGTATACGCCTTTCTCTTTGTCTTCATACTGATCCATTCCGAGCAGCCCTCTGCCTATGAGAGATCGCAGCATGGATGCCATGTCATCGTTTGACGCTGTCATTCGTTCTGACAGCTCTCCAGGTGTCGGAAAGTAGTTTCCTGATTCTATAAAAACATGAAGCTGTATGAACAGCATGCATTCATTATCCGTTAAGCCAATACTTTTATAGGATTTCAAAAGCATATTAGGAATGCTGACAGATCCTTCTGCCATCCATCTTTCAAATAAAGTTCCGTTCATTCTCAAAACACCTCTTGTCCCATTATAGCACAGAAAACCTGCTTCATATTTTGTTTATAGACTCAGATACGTTAGTTAATTTTGTAAATTCAAATTCGAAAAAATGAAAAAGAAAATCCCCCTTGATTAGGGAGATTTTCACTTATTAAGGATATAGACGGTTAAGTAGACGCGGGAATGGAATCGTTTCACGAACATGTTCTGCGCCTGAGATCCATGCCACTGTACGCTCAAGCCCTAGACCGAATCCAGAATGCGGAACGCTGCCGTATTTCCTTAATTCTAAATACCATTTATAAGCGTCATCCGTAAGTCCATGTTCTTCGTAGCGCTGTTCCATTAATGCAAGGTCGTCGATACGCTGACTCCCTCCAATGATCTCTCCATACCCTTCAGGTGCAATCAGATCAGCACATAAAACAACATCATCACGGTTCGGATCAGGCTTCATGTAAAAAGCTTTAATGTCTTTTGGATAGTTTGTGATGAATACCGGTTTGTCAAAGCTTTCGGCGATCGCCGTTTCGTGAGGAGCGCCAAAGTCATCTCCCCATTCGATATCATCAAATCCTTTTTCTTTTAAAAGCTTGATCGCGTCATCATATGAGATACGAGGAAATGGTGCTTTCACGTTCTCAAGCTTCGAGATATCGCGGCCAAGTGTCTTTAATTCATTTTCACAGCGTTTGATAACAGACTGTACGATATGGGAGATGAATTGTTCCTGGATCTCGAGTGATTCCTCATGTTCAACAAATGCCATCTCAGGTTCGATCATCCAGAATTCGATCAAGTGACGGCGTGTCTTTGATTTTTCTGCACGGAAAGTTGGACCAAAAGAATATACTTTACCGAGTGCCATTGCCGCTGCTTCCATATATAGTTGTCCACTTTGTGAAAGATATGCATCTTCCTCAAAGTACTTCGTATGGAACAGAGAAGTCGTTCCTTCAGCAGAGCTCCCTGTGAGAATAGGAGGATCCACTTTCACAAAGTCATTGTTGTAGAAAAACTCGTTTACCGCGTGAATGATCTCGTTACGAATCTTTAAGATGCTGTGCTGACGTTTAGATCGGATCCAAAGATGACGGTGATCCATCAAGAATTCGGTTCCGTGCTCTTTTGGTGTGATCGGATAATCAACGGCTTGATGAAGTACTTCAACATCCGTTACTTCAAGCTCTACACCTAATGCAGAGCGCTCATCTTCTTTTACCGTTCCTGTAACGTAAAGACTGGATTCTTGCGTAAGTCCCTTTGCTTTTGCAAAGATCTCTTCACCAACTTCACTTTTAACAACTACGCCTTGAACAAAGCCAGTTCCATCTCGCAGCTGTAAGAAAGCGATCTTACCAGAAGAACGTTTATTAGAGAGCCATGCTCCGATCGTTACGGTTTTGCCTACATGTTCACTAAGTTTTTGAATAGTCGTTTTCACAAAATGTACCTCCACTGTACTAAAAATCAATATCTATCAAAAAATTATGAATGACTCCATTCTAAAAATCAATCTTTCTTTGTATTTCGATTGATGAAGCTCTCGATTCTGTCTAACGCTTCCATAAGCATATCTAAAGAAGTAGCGTAAGAGAGTCTCACATTGTCTGGAGCTCCAAAACCTGATCCAGGAACAAGAGCCACTTTTTCTTCTTCTAAAATGGCTTCGACCCACTCATCCACTGTTGAATATCCTGTCATCTTAACCGCTTCTGTTGCGTTCGGGAAAAGATAGAACGCACCGTTCGGTTTCACACAAGTGATTCCAGGGATTGTGATCAAGCGATCGTACACTTTATTCATCCGTTCTTCAAAAGCTTGACGCATTTCTTCTACAGGTTCTTGTGTACCGTTGTATGCAGCTAGTGCACCATGCTGAGATGTTGTAGTCGGGTTTGACGTACTGTGGCTATCCAAGTTCGTCATCGCTTTAATGATCTTTGCATCACCCGCCGCAAAACCGATTCTCCAGCCTGTCATCGAATGTGATTTTGATAAACCATTGATGATGATCGTTTGCTTTTTAAGTTCAGGTGATAGTTCTGCGATCGATGTATGTTTTACCCCGCCGTATACCAATTTCTCGTAGATCTCATCGGAAACGATAAGAATATCGTGTTGTAAACAAACTTCTCCGATCGCACGCAATTCTTCAACAGAATAAAGAGATCCTGTCGGATTGCTAGGAGAATTAAGAATTAATGCTTTCGTTTGTTTGGTGATGACTTTTTTCAGATCCTCTACAGTGATCTTAAACTGATTCTCTTCTTTTCCTTCTAGATAAACAGGTGTTCCGTCAGCAAGCTTTACTTGTTCAGGGTAGCTTACCCAATAAGGGATCGGGATGATTACTTCGTCACCTTCATCAAGAATCGCTTGAAAAAGCGTGTACAAAGAATGCTTTGCACCTGTACTTACAATGATCTCTGTAGGATCGTACGTTAGACCTTGGTCTTTCTGCAATTTGTTTGCGATAGCTTTCTTTAGAGGCAGAAGGCCGCCAGAAGCTGTATATTTCGTATGGCCTTGTTTCATAGACTCATATGCAGCTTCAATAATATGTATTGGTGTATTAAAGTCAGGTTCACCTGCCCCAAGTGCGATTACATTGTGCCCTTCTGCTTTTAATGCGTTTGCCTTTGCTGTAATTGCCAATGTAGTTGAAGGAGTTAATGCCTCCACACGTTTTGCAAGCTTCATACTAATAAATCCCTCCGCATTTTATTTTTGTTCTGATTCTTTTAAACGATAAATTTCGTAACGTTTTCCTGTTTCAAAATATCCATAATAATAAGTGTAGCGATCTTGATCATCTAAATAAACGACTTCCCATAATGGTATCTCATCTTCCATACCAAGCCGGATGTCGATGATTTCTTTTGCGTCATGGTTCGCCTTAACATAATCAATCATCTGACCTTCGGAAAGACCTTTTTTAGCAATCTCAGAATAGACCTTCTTATCTTCACCGACCCAGACGATCATATCTCTACCGTCTTCATTTTCACCTTCTACTACATAATAGGTTTCATTCTTAAAAAAGTGATCAACATTTTTAATCGATGCAAGGTTTTCTTCTTTCTTTGCGACCTCAACCGCTTCTGCTTCTTTCTTTTCAGGCTTGGCATTTACTTCGTTATAAAGATAATAGGCTTGCCAGCCTGCTAGAAATACCAGTCCAACAATAACAAGTATCCACTTCTTCTCCATATTTAAGCCTCTCTATGTGCGATAGATCGTAAAAATCATCTTATTTTTATTTTCGTCATCTAACGCCAGCCCAAACATTAAATCTTGGTGTTTTAATGTTTTGTTGAGTTCAGAAACTACTTTGTACAAATCACTTGACTTGTCCACCTTCAGTGTCGAAAGAACTTCAATTTTGCTTTCCACTGTTCTTCCTCCTATACTTTACAATCTTATCCCTGTTTACTATAGCAGAAATCTTGTGAAAGTGGTACTTTAGAATCCGAGAAAAAGGCGGAAAGTGTCTTAATGTATGGCTTATTTCCCGCTCCAGGATGCTCGCTTTCCGCAGGGAGGTGCGAGCGAGGAGGCTTGGGTGTTCGTCAGGGGAAAGGGAGTGAATTTCCTGTCTTACATGTCATTCAATAGTATCACTTAACAGAGCCTATAAGAAAAAGGAGAAGCAGCAATCCTTCTCCTTTTTCTTTATTCCATCCAATCATGGAGTTCTGAAACGAGTTCATCTATTGGTTTTATCGATACCGGAAGCTTTGGCAGAGACTGAATGAATGATTTACCGTATCTGGTTTCGATCATTCTGCGGTCAAATACAAACACGGCTCCTTTATCTCGAGAGCTTCTCACCAATCGTCCAAACCCTTGCTTAAACCGGATGATCGCTTGCGGAAGTGATAGATCGTAGAACGGGTTTCCACCTTCCATCTTCAGTTTCTCGCTTTTAGCTGCCATAACCGGCTGATCTGGCGGTGTAAACGGCAGTCTTATGATGACAAGGCAAGAAAGATCATCTCCAGGAATGTCTATCCCTTCCCAGAAACTGTTTGTTCCAAACAAGATGCTGTTATCAAACCGCTGAAAGTTCTTTGTCAGCCTTGCCCGGCTTCCTGAGTCCACACCTTGTGCGATTAAAACGAATTCTTCTTGATCCATCAGATTCTTAAATTCGGCATGTGTCTCTTTTAACATCTCATAAGAAGTAAAAAGTACGAGCATACGGCCCTTCGTCACTTTTGCAATTTCATAAAGTGATAACGAGATCTTAGATACAAACGTTTTTTGGTCCACTTCATTTATTAGGGGTATATCGGTAGGAACCATTAGTTTAGCTTGTTTTTCGTAATGAAATGGAGATGGCAGCTGTGCATTCATAGGACCGAAATCAAGAAGTCCTAACCTTTCAGACATATAACGGAACGTGTTCTTCACACTCATTGTTGCTGAAGTAAGAATTACAGAGCTCTTCTTTCCAAAAAATTTGTCTGCTAAAATCTGATCGATCTCTACTGGTTTTGCAAATAGTGTGACTGCATGTCTAGGTCCTTTTGATTCAGCTTCCATCCAGTACACTTCTTGAGATAACGGACAAGATAAGAGATGATGCAGGTCGTTCATCTCATCTTGCAGATCATTTATGATTCCTTCAATGTCAACTAAAAACCCTTTTTGCTGCACAGTTAAATGATCTTCATAGTTATCCAGACCCTTTAAGAGTCGTTTGACCGGCTTGACCAAATCTGTAATGAACTGGCGTGCACGTTCTTCCATCTCTAATACAGGTTCCCAAGCAGCTGTCTCAATATCATCTTTCGTATATCGAAGGGTTAGTTTGGTGAGCTCTGTGGAACGGGGAGATCTTGCTTTTCTTAAACAGATCGTCTTGATCTGTTTAAACATCTCGTCCAGTTCATTTTTAACATCTAAGAACAAACTATCCCAGTTCGCAAGATGGTTTTCAAACTTTGGTACTTCAAGCAGATCACAGATCTCTCTGAACGTGTTCATCATGCCATCGCCATCCGTTTGTGATAACCTGTCTAACAGCTTCACAAAAGAGAAATAATCCGTCTCTTTTCCGAAATGATCACTTACCACTTCTTCAACATGATGCGCCTCATCCAATACAGCTTCTTTATACGACGGCAAAAGCTGTGAATCAGACTTCAGATCAGTAAACAATAATGCGTGATTCGTGATCACAAGATCTGACTCATGCGCTGCTCGTCTCTGTTTATGGTAATAGCATCTTGAGAACCAAGGGCAACGATGGTTTAAACAAGAATTGGCATCACTTTTAACGGTGTTCCAAAATAGCTTTCCGCCTGATGCCATGGATAGTTCTTCGACATCACCTGTTTCTGTTTCTGTCAGCCAGATGATCAGCTGTGCTTTCGTAAAATTCATATCGTAGTTGTCATCATGATTGTCCATCAGCGTATGTTCGAACTTTCGCAAGCATAGATAATGATTTCTCCCTTTAAGGAGTGTCGCTGTGAAGTCAAAAGGCATGATCCTTTTAAGGAGTGGAACATCACGCTCTAACAGCTGCTGCTGCAATTGAACCGTATGGGTTGAAACAACCAGAGGCCGTTCTTTTTCCTTTGCATACCGAATGCCCGGAATCAGATACCCTAAAGATTTCCCAACACCTGTTCCTGCTTCGATCACCAGATGCTGACTCGTATGGAGTGCTTCATCAACAAGCTCTACCATCTTCTGCTGACTTTTTCGAACCTCGTAATGCTGCATATGCTGCTGAAGCTTTACAGCCACTTCCTCATCTTCGATCTCTTTAAAATCGTTTTCCTCTGTTGGGACGGTGTCGGGTCTTTTCAGAAGTGCAAGTTTACGGTAGAAGTCATACGTTTCTTCATCCGCTAAAAAGGCGGACTTCTCAGAAATCATATCCCCTACTATGCTTTCTAATGAACTTTGTAATTTCTTTAAAAAAGGAGTGAGACGCTCTAATGTCACCAACGGCAGATTCTCTAACTTTTCAAGAAGATGAATGAGAAGTCTTGCTGTAACTTCAGCATCGCTATCTGCCTGGTGAGGGTTCTCATGTTCAAGTCCGAGATAATCAGCGAGCATGCCCAGCTGATATCCGTCCGCCCCTAATAGAAGGAGTCGAGACAACTCAACCGTATCGATCAAAGGCATCGAAAGCTTGGAATAACCCGATCGGTCGAGCTCGCCTTGAAGAAAGGAATAGTCGAACATTACATTATGGGCAACAAAATAAGCTCCTTCTAACATCTGAAGGAGCTTTGGTGCCACTTCTTCAAACAACGGTGCATCTTTTACCATCTCATCGTTGATGCCGGTCAATTGTTCAATAAATGGGGGGATGGGAACGCCTGGCTGGATGAACGTCGAAAATCTGTCCGTTATCTGTCCTGCCTCAACGGCGACCGCACCAATCTGGATAATTCGGTCTCCTTTTGCTGCTGAATTTCCTGTTGTTTCAAAATCGATAACGACAAACCGCCGTGTCATAGCCTTCACCTCATTCCCCTGTGGCTCTATTCTAATCAAACATTAATAAACGGTAGCCTCAGGTTCAACTCCGAGCATTTCATGTACACGATTATCTTTATCCATAATTGCTACTTTCGGTACATGATGTTTTGCTTCGTTCTCATCATACATGGCATAAGAAATGACGATAATGGTATCGCCTTCTTGTACAAGTCTTGCTGCAGCGCCATTCAAGCACATAACACCAGATCCTCGTTTGCCGGGTATGATGTATGTTTCAAATCGTGCACCATTGTTATTATTAACAATCTGCACTTTTTCGTTCGGGATCATATCAACAGCATCTAAAATATCTTCGTCAATGGTGATGCTGCCAACATAATTTAAATTTGATTCAGTTACCGTTGCACGGTGTATTTTAGCTTTCATTAATGTACGGAACATGTTTCTTCCTCGCTTCCTTGTTTCAATAAAATAGGATCTAAGATGACATTATCAATCAATCGCGCTTTGCTGAATTTAACAGCTACAGCGACAATTAGTTTGTTCGTATCTGGTGTTGGAGGAAGAAGTTCAGGATACGATAAAATTTTGCAGTATTCAACAGAACCGCTCGTATGTTCCTCCAAATAGTTTATCATCTTTTGTTCGGTCTCACCACTATCACCGTCTAAAAGCCATTTCTTTGCTTTTAGTAAAGATTGGCTCAGATGGACTGCTTCTTTTCTTTCTTTTTCAGTTAAATACACATTTCTTGAACTCATGGCAAGGCCGTCTGACTCTCGCTTTGTTTCACAGCCGATCACTTTCACAGGAAAGTTAAAGTCATCAACAAGACCTTGAACGACAGCAACTTGCTGAGCATCCTTCAGTCCAAAATAAGCAAAATCAGGAGAAACGATGTGAAAAAGTTTTGTGAGTACAGTAGCAACTCCATCAAAATGCCCTACTCTGGTTTCACCGCAAAGTGCGTCCACTCTTTTATTCACAGAAACGGTGACTACAGACTCATCCGGATACATTTCCTGTGTTTCCGGTACAAAAAGAACGTCCGCTCCTGCTTCTTCTGCTAATTTTTTATCTCGATCTAAGTCTCTTGGATATCTGTCAAAATCTTCATTTGGACCAAATTGCAGCGGATTAACGAAAATGCTGACTACAACGAGGTCTGACTCATTTTTTGCACGTTCGATCAGCGAAAGGTGGCCTTCATGCAGATACCCCATGGTTGGAACGAAACCTACCGTTCTGCCTACCTTTTTTTCTTCTGCTACATAGCTTTGAATCTCTTGGATGCTGTTCATTAATTTCATGAATTGACTCCTCCGTACAATCTGTCGAGCGTTTCAGATTTCATATTAAAGCTATGGCTCTCTTCAGGAAACTGCATAGTCTTTACATCTTCTTTATATTTTAAGAGTCCTTCTACCATTACATCTTTAACGTTGCCATAGGTTTTCACGAACTTTGGTACATGGTGAAACCCGTAGCCGATCATGTCGTGATAGACGAGGACTTGCCCATCTGTATGTTTGCCAGCACCGATGCCGATTACAGGAATAGAAAGTTTCTTTGTTACGATCTCTGCAAGCTGTTGAGGAACACACTCTAATACGATCGCAAATGCTCCTGCTTTTTCTAGTAACAGACTTTCTTCAACTAGACGGTTTGCTTCCGCTTCTTCCTTTGCTTGAACACCATATCCACCCATTACACCGACCATCTGTGGAGTAAGCCCTAGATGACCCATCACAGGCACCCCGGCATTCGTTAAGGTTTCTACGGTCTGAACAACTTGTTTACCGCCTTCTACTTTGACTGCTGAAGCACCGCTTTCTTGCAAAATACGTCGTGCGTTTCTTAGGGTTTCGTCGATCGAACCGTGATACGTCATAAACGGCATGTCTGTAACGATAAAGGTATTCGGAGCACCTCTTTTAACCGCTTTTGTATGATGGATCATATCTTCCATCGTAACTGGGATCGTCGATTCATATCCCAGTACGACCATGCCAAGAGAATCTCCGACTAACAAAAGATCCATCTCTGCTTTTTCACAGATAACAGCCGTTGGGTAATCATAAGCTGTTACCATCGTGATTTTTTCGCCGTCCCTTTTCATTTTGAGAAAGCTTTTTGTTGTTTTCATTTTGTAGCCTCCCTGTTTTTTAACAGGGCCAGAAGTGCAAAAAACCTTCTTTCCAAAGAGGAAGAAGGCATAGGAAACATCCTAGACGTTTTGTTGTTTGCTCCCTCTGTCCCGGTCCTGATTTTGGATCTAGGCAGATATAAGGTTTGTGGTTAAAAAAAGATAATACTTAGTGCAGTTCCACACTTCGGATACCGCCTACGGATTTATTTTATCACGTACTTTACTCAAGGAGAAGGAATTTCAATGTCAGCTGAGTAGATCGAGTGTACCCTGCCTGTATCGTCTTCTAAAAGCAACACGCCTTCATCTGTGATTCCTTTTGCATAGCCAGTGATCGAACCTGTGACAGATCTTGCTGTAATTCTTTTACCTAAACTGAATGCTCTCGCTTCCCATAAGAGCTTAATAACACCAAATCCATTTTGAAGATACTGATGATACAGCGATTCTATCTCCTGTAAAAGGTATCCGATAACTTCTGCCCGCTTGTAGGTTTTGCCGCCTTCAATGGCAAGACTTGTAGCAATTTGTGCAATCTCTTCAGAGAAGTGCTTACTTTCTTGATTAACATTCATTCCGATTCCAACAATTACTGAATGGATAGAATCAGCTTCAGCTTGAAGCTCTGTTAATATCCCTGCGGTTTTTTTACCGTTGATCAAAAGGTCGTTCGGCCATTTGATAGCTGCTTCAAGTCCAGTTACTTTTTCGATCGCCTTTGAAGCAGCAACCGCTATTAGCAGTGTTAGCTGAGGGGCTTTTTGCAAAGGAATTTCAGGTCTTAATATTAAACTCATCCATATTCCCGTGCCTGCTGGTGACTGCCAGGCTCTTCCTAATCTTCCTCTTCCCCCTGTTTGTTCATCCGCTAGCACGATACTTCCTTCAGGAGCACCGTCTCTTGCTAAGCTGTATGCGATCTCTTGTGTACTTTTAACAGATGGCTGGTACACGATCTTTTTCCCGAACGATCCTTTGCCAGTGTATAAGGAAACCTCTTCGGCTGTTACGAGGTCTGGTGATGTAATTAACCGATATCCTCTTTTCTGAACTGCTTCTATCGAATAACCGTTATTACGGAGTTCTGATATGTGTTTCCAGATAGCCGTTCTTGAACAGTTCAGCTTATTACTGATCTCTTGCCCAGAAACAAACTGTCCTTCATTTTCAGTAAGCATGTGCAATAATGCTTCTTTCATTATGGCTCCCACCTTTTTATCCAATCCTTAAGCTCTGATTCTTTGAGGGCTAGATCTCCCTCCACAATTTTCTTTTCCATCTCATCAAAAAGTTTTCCGACCCAGACCCCTGGAGATTCCTGCTTGATTCTTATAATATCTTCCCCATCTATCGGAATATCTTTTCTGGATGAGATAGGGATGGTCCTGGCGAGTTCGTGAAGTCCTGCCAAATCTTCATCATAAGAACGGTTGTCTAACAAACTTTTTAGTAAAACAGAAGCTGATGCCGCTTCGATTCCGGCTCTGTATAGATCCATTCTTGTCCAAGTTTGGTTTTGATAAGCAGAAAGCAAATTCAGAACCTTTCTTATCGTTGTGTTGGGAAGCTTCCAACTTTTTAAGAATTCCTTGACATCCCCTATGTTTGAGAGAAGTATGACTGCAGTCCATCTTTGTTCTTCGTTTTGAAGTGAATTCCATCCAAAGTTTTTATAAGCTTCACGCTCATTTTCTTCTAACACGTAAGGCAAATATGTTAACACAGCACTTTGTTTCATAAATTCAAGTGCTTTTCCTGCCTGTTTTCCTTCTAATAGCTTTTTGAACTCCTCGGTAATTCGCTCCGTCGAAATCCGTTTTAGAAAAGATGCTTTTTCTAGGATCGCTTCTTCTGTTTCTTTTTCGATGCCCATATCGTATACGCTCATAAAGCGGCAGGCTCTCATAAGACGCAGCGGGTCTTCAGAAAACCGTAGATGAGGGTCTCCGACAGTCCGAATCTGACGAACCTTCAAGTCTTCTCTTCCTGAAAAGGGATCGATTATTTGGAAAGATCTATCCATCGCCATCGCATTGAACGTAAAATCTCTTCTCGAAAGGTCTTCTTCAAGATCATCAACGAACCAAACATTTGATGGCCTTCGATAATCTTCGTATTGACCCTCTTTCCTGAATGTCGTAACTTCATATGATATATGATTATGTCTTACAATCACGGTCCCATGTTCAATACCGACAGGAATCGTTTTAGGAAAGATGCGTTGAATGTCCTCGGGCTTTGCATTAGAAGCAATATCGATGTCTTTGATAGGCCGGTCTAATACATAATCCCTGACACAGCCGCCTACAAAGTAAGCTTTGTATCCATTACGTTCGATTTGCTCCAACACATACAAAGCTTCTTGAAACAACTCATTCATACCGTTTGATCCTTCAACAGAGAATAATAAATGTCTTCATAGACCGATACGATCCTCTCAGACAAAAAGTTTTCCTTTACATGTCTTACAGCATTTTCTCTAAAACGGTTTAATTTTTCGTTATCCGTTAATAGAGCAACCGCTTTTTCCGCCACTGCTTTTGTATCGCCGACTTCAACCATGTACCCTGTTTCTCCGTCTACAATAACTTCGGGTATACCCCCGATCCCTGTTCCGATTACAGGAACTCCACAGGCCATTGCTTCTAAAAGCACAAGTCCAAAGCTTTCTTTTTCAGATAATAAAAGTTTCAAATCACATATAGAGAACAATTCACCTACGTTCTCTTGTTTTCCTAAGAATAGAACGTCATCTTCTATTCTCAGATCTCGTACCAGCTCACAGGCAACAGTTAATTCAGGGCCGTTTCCGATCAATAATAACTTTGCAGCCATCGCTTTTCGGATTAGTGAAAAAGATCTGATCACATCTTGGATTCGTTTTACCTTCCGGAAATTAGAAATATGTACGATCACTTTTTCATCTTCTTCAATTCCGTATGTTTTTCTAAGTTCCGCATTATTGTCTCGCCTGTAATAAACTCTTTCATCCACAAAGTTATGAACAGGAACGATGTTTTTATTGATATTGAGAAGCTGTAAAGTGTCCTCTTTTAACTGATGAGAAACTGAAGTCACAACATCAGATTTTTCAATACCAAACTTAATCATCTCACTAAGTGATGGATCGTAGCCTAGCACGGTAATATCCGTTCCGTGAAGGGTTGTTACGATTTTGATCTTGTCGTTTAACAACTGCTTGGCTAATACTGCACAAACCGCATGTGGTACAGCATAATGGACATGGAGGAGATCTAGCTTTTCTCGTTTCGCCACTTCTGCCATCTTGCTGGCAAGTGCAAGATCATAGGGAGGATATTTAAATACAGAATAATGGTTCACTTCCACCTCATGAAAGTAAATGTTCGGATTAAATTTCCCTAAACGAAAAGGGAGGCTTGATGTAATAAAGTGTATCTCATGCCCCTTTTCTGCTAAAAGTTTCCCTAATTCGGTAGCAACTACCCCAGACCCTCCTACAGTCGGATAACAAGTGATGCCTATTTTTAACGTCATAGCTTACTCCTTATAGATTGTTGGTTACATAAGTTCGTTCCGTTATAAAACCTTCAGCATAGGAAACACCTGCTTCAAATCCAAACAGTTTATCACGAGCTTCAACACGTTCAATATAACCGTTTGTTAAGGGTGTATCGACACTGTCAGCTGTTTTAATAAATTGAGAAGGATATGCTTGCAGAGCTTTTAGCTTATAGGAATATGACTCAGTCACATCTACGAACAGCTCAGGTTTCTCTGTACTATTAATCAAATAGTAGAAAATATTCTTCACTTTGTGTGCAGGCAGATCCTCAGGGTCTTTCATATTCTTGATTCCTGAAGAAAAAACAGCTTCTTTTACAAGCTGAGCACAGTTGCCGTGATCTGGATGACGGTCGACCCAATATGGTGCAAAAACATATTCTGGTCTTACTTTTCGAATAACAGAAATTAGCTTCAGTATATGGTCATCTCGCATATACAGCCCGCGGTCTGGAAGTTGAAGGTTATATCTATTTGTTACTCCTAAAAGGGCAGCTGCATCTTTGGCTTCTTTTTTTCGAATAGGAACGGTGCCATTAGAAGAGAGTTCAGCTTCTGTTAAGTCACAGATGATCACATTACGGCCTCTTTTTGTTTCTTTTTTGATGGCAGCGCCCATACCTATCTCTACATCATCTGCATGGGCACCAAAGGCAAGCCAGCTTTTTTCATTCATTATCTATTCTTGCTCTCTTTCATCGATTATTTTTCGCCAATCCAGATCTCCGCGTTCGAGCGAACGAATAAACAGTTCTGCTGATGCCACATTTGTCGCGAGCGGAATCTGATACACATCACATAAACGCATCAAAGCTGATACATCTGGTTCATGCGGCTGGGCTGTTAATGGATCTCTGAAGAAAAGGACCAGATCAAGATCATTTTCAGCTATTAATGCTCCGATCTGCTGATCGCCGCCTAAAGGACCTGACTGGAATCTTTTAATCGGTAAACCTGTCGCTTCATTGATCTTAGTACCTGTAGTTCCTGTTGCAAACAAAGTATGCTTCTTCAAAATAGGTGTATAAGCGACAGTAAAGTTGATCATATCGTTTTTCTTTTTATCGTGCGCAATAAGAGCTATTTTCATATTATCTCCTCTTATTCCATAATATTTTCAAGGCCATACACAAGACCTTCGATATTCATGACACTCTCCACAGCTAATCTGACGCCAGGCATAAATGAAGTCCGGTTCATGGAATCATGACGGATCGTTAAAACTTGACCTTCACCGCCAAAGATGACCTCTTGATGAGCAACTAAGCCGGGGAGTCTAACACTATGGATCCTGATCCCTTGAAGCTGGGCTCCTCTTGCACCTTCTAGATCTTCTTTTTCATCGGGATGACCTTGTCTTTTTTCTTCTCGGACTTGTGAGATAAGCTGAGCCGTTTTTAAGGCTGTACCTGATGGGGCATCAAGCTTTTGGTCATGATGTTTTTCGATGATCTCGATATCCGGCAAATATTTAGCTGCCATCTGAGAGAACTTCATCATA
Source organism: Fictibacillus barbaricus (assembly GCF_014635025.1). Lineage (GTDB taxonomy): Bacteria > Bacillota > Bacilli > Bacillales > Fictibacillaceae > Fictibacillus > Fictibacillus barbaricus. Next base: position 1,752,431 of record NZ_BMCE01000001.1, on the reverse strand, counting down.
AGAATAGCACCGATCGCAAAGTTTGGCGCAATGATCGCACCTGTCTTCTTTTCTTCAGCCAGATTAGTCAAACGTTCCAAATCTTCATTGGAAAAACCTGTTGTACCAATAACTGTTCGAAGCCCATGCTCTAAAGCGATTTCTAAATGCTTCTTACCGATATCAGGGCGTGTAAGATCAACGACTACATCTGCTTCTATTGCACCTATACAGTTCTCCATATCGTCATATACAGGAGCATCCATAGATTGAGGCGCCCCAGTTAAGTCTTTAACCTGCAGACCATCATTCTTAGAATCTACGGCTGCCACTAACTCAAGATGAGGTGTCTCATCGATCATTCTTAGTGCTTCTTGTCCCATCTTTCCGCGTGGTCCTGCTAAAATAATCCGAATGTTATTCATGAATCTCTCTCTCCTTCTTTAATTCGTGTCCATCTGTCTTTATCACGCGTTTCAAACTTGTTCATTACTGTACTCAGCGCTTCATCTAAATCTATATTTAAAGAATTGGCAAGGCATATTATAACAAAGAACATGTCACCCAGTTCTTCATCGACAGTTTTAGCGTCTTCTGTTGATTTTTTGGGCTTTTCACCATAATGATGATTAATCTCACGGGCAAGTTCACCTAACTCTTCCGTTAATCTTGCAAGCATAGCAAGCGGGCTGAAATAGCCTTCTTTAAATTGTGATATGTATTGATCTACAACGTCCTGACTCTCTTTTAAGGTACGGTTGGCCATGATGTTGACACTCCTCATTCAATATTATTCTTCTTTATGTTATCGGTAATTTTTCTGTTTGACAAATTTCATGAAAATTTGATTATAATAGGAAGGCATGCACGAAGACTGTTGTCGTACTTAGAAGGAAAAGAGGCATTATATGAGTTATCCAATCAAATTAAAGAATATCTTTTTTATCCTGTTCGGTTCTGCTATCTTCTCGTTTGGAATCGTTCATTTTAACATGACAAACAATTTAGCAGAAGGAGGTTTTACAGGGATCACCCTTATCCTATATTTTCTGTTCTCGATCGATCCCTCCTATTCTAACCTGGCATTAAACATTCCGCTGTTCTTTGTCGGCTGGAAGCTGCTCGGGAAAAATTCCTTTATCTATACGGTTATTGGGACGGTTGCTGTTTCTGTTTTTCTATTTATTTTTCAGCGCTATTCTTCCATTATGATCGATTTGAAGGAAGATATGACACTTGCTGCCCTCTTTGCAGGAGTATTTATCGGAGTAGGTCTAGGAATCATCTTCAGATTTGGAGGCACAACCGGGGGTGTCGATATAATCGCAAGACTCGGTCATAAATTTCTAGGCTGGAGTATGGGTAAAACGATGTTTATCTTTGATTTCATGGTTATTGCCATCTCTCTTGTATACCTTGATTACCGTGAAGCGATGTATACACTCGTTGCTGTATTCATCGGAGCAAGAGTGATCGATTTTATGCAGGAAGGTGCTTATGCAGGAAAAGCTGTTATGATCTTTTCAGACAAGAACACTGAGATTGCTGCTGATATCATTAAAGAGCTGGACCGCGGGGCTACTATCCTAAATGGAAAAGGGTCGTTTACAGGAAGTATACGTGAAGTTTTATATTGTGTAATCGCAAAAAACGAAATCGTACGCTTAAAGCAAGTGATCGAAAGAATCGATCCGCATGCTTTTGTTACAGTAAATGATGTGCATGAAGTTATTGGGGAAGGCTTTACACTTGATGCTGATAAGAACCCGATAGGAAGATAAAATAAAAAACTCCCGAAACATCGGGAGTTTTTTTAGTCGTCTTGGTTCATTCCTAAGAACATGAAGATAAATCTTGCTAGTTCCAGAAGTGCTATCAAAGCACCTGCTACATATGTTAAAGCAGCCGCATTCAATACTTTACGAGCACCATGTTCTTCATTATTTCGGATTAATCCAGTGGAAACAATCTGGTTCATCGCACGTGAACTTGCATTAAATTCAACGGGCAATGTTACGAATTGGAACAATACGGCGACAGACATGAAAATGATACCTAAAAGGAACAAATTCATTGCTCCGAGGAGCATTCCGCCAAGTATTAATAAAAACGAAAAATTCGATCCGATGTTTGCTACAGGGACTAATGCATGTCTAAATCGCAGGAAAGCATATCCTTCTGCATCTTGAATCGCATGCCCTACTTCATGGGCTGCTACTGCAGCACCTGCGATCGAACTTCCATAATAGTTATCTTCTGATAAACGAACAACCTTTTTACGAGGATCATAATGGTCAGATAACATACCTCTTACAGGTTCTACCTGTACATTATAAAGCCCGTTCTCGTCTAAGATCTCTCTTGCTACTTCAGCACCAGTTTTCCCAGTACTATTGGCAACTTTCGAATACTTTTTGTACGTGCTTTTCACTCTCATCTGAGCCCAGATGGGAACAATAAGCAAAATAGCGAAGTAGATTAAAAATCCACCCATTGTTGGCATTCCTCCATATAAAAAGCTTTTGTTACAAACAGTTTACGTTTTCCGTTCATTGTTTGTCAAAGAATATGCATGTCTTACCTTTTACCGGGTACACGCATTTCTTCTTCTTTATCACCTTTATATTTTCTCCAACCGACATAAAATAATGTTGAAGAAATAATGCCTCCGATTGAGAAAATAAGCCAGAACAAAGAGGGCTCTGAATTATCTTTTTTAGCAAAGAAAAGTGCTTCAAAATCTGCTGCTGCCGTCTTAAGCTGTTCTTGATGCTCGGTTTCAGTCAATATCAGATTACGGTTAACATCCACATATGATACATGTTCATCCAATTTTTCGACTTCATCAGCAGAAAGATCTACCAATAGCGCTGGTCTAACCGTTTCATAACGTTCTAACAAAAGGTTCGCTGCTTGATGAAATGCGACAGAATCTTCATCACTGATCCCTTTTTCCATCGTGATAAAAGGTTCTAACATCATCAGCCCTGTTTTTTTCCATAAAGGCTCATAATCGGTTTGAAGTGCGTCAACTAACAGCCTGATTTCAGTCAGTTTGTTTAACTTTTTCTCTTTGGACCACTCGGGATTCTGAAGAGACGATACAGCATCTGAAAACGTATATTGGACGATTCGCTGCTGGTCGGGGCTTAAGGATAGAACGTCCTGTATGTGAACAATATTTTCTGATGTGAATTTCAAGACATCAGCCGCTTCCTGATAGCGCTCTATCTTACCAAGCTCCCAAATTTCACTTGTTAGTTCATTTATCTCAGACCACTCTTTTACTTCTGTATGATTTGATGCAAATGCCGGCATAGAAAGTCCAAAAACCATAAACAGAACTATAATTGCCCATCCTAACCTTCTCATCCGTTGTCCCTCCTGTACCCTTATACTAAAACGTATGAGAGCTGGGACAAGGTTAGACCTAAATTTACGCTTAAACTAAAGACTCCTGATTTTCCAAACAATAAAGATCGAGAGTGCCGAAAGCCAGAATGTGAGGTAACCGATCAGATCTTGATAAGGTTCGAGCACTGGATACCTTGGCATCATATCAAATACATAGTCGATGATTTCGTTATGGAACAGCCATACAGCAGCAAGCCCAACATGCCAAACTTTTATTTTGTAGTAAGGGGCGTATAAGAGACCTTGCACGGCCATTCCTAAGTGAGAAAAAATAAGCATATAGCTTATAAAGTCCAAGGGCGGTCCGACGATCGCTCCGCCAACGTTCATACCGACTGCCCATATGCCGTACTTAAAAAGGGTTGCAACAGCTAAAGCTTCTATCCAGCCCAATTGCTTTTTGGTTAAAAAACCAATGATCACGAACACAAAGAATAATGAAGCCGTCGGGCTGTCCGGAACGAAGGGCAAGAAGTACCATGGAGTCTCTTGCAATTGATAGTTGTACCAATAATATCCGTAGATCGTGCCAAGAATGTTGATCCATAGAAGAGCGATTAAAAACCATCGCTCCATCAGGATTGTTCGTATCCACGACATATCACATACTCCTTTACATTTAGAAAAAAGCCGACCCTTACCGAGCCGGCTTTTTCATCATTACTTCTTCTCAAGTTTGGAGATGAATTCTGCTAATTGCTTTAGCTCTTCATCTGAACCTTTGAACGCATTTGGCGGCATGCCAGGCGGCTTACCTTCTTTAGCGATCTTCATAATCTCTTCAGGCTTTAGACCTGTTCCGATCAAGGAAGGACCAGAAGCTCCACCAGATAAGGTGTTACCGTGACAGCCTACACAGCTTTGCTTCTGATAGATCTGATATCCTGGATCGTTTTCGTCAAAGCTTACATCAACGATCTTACCTTGAGTCTTAGCTTTTTCCCAGTCATGTGTCACAACGGATTCCCATGTTAAGTATGTAATCGAAATCAGACCCAATAACATTAATCCTGTTGCGACTGGACGTTTAGAAGGACGTCGCTCCAATCCTGTATCAAGGAATGGCGCCAGCATTAAAGCCCCAAATGCTAGACCCGGTATAATAACAGTACCGATAAGAACATAATCCCCTGCCGCATACTTGTACTTCAGAAGCTGGTATAAAAATAAGAAGTACCAGTCTGGTAGAGGAATATATCCAGCATCGGTAGGATCCGCTTTTTTCTCCAAAGGAGATTCATGGACGATTGTCAATATGAGGTATCCAATTAAGAATACAGCTCCTACCATCCATTCTTTTAAAAGAAAGTTTGGCCAGAACGCCTCCGTTTTTCCTGGAAACTCCGAATAGTCTTTTGGAATATTCGGTTTGCGCTCAGCAGGGACACGTGAGTCACCGACAAACTTCATTCCTTTACCGCGATGCATATATTTCCCTCCTTTGCTCTCATGAAACTTTTCATCTTATGTTTGTTTTTACAACGGTCCGGAAATACCTTGTTTACGGATCATTAAGAAGTGGGCACCCATTAAGCCTAACAATGCTGCAGGAAGGAAGAATACGTGAATCGCAAAGAATCGCGTAAGCGTCTGTGCTCCGATAATCTCTCCGCCGGCAAGGAACGTTTTCGCGATCGGTCCAACTACAGGAATTGTCATAGCGATCTCAATCCCTACTTTTGTCGCAAATAGCGCTTTCATATCCCAAGGCAATAGATAACCTGTGAAACCTAAACCTAACATAACAAAGAAAATAAGTACTCCAACTACCCAGTTTAACTCTCTTGGCTTTTTATAAGCTCCCTGGAAAAATACGCGCAATGTATGTAAAAACATCATTACGATAACAAGGCTCGCACCCCAATGGTGCATTCCGCGTACGATAACTCCAAATGCCACTTCATTTTGCAGGTAATAAACGGATTCCCAAGCATTCACGATATCAGGCACATAATACATCGTTAAGAACATACCTGATAGAATTTGGATAACCGTGATGAAAAAGGTTAGTCCACCGAAACAGTAAACAAATGCAGAAAAATGATGTGCGGGGTTTACGTGTTCAGGTACCTCATGGTCTGCAACGTCTCTCCAAAGTGGCGTAATATCCAGGCGCTCATCTACCCAGTCATAAATCTTTTGTAGCATTCATTACGCCCCCTTTCTTGGTTTTGCCTTTCCTAAATAAAGCTTTCCATCTTTCACCTGGCTGTCATATACATCAAGCGGTGCAAGAGGTGCAGTACCCTTAACGTTTGTTCCATCCTTGGTATAACGGCCTAAGTGGCATGGACAGAAAAACTGATTAGGGTGCGATGGATCTGTATTCCAGTCTACCGTACAACCTAGATGTTTACAGATTGGAGAAAGTGCGATAACATCACCATTCTTCGCTTTATAAACCCAAGCAGATTGAGTAACATCAGACTCGTACCAGCCATCTTTTTGTTTGATTTTAAAATCGAAACGCTTTGGTTCGTTCGCTAGCTCTTCAACGCTCGTAACCGCTACCATTTCTTGATCTGTACCCTCTTTTAAAATCGGATCAAGGGCGAAACGGACCATTGGCATAAGCATGCCGGCAGCCATAAAACCGCCAACGCCAGTTAATGTGTAGTTTAAGAACTGACGTCTTGAAATATCTTCCTTTGACATTGTTTTCCCCCCCTTATGCTGTAAATGACGGTCCATCCGGACTTTTACACACATATTACTAGGACATAAACATGATAGCTTATGTTGTCTTTTAATGTCAATATGACATGTGGTAAATATTACGAATTTATACTTCTCTGCCAATCGTTGAATATGAGCTGAAATATAGGTTTTACCTGCTCTTTTACAACTTCAAGTTTATAGTTTTCATCCAAGCTATCAAGCGGCAGTGCCGGAACCCAAAAAAGCTTGCCTGAAAGACGCTGTTCGAATTCTTTCCAATATACGTCACTGGTCATCAAAAAGACATGCTTAAAGTGTCCGGAAATTGTAACATGTTCTATGAAACTTGCTAGCCGTTCAATAGCCGGTTCGTCCTTTACATAAGTAAAATTAGGAGCTAAAAACAGTCTGCCATGAAGCTGACGCTCCATTTCCCCGCAGAGCAGCTCGGTGTATTCTGCCATCGTTACACTCGACTTGAAATCTTGTGTGAAACTTACAGGAGTTAAGGGGATTAATAGAGAGTCAACATATTCTCCAGACTTTAAGAATACGTCTGCATCTTTTGTTTTCCATTTCATGATAAAGTCTCCTTACTTAGTATGTACTGTTTTTATCGTACCATAATTCTGGCAGGATTATCGCGTAGCTTTTGAAAAGCTGGTCTAGGAGACTGTCGCCTCTTGTTTAGAGACGAGGACGGGTATGAATATTAAATTCCCGGAATGACTAGAATCTTAAAAGAGCACAAAAAAAGATGACTCCTAGAATGAAGTCACCTCTACGTTTATGATGGCTGTTTCTCAAGATTCTTAAGTTCGTTCGTCCATTTCGTGAAACTATCAAAATCTTTTTGATCTAAGGCTTCATCAATTTTAGCCATGATATCGTTCTTACGGTACGTTTCGATCGATTTTTCTAAAACCATTTCTGCCCATATGCCGTATTTTTTATCCATTGACATATTTTGCGGCAAGTGAGGATTCTCTTCTAAGACCGAGGCATATTCTGGAGTCAGCCGTGACGCATTGAAATTAAGCTCCAGGTAGATCTCTTCTTCTTGGTTCAACCTGATGTCATGGAACGATTTTTCAGCATCTGTTGTTAAAACATTCTGCTTATAAAAACGAAACGGAACACCATCTGTGCATTGAGTTGACATGATAATGGCTTTTGGGCAATATTCAGCTTTCTCAACAAAATGTACTTTTTCCATCAACTGATCATCACTGACTAAATAATTTAATAACCAAACACATTCGCGCTTCTTTAACTGATAATGATTAAGGAACCATTTGATAAAATCCTTCTTTTCAAGGACCGAAACGGTGCTGCTCATTGCAATCCCCCCATCATTCAAAACACGTCTTTTGTATAATAATTATATTCTCCCACTGGTTGTAAAATCCTTCTTAGCTTCAGAAAGTTTTAAAATTCTTCCATTCGGTTTAAAACATCCTCTATGTCCACTCGCTCAGGATTATGTTTTAGCAGGTTCAACAAGATGTTCTTCGCTTTTACCGACTCGCCTTCCTCTAAAAGGAAATAAGCATATTCTTCTAAGAACACAGGGTCTTCTGAAAAAAGTTCTGCTGCTTTAGCATACCACCCGGCTGCTTCCTCATAGTTTTCAGTTTCTTTATTAGCTGTTGCAAGATGCCAATACATGAGTGGAATCTCCTCTTTCGTATCAGCGAGTGGTTTGTATAAACTTAACAGATCTTCAAATCTATCTTCTGCAATATATTGATCACCTAAACGTAGGAGCGGCTCTATTCGGCTCGGATTAAGTTCTAGAGCTTGTTTCACCCATTCTTCACCCTGATCTGGGTTATGGAGTTTATATGCTAGTCTCGCTGCCTGCAAATATATATTTTCGTTGTGTTCATCTCTTTTTAAGCCTTCTGTGATGACCTCATAAGCTTCAGCTAAAGCCCCTTCTTCTTCATATGATTCAGAGAGAACACTGTATAAAGTGGTATAGTCTGGATCCATATCTTTTAACTCTTCTAAACTTGCGATCGCTTCTTTAAATTCACCTGCTTTAAAGGCTGTTACACCATGGCCGAACAGGCTGTATAGATCCTTATGGTGATCCAGTCCTTTTCTGTAAAAAGGCAGTGATTCTTCAAATTTTCCAGCTCTGCTTAAAGCTTCTGCATATCTAAGCGTTAAGTCTTCAATTTCTGCATTTTGATCTAATGCTATCTTTAATAACGGTAAACTCGAATCAAACTTACCTTGTCTCAAATAGAAATCGCCCAGCGCATAGGCGAGAACAGGATGGTTCTCGTCTTTTCGGTGTGCTGCAGTTAGTTTCCGTTCAGCCACTTCAGTTAATCCAAGATTCTCGTACAGATCTGCTTGCAGAATAAGTGCCCTCAAATATTCATCATCCTGCTCTTTTACCTGTTCTAAATACTCGATTGCTTTCTCATCCATCCCTTCATCCAGACAGCACTCTGCAATAGAAACAAGCAGTTCCCCGTCACCAGGATATTTCATCAGTAATTCGTTAAAAAGAGTCATTGCTTCTGATGCATGTCCCCAATTCAAGTAAATTTCTGCTATCTCAAACTTTTCAGGGTCTGTTGCTTTTTGCTTTAGCTGATCTAATAAAGACATTCCTTTTTCTACGTCGCCGCGTTCTACAAGCCTAATCGCATCTTGGATATCATTCAATGGTAAAACTCCCTTATCCCTTGTATTCTTGTGCTTATTATACACGAGATATAAGAGATTCTCCAAAACGACGGGGCTTAACGACGACAATTTCTTTGCCATGACCTTGATGTTTTTCCGGAAGGTTCTCTGAATAGACGATTGTTCCTCTCACGATTACATTCTTTATGTTTTCAGTCACACCATCAGTGGAAAGAAGACAATAATCTGCATCGCTGCCGGTAAATAAACCACCTTTATCAGGGTAGAGGCCTAGTGTCTTCAGGCTGGGCAATGGGACCGTTTCATCTTCATACAGTTCATTGAACAATGTCGGAATCTGATACTTTGCAGAAAGTTCATTCCATTTTTTTTGCCATAGTTTTTTCATTTTACTATCTATATGCGAAGGGAAAGTTGGAAAAATAACTGTTCCGTAAATAAAATTAGCTTCTCTGATCCTTTCCCAGATCACGTGTGTTAACTGACTAAAATCCTTACAGATCAACTCAATAAAAGGAATCTTTTTCTTTCTGCAAAAACTTATCATCTGTGGTGTGATTCTTTCTGGAGACATGCTTAGGCCGATACAATAATCAATTGAACTTGAAATGAGCAGATGGCGTGTTCTTTTTAGTTCTGTTTCTGCATCGTGGAGATAATTAATCTCAGCAGAAGTTAAAAGTGTAGTCGTACCTTTACGAAGTTTCTCAGATAAACGCTGCTTTACAATCTCAATCGGCTGTTTATTTAATGAAAATAGAGGACTGATGTGGCCTGGAACCATCTTAAATCCATGCATGGACATCTTCATGACATTCATCCTGAGAGGGCCCTGTGACACATAGGAGATCTTTTGAGAGTCTACTAGATAAGAAAGAACAGTATTCGTACCGAGCGATTGCAACGGGCGCTCAATAATATATCGCATAGCTCGCCTCCTTTTTTCTCTTTAAGACAAGCTATGATAGAAATGCTATTTTTATGAAAGAAAAGTCTTATAAACAAAAAAAGTCCTGACATGTAAGCGTTGTCAGGAAAGAATAATATGGATAGGAGTGGAGAGAAACCATATTACCCTCATTATAAAGACAGCTTTTTTAAAATGCAACACTTTTTTGAAAATTATGAAAATAGCCCGAGTCTTTTAACGAAAGAACCCGGGCTGCTTCTTATTTGCTTACTTTTTCTTTAACTGTTTCTATATATGTTTCTAAGTGACTGATGATCTCTTTATTCTGAGCTTCTTCACCTACTGTGATTCGGATCATTGATGGGAATCCGAGTGCGTTACCTGAACGCACAATATATCCTTTTCTTAGCAGAAAATCAAAGGCTTCGTCGGCATCTGATTGCACATCAAGGAGAATAAAGTTTGCTTCAGAAGGATAATACAGCAGACCTTTATCTTCACAGAAAGAGTAGAAAAGTTTTAACCCTTCTCTATTCTTTTCTTTACACGTCTTGATAAATTCTGCGTCGTCAAGTGCACCGATAGCAGCAGCCTGTGCGATGCGTGAAGTATTAAAAGGTTCTCTTGCCGGCTCTATAGACTGTATGACCGTGCTGTTCGCAATTCCGTAACCGATACGGAGGGCTGCAAGTCCATGTGCTTTAGAGAAGGTCCTTAAGATCACCAGATTCGGAAAATCATTTAAATAAGTTACCGTGTTTGGATAATCAGCAGCTGAAACATATTCAAAGTATGCTTCATCACTCACAACAATAACGTTTGAGGGAACCCTCTTCATAAAGCTTACAAAGTCAGCTTCAGGGATATAGCTGCCAGTAGGGTTGTTTGGATTACAGAGCCAGACAATTCTTGTTTGATTGTCGATGGCCGCTAACATCGCTTCTAGATCATGGTTGCCGTTGATCAATTGAACTTCCCTTACCTCTGCTCCATCAATAATGGCGTTATGTCTATATTGAGGAAAAGTAGGAGCTGGCATTACTGTGTTTGTTTCAGGAGATAAATAAGCTCTGCATAGGATTTGTACCACTTCATCAGATCCATTGCCGAATATAAGCTGATCTTGATCGACCCCAAGATAGTCTGCTAGCTTCTCTCTAAGCTCTGCTGAATATCCATCTGGATATACATGAAGATTAGAGAGTTCTTCGGTGATTTTATCTTTGGCAAGATCAGAACATCCGTATGGGTTCTCATTTGAAGCAAGCTTTACAATCTTCTCCAAACCTAATTCTCGTTTAACTTCTTCTACCGGTTTACCTGGTTTGTAAGGTCTTAAAGATAATAACTGCTGTTTCGGCTGCATTTTCCCACTCCTTTTTAACGACTATAGACTGGCAGCAATGATTCAATAAATTGTTTAAACGTTGTTATCGCTTCATTCCTGTTCGAAAGCAGCTGTTCTTCTAGTTCTTCGATCTTTTTAACGATCGCACTGCCTACAATGAACCCATCACTTATTCCTTCAAACTGTTGAATCTGTTCTCTTTGTGACAGTCCGAATCCTACTAAGACTGGAACGCTGCTGTTTGCTTTGGCGGCCTTCAAGAAATCGTTCAATTCCTTCCTAAACTCGCTTCGAATCCCTGTAACGCCTAGTGAGGAGATACAATACAAGAAACCTTCTGCTTCTTTTGAGAGTTTAACTAGCTTCTTTTCCCTTGTGGTTGGTGATACGAGAGATATTAAAGCAAGCTGATGGTCTGAACACATTTCTTTTAGATAACCGCTTTCTTCATACGGGAGATCTGGTACAAGAACCCCGTCAACCCCGTTCTCTTTAGCTAACGACAGGAAGCGATTTTCTCCTAATTGTAACAAAAGATTATAATAAGTAAAGATAATAACAGGAATCTCTAATCCTCTTGCCCGAAGTTCACTAACAAGCCTAACTGTTTTCTCAAGATTCATATTCTGAACTAGTCCGCGCATCCCTGCCCGTTGGATAACTGGTCCATCGGCAAGGGGATCTGAATAGGGCACGCCGAGTTCTATTGCAGCTGCCCCACTCTCTTGCAGCGCTAAAGACAATTCAATCGTTGCCTCGATACAAGGATCTCCTGCCATGATATAAGGCACAAAACGATAGTCGGACGAACTCTGAAAAATTTCCCATCTGTTGTTCATGTTATTCGCCCTCCTCCTCAAATTGGTCCATAAGGGTGTGTACATCTTTGTCTCCACGGCCCGAAAGACAAACTACCACTGTCTGATCTTTTTTCATAGATCTAGCGAGCTTTATGGCATAAGCCATCGCATGAGCACTCTCAAGTGCACATAGTATACCTTCATTCATACATAATAGTTTCAGAGCTTCTAATGCTTCTTGGTCGGTTACAGCTTCATAAGTAACCCTTCCTGTTTCATGAAGATAGGCATGCTCCGGTCCTATGCCCGGGTAATCAAGTCCTGCAGAGATAGAATAAGGCTCTGTTATCTGCCCTTCACTTGTCTGAAGCAGCTTGGTCAATGAGCCATGTATCACACCGTTTGACCCTTTTGATAGAGTAGCTGCATGCCGATCTGTATCAACGCCAAGGCCGGCTGCTTCTATCCCGTACAATGGCACTTCCTTGTCAATAAAAGATGCAAACATCCCAATCGCGTTACTACCTCCGCCCACACAGGCTACAACAGCATCAGGAAGTTTTCCGCCATGCACAGACTCGAACTGGTTCTTGGTCTCATATCCGATCACCTGCTGAAACTGTTTAACCATTTTAGGATAAGGATATGGACCGACTGCGGAACCGATCAAGTAGAATGTATCTTCTACTGAAGCTACCCACTCTCTGATCGCTTCGTTTGTAGCATCCTTTAGCGTCTGGCTCCCGCTTGTTACTTCGATCACTTCTGCTCCCAGAAGCTTCATTCGAAACACATTCAACGCTTGTCTTCTTATATCCTCTTTTCCCATATACACTTTACAGGACAACCCATATTTAGCAGCTACAGTCGCTGCTGCAACACCATGCTGACCTGCACCTGTTTCAGCAATAATCTTTTTCTTTCCCATTCTGACAGCAAGAAGTGCTTGGCCGATAGCATTATTAATCTTGTGTGCCCCTGTATGATTTAGGTCTTCCCTCTTTAAATAGATGGCAGCCCCGCCGTTTGACTCACTTAACCGATCTGCTTTTGTCAGCGGAGTAGGCCGTCCAGAATAGATGGCAAGTTCTTTTTGAAATCGTTCATTAAATTCTTTATCACGAACGGCCTCATCAAAGGCTGTCTCAAGCTCTTCGAGTGCAAACATGATCGTTTCCGGTACATATTTTCCGCCGAACACACCATATCTTCCTCTTTGATCAGGTACTGTTGCTGTCTTCATGGGTACATCATCCTTTCTAACTTATCTATCCGTTTTTTGCATTTTTTTCCGTTTTTCTCAATTCCACCACTAAGATCGATTCCATGGGGCTTAAACTTAAGCAGCAAAGAAACATTGTCTGGAGTAATTCCCCCAGCTATAAAACACGAAATGCCTTGTTGCTCCGCTTCCTTCATGATGGCTGGAACGTTTCTCCAAGAAAAAGGTACACCCGTGCCGCCGAACTGCCCTTTTGAGACACTGTCCACAATGATCGCATCTGTAGCACTTCCGTATAAACGGATATCCTCAAGAATTTGGTCACTATATGGCAGCGCTTTGTAGACTTTCTTTTTTGTTTGTTTCTTTAACTCTGCTATCGATTCTACTGTTTCAGCTCCATGGCACTGAATCATATCGAGCGGAACTTCGTTAATCGTATTAATGATCTCTTGATTTGCTGCATTTTGAAAAACGCCAACGAGCTGTTTAGGCCTTCCATATTTTTTAACCCATACTTTCACGTCAAAAGGGTTTACTTTTCTTCTGCTCTCAGCAAATATAAATCCGATCATGTTAGCATGTGTTTTGATTAACAGTCTGTAATCCTCTTCTGACTGACAACCGCAATATTTAATTTGAAATGTCATAATAAAGCTCTTTAATTTTTTTTTCTATAGAGTCAGCCTTCATCAATGTCTCACCGATCAGCATTCCGTTTACCTGATGATCCAAAAGGCTTTTTACATCTGACGCAGTTTTAATCCCGCTCTCACTGATAACAAGTGTGTCTTTCTTAATAGATGGAAGCATGGAAAATGTATGTTGAATATCAGTTTCAAACGTTTTTAGATCACGGTTGTTGATTCCGATCATCGAAGGATTACAAACATCATAAACTTGTTTGATCTCCTCTTTGGAATGAACTTCTACTAAACACTCTAATCCGCATTCGGCAGCAAAATCATACAGATCCCTCAACTTATCGCTCGTCAAGCAAGCTGCAATGAGTAAAATAGCGTCAGCTCCGTTTTCTACACTCTCAATGATCTGCTTTTCGTCAATAATAAAATCTTTTCTTAACAGAGGAAGGGAAACATGGTTTCGTATGTCTCTTAAATATTGAAGGCTTCCTTGAAAGAACTCAGTATCCGTTAAAACGGACAAGCAGGCAGCCCCCGCTTTTTCATACGTCAGAGCAATGTCTATCGGATTAAAATTCTCCTTTATCACACCTTTTGAAGGAGAAGCTCTTTTCACTTCAGCGATCAATGCGGGTCTGTTCTGTGATTGAACAAGCTTTGAGGAAAACGGCCTGTGATCTTTATCTCTAAATTTAAGCTCTCCTTTTGAGAATGGAGGCAGTACCGCAATCTCTTTTTCTTTATGTTGGAGAATTTTAGTTAACATGAACATTCGCCTCCATTTTTGTGATTTCTAGCAAATGATAATAAGCGGTCTGTGATTGTAAGCATTGGTTAACGATCTCAACACCGTCTCGGATACTCTGTACACGATTAGAGGCAAAAAGGGCTGCAGCCGCATTTAAGATAACGATGTTTTTTGCAGATTCATTTCCTTCTCCATTTAAAATGGAAATAATTAGTTTAGCGCTTTCTTGCTTGTTCTTAACTTTTAGGTCATGCAATGACCCTCGTCTTAACCCAGCTTCTTCTGGGGTATAAGTAAAGGCTGAAACAGCGTTGTTCTCAACTAAAAACATGCTCGTCTCCCCAGTAATTGAACATTCGTCCAACCCTTCCTTGCCTGTTACGATCAAAGCTCTTTTTATCCCCAGCACCCTGATCACCTCTGCCAGCTTCCCAGCGACTATCTCATTGCTTGCGCCAATCAACTGATAAGCTGGTGACATAGGGTTCAGTAAGGGGCCAATAGAATTAAAGATGGTTCGAAAAGGAAGCTGCTGTCTTAAGGAAGCAACTTTTTTTAATGCTGGATGAAAATAAGGTGCATGTAAAAACGCGATATCGTATTTTGACAATTGAGTATTCGCTTCATAATGATTACTTGCCGCATGTATGCCTAATGCTTCTAATACATCTGAGCTGCCACTTTTAGAAGTAACCGCTTTGTTTCCATGTTTAGCCACTTTAATACCTAGTGAGGATAAAATGATGCTTACTGCTGTGGAGATATTAAAAGTAGATGCACCATCGCCGCCTGTACCGCAAGTATCCATCAGATCGTGATGAAGTGAAGGCTCTGTTATGCGAGATAGTTTCCGTATGGCTTTTACAAATCCTACAATCTCTTCTACGGTTTCGCCTCGAAAGCTCATGATGCTTAAAACAGAGCTCGCTTGTGCGTCTGAAACTTCTCCACTCGCGAGGTTCTCCATAAAAAAGGAAGCCTCGTTTTCTTTTAATGTCTCGTGTTTCATTATTTTTTGAATGATAGTTGAAATCATATGAACACTCCTTTTAACGTTTTGTTTATCGTTGGAGAAAACAAAAACGTTCAAGGAGGAATCGGAAAGGGTCTAATCATATCTGCACCTCCGTTAATACGGAGAATGAGGGGGAATTAAAGAGGTCGATTTCATTGGAACATGTACTTTATTTTTATGTGGAATACAAAAAAGCCATGCAGAAATAACCCGCATGGCATATGTACATATCCATTCTCGGCTCTGCTCCACTCAAACTCTCTCAACTTGTCTCAACTAAGCTCTAAACTTCATACCTAAACTAAATCTCTAAACTTATCAGTTACAATAAACCATTCACCTTAATCTGTCAACAGATACATCTGAAGAGAGATTAAACAAAAAATTATTTCTTTTGGTAAAAAAACGGTTCAACAGACTCTAAACCATATAACGCTGGATTAAAAATCTGTTCTGTACTCCCGACAAACAATATCCCGCCTTTACGAAGAGCATCGCTAAACTTTTGATAAAGAACCATTTTTGCTTCTTCTGTAAAATAAATCATCACGTTCCGGCAGATAATCAGATCAAAGTCTGTCCCGAATCTATCGGAAAGCAAATTCTGCTTTTTAAATGTAACATTCTTCTTAATAGATTCTGATAGTTTCAATCCCAGCTCCTCTTTTGTAAAATAACGAACCCTCTTATCTTTCGGTACATCTTGAACAGCTTTTTCAAAATAAAACCCTTTTTTTGCACGGTCTAACACTTGTTCGTCTAGATCTGTCGCTAATATTGAAAACCGGGATAAACCTTTGTATTCAGAGAGCAGCATGGATATCGTATACGGTTCTTCACCTGTAGAGCAAGCCGCACTCCACGTCTTAAGTGACTGCCTATCGTCTAATAGAAGAGGAAGGATTTTCTCTTCTAGGACTGCCCACCTAGCGGGATTTCGATAAAACTCTGAAACATTAATCGTCATTCGATCTAAAAATTCATTTAGAAGTTCTTTATCTCGTGAAAGATAACGGTAGTAATCCATAAATGAAGAGAATGAGCGCTTATCCCTAAGCGCAACAAGTCTCCTTTTCATCTGAGCTTCCTTATATAATGACAGGTCGATTCCTGTCTTATCGTAAATATTCTTTTTAAAACTATCATAATCGTGATCCATGTGTGTTTCTCTCCTATTCAACACCAAAAAGAATTTTATGTAATCTTCTATATATATCGGATAGATTCGGGATTATTGCATGAAAAAAAACCGGCACAAGGCCGGCTAAAACGCTTTCATTTTGTTTTGAAATTAAATCCAAACTGCAACTGCTTTATCATAAGAAACGAGCTCTTCTTCTTTAAAGAATAGACCGATTTCACGTACTGCACTCTCAGCTGAATCTGAACCATGAATAATGTTGTTGCTTACTTGTACAGCATAATCTCCGCGGATTGAACCAGGAGCAGCTTCAGCTGGGTTTGTTTTCCCCATCATGTTACGAGCTGTAAGAATTACGTCTTTTCCTTCCCAGACCATTGCAAATACAGGGCCAGAAGTAATGAAATCTACAAGTTCACCGAAGAACGGACGTTCTTTGTGCTCACCGTAATGTTCTTTCGCAAGATCTTCAGAAATGTTCATTAGTTTCGCACCAACAAGCTGAAAACCCTTCTTTTCAAAACGGGATACGATTTCTCCGATTAACGCACGTTGAACACCATCTGGTTTGACCATTAAAAACGTTTTTTCCATGCATTCCCTCTCCTATCATCTATGTATATGTGGGACAAGTTCCCCAGAGAAATCGTACCAAAAATTTTAAAAATTAGCAATCACTCAAAATTTTCGACCAGCGATAAAATCTGCTACTTTTAACAGACTATCCCTAGCCTCCGTTTCAGGCAAGGAAGCAGCAGCCTGTTTAGCACGTTTTAAATATTTATCAGATATGTCCGTTGCATATTCAATTCCGCCAAGGCGCTTAATATCTTTTAATAATTCAGCGAGCAATGCAGCATCTTTGGATTCGTAGTACAACTTTAACTTTTCCTTCATCAAAGGATGCCGATAAATGGTATAAAGCGCCGGCAACGTTAAGTTTCCTTGCTTTAAATCACTTCCTGCAGGTTTTCCGAGCTGCTTTTCGGAAGCTGTGAAGTCCAGAATATCATCAGTAATCTGAAAAGCCATTCCGACACAGAATCCAAATTCATACAACTTCTTTTGCAGAGAAACATCGGCTTTTGATGTAATGGCTCCCAGCTGGCAGCTTAATGCGATCAACAACGCTGTTTTCCTTTTGATACGCTTGAAATATTTTCTAATATTTTGATCCGTATCATACTGTTCATTAATCTGCTCGATCTCACCAAGACACATCTCTTTGATGCCTTGTGCAAGAATTTGATGTGCACCCGGAATATCTATCTCAGTCATTAATTTCAATGCAGATGCGAAAATAAAGTCTCCCGTATACATGGCGATCTTATTGTCATATTTTGCTTTTACTGTTACTCTTCCACGTCTCATATCAGCATCATCCACGACATCATCATGTACGAGAGACGCCATATGAATCAGCTCCAAGGCAGCTGCAGGTTTTTTTATCTGCTGGATGTTATACGTCCCAAACTGAGCAGAAAGCAATACAAATACAGGGCGGATCCTCTTTCCCCCAGCTTTCAAAAGTTCAACGCCGGCCGTATGAATCAATGTCTGATCAGAACGAACGGATTGAACAAGCTGATCTTCGATTTGCTGCAAATCTTTTTTTAAAAATGAGTATAAGTCCTTTAACTTCATTTTGTTTCACCCTATCGCCCGTTACTTATACGAAAACTTTAAGATAGAGGGCATTGTCTTTAACAATCCGCACTCTACAGCTAGCTGAAAATAAAGATTTAATCCTTTTTCATGTTCGCCACTAAATTGATAATTTAATCCGTTAAAATAAGATTCCCAAAACTCAAAAGTGCCGCCATGCTGAGTTAACACACGTTCAATAACCGGAACAAAATTTTCTCTTTGACAACGCTCTTTACTCTCAATCATACTTTTTCCGACGTATGAAAGGAGGCTTCCCTTCTGTGTTTCCATCTCATTCCGATAAGCCATTACCGCAAATATCATAGGAAGGCCGGTCTGCTGATACCAGATCTCCCCTAAGTCATATACATGGTATGTGCCTCTTTTTCTGAAAGCTGCGATCGCATCATCACCGATTAATAGACATGCATCATAATTACCAAGCATTTTTTCGAAATTAGGAGTTTCCACTTGAAAGGAAGACTCAACCCTAAAAAAACGATCTAATATAATTTTCAGAAGCGCAACCGATGTTTCCGAGCTAGAAGTTAAGGCGATTCGTTTTCCGCCTAATTCATCGATCTTGTATTTAGAAAATAAAAAGATCGAATTAACTCTTCCGAACGAAGACACAGATAGATCCGGAACCAAACTGTAATTTTCGGCATTCTTTCCATAAGAAAAAGAAGAGATGCCTCCGATATCTACTAACTGCTTCTCCATTAATGAATTTATCTTTGATGGTACAGCATGTGTGATCGTTACACCTTGATCCATCAACCGTTCTCTATCTAAGTAATAATAAAGGGGTATTATGTTCGTATAGCTGATCTCCCCGATGTTCATAATCTATCAGTCTCCCCAGCGTGTAAACAATTCGTGATGTACGCCTAAGTTATCCAGAACTTTCCCTATTAAAAAGTTTACAAGGTCGTCCATCGACTTAGGCAGATGATAAAATCCAGGCATAGCCGGTACGATCTTACCTCCAGCCTCTGTCACTTTCAACATATTTTCCAGATGAATTTTATGAAGCGGTGTTTCTCTAGGCACTAAAATTAACTTGCGGCTCTCTTTCAGCATAACATCAGCCGTACGTTCTAATAGATTACCTGATGCACCATGTGCTATACCCGAGAGTGTTCCCATCGAACAAGGTATTATGACCATTCCATCATTCTGGTAAGATCCGCTTGCAATAGGTGCGTTGAAGTCACGTAATGTGTGATAATAAAAACGGTCTTTGCCAAATGAGGCAAAATTTTCTTCAATACATCTTTCACGGTCTTCTGTATCCCATAACAATTCTTCTTTAAACACTTGCCACCCTGCTTCTGTTACGACTAGGTGTATTTTATGACCGCTTCTTAAGATTTCTTGTACAAGGCGTACACCATAAACCGCCCCGCTTGCACCAGTAATTCCTATTGTAAAAGTCTTCATAATAAAAGGTCCCCTATTGAAAAGATAAACATGACTACACTCAAGATGCCGTTCATCGTAAAGAAAGCTACATCCAGTTTGGACAAGTCATGTGGCTTCACGAGTGAATGCTCATAGACCATGATCGCACCAGAGATGAATACACCAAGGTAATAGATCCAGCCCATCCCAGAAACAACACCTAAAGAAATAAAAGCTATGAAACTAGCAACATGCAGCCATCTAGCTGTCATCAGGCCATTTGCAATACCAAACGCAGATGGAATGGAATACAGGCCGTGAGTCTTATCATATTCAGCATCTTGTGTTGCATAGATCACGTCAAATCCTGCTGTCCAGAACAGGACACCGAAGAATAACAGAAATGCTTCTGAACTCAATGTTCCCGTTGCACCTACCCATCCGCCAAGAGGCGCGATGGCAATCGTAATACCAAGGACGATATGACACAAATAAGTGAACCGCTTCGTATACGAATAGATAACGAGAAAAAACACGGCAAGCGGAAGCAGCTTCACAGACAGAGGGTTTAGCTGATATGCACTCACAAACAAAAGAGCAAGTGAAGCAGCAATAAACAGATAAACTTCTCCTCGTTTCAACAGCTTAGCCGGAATCGCTCTAGTTTTTGTTCTTGGATTCGCTCCATCAATCTCTGAATCTATCGCACGATTTAGAGCCATCGCAGAACTTCTGGCACCTACCATCGCCAGCGTGATCCAAATCCATTCGACCAATGATGGCAGATTGCCTTCTTCAACAAGATTTCCCATTATTGCTCCTAGAAAAGCAAACGGCAGAGCAAAAATGGTATGCTCAAACTTAATCATCTCTAGTATTATTTTAAACTTTTTCCACACACTGCAACGCTCTCTTCTATTGCTGTTTTTTCCCTGTATGCATAGCAGCAGCACCTAAAGCATACGATTTGACTTCCAAATTAGATAAACCTGCTTCTTTAAACAGATCCCTAAGTTCCTCTTTCGTTAAAAAGGCTTCTGTTGATTCTTGAAGCCATGCATACTCTTGATAGCTTTTTGCAAATAACTTACCGAATACAGGCATGATATACGTAAAATAAAATTTAAAGAGCTGTTTAAACACAGGTACTGTTGGATGTGATGTTTCAAGACACACTACACGTCCACCCGGCTTTACGACTCTCGCCATCTCTTTTAGCGTCTGGAGGTAATCCGGGACGTTTCTTAAGCCAAAACCAATTGTTACAAAATCAAACGAATCGTCCTCAAAAGGAAGGTCCATCGCATTCCCATGGATAAAAGATACTTGCGGAAAATTACGTTTTTTCAACTTTTCACGGCCGACATTAAGCATGTTTTGACTAAAGTCCAAGCCGATTACTTTTCCTTTTGCACCAGTGGCCTCTGCAAGAGCAAATGTCCATTCACCTGTTCCGCAGCAAACATCCAAACAATGATCTCCCGGTTTCACTTTCATTCGTTTCATCGTATCGTTGCGCCATTTGTTATGCTGTTTAAACGAGATCAGATCGTTCATATAGTCATACTGATCAGAGATTTTTTCAAATACAGAGTGAACCCGTTCTTCTTTGCTCAACATCGGATTACCCCTCTCCTAACATTAGGTCATTTTCAATCCAATTTTCAATGCTGTAACCTTCCCTATGAAACAGCAGCGGAATTTCAACTTCTTTATTTTTCAAGTCATTCTCACACGCAACCAAAAACTCTAATTGTTCTTCACTCAATTTTTTTCGTTCCTCTATGCTTTGGTAACGAGATATTAGAAGGTAACGTTCAATAAAAGGAATATATGTATGCAAGCCTAATGATTCAGCTGCCTTTGTAAGTAATAAACATTCGATCTGCTGAGTTGCCTTCATGTTTTCCACACTGTAACTCATAGATTGATCTTGCATATGCAGCTGTGCTTTATATTCATTTATCCTTTGTACTGCACTTGATAACCGGGAGATTAAATCTAAGTTTTCGCAGCGGGATAACAAGAGATAGTAGAGACTGCTGAAATAATCACCAGATAGAACAACAAGCTGTCTCTTCTTTTTGTCGGCTGTTATTTTCTCGTTTAAAATATCATCGTGACGATCCAGCGCAGACTGTATTAAAAGAATAGAGCTAAAATATTCCGCTTCTATTGCCTCATCGAGTTCAAGTTCACGGAGCAGACAGTACGTGATAAACACTTTTGCTTCACTAAAGACGGGAGGTTGGATGTATCTTTCCACATAACTGTGCTGCATCAATAAAAGTGTATGCTGTTTTAAACGTTGAATTTGTTCCATGGTGTTCATCATATCCCTCCAATGATACAGCCATTTTGCGCTTTATTATTATAACATAGTCGCCAATAATGTTAGGATTCAACCTCTCTAAAAGACATAAAGAAAACTAGGCTTATGGCCTAGCGTATTTAATCGGCATCCTAACACCCGTTAAATCACTTACGATTCTGTATCTACTTCCCCATGCTTCGTATAGATGACCGCTTTCCCTCTTACTTTTACAGCTGAAGTATGTTCTGTGAATTGAGCGATCATTACTTCACCTTTATCCAGCTTTTCAGAATGATGAAACCTAGTTTCCGTTCCACGGGTTAACCCAATTACATTGACACCATTTTCTTTTGCTTTAATCACGAAAAAATCAAAATCGGATTTCATTGGTTACCCTCCTTAGTTTCGAATTAAACTTAAGACTTCCGCACGAGCAGCCGGATCTTTTTCAAAAACACCTCGAACAGCTGAAGTAACGGTCATAGAACCAGGTTTCTTCACACCGCGCATGGTCATACACATATGTTCCGCTTCAATAACAACAATTACTCCATGAGGCTCTAAAGTCTCAAGCAAGCTGTTTGCGATCGTAGAGGTAATTCTCTCTTGGAGCTGCGGTCTCTTCGTAACGGCTTCTACAGCTCGTGCAAGTTTACTTAAACCAGTAACTTTTCCGCCTTTTGGTATATATCCAATATGCGCTTTGCCAAAGAAAGGTACAAGATGATGCTCACACATTGAATAAAACGGTATATCTTTTACTAGCACTAATTCTTCATGGTCTTCCCCAAAGATAGTAGCAAAATGCTCTTTCGGATCTTGGTTTAATCCTTGAAACACTTCTTCATACATTTTTGCCACACGTTTTGGTGTATCTATTAACCCCTCACGTTCAGGGTCTTCACCGATAGCTTCTAGAATCATTTTTACTGCTATTTCAATTTTTTCTTTTTGAACTTCTGCCACGCTTTTTGTCCTCCAATTCCAATAACACAATAGAAAAATTTTAGCATAATGCAGAAAGAATAGCAAAAGGAGAAAACCCTTACACCAAGGAGAAAAAGATTTGGTTTATTGAGTCATGCGAGGTCGAAAGAAAGTGATGAGACCAGGAGAACACCTGTAACGTTTTCTGAAGAAAGCAGGTAAGGGGATTTGGCGAAATGCCGATATGCCCGGAGATCATGCCGAAAAAAGTTATTTTTCGCAGAATTTATTGTTTTTTTGTTGATAAGTTACATGATTGCAATATATATCAAAATTTCCGCTAATTAATCGGTTGCCTGCAAGAGATTCTCCGTTTTCAATAAACAAAAAAGAACCGTGAAATTTGTTTCACGGTTCCTTTCAAATGCCCTATGTATCAATTATTTAACAGCGTCCTTAAGGGCTTTCCCTGGTTTGAAAGCAGGAACTTTGCTAGCAGAAATTTCGATTTCTTGACCAGTTTGTGGGTTGCGTCCCTTACGAGCAGCACGCTCACGAACTTCAAAGTTACCGAATCCGATAAGTTGTACCTTATCACCGCTTTGTAGAGTACCAGTGATTGCTTCGAAAACAGCGTCAACTGCTTTAGATGCATCCTTCTTAGAAAGCTGAGCTTGCTCAGATACTGTATTGATTAGATCAGTCTTGTTCATTCCATTCACCTCCTCTCAAGGAATTCCCTCACTTATATCGGTATTGAAATACTTTCCTAAGTATTATTTATGTATGTAATATACAGGATTTTACTAATTTTATCTGTGACAAGCCTTATATTATACGATTACATTAAGAAATTCAATCTTTTTTAGGCGTTTTTCGCTATTCTACCCTTAAAATTCCTTATTTTTTGACCTTTTTTTACAAAATTTCCGTCCAACAAGGTAAAAAAGTCTCTCCTCTCCCACAGGACATTTGTTCTATTTTCATTAACCCAAAAAGAAGAGTGATTGATTTCTGCTTACATGATACTTGTTTTCCGCTGGGCGTGAGGTGAGCCTGCGGGGTCTCACCTGTCTACCTCAGCAGTAGTCTCGCACTTTCCCGTTCGAATCAACTTCTTTATCAATGGGGTACTTTTTACAAAAGCTACTTAAAAAAAACAAATCTGTTAAAAAGAGCCTAATAAAAAAAGACTCCCGGTTATAGGAGTCTCAAACTTATAAAATAATGGCAATTAATCCGCCTGATCCTTCATTAATAATACGTTCAAGCGTTTCTTTTAATTTGTATCTAGCATTCTCTGGCATTAATGAAATCTTGCCTTGAATTCCTTCTCTTACGATAGAATTTAGTGATCTTCCAAAGATATCAGAATTCCAGATTGATAGCGGGTCTTCCTCAAAGTCTTGCATTAAATATCTTAGCATTTCTTCACTTTGCTTTTCTGTACCTATAATTGGAGCAAACTCTGACTCTACATCAACCTTGATCATATGGATAGACGGTGCGATCGCCTTCAGCCTTACACCGAATCTTGAACCTTGTCGGATGATTTCAGGCTCATCAAGACTCATATCTGTAATAGCTGGTGCGGCAATTCCATAACCCGTTTGCTTAACCATTCTTAGGGCATCTGCCACTTGATCATATTCTGTTTTAGCATATGCAAATTCCTGCATTAACTGAAGCAAATGATCTTTTCCTCGAATCTCTACTCCAACTACTTCTTTTAAGATCTGATCGTATAAATAATCAGGAGCGAACAGATCGATTTCTGCGATCCCTTGCCCCATTTCGATTCCTGCAAGTCTAGCATCATCAATAAAATCATAGTCTGCAAAGAAACCGACTACTTTATCAACATCACGGAGACGTTTAATGTCCTGCACCGTTTCTCTTACTGCTTCTTCATAGCTTTCACGAAGCCAATGGTTTTCGCGGAGCACCATTACCCAGCTTGGGAGATTTACATTGACCTCTAGCACCGGAAACTCGTATAACGCCTCTCTAAGAACATTGTTAATATCATGTTCTGTCATACTTTCAACACTCATTGCTAATACTGGGATATCGTACTTCTCACAAAGCTCATTGCGCAGCTTCTGTGTATCTGGATGATGCGGTTGTGTAGAGTTGATCAGCATGATGAACGGTTTTCCAACCTCTTTTAACTCTTCGACAACACGCTCTTCTGATTCTACATAATCATATCTAGGAATTTCTCCAATCGAGCCATCTGTTGTTACGACCACTCCAAGTGTCGAATGTTCCTGAATAACTTTTCGTGTACCGATCTCTGCGGCTTCATGAAACGGAATCGGCTCATCATACCAAGGCGTATGAATCATTCTAGGGCCGTTTTCATCTTCATACCCTTTCGCACTTGGAACAGCGTAACCTACACTGTCTACCAGACGGATGTTAACATCAAGCCCCTCACCTACATTGATCTTCACCGCGTTGTTTGGAACAAATTTGGGCTCAGTGGTCATAATGGTGCGTCCAGCTGCACTCTGCGGTAATTCATCCTGAGCACGTTGACGTTCTGCTTCGTTTTCAATGTTTGGCAGCACCACAAGTTCCATGAACTTCTTGATAAAAGTGGACTTACCCGTTCTAACTGCTCCTACTACGCCTAAGTAGATATCTCCGCCCGTCCGTTCGGCGATATCTTTGAAAATATCGATTTTTTCCATTCGTTTCCCTCCCGATCCAAATAAAGTTCCGGATGCTAGTCTTGGACAATATATCGTATGATTTTGTCCTATTGATTATGACAAAGGTACGGAAATTTTTATTGGATCCTTGCATTTCACTGTTGTATAGTTCCATATAAACCGGGAGGGCGCACTAACGTGCCTACCGATGAAACTATAAAGCTTGTTTCGTTAGAAGGATTACCAAAAAAAATCTCTCCGCCTTTTCTATGAATGTATTAGAAAAAGGGAGAGTTCATGCCTATTTTATTAAAAAAACAGGCTTATTGTTTTCGACTGTATAAGGAACCGAATAGACAGGTACAAAGAAGGAATGTACCGCTAATAAATGGCGGATATCCTCATGTTTATCTAATTCTTTTGAATAGCTTGTAATAGCAGATGTAAGATCTTTTCTGTAATCTATAAAAATCTTGGCATCCCCATTTACCAATAAAGGCAACTTCTTACCTGTGAAAGGACTTGTAACATAAGGATCTTCTTTAAAACCTAACTTTTTATAATCCAGTTTGTATCTTCCTTGTGCTTCGATCTTTTTAAATGGGGGATATTGATGTTCATCCATATAGATGTTTAAAGCTACCTGAACATCCTGAACCTTGTCCGTCAGAACAAGATCTGCCAGTTTAACTGTAGGATTAGTCTCCACATCAATTAAAACGTATTGAAAGGTTCCGCCCTTCTCATACGAATTACCAGGAGGCTCCTGCATATATTTTGGTACTAGTTTATTAAAATCGATTAGGTATTTTTGATAGACATCTGTATCTGCCTCTTTTGTTTTGATCGGCAGTACGCCAGTATCTTTTTGAAAACTCTCAACAGCTTGCTGTACAGCTGTAATCTGATCCTGATAAGGAACTCGATTTTGGGTTTTACGCTCTTCGGGAAAAAGACACCCTGAAAGAGTCAATACGATAAGACATAGAGGAATCCACCATTTTTTTGACATCTTGATTTCCTCCTTCTACCCTTTAACAGGCCCGCTGAATACAACTATTAAGATAAGAATCCCTGCTACAATCATACAGATCCAGGCAAACAAAGAAACGATCACCTGAAAGATGCCTGATAACTTTGAACGGCTGAGCATAATGGAAAAAACAGCAATAAACATTAGACCGATGGCAGACAATGCCACCCACATTTTCATTAAACCTTCACTCATATGTATCCTCCTTGTCCACAGCGTACATTATAGCATAATTCTACGGTTTTCCTTACTATTTCAGGAATAAAAAAACACCCGGCACATACCGGGTGTTTGACTAAATACTTCCTTCATTTTTCGAACACTTCCATAATTGTTGCGTGCTTCTTGCCTTTTGTTTATTCCATATACCGTCTACTTACCTTCAAACATTTTTGATAATGTTGCCAGGTCAAGAGGGATGTTGTTGTTAAGTACAGCCTGAACGATCTGGTCTTCTTTTTGTTTCGTAACCGCTACCCCGGCCATAGAAGAAACTTGGGAAATCAGCATTCGAATCGTGCGCTCGTCGCGAAGATTAGAGCCGCTTACGGATTGCGCAAGTTTAAAAATGTCATCCTTTTTTACACTTGTTTTCTTCTCGATCTTGTCAAAAAATTGTTGTTCACGTTCCACCTGAAGTCCTCCTCCCACTTCCTTTTCATCCCTATCCTATGCAATAAAAGAAGAAGCGTGAAAGAAAAAAAGGCGATTGCCTAAAATTTTTTAGACATTCGCCCATGCTGACCTTTGGTTTAACTTTTCAACGATGAAACATCCTCAACTTCATGCGTCCTGGTGCGCTGCATCAGATCATCTACAGCTTGTTTTGCGCCTTTATTATTAAACAGAACATCATAGAGAACTTGTGTAATTGGCATTTCAACTTGTTCCCTCTTACTAAGTTCGTACGCAGCTTGTGTAGTTCTTACACCTTCGACTACCATTCCCATATTCTCAAGCACATCATCGAGAGCCATACCTTTTCCAAGCATGTTACCGGCACGCCAGTTACGGCTGTGTACACTCGTGCATGTAACGATCAAGTCTCCAATTCCTGTCAATCCTGAAAAAGTAAGCGGGTTTGCCCCCATGTGTGTTCCAAGACGGGCAATCTCAGCTAATCCTCTCGTAATCAATGCCGCTTTTGCATTATCACCATACCCTAATCCATCTGACAGGCCAGCTCCTAAGGCAATAATGTTCTTTAGTGCACCACCAAGTTCAACACCAATAACATCCGGGTTCGTATAAACGCGGAAGTTCTGATTGATGAACAGGTCCTGAATCTTTTCTGCAGCATTATTATTTTCAGAAGATACGGTTACAGTTGTTGGCTGTCTTAATGAAACTTCTTCCGCATGACTGGGTCCAGAAAGTACCACGACTGCTTCAAGAATCGATTCAGGCAGCTCCTCTTCAATGATCTCAGAGATCCGCTTATATGTACCAGGTTCTATTCCTTTTGAGGCATGAACGATTGTTACAGGAGAAGTCAAGACGTTCTTCAACTGACCTAAAACATCTCTCATTGCTTTTGTTGGCGTAACGAGCACAATCGTATCTGCACCCTTTATACATTCTTCCAGTTCTGCTGTAGCTTTAATAGTTGCAGGAAGCTCAACACCAGGAAGGTATCGTTCATTTGTATGTTCATGGTTAATCTCTAAAACCTGTTCTTCTCTTCGGCCCCATAAACGGACATCATGACCATTGTCAGCTAATACGATGGCAAGAGCTGTCCCCCAGCTCCCAGCACCTAAAACAGCAACATTCTCCATACATGTCACACTCCACATATCTATATTTTGCGTTCGTTTCCTCTCCAAAGTCTAACCATATTTTCCCGGTGTTTCCATAGTGATACGAGAGAAAGGCAGAAACTTGCCAAGACAGCATCAAGGGGCAAGTCATACTTGTAAAGCATAATAAAAGGAGTCAATACTAAGAAAACAATGGAGCCCAGCGAAACAAACCGTGTAACCCAAATAGTTATGATAGCTATTACGCCTGCTAGTAAAGAAGGAATAAAAGCAATTGCTGCAAACACCCCGATAGCCGTTGCTACTCCTTTTCCGCCTTTAAAACCGTAAAACACGGGATAATTATGACCGATGACAGCGATTAAACCACTAATTACAGCCAGGACAGAAGAATCAGTCAGCCAAGATACAACCGAAACGACCAAGATTCCCTTTAAACAGTCCAATAGCAATACAGCAATCGCAGGTCCTTTCCCGAGTACTCTTAACGTATTCGTAGCACCTGCATTTCCGCTGCCATGTTCTCTTATATCTTCATTTCTTAAGATCTTTGTCAGCAAGTAGCTAAAGCTGATCGACCCTATCAAATAAGATAAGAGGAAGAGAGCCATTTTTATCATAAAATGTTAATCGTTCTTCTTTCTAGCAAAGATTTTGATCGGCGTTCCCACAAAACCAAATGTTTCTCTAATCCTGTTCTCTAGGAATCGTTTATAAGAGAAGTGGAAGAGCTCTGGGTCATTAACGAAAATAACAAACGTTGGCGGTTTTGACGCCACTTGTGTTGCATAATTAATCTTTAACCGCTTTCCGTTATCCATCGGTGCTGGGTTCATGGCAACAGCGTCCATGATCACTTCGTTTAAGATGTTTGTTTGAACTCTTAACGCGTGGTTCTCAGCCACCTGATTGATCACCGGAAACAGCTGATGAAGACGTTGTTTCGTTTTAGCAGAAACAAAAACAATCGGTGCATACGATAAATATAAGAAATGGTCGCGAATCTTCTGCTCAAACTTTTGCATCGTTTTGTCATCTTTTTCGATCGCATCCCACTTATTAACCACGATCACTACTGCTTTACCAGCTTCATGTGCAAATCCAGCAACTTTTTTATCCTGTTCAATGATGCCTTCTTCAGCATCAATGACCATAAGAACAACATCAGAACGTTCAATCGCTTTCATAGCACGCATAACGCTGTATTTTTCAGTCGTTTCATACACTTTTCCGCGCTTTCTCATACCAGCTGTATCAATGATCACATACTTCTGGTCCTCACGTTCGAAGCTAGAATCAATCGCGTCTCTTGTTGTTCCAGCAATATTACTCACGATTACACGTTCCTTACCAAGGATCGCGTTTACGAGTGAGGATTTTCCTACGTTCGGTCTTCCGATTAAAGAAAAGTAGATCGTATCTTCATCCTTTATTTCTTCAGCTGTTTCAGGAAAATGGCTTACAACTTGATCTAATAGATCACCTAGTCCAATACCATGTGTCCCTGATACACCGATCGGTTCACCCATTCCTAGACTATAAAACTCATATAAAAGCTCTTTACGCTCTGGGTTATCGATCTTATTTACTCCAAGAACCACAGGTTTTTTCGAACGAAACAACATTTTAGCTACTTCTTCATCTGCAGCTGTAATACCGTTCATGCCATCGACTAAGAAAAGAATTACATCCGCTTCTTCAATGGCAAGTTCTGCTTGTTCTTTCATCTGACTCATAAACGGTGCATCACTAATTTCAATACCGCCTGTATCAATTAAATTAAATTCTGTATTCAGCCACTCTGCTGAGCTGTAAATGCGGTCACGAGTTACCCCTGGCATATCTTCTACAATGGATATACGGTCTCCCGCAATTCTGTTAAAAATAGTAGATTTTCCTACGTTCGGTCTTCCTACTATGGCTAAGACTGGTTTCGTCATGTAGACACTTCCCTTTTTTCCTGATCAAGTCAATCATCAATTTTTCTTTTATACGTTCTATCTAGCATCTCTAGTGTAAATAGACAAGTCCACTTATTTTAGCAAATTCTTCAGGCATAAGACAACTTAATATCCTTAAATCTGTTTTGCAGGTTGAACCTTTTTAAAAGCAGCACGTCTTAATTTTTTGAACATATCTACCAATACTACCATAAATATGAGCATCATTGAAGTTGAGGCAAGGATATCCATCACATACATTGAACCTATTTCGATCTTGCCTATGAGTCTATAGATGATAAGCTTGTGGAGGGTATCCCCGATAAAAAGCCCGATCAACGGAATGAAAAATTGGTCCTTTTTTGTTTTTGACAGTACGATCAGCATTGCTGTCAGAATTAAAATGATCATATATTTCTTGTTAAATATAAGCTTTACTGGATCATATAGTGCAAAGAGCTCTAAAGAAACATAAGCAGTTGCCACGATAAAACAACTCGTCACATAATATAGAAGCTGATTGCTTTGCACGATGACATAAGCTAATCCTACACATAAAAAAAAGAGAAAAGCTGTATTAACCGAACCGAGCGGAAACGGAACTGATAATCCAGACAAGATGATTCCAACTAACAGTACTAAAACCATTTTATCTCTTGTTCTTCCTTTTTCTATGAGAAAGGTTGTAATCACCCACCCCATCCACATGAACCAGTAATAAAGCGTACCATCATTCATCCTTTTCACCTCGGTAGCATTATTGCCACTTTACACCTCTCTCTAACCGCAAATAAAAAAAGCTCCCGATTTTTAAGAAATCGAGAACTCTTAGATTTACTTATATCCTTTTAGCTGGTCACCAATCATATCAGCTAAAGAAAAACCTTTTTCTTCTTTGGGCAGGTTTTCTTTAAGATTTGCTTTTTCTTTCTCGTCTTGAACAGCTTTCATGCTTAAACTCATTCTTTTTTCCTGGCTGTTAACATCAAGTACTTTTACTGATACTTGCTGACCTTCTTTTACAACTTCACTCGGGTTCCCGATATGACGGTTAGCCATCTCTGAAATGTGAACAAGGCCTTCAATACCAGGTGCTACTTCAACAAAGGCTCCAAAAGCAACAATTCGTTTTACTGTACCTTCAATTACACTTCCAGGTTTGATAGAAGAACTCGCTTCCTCCCATGGTCCTGGCAGCGTTTCTTTGATTGATAAAGAGATGCGATCATTATCACGGTCTACAGACAAGACTTTTACTTTAACTGAATCTCCTTCGCTGAGAACTTCAGAAGGATTATCAACACGGTTGTGTGATAACTGTGAAACATGGACTAAACCATCAACACCGCCGATATCTACGAAAGCGCCAAAGTCCGTTAAACGCTGAACTTTTCCTTCGATGATCTCACCTGGCTTTAAACGATCTAAGATTTTTTGTTTCTTTGCGACCGATTCTTCTTCCGTAACAGCACGATGTGAAAGAATAACACGGCCCTTTTCCTCATCCAGCTCTACGATTTTCACAGAAAGCTTCTTTCCTTTATAATCTGAAAAATCCTCAACAAAATGAGACTCAACCATAGAAGCTGGAATGAAAGCACGAACTCCTAAATCTACTACAAGTCCGCCTTTAACTACATCGTGAACGACGACTTCCAACGTTTCTTTGGCATCATACTTTTCTTGGAGCTCACTCCAAGACTTTTCCGTATCTACTGCCTTTTTGGAAACAAGAAGCTTGTCCTCTGTGTTTGAGAGTACTTTAACAGTGATCTGATCTCCTTCATTCAGCACATCACTTACCTTTTCAATAAAAAGACTTGAAACTTCATTAATCGGTAAAAATGCGTCTTGCTTAGCGCTGATATCAACTAACGCGTGCTTGTCTTCCACTTTTAATACAGTACCTTTAATGATTTCACCTTTTTCGGCTGTGGTAGCATTCGTTAAACTTGTGCTCATTTCCTCTGTCATGTTCGTGCCCTCCTCATAAATTAGAAAAGTAATTTATTGAACTTTCTCAATGAAAGAACATTAACATCGTAGGGTATTCTTATTCGTGTTCTTTTTTCAATTGACCTATATGTTTCATTATAAGCTCTGTAGCTTCTTTAGCGGAAGCTTTTTGCTCCCGAAAATGTGTAAAGTCTATCGGTTTGCCAAATACAACTTTTAAGCTTTTCCCTTTTTTGTATTCGCCAACAATCGCACAAGGAACAATATGAGCATCAGATTTCAACGCAAAGAAACCCGCTCCGGCTAATCCTTCACCAATCTCACCGTTCTTGCTCCGAGTTCCCTCTGGAAAGAGTCCGACTACTTTTCCTTCCTTTAAAAGGTTCATCCCTGTCTTCAATGCTGTTTTATCACTCATTCCCCGTTTTACCGGGAAGGCATTGATCATAGGCATAATATACTTTAATACGGGTACAGAAAACAGCTCGGCTTTTGCCATAAAATGAACTTCTCTTGGTGAAGCCACCCCTACAAGCGGGGGATCATAGTTGTGAATATGATTGGTGCAAAGGAGCACACCGCCTGTTTTCGGCATATTTTCCGCTCCTATTATTTCAGGTTTATAGGTTCCTTTGAAATAAGTCCCACACAGCCATTTACCGAAAGAATAAAGCTTCATGTTATAGTGCCCTTTCTTTTGCATAATGAAGGATGCTTGAAACTACCTCTTCGATCGTCATACTTGTTGTATCCAGTTCAATGGCATCTTCTGCTTTTCTTAGTGGAGCGGCTTCCCGTTCACTGTCACGTTTATCTCTTAATGCGATCTCACTTTTTAATTGTTCAAAATCTGATTCAAAACCTTTAGACATGTTTTCTTCATACCTTCTGCGGGCTCTCTCCTCTACAGAAGCAATTAAGAAAATTTTGAGTTCAGCTTTTGGCATAACATGAGTGCCGATATCACGGCCATCCATTACAACCCCGCCAGATTCTGCAAGCAGCTGCTGTCGTTTAACCATCTCTGTCCGAACTTCTGGCTGACGAGCAACAAAAGATACATTATTTGTTACTTCACTTGTTCGAATTTCTTTTGATACATCTTTTCCATCAAGGATT
This sequence comes from Fictibacillus barbaricus, assembly GCF_014635025.1. Classification (GTDB taxonomy): domain Bacteria; phylum Bacillota; class Bacilli; order Bacillales; family Fictibacillaceae; genus Fictibacillus; species Fictibacillus barbaricus. The sequence continues at coordinate 1,719,131 of NZ_BMCE01000001.1, read as the reverse complement.
ACAGCTTGACCCGTTTCTGTAATTACCAATTCGATATCAGTAGAATGCAAGAGAGCTTCTAAAGCTGTTCCGTCGTTTAAATCTGTTCCTGTTGTTAAAGCTTTATACGTTAATGCCCGATACATGGCACCTGTGTCAATATAAATAAAAGAGAGGCGCTCAGCTACTTGCTTGGCTACCGTACTTTTTCCTGCACCAGCTGGGCCATCAATGGCGATTGATAATAATTTTTTCATGTTTCCTCCTACCCCATACCTACATAGCAATAAAAAGCAGGTGAAAATCCCCTGCTTTTTTTCTGTGCAAAATCTGAAAATATCAGATTCATTCTATAGGTATCTTACCATATATCTTGTTTAACGGTCTATTGTTTCCAAAGCGGGTTCTTTAACGCTTTTTACGACACCCTCATAATAGATGCTTTTGTTGGTATACATTTTAAATGATGGAATCTCAAGTAAAAACTGAGCTGCAATTAAAAGAATAAAATGAACAATGGCAAGCTGGATGAGTTTTCGTTCAATATGTTTTATGCTCCGTCACCTTACTTTCGGGAGTAGTTTCCCCTAAGTAAGATAAAATATCCTATTTGTCAGTGGTTTAAAAAATTTTCGTTTCTTTCTTTTTCATTAAGAGCTGCTGCTCAAAACAGAATCGAATAATGTGCTGTCTATCTTTCTGAGTAATCTGTTCAAATTGAAGTGATGCCCGCTCTCTGCTGTACGAATGGCTATCGAGTACCCTTAAAACAACACATGATAAGTCAAGGTAATACTTTTCCCCTGACTGCATTGGAAGTACAACAAGACAGTCCAATTTATCTCCACTTTTTACAGAATGCCCAATCGGAAGTGAGAGAAGCATGCCTCCAGCACTTACGTCAAGAACAACGGAATTAAATGGAGGATAAGAATCACTGCTGTTTGTGATTGCGGCATCGAGCATAGTTTCCACTCTTACATATTCTCTGCGTTGAACTTTATGTATTTCGTCTTCTTTAGGTGAAGAGATCATCAGGACAGGTATGTTCTCAATCTTCCTTCCTAAGAGTTCTGTACGAAACGTGTACACATTCTTTTCTTTATCTACAAACGAAGCCTTAAATTGAGTGCCATCAAAAAAATATTCCGTACGATTCGTTTTTTCATTGCTAGGATAATCGATATAAAGATGCTCTCCCTTTATATCATATACTTTACAGCGATATTTATCTTTTTTGTCTGAAAATAAAGGCTCTAAATACAATGGTACCCCTACAGAAATCATAATCTTTCCCCCAAAACACATCTTAAACTTCCTACCTTATTATGACAGTTATTAAAAGAAAGAAAAAGCAAAATTTCTAACTGCGAAATTTTGCTTTCACTCTTTAAATTTCGTTATAAGATGGTTCTGCATCCTTCAACTTTTTAACTTCTTCTTCATTTCCATTTTCGGCATTAATGAACACCCTGTAGGTATCATTTCCAAGAGTACCAAAGAATTCATAACAAAATACTTCTTCGTTAATGTCGTTTCGGATAAGCGCTTTACTTACTTCTTTCACTTCAAAATTAGGGTTTAATTTCTTTCTCGCCTCTTTATCAGAGAGGCTGAATTTCGGAACTCTTTCGTCTTTGTGTGCTAAAAGGAAATCAGTACCCTCATAACCCATAATATCTCCATTATCTAGAGCTACTTTTACAGTTACAACTTCTGGATAGATCCTTACATCATCTTCAAGACGTGCGTAAGTGAAAACACCGATATTATCATATTGGTCGCTTGTTACCATTTCCATCTTGCTTTCCATATGCTTTTCCAAGAAATCCTCTGCTTGCAGCATTGCTTCATTTAATGATATCTTTGCTGCTCCTACGTTTCGGTCATATAGCACCCACATTGGGTAACCGCCTTTTTTGGTAAGATCCATATAGGTTGTACCATTTGTATCCGGGTTATAGAGCGTTAGTGAATAGGCATGATATTTTGCTTTTTTACCTGTTTCTTCAACAGTAATCTTCACATTCTTCTTTAAGTCAAAAAAGTCTATTGCGATTTTTTTTGCTTCTTCTTTTGAAATCTCTTTTCCTTTAAGCTGGCTGAGATTTCGATTCTTCATTTTCTCCCTGTTTGAAACTTCAGGTCCAAAATCTACATCAGAGTATCCTTCAACTGATTTATCAACCGTTTTAAATCCATCGATAATCGTGTTATCCTCTGGCTGTTTGTTTGTTGCGAGAGCCAGCTCAACATCCATCCAGCGTAGGTTATTTTTCTGCGCCAATGATTCTGTTTTTCTCAGTTCATTTTGGATCTCTGTTGAATTTGCATATAAATCTTTAAGAGTATTGTATTCTTTATCACTAAGGGGATTCTTATCTAGATCGCGTACTGCGGTTCGATAACTGAATTCTCCCATCTTAGCAAGAAATTCTTCTGTTTTGTTAAAAGGCAGCAGAGCTAACGGAAGTTGGCCTACATCATTATGAGCTTCTGAAGTTAGTCTCCAGACTTGTGCAAGTGCTGGTGAAAGCTGATTTCTAGAGTTCATCGCTATTGTTTCACCTATCTTGTCATGAAGCGCGTCCATATGGAAGTTTAAGTCATGGAAGGCACGTTGATAGTTGTTCTCAGCTTGCAGAAGTACAGCGTTCTTTTCCTGATGTTCCGTATAGCCCCAATAGCCTGTTCCTGCTACAGCAACGAACAGCAGTACGATTAGGATTGTGCGTATCATATTTCATTTCACCCCTTTATTAGTTACAGAAAATATGCTTTCCGATTTTTTTAATCTGAGGACGCGTCCATATCCAACCGGAAGTAGCCGTATCCGGGTTAAAATAATATTCAGCTTCTCCAGTAGGATCCCATCCGTTTAAAGCATCCATGACAGCCTTTTTAGCTTGTGCGTTTGGTGTGAGGTAAATCTGGCCGTCCGCTACGGCTGTAAACGCACCTGGCTCAAAAATCACGCCTGCAACGGTATTGGGAAAGGACGGGCTTTCTACTCGGTTTATGATGACCGCTGCAACAGCTACTTGTCCGATATAAGGTTCTCCCCTTGATTCTCCATACACTGCATTGGCCATTAAGTTAAGATCATTTTGAGAGTAGCCATCAGGTACGTTTTTAGCAGGTTTAACTTGAGCAGGCTTAGCTTTAGCTTGACCGCCGCCTTTTCCGCCCTTTGCCGTACCGCCTTTCGCTGCACCGCTTTTTGATTGTTTGCTTTTTGGAACCCCGCCGTAATAAGAAAATTTGTTTCCTGAATTGATTTGTTTATTGACCCAGGCTTTATCATACTTTGAAGCTTTTGCGAGGTTATTCTTCGTGGTACCCCCTGCTAGACCATCGATCGGCAAACCAAATTCATATTGAAAGTTTCGTAATGCCCAGTATGTTCTCCATCCGAACACACCATCAATGTCGCCTGTATAAAAACCTAAATATTGAAGCCGGGATTGAAGTTCTATTACGTCCTCACCGGTTGCACCTACTTGAATGACTTGGTTTGAAAACGCATGTGCACTGTTTTGACCAAATCCAGCAAAAAGCCCAAAACAAAGGGCGATTGCAAATAGTACTCCCTTTATGTAAGCTGAATTTCTTTTCATGAGAAAATGAGCCTCCTGTAATTTAATCTCCTTGTTATACAAGTATCATTTGTAATCTGTTTTATTTTATTCAGCTTTCAAAGTCTCGTTGTTCTTAAAAAATAAAAGAAGACCGGCTATATACCGGTCTTCGCGTCAGCGTTTGGATATGGATTTATTGTAGCATTGGCTAACCTCACTTTTCGGAGAGCAAACCACCATAGGAAAATCATAAACGGAAACATGTAGAAGAAGATGTATTTTGTACTCGATGATAACAAAAAGTTAAACGTCCCATGCAATAGGATAGGCAAGACAAGGGATAAGGTAAGATAGATTTTTTTCTTTCTGCCAAAAGAGAATTTTGCTTTACCCAAGTAGTATCCCATAATTACCCCAAAAAGAGCATGCCCGCTAACCGGGAGCAGCGCACGAATTAAAGCCTCTTCAATTCCGAACGTATAGAGATAAAAGATGTTTTCTAAAGACGCAAAACCTAATGACAGAGCAGATGCGTATACGATTCCATCATAAGGTTCATTAAATTCTTCATGAAGATATGCCCCATAGAATACTAAGAACCATTTAAAGAACTCTTCGAATGCACCACTTACAAAAAATGCATCCGAAAGATAGGAGATATTCATCTCTTCTTTTATTCCAAACTGAATAACCATGATCGGAAAAACGAGAAGTACTCCAAATATATACACTTTAACCACTAATGATAAAGGTTCGGTCTCATATTTATCTTTTAAATAAAAAAATGATAATAGAGCAATAGCCGGAGCCACCGCTGCAGAAATTACAGCTAGCATGTCCTGCCTCTTTTCTACTGTTTTTTTCTATCGTAACATGATATTTTAAGAAGTGGAATAGAGAACACTGAGATAAGGAGGGCGGCAGCCATGAAAAAGGTTCTACTTATTCATACAGGCGGCACCATTGCAATGGAAGAAAACAAAACTACAGGCGGCGTCAACACAAAAGAGACACATCCTCTAGAAGCAACCATTGCAGAACTGTCTGATATTGCAGAGATCACGGTTAAAAACTATGTTAACCTGCCATCTCCTCATATTACCCCTGCACATATGTTGGAGTTAGCTAAATTTATTTCAGATGAAACAAATTCTGATCAATATGAGGGCATCGTGATCACGCACGGTACAGATACGCTCGAAGAAACAGCATACGTGTTAGATCTCGTGCTACAAACTTCCATTCCAGTTATCGTAACAGGTGCTATGCGATCTAGCAACGAACACGGATCTGACGGGCCATATAACCTGATTTCATCAGTTAGAGTTGCTTGTGAAGATCAATCTTTAGGAAAAGGTGTTCTTGTCGTTTTCAATGATGAGATACACTCAGCAAAAAACGTTACAAAAACGCATACAAGCAACATCGCTACTTTTCAAAGTCCTCAATACGGGCCGATCGGAATAGTTACAAAAAGAGGTGTACTCTTTCATCATACACCTTTGCGCTCTAGTCGTTTTCATGTAAAAGATTTCTCTAAGAACGTCATCTTACTAAAAGCATATGCAGGTATGGATGGCAATTTGATTAAAGCTTCAGCAAACGGAGCTGACGGGGTAGTAATCGAAGCGTTAGGACAGGGTAACATGCCACCTGCAACCGTTCCTGCCCTAAAAGACCTTATATCAAGAGAAGTACCTGTCGTGCTCGTTTCAAGATGTTTTAACGGGATTGCTCAAGATATTTATTCTTATGAAGGCGGAGGAAAACATCTGAAAGAACTAGGTGTAATCTTCTCAAATGGTTTAAATGGGCAAAAAGCAAGATTGAAACTGATGATCGCTTTAGAGAATACGAGTGAATCCGCAAAACTGCAACAGCTTTTCCTGGAATAGAACGTAAAAAAACCGATCGTCCAAAAGGATTATCGGTTTTTTTCCCGTTCTTCAATTGTTTTAGCGATCATCTCTCCATGAAACCTTCCATTTTCAATAAAGATCTCATTGGCATTGTTGCCAGCAGCCAGTACCCCTGCGATAAAAAGTCCCTCAACATTCGTTTCCATCGTTTCTTCTGAAAAAAAAGGACGTCCTGTCTCCAAATCCATATCAACTCCCATGTTAGCCAAAAATTTATGATCTGGATGGTACCCTGTCATCGCAAAAACTGCATGATAAGGATAGAACGATTTTTTTCGAGATTCCTCGGCAAATATACCATCTTCCGTAATTTTTTTACGCGGGCATTAAATGTCATCTTTATGGTTCCTGATTTTACACAAGCTTCAAATTCAGGAAGTACCCAAGGTTTAATACTTGATGAGTACTCACTCCCCCGATAGAACACATGAGGACGCGCGCCAGCTTTTTGCAGTTCAAGTGCTGCATCTATCGCTGAGTTTTTCCCGCCGATAACCGCTACATCCAAGTCGTAAAAAGGATGAGCTTCTTTGAAGTAATGGTAAACGTGAGGCAGATCTTCTCCTTCAATGTTCATCATATTTGGATTATCATAATAACCCGTTGCAATGACAACCCATTTGGCACTATAAACCAATTTTTCTTTTTTACGGTTTACGGTTCGAATTGTAAATGTCCCATCAGAATTTTTCACAACAGATTCTGCTCTTTCAAAAGAACGCACATGAAGTTTATTTCTTTTTACAACTTCCCGGTAGTACGTTAAGGCATGTATCCTCTTTGGTTTGCTCTCTTCATGAACAAAAGGGAAATCTCCAATTTCAAGTTTTTCACTCGAGCTAAAAAACGTTTGGTGGGTCGGATATTGATAAATTGTATTAACAACGTTCCCTTTTTCAATCACACAATATGAGATCCCTTTCTTTTGTAATGCCAGGGCAGCCGCTAAGCCGCATGGACCTCCTCCAATAATACAAACATCTGTATTCACTTCTTCACCACTCCATAAAACGAAATCATAAAATTCTTTTTTATCATGCCAAAAAAATCTCCTATCATCATATGATAGGAGATTTAGTATAAGTTTGCAAAAAATTAAATCCAGCCTCTGAAGCGTGATGCTTCAGCCATCTTACGAACACCAACCATATAAGCGGCTAGTCTCATGTTTACTTTTCTGTTCATCGCTGTCGTATATACAGTATCGAAAGACTTAACCATAACCTTTTCAAGCTTTTCTTCTACTTCTTCTTCGGTCCAATAGTAACCTTGATTGTTCTGAACCCATTCAAAATAAGAAACCGTTACACCACCTGCACTAGCTAGAACATCAGGAACGAGCAGGATCCCTCTTTCTGATAAGATTCTAGTTGCTTCAAGTGTTGTTGGTCCATTCGCTGCTTCAACAACGATCGCAGCTTTGATCTGGTGTGCGTTTTTCTCTGTAATTTGATTTTCAATAGCTGCTGGTACTAAAATATCGCAATCAAGTTCTAAAAGTTCTTGATTTGTTATCGTGTCTTTAAATAATTTCGTGACAGTACCAAAACTGTCTCTGCGTTCTAATAGATAGTCGATATCCAAGCCTTCTGGATCATGAAGTCCGCCGTATGCATCAGAGATCGCGATCACTTTTGCGCCAGCATCATGCATGAATTTTGCAAGGAAGCTTCCCGCATTACCGAATCCTTGTACAACTACACGAGCCCCTTCAAGCTGGATGCCTTTTTTGGCTGCAGCTTCACGGATACAGATGGTAACTCCTTTAGCAGTCGCTGTCTCACGGCCGTGAGATCCACCGAGGACCAAAGGCTTTCCTGTAATAAATCCTGGAGAATCAAACTCTCTGATTCTGCTGTACTCGTCCATCATCCAAGCCATGATCTGCGAGTTTGTAAAGACGTCAGGAGCAGGAATATCCTTTGTAGGTCCTACTAATTGACTGATCGCTCTAACGTACCCACGGCTTAATCTTTCAAGTTCTCTAAACGACATTGTACGCGGATCACAAATGATTCCGCCTTTCCCTCCGCCATAAGGCAGATCAACAATTCCAGCTTTTAAGCTCATCCAGATTGATAGCGCTTTAACTTCTGTTTCTGATACATTCGGATGAAAACGAACGCCGCCCTTGGTCGGACCAACAGCATCATTATGCTGGGCACGATATCCGGTAAAAATCTTCGTACTTCCATCATCCATTTTAACCGGGATTCGAACAGTAAGCATACGAATCGGCTCTTTTAATAACTCATAAACTTCGGAAGAGTACCCTAATTTATCAAGCGCATCCGCGATTACGGATTGCGTGGATTGGAGCACATTGTCATTTTCATGATGATTGTCGGATTTTTGGTCTGTAGTATTTTGGGCTGTCATTTGTTTACCTCCCATATTCGTCACCTCTAAAGTTTAGTCAAGCTTCGAACTCAGTATACACCTTTGCATAAACAATGAGAAGAGAAAATTAGTGATTTTCGCCTAAAAAGTAAACGCTTTCTTAAGTCACGGACTGTTGAGAATATATCTAATTTTCTGCCAATATACCTATTCGGCTTGTCCACTGCTTTTTTGAAGAACTCCCCACCTGAATACACAGGCGGGGAACCAGTTTTAGCTTTATTTCTTTAAAGATAGTTCGATTAACTTTTCAATCATAGTTGGATAATCCATGCCGATCTCTCTTGCAGCATCCGGAAACAGACTTGTTGGTGTCATACCTGGAAGTGTGTTCACTTCTAGAATAACAGGTTCAGTCCCATCATGAGGTACGATAAAATCTACTCGAGAATAGACTTCGCATCCTAATACTTCATGTGCCCGAACTGCTTGTTTTTGCAATAACGCCGTTGTTTCATCATCTAGTCTTGCAGGTACATAATGAATGCTTCCACCTTCTGCATACTTTGATTCATAATCATAATAAGCATTTTTTGGTTCGATCTCGACAACTGGAAGTGCCTTGTACTTCCCATGTTCCCCCATAACAGCAACAGTAACCTCTTTACCGCTTATAAATTGTTCCACAAGAATAGTATCATCATGCAAAAATGCTTCAGCAATACCCTTTAGAAGTTCATCATGGTTTTGTGCAATCGTTAAACCGATAGTTGAACCTTCCCGGTTAGGTTTAACAACAGCAGGAAAATCGAAATCCAGCTCCAATTGATTCTCTACATACGATTTTCTATAAAGTACTTTTTCTTTAGCGATATTTATTCCAGCGTCTTTAAAAAATTGTTTAGATTTTGCTTTATCCATAGCTATTCCAGATGCTAAAGCACCAGATCCAACATAGGGGATCTCAAGCATATCCAACAAACCTTGCAGACGGCCGTCTTCACCAAATTTTCCATGAAGCCCAAGAAAAACAACATCGGCTTCTAATCTAAGTAGTTCTTGAAGACGAGAAGGATGGAAATCGATCCCCGTTACCTCATGGCCCTTGCTTTCAAGGGCAGAAATGATCTGTTTTCCCGTAGATAGTGATACTTCACGTTCAGCAGAAACACCGCCGTATAAGACTGCAATTTTCATTTTTATGGTCACTCCTAGCCCAAAAGTTTATGTATATATTATATTCCCAGTCAAAATAACGGTTCATGGGATGAAAAATATTACTAATCATAACATGTTTTTTTAGCAAAATAACAATGATAAATAAATGATAAATACAAATGAGGACGCAATGTATGCGTCCTCCTTCTTAAATTGTTATTTAAAGTAACGGTACAGTTCGCTTATTGCATCTGTTTTCATTAACAGTTTTCCATACTCAATCACTCTATAGCTCGTAATGGTTGAAGAGCTGCCAAATTCGGCTAAAACAGCAATGAACAAATCAAGGTCCAATGGTTTAACATCATCCTCTTCAAATTTTAAGTAAAAGTGATTATTAAAAGAATACAGGCTGCCACCTTTTATTTCTAGTGAGTGAAGACGTTTGGCAAGTAAAATAACATCCTCAAAAGATGAAAACTCGTAAAAAATCTCATCATTCTCATCCAATGTGACTTGCATTTCTATATAATCTTCATCGTATTCTTCTTCAAGGTCGTACTCATTTATTCCTTTAGTAACAATAACAACCATGCCTTGTGCTGGAAGTGAAAAAACTTCAACCGCAATAGGACCGTCAGCTTTAAATCCTACCTCATCATCAGCTTCAGTCATCATGTCACGGAAAAGCTGATGTACTTTAGGAATATCCTGCCATATTTCTTCCTTGGAAATACCACGTTCATTCAGATCATCAAAAGTTAGGAAGATTTTTATTTTGTTATAGGTTAACCGTTCTACCCGCATCACTGGTCCCCCTTACGATCGGCGCTATTATGTCTTAATATCAATATATGAATTTGCGAAAAGTTGGTGATAAACATCCAAGCAAATATAAAACCGAATATTATTTATTTTTTAATTTTTGTGAAATCCAGTCATCCCACTCTACTTTTGCATTTCCAATTAAGAATGGTTCATACCTTTTTTGAACTTCAGATGGTATATGACTAATTGCTGCACCGCCGACGCCAAATGCGATATCTGGAAAATGTTTCTGCAGTCCTTCTACCCATCGAAGTGTTTTTGTAGAAGAATCTGCTATCGTACACGAGAAAAATACCATCTTTGGTTCTACTTCTTTTATAACAACCTCAAAATCTTTTTGAGGAATACCATGACCTAAGTAAATGACTTCAAATCCTTTACGTCTTAAAAACAGTGTAAACATAAGAAGTCCCAATTCATGTTCCTCATCTAATCCACAGCCTGCGATAACTTTTGGCAAATATGGATCAGATGGAAGCCATTGTATAAGTTGTCCAATTTTACTCCGTAAAAATGAGGAAGTAAAATGTTCGTGAGCAACAGTGATTTTTTGTTCTTCCCAAAGATGGCCTACCCGTACTAATAATGTACCCAAAATATCAATAATGACTTTTTCCAAATTATACATACTAAACGCTTGACTTAATAGATCATTGGCTTTCTTTTCTTGAAAAGAAAGCAGAGCAGCTAAGATCAAGTTGCCCATTTCTGCTGCCCGATCTGTATTTTCAGCAGCAAACGGGGCTGCTTCCTTATAAAGTTCCCCATTTTGTGCAACGTCAACCGCCTGGCTGATCGTAAATCCTTGATCCACTTTATTCACTAGCCATTTTAGTATATATACTTGTTCATCTGTGTATAGTCTATGACCAGCTTCATTACGGTGAGGCTGAACAATAGAATAGCGTCGTTCCCAAGCTCTTAGTGTACCCGCTTGAATGCCAAGCATTTTAGAAACCGCTTTAATGTTATATTTCCCCTCACATGGCATCCGGACTTCCTCCAATAAATAAGTTAAGAAGAGTATATCTGAAAAAACATTATACTGTAAACTTTTTACCTATTAAGTAGTAGGATATGGGACTCACTTGGTGCACCTAACCGAAGCGGCAAATGTGTCGCCCCATACCCATTACTCACTAATAGCTTGTGTTTCCCAATTTCATACCAACCGCCTCTTTTTGCGATTCCCAGCGGTCCTAACCGGATTTGGCCACCATGTGTATGGCCTGATAAAATTAAACATATTTCATCCTCATTTTTTACCTTTTTTGATATATCAGGATTATGACTGATCAATATCCTGCATGAAGAACTGCATGGTCGTATAGCGTCTTTTAAAGAATCATAGCGTAAAGAAGTATCGTTTACTCCAACAATATCAATTTGATCGTTATTTCTTTTCATGCAATAGCTTGTATTGTCTAGGATTTGCACTCCCTGTTCAAGAAGTGTTCGTGCAAGTACTGAAGGGTCAACATCGTAATCATTGTTTCCCCATACAAATACTACAGGACCCAATGTTGAAAGCAGCTTTATGTTATCTTCTACCCTCTTCATCGGAACTCCTTTTTCAACGAGATCTCCTCCGATTATAACCAAATCCGCTTTTTCTGCTTTATTAACAATTTCTTCTGATATCCTTCTTTTATGAACATCGGAAATAAAAAAGATTCTAAAATTCTCAAAAGCACTAGGCAGCCTGTCTAGTTTTACGGTATCGAATATGACACGATTTCGATGTGCTTCAATATACATATAAATGAAAAGAGATAGAGGAGCAGCTACTAAGAAATAAAAAAGGATCATTATGGGCCTCCTGCAACGGGATTAAATGATCATACCACACTATTCATAACAGGCCTAAAATACAAAAATCGCCTTTAAGTTTTTTGAATATTTAAAAAAGATGAGTTGAAAAATTTGTAAATTTATCGTATGATTAGTTTACATGATTAACCAAAATACTAGGAGAGGAAAAACATCATGACATTAACGAAATTAAAGAACAAATCTCTCGTGACCGACCTTGATCTTTCTTACAGTTTGCGACTGGGTCTTCCAATTGAAGTTTACTGTACAGAGAGGCATGAGACACTTGCTTTCGGAAGAATTGACCATTTTTGTGAAATGACTGTTGTCATTCAAGGTAAAAAACACGATAGAGATTCTTGTCTATTTTTCGGCTGTCCTTGCCAGTAAAATAAACTATTTGTGAAATATATTAATGTTATATTCCTTTTTCATAAAATCGAAAACAACATGCCTCTTATCCCATTGTTCCTCATCACTCCACCATTCTTCATTACGATCAATAAAATCTTTTCTGATCGCTTCAAAATCATCGTCAGCTTTTTTGTATTTCTTTTTCATCCAAATCATATGAAAACTTGAAAAAATAAGAAACCCTGTACAAATCCATACCATTTCATCGGAAAAGAGTAATGTTAAAGGGTTCGCAAACGATGGGGCTGTAGGAAGTTTATAAAAATAGAGATAAACGAAAGTCGCGATCACAACAAAAATCATAGATAGTCCCCATTGATTGATTGCTGTTTTCCATCGGTCTTTCTCTGCTTTTTTTTCAACAAGCTGAGCTAAAACAATACTTGTAAGTTCATTTACAAAAGGCTTTATCTTCCAGTGATTTAATGCATTCATACACAAAACCTCCTGTAGAATAACTATGCCTATACAAGCAGATTCATGCTTTATTATAAAAACAAGACCGTCAGGAACGATATTCCCAGACGGTCTTTTAACGCTCGATCTCGACTTGTTCTACACCTTTGTTATCTTCACTATGTACTGGTACATACATATTTTGAGACCAGTACTTATATGTTAATGTGATTCCGATCAAAAGAATGAAAGCTCCTAAGAGCAAACGAGTGACTACAAATGTTTTTTTTCTTTTTTCTTTTTTTGTATGTTCTTGTTTTTTTTCAATCTCTCTTCTCTTTCCATGCACTTCACTTCTAGACGGAAGAGGTTGAACGCTAGTTTTGTCAACTCGTTCGCTATTACTAGCTTCTCTTCTGAGTTCATCAGCTTGATCATTCGTCATCCTCATTCACACTCCATATCCCGCTATCTTTTTTGTCTTTTTCGTATTGCCTCGAGATCCAGCATCCTGATATAAAATCAATTAAGAAATGTGCTAAGAAAGGAACCCAAATGGTTTCTGTCCATTCATATAAGATCCCGAGCCAAAAACTTAATCCAGTAACAATTCCAAACAAGATGGGTTTCTTTAAATATCGAACATGTAAAACAGCAAAGATGAGACTCGTTAAAAACAGACCTACTAGTGATTGAAAGACACCACGAAATAACCATTCTTCAGCAAACGCAATAATTCCTGTCAGAAAAAATATATGGGGATAAGAAAGAGAACTAAATATTTTCTCATTGATGCCCCCATCATCCAAAGCATGAGGAGGCAGCCATTTCTTTAGCTGTATCGATAAAAAAGGGAGAAATAATCCCGTTCCCACTGCTAAAAACAAATGGGCAATTGAGATATTCATACCGGTCAGCGTCCATGGAAAAGGAACATGAAACAAATAAGCGATACCTATTGCAGCGACGATAAAAATGACCTGAGAAATATAAACGTTCAGTACAAGTTCTTTCGGAGTAATTTGATCAATCCAGTTATTTTTCTTCATTTTCCTCATTCTTAGCTGTACACTTCCTGTCTTAATAATCGTTTCAGTTCATCTTCCCAAAACTCAAAAGAAGTGCCAGGCAGTCTCTGTTTACCATAAAAGTGAGAGATCTCAGCATCACAAGAGCTACAGCAGTTTTCGACATCATCCGCTTCAGCTTCTCCAAAATATCGCAATAACTCTTTACGTTTACACTCAGAACTTGTTGCCCATCTTTCAATAAGCTTTAAAGACTTAATCTTTTCTGCTTTTCTTTCTTCAATTTTAGTTATTAGCATTGTTTTTATTGCAGTTTTTTCTTCTATAGAAACATCTGGACGGTTCAAGAGTTCTGCCTTTTTCAGATGATACTCCATAAATCGTTGACCAGTTTCAGATAAACCAGCAAGCTCTATCTTTTCTGCAAACGAATTTTCTTTTAATGGTTCATGGTCGGATAATACATAATCCACTTGAGTATTATCTGGGAGTTCCTGTTCTACAAAATGGTATGGAATTTCCAGATCAGCTGGATGGTGCAACAAAACCGCTGCAGACGGCTCAGAATCTCTTCCTGCTCTCCCAATCTCTTGAACGTATCCTTCGATCGTTGACGGCGTGTGATAATGAATAACATACCGAATGTCAGGTTTATTGATTCCCATGCCGAAAGCATTCGTACACACGATTACGTGTAACTGAGACTCCAGAAATTGCTTTTGAACCAGCAATCTTTCATCTGAATCCATACCGCCATGGTAATAAGACACATCGTTCATCCCCTCATTCTGGAGAGCAAAGACTAGCTTTTCTGCAGCATTCCTTGTGTTAGTGTATATAATTCCAGGGCCTTTTAATTGCTTTACAAGTTTCATTGTTCGATCAAGCTTTTGCTCATAATCGTCAAAAGTCTCAACAAAGATAGATATGTTCGGCCGATTCACACTATGAATATGAATCTTTGCATCTTCCATCTTCAAATGATCCAGAATATCCCTTTGAACCTTTTTCGTAGCAGTGGCAGTTAGTGCTAGACAGAGAGGATTACCCATCTCTTTTTTCATATCTGCTAAATCTAGATAGTAGGGGCGGAACTCGTGTCCCCATTGTGAGATGCAATGAGCTTCATCTACAACAAATAAAGACCATTCCACCGATAAAAGTACAGAACGAATAAACGGGTTCTGAATAATCTCAGGACTTACAAAAACAAATTGATAATGATCGATCTGTTTTAAGACTGCCTGTCTATCAGAATGATCCAAGAAGCTGTTTAACGCCACAGTTCTTTTAAAGCCCGCCTGCTTAAACTGATCCACTTGATCTTGCATTAATGAGACCAAAGGCGAGACAACAAGCGCCCTGCCCTTTAATAAAACAGCAGCCATCTGATATATTAACGTTTTTCCCGTACCAGTTGGGAGCATTCCTAAAACATCGTTACCACTTATCAGATCCGATATGATTTCTTTTTGTCCAGGTCTGAACGCTGTAAATCCAAAGTGTTGTTTAAGTGCTGCTTCCAGCTCCATGTGTTCCACCTTCTTTAGCTAAAACCAGCCGAATTTGCAAGTATGATAAATGAGGAAACGCATCTTTCATCGGCCGGAGTTTATTTTCTTTCGTTTTATGGTAAAAGTGCTTAATTTCATCGCTCTCCTTTTTACTAATAAAGGGACTGATAGAAAACTCCGGAATCTCTCGGGCAATTTCAACGAGATGGTCCTCAAGTGTGCTTGCCTTTAAGTTTCTAATTTTCATAATCTGTTGAAGGGACATATCTTTAGACAACATGTCATATGTAAGTGATGCCGATCTAGTTAGCGCTGGTATTTCAGTAAATGAACCTATCAAAGAATGCAGCACCGGAAAATCCGATTTCAGTGCTGCGGAATGTTGTATGAACGAGTGAAGTACAGATCGGAATCTAAGAATGGCCTCCGCTTGACTCATATTCCATTCTCGTCCTATCTGTTCAAAGGTATTTCCAATACGTTTGTATCCTGAAAGCTTTTTTATAAAGATACCAGCTGAAGCAGAATCACTGTGTTGAAGCAAAAAATGCATCTCACGATATAGGGCATCAGCTTTCTTCCTTCGTTCTTCTTCAGATCTAGGATATAGAGTTTTCACTAATCGAACAGCCTCACGTTCTCTTACCACAGGTGAGTAATCACCCTGTAGATATAGAGCGTTAGAGAGTGCTTGAACGAATAAAGTGATTACATGCCAACAAGTGGACTCTATTGATGAATACTTTAAACCGTTCAAGTTTTCCAAGAATGATAGCCTCTTTCTTTGATCTAAGAGGAATTGTTCACCTGTTTTCGTGACCAGGTATAGTTGATCCTCCTTTTTAACGATCATCCTTGCATGTTGCAGCTCAGTTAACGCATCATTAAAAGCGGAATAAGCCATTCCTTTAAAGGATGCATAATAATGCTCTATACCGAACCATTGACTGTCAGATAATGATTGAGAGGTTTTCTTTCCTGTTAGAATATAATAAATGCCTGTACATCTCCTGCTGCCATTCATTTTATTTAATATATCTAATATAATGACATGCCAAATATCCATACTAAATCACCACACGTTATCATATAATCTATCTTATCAGATTTAAGGAATTTAAGAGTAAATGAGTTATATTTTGAGGAAGGATGGGAATAAAAGATAAGATGAGGATACTAATTTTCTATTGAAATGTAGAGGGATACTTATTACAATATGATTAGTAGACCCTTAATTTAAAATGGTTAAATTTGTATTGCCGGCTATTTTTCCAATTCCTTAGGAGGTATTCATTATGCCAAAGTATACGATTGTTGACAAAGAAACTTGTATCGCATGTGGAGCATGCGGAGCTGCAGCACCAGACATTTACGATTACGACGATGAAGGAATTGCATTTGTAACTCTAGACGATAACCAAGGAATCGTTGAAATTCCAGATGTATTATTAGAAGATATGCAAGATGCTTTTGAAGGCTGTCCTACAGACTCAATTAAAGTAGCTGAAGAGCCTTTTGATGGAGATGCTCTAAAATTCGAATAGTTCAGGTTTCTACCCAACCCTCTTTTAGAGGGTTTTTTATTTATTTTATTAAGGATGATTATCATTGTCAATTAGTTTTCTTGTTTTATGAAACCGCTATCTTAAAAATCCTTGTTGTACCCTTCTTCAGAATGTGTTAAATTATCAAAATATTGATACTATTGATCAAGAAAAACAAGGGGTGGAACCGTGACAGCAACCATATTAGTTTGTGATGGAATTACGAGTAATGGCATTGAACCTTTAGTTAAGCTTGAAGGAGTAGAACTGATCTTTGGAAAGCTTGATGAAATTAGTAACCCACAAGACATTCACGGAATAATGGTCAGGAGTGCAACAAAAATTACAGAGGACGTTTTAGAGAAATTCTCAGGACTAAAAATCATCGCACGTGCCGGTGTAGGAGTAGATAACATTGATATAAATGCTGCTACCAAAAAAGGTGTACTCGTTGTAAATGCACCTGAGGGAAACACGATTTCAACAGCTGAACATACTTGGGCAATGATGATGTCTTTAGTACGAAAAATACCCCAAGCTAATCAATCTGTAAAACAAGGTGAATGGAATCGAAAGAAGTATACTGGTCAAGAACTTTACCAAAAAACACTCGGTATCATCGGTATGGGAAGAATCGGTTCAGAGCTTGCAAAACGTGCAAAAAGCTTTTCTATGAACGTGCTCGTATTTGATCCGTATTTTCCTGCAGAAAAACAAAAAGAATTATCTGTTACTACTGTTGACCTTGATACCCTTATCCAACATAGTGACATCATTACCGTCCATACCCCACTTACAAAAGATACACGGAAACTACTTAATTTTGACAACCTAAAGTTTGCTAAAAAAGGCGCTTTTATCTTAAACTGTGCTCGCGGAGGCATCATTGATGAAGAAGCACTTCTCCACTATTTAAATAATGAACATCTCTCAGGATGCGCACTTGATGTGTTTGAGCAAGAACCGCCAGTGAGCCGTTCTTTAGTCGAGCATCCAAATGTGATTGTTACTCCGCATATCGCAGCTTCTACCGTTCAGGCACAGATCAATGTGGCCTATATGGCGAGCGACGAAATTAAATCATACCTGTTGAACAAACCTTTAAAGCATGCTGTTAATTTCCCTTCACTATCAAAAGACACCTATGAGAAACTGATTGCTTATTATGATTTTTCAAACTTACTTGGCTCTTTTACAACTCAATTCTTCAAAGAACCCGTTTCAGAAATTTCTATCGGCTACGGAGGCACCTTATCAGAAACCGATACAACGTCATTAACACGCAGTTTTCTTTGTGGGTTCTTAAAAACGAGGCTCGACAGACCTGTTAATGATGTAAACAGTATGATCGCTGCGAATGAACAGGGAATAGTAGTAGGAGAAAAGCGCGGTACAGATGATTATGGGTATCCGAATATTATTCATGTAAAAGTGACGGGTGTTAATCAAACATTTACCCTTTCTGCGACCCTTGTAAAAGGCTTTGGCGGCCGAATCATAAAATTAAACGGATATACGGTAGACTTTGTTCCACAAGGTTCACTTCTTTACATCGAACACCGTGACACACCTGGGATAATCGGAAAAGTTGGTGCTTTCTTAGGTGAACGAAACATTAACATTGCGACGATGCATGTGGGTAGAAAATCTGCTGGCGGAGAAGCAATGATGGTTTTAACATTCGATAGCCAGCTGTCAGAATCGACTCAAAAAGAGCTTAGAAGCATAGAAGATCTTCTTGTATGTAAACCGCTGGATTTATAAGTTGTAAAATGATAGAAAAGCTCTTACCAATTAAATTTATGGTAAAGAGCTTTTTTATTTATGGATATTCGTTTTCTATATAGGTATCCGAGTCAAATCCCTTACCCTAACTCAACCTCTTTCCTCTCGCCATTTTGAAAAGTCATCAATGTAGTATATCCAGTCTCTTTTGCGAAACGAACAGAAGCTTCATAGTTTTCTCCCACTTGATGGGGTTCATGTGCATCAGAAGAGAGAACAATCGGTATTCCCTTCTTATAGCAGAGAGAAAGCAGCTCTGGCTCTGGGTATAGTTTTCCAACGGGTTTTCGCAAACCTGCTGATGATATCTCAACACATGTTTTTGAGTTTTTGAGAGCATCTGTCACGCGATCATACTGCTCAAGTAAAAACTCTTGATCAGTCGGCACATAATTAAAGATTTTCACAAGATCAAGATGCCCGACAATATCAAAAAGGTTCGATTCAGCGAGTGTCACGATTTGATCGTAATAACCACGATACGTTTCATATAGATCACGACGGTCCCATTCCTTTCGATATTCTGCCAAGTCTATACCAAAATCCTCTACCCAGTGCACTGATCCGATCACATAATCAAAGGGATAGGACTTGATGAACGATTCCATCTCTTTATGGCTTCCAGGTGTATAATCCATCTCAATAGACATCCTAACATCCAGCCCTTGTTGATCAGCTAGTTTGAACAAGTTCACATAATCATCCATCTTGTAATAGCGTCTTTCTTCCATCCATCGTTTTGATACAATGTTCTTTGTTTCATAAAAGTGATAAGCGTGTTCAGAAATCCCAAACTCTTGAATTCCTTTTTCTTTAGCGGTATCTGTGAATTTTTTTAGATAGTCGATTGTTAAAGTCCCTTTTTCGAGATGAGAATGGTAATCTGTTAACATAGTGATCTCCTTTTAAAAACGTTTTACCATATGTATCATGAAAAGCTGTTACAATCAAGTGTTTATGCTCCCAATTTACCACCAATAAATAAAACACTTAAACACATCATTAAAAATAACACGGCAAAAAATCTGTTTAGATAATCTCTCATTTTGTCCTCCTAGAAATTTATAAATCAACTTTACTATCCTATTCATGTGTCATTCATTTTGAACCATTTTTTTAACACAAAAAAGCTCCCTATCATAAGGCAGCTTTCTTGTTTACATCCTTATTCATATATTGTTCCATCACAAATAAAAGTGGTTTATATAAAACAACAAAGAAAACAACATTTCCGACCGCATGGTTTAGGTCAAACGGCAGACCTGCTAGATAATAGGGCCAGAATTTTTGCATGATAATTCCGCCCATGAGAATAGACATGATGAATCCAAAAAGAAACCCGCAGAAACCAGCGTAAAGTGTTAGAAGCAGCCACGGTATCTTATGTCGATACCTGCCTAGTATTCCACTCATTACAGCAATCAGGCCCCAAGCGACCATCTGGCCAAATGACCATAGGCCATGTCCTAAGACCAAGTTGGTGGTTATCGTACTCAGAATGGCTAACAACAGCCCTTGTATTGGACCAAGCACAAAAGATGCTAATATTAGTATCGTAGTGTTTGGCTGAACGTTCGGTATGACCGCAAACCAGATGCGCCCAATTGTTAATAAAGAAGTTAACAGGGCGATGATCGTCATTCTTCTAACAGAAAACTTATTCATATGGATGGAGATCAAACTCTACAGAATCACCTGGTTTTAAAGTGATCTCTTTTGCACCTTTCATCGCTTCCTCTCCGTTGACAGAGATGAACCATGAAGTTTTATCCTTCTGACTTCCTTCAATTCCTTCGATGCTAGTAATAAATGAATCTTCATATTCTGTTTTAATCTCGAAATTCTCTTTCATTACGTCCATCACGGTTGTTTCGTCAGTAATCTCAACTTTCTTTTCCGTTATTTTCTCTTTTCCGTTATTTTTTGTAATCTGAACGGTTACCTGTTCTCTTATACTCTCTTCTGTTTTTGGCTGATCAGCAGGCTTCTTTGTTTCATTTGTTCCACAGCCAGCCAGCAGCATCATAATCGCTGTCACTATTAAAAGTAATTGTTTCATAAAAAACCTCTTCCTCATCTTTAATTTCAAGCAAAGATCAAAAAAAATCCCCTTCGGCTACGAAGGAGAATTTATGAAAAAGGCGAATAACAGCAGTCAACATCTGTTCCTGCTAAACACCTTCCTATCCTCGTAGGTCATGTTACAACAAACAGGCAGGTCTCCTGGCTCTTGCTCTTCGTCTCCTAGCACCTTCTCGTTTATCACAGAGATATTTAGGATTCTCACAATTACAGTGGCGGGACCGCAACGGATTCTAACCGTTTTCCCTATGAAGCTCGTCCTATAAAGGACAGCACCTGTTTAACACCTATTCCATTAGTTAAATTAAAATTATTGTATAGCTTATTGAAGAACCATGTAAAATCTTTGTTTCTTATGAAACAAGATTTATCGGGAAGTATTGCTAATTTATTTCATTGTTCGAGGGATAACAAAGGAAAATGTCGTTCCTTCATTGTTTTTGCTGTGGACATTAATCTGCCCGCTATGAGCTTCTACAATGTTTCTTGCTATGGCTAGTCCTAGACCAGTACCACCAGATTTCCCTCTCGTTCTTGCTTTATCCCCTTTATAAAAACGTTCAAAAACAAATGGCAGATCTTCCTCTTTTATCCCAGAACCATTGTCTTTCACATAAAACGTAACATTGTTCTTGTTTGAATCAACAGATAAGTTTACAGCCCCGCCTTGTGAAGTATGACGTATCGCATTATCGATCAGGTTGGTCAAAACTTGTTCGATCCGATCGGGATCTACTTCCATTTCATCATGCTCTCTGTCTAATTCACCGTTTATAGAAAGGGTTAATTGAATCTCTCTATCTTTTGCAGGCCCTTGGAACTTACGAACGATCCTTTCAGCAAAGGGCACGATTGATAGTGATGAATAATGTAGTTTCATATGCCCTGCTTCTAGTCGGGCAAGATCTAGAAGCTCATTAACAAGTCTACCCATTCGTTTAGACTCATCTAGAATTATTCCTGCTAATTCCTTTTTCTCTTCTTCAGACTCTGCGATATCATCCACAATGGCTTCACTATACCCTTGCAGCATGGCGATTGGCGTCTTTAATTCGTGTGAAACATTGGCAACAAAATCTTCTCTCAGTTTATCCATTCGACGTTCTTCTGTCATATCGCGTAATACGGCAACGGCCCCTCGAATAACTGATTGGTCATACAAAGGCGTCATAACAACTACCCAGGAACGTCCCTGCATATCGATCTCTGTCATCTGTTCACTTTCAAGTGAGACTACTTGCTGAAAAAGCTGTTTGACCGCTTCAGGTACATTTCCGTTCACCTCGGTATTCATACCAGATTCGTAATAAAATGCTTGTAAAAAACGATCTGCAGGTGGATTGGTAACGAGTATGTTCATCTTTCGGTCAAAGGTGATCACGCCATCAGCCATAGAGCTCAGTACACTGGTAAGCTGTTCTTTTTCCTGGTTCAAGGCTGTAATGTTGTTTTTTAACTGTCGGCCCATCCGGTTGAACGTCATACCGAGTTCTCCTATCTCATCATGAGTTAAGATCGGCACTTTCATGTCAAATTCGCCTTTAGCCACTGAAGTTGCAGCTTCTCTCATTCTTCTTAAAGGGGCTGTAATACGAGTTGATAGGAAGAACGCAAAGATCGTAGTTAAGATTATCGCTATTCCTGCAGCTAAGAAGATCAAATATTTCGTATGGTTTGTCGTCTTTTCCACATTCTCAATCGACTGATAGACGTATACGCCGCCTTTTGTATCTCCCGTATCATAAGGTTCTCCGTAGATAATCATCCTTTGCAGAGATTCATCATTATTATTTAATACAGGAAAATCACCATTCAAATAAATTTTCTTGCCATCCTCTGTAACGGTTGAAAGTCTATCGTTCTCATTAAACACGGATACAGGAATATAAGGGGCATCATCGTACGAATTTTTAGACATGAATGATTCCTGATCCTCATCAATAATCATAATGGACATAGAATATGCTTCAGCCATCTCGCTTGTTATCCGGATGGCTTCTTCTTTATTTTCATCATTCTCCATGATAAGGACAAGCCGGTCTGCCATCTTTGTAAGCTGATCCTCTGCCTGTTCATCATAGAACGTTTCAAAAAATTGTGTGAGCAGAATAGTTAGAAGTGTTAGTACTACAGATACCAACAACAAAATTGTAATCCAGAGCTTACCAACTACACTTCTCCAGATCATTCATTTCCCGCCTCGAATTTGTAACCTACTCCCCATACAGTCGCAATCATAGATGCCGCATCAGGAGACACTTTATTCAGTTTTTCACGAAGTCTTTTCACGTGTGTATCCACTGTTCTCAAATCTCCGAAAAACTCATAGTTCCACACATCTTTTAATAATTGTTCACGAGCATATACTTTGTCCGGAGTTTTCGCCAAGTAATAAAGGAGCTCATACTCTTTAGGTGTTAAGTTAACTTCTTTTCCTCCTGCTGTTACACGGTGTGCATCATGATCAATCGTTAAATGCTTAAAAACGACCACATTTTTTGCTACCGTTTCTGTTTGCAGGAATTTGGTTGGCGATGATCTTCTCAGAAGTGCTTTTACACGCAAAATAACTTCCCTGGGGCTAAATGGTTTTGCAATATAATCATCTGTTCCAGCCTCAAACCCTTGAATTCGGTTTAGTTCTTCCCCTTTTGCGGTCAGCATGATTACAGGTGTTGCTTTCTTCTCCCTTAACTTTTCACATACTTCTATCCCATCCATACCCGGCAGCATCAGGTCGAGCAGAATAAGATCAAAATTAATGGAAACGGCCATCTGAAGGGCATCTTCCCCATTCTCTGCTTCATGAACTTCATAGTTCTCTCTTTCCAGATACATCGTTAACAGCTTTCGAATTCTTTCCTCATCATCAACCACCAGTATTTTAGCTTCTGTATCCATATTCAATCCTCCAAAAAATCATGATAAACCATGCTTCTACTATCCTGCTTCTATCATACATGATGTAAACCATTGCAAACAAACAAAGACACGTTCTCTGCTATTCATCTTTTACAAAAAAAGTCCCTCTTATAAAAGAGAGACTATTTTCAAGCCTTACGCGTAGGAATGCAAGCCCACTAAAACAAGGTTTACAGCAATCAAGTTAAAGGTGATAATCCAGAAACCTAGTACACATAGCCATGCTGACTTCTCACCATGCCATCCTCTAGACAGTCTCAAATGAAGATAAGCGGCATAAAACAAGAACGTAATCAATGCCCAGACTTCTTTCGGGTCCCATCCCCAGAATCTAGACCATGCTTGCTGAGCCCAGATCATCGCGAATATTAGTGCTCCAAGTGTGAAAATAGGAAAACCAATTGCTACGGCACGATAACTGATCTCATCAAGGAGATCTGAATTCATATTCACTTTAGTCTGAAGTGCTGCTGATATTCTTTTTCTTAGTATTAAACGAAGTAAACCATAAAGTATCACTCCAGATAAAAGAGACCAAATGAACGTATTTAACTTAATCGACGCATTCACACCGTTCATCCATGATGGAGTTGAAAACAGAGGACCAAAGGAGTCATCCAATTGTTTCCCATCTGCTGGTCCTGCTATCACCGGCATTTCATAAACGATCTTGACTGGTTGATTCTGGTCGTTCATGATCTCAAAGGCGGATTGATAACCAGCACCTTTAAAGGCCAATGAAACAACTATGAAACCAACGACAGAAATTAAACTGTATAGAATAATCTCAAGCCACATCGTTTTCTTAGACGATACAGATTGGTCAACCGTTCGAATTAAATAAATGAGTCCAGATACAAAAGAGATTGCAAGAATTCCCTCGCCTAAGGCTGCGGTTGTAACATGAATCTTCAGCCAGTCGCTTTGAAGTGCAGGAATCAGAGGTGAAATATCTCTTGGAAACATACTTGCATATGCGATAACAAGAAGAGCAACTGGCATCGCAAAAACACCTAATCCGTTTGTGCGATAGATCGCATATAGAATGATGAAGGCAAGCACCATCATCATGCCAAAGAATGTTGTAAACTCAAACAAGTTACTGACAGGTGCGTGCCCGCTTGCCATCCATCTTGTAATAAAATAGCCAACCTGAGACACAAACCCTATGCATGAACTAATAAAGCCAACTTTACCCCACTTTTTCGTATGAGCTGCATCTTTGTTCTTTTTATCAGATATAGACATTGCAAAAAATAGAGTAGAGAACAAATAAATGATAAATGCACTGTATAGAAGCGTACTGCTTATTTCCGCCATCATTAACCCTCCCGCTTGAACGGCATTACTATTTTTATCCTTATTCTTTTTCTTCTAAAGGTATAAGACTTGTCTTATTAGAAAGGAACTCTACATCTTTTTTCAAGCCGTACCAGTTCTTATTCGTATGAGCGGCGGCCCACACTTCATCTTGATTCTGTTTAATCCAAATTCGTCTATAATTCCAATATAAGCCCTGTGTAACACCGATCATAAAAATAAGTCCGCCAAGCGCGATGATCCAAAGTGTATGGTCTTTTCTTACAGTAAGTGCTGTCAGATCCTTTGTCTCAATTCCCGCAAATGACATCTTGAATTGGTTTTCACCCGATTCAATATTTTTTTGAATACCTACAAATGCTTTTTCACCTTTTGGGGTTTCAGGTGAATACATTGAAAAGACAAAGGCAGGATTATCCGGTAGATTATTAACGGTAGAAGGCTCATTTTGTTCATCTAATATGAAATTTGGAAAATATTCTTCAATCTTTACTTTATAACCATTTCCTAAGTCATACTCTTGCTTAGGATCATGCAGATCAACGGTTAACTTGCCAAATTTCTTTCCTGATTCCTTCTCTTCAAGTTCAAAACTCATCTTATAAAACTCATTTAACTTGAAATCAGTCTGATATAGTGCAAAAGAATCGAATTTAAATGGCTCGTTGACCCGAATTTCTCCATCTTTAACTTTTACAAGTTCAGGATCTTCACCAACCGTATGATCAGGTTTTGTTTTATATAGTGTTACATTGCTTTGATAGTTTTTAGCTACTTCACCATCAACAGAACTTAATGCACTATTAAACTTCTTTTCTTCTTTATCATACATCTCTAAAATAAATTCATTGTTTTCAAGGTAGTACTGGCCTTCATCTGTTGCAGTGCCTGGGATGGAAGCTTTTTCTCCTTCTCGCACCCATAGGATGTCATCGACATACATCCCTGGGAAAAAACGAAGCATCGCCCCTGTTAAAAAGATGATAAGGCCCACATGGTTAACATAAGCTCCCCATCTTGAGAAACGTCCTTTTTCAGCAAAAATATTGCCGTTTTCCTCTCGTACTTTATACCGTAAGGATTCAAGCGTATACTTGACCTCTTCCATTTCGACGTCCTTGCTTACAGAGAACAATCGCTGATTTTTCATGAATTGGTCATGTCTTGTTACTCTTTGCTGCTTTAATGCTTTATATAAGGGAATTCCCCGGTCCAAACTAGCAACGATGATGGATAGGCCCAACATTCCTAGTAAAATAATAAACCACCAAGAACCATAAAGATTATGAAAACCTAATAAATAATAGATCAGCCCAAGTGTTCCGTATTCGCTTTCATAATGAGTCGCAGGATCTACATTGGGAGGAATAAACGTTTCCTGTGGAAAGATCGTTCCAATCGCAGCTGCGACTAGTATGATTACGATTAACCAAACCCCTACTTTTACAGACGAAAAGAAGTTCCAAACATGATCCACAAACGTTTTATTATACGTTTGGGATCGTCTGGCGCTTCCTTCATACCTCATGCTTGACAGTACTTCAACGTCTTGCGTTAACGGTTTTCCGCAGGCTTGGCAAAGACTTGTTCCGTATGGGTTGGAGTGGCCGCATTCACATGTTATCGTTTGCATCATATCACCCCGTTTACGGCTTGATTTTTTCCATAAAGGAAATAATTTTTTCTTCTGATAGTGAATCGCTGGTCCGATCGACAACCTTTCCGTTCTTATCAATTAAGATAGTCGTTGGGATAGGTCCGATACCATAAGCTTTCGTTACTTCTCTTTGCTTATCCAATGGAATAGGAAAAGATAACCGGTAACGATCTGCAAAATTCTTAACCGAAACATTCGTTTCACTAACGTTTACGGCAAGGATCTCTACACCTTGCTCTTTATATTTCTCATACTGTCGCTGCATAAAAGGCATTTCACGTTCACAAGGCTTGCACCATGTTCCCCAGAAATTTAAGAAAACCCCTTTTCCGCGATAATCCTCTAGTTCTACCTGATTGCCATCTAGATCGGTAAGTACAAAGTTAGGAGCCGAATCCCCTTTGCTTATGTATGTACCTGATTCTTCATAGATACTGTTGTAAATCGTATAACCGATCGCCAAAACTAAAATGGCAAGCAAAGCAGAGCGAAACCACAATCTTTTCTTCTTCAACTTTCATCCGCTCCTTTAAGCCGCTTCCATTTTACTATAACTTGAAAAAAAAGCCTATCTACGGCTTTTTTTTGACGTTTGTGTGACAGCGAGATTTCTCAGCTGCTTGATCTCATGTGGTGTTAACTCTCTAAACTCTCCAGGATTAAGGCCTTTAAGGTCTAAAAATCCGTAACGTTCACGTTTTAGTTTCATAACTGGAGTACCGATTGCTTCCAACATCCGTTTTACTTGACGATTCTTTCCTTCATGAATGGTCAATTCTACGATAGCAGTACCCTTTTTCTTATCGATGGAAGTTACCTTTGCTTTTGCAGGAGCAGTCATACCATCTTCTAAACGAATCCCTCTTTCAAGCTGTTTGATCTTTTCTCTTGGAGGAATTCCTTTTACTTTTGCAATATACACTTTATCAAGCTGGTAACGGGGATGCATAAGCACGTTTGCAAATTCACCATCATTGGTCATGATGATCGCACCTGTTGTATCGTAATCCAATCTGCCCACAGGGAAAACTCGTTGTTCAATGATGTCTCTAAAATAGTCAGCTACTACTTTTCTTCCCTTATCATCAGAAACCGCTGTAATAACGCCAGAAGGTTTATACAACAAAAAATAAACGGGCTGTTCCCGTTGAATTTGAATCTCGTTCACTTCAATCTTATCTTTTGTACCTACTTTTGTGCCAAGTTCTGTCACAACATTTCCGTTCACTTTCACCTTGCCTTCACGAATTAATTCCTCAGCTTTTCTTCTGGAAGTAATACCGCTTTGGGCAATCACTTTTTGCAATCGTTCCATCATTTCACCTCATGTCTCATCATACCTTCATTATTCGTAATTCTCAACCTCGATAAACGTAAAAAAGAACCCTTAAGGCTCTTTTTTGTCGATTTATGATTAAAATAAGAGAGAGATTACAGCTATAGAAGCCAAAAAGCCGATGAGATCCGCTAACAAACCTACTTTAAGGGCGTATTTCATCTTTTTGATCCCTACTGCCCCAAAATAAACCGTCAGTACATAGAACGTTGTATCTGTACTGCCTTGGATCGTAGAAGCCAGTCTGCCGATAAATGAATCAGCTCCATGTGTCGCGATCAGATCTGAAGTCATGCCCAATGCTCCTGTTCCTGAGATAGTTCTCATCAGCCCTAAGGGAACGACTTCTGCTGGAATATGAAACAATGAAAACAATGGACGCATAGCCATCATGACATAATCCAATGCACCAGATGCTCTGAAAACCGATATAGCAACCAGCATGCCTACCAAGAATGGTATTATGTTTATCGCGATCGAGAATCCCTCTTTGCCGCCTTCTACGAATGTTTCGTAGGTTGGAACTTTCTTATAGGTACCATACAAAAGAATAAAACCGATCAAAAAAGGAATAAACCAAATGGAAAACGATTGAACGATCGACATTCTATTTTCCTCCTTTTGGCAAGGAGCGATAATAATAATACCTATCTATTAAAATAGCACCTATCGTTGAGATCGCAGTAGCTATAAGTGTAGGTGCTACAATATCTGTCGGTGACTGTGAATTATAGCTCATCCTTATTGCAATGATCGTAGTAGGAATAAGTGTGATACTTGAAGTGTTGATGGCAAGAAGAGTAATCATCGACCGACTCGCTTCATTTTTGCCCCCGTTCAATATCTTTAATTGTTCCATTGCTTTTATGCCCATTGGGGTAGCAGCATTTCCTAGACCGAGAAGATTTGCAGCCATATTAGATAAAATATAGCCTTGAGCAGGATGGTCTTTTG
The DNA here is from genome assembly GCF_014635025.1 of Fictibacillus barbaricus. GTDB lineage: Bacteria > Bacillota > Bacilli > Bacillales > Fictibacillaceae > Fictibacillus > Fictibacillus barbaricus. The sequence goes on along the minus strand of NZ_BMCE01000001.1, from coordinate 1,690,565 downwards.
GAATATCCGGAAAAAGTTTTTTTACTATGGGACGAAAAAGTATGGCCAAAACGTCTAATAATCCACCTTTTTCTGCTATCTTCATAATGCCAAGCCAAAATACAAGAATACTAATCATACCAAAACTTAGGGTTACTGCTTCTTTAGCGCTAGTAAATATGGCTTCATTCACTTTATCCATAGTTCCGTTAATCCCTGCAACAATAAAACCAATAACCAGCATTCCTACCCAAATATAATTCACCATAGGCGCTCTTGCTCCTTGGCAACAAAGAAAAGCTTATTCAACATATTTTTAAAGGTAGTCCATAGTCCATCTTGATCTGGTTTTATCAATGTTTTGCCGTCGTAATAGAGTGGGAGATCTGCTATTCTTGTTTCGTTTAAATCAATAAAATATCTGCCTACAGGCTTAGGGACCTCGCTATCTTCCCACTTGCCTGATTTGGGCAGTTTATACAAATGAATGGAAGAAGAGATCTGACTAATCTCTTCTTTTAACAAGGGATACGAAAACGTTCGAGCTGCTTCCACTTTTCCTTTATATCCTTTATCTTTAATGCTGGAAACTTCCCCTTCTTTAATGAGTTCTGTCATCTTATAAGAATGGAATCCCCATTCAAACAAATTTCGATGGTCTTCCCAATCATCCGGGTCGTTCAAAGTTACAGCGATCAATTCCATACCGTCTTTTTCTGCTGTAGAAACCAGCGTTCTTTTTGCTCGCTTTGTATATCCTGTTTTTCCGCCTGTTGAATTGCTGTATAGCTTTAACATCTTATTTTTGTTTCTCCACACTCTGTCCCACTTTTCACCAGTTTGTTCTGAACGGTACACTTTCGTAGATGAAATGTCTTTAAAGGTATCATTATTCATTGCATACTTTGTTAAAAGAGCCATATCGTACGCAGTTGAATAATGGTCTTCGTGGGTATCAAGTCCATGAGGATTTCTAAAGCGAGTATGTTTCATTCCGATTTCTTCAGCTTTTTGGTTCATCAAGTAAGAGAATCCATCCAGACTTCCGCCAACATGTTCAGCAATTGCTACTGCTGAGTCGTTTCCTGAACGTAACATTAATCCATAAACGAGGTCCATCAAGGGGATTTTTTCACCCGGTTTTAAATATAGTGAGGATCCTTCCGTTCGAGCAGCATGCTCGGTAATTGTAACCGTATCATGCATCTTTCCTGATTCTATTGCGATGATAGCTGTCATGATCTTTGTAATACTCGCTATTCTCATCGGACGATGTTCATTACGTCCATATAATACTCTTCCTGAAGATTGCTCCATCAACACAGCAGCTTTTGCTGACACACCAGGTTCAGCTTTTGCCTCTTGCGGGAATACAGCAAGGATAAGCGTACAGATCACAACGAGCAGCAATGGTTTTATGGTAAGATTCATTCATAATCCCGCCCTTTAGGTGTTTTGTAAAAGTTTATGCAAACAGGGACAGGTTATGAATGGGATTTACTTCCGCTCTTATTGACTAGGAAAAAATCTCTGTTTTTGACCGTGGCTTTTTTCGTAGTCTGTCAGTTCCATAAGCGCTTTTTCTTCTGCAGGAATTCGTACTCTTAACATCAGGATATTTAATATTGTAAAAAGGGCTGCTGTAAAAAAAGCTCCAAAGATAAGAGGTATGACGAAAAATTCAAGGGAAACAACTGTATAGTTTGGATGCCTCATAAACCGGTACGGACCTTTTGCTACAACATTAGCTCCAGGAAGCAAAAGGATCTTGGTATTCCAGTACACACCAAGTGACGAGATCGCCCATACACGTATAACTTGAGCAATAAGAAAAAGAATAAAAGGGATCATCCACCAGGAAGGAGGTCTCGCATCCATTAGAGCCACTTCTAAAAAGAAGACTACAAAAAACGAAGCATGCAACAATACCATCCACTTATAATGTTCTTTCCCGGCTTCAACAGCCCCTTTCCTTTTAAGCTTTTGTTCGTTTGATTTGGCGATCCTTACTTCTGTAAGTCTTTGAATCATGAGGAAACCCCAAAAAAGAAGAAACCATCCCACACTACTTCCTCCATTCTACTAAAAGAAGTTCCGATGAAAAACCAGGTCCTAGAGCTGCCATCACCCCTAGATCTCCTTCTTCCTTTTCTGTTTCCATGAATTTTTTCAATACATAAAATACCGTTGCAGAAGACATATTGCCATTCGCTTTTAACACGTCCCGCGAAACATCTGTCTTAGATACAGGCAATCCAAGTGCATCAACATAAGCTTGTAGAACTTTCTTCCCGCCGGGGTGTGCAATAAAATGCTGGATCTGCTCTCCGTTCAACTGATTTCTCCTCAGAAACTCATCGACATTTGGTTTAAGCCATGTGCGGATTACATTTGGAATGTCTCTTGAGAAGACCACATAAAGACCTGTATCTTTTACTTCCCATCCCATTACGTCTTCTGAATGCGGTTTTAGCGTCGACATCGTATCTTTTATGTATGGTGATAACTTTGATGTCATACATGTTTCAGACTCATCTCCGCAAATCAATGCACATGCAACACCATCTGCAAAAAGAGAAGTTCCCACCAGGTTGCTCTTCGATAAGTCTTCATGCTGAAACGTTAATGAGCACAACTCTACACTTAATATAAGTACATTTGATTCAGGGTACGCTAAGCAATAATCATACGCTCTTGAAAATCCAGACGCACCGCCAGCACATCCCAAACCCCAGATTGGGATTCTTTTTGTATGAGATGAAAACGGGAGAATATTCATAATCCTCGCTTCTATACTTGGTGTAGAAAGACCCGAACTGGATATAAAGAAAATCGCATCAATATTTTCATATGAAATGTTGAGATCTCTGCTCGTCATACATTTTTCTATACATTCAGCTCCTAAGTTCGTAGCAAAATCTATGTATAAATCATTTTTTTCTTGGAAACTTCTTTTTTTCTTAAACCATTCTATAGGCATTACAAAATAACGTGATTGTATTTCACCGTTTTGGAAAACCTTTAATAGCCGTTCAATATCTGAGAATGCATCCTGAAAAAGGTTTCTTGCAAAATCCATCGTTTCATTTTGAGAAAGTTTATGGGGAGGATTGACTGTTTCTATTGCTGCAATTCTTGGCAAATGATCTCTCTCCTTCAAATTACATTTACTTATTTAGTAATTTACCCTTAAAATGCCTTTTAAAACGGACACATTTAAACAAAAAAACAGCCATATCGAAAATGGCTGTGCGGCTTATTTGATCTTCTTTATACGATCTAACTCAGTGGTCAAAAATTCTTCATTTGCTTTAAGAAAAAGATTTTTAAATTCTTCATAGTCATTTATGTAGACTCGTTTTCTTTTTAGAAAAGCACTATTGCTGCTCAATGCAGCAAGTGCTGCAATCTCTCTGATTTTAAACGTGTTTAGATGATTTTTCCAAAATTCTTGGTGTGTTAATTCTTCTTGAAGCTTCTCTTCAAAATAACGGACATAAAGCAGATGAAAAGTATGGATATTACCGGATAAATCAAACGTGGCTTCTGAACGATTAAAGAAATCCTCAGACGTATTAGGTTTTTCTTTTTCTAACTCTATACCGTCAATATGCTGAATGAACAATTCACGACTCCTCCTTACTGATCTTCAACAGTTAGAGATTCTTGAAACTTTGAAAAGAATAAATCAGCTTCTTGCTCAACGCTTTCTTCCTGAATGTTCTCAGGAAGCGGAGGTAATTCTTTTAAGCTCTGCAGACCAAAGTGTTCTAAAAATGCTTTTGTCGTTCCATAGAGTATCGCTCGGCCTGTACCCTCTGCTCTTCCCACTTCTTTTACGAGTCCTTTTGCCGACAATGTCTGTAATGGCTTTTCTGTTTTGACACCTCTAACCTCTTCAATCTCTGACCGTGTGATCGGCTGCTTATAAGCAATAATCGCAAGTGTTTCAAGTGCGGCTTGGGAGAGGGTCGAATGCCCTGGCGTTTCAACAAGGCGTTCATAGAATACAGCGTGTTCTGGTTTCGTAACAAATTGAAGGGATCCTGCGTATTCAACAATAGACATCCCTCTATCTGACGCCTCATAGCTTTTTTTCAATTCGTCTATAAAGGGGTCAAGTTCTTTGACGTCGATCTCAAGTACCTGAGCGATTTGTTTTCTGTCTATCCCTTCGTCACCGCTGACAAAAAGCAAACCCTCAATAACTGCTTTTATTTCATTTCGTTCCAAATCGTATTACTCCTCTAACATCGTTATATAAATTTCACTAAAATGATCTTTCTGTTCACAATTAATCGACTTTACTTTCATCAGTTCCAAGATCGCAAGAAAAGTGACAACAACGTGCTCTTTTGTACCTTTTTCGAACAGCTCAGTAAACTTTTTTCGTCCTCCTACAGAAAGAAGCGAATTTTTTATTTGTTCCATCCTTGTCTCGATAGGTATTTCTTGACGTTCGATCGTTGTTTGTTTAGGTGCTCGTGCCACTTTTTCCTGAAAGACTCTTTGCATGGCCTGTAACATATCATAAAGCGTTACATTCGTTACCTGTTTTTCTTTCTCTTCTTTTTCAAACGGACTGAGGTCGGCTGGCTGTCTCGTGTAGATGAGGCTCCTTGCAGATTCTCTTTCTTTTAGTTCATCTGCGGCATGTTTATATTTTCGATATTCAACAAGTCTTCTAACAAGCTCATCCCGCGGATCTTCTTCCATTTCTAGTTCCATCTGGTGATCAAAAAGCTCTTCCTCATGCTTTGGTAAGAGCATCTTACTCTTAATAGCAAGAAGTGTCGCAGCCATCACCAAATATTCACTCGCCACATCCAGTTTTAATTCTTTCATCGTATGTATATATTGAAGGTATTGCTCAGTTATAATGGCTACCGGAATATCATAAATATCCACTTCGTATGTTTGTATTAAATGAAGCAGTAAGTCAAGCGGACCTTCAAATCCATCAAGCTTCACACTATATTGCATTATTAACATTTCCCCAGTTTTTCAGCATTTTTGTATTATAAAATTATATCATAGTTTCATAATTCAGCGGCCTGTTTTTATTCACATTAACCGTATGATAAACTTAAAAACGAGCTTATGAAGGGGTGTGTAAAAGAGTTGACTTATCCAAATGCATGGCTTGAATACTTAATTCATTTTCATACGACACAAGATTATTTTGAATGTCATGAAGTACTTGAAGAACAGTGGAAGAACGAAGGGATGAAAGGTAACCTTTGGCCAGGACTTATCCAGATCGCTGTGGCCCTCTACCATCAGAGAAGAGGAAACAAGAACGGTGCAAGGAGAATGATCACAAGCAGTGTTATAAAACTTCAAACGGAAATAGATGGATTACGAGACCTGGGGATTGATACAGAACCTTTTTTTGTCGTGTTGAATGGCAGAAAACAAGAGATTGAAAAAGATGGACCTTTTGAGCCGATCACATTGCCTTTAACGCCATCCCTACTTAAAACATGCTTGAACGAAGCTAATGTTACTGAAGATGAATGGTTCTCAACAGATAGCGCTGACGAAAACATCATCCATAAACATGCATATAGAGACCGATCTTCTGTGGTTGATGAACGGCAGAGACAAAAACTTAAAAAAAACAGGGTTTTTTAACTGTTTTTTAAGACTTTGCACCACATCTCGTCTACTATTGAGAATCAGTCATGAAATAAGTAAAAACCCCTGTCTGCCTTGGTGCTAACAGGGGTTTTAAATGTCGCGATCTCATAATTCAAGAAATTCAGCCTATAATCCGGCGAAAAATAACAATAATTCAGCGAGTTTAAGCATCAATCCGGCGAGTTTTCATCATTTACCGGCGAATCGACATCATCCGACATTCTTCTAATAATCATCCAGTCTTATCATAAAAATAAAAAAGCTCCGGAAAATCCGGAGCTTTCATTAGTAAAACTTACTCTTCCCAAACTTTAACTTCTTTCATAACATCGCCTTGCTTGATGCGAAGTACCGTTTCCATGCCTTCAGTAACTTGTCCAAAAACAGTGTGAACACCGTTCAAGTGAGGCTGCGGCTCATGCACGATGAAGAATTGGCTTCCACCTGTATCACGGCCAGCATGCGCCATAGATAGAGAACCAGCTACGTGCTTATGAGGGTTTCCTTCCGTTTCACATGGGATAGAATAACCAGGGCCGCCAGCTCCAGTTCCCGTTGGATCTCCACCTTGAGCTACGAATCCAGGAATAACGCGGTGGAATGTTACACCGTTGTAAAACCCTTCATTTGCTAGTTTTTCAAAGTTTTCTACAGTTCCAGGTGCTTCTTCTGGAAACAAATCAAATACGATTTTTTCGCCGTTTTCAAATTCAATAGAACCTTTTTTCATAAAAAACAGGCCTCCTTCTACTTCATAAACTACCCTACCATTGTACGGTTAATTGACCGCTCCGTAAACTAATTTACACAAAAACATTTGATTTTAGCGGTAAATCATTCTTAATGAGATCTTCGTAAGTTTCTCGTTTTACGACAAGTTGTTCTTCACCGTTCTCTACAAACACTACAGCTGGGCGCTGAATTCGGTTGTAATTGCTCGCCATGCTGTATCCATATGCTCCTGTACATGAAACAGCCAGATAATCGTTATCTGTTAGTTTCGGAAGCTCGATATCCCAAATCAGCATATCACCGCTCTCGCAGCATTTTCCTGCGATTGAAACGGTCTGACAGGGCTTTTCGTTCATCTTATTGGCAACATATGCTTCATACTTGGCTTGATAGAGAGCTGGACGGATATTATCTGTCATTCCGCCGTCCACGGATACATAATGGCGAACGCCTTCAATCTCTTTTTGAGATCCAATCGAATAAATTGTCGTTCCTGCATCACCCACCAATGATCGGCCAGGCTCGATCCAGAGTTCAGGAAGTTCTTTTCCTTCAAAACGATGCATTTGTCTGCTCACTTCTTCTATCATGGCTGTCACATATTGTTCTGGAGCGAGCGGCGTATCTTCAGACGTATATTGGATTCCAAAACCGCCGCCAAGGTTAACGACATTCGGAAAATAGTTATAATTTTCTTCCCACTTCTTAAAGTGTCCAAATAACTTTTCTATTGCTAATGTAAATCCTTCTGTTTCAAAGATTTGAGAACCGATATGGCAGTGCACGCCTAAAACGTGAAAATGCTCAAAATCAAGAACCTCTTTTAATGCCTTATCCGCTTGACCGTTACTAAGGTCAAAACCAAATTTCGAGTCTTCCTGACCCGTGATGATGTAATCATGGGTATGTGCTTCGATACCAGGTGTTAATCGTATTAAGATGTTCACCTTTTTATTTAGCTTGCTGCTTAGCGTTTTTAATAAAGAAATTTCAAAAAAATTATCCACCACAATACATCCTACCCCTGCTGAAAGAGCAAATTCTAATTCCTCAGGGCTTTTATTGTTGCCGTGAAAATGAATTCTTTCAGCAGGAAACTCGGCTTGAAGTGCTGTAAACAGCTCTCCACCTGAAACAACATCAAGACTTAGCCCTTCTTGTTCGATCAGCTGAAATATAGCGATAGATGAAAAGGCTTTAGAAGCATACGCTACTTGATAGCCTACACCTTTTTCTTCAAAGGCCTTCTTAAAGCCTCTTGCTCTATTTTTTATTAAAGCAACATCATATAGATATAGTGGTGTTCCATATTTTTTAGCTAGCTCAACCGTATCTGTCCCACCGATCCATAGATGATGATTTTGTCCGATTTGTGCTGTACCATGTAAATTCACAAAAAATCCCCTCTCGTTGTTGATAGAGAATTCAATCCCGACTAATACAAAAGACAGCCGCAACTAAGGCAGGCTGTCATAACCGTACCCTCATGTGTCGGAATAGCTCTCCACTACTGTTGTAGTGACAGTCCGTTGCTTATTCAGCAGCGACCCAGCATGAAAAGGGATGGATCCCTTTTCACACTTCGGCAAATTGACCTTTCAACATATATCATCGTCTTCCATAAACTCCATATGCTACTCATTCGTTTTGCGCCTCTACCTCAAATGAGGCATATTTAATTAGTATGAATTTAACATAATTTTCAACGATCAGCAAGGGACAGATTATCTAATTGGCTGCTTTTTTCTGTTCTGCGGATGGACGATACTTGGACGAACCTTCGATAATGGAACCGCCACTCTAACCATTACCTGAAAGAATGCTTTTCCGTTAAACGGTAAAAACGGCCATAAATAAGGAGTATTTATATTTTTTAAGCTCGCCAAATATAGAATAAACACTGTGAGGCCAATGACAAGACCGGGCAATTTAAAAATCATAACAAGGGTAAGCAGTACCAATCGCATCAGAATATTTGCTGAACTTAGCTCAAAGCTTGGCGTTACAAACGTACCGATGGCCGCCATTGCCACATACAAAATGACTTCAGGTACAAACAATCCTACATCGATCGCAATTTGTCCAATTAACACAGCGGCGATCAGACCCATGGATATAGCCAGCGAGTTCGGTGTATGAATAGATGCCAATCGCAATAAATAGATACCGAATTCTGCTAACATGATTTGAATATAAATTGGTACATTCGCTTTTTTATTTGGACCAATATAATCAATTACCTTTGGCAGCAAATCAGGTTCAAGGACATAGAGCAGCCAAAGCGGGAGCAAAACCACAGAAGCGAGCATGCCGCCAAAACGAACCCACCGTAACATAGCACCAATCACAGGAGTTTGGCGGTATTCTTCTGCATGCTGCACATGGTGAAAAAAGGTAGTAGGCGCAATCATGATACTTGGAGATGTATCAACGATAATTACGACATGACCTTCCATTATATGTTGTGAGGCTACGTCCGGCCTTTCTGTATAACGCACAAGCGGAAATGGATTAAATCCTTGTTTGACGAGAAATTCCTCAATTGTTTTATCCGTCATAGGAATACCGTCAATTACAATGCTATTTATTTCCTTTTTGATTAATTTCACTAGTCCGGGATCTGCTACATCCTCTAAATAGGATATACAAATATCCGTTTTGGATCGCTCACCAACTTGTATCATTTCATTTCGTAGCCGTTCGTCTCTTATTCTTCTCCGTATTAATGATGTATTCATAATAATATTTTCTACAAAACCATCTCTTGAACCCCGAACCACCTTCTCGGTATCGGGCTCTTCCGGTTGTCTGCCAGGATAACTTCGGACGTCGACGATAAACGCTTCATCTTCACCTTCCACAAGAATGATGATCAAACCTGAAACCAGCTTGTCAATTGCATCTTTCAGGTTTTTTGTTACTTCTACTTGAGGATGGGTTAGATGGTTGTGAATAATTTCTTTCACATTGGAAGGGGCCCTGTGACCGTGGTCCATATCCATTAGCTCTTTCATGATTTCCATAATGAATAATGTTTCACAGTGTCCATTTAAATAATAAATTTGAACTTCCTTTTTCAGTAACGACAATTTTCGTACACCGATATCAAAGGTTACCCCGATCCCCAGCCTATCTTTTAATAATTCTTCATTCTCTTTAATTTTTTTGCTTATCGGCATTTTTTCTTTCTCTTTTGTTCGATTCATTGAAGTCGCTCCTTTCTAAAATGAGTTTAATAGCCTTTACTGTTATGGGAGCCCCTTTTTCAACCGAATCAAAACCGGCCATTTTACCGATATCTCCTATTCCAACTACAAAGGGAAGATTTAATTCGTCTAGAATATAGACGGTATCTCCATTAATCCTTCCTGTCTCTAGGTCAGGGATTCCGCTCTTGTCAATGCCAAACTCTGTTAGTTCACCATACCTGTCCATTGAACAATGTACTTTTGTCCACTCGGCAAAATGGGTTTTTGAGGCTACAGCTACAGCGCCGATTACATCTATATCGTCTTGCTTGTGGATATATCTCATCGCGTGCTCTCCCGGTCCTTCTCCTTTAAAACCACAGTCATCAAACATGACAAGTACTGGATCATGCGGTGTTTTCCGGATCATCTCAACAAGTTCTTCTCCGCTTTTTTTCGATGGGTTGCCCCAGGACTGCGAAATACAACGACCTCCTATTTCTTTGGCGGCATGTTCTACCACTCGCAATGCATAAAGATCTCCATCCGTAATGAAAATGACCCGTTTTTTCACCATAGTTATCACCCCTTTGGTTCAAAGATGACTGCTACTAAAAAGCCAAACAAAATTGCTGAAGAAATCCCTGCCGAGGTTAGTTCAAAGATACCAATCGCAATCCCAATAAATCCGTGTTCATCTGCTGAAGCCATAGCACCATGAAGCAGTGAATGACCAAAGCTTGTGATCGGTACCGTCGCCCCTGCACCGGCAAACTTGATTAAATTATCATAGATTCCAAAGGCATCAAGCAGTGCTCCAATAACAACAAAAGATGTTGTGACATGGGCTGGGGTTAATTTAAAAATATCCATCATCAACTGCCCGACGACACAAATGGCTCCTCCGATAACGAACGCCCAAAAAAATTCCATCTTATTGACCTCCTTCCGCCCGCTCTAACACAACTCCATGAGCAACCGTGGGAATCGTTTCTTTTTGCTGAACCATCACGGGGTTCAATAGAGCTCCCGTTGCGACCATTAAAACTTTTTTTAGATTACCCTTCCGAATCTCATCCAAGATATAGCCATACGTTACAACTGCAGAACATGCACAGCCGCTTCCACCCGCAAACACTTGCTGATCAGGCCGATAGATCATAAGTCCACAGTCGCGGTGATTATCTGATACATCATATCCTTGTTCTTTTAATAGCATTTTCATGATCGGAGCACCAACACCAGACAGATCACCTGTAGCAATTAGATCGTACTCCTCTGGTTGAACGTTCATCTCTTTAAAGTGAGCTGCTATCGTATCTGCAGCTGCTGGAGCCATAGCAGATCCCATATCAAATGGGTCTTTTATTCCTAAATCGACCACTTTTCCTACAGTTGCCGATGTGATCTTAATATCCGATATCTCTTTACTTACAAGAGCAGCACCTGCTCCTGTTACCGTAAAAGTAGCAGTATCTGGCTTCTGACCCCCGTATTCGGTCGGATATCTAAACTGCCGTTCTGCTGTCGCATTATGTGAGCTTACTGCTGCAATAACTCGGTTAGCATACCCGCCATCAACTAATGCTGCTCCTAACGCTAAAGATTCCATTGATGTGGAACATGCACCGAAAACTCCCAGGAAAGGGATACCATTTCCTCTTGCAGTGTAATTCGCCGAGACGATCTGGTTTAAGAGATCACCAGCTAACAGAAAATTAATGTCCTCAGGCTGCATTTTCGCTTTTTGTAAACAAGCATCGATAGCATCTTCCATCAATTGTCTTTCTGCCAACTCCCAGTTCTTTTGTCCGCAATGTAAGCTGTTATATGTTTTATCGAAGTAACTTCCTAATGGTCCTTCACTTTCCATTGGGCCTACCGCAGTTCCAGCAGCATTTAGGTATACATTATTTTGAAATTTCCACGTTTGTCTGCCTAATAAATTCATGCCCTCACTCCTTATATCACGTGCTGAAAGATATATCTGATCATTCCGAAGATGTAAGCTGCTACTGCTCCGAAAACAATAACTGCTCCTGCCAGCTTAAAGAGGTTAGTCGCTACGCCAAGTACCAACCCTTCACTTTTATGCTCTAAAGCAGCACTTGTCACCGCATTTGAAAAACCTGTTACAGGTACTACCGACCCTGCACCTGCAAATTGTCCAATCTTATCATAAACCCCCAAACCTGTTAAAAGGGCCGCAATTAATATGAGGGTCGCAACAGTCGGATTCCCTGCTGTCTCTTCTGAAAAATTAAAGTATGTCATATAAAACTTTTGAATGGCTTGCCCTATCAAGCAAATAAGTCCGCCTACCAAGAATGCTTTTACACAATTCAGCACATACGGAGGTTTAGGCTGTATCGGTTTAATTTTTTTGGCATATGCCTGCTGTTCTTCCTTTGTTGCCATAACACATTCACATCCTTAATGATTAATGTAGTACATCCAATGAAACAAAGACCCTGTGATCTTCCCAAGAACGATAGCCATTAATATGATGATGATCTTCTCACCAAAGCCCACTCGTTTGGCAAGAATCGGGAGAACGTTCAGGACTTCCGTTAGAGCTGCAGCCAGCATCCCAACAAAAATACCTGCAAGTAAGCCAATGGGTGCAAGGAATATTGCTGGAAAGGACATGGACGCGTTTCTTAAATTCATCCATCCGCCTAAAACAGCACCTAGTATGATGCTTAATTCATAACCTCTTATGAATCGGTATGTTTTTGAAAGCTGCATAAGTCTCGGCACTATACCTAGCACAGTGATTAACGCAACCAAGCCTGAACCAACCGTTAGACCACCGCCAAACCCAATAAAAGCAACAATCAAGACTTTAATTCCCATTGATCTTTTTCTCTGTTTCTTTGTTTTCGTGAACGATCACATACTGGTCGAGATCTTGCTGATAATTAAACATCTCGACTTCTAACGGGCTTGGTTCTTCATTAAGCCTTTTACGGAACAGATGATTAAAGAATAAGATCATTCCTAATCCGAGACCGAATGAATAGGGAACCTGCAGCAATAATGGCTGTTCCTTATAATGCCCTGTAATCATAAAATAGATTTTCTGATGAACTAGCTGCATGCTTACGTCTTCATGAAAATTCATGATCGCTAGAGCTGATCCGATAAAAAGAAGCAGCCAAACGAGTACAAAATAAACCGGGGCTAACGTTTTTTGCTTCATTTGAATCTCCAAAATGGATTGAGCAGGACCTATGGTTTGAACGTCTAAGCCTTCATTCCTCTTTTGGATGGTTCCGATCACACGCATTACATCGACAACGATCAAATGCTTATCTTCAGGGGTTACTTCATGGATAACATATCCCTTAATGTTCCTTTCTAGATCATCAGATGCTACAATCTGAGCAACATCACCAATCGTTACTTTCTGATGCAAAAGAACTTGTACACGCTGACGCATACGAAGGTATATCGTTTTATCCAATTCAACTTCACCTCTTTCTTAGGCGCATTTGTGTTTAGTATGCGATATGGGATTTCTTATCATGCCTCCCTTAGAGCGCCTCCCAAAAACTACCAGAAACATAAAAAAACCAGAAAGGACTTATTAAGTCTCCATCTGGTTCTTCATAAACAATAATATTTTCTTTTCGAGCCTTGACACTTGGACTTGTGAGATGGCAAGCCGATCTGCAACTTCCGATTGCGTTTGATCTTTAAAATACCTCAAGTAAACAATAAGGCGTTCCCTTTCATCCAGCTTGTCCATAATATCTTTTAGGGCAATCTTGTCAAACCATTTATTCTCTGAATGGTCTGAGATTTGATCGAGAAGTGTGATCGGATCACCATCATTCTCATAAACAGTCTCATGTATTGACTGTGGCGCCCTTACAGCATCTTGTGCCATGATCACATCTTCCACTGCTACATCAAGAAATTCGGCCACTTCTGATATGGTCGGGGTTCGCCCGAGAGATTTTGACAACTCATCTTTTGCTTTCCTAACTTTATTTCCTGTCTCTTTTAATGAGCGGCTCACTTTTACTGTTCCATCATCTCGAATGAAACGCTGAATCTCACCGATAATCATTGGAACAGCATAGGTTGAGAACCTTACATCATAGGAAAGATCAAATTTATCTACTGATTTTAATAGACCGATACTGCCGATTTGAAAGAGGTCATCTGCTTCATAACCTCTGTTTAAAAAGCGTTGAACCACAGACCAGACAAGCCTCATATTCTTTTCAACAATCGTATCCCGGGCTGACTGATCTCCTTCCTGACTCTGTTTGATCAATAATTTAATCTCTTCATCCTTAAGAAACGGTTCACTTTTGCTGCCTTTCACCTCGACATCCATAGACATACTCCCTTAATTGCACATTGCTTTATTTTTGGTTAAGTATTTTGTCAAGTGAATCGTAGTGCCGTATGATGGTTCTGAGATGACTTCCACACTGTCCATAAAGTTTTCCATAATTGTAAAGCCCATACCGGAACGCTCTAGTTCTGGCTTTGAAGTATAAAGCGGCTGTCTCGCCTGATCAAGATCACTTATTCCCATACCTTCATCCCGTATCGTAAGGTGGATCGTATCCTCTTCAATAGCGGCTTCAATATAGACCATACCTGTTGCCTTATTTTCATAGCCATGAATAATCGCATTTGTTACAGCTTCTGATACTACCGTCTTGATCTCTGTCAGTTCATCGACTGTAGGATCAATCTGTGCGATGAACGCTGCAACAGTAACACGGGCAAAGGATTCATTTTGACTTAATGCTGAAAATTGAATCTTCATTTCGTTTCTCATTTAAGCCACCCCCAAAGCCTGAAGGGCTAGCTCTTCATCTTCTTCAAGCCTGATTATCTTAAATAGACCTGACATTTCAAAAAGTCTTTTGACAGCTGGCGAGATGGCACATACAACCATTTCCCCATTCTGACTCTTGATCTGTTTATAGCGCCCTAATATTACACCTAAGCCAGAGCTATCCATAAAACTTAAACCTTCTAAATTTAAAACAATATGGTTCACCGTATGTTTTTTCAAATAATCTTCAACTTGTGACCGAAGCATATCGGCTGTATGGTGATCAAGTTCTCCATCTAAGCGGATACATAATACGGTATGTTTAAGTTCCAGATTGACAGCTAGTCCCACGCTATCCTCTCCTTCTTTTTTGGATAACGTGAAGTTTCTATAAAAATAGACGAATTCCTTCACTCCTGACAAAACTAGTGGGAATTCGCCTATAACTGTCACGAATACTTCATAATCAGGAGGATTTTGACATTTGTCCTGCGGTTCGTTTAAAAAGTTTCCACCATGATGCTTTTTTTACTGTTTCTGAAGCGAGAACAGGACTTTCCGTAATTAGTTTGTCACCACTATAAATTTTAAGGAAACCGATCTGCTGCCCTTTTTTGACAGGTAATTTTAAATCTTTATCAACATTAACCTCTGTTTTTACTTTCTTAGCTGTCTCGCCCTTTTTTAATAAAAGAGAGATATTTTCAGAAGTGACAACAGGGAGTTTTGATTTTTCTGCTTTTTGCACCTTTACTTCTTTTACAATTTCATGTCTGTCATAGAGCTTTTTTGTTGAAAACTGGGTAAAGGCATAATCAAGCATTGAAGTTACTTGAGCATTTCGATCTTTTGGTGAAGGTGCTCCCATAACTACAGCGATTACCCTCATCCCGTTCTTATTAGCAGTTGCGGTTAAGCAGTACTTTGCTTCATTCGTAAATCCTGTTTTCAACCCGTCTACACCTGGATAGAATTTAACTAGTCGGTTGGTGTTCACAAGCCAAAACTTCTTATCTGTTTCTTCTCTTAAGTAATCTTCATAGAGCCCGGTGAACTTTGTAACTTCTTCATGTTTTAAGAGCTCTTTCCCCATGATTGCCATGTCGTGCGCTGATGTATAATGACCTGCTGCAGGAAGTCCTGTTGGATTCTTAAAGAATGTATCATTCAAACCTAATTTTTTTGCTTTATTGTTCATCATATTAACAAATGATTCAGCTGTACCTGCGATATGTTCTGCCATCGCTACAGAGGCATCATTTGCACTGCCGATCGCAATTCCCTTTACCATATCTTCCACACGCATCTCTTCACCAGGTTCGAGGAAAATCTGTGATCCTCCCATGCTTGCTGCATAATCACTAACTCGGATCTTATCGTTCCAGCTGATTTTTCCTTTATCGATCGCTTCCATGATTAAGATTAGTGTCATGATTTTTGTCATACTTGCTGGCGGAAGCTTTTCATGACTATTCTTTTCAAATAGTACACTCCCACTGTCTTGCTCCATTAGAATCGCCGATTGGCTCTGTTCAGCAAGCTTCATTTTTTCTTTTTCGGCTGCATCCGCTCTTGGGATGGAAAAAGAAGCTAGCAAACAAATGCTAAGTAGACCTGAAATTACCGCTTTCATACAGTTCCCTCCATTCATATAGCTTTATTTTTTCCATAATTTTTCACTTTATACCGGATCTTCCATCTAGCTATATGAAAAAAAGTAACCAAAAGGCCACTTGCCGTGTTCATTTTAGTTCTTCCTGAATCACAAAAAAGAGGCTGACTCCTATTGAGTCAGCCCCTGGCATGTTTTATTGTTTGATTTCCTTATAGATCAAAGGTGGTGCATCGACAGCACTCTTTGAGATCGTGTAAGCATCTCGGATTCTCTTCTTAACATCTTCCACATTTTCCGTGTTGCTGTAGATCGTTACAAGTGAGTCACCTTTTGTAACAGAGTCTCCGACTTTTTTATTAAGCATTAAGCCTACAGCCAAATCGATCTCAGATTCTTTTGTTGCTCTTCCTGCGCCTAAGATCATAGCAGCAGTTCCGATTTCGTCGGCGATGATCTCTGAAACATAGCCTTCTTCATCTGCTGTTAACTCAAAAGTATGAGCCGCTTGAGGCAAGTTTTCTGGATGATCCACAACCGATTCATCTCCGCCCTGTGCTTTTAAGAAAACTTTTAGCGTTTCAAGAGCTTTACCTGAAGAGATAGCTTCTTTTAACATTTCACGGGCTTGTTCAAGCGAATCTGCTTTTTTTGCTAGATACACCATATGAGATCCGAGCGTTAAACATAGCTCTTCAAGATCTTTAGGACCATTCCCTTTAAGTGTATCGATCGCTTCTTTAATCTCAAGTGCATTTCCGATCGCAAGACCAAGTGGCTGGCTCATATCTGAAATAACAGCCATCGTATTTCTTCCAACAGCATTTCCGATTTTCACCATCGCGTTTGCTAGTTCTTCTGCTTCTTCCGGTGTCTTCATGAATGCTCCAGCACCTGTTTTTACATCCAGTACGATAGCATCAGCACCTGCCGCGATTTTCTTGCTCATGATTGAACTCGCAATCAGCGGAATGGAATTAACAGTTGCTGTTACATCACGTAGACCGTAGAGTTTTTTATCAGCAGGCGTTAAGTTGCCGCTCTGTCCGATAACGGCAAGCTTATTCTTGTTTACAAGATCAATAAACTGATCGTTATCAATCTCAACATGGAACCCAGGAACAGCCTCTAATTTATCGATCGTTCCACCTGTATGACCAAGTCCTCTTCCTGACATTTTTGCTACAGGTACACCAAGTGCAGCAACTAAAGGTGCTAAAACAAGTGTTGTAGTATCACCTACACCGCCTGTGGAGTGCTTATCAACTTTGATTCCTTCAATAGCAGAAAGGTCTATCTGATCACCAGATTCTACCATCGCCATCGTAAAATTAGCACGTTCTTCAGTAGACATATCTTTAAAATAGACTGCCATAGCAAAAGCAGACATCTGGTAATCTGGAATAGCACCACTCGTATAGTTTTGAATGATGTAATCAATCTCCGCTTTTGTTAGTTCTTTGCCATCACGCTTTTTTTGAATCAAATCAACCATTCTCATATAAATAACACCACTTTCTTATAACGATACATCTGAAACGATTTGTTTAACAAGCTTTATAAATGTTGGTTTTGCACGGTTTGCCACCGCAACTAGTTGTTCATGTGTTAATGGCTCAAGTTCATCGGCAATAGCCATGTCCGTTACACAAGAGATTTCCCTTAAATTTCTTTTACGATTCCTTTTACCAGGGACAGAAAATTAGCCTTTACCATTTCTGTTGTTTCCATTACTTCATCGTGAGTCAGCGGCTGGTCTAAGATTCCTGCTGCCATGTTTGAAATACATGAAATTCCAAGCACCTTCATACCCGCATGTCGTGCGATGATAACTTCTGGAACTGTGGACATTCCTACAGCATCCGCTCCAAGGATTCGAAGCATTCTTACCTCAGCAGGAGTTTCATAGGAAGGTCCAGTATTTCCTACATAAACACCTTCTTTTAAATTGATGTTTAATTCTTTGGATACTTTACGTGCCACTTCCTGCAGTGAAGCTGTATATGCCTCACTCATATCCGGGAAACGCACCCCGAATGAGTTATCATTTGCACCAATTAGAGGGTTGTCACCAAGATTGTTAATATGATCTGTTATTAGCATTAGATCTCCAGCTTCAAAGTCTTTATTGACTCCTCCTGCGGCATTAGTTACTAAGATCGTTTCAACACCGATCAACTTCATGACACGAACAGGAAATGTTACTTTCTCCATTGAATATCCTTCGTAATAATGAAAACGCCCTTGCATCGCTACTACCTGTTTCCCAGCTAGTTCACCGATAACAAGTTGTCCCGCATGACCTTCAACCGTTGACACAGGAAATTCAGGAATATCGGAATATGGTATAACAACCGGATTTTCAATCTCTTCAGCAAGGATTCCTAATCCAGAACCGAGGATCAAACCTATTTTAGGTGTAGTAGTAAGTTTTGATTGAATAAATTCTGCAGACGTCTGTAATTGATTTGACATGGTATTTTCCCCCTTAATTTATAGCTGGCTTAAAAAACTCTGACCGATCTCAGGTTTCTTTACATCGTAGATTTCAGCGATCGTTGCTCCAATATCAGCAAAAGTATTGCCAACATCCAACTTCTTACCTTTTTCGATTCCTTTGTGGTATACCATCAATGGCACATATTCACGAGTATGGTCAGTTCCATGATGGACAGGATCGTTCCCATGATCAGCTGTGATCATAAGCAGATCATCATCTTTTAACTTCTCAAGTACTTCAGGTAAACGAGCATCAAAATCCTGCAATGCTTCTCCATATCCCTTAGGATCTCTTCTGTGCCCAAATAAGGCATCAAAATCAACAAGGTTTAAGAAGTTTAACCCTGTAAAATCCTCATCCATGGACTCGATGAGCTTATCCATACCGTCCTTGTTTGATTTTGTACGGATCGCCTTTGTGACTCCTTCTCCATCAAAGATGTCCGAAATCTTCCCTAATGCGATGCTATCGTAACCTTGATCTTGAAGCTCGTTCATTACCGTTCGGCCGAACGGCTTAAGCGCATAATCGTGTCGGTTAGACGTTCGTTCAAAAGACCCTGGCTCCCCTTTAAACGGACGTGCGATGATTCTGCCTAGCATGTACTTTCCTTCTCTTGTCATTTCCCTTGCTGTTTCACAGATCTCATATAATTCTTCTAGAGGAACAACATCTTCATGTGCAGCAATCTGTAATACGGAATCGGCCGAAGTATAAACGATCAATTTCCCCGTCTTTACGTGTTCTTCCCCAAGCTCTGAAATAATTTCAGTACCTGAGGCCGCTTTGTTCCCCAAAATCCCTCTTCCCCATTTTTCAGTGAGCATGTCGATCAGTTCATCGGGAAAACCATCCGGAAATGTTTGAAACGGTTCTTTTATATGAAGGCCCATGATCTCCCAGTGGCCTGTCATTGTATCCTTGCCGTTTGAGAGTTCAGGAAGTTTTGCATAGTGACCAAGTGGCTTCTCAGCCTGCTCAATCCCTTTCATCGTAGAATCGATATTGCCAAGCCCCAGTTTCTCCATATTAGGAACTTTAAGGCCGTTCATATGTTCTGCGATATGTCCCAATGTATGAGCCCCTTTATCTCCAAACCTTTCTGCGTCTGGTGCCTCACCGATCCCAACGGAATCCATTACGATTAAAAAAGTTCGTTTAAAACGTGATTGTTTCATTTTTTCCTCCTGAATTTCATACATACACTATATTTACTATTTCCTTTTAATAGGAACAACAAACAAAACCCAACTGATGTCGGAAGTCTGACAACTAAATTGAAAAAGAAAGCTCACGCCCTCGGATGGAAGGCGGAGTAAACATCTTTAAGTCTTGTTTTGGTTACATGTGTATAAATTTGTGTAGTTGAGATGTCAGCATGAC
This sequence comes from Fictibacillus barbaricus, assembly GCF_014635025.1. Lineage (GTDB taxonomy): Bacteria > Bacillota > Bacilli > Bacillales > Fictibacillaceae > Fictibacillus > Fictibacillus barbaricus. The sequence goes on along the minus strand of NZ_BMCE01000001.1, from coordinate 1,670,730 downwards.
CTAACATTTCTTGTACAGCCCGCAAGTCAGCTCCATTCTCTAAAAGATGTGTCGCAAAGGAATGCCGAAGCGTATGCGGTGTCAACTCTTTCTCGATATGAGCTCTTCTAGCTAGCTGCTTTAATATTTTCCAAAACCCTTGCCGTGATAACCGGTTCCCATGGTGATTCAAAAAAAGTGCTTCTGTTTTTTTACCTTTTAACATGGTTGAACGTCCATTATGTAAATAACGTTCAATGGCGGTTTGTGCCATCTTCCCAAGCGGAATGATTCGTTCTTTGTTCCCTTTCCCGATGCAGCGTATAAATCCCATATCTAAATGTACATCCGAGATATTTAGCTGCACGAGTTCAGATACCCGTATGCCTGTAGCGTAAAGAAGTTCCAGCATAGCTTTATCACGCTGTGAAAAAGGATCGTTCGAAGCAGGTGTTTCGAGCAATGCCTCTACTTCTTGTGTCGACAAGACTTTAGGCAGCTTTCTTTCTGTTTTTGGTGTTTCAATATGTACAGAAGGATCATTAACGGAAGCCTTCTCCCTAAAAAGAAACTGGTGAAATGATCTGATCGATGCGATATTACGGGCAAGTGTTGTGGAAGCCTTACCATTTTCTTTTAAAAATAAGAGATATCCCATAATGTGATTACGGTCGATCTTATCCATCGTTTCAACGGATTCCACTTTTTCTAAGTAACGTACATATTGAGTCAAATCTCTTTTATAAGAGTCTATTGTGTTTTTTGAGAGGGCTCGTTCTACAATAATGTATTGAAGAAAATTCTGAACATGATCGTTCACTATACCCCTCCTTACTCACCCGTCTGGTAAAAGTAGAAAAGCCTTTTCACAAGGTTTGAATCTTTCTCAGAACTTAAATTAAAAACTTTAACCGCTTTTCCTTTAGGTTCGTCATATCTATGATAGTTCTCGTATTCTTGATTGATCCAAAGCAAACCAAAATAAAAAACAAGCGTGCAGATAGAAAAAGCAAAGAATACCTTTGTTGTATTCCAAACGATTTTCAACCAGGAAATCATCGTGTCCACCCCTGTCCTCATATAGTACAGGTTATGCCCACATGTTCCCTGATTATACATAAAAGTTGAAACTACACATCATACGTTACCCGATTCTCTGGACTTTGTAAATATTTCTTTACCTATTTTCAAAAGAATGTAAAAAACAAAAAGAAGGAAGCTCCTATTCTTCGCTTCCTTCACTTTCTTTATGATCCTTTGGATGACATCTGTGACAGATTCCGTGAAATGTCAGCCTATGGTCTTTAATTTTAAAGTTCCAGCCTTCTTCAACAACTTTTTCCACATCGCCAAGAAGGTCTTCTTGTATCTCATCCACCGCTCCACACTCGATACATACAAGATGATGATGAAAGTGATCAGCACCTTCTGTTCTAAGATCGTAGCGGGAAACTCCATCACCAAAGTTAATTTTATCTACTACTTTAAGTTCGGTTAAGAGTTCCAGAGTACGGTAAACGGTCGCCAAACCAATCTCCGGCGCCTTTTCTTTTACGAGCAGATAAACATCTTCCGCACTTAAGTGATCTTCTTCGTTTTCGAGGAGGACTCTCACGGTCGCCTCACGCTGTGGAGTCAGCTTATAACTTTGTGAATGCAGCTGTTTTTTGATACGGTCGATTCTGCTTTCCATACCCGTTTCCTCCTTATGTATACACAAGACAATTATAAGCATGGAGAAAAAAGTTGTCAATTTAAAGTCATTTTAAATAACGATTTAAACTTATTATAAAAAAATAGTTATTATAGAAATCTATCCGATCGACCATTTAATCACCTGTTCCATTAAAGCCGGTGTGAAAAAAGCTTCGAGAGTTGACGCTAAGAACACCATGACTCCTACGCCAGCAACTAAAAGAGTATATCTCATAAGCTGCGGTAAAAAAGGCATATGATGTCTTTTGAATGCAAGCTGCCTGATCATCTTGATAGAAAAAGCAACAGCTGCGACTGTAACAATGATAAAGGCGGGAATTAATAGTACGTTTTGCGGCAGAACTGAAACAAATGATAATAAAAAACCGTACCAACCCATCTGATTAACCAAGAACCCTACCGTAAAACCTATAACTACCCCTTTTAAAAACAGCATAACCAAAATCACTGGCAAACCAATAACAGATAAGCCGAGCACCCACATCAGACCCATATATTTCAAGTAATGGCCAAAACTTTGAAAAAACATATCCGATCGGCTGGTAAAGCCCCCTTCTGCTGCTTGTACGAAGAAACGGGATAAGTACGTATAAAGATCTTGTTTTTGATTTAAACTCAGGGAATTTACAATAATAGCTCCAAAAATAACACCCATTAAGAATAGAACACCTACAAACGCATACAGTGTTTTATTTTCCTCAAGATGACGATGCATGTAATAGCGTAAACTGTCCATATGAGATGCCTCCTCCACCGAAACTCTTAATTCTATTCTATGAATCAGCAGAAGAGGTATGTCTCATTTTTTACGAGTTACTAGGTTTACTTGAGATAATCTTTCCATAGGTTCCACCGCCGCCGATTTGGATGGAAAGTTCACCACTCCTGGCAGAAAGAATATGATCTGCAAGCACCGGCTTTACAATCTGCAGCAATCTCTCTCTTGGCACCGCGTGTATAATATCCATATCAGTTCCAAATGCATGGCGTAATCTAGCCAATGTTTTCGGCCCGAGTCCTGGTATGAATTCTAGTGGAATCTGATGAATATAAGGAGGACGGTTTCTTTTAGTATTACCAATGCTTTGGAGCTCATTGATCCGGTCATTTACTCCTTTAATAAACCTATTACTTCCACATCCACTGCAACTACTGCTGTTTATTTGATAGACATGCAAACATTTCTCACAAACAGAATTGTAGTATTTACCAAGGTATGGGTTCAGACCATAATTTGCAATAATTTCTCTTCCCTCTATCTCTTGCAGTGCCTTTTTAAATTCATCAAAAGTAGCTTCCTTTAAAGAAATCATCTGGTATTCACGTGCAATCTTCTCCAGGGAGTGAGCATCAGAATTAGTTAAAAACGTAAAAGGCGTAAGTTCGTCCACTCGGGATGCCATTTCAGTATTTGAACTAAGTCCAAGTTCAACAGCATCAATTTTGGCCGGATCAAGCACTTCAGTTAAAGATGCTTTGACCCCTTTTCCATATAAACTTTTAAACGGGGTAAAAATATGGGCAGGAATAAAAAGTCCGCCTAATTTCTTTACAAATTGCTGCAGTTCGATAGCACTACCATACATCCGCTGTGAGCTTAGATTAATATTTTTCATTCGGGATGTTAACCAATCACTTAATTGTTCCATCTTATCTATGGAAGGCATGTAGGCAAGAACATGGATCGGCCCTTGACAGTTTTGGTCATTTATCTCAATTTCCGCTCCCGGAATCAGTGTGAGTCCGTCAATATCTAAGCCCCCGCCTTTTAACTCGATAAGTCGTCCATCTTTCTTAAGCTGCTTTAATTCCTCAATTACTTCAGGTGCATGACAGTCAATGATCCCTATCATGTTCATGCCCTTTTTGTTTTTTGCTTCTTCTAATATGTTTGAAAGAGTTAGCGAACGTGAACCTGTTATTTTGATAGCCTTACCTGTTCTGGATGAGCCGATATGAATATGCATATCAGCAAAGTAAGGCGATAGCTTATTTTTTGAGTGCACGAGCTAACTCCATATACATGACACTGTAAGCTGTTTTGGCATCATGGATTTTTTGTGTACTCATCATTTCTTTCGCTTCATCAACACTGACTTCCAGAACATTTAAAAACTCATCTTCATCTGTCATTTGTTCCCCTTCTTTTACGAGTGAATCTGTAAAATAAAGATGGATCAATTCATCAGCAAACCCTGGGGATGTGTAGAACGAGCCGATAGATTCCATCGCTTCACAGCTAAAGCCTGTCTCTTCCAGCAATTCACGTTTTGCGCATAAGAGCGGATCTTCCCCTTTTTCAAGCTTTCCTGCTGGTATCTCTATGATCGTCTTTTCAAGAGGTTTCCGGAATTGTTCAACCATCAGCATTTTCCCTTCATCTGTTACAGCCAGAACTGCTACTGCACCAGGATGTTTTACAATTTCTCGTTTCCCCTTCTTCTTGTTTGGCAGTTCAACTTCTTCTATATATAGATCAATAATCTTGCCACTGTAAATTTGTTCTTTGCTTAAGGTTTTTTCGTATAGGTTTTCCATTTTTCACACTCCAATGGTCTATTTATCTTCTTCACTACATAAAGTCTATCATACTTTGGAATACTGCAATTACTAGGAGATGAAGGGGGTAATGAGGGTGAAGATCTACCTTCAGCCAAAAGGGATCACTTTAGTAGGCAAAGCATGGCAGATTAAATACATGCTACGAAATTATATGAGACAGCATGAGCTCGTTCAGGATTGGATTAACGCTGCGTCTCCCAAAAAATAAGTGTAAACGTAAACCGGTGCGATCGTATGAACGCATCGGTTTTTTTTGTTTTAATCATGCAATAAACGGTTGTGCTTACTTTTTTTATTTTATCTAGCAGTATGGTACGTTTAAGACAAATAAATAACGTAAACTCATAGTATAGAGGTGATTTGTATGATGAACAAAAGAAGAGTGGGATCCTCTGATCTCTATGTAAGTGAACTCAGTCTAGGATGCATGTCATTATCTCCAAAGCTTGGAAACGAAAATGAAAAAATCGTTAAAACCGCACTTGAAAAAGGGATTAACTACTTCGATACTGCAGATCTATATGGCTTTGGCTGGAATGAAGAGTTCATCGGAAAAACTCTAAAAGATGTAAGACATGATATTATTCTCGCAACAAAAGGCGGAAACGAATGGAATCAGTCAAAAGATAGCTGGAATTGGAACCCTTCAAAAAAATATATTAAATCTGCCCTCAAACACAGTCTTCAACGTTTGCAAACGGATTATATCGACCTTTATCAGCTTCATGGAGGAACTATTGATGATCCGATGGATGAGACCATTGAAGCTTTTGAGGAGCTCGTCTCAGAAGGTCTTGTGCGTTATTACGGCATATCGTCCATTCGTCCAAACACGATAAAGTACTATGCTGAACACTCAAATATTCAGAGTGTTATGATGCAATATAGCTTATTGGATAGACGTCCTGAGGAACTTTTTTCCTATCTATCTTCAAAGAACATAAGCGTGGTCGCAAGAGGCCCTGTTGCTAAAGGATGGCTTAGTGAGAAAGCGTTCAGTAAGAATCCAGAAGAAGATTACTTATCTCATAGAGGCTCAGATATACAGGAGAAATTGGCTGAAGCTAAAATGTTCATACAGAATAAAAGCACGATCCACACAGCACTTCAGTTCGTGCTCAGTCACCCAGTGGTAGCAACAGCAGTTGCTGGTGCAAGTTCAGTAGAACAGCTCTCAGAAAATATTGAAGCTTTGAGCGCTCCACCGCTGACAGAAGATATGATCAAACAATTAGACTCACTGTTTCCTGCAGAGATCTATGAAACGCATCGTGCGTAAAAAGATAAAAGTCCCATTCAGCTGATGCTGTCGGGACTTTTTCTTATTACTTAACTAGTTTAAGAAGCATAGCGATTCCTTGTCCTCCGCCAATACAAAGACTTGCTACCCCATATTTTTCGTTGCGGTGTTTCATTTCATACGCCAATGTCAAGAGTAATCTTGCCCCGCTCGCGCCTACAGGATGGCCAAGTGCTATGGCCCCGCCGTTAACGTTCGTTCGGCTTCTTTCCAGTTTAAGCTCCTTTTCAACAGCTAAGAATTGGGAGCTAAATGCTTCATTAACCTCAAACAAGCCAACCTCATCTAAAGATAAGTTCTCTCTTTGAAGCAGTTTTTGAATAGCTGGAACAGGACCTATTCCCATAATTGATGGATCAACACCTGTTACTGACCAAGAAACAATCTCAGCGATCGGTGTCAGCTTTTTCTTTTTAACTTGTTTTTCGTGAGCAATTATAAGAGATACAGCACCATCATTAATAGAAGAAGAGTTGCCTGCTGTTACTGTTCCATCTTTCAGAAAGGAAGGTCTTAATTGTCCGAGCAAAGATACAGATGTATCGGGCTTTATCCCTTCATCCTCTGAAAAGAGCTCCCCGCGAACTAACGGCACAGGGACGATCTCTTCATTCAACCTGCCATGTGCTCTAGCTTCCGCAGCTTTACGATGACTTAAACTCGCATATTCATCTTGTTCTTCCCTCGAAATGTTATATTGATTTGCAAGGTTTTCAGCCGTGATCCCCATTCCGGATCCAATATACTCATCACTTAAGGTCTGTAGAAGCATATCTTCAAAAGAGATCGCCCCAAACTTCTGATTGTGAAAACGGTGAGTGAACGAAGCATGCGGAGACTGCGACATGTTTTCGATACCTCCGCAAAGTGCTATCCCATCTTCATGGTCTCGAAGGTTCTGAATAGCAGAAACGACTGCCTGCATGCCAGATCCGCATAAACGATTAACCAGCATAGCAGGAACATCTGAGGAAACCCCTGCTTTTAAAGCTGTATGACGAGCCACATATGCTGCATTCTTACTAGAATGAATTACGTTCCCATAGACAACATCGGTTATCTCACCAGGAGTTAGTTGTGCTCGTTTAATAGCTTCAATGGCTGTTATTTCGCCTAACTGTGTTGGGTTTATATCAGTTAATGATTTGCCGTACGACCCAAATGGTGTTCTAGCACCGTCTATTACATACATCCCCATGCTTTTATCACCTTCTCATTAAAGAATAAAGGCCTTGTTTTTTTAATAAGCGTCCAGTTTCACATCTTCTGAAACAATGAGCTTTGCTTCGGTTGATTTTAGGACATCATCAACTGTGTAGCCTTCCGCTACTTCTCTTAAGACTAGCCCTTGATCTGAAACATCCATAACGGCACGGTCCGTTATGATTCGTTCAACGACACCTTTACCTGTTAACGGAAGCTGACATTGCTTTAATATCTTACTGTCTCCGGCTTTGTTTACATGTTCCATAATAACAATAATTTTCTTAGCGCCATGCACTAAATCCATTGCACCGCCCATTCCTTTTATCATCTTCCCAGGAATCATCCAGTTTGCTAAGTCGCCGTTCTCTGAAACTTCCATCCCACCTAGAATCGCAATATCGATATGACCTCCGCGGATCATCGCAAAAGACTCCGAACTGTCAAAATAGGAAGCTCCTTTTATAGCTGTTACGGTTTCTTTCCCCGCATTGATAAGATCAGGATCTACTTCACTTTCAAGTGGATATGGTCCAATTCCTAAAAGACCGTTTTCTGATTGCAGCACAACCTCTTTATTATCTGAGATAAAGTTTGCAACCATTGTAGGCATCCCAATACCTAAATTTACATAGAACCCTGATTCAATTTCTTTCTCTGCTCTCTTTGCGATTCTTTCTCTAATATTCATTATGGTTTCCCTCCTCTTACCCTTGTTTTACCGTTAAACGCTCGATGCGTTTTTCTTGTGTTCCTACGATCATCTTTTGTACATATACACCTGGTGTATGTATGTAATCCGGGTGCAGGTCGCCGATCTCCACCATTTCTTCTACTTCAGCTATCGTTACTTTGCCAGCCGCTGCGATCATCGGGTTAAAGTTACGGGCTGTTTTGTTATAGATAAGATTGCCAGCTTTATCACCTTTAGCCGCACGGATCAAGCTGAAATCAGCAACAATTCCTTCTTCAAGCAAATATTCTTTCCCGTTAAACGTACGTGTTTCTTTCCCCTCTGCAATCGGAGTCCCTACCCCTGCTGGTGTGTAGAATGCAGGAATTCCTGCTCCGCCTGCTCTGATTCTCTCAGCAAGTGTTCCTTGAGGGATTAGATCTACTTCTATTTCACCGGATAATACTTGTCTTTCAAACTCTTTGTTCTCACCAACATAAGATCCGACCATCTTTTTGATCTGTTTGTTTTTTAACAATAACCCCAGACCCCAGTCATCTACACCGCAATTGTTCGAGATAACTGTAAGATCTTTCGTTCCTTTTTCAACCAGAGCAAGGATTAAGTTTTCAGGGATTCCAACTAATCCAAACCCACCAACCAACAGGGTCGATCCGTCTTTAATGTCCTCTACAGCTTCAAGTGCTGAATTCAATATTGGTTTCATAGTTATCTCTCCTTTTACGCCTCTTCGTTTTCAAAGATTGATGCTACACCTTGGCCTCCACCGATACAGAGCGTTGCAAGACCTCTTTTTGAATTTCTTCGTTTCATCTCATGGAGCAGGGTAACTACAATTCTGGCACCGCTGGCTCCGATTGGATGTCCTAGCGCAATAGCTCCACCGTTCACATTAAGTTTTTCTTTATCAAACTCTAGATCTTTGCCAACAGCCAGTGATTGGCTTGCAAATGCTTCGTTTGCTTCTACAAGATCTAAATCTTTCATCTCTAGTTCAGCTTTTTTCAACACTTTCTTTACAGCTTCAACAGGACCGATTCCCATCACTTCTGGAGCAACACCAGCACTCGCATTTGCTTTAACGACAGCAAGCGGTTTTAATCCCAGTTCTTCTGCTTTCTTTCTGCTCATCACAACAAGTGCAGCTGCACCGTCATTGATGCCTGAAGCATTACCTGCAGTTACCATTCCTTCTTTTTTAAAGGCAGGTCTTAACTTGCCTAATTTTTCAACGGTAGAGGTAGGTTTTGGATATTCATCTTTATCTATTATTACGGGATCACCCTTGCGCTGAGGGATCTCCACCGGAGTGATCTCATCATCAAATTTTCCTTGTTCTTGTGCTTCGGCACACTTTCTTTGGCTTTCAGCTGAAAATTCATCCAGTTCTTCACGAGATAAAGAATGTGTTTCACATAGATTTTCAGCTGTAATTCCCATATGATAATCGCCAAACGCACACCACAGGCCATCTTGGATCATCGAATCGACCATTGGTGCGTTCCCCATACGAAGACCATCTCTTGCTCCGTTCAATAGATAAGGAGCTTGGCTCATGTTTTCCATACCACCGCAAACGATTGTATCCGCTTCGTTCAGCCAGATCGCTTGGCATGCTAGATGAAGGGCTTTTAACCCTGAGCCACAAACTTTATTCACCGTCATACTTGATACTTCATTTGGCAGCCCAGCTTTAATGGCAGCCTGACGTGCAGGATTCTGACCAAGTCCTGCTTGCAGTACGTTTCCCATGATCACTTCATCTACTGAATCATGTGGAACTCCTGCTTTCTTTAATGAGTCTTTAATGGCAATTGCTCCTAGTTCTGTCGCAGAAACCGTCTTAAAACTTCCCATGAAACTTCCGATCGGCGTTCTGACAGCGCTTACAATAACGGCATCTCTCTCTCTTGAAACCATTCTTAGTCTCCTCCTCATTAAACTCCTAAAATTTCTGAAAATTCCTTTTTATCATACCATATTTATTGAAATGTGTTGCAACTCACGTTTTTAATTCGTTACAATAAACTAAGGAAAACGCTTTCAAGAAAGGGGTTATTAAAAGGTGGACTTACCTGAGAGAGTCACACTAATTGAAGTTGGACCGCGGGACGGACTTCAGAATGAAAAAAATCTTATACCTGCAAATAATAAGATCGAATTTATTTCGCTGTTGAAAAATGCAGGTTTTCAAGAGATGGAACTGACTTCATTTGTTTCACCAAAGTGGGTTCCTCAAATGCAGGACGCCTCAATCGTTCTCGAGAACTGTTTGGATGATTCTCGAAATTTTGTTCTTGCACCTAATAAAAAAGGGATTGATCTAGCCATTGGATCAGGCGTGAAACATATTGCGGTGTTCGTGGGTGTAAGTGATACGTTTAACAAAAAAAACATTAATAAAACAACAGAAGAAAGCATGAATGAACTAAGGCCGCTTATTGATGATCTAAAACGCAAAGGATATTTTGTAAGAGCTTGTATCTCTACCAGTTTCTATTGTCCGTTCGAAGGAAAGATCGATGAACAAGATGTGCTGAAGGTTTGCCAGGAATTTGAGGATATGGGTGTAGACGAACTGAGTGTTGCTGACACAATCGGCATGGCAAATCCATCAGAGTGCTATGAACTGTTTACACTATTAAAGCATCATCTGCGTGCTACAACTTTGCTGACTGCTCATTTCCACGATACCCGCGGGATGGCGCTAGCCAATATATTTGCTAGTTTACAGGCAGGAATAGACCGTTTTGACACATCTGCAGGCGGACTTGGCGGCTGTCCTTTTGCACCAGGCGCTACTGGTAATGTGGCTTCAGAAGATGTGGTCTATATGCTTTCTCAAATGGGAATCTCAACAGGTATTCATCTGGATAAATTGTTAGAAGCCGCTGCATACATTTCTCCTCTTCTTTCTAAGCCTGTTGCAAGCAAACAATTTCAATTAATGCGGAGTGTTCCTCAACATTAAAAAACACGGGCTTAACGGCCCGTGTTTAGTTTCGTTTTATCATAATATTTCATGGAATGGTTCAAGATCTCACTTGGACTTTTTAATGAAAAGTGATTGCCCCGAGGAGCATCGATCGTCATTTTTTCATCAAAGAAAACCTCCGTGTTATAGTCCAGATAAAGATCAGGACCGTTTGTCTTTACCTTCGTATCGTTTTCCTCCGGCTGATCAATAAGCCAGATCGCAGCCACTCCGCTAACGACACATCCACAACCTTCCGTATCATGCTTTAATTTTATATATCCTTCTTTTCCTTCTGTCTTATTTTGCAGCCGTGCTAATGCTCTATCTGTAAAAATGATATCCATCCTTTAATTAAGACACACCTTTCTTTTTCAATACCTTTATGGCCCAGTTACACCAGGATAACCAGCTCTCCATGTATCGAATGCCATACTCACTCGTTAAATACTCACCGAGTTCGTTTTGACCATACCTGCCTTCGGGAAAATGTTCATCCTGCCATTTCTTTGTCATCATAAGTCCCATTTGATGGTGTTCCTTACTTTTTTCTAAAAAAGCAATCGCTTTTTCTGCAGGAATAAAGTGAAACATCGAGACCCTTAATAAAAGATCATCTTTTAGCTTTGGAACACTTACAGGCTTGTTGAGCATCCATTCGAGCAGCTTTTCAAACCCTTTATCTGTAATCGTATATATTTTTTTATCCGGATAATCACTTTGCTGGACAGTCTTAGAATGAGTTAAGCCTTCTTCTTCCATTTTCAAAAGTTCACGATAAATCTGAGTATGATGGGCTGTCCAAAAATGAATAACTGTTTCTTTAAATTGCTGCGTAAGCTCATATCCTGTCGCTTCATTTTTCGCCAATAAACCTAACAGCGCATACCTTAACGCCATTTGTTACCCTTCTTTCTACCTGTACTGTTTTGCATTGTAACATATTTTTTATCCATATAACTTGAAATAAATCTTATTCATTTATTATATTATAGATAAACATAAGTGAAAATACACATATGAAACATAATAGGCAGGAGAGGAAACAATGAACTGGTTAACTAGATTTAGTCTAAAAAACCCGGCAGCTATCTTTATTTTTTCATTTTTACTCATCGTTGGCGGGGTTTTCTCGTTCACTAACTTAAAAGTGGATTTGCTCCCAAATGTTGAGTTTCCACAATTGACCATTCAAACTGTTTATCCTGGGGCATCACCTGAAGATGTCAACGAACAAGTGACAGACAAGCTGGAGACTCTATTAAAACAAGTTGAAGATGTAAAAACGGTAAAGAGCTCTTCACTTGAAAGTGTTTCGATCATAAGTATGGACTTTCCGTTTACTGCAGACATGGATGAGGTTGAAGATCAAGTGAAATCCATCGTTTCAGAAACCGATCTTCCTGAGGATGTAGAACCTGAAGTTAGCCGTTTTTCTTTCGGTACGATACCCATTTATAATATCTCTTTATTCCCTGAAAAAGAAGGAGAAAATATTCAAGGGTTTGTAAATGACGAATTGGTTCCAGAGCTTAAAAAGATCCAAGGTGTTAACAACGTTTCAGTAGGCGGGGTAAAAGAAACCTTCGTTTCCATTACATTAGACCGTGAGAAAGCAAAAGCGGCCGGCGTAACATTAAACTCAGTAAAAGAAGCGATCAACAGCCGTGATCTCTCCTTCCCTGCAGGAACAGTAACTGATGACTCTCTTACGGTTCCCGTTCGTGTTGAAGAAGCAGTTGATACAGTCTCTGAATTAAAAGAAATCACGATTTCAAACAGCCAAGGTGCATTGACTCAAGCTCCAGACGGTGCCGGGAGTACGGAAGGCAATAGGGCACCAGGCGGAGCTGGCGGTCCCGAAACATTAGGCGGCCAAGGAGCTCCTTCACAAATACAAGCGAAAGCAAGCTTAAAAATTGGTGACATTGCTGAAGTAAAAGAAACAGACGATGTAAGTGAAATTACAAGATATAACCAGAAGTCTTCACTTTCTATGGCGGTAACAAAAAAACAAGATGCGAACACAGTAGAAGTAGCTGAAAAAGTTATTGAAGTGCTGGATAAAGAAAAATACGATGATAAACTGAATTACGCGATTGGATTCGGTCAGGCTGAAGGCATCAAAGATTCCGTAAACACGCTTGTTAAAGAAGGTCTGTTCGGAGCCCTATTCGCTTCATTGGCGGTTCTGATCTTTCTTCGTAATTTTAGAGCGACTATTATTGCGATCATTTCTATCCCGCTCTCACTGCTCGTTTCAGCGATCTTCCTAGACCGTCTTGATATTACATTAAATATTATGACATTAGGCGGAATGGCTGTTGCGGTCGGCCGGGTTGTAGATGATAGCATCGTTGTTATTGAAAATATTTTTAGAAGGATCAGAAAAGCAGATGGTGTTTACGATCGGGATGAGTTGATCATCGATTCAACACGTGAGATCCTAAAAGCGATCGTCTCTTCAACCATTACAACAGTAGTTGTATTTTTACCGCTCGGTCTTGTTGGCGGTATAACGGGCGAGTTCTTCTTGCCGTTTGCCTTAACAGTTGTCTTTGCGTTGCTGGCATCATTGATCGTTGCTATTACGATTGTTCCAATCCTTGCAAAATATGCGTTTAAGAGAGTAAAACCAGAGAAGAACGATGGACCATTGCAGCGTGGTTACGAAAAGCTCATCAAAGCATCTCTTAACCATAAGTTCCTTGTTCTGTTTACATCATTTATTCTCCTTGGAGGATCATTCTTCCTTGCTTCAAAGCTTGGAATGGTTTTCCTTCCAAATGAAGAACAAAAAACATTAACCGTCAATGTTGAACTGCCTGCAAGTACAAATGTTACAAAGACGAATGAGATCTCACTTGAGGTTGAGGATTATCTAGCAGAACGAGATACGATAAGGGATGTTACAGCAGGCATAGGTTCCCGTGATTTCCAAACAGGCCTGAAACGTCAGAACGTAGCAAACTATTTTGTAAATCTGAAAAAAGAAGCAAATGTTGAAACAGAATTAAAAGAACTTGAAAAAGACATTAAAGAGATTACAGATGAAAAAGCCGAAGGAACAGTGATCAGCTTACAAGAAGTTTCAAGCGGCGGACCTCCGGCAAATAATGAAGTAAATATCGATCTGTATTCTAATAACTTAGAGGATCTTCAAAAAGCCGCCGGCCAGGTGGAAGAATACATGAAGACCCTCGATTCAATCAAATATGTTTCAAACAACTTTAAAGATACACAAAAGCAATGGGCTGTTTCCATCGATACAGAAAAAGCGGCTGAAAAAGGTGTATCAGGGTTTGCCATTTTAGGCGCTGTCTCTGATGTAACAAAGCCGGTTGAAGTAGGTGAACTTACTTTAGATGGAGCTCAAAAGAACGTTAAGGTCGAGTATGAAGAATCTGTAAAATCACTTGATGAGATTAAAGACCTAACTGTTTTTGGCACAACTGGTCCTGTAAAGATTTCAGACGTTGCAGATGTATCTGAAAAAGAAACAGTTACCGGGATTCAAAAATTAGAGGGTAAAATTTATGCTCAAGTCTCTGCACAAGTTAAAGGAGACAATGTTCAAAAGGTTACTCAAGATGTTATTAAAGGCGTTGAAGATAACGTTGATCTTCCATCTTCTGTTTCGACTGACGGCGGTGGAGGAAGCGAAGAAACAATGGATACGTTTAAAGATTTAGGGTTAGCGATGATTGTTGCTATCGGTCTCGTTTACTTAACGATGCTGATTACATTCGGTCGTGCACGTATACCGTTTATCATCCTTTCCTCTCTCTTATTTGTTCCTGTCGGAGCGATCGGTGGTCTATATTTGATCAATGAACCACTTTCTGTAAGTGCTATGATCGGAATACTGATGCTGATTGGCATCGTTACAACGAATGCCATCGTACTCGTTGACCGGATTGGACAGAACCGTGATAAAAAAGGAATGCCAGTCCGGGAAGCGCTTCTAGAAGCTGGTAAAACCCGCTTAAGACCGATCTTAATGACAGCGTTCGCTACCATTGCAGCATTAATTCCGCTTGCATTGACTACATCCTCCGGAACATTGATTTCTAAGGGACTCGCGATTGTTGTAATCGGTGGACTTACGACTTCTACCCTTTTAACATTGATCATCGTGCCTGTTCTATATGAACTGTTCTTTAGAAGACAGGCAAAGCGTGAAAAAGCAAAGTAATATTCTTCATAAATAAAAAAGAGTACTGCTGCCATTTTTGGCGTCGGTACTCTTTTTTACTTCGATCTTCTTTTCAAAATGGCACATTAGGACTAAAGACCCTGTTTTGTCCTGCTTACTTATGGGAAATATATCAGCAATCAAGCAATCATACATTTCAGGAGGCTAATTCATATGAAACAAATCTGCTCACGAAAAGTAAAAGTAACAGCAAAATATACAGTTAATAAAGCAATTGAAATTATGCAATCTGCTAAAAAGATTAATAGTCAGCTCTTCTTATGCAAAGACGGCATAACTGTTAAAGCTTCTGGATTATCTCAGCTTGTATCGTTCTTTTTAACACTAAAAGAAGGAGATTCATTCCTTTATATTTTTGAAGGTTCGGATGCAGAGTCTGCCATGAGCCTAATCACAAAAGAACTTGTTTCTTAACTTTTATAAACCTACCTTCGCCTTCATCTTTTTCTTAAAGACAAGAGGCAAACCTATAATTACAAAAAGCAAGGTTGTTCCGATCCATATGACTTCCTTGCTTCCTGATGTCATGGAAGTACCCAGATAGGTATAAGCGATTGTACCGGGAATGATGCCGATCGCTGTTGCCATCGCATAATCCTTGAACTTTACCTTAGTTAATGAAGTTAGATAACTTACAAGATCATAATTTAATACCGGTAACAATCTCAATAACAGAACATAACGAAACCCTTCTCTTTCTATTTTGCTTCGGACTTTCTCGTACTTTTCATTTTTCCATTGTTTATTCTTTTTAAACCGGCCAAAACGGTTAATCGCATAATAGGTTAGGAGTCCTCCCCCTAGCGATCCAAGATATGTATATAAACATCCCCAATAAAAACCAAAAGATAAGCCGCTTGTAATAGCAAAAATGGAAGATGGAAATAACACAAATGGCCTCAAGGTATAGAGTACAACAAAGATAAACGGTGCTACCCATCCCCACCGTAAGATCCAATTTCTAAATTCTTCAGGACTAAATCCTTTATAGTTTTTTTGCAGCCAAAGAATCAAGACCATTATGATCACCACAAAAAAGGCGATGAATAGCCACTTTTTTGTAAATTTCATTTTCTCCTCCATAAAATTATTCATTTAGTAAGCATTTTTCCTTCTTCTGCACATATCCATACATAGTGTGATTGGCAAAGGAGGTTATTTATAATGATCGTAAAAGCAACTGCACCTATATATGCAGAGCGTGCTGCCAAACTCGTTGAACTAACCGGCAGCTTCAAAGAATCGATCTATATTAAAAAAGGAGATCGGACAGCTGATGGGAAGAGCTTTTTAGGTATTATTGCACTATCCATCTATCCGGATGAACCGATCGAAATTATTTGTGATCCACCAAGTACTCAGCTGAAAGAAAGAATACTTGCTTCAGGACTATTTGCAAGCTGCAAATCTTAGGAGGTATTTCGCTATTATTTTATAATATCTCATTCCTTTTTGGCTAATTTTCCTCATAACTAGAAAAAGCCGGTAGATAAAACCGGCTTTTTATAATTCATTTAGTCTTGTGTTGAATGTATTGATTCTTGCCTGAAGCGATGTTTTCGTATCAACAAGCATCTTTTTGTATATTTCAAATATCATAGTACTGTACGTTGTTCCCGGCACAGCCCATTTCCCATTTAGCTGTGCCCAGGTTATTGCACTTCCCCTTTGTACGAGTTGAAACCTAGGGTCAACAAGAGGATATTGCGGTGGTAACGGTTTTGTGGAACTATATGCAAACAAGTGCTGAATATGCGCTAATACGCCTTCTTGTGGTGTGCGGAACACTGCTGATTCATTCTTACCCGTTGCTCCGATTCCGGCAAAGTTGTTCTGAGAGGCCTTGACACTGCCCTGAAAGCGGAAATACCCTGTCTCATGTATAGCTTGAGCGTACGCGACATCTCCTCTTATTCCGTACACTTGTCCAATCTGCTCATAAAGAGCTGCTAATGATGGCGCGCTCGGATTTACCTTTTGAACAACCCTCTCCATCTCAACCGCAGACAATAATGTTTCCCCTTCAATCGTCAGCCCTTTAGGAGGTGCTGGATCTGGAGGTAGTGGTGCCGGCGGATTCGGTGCCGGCGCTGGAGCAGCAATTTCATCTTTTACGAGGACATATGCATCTGGTACGCCTAAAGAACGAATCTTCCTGACAAAGTTCTCAGCATTCAACCTTTCTTGAAAAGCTCCGGCTTGTACTCTGTAATAGGTTTTATTTCCTATTAATACCTCATCTATAAATGTTGTAATCTTTTGATTTGCCAAAAAAGCGGCTCTATCACTTGCATTTTGCTTTTGTTCGAATGCACCTGCGATAACGGCAAAGTCCCCTTTTGTTTGTGGCTGCTTTTTTTTGAGTGAAAGACCCTGGGCTATACCTGTGGCGATCGCCCTAGATACTTCGTTTTGAAAGTCTTCTCTTTTTAAAAGGGCGATATTCTTCTCGTTATCTAAAAATAGAACTTCTAATAAGACAGCAGGCATTTTGGTCTCACGGAGGACATGAAAATTCGCCTGTTTTTCTCCTCTATTTCTAGCACCGTATTTCGTCATTACTGCTGCAGTCGGTACATGTATAGCATTTTGAATCCTTCTTGTTTCAGCTCCAGCACTTGGATATACGTAGCTCTCAAAGCCTTCTCCACCACCGCTGTTCTGGTGTATGGACACATACAGATCTGCATTGTTTCTGTTTGCTAAATCTGTTCTTGCATCTAACGATAATGCCGTGTCAGCTGTACGCGTCAAAATTACCGTAGCTTCATAGTCTGCTTGAAGATAAGATTGAACTTTCTTTGCGATTGTCAGGTTATATGCCTTTTCAAAATTATCTTTATTCACCGCGCCTGGATCATTTCCTCCATGGCCCGGGTCAATTATAATAACTTTCAAGTTGTCACCTTCTTATTCTTCCGTTTAAAAAACACGCTTAAAACGTGCTTACTTCTATTAAAAAGGAAAAGGCGGTATACTAAAAGAGCCATATGACCATTTTTAAGAAAATGGATATTTGACTAAGGTGGGTAACTGAATGGAAGCTGCTTTATTAGGAAGTGTTTTATCTGCATTAGCAACCGGGTTTGGTGCTTTGCCTGTTCTCTTCTGGTCACAGGTTACACACCGGTTCCGCGACATTTTACTTGCCCTTACAGCAGGCATCATGGTCGCTGCATCTACTTTTAGTTTGATTCCACAAGCTTTAAAATTATCAAGCTTAACCGTTCTTACAATCGGTATCATCCTTGGTACCTTGACACTGTTACTTTTAGAAAGGTTCGTTCCGCATGTTGATTTAGATCATTCTAAAATTTTCAAAGGCATTGACGCTAAAGCTTTTCTCGTGATCGCTGCCATCACGTTGCACAACTTGCCTGAAGGGCTTTCTGTTGGTGTCAGTTATGCGAGTGATAATAATGCGCTAGGCGGTTTGATTGCGTTTGCGATCGGACTTCAGAACGCACCAGAGGGGATGCTTGTTGCGCTCTTTTTGATTCAACAAAATATGAACAGAGTAAAAGCCTTCATTATTGCGACGTTAACAGGAGCGGTTGAAATCGTAACGGCGATGCTAGGGTTTATCTTGACTTCATATGTTGAGAACCTTGTACCTTATGGCCTTTCTTTTGCTGCTGGTGCTATGCTTTTTATCGTTTATAAAGAGCTTATCCCAGAAAGCCATGGCGATGGCCACGCCCGTTCAGCGACCTTATCTTTTATTGCCGGGTTGTTGATCATGATCTACTTAATACAGATTTTCGGATGATGAAAAAAGCTGGTTCAGTAAATTCGGCCAGTTTTTTTTAATGTGATGATAATCAAACTTATGTACAAACTTGGTAATCCAGCAAATATCTAGATAGATCCGCTCCGCAAAAACAGACCGGCAGCAAAAGGACAAATCCGTTATCCTTTTGCTGCGAGCCGCTTTTATGTGAATTCAATATCCATAATATCTGTCACCTTAAGGATATGCACTCTGTCTGCTTCATCCATCACGCGCAGTTCCTTTTTAAATTCATCCACGTAGTGAACACGGCCTTTTATTTCAGCACTTCTTCCTCTTTCAAAATACGTAAACTTCAGTGTGTGATTCTCCTCCATCGCGATACAGATCGCCTCATTAAATTCTTCATATTTTTGTTCATCTAGTTCGGGTTTTCTTCCGTAATCCAGACCGTCTTGATGGTCTCTCAGCATTTTGACGTGTTCTGGCAGCATCATTGCCGTCCACTTAATGGTTCCTCTGTCACGAATCACTGTTCTTCCCCCTCCTTAAGCCTTATGTCCGCCTAATAGACGGCTTCTGTATAAAGCTGTTCCTCCTTTTGTATAAGAAACCGCCCGCAAAAGAGAGTTAGATCCGTATTTTTGCCTGATATCATCCATCACATAGCCGATTTTTCTTTTTTGTGGATGATCTAAAGAAAACAAAGTGAGCTGTGTTTCCGTATCCTCACACACGTTGGAAAGAGTAATGGAGATCTTTCTTACCGTCTCTCCCTGGTAAAAGGTTTGAAGCAACTCGAGGCAGACTCCGTAAAGCTCCATCGTGATATTGGATGGCTGGTCGATCGTCTTGGACCGGTAAAAGCCTCCTCCGCCTTCATCCTTGCTGTATCCTAAGCCAAAGCTGACCGTTCTTCCTGCTTTTCTTGCCCTTCTTGCACGCCTCGCCACCTCTTCACACATCTCTAAAATGACATGTTTGATCTCGTTTAAGTCTGTGTAATCCCTGAGTAAGATCTGACTTTTCCCGTAACTGATCTGTCCCTGCATAATAGGAGCACCAATTTCAGACAGATCCACTCCCCATGCATGGTAGTAGAGCTGACTTCCCATGATGCCGAACTTTTTCTCTAAAAGTTCGGGCGGATAGTGCGCCAGATCACCGACCGTCACGATTCCCATCCTGTTCAGCGCCCGCTCCACTCGGGATCCGATTCCCCACATCTTGCTAAGGGGAGCCAGCGGCCAAAGTTTAGTCTCTACGTCCTCGTATCTCCACTCGGCTACGCCTTTTTTCTTTGCCTCAAGATCAAGACAAAGCTTTGACATGAGCATGTTCGGACCGATTCCAATCGCGCACGGTAATCCGAACTCTCTCCAAATATCCCGGCGAATCCGTTCTGCAAGATCTTGTGCGCTTCCCCATAATTTTTCTGTTCCATCTGCTTGAAGAAAACTTTCATCTACGCTGTATGTGTGGATGGATTCAGGCGGGACATAACGATGCAGCAGTTTCGTGATTTCCATCGATCTCTCTAGGAAAAAAGCCATTTGTGCGTTTACGATCATGATGCCTTTATTTTTCGGGATCTCAAACAGCCTGCTTCCTGTCCGGATGCCGAAATCAGCTTTTAGACGCGGAGATGCAGCCAGAACGACACTGCCCTGCCTCTCTGTATCCCCCACTACTGCCAAATGACACGTCAGCGGATTTAACCCTAAGCGTACAGCTGCGCAGCTTGCATAAAAACTCTTCATATCCATGCACAGGATGGTACGCTTCGGCATTTCATCATAGTCCATTTGTCACAACCTCCTTCAATATTACGAACATCTGTTCTTTATATGTATACCCATTTTAACCGAATGTATGTTCCTATAACAATGGTAATTTTTTCAGCAAATTTTGCAGATTGACGTTTTTATTCCAAAAGTCTAGGATTTATAAGGAAAGAAAGGGTGAAAATCATGAACCGCTCATTGTTAAGGAAAATGATCCTGCAGACCTTAAAAAATTATTTATGGGAAGAAGAAGACTGCATATTAACAGAAGAAGAATGGACTGAACTCGAGACAAAAATACTAGGGCAGATGAGTGAGACCGATCAGGAGGAAGCCATATACACTATTATCCAAGATGTGGTTTATGAGTATTTCACAACAAAATAAAAACAGGCTCTGCCTCTAAGAACAGGACCTGTTTCGCTCGATAGTTTACATAATGTTATTATGGTTGCTTTATTTTTGGCGGAATGATTTTCCGCCTAGCGTTTCAATTAATTTTGGCATCACTTGATACATGGTGCTCCCTACGTTCATCCACCACGGCAAGTTGATCTCACGTACGGGACGTTCCATCGCTTTAACGATTTTTTCTGAAACACGGGAAGGCCGCAGCATCAGTTTTTGGACGTTTTTCACATAATTGCCTGACTGATCAGCCAGCGTGAAGAAATCAGTCGCGATCGGTCCTGGATTGATAGTTGTTACATCAACACCTTTATGTGCCACTTCCAGGCGCAGCCCGTTCGAGAACCCTAGTACAGCATGTTTTGTAGCAGCATACACACTTGATTTTGGTGTTGAAATCTTACCGGCTTGAGAAGCAATATTTATGATATGCCCGCTTCCCTTTTGAAGCATATGGGGCAGAACAGCTCTCGTACAGGCCATCAGTCCCAATACATTGGTTGAAAACATCCCCTCGATATTCTTCCAAGGTGCTTCAACAAACTCTTCGAAGATCCCATAACCCGCATTGTTGACTAAAATATGTATACGTTGATGCTCCTGCAAAATCTGGGAAACAACCTTATCTACGCTGTCAGGATTCGAAACATCTAGTATATAATAAGGGGCCATCCTATTTGTCTCTTTTAGGATCGCATCCTGGACCACTTTTAATTGCTCTTCTCTTCTTGCGGTCAAGATAGGAGTAGCCCCTTTTTTAGCCACATCCATAGCAAGGTGGGCCCCCAGTCCACCAGACGCTCCTGTAATCAGGATCACTTTACCTTTGAGTGTACTCATCGTATAGCTCCCGTTCTGCGAAAATAAAATACATGATTCTCTTTATCATGTGAAACTCTTGATTCAGAATGAAGAAGGTCAAGATGTCCCGCAACTTCTGATACTACTAATCCTAATTGTTTTTCATATACCTTCGGAAAAAGACGTGCACACAGTTCAAAAACGGTTAAAGGCTCATCACTTAATAAATGTTCAATCGCTTTCGCGCGCTCCAGATGGTCTTGAAGTCTTTTTCTGATTAAATCATGAGCGTTCGAAAAAGGTTCGCCATGCCCAGGATACACCAACCCCAAGTTTAAAGTTAAAAGATAGTGAAGAGTGTCCCGGTACTGAAGCAGTGTTCTAGGCCGTTCCGCGTCATTTAATGCAGGGGGTTCTAAAAGAGCGTTGGATGAGATATGCGGCAAGAGGACATCCCCGCCGATCATAATACCTTGCTCCTCATTATAAAGTGATAGGTGATCTGGTGCATGACCGGGAGTCTTTAGAAAAGTGAATCCTTCATGACCAAGCACAGCATCCCCTGGCATCGGTGTGATGTCTGGCACAAAAGGAGCTGAGAACGTTCTGTATTTTCGAAGCTTTAATAATTCTAGCCTTCCCAATGCATCGGGTACGCCAAAAGAACGATATAGCTCTGTATAGAATGATTCTCCCCATTCAATAAATTCACTGTTTCCGCTAACATATGGAACGGCTTCTTGAAGCATAAGTGTTTGAACACCTGCTTGTTGGATCTCTTTTGAAAGACCAGCATGATCTGGATGATAATGTGTACAGATATATTGATCTAAATCTGCAAGTGTGACTCCGTTTTCCTTTAGCGAGGAAAGAAGAACTTCTCTGCTTTCTTCGGTCTTTGCACCGGAATCAATAAGTGTAACGGCATCCCCTTTTAGGAGGACACAGTTGACAGGACCTACATCAAATGGAGTAGGAAGAGTAATCGGGATAATGGTGGATGGTTTTGTCATCTTTTCCTCCAAATAAAATAACTAGTTGACATACATATAGAAATCATAGCATAATGTTTTTTAAAATATAAAAGAAATACCAATTATGCCAATAAAAATGCGTTGAAAGGGATCAGTAAGCAATCTTCCCCCGATTTTAGAGAGTGAAATCCATAGGCTGAAAGATTTCACCGGAAAGGAATTGCCGAACCTGCCCTGGAGCAATCCAGAGAAACCTGGCGCAGTTCTGCGATAGAGACAGTTTTGAGCGGGCAAATCATTTTGCCAATAAAGGTGGTACCACGGATCACTCCCATCCGTCCTTTGATTAGGACTGGACTGGGAGTTTTTTTATACTTAAAAACTCGAGGAGGGATCTATTGTGGAAAAAGAAAGAATAGCGTTTATTGGGGCCGGTGCAATGGCGGAGGCCATTATGGAAGGTTTAATTAAAACAAAAAAATGCAATGCAAATTTAATAACGATTAAAAATCGAAATAACACAGAGCGGGTCAAAGAACTCCATTATAAATATGGCGTAATGCCAGCATCGACCATAGAAGAAGCCGTCACAGATGCAGATATCATCATTCTTGCAGTAAAGCCAAAAGATGCTATGGATGCTGTAAAAGGCCTCAAGCCATTTATTCGAAAGAACCAGCTTCTTATTTCTGTGATGGCAGGTATCTCGACACATACACTTACAGAATGGATCAAGAATGAAAATCCTCTCATCAGGGCCATGCCGAATACATCAGCGGCTATTGGACATTCAGCAACTGCCCTATCTGCGGGTAGGTTCGCGACAGCAGAACATGTAGAAAAATCCCTTGAACTGTTTGAGACGATCGGAACAGTTACACTCGTGCCAGAGGAAAAGCTTCATATCGTAACAGGACTCTCTGGAAGCGGTCCAGCTTATATCTATTATGTGGCTGAAGCCATGCAAAAAGCTGCTGAAGAATTGAGCCTTTCGCATGAAGAAGCGAAAACACTAATTTCTCAGACATTGCTAGGAGCATCTCTTATGCTTAAACAAACATCCGAATCCCCAATCGAGCTCAGAAAAAAGGTGACCAGTCCTGGCGGTACAACTGAGGCGGGAATCGGCAAGCTCGATCAATACCAAGTTCAAGATGCTTTCCTAGCCTGCATTAAAAAAGCGGTCAAACGATCAGAAGAGTTAGGTAGTGTGAATTAGGATTTCCGATCTGTTTCTTGATAAGAAATACTTTTAAAAACACCGCTTGGAGTTAAAGTGATGGTCACAATCACTCCTTTTTCAGATGAGCCTTTCTTGAGCCACAACTTAAACTTTTCGACAATATCCTCATTTTGAGCGGTTGATCGGCCAACATATAAATAATCTACAATGTCGTGATCAGGGTAACGTTTTCCTGTTTCAAAGATAGCGAGTCTGCCCCATTTTGCATAAGCAGGTTCTTGCATTCCTGGGTGTGCTGCCAGAACCGCTGACGGGGTGAATGAAGATAGAAGAAAACATGATAGTACCAGGGAACGTAATTTAATAGAGATCTTCAAAACCTATCAACTCCTTTTCGTTATTTTGCTCCAATTCCTTACATTTCTCTGCAGAAATTGACGATTAGAAAAAATTGACAAGCTCTTGTCTTGGTCTTTATCATTTATTGTAGAGCTAGATTTAGGGAGGGATGTATGTGGCAGAAACGGAAATTTCCCAAAGATACCTTGAATTGCGCGTTCAGTTTGAAAAGTTCACAAAACGATCTCTTACAGAAAAAGAGCTTGTTTTCATCCACTGGCTGACAGAAAAAGGGGCCAGTGTTGAAGAACATAAAGTAGAAGAAAAAAAGAAACGTACCAAACGTAGAAAATAAACTTTCCCTTCCTAATCAGGAAGGGTTTCTTTCATTTCCAATCCGTTTCATTTTCGCCTATACTAACTTTAATCTAAGATCTGGTTTGGAAAGGAGCTATTGATCATGACTTATATTTTTGCTCACAGGGGTTCCAGTAAAGATTGTCCTGAAAATACAATGGCTGCATTTAAGAAAGCTTATCAAGATGGAGCAGATGGAATCGAACTGGATGTGCAGCTTTCAAAAGACGGCATCCCTGTTATCATTCATGATGAGAAATTAGACCGGACCACGAATAAAAAAGGCAATGTTTTTTCTTATGCATATAACGAACTTACAAAGGCAGATGCAGGAAGCTGGTTTTCAAAAACCTTCGCTGGTGAGCCTGTTCCTTCTCTCCAAGAACTATTAGAGTGGATTGCTCCTCTTCCGATGCTTCTTAATATCGAATTAAAGAACAACATCATTGAATATGACGGTCTAGAAGAAAAGGTATTGCAGCTCTTGCGTCATTATGGGATGGAGGAACGAACGGTTATCTCTTCATTTAATCATTACAGCTTGGTAAAGATCCGAAAGATGAATAGCTATATAGAAACAGCTCCACTTTATTCTTCAGGACTTTTTGAACCATGGGAATATGTAAAAGCTGTCTGTTCCCAGAGCGCACACCCCCACTACAAGTCTCTCCATCCATACATTATGGAAGGCTTTAAACAAAACAATATACCGGTACGTCCTTATACGGTAAACAGTCCAAAATGGATGAGCTATTTTTTTGAATGGGGCACACAAGCTATTATTACTGACTATCCGATTCATGCAAAAGAAGTGTATAGCGGTAAATCACCACAAACGAAGAGCAAATTCCTTCAAAAATGGTGGTAAAACGTTTTACAATGAACCAGAACACGGGATATTTCTTTTAAAGAAAAAAGGAGATGTTTATTATTCAACCATTATTGTTTCAGCCGTTAACCATTCGTGACGTTACTTTAAAGAACCGTATTGTGATGTCACCTATGTGTATGTATTCTTGTTATGAACAAGATGGCAGAGTAACGCCATGGCATGTAACGCATTATACGTCTAGAGCAGTCGGCCAGACAGGATTGATCATGACAGAGGCAGCAGCTGTGAGTCCCCAAGGAAGAATCAGCGCGGAAGATCTGGGGATCTGGGACGACAGCCATGTTGAGGATTTGGCGAACCTTGTAAAATCGATTCAGGAAAACGGCTCTAAAGCAGCTATTCAGATTGCCCATGCTGGCCGGAAAGCAATGATTGATGGACCGATCATCGCGCCGTCTGCCATTGCGTTTTCAGATAAGATGAAAACACCAGAAGAGATGACGCTGCAACAGATTGAAGAAACTGTAAATCAGTTCAGAGCTGCTGCTAAAAGAGCAAAGACAGCTGGTTTTGACGTGATTGAGATACACGGTGCCCATGGATATCTGATCAATGAGTTCCTATCCCCGCTTTCGAATAGACGAACAGATTCTTATGGAGGCAGCCAGGAAAACCGATATCGTTTCTTGCAAGAGGTTATTGCTTCAGTAAGACTTGAATGGGACGGTCCTCTGTTTGTGAGAATCTCAGCTAGTGATTACCATCCTGAAGGCAATACACCAGAAGATTTTGTAATTTATGCAAAATGGATGAAAGAAGATGGTGTTGATCTGATCGACTGCAGTTCAGGAGCTGTTGTACCCGCAAAAATTAATACGTTCCCCGGATATCAGGTTCCTTTTGCAGACAAGATTAAAGGTGAAGCAGAAATCGCTACAGCTGCTGTTGGTTTGATTACAACAGGCAGCCAGGCAGAAGAAATTCTGCAGAACAACCGAGCGGATCTAATCTTTATCGGCCGTGAATTCTTAAAAGATCCATATTGGCCTCGATCTGCTGCGAAAGATCTAGGAACAGATATTCAAAGTCCGAAACAATATGAACGTGGTTGGTAACGGCCCCTTAAAGCTGGCTCTTTTGATAGAGCCAGCTTTTTCTGTGTATGAATCGACGTTTGTAGGTTCGCGGATCTACGGCAAAATTTTGTGGATTTATTGCACAAACCCATGGAACTATCTATGTTTTTTGTGGAATTTATAGTAGTTCCATAAAAAAAGCAGCATTTCACCAATTAAAGGGTGAAATGGTGCCCTATTTTACTTGTATGTCTTTTTCAGACGCACACTTTTTAGAATTACATCTGAAATTATGTGATGATAGCTTCTTTTTATGTGTTGGAGCTCATTTTTTATGTGATAAGGTTCATTCTTTATGTGATGAGGTCAGTTTTGATGTGTTCATCATCATAATAACTTGAAACTGTCTTCCCAGAGAAGAATGCTTCCCTATTCCCTGAATATAACAAGTTAGTTCTCACTAAAAAAAAACCAAGACCTATCCATGCACTTTTCTCTTAACAAGCCCAACCAGCATCTTATATAGCAGAACACAAATAAGAAGCCAAGTTCCGCCAGCTGCAAATCCCCCCAGAACATCAGTCGGATAATGAACCCCTAGATACACTCGGCTAAAGCCGACTAACACGACAAAAATTGCGGTCAGCCAATAGATTATTTTTTTAAAGGAACGCATCAGTGAATAATTTTGAACAAGCAAATAAGCAAGAAAACCAAAAAAGGCAATGGAAATCATTGCATGACCACTCGGAAAACTATAGCCATTGATTTCTATCACACGATCAAACATTGGCCTGTCTCTCTCAAACAAGCTCTTAAACCATTGATTTTCAAATCGTATCCCGAAAAGGCAGATTCCTAAAACCAGAGGCTCTATCCATTTCCTTTCTACAACAAGCCAGATCACCGTAAAAAAGATATAAATCGCATACTGATAAGGCCTGGAGGCGGCATTGGTGATAGATGTAAAGAATTCACTTAAAGTGGGGTGGTGGATCACTGAAACGTTCTGCATCGCATAAACATCTAATCCATTAACAGTTGTTTGCTTATAAAATGAAGCAAATAAAATAAAAACACCAAATAGAACGGCGATTAACATAACTGTTCTTATCACGCTTGTTTTTTCACTCATGATACCTTTCAGCTCCTGTTAATTTTTTCCCCTTTTAATGATTCCTTCACCATGCTTCCTTTCGATCGAAGACATGACATCATGAAGCAAGGCATCCTTTTCATTTTTTTCAACAGAGAATAGATCCAGCTGATAGGTAGCATGTTCTCTCTCTATTACTTCAGTAGCTGTTATACCTAGAAGACGAACAGCTTCGTGGTTCCAGTGACGGCGAAATAAGTCCAACGCTGTTTTGCAGATCTCCTCTTGGCGATGTGTTGCATTACGGAGCATTTTGCTTCTTGTGATAGTTTTACGGTCACTGTATCGAATGGTGATCGCAATAGTTAGAGCTACATAGCCTTTTGCTTTTAACCTCGCTGTTACTTTATCTGCAAGCTTTTTAAAGACGTTTTCGGCTTCAGTTACAGAGACAAGGTCTTCACTTAATGTCGTAGAACTTCCGATTGACCGATAATCACTTGCGGAACTGGGGTCAACGGGACGAGGATCTATGCCATTTGCTCTTTCTTTCATTTTGATCCCGTTTATCCCAAAACGGTGCTTCAGTTCATAATCTACCGCCTCAGCTAAATCCTTTACGGTTATAATGCCATACTTATTTAGTTTTTCTTCTGTTTTCTTGCCGATTCCGTGCATTTCACCCACTTTTAACGGCCATAGCTTCTTTGCGAGGTCTCTCTTTCTTAAAACGGTAATACCAAGTGGTTTTTTCATATCTGATGCCGTTTTGGATAAAAATTTATTGGGGCCAATGCCGATGGAACACGGCAACTTCAGCTCATTTAACAGCCTCATCTGAATTTCTTTAGCGATTTCTAGCGGCCGCTCACATTCTGTCATATCCATATATCCCTCATCAATGGAGACAGGTTCGACCTCTTGTGTATATTCTTGCAGAACCTGAAACATGCGCGATGAATAGATTTTATAGGTTTCAAAGTCTGGCGGGACAACGACGAGATTTGGACAAAGTTTTCTAGCTTGCCAGAGGGGCATCGTTGTTCTTACCCCTTTTTCCCTTGCTTCATAGCTGCAAGTTACGATTATGCCCTTACGCTCTTCAACATTCCCTGCAACAGCGAGGGGCTTTCCTCTAAGCTCAGGGTTTTTAGCCATTTCAACAGAAGCATAGAAGCTGTTCATGTCCACATGAAATATAATTCTTCTTTTAGATACAGGAGACTGATACACATGAACACTCCTTTTTATAAACCTATTTATTAGTATATGTTAGCGGACAGGGTTTAAAAACAAAAGAAAAAAGACAAGGTATCTACCTTGCCTCATGAAGCCTTTTTCCAGTATCCTCTACCCAATCAACAAATTCTTCGCCATGAAAATGCTTGTTTAGATCTTTATGTAATTGAATAAGGTCACGATAAAACTCTTGTTTGTCTCCATCTTCGAGCCATTTTTGAAGGAAGCTGTATATTTGGCAGCTGAAACTTGTTGATTCCTTATGTTTTTCCAACCCTTTTTCTGTTAAATACACATAAGAGATGCGCCGGTCATCATTCTTTTTCTCTAATGTGACAAGACCTTTGTCTTTTAACCGCTTTAAGACCTGCATAACGGTTGAAACATCCCACAAACCATAATAAGCGATCTTTGAGATCGTGATATCCTCTTCTAAAGATACAATCCATAAGATATGCTGCTCTGCTTGTGTTAGTCCGATTGATTTAGCGGACTTTTGCCAATCTTCTTCTAAGACTTTATATACTCCACGCATATAGTTGATCATCATATGTGTTTCCGATAATTGACTCATCCCATTTCCTCCCCCGAAATAAGATTCTTTTAATTTCCAATATTTTCATTTACATGATAAAAACATCTTACATAAACCACGAAGTGACTGTCAACTTTTAAACGACATTTTATTTCTGTCAGTTACAAAAACAGGCATCATGTCCTATCTAAGAAAAAAAACTTGGCGGAAATTCGCCAAGTTTCGTCAATGTTTTTTTAATTTCCAGAAGCAACATCAATTACAGCCAAAACCATTTCTGCTGTTTTTGTCAATTCTTCAATCGGCATTCTTTCATTAGTCGTATGGATCTCTTCATACCCAACAGCCAGGTTTACCGTAGGAATACCATGACCCGCGATAATATTAGCATCACTTCCGCCCCCGCTATGAAGCAGTCTGTAAGGACGTCCAATTTTCTCAGCTGCTTTTTTAGCAACTTCAACAACGTGATCTCCATCACCAAACTTAAAGCCAGGATACATCACTTCAATTTTCACATCAGCACGCCCACCCATTTCAGCAGCAGCAGATTCATATGCTTCTTTCATCTTTTGAGTTTGAGCTTCCATCTTTTCTTGAATCAAAGAACGAGCTTCTGCTAAAACAAATACAGTATCACACACGATGTTTGTTTGCTCCCCTGTTCCTCCACCGTGGAAATGGCCGATATTCGCAGTAGTTTCCTCATCGATTCGACCAAGCGGCATACGGGAAATGGCTTTTGCAGCGATCGTAATAGCAGATACTCCCTTTTCAGGTGCTACACCTGCGTGTGCAGATTTTCCATAGATTGTTGCTCGCACTTTCGCCTGTGTGGGAGCCGCTACGATAATATCACCAACAGGCCCGTCACTATCTAGTGCAAAACCATATTTAGCTGTAATCTTTGAAGCATCCATCGCTTTTGCCCCGACGAGCCCAGATTCTTCTCCTACCGTTATGATGAACTGAATATCTCCATGAGAAATATTCTGCTCTTTTAGCACTTTAATCGCTTCGAACATTGCCGCTAGCCCTGCTTT
Source organism: Fictibacillus barbaricus (assembly GCF_014635025.1). Classification (GTDB taxonomy): domain Bacteria; phylum Bacillota; class Bacilli; order Bacillales; family Fictibacillaceae; genus Fictibacillus; species Fictibacillus barbaricus. The sequence goes on along the minus strand of NZ_BMCE01000001.1, from coordinate 1,640,689 downwards.
GTCATCTGCTCCAAGAATGGTTGTACCATCAGTTACTACATAACCGTCCTTAATGGAAGGTTTGATTCCATTTCCAGGCGTTACAGTATCCATATGAGATGTAAAATAGATCGTATCTGCGTCTTTATTGTTCCCTTTTAACGTGCAGATTAAATTTCCTGCAGCGTGTTCTGTTTTAGACTCCGCATCATCTTCAAATACGTCTACTCCAAGCTCTTCAAATTTTTTCTTGAGAACGATAGAGATTTCTTTTTCATGTCTTGTTTCAGAATCGATCTGAACGAGCTCTAAAAATTCGTTTAATAAACGTTCAGCGTTTACCATTATGTATTCCCTCGCTTCTTATAGTGGTATATTTCCATGCTTTTTGTATGGTCTTTCTTCACTCTTGTTTCGCAGCATGTCAAGCGCCTGAATACACTTGATTCTTGTTTCTCTCGGATCAATAACATCATCTACCATTCCGTTCGCAGCAGCGATGTAGGGGTTAGCAAACTTTGTACGATATTCTTCTATTTTAGCCGCTCTTGTAGCTTCAGGATCTTCGCTTCTTTCAATCTCTTTTGAGAAGATAATATTAGCTGCCCCTTGAGGTCCCATAACAGCAATCTCTGCGTTAGGCCATGCAAATACCAAGTCAGCTCCAATAGACTTGCTATTAAGTGCAACATATGCGCCGCCATAGGCTTTTCGAAGAATGATTGTTATCTTAGGAACAGTCGCTTCTGAATAGGCATATAGAATTTTTGCTCCATGGCGGATAATGCCGCCGTGCTCTTGTTTAACACCTGGGAAGAAACCTGTTACATCTTCAAAGGTGATGATGGGTATGTTAAACGAATCGCATAGACGGATAAAACGTGATGCTTTATCTGAAGAATCAATATCAAGTCCTCCAGCCATGACTTTTGGCTGATTACATACTAATCCTATCACTTCACCCTTTATCCTTGCAAAACCTACAACTATATTTCTTGCGAATTGCGCATGTACCTCCATGAAGGAATCCTTATCCACCACTTCTTGTATAACCGTTCTCACGTCATAAGGGCGAGTTGAATCAAATGGTATGATCTCGGTCAGATCAGGACGGTCATCCTCTTCATCTCCCCAAGGCAGTACAGGTGTCTTCTCTTTATTATTCTGCGGTAGGTAGGAGATTAATCTTCTAACATCTTCTAATACTTCTGATTCAGTTGGAGCAGTAAAATGTGCGTTCCCGCTTTTTGATCCGTGAACTTCTGCACCGCCTAAATCTTCTGAAGAGATCTTCTCACCCGTTACGGTCTCGATCACTTTTGGTCCCGTAATAAACATCTGGCTTGTTTTTTCCACCATGAAAACAAAATCCGTAATAGCGGGAGAATAGACAGCCCCTCCTGCACAAGGTCCCATGATCACAGATATCTGAGGGATCACACCTGAATAGATGCTGTTTCGGTAAAAGATGTGACCATACCCGTCAAGTGACATAACACCTTCTTGAATACGTGCCCCGCCCGAGTCATTCAGTCCAATAAAAGGTGTGCCGTTTTTAGCTGCAAGATCCATAACCGCACTGATCTTCTTAGCATGCATCTCTCCAAGCGCACCGCCGAACACCGTAAAATCCTGAGCAAACAAGTAAACAGGGCGTCCATGTATTTTTCCATATCCCGTTACAACACCTTCTCCAGGTGCCTTCATGCCAGACAGGCCAAAATCATGTGATCGATGCTCCATAAAAGGATTAAGCTCTACGAACGTTCCCTCATCTAATAAAAGATCGATTCGCTCTCTAGCGGTAAGCTTTCCTCTTTCATGCTGTTTATCAATCCGGTCATCACCGCCGCCAAGCTCGATCTCTGTCTTTTTTTCATACAGCTCATTAATTTTGTCATAGATGTCCATTTGTTATGCTTCCTCCTTCTTTGTCTTTTCACAAAGTTCAAACAACACTTTATGAGTGGAAGAAGGATGGATGAAGGCTACTGCAGCACCGCCCGCTCCTGGAACGGCTGCATCATGGATCATCTTGATTCCATTTGCTTTCATATCATCAATGCGTTCTTGAATGTTTGTCACTCCCAAAGCAACGTGATGCACTCCCTGTCCTCGCTTTTCAATAAATTGAGCGATCGGACTCTCAGATGACAATGCTTCGAGAAGCTCTAATCTTGTTTCTCCAATCTTAATAAAAGCCACTTTTACTTTTTGCGAAGGCACTTCTTCAATGGCTTCGAGTGTAAGGCCTAATACATTCACATAAAAAGGAAGGGTACTGTCAAGCGATTCAACAGCAATTCCGATATGGTCGATTCTCTCTGGTGCAACTTCAGCAGCCTTTTTCATGCCATCACGAGTTAAAACTGCTTTTTCAATAAATTTAGCTGTTTCAATCGTCGGTGTTCCCGGAGTAAATACTTTTTGGATCCCTTTTGACTCTAAGAACGGTATATCTTCCCAAGGAATAACACCTCCGCCAACTACGATAATGTCAGTCGCCCCTTTTTCTTGAAGAAGCCTCATCACTTCTGGAAAAAGTTCATTATGTGCCCCAGAGAGGCAAGACAATCCGATCGCATCTACATCTTCCTGGACAGCTGCTGCAGCAATCTGTTCTGGTGTTTGTCTTAACCCTGTATAAATGACTTCCATCCCATAATCTCGTAAGGCTTGTGAGATAACAAGAGCTCCTCGATCATGGCCATCCAGCCCTGGCTTAGCTATCAAAACACGTATTGTTTTATTCATCTCTCTCCACTCCTTATCTTTCTTATACGCCCGTGTACTCGCCAAACTCTTCACGAAGTACGCCGCATATCTCTCCTATCGTGCAGTATGATTTCACACACTCAACGATAATAGGCATTAGATTCTCTTGACCTTTTGCTGCGGTCCTAAGTGTTTCCAACTGAGCGCTCACTCGGTTTTGGTCTCTCCTTGATTTTAAGGCGTGCAATTTTTCTTTCTGTTTTTCACCAAGGGCAGGATCGACTCTTAATAGTTCTGGCTGGGGTTCGTTCTCAATCGTGAACTTATTCATGCCAACAATGATCTCCTGCCCATTCTCGATCTTTTTTTGTGTTTCATAGGATGTGTGATGGATCTCACGCTGCATATAGCCTTGCTCAACAGCAGAGACCGCTCCGCCCATCTGATTAATCTTTTCAATATATTCGTTTGCTTTTCTTTCTAGCTCATCTGTTAAATGTTCTACGTAGTAAGAACCAGCTAGAGGGTCAACTGTATCGGCAACTCCTGTCTCATGCGCTAGGATCTGCTGCGTGCGAAGTGCGATCCTTGCAGAATCTTCAGTCGGAAGAGCTAATGCCTCATCCCTAGAGTTTGTGTGAAGACTTTGTGTTCCACCAAGAACTGCAGAAAGAGCTTGAGTCGTAACACGCACGATATTATTATCAGGCTGCTGAGCAGTGAGAGTTGATCCTCCTGTTTGTGTATGAAAACGAAGCTGCCAAGATTTTGGATTCTTTGCGCCGTATTCTTCTTTCATAAGCTTTGCCCACATTCTTCTTGCTGCTCTGAATTTAGCAACCTCTTCAAAGAACTGATTATGTGCGTTAAAGAAAAAGGCTAAACGTGGTGCGAAATCGTCAATATCCATACCAGCATGTAATGCAGCATCTACGTACGCTAGCCCATTTGCGATCGTGAAAGCAAGTTCCTGTGCTGCGTTCGCTCCAGCTTCTCGAATATGGTAGCCGGAAATGCTGATCGTGTTCCATTTCGGAACATGTTTCTGGCAATAGCTGAAAATATCAGTAATCAGACGCATGGATGGCTTTGGCGGAAAGATGTATGTGCCCCTAGCGATGTATTCTTTTAAAATATCATTCTGGATCGTACCTGAAAGTTTATCAGCTCCAATTCCTTGCTTTTCGGCAACAGCGATATACATAGCCAGGAGAACGGAGGCAGGTGCGTTAATGGTCATAGAAGTACTTACTCTATCAAGTGGGATATCTTTTAGTAGAGCTTCCATGTCTTCCAATGAATCAATAGCAACCCCTACTTTTCCCACTTCACCACGTGCCATAGAATGATCCGAGTCATACCCGATCTGAGTAGGAAGATCAAAAGCAACCGATAGACCTGTTTGGCCCTGATCTAACAAATATCGAAAGCGTTTGTTTGTCTCTTCAGCAGAACCAAATCCTGCGTATTGCCTCATCGTCCAAAATCTGGCGCGATACATTGTGGATTGGGAGCCGCGTGTATATGGAAATTCTCCTGGCAGCCCAAGTGAATCCATCGGATAATGTTCTTCCTCGGCACCATATAATCTCTTGATCTCAATATCAGACGAGGTGTGAAACCGTTCTTTTCGTTCAGGAAATCTATTCATTGATTGCTCTGTTTTTTCTTGCCAGTTCTTTAATCGCTGTTGTTTATCCATTAGAAGCCTCCTGTTAACAAAGAAAAATATTCTCAACATAACATCTTTCGTTTTGTAAGCGCTTTTTCCTGCTTGAATACGCAAATTTTCGACGAAAATTGCAAAGCTTCCATGGATTTCTTGTTTCTATTTCTTAAACACGATACAATTGATGTGGGAAAAGTTATAGGAGGGTATTTACTGTGAGTCAAAAAATGATGAAAACGATTGTATATATTATGATTATCTCATTAGTTGTAAGCAGTTTATTAACAGGAGTCGCTTTCTTCTTATAAACAGCATACAAAACCCCAGTCAGTTTAGACTGGGGTTTTTTTCTTTATTCCTGTGATCTTAGAATTTCTTCGAAGCTATTTTGACTATGAATGACTTTGATCTTCGTACCTATTTTTATTTTAGTGTAAAGTTTTTGTACATCTTTTTCATACATCCTTATACACCCCGCTGTTACAAACCTGCCGATTGCAGAAGGGTTATTATTCCCATGTATACCAAAAGTTCTGCCGTCCGTATTCTGCGCATCAAATCCAATCCATCGTGTTCCAAGCGGGTTCGTCTTGTCTCCGCCAGGGATGTCTTTTTTTCGGTAATAAGGATCTACTGCTTTTACAGTGATTGTAAAATCTCCTTCGGGCGTTAACTCTTTTGACCTGCCAGTTGCCACTTTATAGACTTCCTTCACTTTACCTTCTTCAATATAGGCAAGTCTATTAGCCGCCTTATTTACAATTACATAAGGATCGCCTAACTTATGGGTATTGCCTAATGGCCAGATCGGTGAAAATAACAAAAGAAAAGCAATACTTAGATTTACCATTCTTCATCACCCTGTCAGTTTTTGTTTAGTATTTGTTAAGACAGGGTGACTCATGAGCAGTTAGATTTATTTTTTAAACTCTTTTTTGATCAATAAATAATCTTCAATATCATTAAGCAATTGGTACAGTTTAGATCGAGTCTCAAATTCCTCCCTGTCTTTTGGAAGATGCATCTCTCTAAATTCTTGTCTCATCTTTTTAAGTTCCTCAAGAAACAGTGCAGCAGTATTGCCCGGGTGAACAGCCGCTCCTAATCGTTCAAAAAAACCGCCCAATTTTTCACATTGAATATAAGTCTTATCGATGGAAGAGATGATCGGAAGCATGCGCTGAATAATTTCAAACTGTTTTTCTCTCATCTTAAAGTAATGATAATATTGGTTCTCATAACGCAAAAAATGGTTTTCAACGTCCCGAAAAGCCAGACTTTTAGCATTCGTTATAAGATCTGCACATTCTGTGATTTCTTTTCCATCCCATTCGTGTTTATCGTGGGCAAGATAAAGGTGAAATTCACGGAAAATTTTCTTGTATCTTTTTTCCAGTTCTTTCTGCATATGTAAGAGATTCTTTTCCATTGAAGGCATGTATAGGTTCATGACAAGCCCCATACCGATCCCAATCACAATAAGGCTTACTTCATTCAGTACGATTGCCCATGAGACCTTCTGAAGTGTGTACAAATGAAGAATGATAACAGATGAGGTTATGATTCCTTCTTTAAGGTTAAAGGCAACCAGTGTTGGAATGAAAAGAATTAAAAGAATAGTTAACGAATAAAAATGATAACCGACTAACGAAAAGATCACAGCACCAAACACGATACCGAGCAAACACGCAGCAAAACGCTCCCATGAACTGATGATCGAACGTTTTTTTGTAATTTTTATACAAAGGATTGTTAATATACCAGCAGACGTAAAAAAGTCCAGCTTAAACCATTGTGCGATGGCAATCGCAAGGCCAGCACCTATTGCTGTTTTTAAGGTTCGGTATCCAATCGTAAATTTCATAAAAATAGTACGCCTTCTTTCATAGTTCTTACTTCATCTTTTCCCTTATGGACTACTTATAAAAATCAAGCTTTTTTAAATTAAAAAAAGGACTCCTAATGAAGTCCATGAAAATTATTATAGCACTTTTTCTAAAAAAGCTTTAGCTCTTTCTGTTCTTGGATTCTCAAAGAATATCGCCGGGTCCTGATCCTCTACTAATCTTCCGTCATCCATGAATAGAACACGGTCTGAAACTTCTTTCGCAAAACCCATCTCATGTGTAACAATGACCATCGTCATTCCTGTTTTCACAAGATTTTTCATAACCTGAAGTACTTCTTTCACCATCTCAGGATCAAGTGCAGAAGTTGGTTCATCAAAGAGCATAACCTCTGGTTTCATGGCCAATGCTCTAGCGATAGCCACACGCTGCTTTTGTCCCCCAGAGAGGTTAGAAGGGTAGCTGTCAGCTTTATCACTAAGGCCAACAGCACTCAGTAATTCTAAAGCATCTTTTTCAGCTTCTTTTTTTCCGACCTTTAAAACCTGCTGAGGTGCAAATGTGACATTCTCAAGAACGGTAAGATGCGGAAAAAGATTAAAATGCTGGAACACCATGCCTACCTTTTTACGAAGGTGCACTTCCATTGATCTGATGTCGCTGCCTTCTATTTTTATAGAACCTTCATCATGTTTTTCAAGCAGATTCAAACAACGGAGAAAAGTGGATTTCCCTGACCCGGATGGGCCAATAACCGCGATGACTTCTCCTTTGTTTATCTTTGTTGTTATCCCTTTTAACACTTCATTGCTGCCAAAGCGTTTTTTTAAGCTATTCACATCAATCACTTTTAGCAAGCCTCCTCTCTAAGACACGACCTGCAAGAGTCAGAAGCATGACAAGCAGATAGTAGACTAAACCTGCTAATAATAGCGGCTCAAAAAAGCGGTAATTGCTTGCTCCAACGATTTGAGCACGTCTCATAATATCAAGCGCTCCGATAACAGAAACGATAGCTGATTCTTTTGTTAGTGTTATAAATTCATTCATAAGTGCCGGTAAAATATTCTTAAACGCTTGAGGCAGTATGATCTTTAACATCATCGTGCGATACGGGACGCCTAACGCCATTGCCGCTTCTTTTTGTCCTTTATCAACGGCATTAATACCTGCACGTATAATTTCTGAAATATATGCTGCTGAATTCAGTGCAAAGGTCAGTACACCTGCTGTAAATGCTCCAATATCAACACCAGTAAGCTGTGGAATCGCATAATAGATTAGAAGCATCTGTAAAATTAAAGGCGTACCTCTAAAAATTGACGTATATGCATCGGCAAACCATCTTAAGATTGTAATTTTTCCTATTTTAAACAGGGAAAGAACTGTCCCCCACAAAAAGCCAAGTACTAAAGATACAGCCACGAACTGCAACGTAACCCATACTCCATACAAAATGTACGGAATAGAAGGCACGAGCTGGGCAAAATCCAAGTTCATGCCTACCACTCTCTTTCTTTATTGTTTTTTCACACCGAACCACTTCTCAACGAGTTTGTCCAATGTCCCATCTTCTTTCATTTTCTTTAACTCTTTATTAAACGCTTCTGTCAGTTCGCTGTCCTTTGGAAACGCGATCGCAGAACCTGCTGCATCTGTATTCGGCACAGCAAAAGATGATAGCTCTTTATTCTTCTTTAAAAATTCATAAGCTACAGCGTCTTCAATAATTGCTGCATCCACACGGTTTGATTTCATCTCTTGAACCAGCTCAGTTACTTTATTACGCTGGACAACTTTAAAAGAATGATCTTTTAATAGTTTATCAGCTTCTTTTTCTTGAATAGAGGCTAACTGTACTCCTAGTGTCTTACCTTCGAGGTCTTCTACTGTTTGAATAGATTTATCTTTTGTAACAACTAATTGCTGAGCTGCATAATATTCATCTGAAAAATCTACTGTTTTTTTACGCTCTTCGTTAGGTGTCATACCAGCAATTACAAAGTCAGCTTTTCCGCTGTCTAATGCCGGGATCAATCCGTTAAAGTCCATATCTTTAATCTCAACTTTATATCCTAATTTCTTTGCGATGTGATTTGCTACATCAATATCAAAACCTACAACTTCTCCGCCCTCTGCTGTTTCTACAAATTCATACGGCGGATAATCAGCAGATGTAGCCATGATTAATGTTTTTTCAGAAGACTCGCTGCCAGTGCCTGAAGAACTCTTTTCCTCCACTGCTCCACATCCCGCTAATAATGCAAGTACTATGATAAAATAAAGGCTAAATAGATTTCGTTTCATTTGTAGATCCCCCTGTATAAAGTGTTTATATTTATTAGATAAAATGAATATTAACACATAAATATGCAAAATTAAGTATTTTAATAATTCTGAATGCATTTTTATTCAATCAAAGGCGGTCAGTAGTATGGAATTTGGCAAAAAGATACCAGATGTATATTACCGTAGACGAGAAGCTGTATATGCAGTTGTTTTAGAAAAAAATAAGAAAGTAGCCATTATCGTTCAGAACGGTAAGGGATTTTTACCCGGTGGCGGCTTAGAGATTGGAGAAGAACAGCATACTGCTTTAAAAAGAGAATGTATGGAAGAGACAGGCTTTATATTCGAATTGAACCAGTATGTTGGTCATGCAGAGCAGTATTTTCAAACCAGACAGGGAGAATACTTAATGAATAATGGGTATTTTTATACAGGAAGCTTTGGAGAATTTGTAAGTCAACCTGTAGATGATGATCATAAGCTTTTGTGGATGGAAATAGATGATGCAGCAGATATATTATTTCATTCCTCACACGTTTGGGCTGTTAAAAAGGCGTGCCGTGCCGGGAAAGCATAAAATTTCTTGGGGTGAGCATTAGTTCCCGTGAACGAGCATAATTCCTCGCGAACGCTCATAAATCTCCGTGAACGAGCATAAATCTCTGCGAACGCTCATAAATCTAAGGTTCCCCCTCATTTATGAGCTAAAAAAGAAGCTGGCTCATCCTAAGAGCCAGCTTTCCTTATTTATGCGTCCTTTTTGCAATACTTTTCAAAGGCACTTCTTAATTTATTTACTACTTCCATCGGTTCGTGCCCTTCAATTTCATGACGTTCTACCATCATTTGGATCTCACCGTCTTTTAGTAACGCAAAGGAAGGAGAGGATGGAGGATACCCCGTGAAATAAGAGCGGGCTGTCTCAGTCGCTTCTTTATCTTGTCCTGCGAACACAGTAACAAGGTGATCCGGGCGCACATCTTGCTTTACTGAATATGAAGCAGCAGGACGTGCGATACCACCAGCACATCCACATACCGAATTGACCATAACAAGTGTTGTTCCTTCTTTACGGAGTGCCTCTTCAACATCCTCCGTTTTAAAAAGCTGTGTATATCCCGCTTCAACCATTTCTTTACGAGCCGTTTCTACTACATCATTAAATAAATTGAATTGAAAATTCATTCAGGTTCAGCTCCTTTCATTCTTATTGTACTCAATAAAACAAATATAAAAAAGAAAAATGCCGTAACATTTACGGCACTTTTCTTAGGGGGTTATGGGGTTTGGAGGTGTTGATAGTTATCTCTACCCCCAATAAAACCGTCATAAACCTGTTTAACACATTTTTTTAATAAATTGATGTGTTTTCTTTCGTCATGTTTTCAAGACGCTCTTTTACACTGGCTAAGAAGCGCCCGCATACTAAACCATCAAGAACACGATGGTCTAATGATAAACAAAGATTTACCATATCACGGACAGCGATCATGCCATTGTTCATAACAACTGGGCGCTTAACGATTGATTCTACTGAAAGGATAGCGGCTTGCGGATAATTGATGATCGGTGTTGACATCACAGATCCAAACGATCCAGTGTTATTTACGGTAAACGTGCCGCCTTTCATATCATCGCCAGCAAGTTTATTTGTTCTAACTTTGTCAGCAAGCTCTTTAACATCGCGTGCGATGCCTTTGATGGACTTTTCATCAGCATGCTTAATAACAGGAACATAAAGCGCATCGTCTGTTGCAACAGCGATCGAAATGTTAATATCTTTTTTCTGGATGATCTTATCTCCAGCCCACATTGAATTCAATTGCGGGAACTCTTTTAATGACTCAACGACTGCTTTGATAAAGAAAGGCAGGAACGTAAGGTTGTAGCCTTCTTTTGATTTAAAATCACCTTTAACAGAATTACGGTATTCCACTAAGTTTGTAACATCTACTTCTACCATCGTCCATGCATGCGGTGCTTCATGTTTTGAGCGGACCATATTCTGAGCGATCGCTTTACGAACACCGGAAACAGGAATCTCAATATCACCAGGCATAGACTCGATTGCAACGGGCTTTAACCCAGTTGCCGTTTCTTTTTGCTGCACAGTTTCTTGTTTACGCTCTCTGACTGGTGCTTCTTTATCCGAAGCAGCAGCTGGTTTGTTCTCAGCAGTAGGAATTTGACCAGAATCAATGATCTTCTGAAGATCTTTACGTGTAATTCTTCCGCTCTGGCCAGTTCCTTCAACTAGGTTCAAGTCGATTCCATGCTCAGAAGCCATGCGAACAACAGCCGGTGAAAATCGTCCTCCCGCTCCACGAGCAGCTTTTGCAGCAGGTGCTGTACTCGAGCTTGGAGCAGAAGAAGCTGAAACAGATTCTGATTGTTTTTCTTCCTTCTGAGGAGCAGGTGCCGGTTCACCGCCGCCTTCTCCTTCTGTGTCTATATAACAGATGAGTTCACCAACAGAAAGCGTGTCACCTTCACCAGCAACTAATTCTTTAATTGTTCCGCTGAAAGAAGATGGAACTTCCGCATTCACTTTATCTGTCATAACTTCTGCTAATGGATCATATTTCTTTACCGTATCTCCAGGCTGTACCAGCCATTTACTGATTGTTCCTTCTGTTACACTCTCCCCTAACTGGGGCATTGTAATTTTTTCTGTAGCCATTAAAGTCCCCTCCTATTGTTAAAATGCCGCAAGATCTCTCATGGCTTTTTCTACTTTGTCAGGATTCACCATAAAGTGCTTTTCCATTGTCGGTGCATAAGGCATTGCCGGAACATCAGGGCCTGCAAGACGCTGAACCGGTGCATCTAATTCAAACAAGCAATTCTCAGCAATAATAGCTGAAACTTCACTCATGATGCTTCCTTCTTTATTGTCCTCTGTTACTAAAAGTACTTTACCTGTTTTGGATGCTGCTTCAATTATCGCTTCTTTATCCAATGGGTAGACCGTACGAAGATCTAATATATGAGCTGAAATACCGTCTTTTTCTAACTTTTCAGCTGCCTGTAGAGCAAAATGTACACAAAGTCCATAAGTAATAACGGTGATGTCTTCACCTTCGCGCTTCACATCAGCTTTACCGATCGGCAGTACATACTCTTCTTCAGGTACTTCACCTTTGATCAAACGGTAAGCACGTTTATGTTCAAAGAAAAGAACCGGATCTTCATCACGAATGGCTGCCTTTAAAAGACCTTTTACATCATAAGGTGTTGATGGCATAACAATTTTTAAACCAGGCACATTAGCAAATAGAGCTTCAACAGATTGTGAGTGGTACAATGCACCGTGTACGCCTCCGCCATATGGAGCACGAATCGTAATTGGACATGACCAATCGTTATTGGATCGATAACGAATTTTAGCCGCTTCAGATACAATTTGGTTCACAGCTGGCATAATAAAATCAGCAAACTGCATTTCGGCAATCGGGCGCATCCCATACATAGCCGCTCCAATACCTACCCCAGCAATAGCCGATTCAGCTAGCGGTGCATCGATCACTCTTTGTTCACCAAATTCTTCGATCAATCCAGTTGTTGCACGGAAAACACCTCCGCGGACCCCAACATCCTCTCCTACAACAAACACTCTTTTATCACGCTGCATCTCTTCGCGGATAGCTTGTGTTACAGCATCAATATATGATATAACCGGCATCTTGTTTTCCCCCTTTACTCTGCGTATACATGAAGAAGTGCGCTCTCAGGATCAGCATATTTTGCGTTCTCTGCGTATTCTGTAGCCTCATCCACTTCTTTTTGAATTTCATCAGCAATTTGTTTTTCTAACTCATCGGTTAAGATACCATTTTCTTTTAGGTAAACTGCAAATGTATAGATCGGATCTTTCGCTTTTGCTTCTTCTACTTCTTCACGTGTTCTGTATGCACGATCATCGTCATCTGAAGAGTGAGGCGTTAAACGATAAGCGATCGTTTCAATAAGAGTTGGACCTTCACCGCGACGGCCGCGGTCTGCAGCTTCTTTTACTGCTTCATAGACGGCTAACGGGTCGTTTCCATCAACAGTAACCCCAGGCATACCGTAGCCGATCGCACGATCAGAAACGTTTGCACATGCTAATTGTTTTGAGATCGGAACGGAGATCGCATATTTATTGTTTTCACACATAAAGATAACAGGCAATTTGTGAACCGAAGCAAAATTTGCTCCTTCATGGAAATCTCCCTGATTGGAAGAACCTTCTCCAAACGTTGTAAACGTTACGATGTCTTTCCCTTCCATTCTTCCGCCAAGAGCGATACCTACAGCGTGTGGAACTTGTGTTGTAACTGGTGAAGAACCTGTTACGATCCGAAGCTTCTTAGAACCAAAGTGTCCCGGCATCTGACGACCGCCGCTGTTTGGATCTTCCGCTTTGGCAAAACCAGAAAGCATTAGGTCTTTTGCCGTCATACCAAATTGTAAAACAACACCCATATCCCGGTAGTAAGGCAATACATAGTCCTTTTCGTTATCAAGAGCCATTGCTGCGCCAACTTGTGCAGCTTCTTGACCTTGACAGGAGATGACGAAAGGGATCTTTCCTGCGCGGTTTAAAAGCCACATACGCTCATCTATTTTTCTAGCTAACAGCATGGTTTTAAACATGTGGATAACATCTTCATTCGTTAAACCTATTTGTTCATGACGTGTTTCTGCCATTTGTTTATACCTCCTTAGAAATGAATCGCTTTTCCTTCAACAGCGAGTGCTGCTTCTCCATATATCTCAGATAGAGATGGATGCGGATGAATGGTATGAGCCATCTCCCATGGTGTCGCATCCAATACTTTTGCTAATCCTGCTTCTGAGATCATATCCGTTACGTGCGGACCAATCATATGAACACCTAGCAGGTCATCATTATCTTTATTGGCAACGATCTTAACAAAACCGTCACTCTCTCCGTATACTAGCGCTTTTCCAATTGCTTTAAACGGGAACTTACCAACTTTAACATTATAGCCTTTATCTTTCGCTTGTTTTTCAGTAAGACCCACGCTCGCCATTTCTGGACTTGAGTAGATACATTTTGAAATGTTGTCGTAATTGATCGGATCAGGCTTTAGGTTACTTAAATGCTCAACAGCTGTAATTCCTTCGTGAGATGCAACATGAGCAAGCTGCAGTCCACCGATTACATCTCCAATCGCATAGATATGACTTTCAGCTGTCTGATAATATTCATTTGTTTCGATGTATCCGTTTTCAACTTTAATGGTTGTGTTCTCGATTCCGATACCTTCTGTGTTCGCCATACGGCCGACAGAAACGAGCATCTTCTCCGCACTGAATTGTTTCGTTTCCCCTTTATGTTCAGCTGAGATCATTACGCCTTTACCTTTTTCTAAAGTATCAGGAAGTACTTTTGCTGAAGTTACAAGCTTTATTCCTTTTTTCTTTAAAACGCGTGCTGCTTCTTTAGAAATTTCTTCGTCTTCAGTAGGAACAATACGGTCAGCATATTCCAGTACTGTGACTTCTACCCCAAGATCGTTTAACATGGAAGCCCATTCGATCCCAATCACTCCGCCCCCAACAATGATGATGGATTCTGGCAATGACTCCATCTCAAGAGCTTCGTCACTTGACATAACATAATTACCGTCAATCTCTAGACCTGGTAATGAACGTGGTCTTGAACCTGTAGCAACGATTACGTTTTGTGGGATTAAAATTTCATTTTCTGTTCCGTCATTAAATTCTACTGAAATCGTTCCAGGCATCGGAGAAAAGATGGATGGTCCTAAAATACGGCCTGTTCCTTCATACACTTCGATCTTGCCTTTTTTCATCAGGCTCTGTACACCCATGTGAAGCTGGTTAACAATGGATTGCTTACGCTCTTGCATCTTGGCAAAATTCAAGCCTAATCCTTCAATATCTACACCAAAGTCAGCTGCTTTTTTCGCTGTCTTATATACTTCAGCACTTCTTAACAATGCTTTACTAGGGATACAGCCTCTATGTAAGCAAGTGCCTCCAAGCTTTCCTTTTTCAACAACTGCTACAGTTTTACCTAATTGAGCAGCACGGATGGCGGCTACATAGCCGCCAGTCCCCCCACCCAATATGACCAAATCAAAATCTTTTGACATCGCTCATATCTCCTTTTGCTGTTAATCCAGTGATACACCTGCTGGAGTTTTTTCTCCTGGATAATTCTTCGCTTGCTCCTCTTCTCTAAGAACGCGAAGTCCACCTTCTGCTAACGCCTGAAGCTCGTTCTCTCCTGGCTGTATGATACAATCTGAAATCCATTCAACTCGATCTGTGATCTTTTTTACAAATTCTTTGCCAAACGCTAGACCACCAGTAAGGATGATCGCATCCACTCGTCCATGCAGAACAGTACTTGCAGAACCAATTTCTTTTGCGACTTGGTAGGCCATCGCATCATAGATCAGCTTTGCTTTTTTATCCCCGTTCGCGATTCTTTCTTCGACCGTTCTGGCATCATTCGTTCCGAGATAAGCAACAAGCCCGCCTTGTCCGACTAATTTCTTCATTACTTCATCAGCGTAATATTCGCCAGAGAAACATAGAGATACTAAGTCACCGATCGGTACGGTACCTGCTCTTTCAGGAGAAAAAGGGCCTTCCCCATGCAGTCCATTATTAACGTCGATCACTCGTCCGCCTTTATGAACACCTACTGTAATCCCTCCGCCCATGTGGACAACAATAAGACGAAGTGATTCGTAGGATTTACCAAGCATTTTAGAGACTCGGCGAGCTACGGCTTTTTGATTTAACGCATGAAATATACTCTTTCTTTCCATCTCTGGAACACCTGATACCCGAGCTATCTCATCCATCTCATCAACAACAACAGGGTCTACAATGAATGAAGGTATATTTAATCCTTCTGCAATTTCATAGGCAAGTATTCCGCCTAAATTGGATGCGTGTTCCCCGGCATAACCCGTCCTCAAATCTTTGAGCATCTCTTCGTTTACACTGTATGTTCCGCCTTCGATCGGTCTTAATAAGCCGCCCCGGCCAACAACACAGCTTAGCTTTGAGATATTAATCCCTTCATGATCGAGAGCTTCTAAGATCGTTTCTTTTCTGAATGCATATTGGTCGATTACAGATTCAAACTGATGGATCGTTTCTGTATTATGACGAATTGTTTTTTCAAATACAGGCCTTTCGTTATCGAAAATACCAATCTTGGTAGAGGTTGAGCCCGGATTGATCACTAGTATGCGGAATTCTTTTTGATGCACGTTTCAAACCTCCATTACTTAGAACTCATTATCGAGTTCGGTTAGACAAGATATGTCTTTCATTTAACAAGAACTGACTTCTAGATTTTCTCATTCTCTCAATACGCTCTTCAGCAAGACGATCTGCTGCAAGATAAGTTGGGATGTTGTCTCTTTTTGAGATCTCGATAACACTTGCGATGTTGTCATAGATCGTTTCAACTTTCTTCAGTGCTCGATCACGGTTATATCCGTTCAGCTCATCTGCAACGTTTATAACTCCACCAGCGTTAATTACATAGTCTGGTGCATAAACGATTCCCATCTCATGAAGTGCATCTCCATGGCGTGTCTCTTTAAGCTGATTGTTTGCAGCACCCGCTACAACTTTTGCTTTAATCTTTGAGATCGTATCATCGTTGATGATAGCTCCAAGTGCACATGGAGCGAAAATATCGCAATCCACGCTATAGATCTCATCAATTTCTACTGCCTTCGCTCCAAAATCTTCAACAGCGCGTTGTACAGCTTCTTTATTAATATCAGTAACGATCAGGGAAGCACCTTCTTCGTGCAGGTGTTTACAAAGTGTGTATGCTACATGTCCAACACCTTGAACAGCAATTACTTTTCCTTCTAAAGAATCCGTTCCAAAAGCTTCCATCGCCGCTGCTTTCATACCGCGATAAACTCCGTAAGCTGTTACAGGAGATGGGTTGCCACTTGAACCGAAGGCAGGAGATACACCAGTTACAAACGGTGTTTCTTGATAGATAAGATCCATGTCTTCTACAGTTGTACCCACATCTTCTGCCGTGATATAGCGGCCGTTCAATCCTTGAATATAGCGGCCGAATGCTCTGAACATTTCTTCATTCTTGTCTTTTTTCGGATCTCCAATTATAACTGTCTTTCCTCCACCAAGGTTTAATCCAGCAGCAGCGTTCTTATACGTCATTCCTCTTGCAAGTCGAAGGGCATCTTCAATCGCTGCATCCTCCGTTTCATACGTCCACATTCTCGTTCCGCCCAAAGCAGGCCCTAACGTTGTATCGTGAATACAGATGATTGCTTTTAGACCTGATTGTTTATCTTGGCAGATTACCATTTGCTCATAATCGTAAGTTTCCATATATTTAAAGATTTCCATTTTTGTTTTCCTCCTAATGTTTGTTATCAGTGATGACAGATTTTACAGCTAGGGCAATGGAGTAATATTTACTTTCCGCAGAATCCGCTCGTGAAGTTAGAACGATTGGCGCTTTTGCACCGCAGATGACAGCTCCAACTTTTGCCCGAGCAAAATAAATTAAAGATTTATATAGAACATTACCGGTTTCAATGGTAGGAACTAACAAGATATCTGCATCTCCTGCGACTTTCCCAGAGATCCCTTTATGCGCTGCAGCTTCTTTGGAAATAGCGTTATCAAGTGCGAGTGGACCTTCAACGATCCCGCCCTTAATTTGTTCCCTGAGCCCCATAATGGTAAGGCTTGCTGCATCCAATGTAGCCTGCATAGCCGGATTAACATTCTCCACAGCGGCAAGTACTGCTGCTTTTGGCATTTCAATTCCGGTTTGTAATGCAAAATCAATCGCATTTTGCAAAATTTGACCTTTTTGATTTAAATCTGGGTTAATATTCATAGCCGCGTCCGTAATGAAGATCAGTTTTTCAAAGCCCTCCACTTCAAAAGCCGCTACATGCGATAATACCTTACCCGTTCTAAGACCAAATTCTTTATTAAGCACTGCTTTTAAAAGAGCAGATGTCGAAACGAGCCCTTTCATCAAAATATCTGCTTTACCATCGTGAACTGCTTTTACCGCTTGTAATGCAGCAGAAGCAGGATCTGTGGGTACAATTTCAATTCCAGATAATGAATCAGCTTCATTTTCCTTTAACCAGGCAGATATTTTATCGTTGTTCCCAAACAATATAAAATGGGCTAAACCATCTTTATACGCCTTCAGTACGCTTTCCAAAACCTCTTGATCGCCCGCTTCTGCCACTGCGATGACTGGTTTCACTTGCTGATTTTTGGCTTGGCTAACCAAGTTTTGCAAACGCATGCTATCCCCCCTTGTTTACCACTACATAGTTAATGCAATTTTTGTGCCAACTTTATCCGTTAACAAATGAATAAAATTTGTACTATTCCATGCATTTTTTTGCATGTACCACGCAAAATTTTGCATGAAATTATTTGCGCAGTTTTTCATCAAGACCATATTTTTCTAATTTATAATAAAAGTTACGCAATGAGATACCTAACGATTTTGCAGTCTTAGTCTTATTCCCATTACACCTCTCTATAGCTTCTGTTAAAATATTTTTTTCAAACTCATCTATTTGTTCAGCAAGTGGTTTGGAAACATCTTCATCACTAAGACCGTTCATAGAAGTTCCTTGCTTTGGCTTTGAATCCTCTCGAGAAAGTAACGAAACATGACTTCTGTTGATCTGTGAGTCCGTATGGCTCATATGAATAATAGCTCTTCCTAAGACGTTTTCGAGCTCCCTAACATTTCCCGGCCAATGATAAGCGAGTAAAAATTCTTCTGCATCTTTGCTTATAAAATCAATATTCCGTCCGTAATCTTGATTTAACTTCTGCAAAAGATGATAGGCAAGCAATATGATGTCATTGTTTCTCGACCTTAGAGGCGGAATATAGATAGGCATCCTGTTCAACCTGTAATACAAATCTTGTCTAAATGTACCATCAGCTATCATTTTTTCGAGATTCACATTTGTAGCAGCAATCACTCGTACATTAATCGGTATCGCTTTTGTACCTCCTACCCGCCTGATCTCATTCTCCTGCAGGACCCGCAAGAGTTTTGCTTGGGTGTTTTGAGAGAGTTCACCGACTTCATCTAAAAATATACTTCCTCCGTTCGCCTCTTCAAAAAGACCTCGTTTTCCGCCTCTTACGGCCCCAGAGAACGCTCCTTCTTCATAACCAAAAAGTTCGCTCTCTAATAAAGATTCTGATAGTGCAGCACAGTTTACCCGAATAAACTTGTTGAACTTTCTGCTGCTCGCGTTATGAATAGCATGAGCAAAAAGCTCTTTACCCGTACCTGATTCTCCGCGAAGCAGAACGGTAGCTGGAGTGGATGCTGCAAGTTTTGCTTGGTCTACCGCAAAATTCATCTCTTCTGAATTTCCTACGATATCTTCAAAAGAATACTTTGCTTCGAGTGTTCGGATGATCTGTCTTGCACGATTCAACTCTTCTGTTAAACCTTTTATTTCAGATACATCATGTATAACTCCCACACTGCCTTTCAAAAGTCCGTCTACTATTATAGGAGCAACGTTTACGATCACATCTTTCCGGTTCGGACCAACTCGTAACCGAGCACCTCTGACAGGTTTTCTCGTCTTAAGAACTTGCATATGGATACTTTCGCCTTCAGAGATATCAGTGGTAGCTGGTTTCCCAATCACTTGCTCCGCTGTATACCCAGTCAGTCTTGTATAAGCAGGATTGATCATGATACCTTTTCCCTGTTCATCAACAACAGAGATTGCTTCTTCAGATGACTGAATGATAGAACTTAACATACTCTGAATACTTTTTAGGTTTGTTACTTCTTCTGCAAGGTCCACGATTTCGGTAATATCTTTAAAAACGGCAAACGCTCCTTGTTTACGTCCTTCTAGGTCTAGTATTGGCGTTCTTGTAGTATAGATTTTTGTTCCGTTTGCTAAAATTTGTTCTTGATTCACTTCCTCTACCCCTGAGTCAAGAACTCTGGGCAGCTGGCTGTTAGGCATTACTTCAAGGATTGACTTTCCGACCGCATCTTCCTTAGATAACCCGGTCATTTTTTCAGCGCTTTTATTAAAGATCGTTATAGTTAAATGCTGATCAATAACGATCATGCCATCATGTGTATTGTCCAAGATTGTTTTTAGCTGTTGCAGGTGACCCAAATCTGTAACAGCTATTTTCTTCTCATTAAACTGAGATAATAATTCCTGAAACTGAGAAACAGGCAGCTTACCTGAATTTGGGTATTCATTTTCATGCAAATAATCCGCTCTTTCTTTTAATGAAGGCGAAAAGATAAGTAAGTCCACATTTAAACCAGGAACAGGCGGATCAGTAAAAATCGGGATATCCCCAAACGGACTCGGCAATGGATAATGATTTTTTTGATGGACTCCAACAAGCTGAAAAGCATCCTCTAATTCGATTTGATGAAGTAGCTGCAATGTCTCTTTCTTTTCTGTAACCAACAGAACCCTTTGCAACGCTACCCCTCCCGTCTTTTTATCATTCACTATGTAATATGCAATTTTTTTCACACATTTATCATAACGTAGCATGAAAGGGTTTGCAAACTTATTTTACATCGACAAGGTTTTGAAGTTTATGTACAATACTTGTAAAGGAGTGGGATTTTCCATGAGTAGATATGCAGCTTTGGTGATTGTTCTAATCCCAGGAATCATGGCCGTAATGGGCATTAAATGGATGAGAGATACTTTATTCGGGGTCTTACAGTTTCCTTTTCCCGTCTTATGGCTTCAATTTATTACAGGGTTGATCAGCTTTTTATTAGGCCTTACCTTTGTTGGAGGATTTATTTTTTACAGAGACCGCAAAAGGAATAAAGTACAATTGAAATATAGAAAAAAATGATCAATCGTCTTAAACAGAGAGTTGGTCATTTTTTTATGATTGCTTTAAATAAAAAAAACAACTTCCATTGAAGGTGTTTCCGATAAACTTTACCGTTTAATTATTAGAACTAATGTTCTATATATTTTATTCTTTTTTTTAAAATTACGCAAAAAGACCGCCATTATCTTGGCGGCCTCTAACGAAATATATTCGATTATTTTCGGAATTAGATTATAATGGCGTTGTAAAGTTTGGACAACTTTATCGGTATTGCAGACGATTAACTTATCGGAACGATTTACGGAGGTTCCGATAAACTTTCGGACAAACTTCCGATTAAGCTAACGTCAAACTAGCGTGGTTATGCGTTATGCCATTGCCTTATGTTCAATCCTTAATTTATCAGCGACCATCGCGATGAACTCTGAATTTGTTGGTTTTGCTTTTGTCATTGACACTGTATAGCCGAATAATGATGAGATGCTGTCAATGTTTCCACGGCTCCAAGCTACTTCGATCGCATGACGGATCGCTCGTTCAACACGGCTTGAAGTGGTGTTAAATTTCTTAGCGATATCTGGATAAAGAACTTTTGTAATCGATCCTAAAAGTTCAATATCATTGTATACCATAGAAATCGCTTCTCTTAGATACATATAACCTTTAATATGAGCAGGAACTCCGATCTCATGAATGATGCTCGTAATACTCGCGTCTAAGTTTCGGGGCTTGTTAATTGTTGTTGTTTGGTAATTGCTTCTGTTATTGTTCGCAGCACGTTGGACAGTAGATTTTTCAGCTCCACATATTTGGCGGATTTGGCTTGCAAGATTGTCCATATCGAATGGCTTCAAGATAAAGTAGGAAGCACCTAAGTCCACCGCCTTCTTTGTCACATCTTCCTGACCAAACGCAGTTAACATGATAACATTAGGTTGAGGCAGATCATCACTGGACCTGATTTTTTCGAGAACAGCTAAGCCGTCTAGATGAGGCATAATAATATCAAGAACCAAGACATCTGGATCTTTATTTTCCAAAACGGATAAACATTCTTGACCGTTGTAAGCTACCCCGATTACTTCCATATCATCCTGACTTGAAAGATATTCCCTTAAAAGACTTATTAACTCACGATTATCATCAGCTAGACAAACTTTAATTTTTTGCACCATTATTTCCTCCCCATCCAACAATTTCTTGTTTTTCCCAATGTAACATTTCAACAATAAATCTTAAATCCCTTTATTTTGTTGTAAATTTTTTAAAATTATTTTGTTTTTGTAGCAGATATAGCCATTTTCTTCATTTTACTTTGAATTTCGACAGTTATTGGTATGTACCATTGTAGTTTTGTCGAATTTTCTTTATAACAACCATTATACAAAAATTCCTAAGGATTGTCTAAATTATCTGGAAAAATATTTCACAAAAAAAACAGGCAGATTTAACTTGCCTGTTTTGTTTCCTCATAAATATTTATACCTGCTTCATCAAGCATCCATTCAATATGAACACCATACCCTGAAGTTGGATCATTTACAAACACATGTGTTACTGCACCGATTATTCTTCCATTCTGAATAATTGGGCTTCCGCTCATACCCTGAACGATTCCCCCGGTTACCTTTAATAATTCAGGGTCAGTTATCTTTATTACCATACCTTTGGTTGCGGGAAACTTTTGCGGAACTGAACTGACAACGTCTACGTCAAACTCACGTACCTTTGAACCGTCGACTACAGTCAAAATCTTTGCTGGTCCTTCTTTAACTTGATCTGAAAGTGCAATTGGCAGGGGCTTGTTCCAGCTTCCGTTTGATAATTTATCGTTTAACTTTCCAAAAATACCAAAGGGACTGTTCTTGGAAATATCACCTAAAACTCTTTGGTCATTTGAAAAGCGAGCTAATTTTTCTCCCGGATGACCATTTGAACCTTTTTCAATCGAGGTTACAGTTGATCCGAGTATTTCTCCATTATTCACTTTTATGGGTTTCTTTGTATCCATATCAGATATAACATGTCCTAGTGCACCATATTTGAATGATGCCGGATCATAGAAAGTTAACGTGCCTACTCCAGCTGCTGAATCTCGAATGTATAATCCAATTCGATAAGATTGGTCATTTTTATCCTGAAGTGGAGTAAGTGTTTTATGAAAAGTCTTACCGTCCCTAATAATCGTTACATCTAACGGTTTTCGAGACTCCCCAGATTGTTTAACGAACGGGCTAACATCACCCATCTTTTTAATATTTTTTCCGTTAATTTTGGTAATAATATCTCCTACTTGAATATCAGCAATTTCACCTGGGGATTGTTTTCCTGCAGTCGTATTAACAAGATGATGCCCAACAATAAGGACTCCGAGTGTATTTAGCTTAACACCTATGGATTGTCCGCCTGGTACGACCTTTAGATCAGACAGTACTTTTACATTCATTTTCTTTATGGGAAAACTTGCTGCTTCGAGAGTTGCCATGCTATCACCATTTGTTTTGGCTTGTATCGAAACGATTTTTTCGCTTTCCATTTCAGTCGTATAAATATTGGTTTCTTCCTGTTGCATGTTTGTACCCGCAGGAAGGGATTGCAGTACATTTTGTCCTTCAAAAAAGGTAATCGATTCAGGCATTTTTACATATTCACGCACAGGAGACAAAAAACCGATTCCCACTAAACTTCCAAGGAGAATAACGCCGATCATTCGCCGAAGTAAATCTCTATACATCATACACTCTCCTCGCTCCTAGCTCACACCCTCACCATGGCTGTACCTTTAATTTAGCCTATGGACCTTGAGTTTATAACCGCTAAAAAAGAAAAAGCTATTCCTTAATTGGATAGCTTTTCATGAATAAAGTTTATGATGTTTTTTTGATGGATTCAGCAAGTTCTAATAGTTCTTTGGCATGCTGCTTGGTTAAATCGGTTATCTCAACTCCCGAGATCATCCTGCCAATTTCATTTACTTTTTCGTCCGTTTTTAAAGAAAGAACCTTCGTAACTGTCCTGCCATGATAAGTATCTTTAGAAATATGAAGATGTGTATCTGACATAGCAGCTACCTGTGGAAGGTGACTGATACAAAGTACTTGTGAACCGATAGAAACACGATAGATCTTTTCTGCTATCGCTTGAGCCACACGGCCTGATACACCGGTATCCACTTCATCAAAAATAATAGCAGTGATTCCCTGGTTTTCAGAGAAAATGGTTTTTAAAGCTAAGATGATTCTTGATAATTCTCCGCCAGAAGCTACTTTTGATAAAGGTTTCAATGGTTCTCCTGGGTTCGGGGAAATAAAGAATTCTACCGTGTCCATTCCTGTTTTTAAGAATTGGTAATCATTGTTTTGCTTTACGATCACTTCAAATTTAGTTTTTTCCATATAAAGCTCTTTAAGCTGCTGCTGGATTTCTGTTTTTAATGTTTTTGCTGTTTCTGTCCTTTTTTTCGTAAGTTTTTTTCCGGAGTTCTCAAGCTTTGATACGACCTTCGCTTGCTTCTTCTTTAGTTCTTCAATATGGTTATCCTTGTTTTGTATAAGCTCCAGTTCATTTTTAATCTTTTCGCCATAGTCGATTATCTCTTTGACCGAAGAACCGTATTTCCGCTTGAGCTTGCTTATTTCATCAAGGCGCAATTCAATACTGTTAAGTCTTTCGGGGTTATATTCTAAAGAATCCAACATATCACGTATTTTATATGTAAGTTCTTCTAGAACATAAAAACTGTTTCCAAATTGCTCTTCATCAGTTTTCAAAGACTCATCTAGTGCTGCTACTTGGGAAAAATCAGCTAAAGCACTTGAAATTAGTTCAAGCCCTTTTCCTTCTCCATATAAATTGTGATAAGCATCTTGAAGAGACCCGTGGATCTTCTCAAAATTACCTAACATCCTCTTTTCTTCTTCAAGTCTGATGTCTTCATCTGGAATCAGGTTAGCACCGGAGATCTCTTCATACTGGTAATCCAATAGATCAATTCTTTGAGCGATTTCCTGTTCGTTTTTTGAAAGTTCGGAGAGCTGCTTTTGGATCTCTTTAAACTCTTTAAACGTCTCTTCATAAGTAAACAATTCTTTCTTGAAAACCTTATCTCCGAAACTGTCTAAGAGAAAAAGATGTTTATCAGGCTGCATTAAATATTGAGTCTCATGCTGTCCATGAATATCAACCAATGCTTGTCCGATCTCTTTTAGAACAGAAAGTGTTACAAGCTTGCCGTTAACCCTGCAAATGCTTTTACCGTTTTCCGTTATATCTCTTTTAAGTACGACCATCTCATCTGAAATCGTAATTCCTACCTCTTCACATTTATCATAAACGCGATGTCCGGTATGGATATGAAACAATCCTTCAATCTCAGCTTTCTGTGTACCGTAACGAACAAATTCAGTAGATCCGCGGCCTCCGATCAAAAGCCCGATCGCATCGATGATGATGGACTTCCCTGCACCTGTTTCACCCGTTAAGACGGTAAGTCCTTTTTTAAAAGAAACACTTAAGGAATCTATAATAGCAAAATTACGGATACTTAATTCTGCCAGCAATTACATCACACCTTATATAAAAATTACAGCATATCTAAAAAGCGCTGCGAAACATCTGAACTTACATCTTTAGAACGACAAATAATTAAAATCGTATCATCGCCACAAATCGTTCCCATTAAATCTTCCCAGTCCAGCTTATCAATTAACGCGCCAATTGCATTTGCATTACCAGGAAGGGTCTTCATGATGATCAAATGATCTGCATAATCTATGCTTATAAAGCTGTCTGTAAGTGTTCTTTTTAATTTTTGCAGAGGGTTAAACCTCTGATCAGCCGGAAGACTGTATTTGTACCGTCCATCGTTCATTGGAACTTTAACAAGATGCAGCTCTTTGATATCACGGGAGACTGTCGCTTGAGTTACATTAAAATTTGCTTTTTTCAATAATTCTACTAAGTCATCTTGTGTTTCAATATCATGATTGCTGATCATTTCACGAATTTTAATATGTCGTTGTCCTTTATTCACTAGAAATTCCACCTCAATTTACACTGTCACATTCTGCCTTTATCTTATACTATTGTGCATAGGATGTAAATTTTTCATTATGAGAACAATAAAAGAGCGGAGAAATTATTCCCGCTCTTTCTTTAAGGTTTCATGCGCTTCCTTTACAACTTCAGTAATTTTCTCAGCAGTCACTGATGAGGATTCGCTTGTTTTCACTTTTCCATGCAACAAAAACTCAATGTTCCCGTCTCCGCCAGTAATTGGTGAAAAAGATAAGCCGACAGGGCTTATACCTGTTTTACGAGCAAAATCAGTTATTTCCTCAATGACTCTTTCATGTACTTTCGGATCTCTGACGATTCCTTTTTTGCCAACCTCTTCTCTTCCAGCCTCAAACTGAGGTTTGATGAGAGCAATAACTTCTCCTTTTGGCATCAGTTGTGCCATGACAGGAAGAATGATTCGAAGGGAAATAAACGATACATCAATCGTCGCAAAGTCAGGAACGCCTTCCTTCAATTGATCAGGCGTTACATATCGGAAGTTCGTTCTCTCCATTACAGATACTCTTGGGTCGTTTCTAAGCTTCCAGGCTAGCTGATTATAGCCAACATCAATAGCATAAATAAATTTGGCACCATTTTGAAGGGCACAATCTGTAAATCCACCCGTTGAAGCTCCTATATCCATCCCGATTTTCTCTTTTACATCAAAAGAAAAGACCTGTAATGCTTTTTCAAGCTTCAGACCGCCTCTTCCTACATAAGGAATGACATCACCTTTAACGTGTAAGGGTGCATCCTGTTCTATCTTTTCTCCTGGTTTGTCCATCCGGGTCGTACCTGAATATACAAGACCTGCCATAACAGACCTTTTTGCTTTTTCTCTCGTTTCACATAATCCCCGGTTAACCAGTAAAACATCTACTCGTTCTTTTTTCATGTAAGAAGACCCTTTTCTGTCTTTCTCTTAACCAGCTCTTTCACACGGTTAACAAGATCAGGTGTTGTTAAGCCGATCTCTTCTAAAAGCTTTGTTACACTTCCATGCTCAATAAAACAATCTGGGATTCCCATTCGATCGATCATTACGTTTGCATGGCTGTCAGCAGCATGTTCTAAGACCGCACTCCCAAACCCACCTTGTAAAACCGCTTCTTCTAGTGTTAGAATCGGCATATTTTCCGCATATAGCTGATTTAGCATCTTAGAATCAAGCGGTTTAATAAACCGAGCATTGATAACACGTGCAGAGATTCCTGATTTTGCAAGGATTTCCCAAGCTTCAAGGGCCATAGGTATCGTCGTTCCGAAGGTAAGGATCACAACATCATCGCCTTCTTTCAGAACTTCCCAAGAACCGATCGGAATCTTCTCAAACTCTTCATCCATTGGAACTCCCAATCCGTTACCTCTTGGGAACCTGATTGCAATTGGTCCATCTTCGTATTGAAGAGCCGAATACACCATATGCTGCAGCTCATTCTCATCTTTCCCCATCATCAAGACCATGTTAGGAATATGGCGTAAAAAGGCGATATCAAATACACCTTGATGGGTTTCACCGTCTGCTCCAACTAAGCCAGATCTGTCGATCGTAAATAATACATTTAAATTTTGCCTAGCAACATCATGCACAACTTGATCGTACCCTCTTTGCAGAAACGTTGAATAGATCGAAAGCACAGGTTTCATATCCTGTGTTGCTAAACCAGCCGCCATTGTTGTTGCATGCTGTTCAGCAATACCCACGTCAAATAAACGATCTGGGAATGCTTTTCCATAATCAACAAGTTTCGATCCAATTGTCATTGCTGGTGTAATCACTGTAATTCTTTCGTCTTGGTGAGAAATTTTCTCTAGCGTTTTACTTACAACACCGCTGTATGAAGGGCCAACCTGCTGTGGCTTGATCTGTTCACCGGATTCAATCTTATAAGGGCCAACACCATGCCAACTGTCCTTTTTATCCATCTCAGCTGGTTCATAACCCTTGCCTTTTTTGGTAAGTACGTGAACGATAACCGGGCCTTTGGTCTTTTTCGCGTAAATTAGATTCTCGATTAAGTCTTCTACGTCATGACCGTCTACAGGACCTAAGTACGTGTATCCTAGTTCTTCAAAGAACATACCTGACACCAATAAATATTTCAGGCTGTCCTTAACTCTTTCTGCTGTCGCTGCCAACTTGCCGCCAAATGCAGGAATCTTACGAATGAGCGATTCTAATTCATCTTTGGCTTTGTTATATTTTCTCGCTGTTCTCATACGACCAAGAACGTTATGAAGTGCTCCAACATTCGGAGCAATAGACATTTCGTTGTCGTTTAGAATAACGATTAGATCTTTCTTTTCGTGACCGATATGATTCAATGCTTCTAAAGCCATGCCGCCAGTCAAAGCACCATCACCAATAACGGCAATCACATTGTCATCTGTTTTCTTTAAGTCCCTAGCTATTGCCATCCCCATTGCGGCCGAAAGCGATGTAGAACTATGACCTGTTTCCCATACATCATGTTCACTTTCTACCCTTTTTGGAAACCCACATAATCCTTTATACTGACGGAGTGTATCGAACTGAGACGCTCTGCCTGTAAGGATTTTATGAACATATGCCTGATGCCCCACATCCCAAATAAATTTATCTTTAGGGCTGTCGAACACTTTATGCATCGCCAGCGTCAGCTCTACTACACCTAAATTAGGACCTAGATGACCTCCCCTAACAGAAAGTTTCTCTATTAAAAAGGAACGGATTTCGCCGGCTAATTTATTTATCTGTTCAGTCTCATAAGTTTTCAAAAAATGAGGATCTCGAATGTCTTCCAGGTTCATGGAATATGCCTCTCTTTCCATTAACGCCTTTTCTTCTCTTTTTTAGCAGGCGATAGCAGTTTAATTCTTAATTTTTCCTCTAAAAAATATAATAAACGCCCAACCTGAAAAATAATAAAGGTTGAGTGATTGATCGCATAGTTTTTTCCGAGAGCTTTTCCTCCAACTGTAAGAGCAGCTACAACACTGGTGAAAATAATCGAAATCAAATATTCAGAGTTTGACCCAGATCTGTTGCCCATTGAGAGTGTAAGTTCCACCACTACTGCGGCAGAGGCTGTTCCGCTTACAATACCGGAAATATCCCCAATCACATCATTACAAAAATTGGCTACGCGATCAGCGTTTCTTGTAATAATTATAGCATGTCTTGCACCAGGAACTCTTTCTGATGCCATCGCATGAAATGGAACTTCTTTCGCTGCTGTGGACGCTACACCTACAATATCAAAGAGAACGCCTGTTAATACGATTAAAAAGACGATTCCCATACCAACAGCCCACGAAACTCCACTTAAAAGGAAGGAGGAAACAACTGTAAAAATAGCCGCTAACACAAGAGTGATAACGGCAATGCTTGTACTCCATTTGAGTGTTTTAGAAAAGGAATGCTTCATGCATAACTCCTTCTTTTTTGGTCACTTTATGTAATAAGGAGTGGTCACCTTATTAAGTAAAGACTGCGGCTTAGGTCCAGTAGGTTTTCCCAGAAGAGTACGAAATGTCGCCATGTTCGCGGTTTCCCTTTACTCTCTCCTTAACGCTGTCACCAAACGTTAGACTAGATTACCACTTAGTCCGCACTATAATCCCTAACAGGTGTCAGGTTTAGAACAGTCTAGGAGTTTTCCTCAACAGCCTCGCGCACATTCCCTAGCCTCTTTTGCAGAGAAGATTTCATATGGTATAAAGCACATAATCAGCGGCCAACCGATACAGGCTTTTCACACCATAATCCCCTCAAGCTCCACTCAAGGCAGGCTACGCTGCTCGCCTTTTCTTCTCCTGAAATCAAGAAAAGCGGCAAAGCAGGTTCAAACCCCATTTCGCAGTAAGGTCTTTTGAACACAAACCGCAAATATGGGGGCCTCCGCGGAAGAAGGGTCATCGCCCACATGCCATTGTGGATCGCCCTTCAACCTTAACTCCCAGCGTTGACCCAAGGCTGGGCGCCTCAAGCCAATACAAGGAACTTCATCGATGTGCCCTTTGGCGGATTTTTAGGCCCGCCTTCAGGAACGGGGGGCTGACTAGAATACTGCACCACTCCAAAGCAAATAATATCATATCATACTTCCAATTACGCAACAATCTATTAGTGATTTCTTTTTATAATGTAGTCTGCGATGGACGCTAATATGCCTGTATTTCCATTGATCTTGTTTAAATGTTCCAAAGAAATATGTATATGTTTTTCCATTTCTTTCTTAGCACCATCAAGACCAAGCAACTTTGGATAAGTCGTTTTCAAATTGGCCTCATCACTTCCAACCGGTTTCCCTATCTCATCTTGGCTGCCGGTTATATCCAGGATATCATCTTGAATCTGGAACGCAATTCCAATATGTCGTGCATAATTCTTTAAATACTTTAGATCGTCATCTGAAGCACCAGCAGCAATACCGCCAGTTAATACTGAGCATTCCAGCATTTTCCCCGTCTTTTTTTCATGGATGCTTTCTAACTCGTTTAAAGTAAGATTCCTGTCCTCTCCCTCAAGGTCCTCGATCTGACCGCCGACCATGCCAGCTGCTCCAGCAGCCTGAGATAGAACAGCTATCATCTGAACCTTTTGTTCAGGAGACAAAAACGCATTGTTAGTGATCATCGTGAAGCTCTCCGTCAACAAAGCATCTCCTGCTAAAATCGCCTGTGCTTCTCCAAAGACTTTATGGCTAGTAGGTTTTCCCCTTCTATAGTCATCATTGTCCATGGATGGAAGATCATCATGGATCAAGGAATAGGTGTGGACAAATTCAATGGCACATACAGCATCCACGATTTGAAG
Source organism: Fictibacillus barbaricus (assembly GCF_014635025.1). Lineage (GTDB taxonomy): Bacteria > Bacillota > Bacilli > Bacillales > Fictibacillaceae > Fictibacillus > Fictibacillus barbaricus. Next base: position 1,610,451 of record NZ_BMCE01000001.1, on the reverse strand, counting down.
CGGATCTTTTTGAAATGATTCCATTACTGCAAGCGCAAGTATAGGCCTTATTCTTTTTCCGCCTGCAGAGATTGAATACAGCATAGAATCTTTAAGGGTTGAAGGAGCATCTAACTGACTTAAATAGCTTATCATTTTGTCCTCGACTAATTTCTTTTTATCACGAAGATATTGTTCAAACGCTATCAAAGATCTTCCTCCTGAATAACAAATGGTTCTTCTCTTCCGTCTTCATGCATAATTGTATCCATTTTCTTCTCGACATTCTTAAGTTTCGTATGACATAACTTTGAAAGTTTCATGCCTTGCTGGTACAGATCTATACTTTCTTCTAAAGGCACATCACCCTGCTCAAGTTTTTCTACAATTTCTTCAAGCTGTATCATCGCTTCTTCAAATGTAAGTTTGCCCGCTTTTTCAGTCATTCTTTAAAGACGCCTCCGTTCCCGTGATGTGACAATCGATCTGTCCATCTTTTAACTTTATCGTTAACGCTTCCCCTGCTTTTACTTGTTTAACAGATTTAACGAGTTCTTTCTTACCTTGTTTATACGTTAAACTATAACCCCGATCCATGATTGCAAGGGGGTTTAGAGAAGATAGTCTTGAGATTTTATTTGAAAAGTCCGTTTGGTGCTGCCTGACATGACGGTTTGTTTCTTTTACAAGTAATTTATGTAAAGAAACGATTCTCTCGTTTGCTTTCTGAAGTTGACCAGCAGGTGAAAAAAGGGATAGCTGACGTTTCATCAATGTAAGCTGATTCTGATGCTGACCTACGAAACTTTCTGCTGTTCTCTTTAATTTATCCAAGTTTCTATCAAGTTCCTGCTCTTTTTGTTTCACCAATTGAGTTGGGTATTTAAATGCATAAGATTTTTGCAGGCGGAATAATTGCTGTTGATGAACGGATAAATAATCCTTCATCACCCTTTTTAGCCTAACATTTCTTTGGAAGAGTCGATCACCCAGTTCATCAAGGTGAGGTACGGCCATCTCAGCAGCTGCTGTTGGCGTTGGCGCTCTAAGGTCTGCTACAAAATCAGAAATCGTAAAATCCGTCTCGTGTCCTACTGCCGAGATGACAGGCAGCTGTGAAGAGTGGATTGCACGAGCAACGATTTCCTCATTAAAAGCCCATAATTCTTCTATGGATCCACCACCCCGGCCTACAATTAATACGTCAGCTTTGTTAACGTAGTTAGCCTGTTCTATTGCACGCGCTATGGAAGGAGCAGCACCAGGACCTTGTACAAGAACAGGGTACAGCGTAATGGCTGCTAATGGAAAACGGCGTTTGATCGTTGTTACGATATCTCTTACCGCTGCTCCAGTTGGAGAAGTAATCACACCAATCTTAGCAGGAAACTTTGGCAAGAGCTTTTTTCGTGTTGGTTCAAATAATCCTTCTTGCTCCAGCTTGTTCTTTAGTGCTTCATAAGCCTGAAATAAGTTGCCAACACCGTCCTGCTGCATCGTTCTCACGTACAGCTGATATTGTCCTTGTGGTTCATAAACAGAGAAAGAGCCTTGAATTAACACATGCATGCCTTCCTCAGGTTTAAAATTCAAGTATCTGTTATTACCAGCAAACATAACCGCATTCACTCTGCTGTTCGCATCTTTTAACGTGAAATACAAATGCCCTCTGCTATGGAGCTTAACATTCGATAATTCACCTTTGACCCAAACATCCTGCAAATTACCGTCATTTTCAAATAATCGCTTAATATACCGGGTTACAGCTGATATTGGTACATATCGATTGTTGTTTTGCATTTAATGAACTTCCTTTAGCTTCTTTCTCCATTTTGAAGCGAGCACCGTGTTGTTCATCAACATCGTAATTGTCATCGGGCCTACTCCTCCTGGAACCGGAGTTATATGTTTAGCTTTTGGCTTGATCGCCTCAAAGTCAACATCTCCACACAACTTACCGTTCTCCTTGCGGTTTACACCTACATCAATAACAACTGCACCTGGTTTAACCATATCTTCTGTTATAAGATTTGGTTTTCCAACTGCCGCGATTAAGATATCGGCTTGTAATGTCTGTTCTGTAAGGTTTTTCGTTCTGGAGTGGCAAAACGTTACAGTTGCATTTTCTTGCAAAAACAGCTGTCCCACAGGTTTTCCTACCAAGTTGCTTCTCCCCACTACAACGACATGCTTACCTGATATTTCTTCACCTGTTTGCTTGACCATCTCTAAAATACCAAGTGGTGTACAAGGAATAAAGGCTTGTTCATCGCCTGCATGCATTCTGCCGATGTTAATGGGGTGGAACCCGTCTACATCTTTTTCTGGCAAGATCGCTTCTATTACTTTTGATTCACTAATATGTGAAGGCAGGGGGAGTTGTACAAGAATCCCATCAATTTGTTCATCAAGGTTAAATGATTGAATGTACTCTAACAATTCTTCTTCAGAAATAGATTCAGGAAGTTCAGTTAAGACTGAATGCATTCCGAGCTCTTTACACGTTCTTTCCTTTGCTAGAACATATGAACGAGACGCTGGATGATCGCCTACTAGAATAACAGCTAAACCTGGAACAGTTCCTTCTTGTTTAAGGTCTTCGATCTCTCTGGCAAGCTGGTCTCTGATCTCTTTTGCAATTTGCTTTCCATCTAATACAGCCATTCTAATTCCCCCTCAAAAGCATTTATTTTTTGTCTATATCTTTGATTATTTTTCCTAGGACACCGTTTACGAAACGACCTGCTTCTTCACCGCCAAATATTTTTGCCGTTTCAATCGCCTCATTCAACGTAACATTCTTAGGAACTTCCTCCATGTAAAGCCATTCGTAAGCAGCCATCTGCAGAACAACTCGTTCCACATTCGCCAGTCTCGAGAAACTCCATTTTTCGAGATAAGGCGTAAGAAAGCGCTCGATCTCTTCTTTATTTTCAACAGTGCCTTGAACCATTTGTGTTAAAAAATCATCAGATGGCTCACCTTCTAGAACATGTTCCATTGCTTCACTAGCTGAGATGTCACTTACTTCAATTTGGAACAGCGACTGAAATGCCTTTTCTCTGGCAAGTCTTCGTTTCATAATCCGACTTCCTTTCTATTTGCGAACAATTTCTAACTAGCATAATACCATATTGTGAGGAGAGGTTACAATCCGAACAATGGACTTGCAAACCCTTCCGAACATTCAGTTTTTTTACTTAATGCTCAAGAAAAATAACAAAGAGAGATTCGAAGTTTTACATTAACACGAAAAAAATCAAAGGAGGCATCATACCCCCTTTGATTTTTTTAATAATCTACTTCTGGTGCTTCTTGTTGTTTTTCTTTTGAATCAAATTGAACGCCGACTACGAAAACATTTATATCAGTAGCTTCAAGTGCTGTCATATCTAAAAGCGCCTGTCTGATATGATCTTGAATTCGTTGAGCAACATCTGGAATGGCAACGCCGTATTTCATAGATACATATACATCAATTGAGATACCAGCTTCTGAAAGTTCAACTTTAACACCTTTACCGTGTGTTTTCTTTCCAAGACGTTCTACAACTCCGCTTGCAAAGCTGCCTCTCATTGACGCTACACCTTCTACATCTGATGCCGCAATACTTGCGATCACTTCAATCACTTCAGGTGAAATTTCTACTTTACCTAATTCTGATGAGTAACTCTCCATTTCAAAAGATAGTTCATTCATCTTAAACACCTCCGCACTTATTCGCTTTTTGAAGTTAAATCATGATTTTCTAAAAACTTTGTATTAAAGTCACCATTCACAAAAGTCTCATGGTTTAACAGACGCAGGTGGAACGGAATGGTCGTATGAACGCCTTCAATGACAAATTCGCTTAACGCACGCTTCATGCGGTCAATAGCTTCTTTTCTTGTACTTCCATATGTGATTACTTTAGCAATCATAGAATCATAAAATGGTGGAATCGTGTAGCCAGGATAAACAGCTGAGTCTATACGAACACCTAGACCGCCCGGAGGAAGATACATTTCAATCTTTCCTGCAGATGGCATAAAGTTCTTTTCCGGGTTCTCAGCATTAATTCTGCACTCGATCGACCAGCCATTGAATTCAACATCTTCCTGTTTATATCGTAACTTCTCACCAGAAGCCACTTTAATCTGCTCTTTAATGAGATCGATACCTGTAACCATTTCTGTTACAGGATGTTCTACCTGAATACGTGTGTTCATTTCCATGAAATAGAAGTCGCCTGTATTATGGTCAAAAATAAACTCAACCGTACCAGCCCCGGAGTATTGAACCGCTTCAGCTGCTTTTACAGCGGCTTCTCCCATCTCTTGTCGTTTAGAAGGGGAAATAGCTGGTGACGGCGTCTCTTCCAAGAGCTTTTGCAGACGTCTCTGAATGCTGCAATCTCGTTCTCCAAGGTGGATGACATTCCCATAATTATCTGCAAGCACCTGTATCTCAACATGACGGAAATCTTCAATGTATTTTTCGATATAGACACCTGGGTTCCCAAATGCGGTTGCTGCTTCTTGCTGAGTGATGGCGATGCCTTTTAAAAGTTCCGTTTCATTTTTCGCTACACGGATCCCTTTGCCTCCACCGCCTGCTGTTGCTTTAATAATTACAGGATACCCAATTTTATTGCTCAGTTCAACGGCTTCTTCCTTGTCCCTTATAATTCCGTCAGAACCCGGTACAATAGGAACTCCTGCATCTGCCATGGTTGCTCTGGCAACATCTTTGATACCCATTTTATTGATTGCTTCTGCACTAGGGCCTACGAATGTAACATTACATTCCCTGCACAGTTCAGCAAAATCAGCATTCTCAGCCAAGAAACCGTATCCGGGATGGATGGCATCTGAACCAGTTAAGGTTGCTACACTCATAATGTTTGTGAAGTTCAAATAACTGTCTTTTGAAGCAGTCGGTCCGATACAATAAGCCTCATCTGCCAGACGGACATGCAAGGCATCCTTATCAGCTTCTGAATAAACGGCTACTGTTTCAACACCAAGTTCTTTGCATGCTCGAATAATCCGTACTGCAATTTCACCACGGTTTGCTACTAATAGCTTATTAATCATTGACATACCCTCCTATTCTGCTTTCACAAGGAACAGAGGTTGTCCGTATTCTACCAATTGTCCGTTTTCTACTAATACTTTTACAATCTCGCCATTCACTTCAGATTCAATTTCGTTAAATAATTTCATAGCTTCAATAATACAAACAATGCTGTCTTTAGACACTTGATCACCAGGTTTAACGAAGGCTTCAGCATCTGGAGAAGAGGCTGAATAAAAAGTTCCAACCATCGGAGAAACAACTTTATGAAGAGACGCATCCTCCTCAGGAGCTTTTGTTTCTTGCTTTACCTCTGGGCTTTCTTTAACTGCTTCTACCGCAGGGACTTGTTCTCTCACTGGTGGCGCTTGAGTGACTACAGGCTGAGCATAAGCTTCTTCGGTTTGATAAGAAACGGCTGCTCCTCCATTCTTTTTCAGAACGATCTTAGATCCATCATTTTCGTATTTAAATTCGTTAATGCTTGATTTGTCAATAAGTTTAATCAATTCGCGGATTTCTTGTATTTTTAGCATGAGATCTCGACTCCTTTAACAATCCTATCCAGTTTAGTTTTTTATTAGCACCATCTATTGTGACTAGGTCTTAACACATGTAATATACCATATTTCTCATTTCATGGATACAGAAGATTCATGTACTAGTTAATAGTACACGATTCCTCTTTATATTGTAAGCGTTCGCCTCCGGACTTCTCTGTTATTCTATTTTTTCCAGTAACAAGCCAATACAAACAGCCGTTTATTGGTTTCTATAAAATATATCATGAACTTCTATAAAAATAAAAAAAGCCGGAGTCACTCCGGCTTCTTTCTTTATTTAGACGCGTGATACTCAACCGCTACAGTCTTGCTGCTTCCTAGATGCTCATTTGCCAAATTCATAATCTCAACAACTTCTTTTTTGGATAGTTTATCTGCTTTCACGATAACTTTTATCTCGTTGTTCATCGTACTTACTAGAGCATCATCAAACCCCATAGATTTTATTAATGTTTCCACTGTTGATTCTTGCATCGTAAGAGACTGAAGTTCTGTCATTTTCGCCCAAGCATCCGCTTGTACTTCTGCGGAAGCATCCTCAGAACCCGCAACAGACACATAATCTGCGCTCATTTCATCTCGAACTTCATCACGTTCTAAGCGAAGGGCTGTAAAAACATCGTCGTTTGCAACACCCGAAACTGTTGCATCTTTACTGGATTTCTTACCTGCCTCAAGGTAAGCAAGGTCATCCGTTCCGCCCGGTGCAGTAATATAATACACGGATAACACAATGATTAAACTAAGCATGGTCAAAAGCCAAACAGTTTGTTTTTTCAATAACATTTGTTTATTCCCCCTCAGGATTTTTTGGTCCTACAAAGATTTGGTCACTTCCTATATCAAAGATTTTCTTTACAAGCTCTATGATCATCGCTTTTGTCTGAATACTCTCTGCCCCTTGTGCTAAAACAGCCACACCTTTTATCTTAGGCTTCTCCGTCGTAACAGTTATTGGTTCTTCTTTCCCATCGTTTGAAACGATCACTACTTTTTCATCTATCCTCTGATCTTCTATCGTTCTCTTCCCGCCGTTTTTATCATTTTCTGATGTTGTTTGACTTTGTGTACTGTCATCCGTGACAAACTCTTTTCTTTCTGTAGTAGAAAGTTCCACCCAGACAGATACTTTGCCAACTCCCTGCATCTGTTCCAATAGATCTTTTAGTTCGTTGGAGTACCGATCTTCATACGTTTTAATATTCTTATCCGTTATTTCTTTCGCTTGTTTAAAAACTGCTTGAGATTTAGTTTCTTTTTCAGTGCCTAATCCCTCTAATGAACTATTCTGAGCAGGGGAGTCTATCATTTTACTAATAAACATAAGAGAAATTCCCAATAGAAGCAGTATAAGTAAGTACTTTTGTTTATTCCCTGCTTTATCACTAAGCTGCAGCCGTTTTTTTATCTGTTCCCAAAATGAATGTTTCATTGGGATAACTCCTCTCCCCCTTCCATTTGCACCTCAACTTGCTCTGAATCTAGCTGCCACTGGCTGGCCAAGAAACGCACAATTTCTTCAGGAGCTTGTTCGTGATCTTCTTTTTTTTGCGGATCAGCAATGGTTACATCTACTTCTGAAACTTCAGAAACCCCTGCTTGTTCATGATGTTTGGCTAGTACCACTTTTGCACCCTTAATATCTTCAGGCTTTAACGGCTCTGTTCTGATTTCCGTTTGGATTTGAAGATCGACAATTTCTACTTCATACGTCTTTTTCAACTCCTCCTGAACTTGTTTTTTCATTGGGACAGCCATTTGCTCTAATATATATGCACGTTGTGCGGATTGTATTTCACTTTTATTCTCTTCTATCGAATTTTTTATTTCATCTTCCTTTGCAGCAGCAGGCAGATCCATGGCTAAAAACACTTGATCCAAATCAGAATTAATTAATTTAAAAAGTGGCGAGAGCATAGCGAGGAGGATAAGTAAGCCTACAACCATCTTGATATAGCTTTGGAACTGGTTGCCCGGTAATAAAAGCTCAATAACTCCAGCTAAAAGTACAAGAATAATAATGTTGGTAATCCATTCTGTTAAAAAAGCCATGCTTCCCCTCCTAACGAACCATCAGTGTGACATTTCCGGCTGCAATAATAATTGTAATAGCAAGAAAGAACATGATCGATACAGTCATTAGAGCGGCAAAGATAAACATGACGCTTTTACCGATGATTCCTAACGATTCTACGATCGGTCCGCCTCCTAACGGCTGTAAAAGAGCCGCTGCCATGCTATAGATAAAAGCAAGAATGAGAACTTTAATCGCTGGAAAGATAGCTAGCAGAAGTAATAATAGAGCCCCAATAATTCCTACAGAATTTTTCAGCAAGATGGATGCGCTCATCACGGTATCTGTTGCATCGGTAAACATACGCCCTACGACCGGTATGAAGTTTCCTGTAATAAATTTTGCCGTCTTGATCGTAATTCCATCCGCAACTGCTGCGGTTGCTCCTTGTACACTCATCACACCAAGAAAAACAGTAAAGAAAAAGGCCAATGCACCCATACTTATATTTCTTAACAGTTTTGCTAGCTGTGTCACTTTGTGATGTTCTGACATGGTGGAAACGATGCCTAGCAGTGCTGATAAAAAAAGGAGTGGAAGTACAAAATTTTTGATAAGCAGCCCGCTCGTGTTAACTAATAGCAAGATGACCGGGTGAAAAAAGGCAACTGAAGCAACGCTTCCCACTGTTGCCATCAAGGCTAGCAGAAGAGGTATGAGTGCAATCATGAAACTTAACATATTATCAATCGCTTCTGTTGCATATGAGATTGCGACATGAAAACTGTTTAACGCCAAAATGATTAGAACCATATAGATAATGCCATACGCGACCTTTGAAATGGCTGAACGGTCAAAGGCATTCTGAATCGATTGCAGAAGCATGCTGAATACAGTTAGCAAGATCAATGTTCCAAGAAGTTTACCGTGGACCGCAAGCTCATGAAACATAAATTTTAAAAGGCCTAACATGTATCCTTTAAAGGAAAATTCTTTTTCTCCCTTTACAAATTCAAGAAACGTCCCTTTTTGGCTTTCAGGTAAGAATCCTCCATATTCACGAGAGATGCTATCCCAATATTCTTTAATTTCATCGAGCTGCATGGATGAGATTTGGTGTTCTACCATTTTCGAAGTAACAGAGTTAGCAGATGCAGTTTCAAGAGGGCCAACTACCATAAATAGTAAGAATAGTAGCAAAAATAGACATGTCCGCATCATCATAGTCCGCATCTTTACAACCTGCTTTCTTATTTCGGAATAAGTGTCAGCACGGTTTCAATAATAACCGTCAATATAGGTATGGCCATCACAAGGATAAGAATCTTGCCTCCAAGTTCAATCTTGGAAGCTATTGCCCCTTGTCCGGCATCCCTTGTGATCTGGGCTCCAAATTCTGCTATATAAGCGATTCCAATAATCTTTAATAATGTTTCTACATAGACCATGTTTACATTGGCATTAATCGCAATCCGTTGAAGCATGGTTAGTACCTGTCCAATTTTATCGATCAAAAACAAAAAGATTCCCGCGCCAACCATGAGTGTAACCAAAAAGGCGAAATTCGCTTTTTGCTCTTTAAGGACCAAAGCTAAGAATGCAGCGACGAGCCCAAAACCAACAATTTGGATAATTTCCAATCCGGCCCCCTCCTTAGTTCTGGAACAAAAAGACTCCTTTTACTTTTTGAAACAAATCATCAAGAAGTGTTATGACCATAAATAGGGCGACCACAAATCCGAGCAACGTTACCCAATGAGCATAGTCCTCTTTTCCTATCATCTTTAAAACGGTATGAAGCATGGCAACGATTATCCCAAGACCCGCGATCTGAAACACTGCGTTTACATCCAATCCCATATAGGAAACCTCCTGTTACATTAAAAGAATAACGATTAAAAGTCCCATTAAAACACCAAGGCTTTTGCACATCTTTTCATAGCGCTCTTGTATGTCCCTCGCTTCTTTTTCCTCACGATTAAGGTGTGCAAGTGTTAATTGAATCTGTTTTTGCTGATGCTCTTTGTCATGTCTGCCGAGTGTTGATCCGAACTGGCGGAGAACTTCAATTTCTCCGGCTTTAAAAGATGTTTCTTGTGCTAATACAGCTAACTGCCTGTCCCATACTTCTTGAACGGACAGTTCACCTTCCTCTAACAGATCTGAAATAACAAGAAAAAACGAAGATAATGGCTCTTTTAGCGGTCTACCAATATGCTGGAATGCTTCATGTAAGGGTGTTGACCCATAAATAATCTCTGCCTCAAGTGCTTGCAGTGTAACTTTTAGTTCTCTTAGCTGCTTTGGCCGTTCTCTAACACGTTTAGCCCACTCAAATCCAAATATCGTTGTTGCTGATAATATAGCTATTGCACCGAACCAACTCATCATGCTGCACCACCTGACGACCGAAAGATCTCCTTAAACTCACCGTCAAATATACGCTGTATCGTACCAGGTCCTTTATCGCGACTTAAAATAACATACCTCTGAAACAATGAAAGACCAGATAAAGGCTTCATGACCGGTCTTTTTAATGCATCTTCCAAGCTCCTGCCATGTGCGGTGAAAATCATTTGCACCCCTGCATGCATTGCTTCTAAGATCGCCTCGCCATCTTCTTTTCTGCCGATTTCATCCACGATCAAGACTTGCGGACTCATCGAGCGAATAAGCATCATCATACCTTCCGCTTTGGGACAAGCATCAAGTACATCGACTCGCTTTCCAAGCGAATGTTGCGGAATTCCTTTTATGGCTCCTGCGATTTCTGAACGCTCATCCACGATTCCAACTTTATAGGATGGAATGTTTTTGGTTTTCACTCCACAGCTGACCAGTCTCGCAATATCTCGTAACAATGTGGTTTTTCCTGTTTGCGGAGGGCCGATCAGCAGCGTATTGTGCCAATTTTTTTCAAAAAGGTACGGAAGAAGAGGTTCCGCTATGCCAATCTTTTGCCTGGCGATCCTAACATTAAAAGAACTGATATCTTTGATGGCTTTTACAAAACCCTGCTCAGTAATTACTTTTCCAGCTAGTCCGACGCGGTGACCTCCTGCGATCGTAATATATCCTCGTTTCAGTTCCTCTTCTAATGCATAAAGGGAGTGCTGGCTCAGACGGTTAAGAAGAACTTGTGCTTCTTCTTGGGAAACCGGTCTTTCAGAAGGATAGAACGGTCTACCAGTACATAAGATCTCTAGTGGCTGTTCTATTCTAATTCTTATTTCTTCAACAGATTGTTTGATCGAAGCAGGGAGATTTCTTAACAGTTGCTGAATTTCGTCCGGAAACAATCTAAAAATATTTTCCATAGATACTTGTCTCCTTTTAAAGGCTCGTACTTTAAACGTATGGCTTTTCCTTATGCTTTATGCCAAGAAAGGAAGTGTTGGTAGACGGGAAGAAAAATAGGAGGGTGAGTGGCTGCTCGAGAATTTGAATTAAGTCAATCAAGACGTCAATTTAATCAAAAAAGGTGAGGAATTAAGTCTAATTTTAAAAAATTAAGCCGTAATGAGATGTAATTAAGTCATTTTTCACAAAATATATGTCGTTCGTCAAATCACGACATCTGCATATAAAAAATAAAAAAGCCTTATCCCTAGAAAGGAATAAGGCTCGATTTTTTTATTATGCGCGTGATACGTATGCTCCAGAACGTGTATCGATAACAAGCTTGTCCCCTTGGTTAACAAAGAAAGGAACTTGTACGATCAATCCCGTTTCAAGCGTTGCCGGCTTTGTTCCGCCAGAAGCAGTATCACCTTTAATACCAGGCTCAGTCTCAGCTACTACTAGCTCAACTGTGTTTGGAAGTTCAACCCCGATTGTTTCACCTTGATAAGTCATGATGTGGACTGTCATGTTCTCAAGCAAATATTTTAGCTCATACTCGATTTGAGAAGCATTAAGTTCAATCTGCTCATACGATTCGTTATCCATGAACGTATGTGTATCGCCAGAAGCATAAAGATATTGCATGCGGCGGTTCTCAATATGCGCTTTTGAAACTTTTTCTCCGCCACGGAACGTTTTTTCCTGAATATTGCCTGTACGCAGGTTGCGAAGTTTAGAACGAACGAATGCCGCTCCTTTTCCAGGCTTAACGTGTTGGAACTCAAGCACTTGCCAGATCCCGCCATCCACTTCGATGGTTAATCCTGTTTTAAAATCGTTTACTGAAATCATGTTTTTATCCTCCTGATTGATTAACTAATCGTTAAAAGAGATTTTGTTGAAGAGGTAAGTGATTCATTTCCGTCTTTCGTAATAAGTGCATCGTCTTCTATACGAACTCCGCCTAAGCCTGAAACATAAATGCCAGGTTCTACAGTAACAAGCATTCCAGGCTCAAGAATCGTATCAGACTTCATGGACAAAGCAGGCCCTTCATGAACATCTAAACCGATTCCATGACCCGTTGAATGCCCAAAATAATCACCGTACCCTTTTGAAACAATATAATCCCGTGTTAACGCATCTGCTTCCTTGCCCGTCATGCCTGGCCTAATACCTTTCATACCCAGCATTTGTGCATCGTAGACAACTTGATAAATTTCTTTTAGTTCATCTGATACACTTCCGATTGCTACCGTACGTGTAATATCTGAACAATAACCTTTGTAGTATGCACCAAAATCTAAGGTTACTAATTCACCAGTTTCAATAATTTTGTCTGAAGCCACACCATGTGGAAGGGCTGAACGATAGCCCGAAGCCACTATGATATCAAATGATGAGGATGTTGCTCCATTTTTTCTCATAAAAAATTCAAGTTCATTTGAAACTTCCCGCTCAGTAAGTCCTGGACGGATAAACTCGATGATATGCGAAAAAGCGGCATCAGCAATGGACGCTGCATCCTTTACTATCTTAATCTCTGATTCATCCTTTATCAAGCGCAACTTTTCTATAAGTCCTGTAACAGGAACTAGTTCTGTTTCATCCGTATTTAATTGATTCTCATATGTACGATAAGTAGAATATGTAACGTTATCTTGTTCAAACCCAAGCTTGCCGAATGAAAGTTCCTTTGATAGCTTTGCGATCTCTTGTGGAATTGGAGCAGTGTGCATCACGACACGGTATCCTTCCGCCTGTTCAGCCGCTTGTGTCTTATATCGGAAATCCGTTACTAAAATAGCATCTTCCTTTGTAATCAGAAGAACACCTGAACTTCCTTTAAAGCCGCTTAAATAAAAACGGTTTGATGAAGAAGTAACAAGCAATGCATCAATATCAAACGTCTCAAATAATTCTCTCGCTTTTTCTATACGTCTCATACTGTATTCCCCCTAATTTGGCTGTTAAAAGCTTGAAGCGCTAATTTATAACTATCAAAACCAAAACCCGAAATCTGTCCAATCGTTTCCTTAGCGATTACAGATTTATGACGGAATTCTTCTCTAGCATGAACATTTGACAAATGTACTTCTATTACTGGGACATCAACACTGGCAATTGCATCTCTTATCGCATAACTATAATGAGTATAAGCCCCTGCATTTAAGATGATACCCGTATAAAGGCCCGCAGCTTCATGGATAAAGTCAATGATATCTCCTTCACTGTTGCTCTGTCTGAAGGAAATACTCATTAGAAGTTCTTCAGCCAATACTTTTAGTTCGTTCTTTAGGTCGTCCAATGCTTTTGCACCATATATTCCTGGCTCCCGCTTTCCCAATCTGTTCAGATTAGGACCGTTTATAATAAGAAATTTTCTATTGTTGTTCATTGGAAACACCTAACCTTTGCATAAAAAAATAGAATGTTCTTACAACATTCTATCATAGCGAGTATTCTTTTGAATAGTTAAGAACTTGGTGCCGAATCCTTATCACTGTGCGCTTGCCCATAACGTTCATTGTATTCGAACGATATTGAATACCCTACAAAAACACCATATAAGATATAGATACAGAGTGTTGTTGTAATCGTGTTCTTCCCGATTGTATTCATCGGCTCCAGACCTGGGAAAATAGGGTGAAGCAGAAAGAATACAATAGCCCATAATGCTACTCCATAAAAAATTCCTGCCAGCATCGACTTGATCTTAGCAAACGCATAACGGTAAGCAATTGCAACCAGGATGGAGAGTAAGGCGATGATTAAAATGCTGATCAACTGTCCAATCCACTGCGACTTCCACTTACCTAGCGCCCATGGAGCTAAAACAAGAGCGGGACCTACTTTTGAGAAATTTAAATAGTAGGCGATAAAACCGAATGCAGCCCATATAAGACCTCCAAAAAAACCAACACCTGCAACCCTGCTCATAAACGATGATTGCGTTTCTTGTTTGTCTTGTTCTAATTTTGAATCGCTCATAAACGATCACCTCCAACATTTTTAGTATGTCCACAAAACTACTGCCCAAACTTCTCCTTGCCCAATCAATCATATTCCGTCTAAAACATGTATAAAATGGGAAAAATACAATCATCCTTTTCTGGAGGAATATCCGGCTTTCCTGTAGAATAGAAAGTACCTACAAAACTTTAGGCTGGGGGTCCAACATGACAAAAGAGAAAAAACCCGCATACGGCGGTCAAGCCGTACTGGAAGGGGTTATGTTTGCCGGAAAACACACATATGTTACGGCAATACGAAGAAATGACGATTCTATTGAGTATTTTGAGCTTAAGAAAAAACCTTCACCTTTGTTATCTAAATTAAAGAAGATTCCTTTTTTAAGAGGTTTTATAGCGATTATTGAAGCAAGTATGAACGGCACACAGCACTTAAACTTTTCAGCAGAACGGTTTGGTGTAAACCCTGGCGAAGAGGAACAGGCAGAAGAAGAGAAACCATCTAAATTTACTTTCTTTTTCTCTTTAGCCATTATTGGTGTTTTATCTTTCTTATTTGGAAAGTTTGTATTTACACTCGTTCCAGTATTTTTGGCAGAAGCATTCCGCTTTATCGTGCCCAGCCATTTAGGACAAAATCTTCTAGAAGGTTTGTTCAAGTTTATCTTTTTACTAGGTTACATTTATTTTGTTTCCTTAACTCCTGCTATTAAAAGGGTTTTCATGTATCACGGCGCAGAACATAAAGTCATCAACACTTACGAAGCGGGGGATGAACTAACGGTCGAAAACGTTAAACGCCACTCTAGACTTCATTATCGATGTGGCAGCAGCTTTATCCTATTCACAGTTATCGTTGGGATGTTTATCTATTATTTCTTTCCTTCCGATCCGCTTTGGCTCAGAATTTTATGCAGACTTGCGCTTATTCCAGTCGTTTTAGGGGTATCTTTTGAAGTATTACAGTTAACAAATAAATTAAGAGACGTTCCTGTTCTCCGTTACCTCGGATACCCAGGATTATGGCTCCAGTTATTAACAACAAAAGAACCAGATGAAAAACAAATAGAAGTTTCTATCCTTTCATTTAATGAAATGCTGCGTCGTGACGCATCCTATGAAAGTGAGAAAAACGCAAGTCAAATCGTTTAATTTTAAGGAGGTGAACCTGTTGCAACAGAATAGCAGAAGATTGCATCCTATCATTTGGTTTGTCATTTCACTGGCTGTTGTCGGAATCCTTTATCAATTGATCACTTCACCTCGCCAATTATTTACGACCATTCTGATCGGAGCAGCAGTGGTCGCCGTTTTTTACTTTATCTTTCGCAGAACCTCATCCGGTGTAAACGGCAAATATAGAAAAGCAGTAAAACAGTCACAAAAGCGGTACGGCAATAATCAAAAACAGCCTAAGGCGTCTCCGATATTTTCAAATAACAAAAAAAATGCAAAAAGTACTGCCCTGAAAAAGAAAACACGTGAACATCATTTGACGGTTATCGAAGGGAAAAAGAACAAGAAAAAAAATCGAGCCTCCTTTTAAGGATTAGGCTCGATTTTTGTATGCGGGATGCGGGTAAGATTTACCCACGATCCAGTTCTGCAAAAATTGTTCAGCGCGGTCATAACCAAATGTATAGAGTTCTTTTTTCGCTTCTAAAGACAGTTGAAAATCGATTACAGACACATGCTTAACCGGCATAAAAATAATATCTCTAGCATCATGTGAATCAATATAACGGTTATCATGTGCTTGCATCATCGTTTCAAACAAGGCTTTAAATAGCTGAACAGCATTTTTCACATTATGTGTTGGGATATGGTCATTGATATAGGAGCTTAATTGGAAACCTAACACCGGACGAATCGGAACACGATCTTTTCTTTGATATAACCACATCGGAAAGTTGCTCAACACACCGCCATCAACTATATAACTTTTCTGACCGACACGATTAAATAGCTTGATCGGGTAAAAAAAATAAGGGAGACTGCAGCTCATTCTTACTGCTCGGGCAACAGGAAACCGTTCTGGCAATAACCCGTATTCTTCAAGGTCATCTGGCAGTACAATCAATCTTCCCCTCGTAATATCAGAAGCAATAATCTTTAAGCTACCATAAGGAATATCAGCAAACGTTACGATCCCCCTCGCTGCTAAAAGAGAAGCCACCCAGTTTTCCAAGTAATCTCCTTTAAACAACCCTAGTTTCCAATATAACTTTAACCAGTTCATAAATGGGACAGGTACAATGGTTTTGCTTGTATCCAGGAACTTTTTAAAATCCAATTTATCAATGATTTCTTTCATTTCTCCTGCCGTATATCCGGCTTTGATCAATGCAGCCATCAGTGCACCCGCACTTGTTCCCGCTACCCTTTCAAAAGTTAGACCACGGTCTTCAGCAGCTTCAACAGCACCAATCAGTGAGAGTGCCTTGATGCCCCCTCCCGAAAAAACCCCATCTATCCGCATAGACATCTCCTCCACTAATATCCTAATCAGAAGAAGATGTCCTTTATAACCTATTTAAAAAAATAAAACAACCATAATAATTATGATTGTTCTTGTTCTTCGTTCTTCGCTTGTACTTCCCTTAATTGTTTTAATCGATTATCATCTTCCTCAAAATACTGAACAAGATCACCAATGCGATCTATCGCATTCCAGCTTAAATGATGTTCGATTCCTTCAACGTCTTGGAAGATGTTTTCTTTGTCTACACCGATAACCTTTAAAAATTCTTCCAGTAACTCATGTCTGTAAACTAAACGCTTGCCGAGTTTTTTGCCATTAGGCGTTAAAACGAATCCTCTGTATTTTTCATAAACGACGTACTTGCCTTTGTCGAGTTTCTGAATCATTTTAGTTACAGAAGAGGGGTGGACTTCCAGATTTTCAGCAAGGTCCGATACCCTGGCATAGCCTTTCTCTTCGATAAGGGCATAGATGCGTTCTATATAGTCTTCCATACTTGGGGTTGGCGGCAAAATGTTCCCTCCCTATACTTAAACCAGCTTGGTCTCTATAAAAAGGATACTATAGAATGGTAAGCGTGACAAGGGAAGGCCCTTTACCGTACATCATGTAAAATATTCGATCTTAGCCTTCGGAAACATAGTATGGATATAATTTTCAACCGTTTCCCGCAGTCTTGTTGCCTGATCATCCTGATATACATATTTACCAATTCCATAACGTCCCCATTTATATTTTCTTTCTTCTTCGTTCATTTCAAGCTTCGATTTCGGATAATTTTTTTCAATTACACGTTTAGCTGGTTTCGTAAAACGGTGCTGAATCAGTTCAAATGTTAAATCCTTTGTTAGATGCTTAGGAATCTTTGTCTCCAGGATATGGAATAGTTCTTTATACCCTTCTTCCCAGTCTTTATGAAGGTAAAGAGGCGCTACAATAAACCCTAAGGGATAACCCGCTTCAGCCACGCGTATGGCCGCATTGATACGTTCTTCCAACGGACTTGTACCAAGTTCAAAGTTTTTAATAACAAATTGAGAGTTAACGCTAAAGCGAAAACGTGTTTTCCCTTGATGGTTTGCATCAAGAAGATGATCTACATGATGATACTTTGTGGTAAAACGAAGCCTGCCTAATTCTGATGCACCAAAAAATTCGATAGCTCTTTTCAAATTATGTGTCAGATGGTCGATTCCTACGATATCTGACGTACATGATGCTTCAAAACGAGTTATCTCAGGAGACCGTTCTTGCATATATTTTTCCGCTTGGGCAAAAATTTCATCCGTATTCACGTACGTTCTTAAATAGGGTTTGCTCCCAAGCGTTGTTTGCAGGTAACAATAATGACAGTGCCCCATACACCCAGTTGCCAGTGGAATCGCATATTCTGCAGACGGCTTTGAAGTATCGAACTTTAAAGTCTTTCTAATCCCGACCACAAGTGTTGATTTAGCTGTTCTGTACTTTTGAAAATCGTTCTCTCCTGGTAGGTCCCGGATCTGGTTATGAGATGTTGTTTCTCTGATCTCGACTTCTAGCTTGCTAAATTTATCGAACAGTTCTTTTCCTAATGGATATTCCAGTGCACGCGGTTCAAAATAGATCAACTGCGGCATAAACGGTTTATTGGCACCAGTCATCGTAAAACACCCCACAATTATCACAAATGATGGAGTTAGTATGTGCTAATTATGGAAAAAGAAAAAGGAAGGAACATTTCCAGTTCCTTCCCCTCGAGCTTTTACAGCCCGCATTTTAATTGTGCATTACAGTTCGTACATGTGTTGCAGCCGCCAATTTCTTTTACTTTCCCTTTACGGCATACAGGACATGTATTTCCCACTTCGTTTCCGATCGTTACATCTGTTGAACGAAGGTCGGTAATCGTATCTAAAATAACGACTTTGCTCTTTTCTTCTTCCATGCCAAGATCGATCTCCGTTTGTTCAAACGTTTCTTCGGCTTTTAGCGTTAGAACTTGTGAGTCACGGCTTCCGTCGACATAAACCGTTCCGCCTTTAGCTCCACCCTTGTACAGACGCTCATAAACTTTTTGAACTTGGTCAACCGTATAGCCTTTAGGCGCGTTAACCGTTTTGGAAATCGAGCTGTCTACCCATCGCTGGATGACACATTGTGTATCCGCATGCGCTTCTGGTGTAAGCTCCATCGCAGCTACAAACCACTCAGGAAGCTCGTTCTCGTTTGCTTCTGGATTGCGGTCCAAATATTCTTTAACAATATCTGCTTTTACTTCGATAAACTTCCCTAAACGACCGCTGCGGAAGTAGGAGAAAGAGAAGTAAGGCTCTAATCCTGTTGAGACTCCAACCATGGTTCCTGTGCTGCCCGTAGGAGCAACTGTTAACAAGTGGGAATTTCGAATACCATATTTTAAAATTTCTTCACGTACCTCTTCAGGAAGCTTCTTCATGTAACCTGTTTCGATGAATCGATTGCGAAGCTCTTCTGTAGCTTCTTCCGTATTGCCTTCCAAGAACGGGAAGCTTCCCTTCTCTTTCGCTAGTTCAATCGACGTACGATATGCAGTAACCGCAATCGTCTCAAAAATTTGGTCAACAAGTTGGTTTCCTTCTTCAGAACCGTACACTGTCTCACAATAAATCAACAGGTCATGAAGTCCCATTACACCTAGGCCGACACGTCGCTCACCTAAAGCTTGAACACGGTTTGGCTCTAAGAAGTATGGTGTCGCATCGATTACGTTGTCTTGCATGCGTACACCGACTTCAACCGTTTGTTTAAGTTTTTCAAAATCAACTGTTTTATTTTCTTTGTCTGCCATGTTGCCAAGGTTAACGGCAGCGAGGTTGCAGACACTGTATGGTGCAAGTGGCTGTTCTCCACACGGATTAGTCGCTACAACCTTTTGTCCATATGCTGTAGCGTTCGTCATGTCATTAGCATTATCAATAAAGAAAATTCCCGGTTCAGCAGAGTATGTTGCACAGATGTTTATCAGATTCCAAAGCTCACGTGCTTTAATGCGTTTGTAAACTCGGATTCCGTAACCTTTCTCTTCCCATACTCGAACATCACCGATCTCGTGCCATTCGTTGTTGTAAGCTTCCATTTCTTTTGGTGTGTATGCTTCAACACTTGGGAATCGAAGTGAGTAATCTGAATCGTTTTCAACAGCTTCCATAAATTCTTTTGTGATCGTAACAGAGATATTTGCTCCTGTTAAGAACTCAGAATTATGAACACTGTAAGTGCCTCCATCGCGAAGCATTGTCTCTGCATCGCGTAAAACGTCAGAATCGAAGCCGCCTGTTCCTGGAATATCTTTATAGCGAAGGATACCCTCATACATTGCTTTTTGAGCTGGTGTTAACGGTGTGAACTTCAGCTTGTCTTGAGCAACTTGCTTAATCTTTTCATCGTTTGTATTCTCAATCAGATAACGCAAAATACGAGGATTCTGCATCTTAGAAATGATGAAATCAATAATGTCAGGATGCCAGTCCGCCAGCATGATCATTTGAGCGCCCCTACGCGATCCGCCCTGCTCAACCAAATGAGTCAATTTAGCGATATCATCGAGCCATGATACAGAACCTGATGATTTGCCGTTTACGCCTCGAGCCAAAGCGTTCTTCGGTCTGAGTGTAGAACCGTTTGTTCCAACCCCGCCGCCTCGGCTCATGATCTCCATCACTTGCTTACGGTGATCTGAGATTCCTTCACGCGAGTCTTTTACATACGGCATTACGTAACAGTTGAAATATGTTACATCTGTTTCAGCCCCTGCACCATATAACACTCGTCCTGCAGGTACAAAGTTCATTTCGGAAAGCTCTTTATAAAACTTCTCGAATGATTCTTGTCGCTTCTCTTCAGTGATTTCAACGGAAGCTAAACCTGTAGCATTTCGAAGTGCGATCTGTTCGTAGAAGACTTCTAACGGCTTGTCCATCACGTCCAGCGAACGGGTGATCAACCCTGTTTCAGCTTCTTCCGGCTTTTCTAGCACCGCTTTAAATTCATCTTCTACTAAGACGACTGCATTTTTATCTTCCCAGTTTACCGATTGTATATAACCAAGGCCTCTTGCTGGAAACTTTGGATCTTCTTTTACAGTCAGGACAACAAAATCACCTGGTTTAAGTGTTTTCTTTTCTGTGTCTTTAAAGCTGTATCGATCGAGCATAACCAATCGTGAAACACCTTTATGAGTCGTTTTCATTGTGGAAGTTACGGGGTGTACTTGTGGAAATTGAGCTATATCACTGTTGAGAGCTTCAATATCTATACCCTTTTTAACAGTTGCAACTGTGTCCATATTTCTCCTCCTCTTTCAAATTACACACGATGAATATCTATATCTTGTATGTATATCTTCTACCCTTATACTATATATACGTAAACCTCGTGTCAAAGAAAAAAAATTGTCAAACTTGAAATCAAGAGGATATCCTAGTATTTTGATGATTCAAGAATATTATCTATGATTTCATTGAAAAAATGGCTAAATATTAGATTTGTATTAATTGGAAGTTATAAAAAGCTGTTAAAACCTGTGTTTTTCGTAAAACCTTTCATTTTAGTAAAAAAAATTAATATCTTGACTTCTATTATTTTTACTTTATCTTCCAAAAAGAAAAAACCGAGACCTCTGAATGAGGTTTCGATTTTCTATTATTAACGCCTAAACGTCCACTCGTCGTTTCGGTATCGGGTTTCGGCTATGTGCTCAACTTCCGCCCATTGTTCCTCTGTCAGAGCATAAGGGGTAAGGTTAATGTTTAAGCCGTCTTCAAAGCCTTTTTTAAAGGCTCTCTTTGCATCGTCGATCGTAACAGGAGAATCTAGCAAATGATTGATCGCAACCGCCTTCTTTTTAAAAGCGGTCTGCATTCTTTCTCTCAGCCTTTCACTGGAATACTTAAACAGGTCAAAAAGTTTATCTTCATCCAAATCCAGCAGAATAGATCCATGCTGCAAGATAACACCTTTTTGTCTTGTCTGAGCGCTTCCTGCTACCTTTCTGCCTTCAACGACTAACTCATACCAAGAAGGAGCATCAAAGCAGACGGCTGACCTAGGATTTTTTAGTCCTTCCCGCTCTTCTTCTGTTTTTGGTACCGCGAAGTAAGCATCGAGTCCTAATCCTTGAAACCCCTCTTTAATGCCTTCAGAGATCACTCGATAGGCTTCCGTTACAGATTGAGGCATGGCTTCATGTGCTTCAGATACAATAACGCTATAAGTCAGTTCTTGATCATGAAGGACACCACGTCCTCCAGTTGGACGCCTGACAAAACCTAAGTCATATTTCTTCACCGCATCAAGGTTAATCTCTTTATCTACTTTCTGAAAGTAACCGATGGATAACGTCGCTGGATTCCACCCGTAAAAACGGATAACCGGAGGGATCTTCCCTTCACTATGCCATGTTAAAAGAGCTTCATCCATTGCCATATTAATCGCTGGTTCGCAATTTCCTGAATCGATATAATACCAATTTTCTTTTTCCACGTTTTCGTCTCCCTGCCATTCTTTCGTAACTAGTTTACCAAATTCGGCGGATGTGTCAAAACAATCGCTTAAAGTCAGATTTTTCTTTTGCCTATAGAGCCGAGCATCGCTATAATTGTGATAGATTGTTTAAAGGAGTGCAAGTGTTATGGGATGGATTGTTTTAATAGGTATTGTAGTTGCTTTACTGGTTTATGTTGTTGCGATGGGTTTATACCAAAAGAGGTTTTTAAAAACCTTAACTGAAGAAGAGTTTAAAGCAGGTTATCGTAAAGCTCAGCTGATTGACGTTCGTGAGCCGGAAGAATTTAAGAAGGGACATATCTTAGGAGCTCGAAATATCCCGTTATCTCAGATGAGACAGCGTTTGAAGGAAGTTCGTAACGATCAGCCTGTTTACTTATATTGTGAGAGCGGCTTTAGAAGCGCTCGTGCTGCCAATTTTCTAAAAAAGAGAAAGTATACTCAGCTTCACCATTTGCAGGGCGGATTCCGTAAATGGACAGGCCGTGTAAAATCAAATTAATAAAAACAAAGCAGCCCATTCATGAGGGCTGCTTTTTTGTATCTCTTATGCTTGCTTGCTGTATTTTAAAATTGGTTTTCTTGCAGCTGTCGCCTCATCCAGTCTTTTTACAACTGTTGTATGTGGTGCTTCTTGAACCAATTCCGGTGTTTCTTCTGCTTCTTTTGAGATCTGAATCATCTTTTCGATGAATTCATCAAGCGTTTCTTTTGACTCCGTTTCAGTCGGCTCAATCATAATTGCTTCTTCCACACTTAATGGGAAGTAGATGGTTGGCGGGTGATAGCCAAAGTCTAAGAGACGTTTTGCAATATCGAGGGTTCTTACACCTAACTTCTTCTGACGGCGTCCTGATAACACGAACTCGTGTTTACAGTGCTGTGTAAACGGAAGATCGAAATGAGGCTCTAGACGCCGCATCATATAATTCGCGTTCAGTACAGCATTCTCAGAAACCTGATGCAATCCGTCAGGTCCCATTGTCATGATATACGTGAACGCACGCACATTAATTCCAAAGTTGCCGTAGAATGGTTTCACACGCCCGATAGATTGTGGACGGTTGTATTCGAACTTATACACATCGTTTTCTTTTACAAGTACTGGCTTTGGCAAGAAAGGAATAAGATCCGCTTTTACTCCAACAGGTCCTGATCCAGGGCCTCCGCCACCATGTGGTCCTGTAAACGTCTTGTGCAGATTCAAGTGAACGACATCAAATCCCATATCTCCAGGTCTAGCAAATCCTAAGATAGCGTTCGCGTTCGCTCCGTCATAATAAAGCTTTCCGCCTGCTTCGTGTACAATTTTAGCCATCTCTAGGATATGTTCTTCAAATAGTCCGAGCGTATTAGGGTTTGTTAGCATAAGTGCAGCAACATCTTGATCTACTACTCGTTTTAAATCCTCTAGGTCAACAAGACCGCGTTCATCCGACTTAACCGTAACAGATTCAAAACCTGCAACCGTTGCAGATGCTGGGTTTGTTCCGTGCGCCGAATCTGGAACGATAACTTTTGTTCGGTTGAAATCACCGTTTGCCTCATGGTAAGCACGGATCATCATAAGACCTGTCCATTCACCATGAGCTCCGGCTGCCGGCTGTAATGTCACTTCATCCATACCCGTAATCTCAGCTAGAGAAGTTTGGAGACGGTACATCATTTCCATTGCACCTTGAACCGTCTCTTCATCTTGAAGCGGATGGATATGTGCAAATCCAGGGAAACGCGCTACATCTTCATTAATTTTCGGATTGTATTTCATCGTACAAGAACCAAGCGGGTAAAATCCTGAATCTACCCCATGGTTACGATTTGATAATGCTGTATAGTGACGAACGATTTGCAGCTCAGAAACTTCTGGAAGGTCAGCTTCTTCAGTACGCAAATAGTCGGAAGGAATAATAGACTCTACATTTACTTCTGGAACGTCAAGTTCAGGAATGCTGTACCCAACTCGACCTGGCTTTGACAATTCAAAAATTAGTGACTGATGTTCTGTACGCATGATAATCCCTCCAATACATTTGCAAGCTGATCGATTTCTTCTTTTGTTCTCATTTCAGTAACAGCTAAAAGCATATGATTCTTAAACTCAGGGTATGAGAGACCTAAATCATAGCCTCCGATAATACCTGATTCCAATAATTTTTGATTCACTTCTTTAGCAGTACATTTGAGTTCAACAACAAACTCATTAAAGAATGGTCCTGCAAATGCTGTTTTAAATCCTTTTTCTTCAAGCACTTTCTTCGCATAGTGTGCTTTTTGGATGTTCTGGTGAGCAACTTCTTTAACTCCCTGTTTACCAAGTGCTGTCATCGCAATGGATGCAGCAAGAGCATTTAACGCTTGGTTCGAACAGATGTTGCTTGTCGCTTTATCACGGCGGATATGCTGTTCTCTCGCTTGAAGCGTTAACACGAAACCGCGTTTGCCATCTTCATCAACCGTTTGTCCGACTAAACGGCCAGGAACTTTACGCATAAGCTTGTTTGTTACAGCGAAATATCCACAGTGAGGACCACCAAAGCCTTGTGCAATACCAAAAGGCTGTGCATCACCAACAACGATATCTGCTCCAAATTTCCCTGGAGGAGTTAGTGCGCCTAGTGCAAGAGGATTTGAAGAAACGACAAACATTCCTTTAACCCCATGAACGATTTCTTCTATTTCTTTTAATGGTTCGATCTGACCAAAGAAGTTCGGATATTGAACGATAACACATGCTGTATGTTCATCAACCTCAGCACGCAAAGCGTTTAATGACGTTATACCGCCTTCAGCTTCAACTTCAACCACTTCAAGATGCTGTCCTTTTGCATACGTTTTCAGTACATCACGAGATTCAGGATGTACGGACTTAGAGACAACGATTTTCTTTCTGCGCGTTTGAGCTGCTGATAAAAGACCAGCTTCCGCTAATGAAGTTCCACCATCATACATAGAAGAGTTCGCAACATCCATACCTGTTAATTCACAGATCATCGTTTGAAACTCAAAGATTGCTTGAAGCTCACCTTGAGAGATCTCAGGCTGATATGGCGTGTATGCTGTGTAAAATTCTGAGCGAAGGAGCATATGGTTTACGATTGAAGGCGTGTAATGATCATATACACCAGCACCTAAGAACGATGCATATTCTTTTGTGTTCTTGTTTAAAGCAGCCAATCGGCCCATCTCTTTAACAAGTTGAGGTTCTGACAAAGCTTCCTCGATCTGTAAGCGTCCTCTAAAACGAACTTCTTCTGGGATATCTTGAAAAAGATCTTCTGTTGTTTCAATTCCAATCGTTTCAAGCATTTCCTTTTTATCTTGTTCTGTCATTGGCAAATAGCGGAACGTCATGGTTTCTCCTCCTTAAATGTTCTATTTTCCTCGTTTATAAAATGGTGAAGCAACAACTTTTGCTTTTAAGCGCTTTTGGCGAATCTGTACTTCAACATCTGTACCAAGCTCACTAAATTCTTTTTCAAGCAATGCAAGCCCTAAATTCTTCTTAAGTGTTGGTGACTGTGTCCCCGTTGTAACTTCTCCGATCTTCACATCACCTTTATATACTTCATAATGAGAACGCGGTATACCTTTGTCGATCATTTCAATACCGACAAGCTTTCTTGGCGCACCATTCTTCTTTTGTTCTGCAAGTACTTCTTTTCCGATAAAATCTGTCTCTTTATCTGTTTTTACTGCAAAACCGATACCAGCTTCAATCGGAGTAATCTCTTTTGTTAATTCTTGACCATAAAGGGCAAGTTTGGCTTCAAAACGTAAAGTATCGCGTGCTCCAAGTCCTGCAGGAAGCAAACCGTGTTCAGTGCCCGCTTCTAAGATTGATCTCCATAATTTTTCTGCATGTTCCGTTTTTAAATAAATCTCAAATCCGTCTTCTCCCGTATAGCCTGTTCTTGAAACGAGCGACGAGATCCCCGCTAGTGACACATCTTCTTTAAAGCGGAAAAAGCCAATTTCAGAAAGGTCAGTATCTGTAAGTTTCTGCAGGATCAACTCTGCTTTCGGGCCTTGGATCGCAAGCTGTGCATAGTCGGGAGAAACATTTACGAGTTCTACACCTTCTGGCTTATGACTGTTTAGCCATTCGAAATCTTTTTCAATATTAGAGGCATTCACAACGAGCAAGTAATCGTTATCATTTCTTTTATAAATTAAAAGGTCATCTACTGTACCGCCGTTTTCATAGCACATAGCTGTATATTGAGCCTGTCCATTTTGCAGTTTGGAAACATCATTGGTCATCGTATACTGCAAGAAAGATAATGCATTAGGCCCTCTTACATCAAATTCTCCCATGTGGGAAACATCAAATAATCCTGCCTTTGTTCTTACAGCCTCATGTTCCTCTTTAATACTTGAGAACTGAACCGGCAATTCCCAACCACCAAAATCAATTACTTTTCCACCATGTTCTCTGTATGTCTCGAATAACGGTGTTCGTAACAATGTAGCCATGTGAATTCCTCCTTTTTCATACTTAAAAATTTTCTAACTTTTCTGGACAAAAAAAGGACAGAGAGACCCCTTATAAAAGGAATCCTCTGTCCTGCAACCGGTAAGTTTCTCAAAACATGGTTTGAGTTTCTTCGTTGGTGGCTTTCATCTATTAAAAAGCACTCTCCAGAGATGCGTCTAGTAAGAGTCTTTTTGCCTGAGAGTTTCACAAAAGTTTGCTCCTTCGGCGCTGCTAACGCAGTCTCTCCTCTTACTTTCATTCGCGAGTATGTTATTGTCCAAGGTCGCACATACTATTACTATGTTTACTACATTATTATCCTATCATTTTTATAAATGGAATGGCAACGAACTTTTTTAAAGAAAGGAAATCCGTTATGAAAATCGACGTTCAGTTTCAGCGAGATTGGCATGATGACTTTTTTAAGCGTGTGGAAGAAGATGGACCTTGGGCCAATTGGGAATTGTATAACTTAGCACTAGAGGCGGAACATCACTTGGCAATTCCCGATTTTCTAGGGCTACAAGCTCCAGACCATCTCCCACAGATGACTTTTTTACCTCATCAGCTGGACGTTGCAAAAACCGTTATTGAACAAATGAACGGAAAAGCAATATTAGCAGATGAAGTGGGTCTTGGTAAAACGATTGAAGCAGGGTTAATCTTAAAAGAATACATGATCCGGCGTCTTGCAAAAAAGATCCTTATTCTTGTGCCTGCCTCCCTTGTTATTCAATGGACAAATGAATTGAATCAAAAGTTCTTTATCCCTGCCATTGCTCAAAAGAAGGCTTACGTATGGGAACAATGCGATGTCGTTGTCTCTTCTATCGATACAGCAAAACGCCCTCCTCACCGTGATATTGTTCTTAACCAAGATTATGATCTTGTTATTATTGATGAAGCACACAAACTGAAAAACAAAAAAACGAAAAACTATGAATTTGTTCAGCTGTTAAAAAAGAAGTTCTGTTTATTGTTAACGGCAACGCCTGTTCAAAATAGAGTCGAGGAGATCTTTAATCTGGTATCCTTATTAAAACCTGGCCACTTAGGCAACCGCGAAAACTTCGACAAGGACTTCAAAGAAGATAAATATTCACTTAAAAATGAAGAAAAGTTAAAACAGCTTGTCAATAAAGTAATGGTTCGAAACAGAAGAGAAGAAACGGGATTGAACTGGCCAAAACGTCTTGTTAAAACGATTCCTATAACATTATCAAAAACAGAGCGTGATCTTTATGATGAGATCTCTCTATTAAAACGAGATCCATATTTTGACCGAAGCAAGTTTTCAGTGGTCACTTTACAACGTGAAGCATGCAGCTCTAGAGAAGCAGTCTTCTTAACGCTTAAGAACATGCTGCAAAAAAATGTTCCTTCCACATTTATGGAGAACCGAATCGTTGAGCTGATGAAAAAAATTGAGCTCGTCGAACAGAATTCCAAGGCGTTAAAAGCGTTGGAACTCATTCAATCCATTGATTCAAAAGTTATTATTTTTACAGAATACCGAGCCACACAATTGTACTTGCAATGGTTTTTGCAACAGCACGGTATATCATCTGTGCCCTTTAGAGGCGGATTTAAAAGAAGCAAAAAAGACTGGATGACACATCTCTTTAAAACTCGGGCTCAAGTCTTGATCGCAACGGAAGCAGGGGGAGAAGGGATCAACCTTCAGTTCTGTCAGCATATCATCAACTACGATCTTCCTTGGAACCCAATGCGAATCGAACAGCGTATCGGTCGTATTCACCGTATCGGACAAAAAGGCGATGTTCACATCTATAACTTTGCGACGCAAAACACGATTGAGGAACATATCTTAAACTTGCTTTATAACAAGATCAATTTATTTGAGAGCGTAATTGGAGAACTCGATGAGATCTTAACAAAGTTTGAGATTAAGAATATTGAGCGTCATATATCAGACATCTTGAACACCTCTGAGAGTGAAGGTGAAATCAGAGTGAAGATGGATAATTTAGCTTCCTTGATCAATCTTGATGGCGGAATTAAACAGAAAGGATGGGAAGAACATGCAGCAGCACGAGATACATCGATTTCTTGAACGATATTTTGATGCGAATGAGTGCCGGGTTCTTGAGAAGAACTTCAGCTACATGAAGGTTCAGTTAACAACAGAGCTCGATAAAGTGTTGATGAACCGCCCATTCTACTGGCACTATCTTGAGAAAACTGGCGGCACACCTAATCCTATGGTGTTAACGCTTGTAACCGGTCAGCAGCAAGCACCTGACGGCAAGGGAGAGTTTATCCATTTTGGATCGCCACGGCTGCATCAAATATTTGGGTCTACAAAGAAACTTGCGTCTTTTATTAGGCTGTACGAAAGTGTTCCGCAACAAGGTGCACAAGTCCCTCTTCACCCCTGGCTGTGCCTGAATGTCAAAGTGACCTATCAATGTGACCAAAAGAAAGACCAAGTCCTATCCTATGGCATTCAGTTAATTAATGGAACAATTGAAGATAAATTTCATCAACGTTTGCAAAAACTTTTATTAACAAAAAGGATTCCAGACTTTTGTTACACCCTATCTCCATTCATTAAACCTCAAAGTGCTATTAAAAGATTGGAGAACCAGATACAAGAAAGAATTGATCAAGATGATCACACATGGGCTGAAGATGCGAGAAACAGGTGGAAAGAAGATCAAGATCTTCTTGAAAGCTTCTATGAGGATTCTTTAACAAAGCCAGAAGCCTATCATGTTGAGAAAGAAGCCCTTCGCACTCAATATGAACCAAAGATTATTGTTGAAATCATCAACGGTGGGCTTTTTTATCTTTCATAAAAAAATGCATAAAAATAGCCGGGTTATGCACCCGGCTTCCCTTTTTCCAGCCAACCCTAACGCTTTCTTTTTCTGCGAAAAGCTAAACCTAACCCCATTGGAACAACCCCAAATAAATAGGTCAGCAAAGGTTCTCTCTCACTTTTTTTAGAGATGCGTCTCTCTTTTCTTACTGCTTTAGGTTCATCCATATATCTAACCAGCTTTTGCGTAAGATATTTGATAACATCGTTTCCTGCAGCCATAAACAAAACTCCTTATACTAACGTTTCCCTCTTAGTTTTGTCTATTTGTACTGGGTTTAAACGAAATTATTTTCTGTAGAATTTGATGACAGACTTCTTCCGTTGTAAGCTCATCCGTATTAACCTCAATATCACATTGTTCATATTGCTTTCTTCTCTCATCATAGAGTGCCTGAATTTCCTCTTTTTTGCGAGTTAGCAGTAAGGGTCTTTTCTGTCTTTCCTCTTCTTTCATTAATCTTTTCCACAATACAGGAAAACTTGTCTTTAAATAGATGACGATTCCTTTATTTTTCATATAACAAAGGTTTTCTTCCCTTATGACTGCACCACCGCCGGTCATAACGACAGCATGCTCTAACGGAAGCTGTCTGATGGCCAAAGACTCATAATTCCGAAATGCCTCTTCGCCTTCTCTATAAAAGATCTCCTTAATGGTTTGTCCCCTTAATTTTTCAACAGCGGAATCAACATCATATGGCGGCACTCCTAACCGTTTAGATAGTTGATTACCAACAGATGTTTTGCCGCATCCCATAAAACCGACTAAATATATGGTGTTCAAAATTCAACCCTCCACCCATTTTGTAACGCTTTTCTGGCTTACATTATAATACACTTTAACTCTTTTTGTATGCTTACGAGCAGTGACAGCTTCAATAATAAACATTCTTTCATCAACTGTCGTTTGGTAGATGGCTATTTTTACATTTCCTTCGTTCAGATTTAACATGTGCAAAGAAGGATAGACGGTAACATGATCAGTTAACAGCGTTGCACGATCAACACCTTGTTGTAAAAGCCGGACTTGCCGAAGATGCTCTTCTTGGAGATAAACAAACTGTCGTTCAGAAAATACCTTTTCTGTAACAAAACTAAAGAAAACAAGTATTATAAAGCTTAGTGTGACAACTAGTGGATACACGACTCCCTTTTCATTCATTAATTAAGCCTCCGAAATACCCGCATATATTCTTTTCCTTTACTATCACGAAGTCTGACTCGCAGGGAGGTTTCAGACAAACTATCTATTTCCATCTCTTGAATATTTTGCACCCAAACTTCATGGCCCAATCCATTTACTTGTTTTCGTATAAGAGAATGATATTTTGTAAAACTTAGCACATCGCCACTAGGCTGCGTGATGTATAACCCGTTATTTTTAACCTCTATGGCTATTCCTTCTCTTACTTCTTTTCCTAACATTGAAAAAAATAATCCAGATTCTTCAAACTGAGTTGAGTTTGGTTGTTTTTGTAAAGGGGGGATCAACAACGAGATGACCGAGGCAAGTACTAGAAGAACTATAAGAGAGATTATGGCTTCAATTATGGTATGTCCCTCTTTATTTAAGATGCGTTTAATTAGAGCTTGCACAGGTTATATACTCCTTGTGGTTTGAGCCTTTAAACGTAATGCAAGTTTCATATTCATCTGCAACACCTTTTTTCGTTATTAATTGATATCGTACGCCCTCTTGTATCCATTCTTTTTCAGTGAGCAACTCTTGATTTTCACCTTTATCGGCAGCGGCCAAATCAGCTTGAGTCATAGCATACAATAGCTCTTTAGATGTTTTTTGTTCCTGATAGGATACATAGATAAAGGGCAGGCAAATTGAACATACAGCTGTAATCAGCATTAAACTTAGCATCGCTTCTAATAATAGGTATCCTTTATTGTTTCGTAACATAAAATTTTCCTTTGCCTATTTGGAACACCATTTTATAACTGCCATTTGCTGAGTGAATATAAAGCGTACCTGCACGGCTGATATTACCTGCCTGATTAAACTGAACGGATAACAGCATAGAAAAGCTTTCAAAATGTATGTGTTTCGGGAAGTAACGTTTTGTTGGATAACCTGATCCGTTCCCCCTTATCTCATACAAATGTTTGTCATTGTCTATTGATAAGTTATATATCCGGCTTTCATTTATTGCCTTCTGCTGCATATGAACAATATCTTTTTGAAAGGTGCGAATAAAATACTCTGTTTCTCTATTTTTAAGAAAACGATCAAATTTAGGGTAAGCGATTGCTCCAATGGATGAAATCAAAAGAAGTACGATGATGAGTTCCATAAAGGTAAACCCTCTTTGATCTGTCAAAGAACGTTTGCGTTCTTTCACTCCACTGGACTCACACTAACGTTTCCTTCACTGTCAATAAGTATCGGCTGTTTATTCGGACATTCTTTTGTATCGATGTAGCCTTCTGTAAATAGTTGTTCAACGGTCGGTATCGTATTCTTTTCAGCTTCATACGCTCCAACTTGTCCTTGTACAAGATCGATCGTCGCCTCACAGCCTAATGATTTAACAAGACTGTTATTCTTAGTCATGTTTGGCAATGCAATAAGCATCAACACGGAAATAATCAGCAGTACGATCATCATTTCAATCAAGGTAAAGCCTTTTTCATTCATCATTCAAATCCCCCCTATAAAGCTTCCATAAGTTTGAACATAGGTAACATCATTGATGCAAACATAAGCAGAACAAAAGTGCCAATAACAGCAAATAAGATAGGCTGTATTTTCTGAAGCGAGGAATAGATCCTTTCTTCTAGTTCACTAAAGATCCATTCTCCATACGAGATCAATTCTTCTCCTAACTCTCCGTGAGCTTGACCAAAGCGGACGATTTCGGCTAATTCCTTTGTAAAATATGGTTTAGCTAATAAAAGTTCAGGCAGTGTTTTTCCATTAAGCAATCCTCTTTGAAGCCTTTGACTCTCTTCTTTATAAAATCCTTTGTTTAAATGTTCCTCCATCACATGCAAGGCATCTGATAGAGCCAATCCGCTTTGCAGCATAGATCCAAAGTTAACACTAAAAAAATGAGAATTGGTAAGAAGTAAAAATTTCTTTAATAAAGGGATTTTCATCAATAAGCTCATTTGTGTTGAATAATTGGATTTTCTTCTAACGAAACGGATCAAGACCCAAATGAATCCGCTTAAAATGAGAATGATCAATGCAATGACGGGTATGGATCCTAAAAATGTAAGCATCCATGTTGTGAAAATAGGAGTTTTTACTTCTAGCGAAGAAAAAAGAAGTGAAAATTGAGGAAATAAAAATTGATAAAAGAGAATCGCGATCCATGCGGTTAGAAACAACAAGAACAAAGGGTATCGAATGGCTTTATTTAAACGATCATTCCACTCAGCCTTCTTTTTCATAAATGTTCCGTTCTCCATTAAGCTCTTCGTTAAATTACCGTTAGAACTATTGATAGATAAAGAACTTAACACTTCATCAGGCAATTGAAACGGCGAAAAAACTTCCAGGATTGAATTTCCTGAAGCAAGGATTTCTAGCATCTCATCTAAAATAGCATGCTTTTTTTGGGGAAGCTGAGACTTTAATAGCTCAATGCTCTTGTTGATGGGATAGCCCTGTTCTAACAAAAAACCGAGTTTATAAAGAAATGTTCCTTGTGAAGCCCGATTCCAGCCCCTGTTCTTCAACCTTTATCTCCCCTCCCATCCATTTTTCATAACTTTCTTTTGTAATGAAACCAGCTGCATAGGCATGATTGAAGTAGTAAGGAAGACTTTTGTAAAGCGGTTTAAGTTGTTTGGTCATGTTTAAAGCTAATTCTAATTCATGGTTGCTTAGCATCTCATACATACCTGTTCTTCTGTATGTTCTTGATTTAAAGCAAAAATCATAACAATCATCTCCGCAAAAACGACAAGGAACGGATATAAGTCTTTGTGAAACTACTCCCATTAAGGTTTGATTAAGTTCTGCTTCCTGGATGCCAAACTCTCTAAGCCGTTCGATACAGCCCAAACAATCAGAAGCATGCATAGTGGAAAGAACGAGGTGGCCTGTAAGTGAGGCACGGATAACTAATCTCGCTGTTGATTCATCTCTAATCTCACCGATCATGATCACATCTGGATCATGACGCAACAAAGACCTGAAACCTTCCCCATAGGTGATGCCAGCTTTTTCGTTGATTTCCATTTGCAAAAAGGAATCGACTTTACGCTCCACAGGGTCTTCCAACGTTACAACTTGCCTTTTATAGTGTTTTTGAAGATGGTGGAGCAAAGAATAAAGAATGGTTGTTTTACCTGATCCTGTCGGTCCAGTAAATAACAATAAACCACTAGATCTTTTAATTAGGTAGATGAGCTTTTGAAGGACGTGAGGAAAAAGTGATAATTCGTGAAGAGATAATGTTTCTTGCTGAGGAAGTAAACGAATTACGAGAGATTCATTAAATGCAGAGGGTATGGTTGAAAGGCGAAGATGAACACTAACATTATCGATCATAATATCCATCGCACCACTCTGAGGCTTGCGTTGTTCACCAATATCCATCCTTGCTGAGTATTTAAAATGAGCTATCACTCTGATGTACTCTTCTTGGGATAAAGTTTTATATTCAATAAGCCGGTCATCTATACGGTATTGAACTATGCCTCCTTTTTTTATTGGTATAAGATGAATATCTGATGCTTTCTGTATAGCGGCATCATGAAGAATAGAAGTGCCTAACATTTTTATTGGCAAGCGTTATCATCCTCCTTTTCATATTTAACGTTATTCTTTCAGTCAAACGACAAATCCTGCAACTTTTACAAAAATTATAGTATATAAAATTCGACACGGCCCATACTATTATTGTTGCATTGGGCTATAGCCAAGCGGTAAGGCAACGGACTTTGACTCCGTCATGCGTTGGTTCGAATCCAGCTAGCCCAGCCATAAAAAATAACACTCTTCCTTAAAAGAGTGTTGGTTCAGGACACATGACTAGAAATGTGTTCTTTTTCTTTTGTGAGGCATAATTTTTTCATGTCTCCCGGACTGTAACCTGCAATAAGCTGCTTGCCATCTGTTACTAGCGGGCGTTTTAATAACTTCGGATTTTTCGTTAATAACTTCAGAAGTTCGTTCGTTGAAAGATCGTATATATCAACATCCAATGACTTAAAGGACTGGCTCCTTTTTGCCAATATATCTTCGGTCCCCCCTTTTGTAAGCTTTAATAGTTCTCTAAGCTCCTCAACGGATGGGGTTTCTTTAAAAAGATGTCTTTCTTCAAAAGATACTTTATTTTGTTTAAGCC
Organism: Fictibacillus barbaricus; assembly: GCF_014635025.1. Classification (GTDB taxonomy): domain Bacteria; phylum Bacillota; class Bacilli; order Bacillales; family Fictibacillaceae; genus Fictibacillus; species Fictibacillus barbaricus. Next base: position 1,575,890 of record NZ_BMCE01000001.1, on the reverse strand, counting down.
ACATTTTAGCCTTTCGACAGGAAGTGCAGCTGGGATATGTGTAAAATGTAATTGAACTCATAAGACTCACTCCTTTTGGTTTACATTACCTTTAAAAGAGGCATAATAAACCAAAAAAAGACTTTTTTAATGAATTATCTTTTAAATGTGTATTTATCCGCTTACAATTGTCATTTACAAGAGAGTGGAAACTCATATATAATACTAAAGGATACAAGTATTGGTGAAAAAAGGAGGGATACATATGTCAAGAATGTATAAGGTTTTAGGCTTTTGGACTGGGATTATCGGGGTCATGGCTTATCTTGGCGATATGCAAGACATGGCGTTATTGTTCTTAGGACAAACGATTATGTTCGTTTCATTAGGTTATTTGAACTTATCTGAGCGTATGTATATTTATATCTTTGGTGCGTATTTAACAGTTTTCTTTGTTGGTTTTACATACTGGACAACGTTTATGATGACTCCTGGAGCTGGCGGAGGTCATTAAGAAATCTTTATACAGCTTATAAAAAACGGGCCTTATTCGGCCCGTTTTTTTTGTTGTATAACTTGAAACCCATTTGCTAGCATACTGTCTAATAAAAAAGTGCGAACAGCACGATTCCTTCTATGTTCGATAGAGAATGGATCTGTCTGTTGGGAATTCTTCAACTCTGAAAGAAGTCCTTCCTTAAGCAGAAATTCACCTTGTCTGGCAAAACCGATCGTCTCAACACCATAAACTTCAGCCCCACTCATTACTTGATCCCAATCAACATGATAAGTGATATCCATTTCTCCAGGGTGTGCTAATGGATGATTCTCTATCTGATGACGATAATAACCCCGGATACTTCCTTCTTTTAAGTGGGCATTGTTCCATTCATCACCTAAATAGCCATAGTCTACAAAAAAATAAAAGGTATCTTTATTTGTCCAGCAATAGATTTCCTTCAGCCATTGGAGCATTTGAAAAGATACTTCTAATTCGAATTCCTTATTCCGCTTCTTAAAAACCTTGTCTAAACTTTGATGTAGGGCTGGATCCTCTATCTTTTTATATCGAAAAGCCAGATCCTTTGCATCCTTCTCTAAAGCCACACCTTTTTCGAACCAGCTTCCTTCCATCCACTTAAACATCCTAAGAGGAAAAGCATCTAACACTTCATTTGCGAAAATAACTCCCTTAAACACAGGATAGGCTTGCTTGAGCTCTTGTAATGAACCTAAAATCATTACAGGAAGATCGGTTAACTGTTCTTTTAACAATTTCCTATGAAACGGGCTTCTTTCCACCATGATGTAGCTTATGTTTGAAACGTTCATCTTTTTCCATGTGGATAGAACTTGTTTGGCAAAATGACCGCTGCCCCCGCCGAACTCAACAACTACAGGATCGAGTTGGTTTTCATTTATCACTCTGACAAAAAGGTTTGCCCACACTTTTCCGAATACATCTGAAACTAGACTAGAAGTATAAAAATCACCGTTTTTCCCGATCTTTTTGTTCTCGTTCATGTAATATCCTGCTTCAGGATGGTACAGAGCAAGCTCCATATAACCTTCCATTGATAACCAACTCGACTTCTCTAATTCTTTTATTAACAGAGGGGTAACCGACACTTTAAAACCCGCCTAAAAAAGGATTAGAATCCATTTCCATGGCTATGGTTGTTTCAGGACCATGACCTGATAAAACCATTGTTTCTTCAGGTAAGTTTAATAATTTATGATGAATACTTTTTAAAAGTATTTCTTGATTGCCGCCATATAGGTCCGTTCGTCCAATACTTCCAGCAAAAAGAGCATCACCTGAGAATACGGCGCCTGCATTTTTTAAATAATAAGAGATACTTCCCGGTGAATGCCCTGGAGTTAAAAGGATCTCAAACGAAAAGTTTCCTATTTTTAAAAAACGGTCATTATCAGATAATAAGTGACTCGCAGGATTAGCCGTAATATTCTGGCCAAAATGATTTGAACCATTCTTTTTAGTATTGGTAAGCCAATCTGACTCTTTTTTGTGAAGGTATAAAGGGATCTTATATTTTTCTCTAACGGCATCAACAGCTCCGATATGATCGAAATGAGCATGTGTTAATAAAATAGCCAATGGTTTAACGTTAAGCGACTCTATCGTATTGATGATTCTATTTCCTTCGCTGCCTGGATCTATCACAACAGCTTCTTGATTATTGTTAAAAATGATATATGTATTTTCTTGAACCGGTCCTACTGTAAGTTTTTTATACTTCATAATCAAGCCTCCAATTGCAAGTTATTCCTTTCTATCTTACACTAAAATTGTCATAAATACGGAGGAAATACATGAGAGTGTATTATGGTTATGAAAATATAGAGATTCCTCAAGGTCAAAGAACAGATCAACAAGAAGACTTTTTCATTACACCAATTGCAGTCGATGGGAGTGGGGACTGCATCCGCCTGCTGCAGATCAATCCTATAAAAACTACGATTATATTTGAGGATTATGGATTTATTTCGGATTCACAGAAACATTATGTCTACCTAGATATGATATGTGCTTTTTTCATACTATTCGGTGATGATCGTGAAAAAGAAATGTTTCTTCTGCAAGTGGAAGAAGAATTAGTAGCTGTCGTAGAGGATCAGAAAATTATTTATGTGTTAGGAGAGCATCATCAGCCACTTGTTAAAAAATGGGCTTCTTCCTATAATATAGGTATCGAATTCATTTTGTTCTAAATGTTCACTCGACAAACCAGAATAAAACAAGTAAAATAATACAAGGTTGTACCTGTGTGAAAGCGTTATACATAGGATTGGTATTACTCCAGAGCAAGGGGGCACAGAATAATGGGATTAGCCATTATATTCGGCTTAGTAGCTATTCTAGCTGCATTGGGACTATTGCGTTCGTTAAAAATTAAAAATTTAATGGCTGCAGGCTTTGCCTTTTTAACGTTTGCAGTTTTTGGCTGGTTTACAGTCATGACTGTACTGGACGTCTTAGTAGGCAGCGGTGGATCAACTGGCCATTAAAAACCTCAAAAAACCATCAGAATTTAAGATTCTGATGGTTTTTTCTTTTTACTTAGCTTCACATATATAGACCTGCAAGCATAATCCCTCTAGTATCTTCATAGATCTTATCAAACTGTCTTAATGGTAAAGGATTAACTCCTATACCCAGTTCAATCGTAAACCCTGGTTTTCTGTATTCCTGAATGAACCAGTCTTTATACCCTGCATAACTGTCTACATATCTGATAGCTTTATAACCACTTACCTTTTCAAATTCCTCTGCCATCTCGCCCGAGATCGGCATGGGTTCTTCTCCTTCGAAGCCCCAATATAATTCTTTTCCTTGAGTATGAAGGGCAATCACCCTGTCAAAATGATACTTTTCTGCGGCTTCTGCCATCACTACTGCTTCTGGCTCGGTTAGTGGTGCTGTTCCAGGATAATCTCTTGGGGCTGGTGCTTTTGGTTTTCTAACCTGTTCGAGTTCCCACCTCGCAGGAAATTGATTGTTTAGATCGACTCCACGAATATTCGCCTTCCATCCAGAGAAATCCTTGCTTCCCTTGTTTAACTTTAATACAAGATCTCTATATTCAGGGTCTTCCGGAGGACCATTAAGTACAAGATCCACACCATCCGGGTCTACCATAGGAACAGCTAACAGCGTCGTTTCTTTATAAAGTTCAGATGGATCATAGCCATTTAAAAGGGTTTCACTTGTTAGTGCATTAGCATATTCATTTAAGAACTTCATTAAAATACCAGAAGTAATCCACTCATTGCCGTGAAAAGAGCCATTCATATGCACTTTCTTTTTACCGTTCCCGATTATAAGCATATCAATCGATTTTCCTTGTACAGATGTGCCAAGACATTGTTTTTTTATAAACGGATACGACTCTAACAGCACCTTCATATCATGATTCAAAGCACCTGTATTGTATTTACGCTGTCCATTAATCAGTGGGAATGTTATTTTCTTTGGAATATTTATTTCGTTCTTTGGAAATATTTTTTTCGGGTTTACATCTGGGTTAAATAAATACAAAGCATCCAAAGGAATATCTCGTTTTTCTGCGATCGAGTAAAAGGAATCTCCTTTTTTGATGGTATATCTCTCAACTTTCATTCCTGGTATCTTGATTCTTTCCCCTGCTTGCAAATTTCCAATCGATGCATTTGGATTAGAATCTTTAATCAACACGTAAGGGATAGATAAAAGACGAGAATAATACCAGAGTGAATCGCCGTTACGCATGATAATTTCCAATCAGAGCCCTCCTCAAAAACGTTCCTCTTACAGATGTATGTTTACCTTAAATAGATATGCAAAAAAAAGCACTTAGCCAAGGCTAAGTGCTTATCTTATTTACTATTTTGTTTTGCTTTATCTTTATCGTAGAATCTCAACAAGTCACCGTAGATAATACGGTCTGACATGTCTAGTTCAGTCTTAGCGCGTTCACTGTATGGTTCACAAGCATTGTTTTCACCTTCAACAGGTTCACCCGTTGCTTTATCATAACACTTTCCATCTGTAAACACATTGTCCTTCGTGATATACGAATTATCACGTAATACAGCGAAATCTTCGCGGTCCTTCGAGAATAAGTCTGAACCTAACTGAATGTCGCCTTTCGTATCAATTCCAAGTAAGTGCAAGATCGTTGGTTTCAAGTCGATTTGACCTGCAACGGTGTCCATTACTTTGCCTTTTTCACCAGGCATATGAATGATTAAAGGTACTTTTTGCAATTGAGTAGATTCGAAAGGAGTAATTTCTTTTCCTAAGAACTGCCCCATTGCATCGTTATGGTTTTCAGAAATACCGTAGTGGTCTCCATACATGATAAAGATAGAGTCTTCGTATAATCCTGCTTCTTTTACATCAGCAAAGAACTCTTTTAATGCTTCGTCAGTATATCGAACCGTCGTGAAATAACGGTTAACTGTTCCATCATTTGAAGTCCATTCTGGAATCATTTCATCTTCTTCTTCCAATGTGAATGGGAAGTGATTCGTTAACGTAATATATTTTGTATAGAATGGCTTGTTCATAGCTTGCATTTCTTTTAAGTGCGGAATGGATTGTTTAAAGAAATCTTTATCCTTTAAGCCCCATCCAATTGAATTTTCAGGTGTAACTTCAAAATCTTTTAAAGAGTAATAACGGTCATAACCGAAATTATCATACATAATATCGCGGTTCCAGAAGCTCTTGTTGTTAGCATGCTGTACTGAAGAATAGTACCCGTTCTCTTTTAGGATTTCTGGTGTCGCGTTGTACTGGTTCTGAGAGTGAGTAAAGAAAACTGCTCCACTTGGTAGCGGATATAGTGAATTATCTAGCAAGAATTCTGAATCAGACGTTTTACCTTGCCCAGTCTGATGATAAAAGTTAGGGAAATAATAACTGTCTTTGATTAGATCATTCATAAACGGTGTAATTTCTTTTCCGTTTACAGATTCATTGATAACAAAGTTCTGTGTTGATTCTACTGAAATAACAAACACATTCTTACCTTTTGCTTTACCGAACATTTCCGGATTAGGTTCTTTGTAGTTTGCACGTGCATAGTTTTCAATCTCTGTAATTTCACTGCTATCAGCAAAAGCACGCTGCGCCTTCGCTTTAGACTGAATGATTGAATCATAAATATGGTAGTTGTATGAACCAATATTCTTAATCAGCATCTCACGGTCAAAAGTACGTGTTAATAACTGTGGACGCTCTGTTTCAGCAATACCAACGTTAACAATAAAGATTACAATTGCTGCAGCATAAGTAATCGTAATTTGCTTTCGTGAAGCACGAGCAGGACGATAATCTGCACGTCTCATAAAGTAAGCCAATATAACGATGTCAATAAACACCAATAGATCCGTTGGCTGGATCAATTCAAAAACACTGTTTCCTAAATCGCCCATATTGCTTGTTTGAAACAAGACTGGAATGGTTATAAAGTCATTAAAGAACCGATAGAAGACCATATTTGCATACATGACAAAACTCATGATGGCACTCACGGCAACAATCATTCTTCTATGTGCTCTTCCCTTAAAATAAAGGGTAACTCCTAAAAATAAAACAACTGAACTTAGTGGATTAATAAATAAGATCAGTTCCTGTACTTTGTTGTCCATTGGCAATTCGAAAGCTGTTTTATAAACGATATAGGTTTTCATCCATAATAAAGCAATTGCTATAAAGAAAAATTTATAATCAGCAAAAGCTTGTTTCATTTTTTCTTTCATATGTTCTCTGACCTCCTCAATCAAAAAGAACTCTTGTTACCAATTGTTGTTTTCAAATTTCCCTATTAACTACACTCTTATTTGCATTGAGTATGCATCCACCGGAAATGTAAATCCATATTTACAAAACCTTAATCAAAGGATTACATAAAGAGTATAATATATGGTTTTACACAAGAATTCAATACCCTAACGCACTATTTCAAGATTCTGACAAATAGGACAACAAAACTATATTAGTTTTACCCATATTTTTCATTCATAAACCATTAGACGAACTTATTCCAAAAAAGTTTCAAAAAATATAAAAGAACCACAAGGAATGTGGCTCTTTTATAAATGAATAAATTTGATTATAGATTATGTTTGGCAAGCCACGCTCCACCAAAAACCCCAGCATCATTTCCTAGAGTGGCTGCCTTTAGTTCTGCACCTTCAGCAACTCTTGGCAGGGCGAAGCCTTTAAACTTTTGATCAAGTCTCTCCAAGAGAATTTTCCCAGCCTTAGACACTCCGCCGCCAATAACGATTTTCCCTGGGTTGATGCTGTTCGCAAGGTTTGCGATTACAAGACCTAAGTGGAATGTAACTTCTTCAAGAGTTTCAATCGCCACTTTATCTCCTTTTTCAGCTGCTGCTGCCACATCTTTTGCTTGGATTTCTCCTTTTTCTTGTAATAAGCTAAATAAGGATGAAGATGTATCCTTTAATGCTTTTTCTTTTGATATTCTTGAAATACCTGTTGCAGATGCAATGGTTTCGATACATCCAGTTCTTCCACAGTTACAAGGAGCCCCGCCCTCCGGGATAGATGTAATGTGGCCAATCTCTCCTGCCATGCCGTTCGTACCGTGCATGATATGGCCATTCACGATGATTCCTCCGCCAACACCTGTACCTAGCGTTACCATAAGCAAGTTGCCTTCACCGTCTCCTGCACCTCGCCACATTTCACCGATCGCTGCTATATTTGCGTCGTTATCAACTGTAACTGAAAGTCCAGTCGCTTTTTCAAGTTCTTCTTTTAACGGATAATCTCTCCAGCCAATATTAACGGCATGATAGATGAACCCTGTTTTCATATCTATAAAACCTGGAGCACCCATCCCGATTGCAGCAAGTTTTTCTTTTGGTTCAGAAAGCTCGTTTAATTTTGCTTCTAAAGATTTTGCAATATCAGGTACTATATTTTTTCCATCTTCGGCAATATTTGTCGGAATCTCCCACTTTTCAACAATATGACCGTCTAAAGTAATAAAAGCAATTTTTATTGTTGTTCCGCCTAAATCCACGCCAACCAGCCATTTCTCCATCTTGTTTCTCATCCTTTATTGTAATTTGTTATGTTGTACACGAATAATAAGGATCGCTTCTTTGTATTCGTTTACATCAATCAGTTTTTGATTATAGAGTTCCCGTACTTCTTCTTGTATTAATTCTAAGTCAGCTATAGGATTTCCTGTATAGATTATGGTTCCAAACCTTTTTAGAAGCTGCTGCACATCATACATTGTTTTCATGAATTATCACCTTTGTCATTATAACAAAAAATACAGGGAAGGATGCAAGCCTTTGCACAGAAATATTCCATTAAAAAAACAGCTGGTCTCTTCCAACTGTTCAGAGTTTAACGGTCAGGATCTTTCGGGTGCAGGACAACAGGCCTTCTATTCTTTAGAGGTATTGGAATCCTAAAGATCACATCTCTGATGGCTTTATAGTTAAAAGGGATAAAAGGCCACAAGTATGGAATATGAAAAGACTTGAAAGAAACAAAAAACAATACAGCTATTGTCAATCCTGCAATATATCCTTGAACGCCTAAAATTGCTGTGAGCGCTAATAGAGCAAGTCTTAACAGTCGATTAGCAAGACTAAGTTCATAAGTAGGTGTTGCAAATGTACCGACTGCAGCCACTGCAAGATAAAGCACTACTTCATTAACGAACAATCCTGCTTCAATGGCTACTTGTCCAATCACAATGGCTGAAACTAACCCTAGGCCAGTGGAAACAGAGGTTGGTGTATGGATGGTTGCCATCCTAAGCATGTCCATTCCTAATTCAATAATGAGAAACTGTAAAAAGAGAGGAACAACTCCACTCTCTTCAGGGCCTATAAACGAGAGTGTGACTGGCAGCAGCTCTTTATGTGTAGATAATAAGTACCAAAGCGGCAAAAGAAAAATAGAGATCCACACAGCTAAGAATCTAACAAATCTTAAATAAGCACCTACAATTGGTTTTTGCCTGTATTCTTCTGCATGCTGCAGATGATGCCAAAAAGTTGTTGGTGTTATTAATACCGAAGGGGAACCATCTACAAATACAAGGACATGCCCTTCAAATAAATGTACAGCAGCCGTATCTGGACGTTCTGTATATCTCACAAGAGGATATGGATTAAAGTGTCTCCCACAAATAAACTCTTCGACCGTTTTTTCTCCCATAGGAAGACCATCTGTATCAATTTTTTTCAACGAATCCTTAATTCGACCGACGATATGAGGATCTGCTATGTCTTCAATGTAAGAAACACAAACATCGGTTTTTGAACGCCTTCCAATACTCATATATTCCATCCGAAGAGACCGATCCCTTACTCTTCTTCTTGTTAGTGCCGTATTGAAAACAATTGTTTCTACAAACCCATCTCTTGCTCCTCTTACTACCCGTTCTACATCCGGTTCCTCAGGTCCACGGACAGGATATGTTCTTGCATCAATCTGGATAATCTCTGAAACACCTTCGACCAACAAAACAGTTGGTCCACTTAATACCCAGTCAATTCCCTGGTTCAGATCATCTGATTTAGAGATCTCAATATACGGTAGATAAGTCTTCATCAGCTTTAATAAAGGATCTGGGTCTAATTGACCTGGCTCTAGATCAGCTAATAACTTCATTAAATAGTGAAGAATATCGTCTTTTACAAACCCATCGACCATAAATAATGCCATCCTTCTGCCGGCATATTCTAAGTCTAAGTGAATGCAGTCAAAACTAACATCAACACCAAGCTGATTTTTCATATATTGTACATTTTCATCGAAATTCGGTGAAAGGGGTTGTTTTTTCGGCAGATATGTCATTTTTCCCATCACTCCTCTGCCTATCATCCTTCACCTTCTGTTTTCATTTCATACCTAGCTAAAAGAAAAATCCCAGCCATTGGCTGGGATGAATTGATTCATACAAGAGGTGATAGTAAGTAGGCCTTAATGAGATCTGCCGTATGTTTCAGTGATTTAACATGTGTACGTTCAAACGCATGAGAGGCATCAATTCCGGGGCCGATCAATCCATGTACGACATCTGCTCCGGCTCTTATTGCAGCTGTTGCATCTGAACCATAGTAAGGGTAAATATCAACCTTGTATCCAATGTCATGTTTCTCAGCAAGATCAACAAGATGCTTTCTTAAACCAAAATGGTAAGGACCCCCTGAATCTTTAGCACAGATACTTACCGTGAATTCATCAGTTGCCTGACCATCGCCGATTGCTCCCATGTCCACAGCCAGATACTCAACGGTTTCATTCGGAATATTAGAATTACCACCATAGCCAATCTCTTCATTATTGCTGATTAAAAAATGTGTGGTATATGGTAATTTAATGCCCTCTTGCTTAATTTGTTTAATGATGTGCATTAATATAGCAACACTTGCTTTATCATCTAAGTGTCGAGATTTTATAAAGCCGCTCTCAGATTCTTCAAATCGCGGCGCGAACGAAACGAAGTCTCCAACAGAGATTCCAGCTTCTTCTGCATCTTTTCTAGAATGAAACTCTTGATCGACTCGAACTTCCATATTCTTTTCATCCCGTTTTAAATCGTTCATCCCTTTGTATACATGTGCTGCTGTTTGATGCATCAAGACAGTACCGGTATATATTTTTCCGTTTGTTGAATGAATGGTACAATATTCACCCTCAATCGTGTTCCAGTAGAAGCCGCCGATCAGGTCAATTTTCAAGCGGCCGTCACTCTTGATCTCTTTGACCATCCCACCAAGCGTATCTACATGCGCGGTCAATAATCGGTGTTTTTTATCATCCTCACCTTTTATAGTCGCAATTACAGCACCTTTGTTTGTTGTTTTAAAGGATACATCATTTCTATCAAAAAAAGATTTCATGTAACCGATTGCAGCTTCCGTATTGCCTGAGGGACTCGGAATATGTACGAGCTCTTTAATGTAACCGATAATTTCTTTTGTTTGAATTTCCATATATCGTTCTCCTCTCACCTTTACCACTCATAACTTTTCTATCTCTATCTTCTATATTTATTAATTCTGCATAGAATTTAGGAACAAGTTTGTCCTAAGGAGGAGCAGTGTTATGAAGTGGAAAATTTCAATCTACCTGCTGATCATTATACTTGTAATAGGAATCATCTACCAGCCGTTTATTAAAAAAGAAGCACGTGAAAGCATCACTTTTTTTCCGTTAGATAGTTCCTTTTCTTTCTTGGAAGCTAAGACGGATATCTCATTTCGTACTGGTACACCCACGAGCTATGATTTAATGTGGGCTGTTGAGTCTGAAACATCTGAGAGAGTATATCTTCGGCAAGACATTGCCATGATTTTTGAAAACGGGAAATTAAACAATAAAATGAGCGAATGGAAAACATCTGCAAAATCCATTGATCTCGAAAAAGATATGAAAGGAACATCACCTGCTCTATGGGAGGCCGTTTCCTTCCATCAAGGAGAAATCCACCTAAATGAAGACCAATATCGCTCCGTCCAAAAAATGAGCCATAATATTATTTATTCCACTAAGATGGGTCGATCATATACTGGTTTCAAAGTTCCAAGGAATGCATCTGAACGAAAAGCAAAGAATGAATTAGACGAACAAACAAATCAGTTTCTACAGAAAACCCTTGTTCAATCAGCTGATCACTATCAAATTGATACGAACAGCTTTCATGTCATTTCTTTAGAATCATTAACTGATTACAATCAGAGACCGCTTCCTGGATTTTCTCAAGCAAAGAGTCAGGAAATCATAGGGAAACTATGGGAGGGCTTATACAAGAATTACTTTTTAAGCATCACATCCAACACTGGAAAAAAAATAAGTCCGATCGGCAGCTCTATGCCTTTTATCTTGATCAGCAAAGATAAAAAGTATTTATTCGTACTGTTTCAATCATCTAAGGGAGAGAATATCCAGCTGATTCAGTACATTTCTTAATTACTTGATACAATTCATTTCCTACTGAACAATTATAAACACAGGGATGAACAGTTTGTTGAGGCTTTTTTAATGGATTCCACCAAATCGCAGTCCATCCTGCAACAACAGCAGGCTTTATATCAAATTCATACGCATCGCCAACGTAATATAAATTTTTGGCTTTAGTCTGCTTTCTAACGAAATGAAAAATTTCAGGGCTTGGTTTTGTAATATTAATTTCAGATGAAATATATATTTCTTTTTCTGGGATCTGCAATCCTAATTTTTTTATTTTTTTTCTTTGAAGATCAGACTCTCCGTTTGTGATGATTCCTGTTATAATCCCTATCTGATTTAAGCGTTGAATCAAATTGTTTACCCATTCAAACGGTTCGACAAATGTGTGGATCTTCTCTTCAAACAATTCTTGATATTGTTTAACCTGTTTATCAGAATAGTGTTCTAAACCTAAAGCCGTCATAGAAGACAGGAGACGCGTTCTCTGATATTCTTTCCGAGACATAATCTCTTTTTCGTAAGCAGGCCAAAACAGATCACAATAGCCCTTATAATAGGTAAACCATTTTTCTGCCAGGTCAGGATCTACCTCTTTATTGCCAACTATGGAACGGAATGCAAATAAAGAAGCCTTCTTAAAGGAGGCTTCATAATCGAAAAGGGTATTATCTAAATCAAAAAAGAATGCCGTTTTTTGATTGCATTCCATTAAATCAATTCATCCATCATCTTAGAACGCAAACCTGGAAAAGACAAAGCACTTCCGACTAAAAATCGACGGATTAGCGGCTGCCCAAGAACTGTATTTATCATTCGATATCGCATTCTGTAGCCAAGCATAATAGCAAGGAATATCAAGAAACTTTTGATTATAAATCCCTTCATGTAAAAACCTCCTTGCTACTACTTTCTGTTTATAAAGCGTATTTTATTCGTGAATCGTGTGCACAAGATACTCTATTGTAATTTCTTGGATAATTGTAAATAAAGACTCTGTTTCAAATAAGTTTAAAACTTATATTTCCCCATATCCAACAGTTCGTTTTCAGTATTGATGTTTGTAAAGTATTGCTCTTCATCCGTGTTAACTTCTATATAAAGTGTATTTTTACGATCAAGCAAGTTTAATACTTTATATGCACCTTTATTTAAAGAGGCTGTTATATCAGGTAAACAAGTCTTTTTATATACACCATTTAGCGGATAGATCTTTCCGTTCCAAACCGGGACAATACAATCAGATTCGGGATGTTTCAAAGCAATATTGAGCCATTTTTCATACATTCGGCTGCTCATCCGCGGCATATCACATGGAGTGATTAAATAATAATCTGCTTTTTTTCTGATCATAGCACTATAGATGCCAGCTAAAGGACCGTTTCCTCTATATCGTTCAATATCTGAAATAAATTCAGCATTATGCCGGTTACATTTCTTAAGTTCCTCGATACATTCTTTTTTAACAACAGCTAAAAGGTTATCGGAAAACGGCGCGATAGAATTCATTGAATGTTCAAAAAACGTTTCATTGTTCCACCTGGCTAATACTTTTGGTCTTCCAAAACGCCTGGATTCTCCGCCTGCTAAAAGAACTCCTGTACATTTTAGTTGTTTAGCCATACAAACACCCCTCCCGCCATTAGCCCTGCAATAAAGGTAGAAGTGAAATTTACCAGGTTGTTCGTAAACCATGAAAAACCAAAGACTTGAATCGTTCGGGTGCTGCAGTGAATTTTACTTTCCGTTTCCTTTTTACAGATTTGGCATATGAATTTTTGCTCAAACCAAGCTCCAAAAATGGTGTCCACAACATTTCCTATGAAGCCTGAAAAAGCGACCAACAACACAATCACTAAAGCTGGCTCATAGAGCATGTATAAGCTCCAACTAATAAAAAGGGCTCCAAGTGCTGCCGCAAACGTACCTAAAAGTGAAACAGCTCCAGAGAGTCCCCTCTCTACTTTTTTCCATTCTTTTATATGAAATGGTCTCTTTTTAGAAAGAACACCTATCTCTGATGCCCATGTATCAGCAGTAGCAGCAGCAAAAGCAGCTGAAAACATGATGAGCCAGAAAGGATCTGGCGCAATAAGCTGACCTGCTGATGCTAGCAGTGCAGCTCCTCCGTTAGCCAGTACCTGCCCCGCAGACCTGCCCTGCCTATCTTCAATGTGTAAGGCTTCTTTATCTTCTTTTTTAGCCCTTTTCCATTTTGTTAAAAGTGTAGAACTCAGAAAAAAAACACCTAAAAGAACAAGTCCTCGCCAGTCAAATGCGAGGAAAATAATATTCCCCATTACAAAAGCTGTCACACTTCCTGGAATCGTTAGCCATTTTAAGACCGCAGATATATAAGTGAGAATCGCTACTCCTGCTATAATGATTAGTTCCATCTATTTGAAACGTCCATTTTCGGTAATGATTTTATCTACCGGAATGTCATATTCTTCATGTGGCAACGTAACAGTTGTTTGACCAGTGTATGCTAATGAAATCTTTGCTCCTTTATAGTTTTGTAAATAACGATCGTAATAGCCTCCACCGTATCCGATTCTGAACCCTTCTTTATCAAAAACTAGTCCTGGAACTACAAGCAGATCCAACTGGTCATGGAAAATAAACGGGGTTTGTTCTTCTCTTGGCTCGAATAAGTCCATATAGACGTTTTCAAGCTCATGAAACGACAATATCTCTCTAAACTCCATTTTTTTATCATGGGAATAACATTTAGGCACACCAACTTTTTTTCCTTCTTCCCATGCTTTTTTTATAATATATGTAGTATCCAATTCAAATTTTCTAGAGATGGTGATTCCGATCGTTTGTGAATCTTTCCATTCTCTCGTTTGATATAAGTAAGAGGAAACGGATTCACTCATTCTTCTTCTATCGCTTGCATCTATAGAAAGCAGTAGTTGTTTCATCTTTTTTCGCCATTTTGATTTATTCATTTAACATGCACCTCTGATAGAGTGATATATGGATCATACCGCAGTAATAAAACTAATATTATTCTCTCTTTATATAGCGTATCAAACTTTCTGCATGTATTGAAGTTGTATCACATAAAACAAGATCTACTAAGATCATCTATACACCTAGCATCTTCTGTTTATATGAATAGGTATATTATGAATACAGATATGAAAAAACGCCTGATTCCTCATTATGCAATGGGATTCAGGCGTTTCTACGTGAAATTACTTCGTTTCACGGTGAACTGTGTATTTCTTTAAACGCGGGCTGTATTTTTTAAGCTCTAAGCGGTCTGGATTCGTACGCTTGTTTTTAGTAGTGATGTAGTTACGATCACCAGTTTCAGTACAAGCTAAAGTAATGTTTACACGCATTGTTGTTTCCCTCCACATCTTTACCAAAGTACATAATCATGGTTACTAACAGTCATTATTCTCTATTAAACCATACCATAACATGATAACAAATTCTTTTCTAACGAGCAAGTGAGTTTTGTGAAAGTTTCTCGAAGACGCTCGTGTATTCTTTTAACACATCTACATAAGTGGCATGTGACCATGTTAATGGCGCAACAGACAACGCATCTCCTGTAAAGGGATGAAGCTGTTCAGGCAGAACTCCTGTTGAAAAGCTATGCTGTTGCACCCAACGTAAAATTTCATGGGGTCTTTCTAAATCTTCTATAGTCTTCGCACACTGGATGTGCCATTTCGCGAGCCAAAGTGTACAGATCAGCCATGGATTTCCTGGTGCTCTAGTCACATCATGTGTTTGCTGGAAGTAATAATCGTTCGTATACCTTGCAATCCCACCCACGCCTGATTTAATACTTAATTCCTCATTCATCTGATTCATGGTCCGGATGACACGTTCATCATCTGCAGGATATACGCCAAAAGCAAATAGCGCATACATACTGGATTCCATTGTGAAATCCTTCTTGTAAGCATTGTTATCCAGTAAATATATCCCTCTTAGGAACCTTCCTGCATCTTCATCATATAAATGTTTCTCCATACCTACTTTAAGTCGGTCTGCCCCTTTTTTGTACCGTTCTGCTCGGTCATCTTCCCCAAAAAGAGTAGCAAATGAATGAGCAGCCATTAGACCGCCGTATACACTGCTGGCTGTAAAGGTAAAGATTCCTCTTCTTTCTTCCCATAGGTCATACGATGGCAAAGGAAGGTCAAGCTCATCATGCATATATTGGAGCAAAAATCTCGCACTTGGCCTAACAAGTGACCGGTAAAGCGACTGTGCGAATTCAATATCCCCTGTCTCTTTGTAATGTTCCCAGAACGCCCATAAAACTAAGGCCGTTTCATCCTCTTGAATTGGCAGCTGACTTGAACCATCTTTACTCGTCATAGGGTGCCATGATGAGCCAATAGAACCATCGGGATTATACTTGTGGTGTAGATAGCCTTCTTTTGTTAAAACATCTGCGCAACGACGATAAAAGTTTTTGACCATACCATGAAATCCAGCCTTAGCAACTGCAGCAGCGATAAGTGCACCATCTCTCGGCCACATATAGCTATAATGATCACGGTTGTAGTGCTGGATGTCAGAATCATTAGCCGCAATAATATAGCCGTTCTCATTTGTCTGCGTACGTATGATGAGCAAACTGCGATTATACAAAGCCAATAGTTCATCAGAGAGATTACATGGATTGATCATAGTTTTATTAACCCAACGCCGCCAGTACACATCAATTTTATCCAGTGTCAGTGAAGGTCCGATCTCCATCAGATAGTCATGAAGTGAAAATACCTCTTCTCTGCTTTTTCCAACGGTCAGAGAATAATAAGCATCTCCCTTTCCGTGCGGCGGTACACTACCTTCAACAGAAAAGGTACTGTCGACTGAACCTTGTGCGATCGGGTTCACATGAAGATGACCATCTTCAGCATCCCTCCATGTTCCTTCAGCACTTAAGAATCGTTTTACCCCTGTTGTATACTGGTCGATGCCCTTGTCATCAAACGAAGCTGAGAATAAAAAGTAGCGGTTCTTCTTGTAATGAATGATCACTGATTTATGCGGATCAAAATAGGCTGTATCTCCCACCTCAGTCTCATAAATCGATAGATCTTGATGAAAAAACAGCTTAATCTTCTTTTCTTCATCAGTTTCATTCATAACACTGATTCTGCGCATAAACATGTTCTCACGTTGATGAACGGCATCTTCAACCTTAAGAGTGATACCTTGTTTTTTATTTTTAGCATATGAAAGAGTAACAAGCGAATCATCGTGATAACCAGGCTCAATATCCCACTCTTTTGAAGAAAGCCAAGAAAAGGAGCCATTAATACTGGCTCCTAGTCGGTTAACATGTCCCTGGACATGGTTTTGCTGACCCACGTAAGGAAAATAGATGTCCCTGATCTGCAAATGTTCGTCTAAGTTGATTAAAAGCTTTCCGTTCCCTAAAACTAAATGTCTCGGCATACTTTACACCCGCTGATATAACTGGATTTTTTCTATATATTGAGATGCTGCTTGTTTCGCTTGTTCAGGGTCTGTGTTCTGGGAATATACAGTAAATACGGGCTGTTCTACATCTGGCAATATCAACGTCCAGCCACCCTCGGGATGAAAGACTTTGATGCCGTCAAGCAGCTCCACGTTATTATCACGTATATCTTCCATCAATCTCCGCATAACTCTCCCCTTCTTATCTTTTGGACAAGGTACATATTCTCTTAACATATGCACATCAGGAAGCATTTTTACGAGTTCAGAAAGTTTGATCTGCTGAATGGCCATGATTTCCAGAATGTGAACAAAAGCATATTGTGCATCGTATTGGTAATTGAGCACCCCTTCTCCTACTTCCATTATGGATCTTGGATTGGCTTTTGTACGGATTAGCTTTCCTTTAAGACGCTCTGCGATGGAGTCCAGTTCAGATGATCCGTATACCGGAATGGCCATCTCTTTTTGTTTACCTTGAGAAAATGCAGTAAATACATAAAGGGCAAGCATCGTTTCTTCGTCTAGCACCTCGCCCGTTTCTGTAATAAGACGCAACGTTTCTCCAGCCTCACCTATAAGAACACCGATATTAGCATTAGTCACTCTTACAAAGGATGCCATCTCTTCTGGTTTCGTTTGATAAGGAGCTGTTAAGATCTCACAATCCAAACGGTTATAAAGGGTCGGAATAAAATTCAAATATGGCTGGTGATTGTAATTGACGACTACACGGAACTTAGCTTCTTGAATTCTTTTTTCCTGTATTTCTTCTAAAAGAGCAGAAATATAATCCTCATGTTTATTTGTTTGGACAGCACCTTTTCCGATGCGGTCAAACGAAGCACGCCTGTAATCTTCCTGCCAATAAGCATTTTCTATCTTTCTCTCTAAATCTGAATGAATCGGCAGGCCTTTATTGTCATAAAATTCGATCATAAGCTGCTTTTCTCCAGTAGGATTGGAGAATCTGAC
This sequence comes from Fictibacillus barbaricus, assembly GCF_014635025.1. Classification (GTDB taxonomy): domain Bacteria; phylum Bacillota; class Bacilli; order Bacillales; family Fictibacillaceae; genus Fictibacillus; species Fictibacillus barbaricus. The sequence continues at coordinate 1,558,003 of NZ_BMCE01000001.1, read as the reverse complement.
ATAAACTCCGCCTTCCAAGCGTTCTTCTTCGATTGAGAATCGTACAACCGGAGCAACAGTCGGACTTATATCAAGTGTATGAACACCTGATGAATGGAGACCTTGGATAAAAGATTGTTTGATCATAACTGAAAAGTCATGCGAATCACTAGCAATTAAGATCTGTGACCCATATGGAAGTACAGCCCCATAGGCAGAAGCAAGGCGGGCGATGTAATCTGGAGTAATCTCCACGTTCGCGATCCCAGAGACTCCTCTAGATCCAAATAAAGACTTTGTTGCTTTTTTGCCCCATACAATCGATGTATGAACGAGTGCTTCTTCAAAAATTTCTTTCTCTGGCCAGATCTTAACATCTGGTTTAAGCGTTGCATTCCTTCCGATCGTGCAGTGGTTACCGACAACCGCATGTTCAAAGACAGAAGCATCTTTTTCTACCTTTGTTCCATTTGCAATCGTAGCTCCTCTTAATTCACATTGATCGCCTACGAAAACATCATTCCAAAGCACAGTCTTCTTTAAAGAACTGCCGGAGCTGACAACACTGTTTTTTCCCACAACAGAAAGCTTACCAATGTGAGCCCCTCTTCTGATAACAGCCCCATCTGCAATACTTACTGGCGCCTCAATCTTTGCCCCTTCTTCAATAAATACGTTATCACCAAGCCAAACACCTGGTTCATGTTCTTTACCAGCAAACGGGAGATCAACAAGTCCATTGAGCATATCATAATGAGATTGTCGATATTGCTGCAGACTTCCAATATCAGACCAATATCCTTCTGCTTGATACCCAAACAGATTCTTATCTTCCTTCATTAATAAAGGAAACAGGTCCTTACTAAAATCTACCGGGACATCTTTTTCTATATAATTGAATACTTCCGGCTCTAACACATAAATTCCTGTGTTTACAGTATCACTGAAAACTTCATTCCAGCTTGGCTTTTCAAGAAAACGAATAATCTTTCCATCATGATTTGTCATGATCACGCCATATTCCAGGGGAGAATCTACTTGTTTCATAAAGATGGTCGCCAATGATTCTTTTTCTTCATGAAAATGGATTCCTTTAGCAAGATCAAAGTCGGTTAGAGCATCTCCACTGATAACGATAAAACGTTCATCTAAAAATTCTTCTGCGTTTTTAATGGAACCTGCTGTTCCTAATGGAGAATCTTCTACAAAATAATGAAGGTTTACACCAAAAGCTCGACCGTCACCAAAATAATTTTTGATCGCATCCGGAAGATAATGGACCGTGACAGCGATATCTGTAATGCCAAATTTCTTTAAAAGCTCAATCCCGTATTCCATTACAGGTTTATGAAGCATTGGTACCATAGGTTTTGGCATATTGCATGTAAGAGGTCTTAAGCGTGTCCCTTTTCCGCCTGCCATAATTACACCCTTCATTACACGATTCCCCCCACTTTTGATGTTTTGTTTTTATGAATATTCACGTATAGTTCTGCTGTTTTTTCTGCTATCGAATCCCAGCTAAAAACTGTTTTTGCTATTTTTTCTCCGTTCTGTGCAATCTCTTTACAACGTTCTCGATTGGAAAGTATATATTCAACCGCCCATACAATGCTGTTTGGATCGTTTGGATAAACTTTTAAACCCGTTTGTTCATGATCAATAATCTCTCTTAAACCGCCTGTATCGGAGACGATGGTGAGCTTTCCGGCAGCCATTCCTTCTAAAGCGACAATACCAAATGGCTCATAATGACTTGGGAAAAGAGCTGCATCTGCTTTAGCAAACCATTCATTTCTTTCTTCGTCACTTACGAATCCAGCGAGGTGAACGAATTGTTCTAGTCCTTTTTGTCTAACCTTTTCATTTAGCTCTTCGAATAAAGGGCCCTTTCCGGCGATAACAAATTTCACTCGTGTTCCCTTTTTCCTTAGTATCTCTGCAGCCTCGACTATCGTCTGGAACCCCTTTTCTTTTACAAGCCTACCTACTGAAAAAAGCAGCAAATCATTGTTATATTCATCATGTTGCAGTGTGACATTGGATTGATAAGCAATCTGATCAGGGTCAATTCCGTTTGGGAGGATCGTTATTTTTTCTTCTGGTATTTGAAAAACGTTTATCAGTTCCGTTCTCATGTATTTGCTGCAAACGATCAGACGATCAGAACCATCCATGAGTTCCCATTCTTTTTGATTTATTTCATATTGAAGTGGAGAAGTAATACCGTTATTTCTGCCATGTTCTGTCGCATGAATAGTCGTTAATAAAGGTATTCCAAGTTCTTTCTTAATAGCTAGAGCCGAAACTGAGACAAGCCAATCATGGGCATGGATGCAATCGAAATCAAATTTTTTAGCAAGTGATATTGCATGTTCTGCCATTGCGATATTCAAACTCCCAGTCCAATGGAAGAAAGATTCAAAATTTGGCTGTTTGCCTGCAACTCTGTATACATGAACACCATTGTTCACTTCATGTTCGGGATATCCGTCAACAGAAGAAGTAATAACATATACTTCAGAACCTTGTTCAACTAATTTACGTGACAGATCATAGACGTGTCTTGCCAGACCACCAACAACCATTGGCGGAAACTCCCATGAAAGCATCAATATTTTTTTCCTATGATCTTTTTTAGTTTGATAATTGGATTCCACATACTGATCATGAGGATTTTGGAAAAAGTGCCACAGGTCTGTCATAAGAAACGGATATTCATTTTCATAATCAGAAATCTCATCAGGGTGATAGGTCTCGTTATATATCGACTCATTTAGTGTATGGAATCTTTCAATATGCTGTTGGAACCGCTCTTTTGCATATTGTGCTGCACTGTTCCCTTCAACAATAAATGCCCAGTCTGAACTGGCAGCTAACATCCATTCTCTTACCATCTGGTTTGCATAACGTTCCACGATGATATTCCCTTTTGCTTTTGAAAGATGAGCCGCAAGCTGAACTAATTTTCTTTCACAATGGTGCAGGTGCCGATACATCCAGGCATTACTTTCATTCAGCCATACTTCACCTGTCTGATTTCTGCCCCATGTTGAAAAACACGGTCTAACGGTATCAAGATCTCGATAATGTCTGTGTAAGAATTCTTGAGGTGTAATCCAGTTAATGTTTTGTTCTAGTGAAACTTCCATCGTTTTAAGTAAGAATTCTGGTCCTTCAAACCACCAATGGCCGAAAAGTTCTGCGTCAAATGGTGCAGTTACGAGTTGAGGTGGATAAGATTGTTTATTGGTATGTAAATATTCTTTAATACGATGACTAAAATCGTCAGAATGCAGCTGAAGTTTATTAATAGCCCACTCTCTTTTGTACCAATCTTTGTTTTCAGTTTCACCAGTAATGCGCCAATACTTTAAGCCAGTGTCTATCCGTATCCCTTCTGGATGGATAAAGCTCTTAATATATTCAAAGTCTCGTTCGTATGCGACATCACGGTAGAATTCCCGGTAGTCGTAATCACCTGGATAACCAACAGAAGAGTTCCAGATGGTCTCTGAAATACATTGATTTCTAGAAAATAAAGCCACACCATGGGGTGAATAAACAGGAGCTCCGATTCCTTTACTCGGTACAGGTTTACTTCTAAGCAAGGTTTCTTCATCCACAAATGTATAACGTATACCAGCTTCAGCTAGTATCTTATCTACTCCAGGTGAATACGCACATTCAGGAAGCCAAAATCCAGTGGGCTTCTCACCAAAATATTTTTCAAATGTTTGAACACCTGAAATAATTTGGGCTCTTAAGGCTTGCTCTGTTTGAATGTATGGAAGGAAGGCATGTGTAGCAGATGAAGTAATGCAGTCTACCTTCCCTTGATCCATATAACCTTTGTATGCTTTAATTATCTGGCAATCATGTTCTTGATAGGTTTGCATGATTTTTTTGAAGCGTTCTTCGTAGAATTGGATAACTGTTTGCTCATCGGGTTCAGCCGAATGTTTTTTCTCTTTTTGAATGAGTTTTAACGTAAGATCCAGATGTTCTAAATACCGCTTCTGAATGACAGGATCATTTAATAGTTCAAGTAATGGGGGGGAAAATGATAAGGTCCAAGATAAGGATTCAGGCTGTTCGTCGAGTACCCATAATAACGGGATATATGTCTCAGTAAGTGCCTCAAATACCCATCTTTCCTCTAAACGATTTGCTTCATTATGCCTCACATAAGGAAGGTGAGCGTGCAAAACTAATGAAAAATACCCGTTAGACATCGTTTACTCTCCTATCTGATTTTTTGATAGTAGGAATAGGTTGAAAAATTCTCAAGCCACTCAGGCTCTTTAACATCCTCATGTTTCCATCTCTCAATCTTTTCATCGTGAAAACTGCTATACGGATCAGGACTGGTTTCAGCTGGATTAGATCGAAGTAGTGTAAAGAAACTTCCATCAAAAGTACGGGTTCCAATATCGGCAATGAAAGTTCTGCCTGGTTCTAATGATTGAAGAAACCAATTATTTGTCATTGGAGGGAGATCAATTTCAAACGTTCTGTGGGCATTATGTCCATAGAAATGAATATCTGTTACATCATATATTTTAAGAACAACAGGAAGTTCCCCCCATTCTGTCCGAAAATGCTGTTCAGCCATCTGCATTATCGATTCAGAGAAGCTCCAATATACGTACAAACTATCAGGCGTTCGAGGCATCAGGCATACGTTGGCTTCTGCATATTCATATGGCATCGACCATTTATCCTGTTGCACCTCTTTAGGAGGAGGAGTAAGTTCAGGCTTAGATGGTGTTTGCTGCTGGCGGTATTTATTCCAGCGGTATTGAACCTTTCCTAAAGACATGTTCATTCTTTGTGCGATCTCCTGTAATGTAAGGCCTTTTTCTTTTAGCTTCACAATATCTTCGATCAAGTTCATCACCTCATCTTAATCAATTATTCTGGTAAACTTGTTTGTATTCCTAATATTTTTAATAATCGTATCATTGGATATTTTTATGTACAATGTGTCAAAAAAGTCGAAAAATGACGCTTCCTTATCCCGCTTAAGATTTCCGTAAATGTAAAGTTTTTGTAACCGGTTGCTTAGTCAGATAATTCTGTCAAATAGACAAAAGAGGACATAAACCGCCCTTGTTTCCTTAAACCTCACACCTATGAAATTGACGGCGAGGGAGAAAATAGTCGAAATGTAGTATTTTGTGTAAACTTTTGCGAAAAAACCTATACCCAAGCTGAATACTATGTTATAAAAGTAAAGTGTATAGCTTTATTTTGGGGAGGATATTATGGAGTTTGCTATTTTCGGATTGTTACTTGTAGGTGTTATTCTTTTGATTCTTTCCTTTCGTAAAAATCGTGAAAACTCAGTGGAAACACAACTAGAAAATTTCACGATTCAACTAATGAAAGAAATCTACCAAATAAAAAAGAAGTTAAAAGTTCTTGAAGACGAAATGATGATTAACGATAAGAACTAAATTTGTGAGGGGTATGGGTATGACAAGCAAAAACCTTCGCGGATTTTCAGCAGGTATTATTCTTTCAACTGGTATTTTGGCTGGTATTTATTATACAGCAGATACAGATACCGAATCAGTTTTAACAGATGAATCGGTATCACAATATCTTTCTGAAAAAGGCGAATTAGCAATTTCAAAAGAGGAGTATAATACACTAAAAACTCAAACTGCAGCCGTTCCAGCAACAGCAACAGAAAAACCAAAAACTGAACCTGTCAAAGAAAAGGAAGAAGAAAAAGTATTTCAAATGACTTTGACGATCACACAAGGAATGAGTACTGGTGAAGTTTGTGACCTCTTAAAAAAAGGAAATATTATTAAGGACAGCGGTGAATTCTTGAAGTTTTTACGCTCGAACAACTTAGAAGGAGCAGTTAGAGCAGAATCTCACCAAGTGAACAGCAAGATGAGCTTTGAAGAAATCGCCGAAGAAATTACAAGTTCATAATGAATACATAAAAAGAGCAAGCGCTAAATCGCGCTTGCTCTCTTTTTAATCATTCAAACCGTATCTTTTACCTTTTACTAAGAAGATAATGCTTTCTGCAATATTCGTTGCATGGTCAGCTGTACGCTCAATATAACGGCATACAAACAGCAACTGGCTGATCTGAGAAAGATGTTCAGGATTTTGAGTCATAAGTTCTAGAAGTTCTTTAATAATCTTTCCATATGTTTCATCGACGTAGTCGTCAAGATCTGCTAATTCTTTTGCCAGGGCAACATCTTCATCAATATAGGCTTTTGTTGCTGTCGTAAGCATTTTTATAGCATGGTATGCCATATTAGGGAGTTCTTCGAGTGGTTTAATAAGTTCTTGCTTACCGATTCGAATAGTAGACTTTGCAATGTTCACAGCAAAATCAGCCATTCTTTCAATATCAGATGAAATCTTAATCGCTGCAATAATTCTTCGCAAATCAGAAGCAACAGGTGCTTGTTTTGCAATTAAAAGAATGGCCATATCGTTAATTTCATCTTCTAATACATTAATACGGTTATCATTTTCAATGATTTGTAAAGCTTTATCCAGGTCTTGATTCTTTAACGCATCTACAGAAAGCTCTAGTGCTTCCTCAGTAAGCTTAGAAATCTGAACAATTGCCTGTTTCATCTCTTCTAATTGAAGCTGAAAATTTTCACGAACAACCATTTATCTCACTCCTATTCCCTTTTATTAACCAAATCGTCCTGTAATATAATCTTCCGTGCGCTTATCAGAAGGGTTAGAGAACAACGTGCTTGTATCTGTGTATTCAACAACTTCTCCATTTAGGAAAAACGCAGTACGGTCAGAGATACGTGCAGCTTGCTGCATGTTATGTGTAACGATAACAATGCTGTAATCCTTCTTTAATTCCTGAACAAGCTCTTCAACCTTTAACGTAGAAATAGGATCTAATGCTGATGTTGGTTCATCCATGAGGATAACATCTGGTTCGATCGCAAGACATCTTGCAATACATAAACGCTGCTGTTGCCCACCAGATAAACCATAAGCATTCTCGTTCAGACGGTCTTTGACTTCATCCCAAATCGCTGCGCCTCTTAAGCTTTTTTCAACCACTTCATCTAACACTTTTTTGTTCTTGATGCCATGAATACGTGGTCCATAAGCTACATTATCATATATGGATTTAGGAAATGGATTCGGCTTTTGAAACACCATACCTACCTGAGTGCGAAGTTCTTCAACACCGTATTTTGGATCAAATATATTTTTGTCTCTATAGACAATTTCCCCGGACATACGAACGATTGGAACCATTTCAACCATTCGGTTTAACGTTTTGATAAATGTTGATTTACCGCACCCAGAGGGTCCGATAATGGCAGTAACCTGTTTTTCTGGAATATCAAATTTAATATCCTTTAGGGCATGATCCTGACCATACCAAAGGTTCAAGTTATTTATATTAAAAACAGGTGTGAACTCCTGATTTTTTTTATCCTTTTGTACCATTTGCTTATTAATTGTAATATCCATGTTTTATTGTCCTCCTTCTCTCTGTTAGAAACGCTTGTGAAATTTGTTACGGATCAATACCGCGATTGAATTCATGATCAGCAAGATGATCAAAAGAATGATAATTCCACTAGCAGCAAGCATATGGAAATCTTCTTGCGGTCTGCTGGTCCAGTTATAAAGCTGTATCGGAAGCACAGTAAATTGTGATAATAGATTTTCTGGCACAAACGCAACATATGCCAATGCTCCAAGTACTAATAACGGAGCTGTTTCTCCTACTGCACGTGATAAAGCTAAGATGGTCCCTGTTAAGATACCAGGCAGTGCGGCAGGAAATACAATTCTTCTAATCGTTTGCCACTTTGTTGCACCCATTCCAAATGAAGCTTCTCGAATTTCCCTTGGAACAGTTCTGATCGCTTCTTGGGAAGCAACTACAATGACGGGAAGAATTAATAGACTCATCGTTAGTCCCCCAGCTAGTACACTAGAACCAAGTCCAGCTAAACGGACAAAAATCGTTAGTCCCAGTAATCCAAACACGATAGAAGGAACACCTGCTAAGTTTGAAATGTTTACTTGAACAAATTTTGTAAAAGCATTTTTCTTTGCATATTCTTCTAAATAGATTGCTGTTCCAACGCCAAGGATAAATGAAACAGGTGCTGTTACAGCCATGATCCAGATCGTACCGAGTAATGCCGCCCAGATTCCTGCACGTTCAGGCATTCTTGATGCAAAGTTTGTAATAAAATCAAAGCTTAAATATGGCAGCCCTTGTGACAGGATCCTGTAAATAAGAACACCCAATACTAGAAGAGAAAAGCCAGTTGCAAGGATGAATAAAAATTTTGCTAATCCGTTCGCGGCTATTCGGCTTCCCATTCTCTTTTTAACAGACTCTTTATTAATTAAACCCATTAATATTCCTCCCTAAACTTGCGGGAAATAAATTGAGCAAGTAAATTCATGATTAACGTAAATAGAAACAGCGTCATACCCACTGCATAGATACTATAGTAGATTGTGGTCCCAAAACCGGTATCTCCTTGGCTGACTTGTACGATGTAGGCTGTCATCGTTTGGATCGATTCAGTCACATTTATATCAGCGGTAGGTCTTGAACCACCAGCAATAGTAACAATCATCGTTTCACCGATCGCTCTTGAAATTCCTAGTACGAATGAAGCAATTACACCTGAAAGGGCTGCAGGCAATACCACTTTAATCGCAACTTCAAAACGTGTTGCACCTAAAGCCATAGCGCCTTCTCTCATAGAGTTCGGTACAGCATTCATAGCATCTTCTGATAATGACGCAATCATCGGTATGATCATAATACCAACAACAATTCCTGGACTTAATGCATTAAAGATAGAAATTCCACCAGGGATTATTTTATCTAATAATGGTGTAACAAACGTGAGTGCAAAGAACCCGTATACGATGGTAGGGACTCCAGCCAACACTTCTAGGATTGGCTTTATAACTTTTCTTGTTTTAGCAGAAGCATACTCACTTAAATATATAGCTGCAGCAAGACCAACGGGAATTGCGACAACCATGGCAATGGCTGTAACAGTTAATGTCCCCATTACAAGCGCGAGGATCCCGTAATCTGCGTTTTCGTCAGAAGTAAATGGAAACCATCGAGTGTTCGTGATAAATTCTACAATTGAAACCCGGCTAAAAAATGTAAAAGTTTCTGTTAATAATGTAAAAACAATACCTAACGTTGTAAAAATAGAAATAATAGCACAAATTAAAAAGATTTTCGGAACTACCTTTTCCATTACCGCCGATTGACTTCTTGAAGATTTTTTCTCCTGAATCATAGAGCGGATAGATTTTTGGTTTGATTTATCTCTTGACACCAACAAGACCTCCTATAATTCGACAATACTAAACAGGTGAAAGGTGAGGAGTTACACTCCTCACCCTTTATTATTTGTTAATATTCCTTTAATTCTATAAAGGATTATTATTTACCTGCAAGCTCATCAAGCTTTTTCATTTGCTCTTCGTACTTTTCTTTCGGAAGAGAAACATATCCGATCGTATCAGATGATGCAAGCTCACCTGCATTTTCAAGAGCAAACTTCGTGTACTCATATACAGCTTCGTTATCTTTTAAAGATTTGTTATTAACATATGTGAATAGTGGACGAGATAGTGGTGCATACTCACCAGATTCAATTGTTTCAGCATTTGGTTCAACAGGACCGTTACCACCATCGATCGGTACAGCTTTTAATTTATCTTTATTCGCTTGATAGTATGCATAACCGAAGAATCCAATTGCATTCTTAGAACCAGTTACACCTTGTACAAGTACGTTGTCATCTTCAGAAAGTTGAGCATCACGACGCATTGGCTTTTCTTCAAGGATTGCTTCATTCCAGTAATCAAAAGTACCAGAGTCAGTTCCTGGGCTAAAGAACTCAATTTTCTCTGCTGGCCATTCAGGACGAACGTCTTTCCACGTCTTAACTTTCCCTTCTTCTAACCACATCTTTTTAAGTTCATCAACAGTTAAGTGATCAATAAAGTCGCTTTCTTTACTTACAACAACAGATAAACCGTCTTTTGCAAGTTCGAATTCTGTAAATTCAATACCTTTATCTCCTGCTGCTGTTTTTTCTTCATCTTTAATCGGACGTGAAGCGTTAGCAAGATCTAATTCTCCACGAACAAACTTCTCAAAACCACCGCCAGTACCAGAAACTCCTACCGGTGCTTGAACATCAGGGTTAGCAGCTTGAAACTCTTCAGAAACAGCTTCCATGATTGGGAATACTGTGGATGATCCATCGATTTTGATTTTTCCGCTTAGATCTCCGCCGCCAGCAGCTCCATCTTCACTCTTATTTCCGCATGCTGCAGCGAAAACTAGGATTAATGACATTACTGCCAAAAGGTACACAGACTTCATTTTCTTCATCTTGATAGGTCCCCCTAAATATGATTTTCGTCTTATTCATGTTAGAGAAATAATTCTCAGGTCATGATCCCTTTGTTAAGCATGTTTCTTTCTTACATGTACTACAATAAACCTTGAATATTAATTAGGTTTTAATGAATTGTAAAGGAATTGTTAAGACTGGCGTAATCATGAATATATTCTTATCTTTTACTGGAACTCTAAATCTATACAAAAAGAACCGCACAGTTTAGCGCGGTTCTTTTACTTCTTTATTTTCAGAATCAGGTTTTGAGGGTATCCCTTCTTTTTTCATTGAGAAATAGGCATCTAGTGCTCCCTCAGCAATCTCACTGTTTGTATTTCCTTCTTTAATGTTTGGAACTACGACTGCCAATGCTACCTCTGGATTTTCATAGGGCGCATAGCCAACTAATGTTTTATTTACGACACCAGTAGCTTTATCGATTTCAGCTGTACCCGTTTTTCCTGCAGGGTTGTAGTCTTTATTTTTAAACATCCATGCAGCGGTACCATTATTGCCATGCATCACTTCATAAAATCCTCTTTGAACCACCTCAATTTCTTGTGGAGACATCTCGATTTTATTTAAAATGTTTGGCTCAAAACGATATAATAATTTACCCAGTTTGTTAGGATCCTTAGATGGTTCTCTAACCTCTTTTAGAAGATGCGGCTGCATTCTTAAACCACCATTGGCAATGGTAGAAACATACTGAGCCATTTGCATAGGTGTATACGTATCAAATTGTCCAATCGAGAAAAACATAGCTTGTGACAATTCATTACTCATCCCTGTGTTATAACCAGTCGCTTCAGAAGGCAAGTCGATTCCAGTTGGTACACCTAGCCCAAATTGACTGTAAGAATTTCTTAAAATCTCAAATGCTTCTTGTACTCTGTGCTCGTTAAACTGTTTGTTTGAATAATCGTAACCGGCCAATCGCATGGCAATGTGCCACATGTAAACGTTAGAAGATCTTTCTAGCGCTTCTACTGCATCAACTGGACCCATGTTTTCATGTGATTTTAGCGGACGTCCATCACCAAATGTGAGGGGAGCGTCATATATAACTGTGTTTGGAGAGATTACTCCTTCATGAAGCCCAGTCAAGACTGTTGCTCCCTTAACAGTTGAACCCATTGCATACGAATGATAGATGTTTCCAAATGGTATGTCTTTAAACTTGCCCGTCTTTCGGTCATATTCCTTGGCAGCCATCGATAAAATAGCGCCCGTATTCGGATCCATCATGACAACATATGCGCTGTCTAGTTCTTTGTTATCGTATGCATTCTTCCCTCGAATAGCATCTTTTAATTTTTCTTCAACTACCTTCTCAACTTCTTTTTGAAGGCTCATATCAACGGTTAAGACAAGATCACTGCCCCTTGCTCCGTCTTCTTCTACGGGATCTCCTACCGGATTTCCTGTTTTATCAGTTACATATTTAATTTTTGTTTTTGTGCCGCGAAGAAGAGATTCATATTGTTCTTCTAAGAAGCTTGTTCCAACCAGATCATTTCTGTCGTTACCGCGAGACGTATAATAATCCATTCTTGATTTCGGGATCTGCTTTACTTGACCAAAGATGTCACGAAATGAATCTTTGTATGGGTAAGAGCGTTCTGCATCTGGCTTAATATCAACACCTTCAAGTTCTGGTAAGTGTTCACTGATAGTAGCGATTTCTTTCTCAGTTGCACCAATTTTAATCCGCTGAGGAGATAGCGTATACCCCCTGTCCATCTCACTTTTAATCGCAAGTACTTCAAGCTGACTACCTGTTAGGGAATCGATATCTTTTTTTGTTACTTTTTCCAGCATCAGATCATAAAGCTCTTCTGGAGGCGTTTCCTTTTCCTCGGCTTTAGATATTCTTGATTCTACTTCCTTCTCATTCAGAAATATAAAGTAATCCTTTTTATCACGTTCAGTTAATTCTTTTGTATCTTTGTCGATCATTACGGCTAATTTTTTAGCGAGCTCATGTCTTTCATCAGCATCAACATCTTGTGTTTTCGTATATGTAATAGAGAAAACAGGTTCATTATCAACCACGACACTATAATTTGAATCGTACATTTTTCCACGTGGAGCATCCAGCTTTGTTGTTACGTTTTCTGTAAGATAGGCATTACGCTTATATTCTTCACCCTTAACGATCTGAACATAACCAAGACGAAGGACAAGTATTGAGAAGAGGAAAAATACCGATAAAAAGAGGGCATTGATCCGAATCGGTACATGATTTTTCTTTTTATTACCTTTTGTTTTCATAATATTGTAAATCTCCCTTTAAAACAGCAGAGACACCTTTTAAAAAGGTGTCTAAAAGCCAACCGGTAATTATATCTACATAACAATAGTATCCTTACCAAGGTTATTATGTCAAAAGATAATTATTGTTTATTTGGAGTGTTTCCATCTTGCTGCGTTTCAGCAAGCTCGATTGTTTTTTGAGGAACAGTTTTAGGCATCGGAACATTTTTAATACAAAAATAGATCAAAAAGTGGCCTGCTCCTAATATAGGCAATAGCAATGGAATCCCTTTTTCTTCGGATAACAGGTTAACAACAATGAGAAACGTAATGATTGAGATGATTCTTCCTGCATTTAAATAAAATTCACGTACAACAATATACTCAATCCTTTTTTCATGAATACCTCGGCATTTTCCTATGATGTCATACGTTAGAGTGACATAGGGAACTAACAATAAAGGATAAGCAATCGATACGGATACGCCATAGATAATAAGCAATGTAAACGATATGGGCAAGAGCAGTATGAAAGGAGAGATAAAGAGTAATAACCCTCCTGCAAAAATAGCTTTTTTTCTGTTGTTCGGTTTTAAATAATGTGAGACGGTATAGTACCCAATAAAAGAAACTACAGATTGTACGAATCCGAATGTACCAAGAGCAAATTCACTCTTTGAAGCTGTATACACCCAGATTACAATTAAAAAGATAAAAGTACCTTCACGAAACCCTTGAAAAAAATGTGCTTTTAACAGCTGCATCCATGACCTGTTTTCTTTTCTTTCCTGAAAAACTTCCTTTAACCCAAAATGACCATCGGCTTTTCTTCTCTTTAAAAAGAAACTTATCACGACAGCGATTAGAAATAAAATCATTGAAATGGTGAAAATGGTTTCGTATCCTAAATGTTTGTCCATTCTTGTAATAATAAAACCTGCACTAAGTGGACCGATCATTCCGGATAGAGAATTTAATACACCAAGATATCCATTAAAAAAATCTCGTGTTTCTGGTTCTGTAACTTCCAGTGTTAGAACGTTAAACGCAAGCCAATAAAAACCTAATCCTAAACCTAAAGTAGCTCCTAATACAATTAGGTAGTTGCTAGCCAAAGAGCCAAGGAAAAGAACACCGATATAAAATAAGGCCAGGATTAATACACCAATTCTTAGAACGATCACCCGATCAATCTTTTTAGCAAACCATCCTGCTCCATAAAATGCTATTGGCTGCATCACTACAATAGACAAATTGTAAAAAGCAATATCAATAATCTGTCCGGACTGTTTCCATAGAAATATGTTAACAAATGTATTCGACAAAGCCGTGCTTAACGTAAACAAACCACCGACAAATAAAAGTAAAAACAGATCTCTAGGGTATTGGTCGTTTTCCATGAATTTTTTCAATCTCATGTTACTCGCCCCTTTACATATCGTCGTTAGTGTCTTTCAAGACGATAGGAGCTATTCATTTTTCATTCAATTGGATTTTATTGTATAAAGGAGAAATTATATGTATGAATATTGGATCTATAATTCCGGGGTTTCAGAGTTTGTTTTCCAAATCGATATTTATAAGAAAAACTCGGCCAGCCAAAATCTTTTTTGGTATTTTCAGGGGAAAAATATTTTTGTAATTCAATCTAATGTACCCTTTGGAGATGGTCATCTGCTTCTAGATGATTTTTTAGTAACTCTATCCAAATATTACGAAGTTCATGACAAAGGCATAATAAAAAGCCACTGGCATGCCAGCAGCTTCATTCAATAATTACTTCGCTCCGTTATAACGCTTTTCAACTTCATCCCAGTTTACAACGTTCCAGAACGCTGAAATGTAATCAGGACGCTTGTTTTGATATTTTAAGTAGTATGCATGCTCCCAAACATCCAGACCAAGAATTGGTGTTTTTCCTTCCATCAATGGAGTATCTTGGTTTGGCGTGCTTGTTACTTCAAGCTCTCCGTTATTTACCACAAGCCAAGCCCATCCAGAGCCAAATCTTGTTTTCCCAGCGTTTGCAAACTCTTCTTTAAATGCATCAAGACTTCCAAACTTGCTGTTGATTTTATCAGCAAGTTCGCCAGATGGAGCATTCGCTCCGCCTGGAGCAATCACTTCCCAGAAAAGACTGTGGTTTGCGTGGCCGCCTCCATTGTTTCGAACAGCGTTTTGGATTTTTTGAGGAAGAGCATCTAGATTAGTTAGAAGGTCTTCCAAGCTCTTGCTTTCAAATTCAGCTTGCCCTTCAAGAGCAGCGTTAAGATTGTCCACGTATGTTTTATGGTGGCGACCGTGGTGGATCTCCATTGTTTCTTTGTCGATATGTGGTTCTAATGCGTTTGATTCATAAGGTAATGCAGGCAGTTCAAATTTAGCCATGTTCATTTCCTCCTTATAATATGTAGGATTTTTTTATTTTCATTTTCAAGGTTAACTTGAAAAGTGAAACCATTTAATCAACTTACTTGTTTAAAAAGTATTTAACATGTTTACCTTATCAAATTTATACTGAACTTTCAATTTATAAACACTTTACTTTTTTAGATATAAAAAAACCTTACGGCACGCCGCAAGGTTAGTATGTATGATATGGTGGCTCGAGACGGAATCGAACCGCCGACACGAGGATTTTCAGTCCTCTGCTCTACCGACTGAGCTATCGAGCCAAGATATTTAAAAGCCAAAATATGTAATGGAGGAGGTAGAGGGATTCGAACCCCCGCGGGCTTTTACACCCCTGTCGGTTTTCAAGACCGATCCCTTCAGCCGGACTTGGGTATACCTCCTCGATATGTGGTGGACCCTGTAGGACTCGAACCTACGACCAATCGGTTATGAGCCGACCGCTCTGACCAACTGAGCTAAGGGTCCAAAAGAAAAGCTATGTAATTGTTATGGGGCGGACGAGGGGAATCGAACCCCCGAATGTCGGAACCACAATCCGATGCGTTAACCACTTCGCCACGACCGCCATCGTGAATAAAAAACATTTTGGTAGCGGCGGAGGGAGTCGAACCCACGACCTCACGGGTATGAACCGTACGCTCTAGCCAGCTGAGCTACACCGCCAAAATGGCTCCACAGGTAGGACTCGAACCTACGACCGATCGGTTAACAGCCGATAGCTCTACCACTGAGCTACTGTGGAATAATGTCTTAACATTGTTAAGGACAAGAACTACTATAGCATGTCGTCATGATTAATGTCAATACTATTTTTAAAATGAGTTATTAACGAACACATGTCCTATTTTGAACAAAAATAATATATCACGCTGGACCTTTATTAGCAAGGGAAGTTTTAAAGGACTTGATAATAAAAATATCCGATCATTAAAGCTTGTGTAACGATTTTGACAAGAGTGGTGCCAATGAATGCAAGTACAGTACCTATCCCAATGGATACTGCTGATTTAAATCCCTTTTTCTGAAAGATAAGTTCCGCAAGTACAGCACCTAAAAAAGGGCCAATCAATATACCTGCAACAGGAATGATAAACGGTCCGGCTATAAGGCCTATCGTGCTCCCCCATAAAGCTGCCTTTGACCCGCCTTTCTTTTTAACGGCATATGCATTACCAACATAGTCAACAACAAACAAACTTAAAAATAATAGGATCTGAACAGATATAAATAAAGGGGTAAACGGTTCAAATGAAAAAGCAAATCCATAGATTAAAAAACCGGCAGCCAAGAATAACACACCAGGCAAGATTGGATAAAATAAAGCAACAAAGCTGATCGCAAATGCTATACCTATAAAAATCCAGTATAAAGTATCCATCACTTATTCCTTTCTTTGTCATCGTATAGTTGAATGAAACACCTAAAAACCAGGAGAGAATTTCCCCTCCTGGTTCAAGTTTACTTCTCTAACACTGCTTCTGCAATATTAACAGCATGGTCACCTATTCTTTCAAGATTACTGATGATGTCAACAAAAACAATTCCTGCATTTCCTTCACAAAGCCCATCATTTATACGCAAAATATGCTGCTTGCGAAGAGTGCGTTCCATTTTATCAATTTTATCTTCTAAACCAAGAACTTCTTTTGCTAAATTAACATTGTTTTCCTCTAATGCTATTACAGCTTTATTAACGGTCGAAACAGTTAAAGTAAACATCTTATCTAAATCTTGTTTTGCTATATCAGTTAAACGGACATTATTACGTAATTGATAATCAACTAGCTCAATGATATTTTCCATATGATCGCCAATACGTTCTATGTCACGAGTTGTATCCAGAAGCATGGAATGTTCATTGGATTCCTGTGGAGTTAGCGGATGAGTGGACAACTTTACAAGATAAGAAGTAATTTGACGGTCTAAATGATTGATCGCTTCCTCATATTGCAAGGCTAGACCTGAACTCTTAATGTCCATTCGATTTAAATATTCAATGGCTTCTTTTAAACCTGCTTGTGAATAATTAGCCATACGAATAATTTCCTTTTTTGCCTGCCTGATGGCTAAGACCGGTGAAGTTGCTAAAACAATTTCATCAAGATGTTTTGCTTTATATTCAATTAATGTATCTTCACCTTTAATCATTTTAGTCACAATCATAACTAACAAACCTATAAACCAGAATTGAATTAAGACATTTGTAATATTAAAAGTTCCATGAGCAAAAGCAATTTGCATCGCTGGTTCTAGATTAAGCTTAACCGTCAAATATTCAATATATATCTGGAATGGTGCTAATATGACCATAAAAATAACTGTTCCTACTATATTGAAGATAACATGTGTTAAAGCAGCACGGCGCGCAGCCACAGTTGTTCCGATTGCTGCTAGGACAGCAGTAATCGTTGTGCCGATATTGTCACCAAAAAGAACAGGCAAAGCCGCGTTTAGCGTTATCAAATCTTGTGCATATAGTTCTTGAAGGATACCTATCGTTGCACTCGAAGATTGGACAATTAGTGTAAATATTGTGCCGATTACTACGCCAAGGATTGGATTGTCACTCATAGAAACCATCAGCTCTTCAAAAGCTCCCAGATTACTTAACGGCTGCATGCCTTCTCCCATCAGCTCTAAACCTAGGAAAAGGGCTCCAAAACCAAAGATAATTTGTCCTATATAGTTCCATTTAAGATTTTTAAAAAAGAAAATGAGAACAGATCCTGCAGCTATTATTGGCAGAGCATACTCACCAATCTCGATCCCTATAATGAATGAAGTTACTGTTGTCCCGATGTTTGCTCCCATGATGATTCCAATGGCTTGCCGCAGCGTTAAGAAACCTGCATTTACAAGCCCTACTGTTAAAACTGTAGTCCCCGAACTACTTTGAATGAGTACTGTTACAAATATTCCTGCTAATACACCCATAAAAGGATTTGTCGTTAATTTATCAAGTATTTCTCGCAGGCGGTCTCCAGCAGAATTTTGAAGTCCATCTCCCATATATTTAATTCCGAATAAGAAGATACCCAATCCACCTATAAATTTAAACAGCATTTCTTGATAATCCAATCTTTACAGCTCCTTAATACGTATCTATGTCAGCCTTTGACATTATCTCTATTTGTGAAGTTAGTGTAAATGAAAATAGTAAATTTGTAACACTACCTTTACAATCGAAACTTATTGTAGGATGGTCATGCTTCATGTAAACTAATGATGGTTAACATATAAAGGAGCTTCTACATGAAATTACATATTCGTTTTATCAAAAGTTTGTATTCCATAAAATCCATCGCACAGTTTCGATTTTTAGGAGTCGGAAGTACAATCCTATATGTTTTATTACTAACTCTATTATGTATCTTTCCTGTTTTAATCGTCTTCATATTGAGCCTTTTGTCAGATCAACAGACATTAAAAAACTTTGAGAACTATGGTTTGAATCCTGATCAGATGCAAGAATTCGCTTCATCATTAGATGGTATATTTCCGATTATTGTTGCTGTTATATATATGGTCATGTATATCCTGTTTTCAGGTATCTTATTTTCTGGCGTTTCACTCATTGCGGGATGTGCAATTCCTGTCTCGAACATCATTGGCAAAAGACTATCTTATCGACATTTGTGGGTGATCTCCTGCTATTCCATAACTCTTCCTTCCGTTCTGTTAACGATTCTCTTTACATTCAATGTGCACATTCCATTCTCATTTTTCTGGTTTTGGCTATTTTCATTTACTATTTGCGTGTTGGCCATCAAGAAGATTCCTGCAAAAAAATAAAAAAGCGGCTCTGCAGCCGCTTTTTTTACTGTCTATTTAAACAGTGATTTAATCGCTTCTATAATCGCAATGAGAAAATCAATTATTCTCTGAATGAATGATTGTGTTTCTTCTTTATTTAAAAAATCCCCAAGGTTTTCACTGATATTCTTCAAATCACTCTGAACTTGATCCCAATCAATGTTAAGGTCCTTCATCTTATTGAACAATGCAAGAAGCCCGTTTAGTTCTTCTTGAGTAAGTTCAATCCCCATATCCTTCGCAACTTTTTCAATTAAGGCACGAAGATCCTCTTCTGACTGTACTGGATTTTTTGCTATTTCTTCTTTGACACGGGTCATTAACTCAGTTGCTTCTTTTGTACCGATTCTTTCTCCTAATTCAGCTGTTTTAACCATTTCTTCATTGGCAACTTGTTTTTGTGCTTCTGGAATCTCAATTTGAGCCGTTGTTTCATAGGCTTTTAAAATACCTGTTAACGCTGCTGTACCAGACACTTCAAAAGGAGCTGTCACATAAATGTCAGCATCTGTTACCCCTGCAGTCGTTAATGCATTCATGTACATTTCTTCTGTTACCCAATTTATGTTATTGGTCTCAACCGACAATCCCTGATCTTTGTCACCGATTGTAATTTTTGTTGATGAGATCGCTTTTGAGCCAATTTGAGCTTTTGATATATATTGACCTAGATATTTGTGCTCTTCTTCATTCGTAACCGTTACTGTCTCTACATCCGCTGAAACATCCATCTCTTTTAATAAAGTACTCTTTTGTTCTTCCGTTAGATTCTGTCCTAACGTTACAATGACATCCCCTGGTGCTGCATCAGCAAGCATTTTTAAAGGAGCAATAAATAAGGCTGCAGCCATAACAGATAGCAGTGCAATCACTTTTGCTTTTTTCATAATTATTCACCTCTCCAATCGGTACATCTACAATGATACGCAAGAAATTATATTTTCTGTCCTTCTTGCCTTTCCATTTTACACCAAGCATCATAAGTAGTCACTTTTAACTTGTCATAAAAAACTTGGACAAGCATATAGTCTTATATGCGAAAGGAGAGGGAAATCATGAAACGTTTCTTAACAGGGTGTATCGTTTTACTTATTTTATATGTAGTGGCTTATGACTTAAAGATCGGGACACTCCCTCAAGCTACACCGGCAAATGCAGAGGTCCAGACAGAAAAAAAACAGGATAAAGCTTATAAATCATATGAAGTTAATCCGGGTGATACATTAATATCAGTTGTGGAAAAGTTAAACACTTCCGGGGAATACTCCATTTTTTCGATGATAAAAGACTTCAAATCATTAAACCCGGGAGTAAATCCAGAACATATTCAATTAGGCAAAACATATAAATTTCCGCTCTACAACGAGACAGATTGATAACATTACTTGTCAAAACAAAATAATCCCTGCTAAAATGAACTGACGATAGGACAGACTAATACTGTCAATTTGAAAAAAGGAGCGATTCACCAAATGAGTGAAATCACCCACCGTTCTAAAACAAGGCCTGTAAAAGTAGGACCTTTAACAATTGGAGGTACCGATCAGGTTATTGTTCAGAGCATGACAACAACAAAGACACATGATGTTGAAGCAACAGTTGCCGAGATCAAGCGTTTGGAAGAAGCAGGCTGTCAGATTGTTCGTGTAGCTTGTCCTGATATGCGTGCGGCCGAAGCAATCGCGGACATAAAGAAGCAAATTAACATTCCGCTAGTAGTGGATATTCATTTTGATTATAAACTAGCCCTTAAAGCTATTGAAGGCGGAGCAGACAAGATTCGAATCAACCCTGGCAACATCGGCCGCCGTGAAAAAGTGGAAGCTGTTGTTAAAGCCGCAAAAGAAAAAGGGATTCCCATCCGAATCGGTGTTAACGCTGGTTCTCTTGAAAAGAAGTATCTTGAAAAGTATGGTTATCCTACTGCAGATGGCATGGTAGAAAGTGCATTACACCACATTAAAATTTTAGAGGAACTAGATTTTCACGACATTATCGTTTCGATGAAAGCATCAGACGTAAACTTAGCAATAGAAGCATATGAAAAAGCTTCTAAGGCGTTTGACTATCCCTTGCACCTTGGGATTACCGAATCTGGTACATTGTTTGCAGGTACAGTTAAGAGTGCTGCGGGACTTGGGGTTATTCTTCACAAAGGGATCGGGAATACACTTCGTATCTCATTAAGTGCTGATCCTGTGGAAGAAGTTAAAGTAGCTCGTGAATTATTGAAGTCGTTTGGTCTTCTTTCTGATGCTGCAACACTGATCTCTTGTCCGACTTGCGGTCGTATCGAGATCGACTTGATCTCAATTGCAAATGAGGTTGAAGAATATATCTCTAAAGTACGCGCTCCTATCAAAGTAGCTGTACTTGGATGTGCGGTAAACGGACCTGGCGAGGCACGTGAAGCTGATATCGGCATAGCCGGCGCACGTGGAGAAGGTCTATTATTCCGACACGGGGAGATCATCAGAAAGATTCCAGAAGATCAACTATTAGATGAACTAAAAAAAGAAGTTGATATTTTGGCAAAAGCTCATGAAGAAAAATTAAAAGCACAGCAAGCATAATAAAAAGCTCCCATAAATGGGGGCTTTTTTATATAAGAAGCATATCTTAGAGTTATTTAAGTTAAGCGATGTCCGTCTGCGATAATCGATCATGATAAGGCAGTAAAGAGTGAAAAATAATTCTGTCCATAAAAACATAATTCATTTCAGGAAGAAGTTCTCTGGCAAAATCCCAGGCGTTTTCTTCAATCTTTAGAGAAATTTTATTCCGTTCCATTTCTGTTCTACATTCATCAAGTTGTTCAGCTAGTATAGCTAATTCTGGGTCTTCGGCATGTCCCAGCTCATGAGCGAAAACCACCGCGAAATAATCGGCCATATACTCTAGTGATGAAAATAATTGCAAACACTGTTCCTTGATTACCTCTATGTACATCGTTATCGAGTGATGACTCATACTGTATTTCCCACCGATTAAACGCCCTCCCGGAAAATAAGTATCAATCTCCACACTAACCTTACTGCCTGATTGTATTAATAAGTCATTAATTATTCGTTTAACATTCATCTCCACTTTTTTACACCTGACCTTAAAAAGTATAGATAAACATTATATATAATTATTAAGTAAAATAAAACTTTTTTAATTACCCTTCTTTTATACTCTATAAACATATTTCCAAATGTTTTAATAATTGAAATGAGAAGGTAAACAAAGAAAGAAGAAGCATCTGCTTCTTCTCAGCTCCTTTGTCCTTTAAAAGAATGGTGCAAAAAATAATGAAATGATTATCGAAACGATACCTATTCCGATCGCCCAGTTTCCAAGCGATTTTGCACCTTGTCTTCTGGCAATAAATCCAACGATGATTCCTGCTGCTCCAAATAACACAGGAAGTATAAACAGAGATAGCACGGAAAGGATGATCGCGATCATACCAGTCGCTCTTCCGCCTTCACGCTCACGTTTACCTTCGTGCTCATGTCGGTGATCGTTATCCGCAAAACGAGGTCGCTCGTTTTCAGGTAATGTCATATCACTTCTTATGGGTACAGCCTCTGCCGCCATTTCTTCACGATAGTCGGCTTCATTTATACGACGTTCATCTTTTTCTTCGTATGCCATTAGAATTCCCCCTCTTATAGTCTTAAGGAGCGTTCTTATTATGGCTTTAAAAAGGGTATTTCATAGATGTTAACTTATGGGCATAAGAAAAGAGGCCAATAACGGCCCCTTGTTTAGTGTTTCGGTCTGAAAGTGTGACAGCAAGTTTCAGCTGGATCGTGTGCTGCATCTTTATGTGCAGCATCGCCAAGGAGGTCACCGTCAGCACTCATGTCCACAGACATATTGGCATGCTTGTCAATCTCAACAAGAATGGCATCTGCTATACAGTTATTGCCTTCCCCCCAATAGGTACAATTCGAAACATTACATTTTACTTCAGGCATAAAAAAACCTCCTTTCTCTTTAGCTTGGCTAAATGAAAGGAGGAACATACTACATTTTAGAATAAAATTTTACGTTCTGCATTCAGAACAATAGCCATAGATCTCAAACTTATGGCCTGTTACATCAAAACCCTTTAGCTCATTGTTAAGTGCTTCCATCGGACATGAAAGAATGGACTTTGTACTGCCGCACATCAAACAGATTAAATGGTGATGATGCTCGTTATGAGAGCATGTGAATCGAAATTTCTTTTCGCCTTCCCATTCCGTTTCTTCAAGTAATCCTAAATCAACGAAAGTTGTTAAATTACGATAAATGGTATCAAAACTAAGACCTGGATATTGTTCCTTCAGTTCTTCTTGAACATCTTTTGCAGAAAGATACCTTTTTTCTCGGGCAAACACAGAAAGAAGATCTTTTCTTTTTTCTGTATATTTATAACCCTTCTCTTTTAAAAGAGTCAGCGCTTCATCTATCGTTAATGAAAATTTCACAAGTGACCCACCTTTCGAGAACCTGTAAATTTTTTATAACTAATACACAAAAATAATATTACAACGAGACATAACACAATGGTTCCACCTGAAGCAAGGTCCAGGTAGTAGGAAAGAAACATACCGGAAATAACGGCAACCTCGCCAAAAAGGACAGAAAGCCAGATCGCCTGTTTAAATCCTTTCGCGATGCGGATACTTGCTGCTACTGGCAAAGTCATCAGTGCAGAAACTAAAAGGATCCCGACTATTTTCATGGAGGCGGCAATGACTAATGCGGTCATCGCCATAAAAGCAACCAATATCCAGTTACTCCTGATTCCCGAAAGTCTCCCTTGTTCTTCATCAAAAGAGAGAACAAACAATTCTTTATACATAAAGAATACAAACAGCAAAACAACAATTAAAATAGCAAAAACGGTCCATACATCTGACTGCTTAACCGCGATAATACTTCCAAATAAATAATTAAATAAATCCGTATTAAAACCATCAGCCATTGATATGAAGATCACACTTAGACCGATTCCTGCTGACATAATAATGGGTATAGCCAGCTCTTCATAATGTTTATACACTTTTCTAAGCTGTTCAATAAATATGGCTCCTCCTACTGAAAAGGCCATTCCAAGGTAAATGGGATTGGCTGTAGCAAAAAAAGATGACCATTTACCTAAAAGCAGGTTTGCTGCTATCCCAGCCAATGTAATATGGGAGAGCGCATCAGCAATAAGAGCTTGCCTTCTGACAACGATAAACACCCCCAGCACAGGAGCCAGGAGTCCTACCATGATCCCAGTTAAGAAGGCATTTTGTAAAAATTCATATTTTAAAAACGGTAACATTCATTCATCCCCTTACGCATGGTCATGATCATGGTGAAGAACATGAACATGATGACCATAAAAAGCAGAAATATTTTCAGAAGAACTTGTTTCAAATTCTCTAGTGTTTCCATGAAAATGAATCTGCTTATTTAAACAAGCTACATCTGTCACATAATCCGTCATTACTCCGACATCGTGTGTAACTAAAACCAGTGTCATATTATTATTGTAATGAAGTTCCTTTAACAGTTTATAAAAGGATTCTGATGACTCTGTATCAACACCAACAGTCGGTTCATCCAATATAAGGAGCATTGGATCACTTACGAGCGCCCTTGCAATAAAGACTCGCTGCTGCTGCCCCCCGGAGAGTTCCCCTATATTTTGGTGTGCATATTGTTCCATGTTTACTGACTTAAGTGCTTCCCAAACTTTCCTCTTGTCTGCAGCCTTTAAGAAGCGGAATAATCCAACCCTTCCAAAAAGCCCCATAGAGACGACTTCAAAAGCAGTTGCCGGGAAAGCTGTATTAAAACTGTTTGCTTTTTGGGAAACATAGCCGATCTTTTCCCAATCATTAAATTTATTTATTTTTTCTCCAAATAGATAAACATTGCCTTGCTGAGGCTTTTGGAGACCTAGTATACATTTGATCAGTGTAGATTTACCGGATCCATTTGGACCTACTAGTCCTAAAAAAGATCCTTTTTTTATATCCATCGTTACATGCTGCAATACATTTTTGTCACCATAATGGAATGATAAATCATCTACACGAATGGCTATAGAATTTAAATTGTTCTTCATGATAAACCTCCGTGAAAATGAAAATAAGTAGTAATGAGTACGATTTAGACTGTCTCATAGTATACACGAAAAATGAACAAAGTAAAACAACATGCCTAATTTGACATGCTGTAAGAAAATTTGATGATAACCGGAGTTCCTCACCTCTTCTTCAAAAGACCCTCGACTGTTTGCTGCAGTTCTGAGGGTTTTATGATCATATCTGCTTTCTTTAGATATTCCTCTTCAAGTGTTGTCTCTACAGCTAAACAATAAGCTCCTGCAAACTTTGCTGACTCTATGCCAAGTGGTGCGTTTTCAATAACAAGCCACTCATATGGTTGATAATCATACTCGTTCATGACTAATAAATAGGGTTCGGGTGACGGTTTTCCTTCTATTACGTCATCACCAGTAATAATGGAATGAAAGGTAATAGGAAGTTCCGCAAGTACTTCAGAAACGAACTCTTTCCGGCTTCCTGTTACTAAGGCTATTGTAACACCTTGACTGTACAGGGTTTTTAATAGAGAGACTGCTTCTTCAATAAAACTGTATTTAGCATGGTTTTTAAAGTAATCTCTCTTCTGCAAATAGATCTCTTCAACTTCTTGCTCTGTAAAATCTATACCGGAAAATTTAAAGATATCTTCAATGGTTTTCTTCCCGGGCATTCCTTCTCTTGTATAAAATACTAGATCTTCATGATCATAGCCCTTTTTATTAAATGCATAACGCCATGCTTCAACATGGTGACTCATTGTATCTACAACGACACCATCCATATCAAAACAGACAGCTTTTATTTTCATACGTTACCCTGCCTTTTAATATCATCTTACATTATTATAAATCAAAGTTATAGAAAACAAAAAAACAGAAGCTGGACGTTTCCTGCTTCTGATCAATAAATTTTATTTTAGACCTTCGATAACTGTTTGTGTGTTCCACTCCATCATTTTTTTGTACGTATCTCCTTCTTCTCCCTGCTTTCCTAGAGAATCTGTAAATACTTTACCTTTAATCGGGACACCCGTTTCTTTTGAGACAGTTTCCATGCTTCTTGGATCTACACTGGTTTCTACAAATAGAGCTGAAACACTTCCTCCTTTAATAAGGTCTACCAGATTTTTTATCTGTTGAGGAGTACCTTGGTTTTCTGAATTTATTTCCCATACAAAAGCAGTGTTCATGTTATACGCTTCACCAAAATATTTAAATGCTCCTTCACTTGTTACTAGGACACGTTTTTCTTTTGGTATTTTTTGAAGTTCAGTTATGGTTTTTTCATGGAGTGTTTTTAATTCTGAAATGTATTTTTCTGCATTTTTTTCGTAGTACTCTTTGTTGTCCGGGTCTTCTTTGATAAGGGCATCTCTTATATTCTCAACATAGATAATACCGTTTTCAATGTTCAGCCAAGCGTGTGGATCTGGTTCTTCTTCAAGTCCCTTCGATTCTAAGTGAATCGCTTTTACCCCTTCACTTACGCGGTAAACTGGTGCATCTTTTCCATCCTTATCTGATGTTTTTAATAGTTTGTTAAACCATGAATTCCCTTCTTCTAAGTTTAATCCATTATAGAATACAACATCTGCATCAGTTGTTTTTAGTACATCTTCTGGAAGGGGATCATATTCATGAGGATTTGCACCAATCGGCACCATGCTATGAACATCCACTTTGTCTCCGCCTACGTTCTTAACTAAATCATAAATAATGGAGTATGTGGCAACGACTTCTACCTTTTCAGATCCATCTTTCCCTGCGCTGCATCCTGCTGCAGCAGCTAATAATGCACTTGCAAGAATGAGACTTGCTAACTTTTTAAACATATAACCATCCTCCCTATTTTCGCATCAGTTCCAGTCTGTTTCTTCTTGATTTATGAGCTTTCCAAACCAACCCTTGGGATGGTGAAAAGAAAAACGCCATGGCAAACAGAAATGCTGAAACTAAAACAATTGTGGCACCTGATGCAAGGTTGTAAGTAAAACTAAAATATAAACCGAATACGGATGCTACAATACCTAGTGCTGCAGACAAATAGATCATGACTGACAAACGGTTCGTGAGCAGATAAGCGGTAGCTGCTGGAGTTATTAACATTGCAACAACAAGAACAATCCCAACCGTCTGAAGTGAAGCTACCGTTACCATCGTCAATACTGCCATTAATGCGTAATGGATCCATTTATTCGGCAAACCATAACTTTGTGCCATAGTTGGATCAAAAGTAGAAACGAGAAGTTCTTTGTAAAAGATAACAACAAGCCCGATCACTAGTACTCCGATTCCAAGTGTAATCCACATGTCACTCATTCTTACAGCCAGCACGTTTCCAAAAAGGATGTGATAAAGATCTGCGGAGCTTTTCATCATCGTGATAATAACGATACCTACTGCAAACATGCTCGTGAACATAATACCAATCGCCATATCATGTTTAATTCGGCTGTTTTGACTGACATAACCAATTCCGACCGCCGTAAGAACACCTGTAATTACGGCACCGAAGAAGAAGTTGATGCCCAGCATGTAGCTGATCGCGACTCCAGGTAACACAGCATGTGAAATGGCATCTCCCATGAGTGCCATTCCTCTTAAGATGATAAAGCACCCTACAATACCGCAGATCACGCCCACTACTACAGATGTAAACAATGCCTTCTGTAAAAATTCATATTGGAAGAGCGCCTGAAAAAATTCAAACATATTCATGATGTTACATTCACTCCTTTTGTCTGAAGAAATGAGAACTGATTCGCATATGCTTTCGTGATCACCTCTGGCTGAAGGACTTCTTCAGAAGCGCCATATTGAATCATATTTTTATTAAGAAGAAGCAAGTGATCAAAGTAAGATTCAGCTTTACTTAAATCATGATGCACGACAAGAATGGTTTTACCTTCATTTTTCAGATCTCTTAAAATATGAATGATCGTTTCTTCACTAGCTACATCAATTCCAACAAACGGTTCATCTAGGAAAAAAAGTTCCGCATTTTGTGCAAGTGCTCTGGCAAGGAAAACTCTTTGCTGCTGTCCTCCTGAAAGTTCTCCGATCTGCCTGTTGCTGAACGCATCCATTCCTACGGTTTTTAAACATTCATGTGCCCACTTTCTATCGGCTTTAGAAGGACGTTTAAATAATCCCAGGTTCGGATAGGTGCCTAATAACACTACGTCAAATACTGTTATCGGAAAGTCCCAGTCGATATCAGAACGCTGAGGAACATAGGCGATTCTTTTTTTCCATTTTTTCAGGGGTTCCCCAAATACTTCAACTTCACCTTTATCTTTTGCGATAAGATTTAACACAGCTTTCATCATAGTAGATTTCCCTGCACCATTAGGTCCGATTATACCTACCAAACTTCCCTTTTCTACTGAAAATGTTATATCTTTCACCACTTGATTCCCCAGGTATGAAACATATAGCTGATCTATCTTTAATGCACGTTCCATAGAAAAAGACCTCCTTTTTCACTCGGTAACTAATTTTGCCTTAGTGCAACTTTTAGTTAAAAAAATAATCCCTTCACAATGTATGAAACAAGAAGAAGGAGAGTGATTCATTCACATGAGAAAAAGTTTCCTTTAGGCAACTTTTTTACTTAAGTCAAATTATATAGTGTGGACACAAGATTGTAAACGATTTTTTCTAGCCATATTTCTACATTTGCTATATAATCATCTCTGGCAGGAATCTGCTGGGTGGGAGAGGGTTTGTTTTAAGATTTAAGAGAGGAAATAAATGAAACAGAATCACGTTTCACTAAAAAAGGAAGTACTCGCTGGGATCACATCATTCTTTACGATCGCTTATATTATTGTCGTTAACCCATTAATATTAGCGGATGCTGGTATGCCTTATGAAGGTGTAGTCTTAGCTACGATCCTAACTTCTGTTGTTGGATGTTTGATTATGGGGCTTTATGCAGATGCTCCTATCGTCTTAACCCCTGGTATGGGTGTAAATGCATTTTTCACCTACACCATCGTGCAAGGAATGAACTTAAGCTGGCAAGAAGCACTTGCAGCAGTCGTTCTTTCTGGGGTTTTCTTTTTAATCGCAGCATCCACACCATTGAAAGATATACTTTCAAAAAGTATCCCTCAATCTTTAAAACATAGCATTACAGTTGGTATTGGTTTGTTCTTAACCTTTATAGGTCTGCAAAAAGGCGGAATTATTGAAGCAAGTTCTGCCACTTTTGTAAAATTAGGACATTTAAACCATCCAGACGCGATTCTAACAATGGTTGGTCTCGCTATAACACTGGCTTTGTTCTTAAAGAATATAAAGGGAAGCTTCCTAATAGGAATCGCATTAACAACTCTGATCGGTTTGTTAATGGGTCACAAACAGGAAGTTAAAGGGATGTCAGACGGATTTTCTTTTCAACCTTTTGGTGAATTGCTATTTGCTCTTGATTTCTCAGGCATTACCGAGCTTTCCTTTTGGATTGCCACGTTTTCACTCACAATGATCATCACGTTTGAAAACATGGGCTTATTATATGGCCTACTGCCTGACCAAGAAAAATTCCCAAAAGCATTTCAAGCCAATGCAGTCTCTTCAATCGTATCCGGCTTATTCGGAACGAGTCCGACGATCTCAACGGTAGAGAGTGCATCTGGTATTACAGAAGGCGGAAGAACAGGTATAACAAGTATAACGGTTGCGGTCTTGTTCATAGGGTCTATTTTTGCAGCTCCTTTTATTGCTTATATTCCTGATGGGGCCATTGCTCCTATTTTGATCATTATCGGTGGACTGATGGTTCAACAGATTCAGCATATTCCGCTGTCCGACTTTACGGAAATGTTTCCATCATTCTTGATCATCGCTTTGATTCCGTTAACATACAGCATAGTGGACGGATTAGCTTTTGGCTTTATTGCCTATCCATTAATCAAGTGGATGTCTGGTCAAAAAAAGCAAATACCGATAACGATGTATGTGATCGCCTTCTTATTCTTTATGAATTTTATTCTTCATACAATTGTGTAAACAATAAATAAAGAGACTTTGGACAATTCCAAAGTCTTTTTTTTTTAGCACTTTCTCCCCTTTTGGCTCATACAATGAGAAAGTCGGGAGGGAGTTACTATATGAATCCAATTATCGTTCATTTTGTAAACCAGAAATTGAACTCGATCAGTCCAAACGAACTGGTCACATTAGCAGCTCAATACCAGCTGCCAATATCTCAAAAAGAGGCCGTAAAAATCGTAAACATACTGCGCAGGCAGACCATTGATATCAAGAACCTTTCACAGAGAAAACAAATCATAGCCACAATTGCTAAAGAGGTCAGCCCCGAAAAAGCAAACTATATCCAATACTTAATCCAAACGTATATCGACAGATAAACTCATAACAAAAAAACCGCACAGTGTGCGGCTTTTTTTATACAGTCAACAGATTATTCTGAAGTTCTGGGTTGAATTTCTTTGCCTTGATCATCTCAATTTCTAATTGGTAAGGTGGCTTTTTATTGTTTTTATCTGTTCCCACATAAGGTGTCTCAAGAATTTTTGGAATATCTTTGAACTGCTCATGATGTACGATATAACTTAATGGATCAAATCCAATATGGCCAAAGCCGATATTTTCATGTCTGTCTTTCGCTGCTCCAGTAACATTTTTACTGTCGTTTATGTGGAATACTCTAATACGGTCTATACCGATCAATTTATCAAACTGGTTCATTACCCCATCAAAGTCGTTGACGATGTCATACCCAGCATCATGTGTATGACACGTATCAAAGCAAACAGACAGCTTTTCGTTTAGTGTAACACCATCAATAATCTGTGCTAGTTCCTCAAATGTTTTACCGCATTCAGATCCTTTGCCGGCCATTGTCTCAAGTGCAATTTGAACATTTTGATCTTTTGTTAACACTTCGTTAAGGCCTTCAATAATCTTCTTAATCCCGACCTCTGACCCTTCACCAACATGTGCACCAGGATGCAATACGATTTGTCTTGCGCCGATGGCTTCTGTACGTTCGATCTCACTTCTTAAAAAGTCTACCCCAAGCTGAAAGGTCTCAGGTTTTATCGCATTTCCAATATTAATAATGTAAGGTGCATGAACGACAATATCAACAATGCCATTCTCGATCATATGTTTTGTTCCTGCTTCAATGTTCAGGTCTTCAATTTTTTTACGCCTCGTGTTTTGAGGAGCCCCCGTATAAACCATAAACGTATTAGCACCATATGAAACTGCTTCTTCACTTGCAGCTAACAGCATTTTTTTCCCGCTCATTGAAACATGTGATCCGATCTTAATCATTGCTTTCCCCTCTTCTCCATCATTACTCTATCTTTGATTTCTTCTTTTCTTTTTCATCAGTTTCTTCTTCTGCTCATCCATCTTCTTCTTATAACCTGGTTTCACCTTGCGAGGCTTAGGTACGTAAATGCCCTCTTGATCTTTCGGCGAAGTACTTTTCTCGCGCTGCTTTACAGGAACCCATTCACCATTTTTATATTGTTCGATGGTGAAGGTAATTTTTCTCTCTTTCAACTTTTGTACAGAATGCTGATCTGTTTGCTCATAAAGTGACGCACAGATCCCAGACATCCCTGCTCGCCCCGTTCTGCCAGCTCTGTGAACGTAGAAATCAAGATCTTTTGGAAACTCATAGTTAATGATGTGGCTGACACCTTTAATATCAATTCCACGCGCAGCAAGATCTGTAGCGACTAAGAATTGAAACTCCGCTTTTTGAACTCGTTTCATGATATTCTTTCTTGTTCGAGGAGGAATATCACCGTGTAAACGTTCGACACTCATACCTTCTGCTGCCATAGCATCTGCAATCTCATCGACCGCTTTCTTTGTGTTGGCAAAAATAATCGCAAAGTAAGGATTATAATTCTTTGCTGTTTTGATCAGCATAGAAAGTTTGTCATTATGCTTTGCCTGTATGAGTACATGCTTAATATCTTTTGCTGTAATTTGCTGCGGCTCTACATGAACATGTTTCGGATTTTGCATATATTTCTTTAAGAACGGCTGCAGCTTTTCAGGAACTGTTGCAGAGAAAACCATCATCTGCAGCTCGTTGGCCATCCGGGATGCGATTTGGTCAACATCTTCAATAAACCCCATATCCAGCATCTGATCGGCTTCGTCTACTACTAGCATATTTGCTGTAAACACCACAAGTTCCTGAGTGTTAACTAGATCTTTTATTCGTCCAGGTGTTCCGATGACGAGTTGAGGAGCTGTTTTAAGCTTCTCTGCCATTCTTTTTCTGTCTGTCCCGCCTACAATAGCTTTTGCTCGAATTTGTTCTTCTTCTGGCAGATGCTCAGATATTTTTAAAAACTCGTTATAGATCTGTTGAGCCAATTCACGAGTTGGAGCTGTAATAACGGCTTGCACTTCGTCTTTTTTAACATCGATCCTGTGCATAAGCGGCAATAGGAAAGCAAAAGTCTTTCCAGAACCAGTCTGTGATTGTCCGATCATATCTTGTCCATTTATTATCGCAGGGATAACACGCTCTTGAATATCAGTTGGTCTTTCAAATCCAATACTACTTAATGCAGTTTGGAGAGATTCGTTTATTTTTAACCGTTCAAACGGAGATTTCATACGCTCACCTTTTCTTTTTCAAATATAAAGCTATTCACTTTTAGTATTATAGAGGAAGTTTTCATTTTCCGCCAACCATCCTTAACACTTATAAGAAAACAGGGATAAATATCACACATGGTTTTCTTGTTTCATATTCTGTATATGAGCGTATTATTTTGGAAAGGAGGGGGAATTATGCAGCCTTTTTATAGATATCCGAATCAACCTCAGCATCCGATGCAGCCATTCCAGGTGAATCCTTATATGCAAATGCAAGGCATGAATGGAATGCCTGGGATGAATACGATGCCTCGTCAGCTTGGTACTGTCGACCGATTCTTGGGTACGATCGGCAACGGTGGAAGTGTAACTGGTGGGACTAATGTTTTCACCATGCTCAATAACGTTCAAAAGGTATTAAAAGTTGCCGAAACAATGGGACCTATGATTAAGCAATATGGACCTGCTATGAAGAATCTACCGTCCATCATGACAGCTCTCAAGGACTTTCAAAGCGGTTCTAGTGCAAAGGCAGAAAACGATCCTGAGGCAGATACCTCCGATAAAGCGGAAACGAAAGAACAAAAAAACGAGATGATAGAAAAAAATGATTTAGCGAAAACAGACAAAAAAGAAAAAAGAAAATTAGAAACAGAAGAAAAAGTGGTTGTGGAAGGTCCTAAATCTTCAAAACCATCCATACAGCCAGCGGATCAAAAAAGGAAAAAAGTTTCTTCAAGCACTAAAACCATACCACCAGCACCAAAAACAAATGTACCTAAAGGCTATCACCTTTCTGGGCCTAAGCTATATGTATAAGTATAGTGTTTGAGTTCTTATGGTCTCTCCTTTATAATAAAAGCATACAGAAGTAAATCTCCCAAGACAGCATAGATCTCTGTGCTGTCTTTTATATATGAATAAAGGAGAGATCCAACATGGAAATTGTAAAAATATCTCCAAGAGGGTATTGTTATGGTGTTGTTGATGCCATGGTAATGGCACGTCAGGCAGCAAATGATCCTACTCTACCGAGACCCATTTATATTCTTGGCATGATTGTTCATAACAAACATGTAACAGATGCATTTGAAGAAGAAGGAATTATTACACTTGATGGAAATAACCGTTTAGATATTATTCAAAACATTGAATCTGGCACAGTTATTTATACAGCTCACGGTGTCTCACCGGAAGTAAGGCGAATCGCTCATGAAAAAGGACTCTATGAAATAGATGCCACTTGCCCTGATGTGACAAAAACCCATGACCTCATTCGTGAGAAAGAAAAAGAAGGCTATGAAATTATCTATATCGGAAAAAAAGGACATCCTGAACCAGAAGGTGCGATCGGGATCGCCCCTCATATCGTACATCTTGTAGAAAATGTAGATGATCTTGATTCATTAGAGGTTAAGAGCGAAAAGATCCTGATCACCAACCAAACCACAATGAGTCAATGGGATGTAGCCGAACTAATTAAACGTCTACTGATGAGATACCCGACGGCTGAGGTTCATAAAGAAATTTGTTTAGCTACACAAGTAAGACAAGAAGCTGTTGCAACCCAGGCTGGGGAATGTGACCTGGTGCTAGTAGTGGGTGACCCGCGAAGCAATAACTCAAACCGGCTAGCACAAGTTTCTGAAGAAATTGCAGGTACGAAGGCTTATCGGATTTCTGATGTTTCAGAGATTGATCTATCTTGGCTGGAAGGCGTAAAAAAAGTGGGAGTTACTTCTGGTGCGTCAACTCCAACACCAATTACGAAAGAAGTTATTGATTTCCTTAAAAATTATGATGAGAAAAACGAAGAAACGTGGAAGAAAGAACGAAAAGTTACATTAAATCGTATCCTTCCGAAAGTTAAAGAGAAGAAGTAATTTAAAAAGCCAAGCTGGTGACTGTACGAGCTTGGCTTTTTCTGTTTATGCTATTTTTCTGTACTCTTTAAAATTAATCTGATTTTGTCCCTATAGGCTACATGTACGTAAAGGGATCAGTTATTAACTCAGATTCAATGACAACCGTGTCATAATTTCTTGATTGCAGCTCATCCTCCAGAACTTTTTTCAGTTCTCGTTTCATAATTCCTTCAATATGGTGTCCTGCGTCAACAATTGTAAGTCCCTCTTCTTGTGCATCGTGCGCGTTATGGTAATAGATATCTCCAGTAACCAATGCATCTGCACCTTTATGAAGGGATGTGTAAATATATTTGTTGCCATCTCCGCCAACAACAGCTACTTTTTTTATAGAATCTTTGTGACCTTTTATAACACGCAATCTCGATATCCCAAAAGCCTTTTTTACATGGTCAACAAACTCCTGAAGATCCATCTCTTTAGCCAGTTTTCCAATCTTTCCTATTCCGAGTTCATTCCCTTTATTCAGAAGCGGATAAAGATCATACGCAACCTCTTCATATGGATGTGCTTTCTTCATCGCAGAAATAACCGATTTTCGGATCGATTCAGGCATGATGGATTCAATTTTCACTTCCTCTGTCTGTTCTAATTGTCCCTGTTTACCTATAAATGGCGAGGTTCCTTCTAAAGGAGTAAATGTCCCCATGCCGCTGGAAGTGAACGTACAATGACTGTAGTTTCCAATATGCCCTGCACCCGCGTTCCCGATAGCTTGTCTTACCTTCTCTTCATGTGTGATAGGGACAAATACTGATAATTTTACAAGCTTATCTTCATATGTTGTGGAGAGGACTTCGGTATCCATTAGCTGCAATTGATCAGCAAGCCAATTATTCACACCTAATGCTGTTACATCCAGGTTTGTGTGAGCTGCATAAACAGTTATATCATGTTTTATCAGCTTTTCGATCACCCTTCCTTTAGATGTACTAGTATCTATTCTTTTTAGAGGACGGTAAAGCAATGGATGGTGAGCAATGATTAAATCAACTTCACCATGGATCGCTTCATCAACTACATTTTCTAGTACATCTAAAGCGATCATCACTTTTTTAACAGGTTTATTTAATGAACCAACCTGTAAACCGATGGGATCACCTTCCATCGCCATCTTTTTTGGTGCAAAACCTTCTAAGAGGGAAATGATTAACTGTCCATTCGCTGTTCTACTCAATGAATCCACTCCTCGACAAGTCTTATATTCTTTTCTAATTCACTTCTTTTTTCTTCCGCATCTGTGCTTTGTGCTTTGGCCATCTGAGATAATATAGCATTCCACTGGTTGACTTCCCCCGACCATTTTTCTTTAAACGCTTCATTCTGATTTCGCAATAAAAAAGGTCCGAATAATAGCTCTGCATCGCTGTTTTGTGTATAAGGTTGTTTGCCTTGTCGGTCAGCAACTAGTATTTCATAAATCTTTCCGTCTTCTTTAATAATTTCTTCTTCAGTAAGCACCCAATTTTCTTTTAACAACCATCTTCGAACAGTTCTTGCACCAACATTGGGCTGCAAGATCAAACGTTTAGCATTGCCTAACTTCTCTTTACCTCTTTCAAGGATAGAAGTAATAAGCGAACCTCCCATGCCGCATATGGTGATGACCTCTGCTTCATCTGGTTCAAGAACGGACAATCCGTCCCCTTTTCTGACTTCAATGATCTCAGTTAATCCATCAAGCGCAACTTGTTCTTTTGCAGATTGAAAGGGGCCGTCTGTAATTTCACCAGCTATCCCTTTATTAATCATATTCTTTAAACCTAAATAACAAGGTAAATACGCATGATCAGATCCGATATCAGCTAAAACTGAATTTTTGGGTACATAGGAAGCAACTCGTTCTAGCCGCTTTGACAATTTTTCAGAATTCATTTTTTATCACCGTTTCATTAGTATGTTTCACTTTAGTATTCGTCACTTCTTTTATTTTTTGCAAAGAAAAAAAGCTTCCTGTCTAATAAACAAGAAGCCCTTTTTATTTTATTTTTTCTCTGCTAGCCAATCAACTAATATTTTTGCTTCTTCACCTTTTACTAGTCCTGCTGGCATTCCAGAGCCTTTACCGTTTTTAACGATTTCTCCGACTTCTTCTGCAGAATACTTGCCACCGATCTTTTCAAGAGCAGGACCTACGTTACCTTCTAGGTTTTGTCCGTGACAAGAAGAACAGTTCTGCTTATAAATTGC
Source organism: Fictibacillus barbaricus (assembly GCF_014635025.1). Taxonomy (GTDB): domain Bacteria; phylum Bacillota; class Bacilli; order Bacillales; family Fictibacillaceae; genus Fictibacillus; species Fictibacillus barbaricus. The sequence continues at coordinate 1,521,332 of NZ_BMCE01000001.1, read as the reverse complement.
TTCTGGATCCATCGCAGCCTTTTCTTTATCCTGACTTGCCTGATGAATTTCGTTGATACCATATCCGCCCATTGTAAGCATAAGAACAATCCCAATAACTCCAATAATGGCAAAAGGAATGAGTGGATTACGTTTCATGCATATTCCTCCTTCGTCTGTACAGGTACATTTGTTGTTGTCTTTTTAAAAGCATATATGTATTGGTAAACAATCCATAACCTATTGTACTTTAAAAGCGTTTACTTGGGAAGGGCAAACTCTATTTTTCCCAGTTTTGTCACACGATTAACTATTTAAACAATACTTTGCTGATTTACATTTTTTTTAACCAAAAAAATAGCCACTCAAGTAGTGGCTATTCATGCACAACAGATAAAGCCTCAATCGCTTGTTCTCTAAGTTTAAACTTTTGTACTTTGCCAGAGGCAGTCATAGGGTATTGATCGATGAACATGTAATATTCAGGAATCTTAAAATGTGCGATCTTTCCTTTGCAATAAGCCTTTAAATCTTCTTCGGAAAGATCATGCCCTTCTTTAAGCTGTATACATGCTGCAACTTTTTCCCCAAACTTCTTATCTGGTACACCAATTACTTGGACATCTAAAATGGAAGGATGAGAATAGAGAAATTCTTCTACTTCTCTTGGATATACATTTTCTCCGCCTCTTATAATCATATCTTTTAAACGTCCGGTAATCTTAAAGTAGCCTTCTTCATCCACAGTCGCTAAGTCACCCGTATGAAGCCAGCCTTCGCTGTCAATTGCTTCTTTTGTAGCTTCCGGCATTTTATAATAGCCCTTCATGACATGGTAGCCTCTCGTACAAAGTTCTCCTTGTTCTCCAGGCTTTACTTCATTATTTGTCACTGGATCTATAATTTTCGCTTCTACTTGTACATGTTTTTTTCCAACCGTTTCCACTCTCCGCTCGATCGGGTCATCTGTTCGAGTTTGTGTAATAACTGGTGAAGATTCAGTTTGCCCATAAGCGATTGTTATTTCTGTCATTCCCATTTTCTCGATTACTTTTTTCATCACTTCTATCGGACATGGAGAGCCTGCCATGATGCCCGTACGCAATGTGCTAAGGTTATAAGAGTCAAAGTCTGGGAGATTTAGCTCTGAAATAAACATGGTAGGAACTCCGTGAAGCCCTGTACATTTTTCTTTCTCGACAGTCTCCAACACTTCCTTTGGATCAAACTGAACGATGGGTACCATTGTTGCCCCGACAGAAACCGCAGCAAGAGTTCCTAAAACACAGCCAAAACAATGGAAGAATGGAACTGGTATACACAATCTGTCGGCATTTGTAAGGTTCATGCTTTCAGCAATCTGCCTTGCATTATTCACGATATTGTAGTGTGTCAGCATTACACCTTTTGGAAAACCAGTAGTTCCTGACGTATACTGCATATTAATCACATCATCACAGTGAAGGGAGTCCTCTCTTTCCTGAAGAGCTGCATCAGAGATGATCTCTCCAGCTGTCATGATTTCACGAAAGGTATCATATGAAGATGACTGATCCTCCAGTTGTACAAAATGTTTAAGCTTAGGAAACTCATTCAACCGGCTTTTAACGGAGTCGACCATTTCTTTATACGACGTCGAACGAAATTCTTTAATGAAGAACAGAGCCTTTGAATCAGATTGTTTTAATAGATAGTCCAGTTCAGAAGTCTGATAGTTCGTATTTACAGTTACTAAAACAGCTCCAGCTCTTGCAGATCCGAATTGTAGGAGCAGCCATTCCGGTACGTTTGTTGCCCACACTGCGATATGGTCTCCTTTTTCAATTCCCATGGCCATTAATCCTTTTGCGACTTTAGTCGTTAATTCATAAAATTCCTGATAGGTGTATCGAATTCCAAGTTTACTGTAAACCATAGCTTCTTGATCTTTATAATCTTCTGCCTGTTTCTTTAAACAATCTCCTATAGTTACTTTCATTAACTTAGCCATAATCCACCTCATCACCTGATAATATGAACGTTAACAGCCAATCTCCCTAGCAATAACAATACGCTGAACTTCTGAAGTTCCTTCTCCAATTTCCAGAAGTTTTGCATCTCTAAAATAACGTTCTACATGGTAATCTCTCATATAGCCGTTACCACCGTGAACCTGAACGGATTCAGAGCAGATCTGCATACAAGCTTCAGATGCATATAATTTTGCCATTGAAGCTTCTTTTGAGAACTTTTTGCCCTGATCTTTTAACCATGCCGCTTTATATACCATTAACCTGGCAAGTTCAATCTTCATCGCCATGTCTGCTAGTTTAAACTGTATAGCTTGAAACTTAGAAATAGATCTTCCAAATTGTTTCCGCTCTTTTGCATAGGCTAGAGCCTTCTCATAGGCTGCCTGTGCGATTCCAACAGCCATAGCGCCAATACCTATTCTGCCGCCATCTAATGTAACTAGGAACTGTTTAAAGCCGTCTCCGCGCTTTCCTAACAAGTTTTCTTCTGGCACCCTGACGTCTTCCATAAATAGTTCTGTTGTATTAGAGGAATGAAGCCCCATTTTTTCATAGTTATCAATCACTCGAAATCCTTTGGCATCCGTAGGAACAATGATAGCTGATATTTCTTTATCACTGCTGTTTCTGTTTGTAATAGCTGTAAGAGCTAAATGCTTTGCATAGCTTGCATTCGTAATGTAGCATTTACTGCCGTTGATAACCCATTCACCGTTATCTGCAACTGCAGTTGTTTCTGTTCCACCTGCATCTGAACCAGCATTTGGTTCTGTTAAACCGAACGCACCAAAAGACTCACCTGTACAAATAGGTGTTAGATACTTCTCTTTTTGTTCATGTGTACCGAATAAGTTTAATGGAGCTCCCCCCAATGAAACGTGTGCAGAATATGTAATACCTGTTGATCCGCATGCACGGCTTAGCTCTTCAACGGCTATTGCAAAACTGATTGTATCAGCACCGCCGCCTCCATATTCTTCTGGAAAAGGAAGACCCATCATGCCAAGTTTAGAAAGTTTTTGGAAAATCTCTACCGGAAATTCTTTATTTTTATCTCTGGCCTCTGCTCCCGGTGCAACTTCTTCGTCTGCAAATTCCCTCATCATTTTTTGAATCATTAACTGCTCTTCTGTTAATGTAAAATCCATGGCTGCATCCCACCCTTTAAAAATAATTTTGCTTCTATTTGTATGCGCTTACATCTTTATTATAGATATAAAGGCTGAATTTTTACAAGATTTAAACGATTTTAAATTTAATATACAGTAGAATGCGTTAGTAATAAAAAGAAAAAAGACGTAAATTGGAGCAGAAAATAGATTTTTGGACGGTTTGCATTGAAGTTGATTAATCAGTAAAATAAAAGAAATAAAAAAAGCCCGCCCAAAAGAGGGGCAAGCTTCCTATTCTAAGAAATCTTTTAATCGTTTACTTCTGCTTGGATGGCGGAGTTTACGGAGTGCTTTAGCTTCAATCTGACGAATACGTTCACGTGTTACACCAAAGACTTTACCTACTTCTTCTAATGTGCGAGTACGTCCATCATCAAGACCAAAACGTAAGCGAAGAACATTTTCTTCTCGATCGGTTAGTGTATCTAAGACATCTTCAAGTTGTTCCTTTAATAGTTCGTAAGCAGCAGCTTCAGATGGAGCAAGTGCATCCTGATCTTCGATAAAATCACCAAGATGAGAATCATCCTCTTCACCAATAGGTGTTTCTAATGAAACAGGCTCTTGTGCGATTTTTAGAATTTCACGAACTTTTTCAGGCGTAAGTTCCATTTCAGCTCCGATTTCCTCTGGTGAAGGCTCTCGGCCAAGATCTTGAAGCAGCTGACGTTGAACACGAATTAATTTATTAATCGTCTCAACCATATGGACTGGAATACGGATCGTACGGGCTTGATCGGCGATGGCACGTGTAATAGCCTGACGAATCCACCATGTAGCATACGTACTAAACTTAAATCCTTTATCATAGTCAAACTTTTCAACAGCTTTAATTAGACCCATATTCCCTTCTTGAATAAGATCCAGGAACAGCATACCCCGGCCTACATAGCGCTTTGCGATACTTACTACTAGACGCAAGTTAGCTTCTGCAAGACGGCGTTTCGCTTCTTCGTCTCCATTTTCAATCCGCTTAGCAAGTTCAATTTCTTCATCGGCTGAAAGCAAGTCTACTCGGCCGATCTCTTTTAGGTACATACGAACTGGGTCATTAATCTTTACACCTGGCGGAACACTTAAGTCGTTTAGATCGAATTCTTCCTCATCTTTTTCCATTTCAAACTTAGGGTCGTCCTCTTCGTCTGCATCCTCTGATGCTTCGGCAACTTCAACACCTTGTTCTTCCAAATAGTGATAGAATTCATCCATCTGATCGGAATCTTGTTCAAAAGGTGCAAGCTTACTTGTAATTTCTGTATAAGTGAGCCGTCCTCGCTTCTTACCGGCTTCAACTAATTGTTCTTTAACTTGATCGATGGTTAATTCGCCTTCCGTTCCTTGACGGTTTGGTTTCTCAGCCATTCGATCCCCTCCTTCCAAAACTTCAACCATCCTACATCCCGATTATTTAAGAGATCTTTTCATTCTCATAATATCTTGGGCAATTTGGGCTGCCAGTTTTATTTCATTCCTTCGTATTGCGTCTTCTTGCTGCTTCTCTTTTTCTTGTATTTCGCGCAATAAAGGATAGCTTGAAATAATGCGAATATAATCTGCTAGCTCTATTTCATTCAGTTCTTCACTGATCGTGAGCATAGCTAATTCTGAAGCTAATTTTCTTAATTTGTCATCGTCAATACGCTGCATGAACAACCCTACATTGGGTTTATTTCCTTCTTCATAAAAGGCATAGAGATACGCAGCGATTGCATTATGTTCTTCTACATTAAAGCCTGTACTCAGCTTTTCCTGAATTAAAAAAGCTGCATCTTCGCTTTTTAGCATGTGGGCAAGAACAATTCGTTCAGCATTAAGGTTTCTTGGCAATAAAGACTTCTGCAAAAGTGTTTGTATTCTAAAATTATTATCCCGCTTTTTAGGGCCGTTATCCTTTGACCTTTGCAGTTGCTTAAAAGTCTGTGTTTGCTGCTGTTTTAATGCTTCTAATGACAAATTAAATTCTGAAGCGATTTGCCTGAGATAATGATCTCTTTCAACCGCTTTTGGAAGACGGGCTATTTCCTTGATAATCTCTTCGATATAGATCATCCGTTCTCCTTCATCTCGGAGATTTTTGCCACGTCGGTAATATTGTATTTTAAATGCCATAACGGTTAGGCTAGCCCCTATTATATCTTTTAGAAACGATTCGCTTCCAAACTTTGAGATATAGTCATCGGGGTCCATCCCATCTGGCATTTGGGAAATTTTTACAGTGCAGCCTTGTTTCGTTAAAATTTCTGAAGCTCGAAAGGCTGCTTCCACTCCAGCTCGGTCAGAATCATAGCAGATTGTGACAGATTGAACATTCCTTCTCAAAATAGCTGCGTGATCATCTGTAAGTGATGTACCTAAAGTCGCAACACCGTTTGTTACACCAGCCCTGAAAGCAGCAATCGTATCCACATATCCCTCAAAAATAACTGCATGCTGTTTCTGTCTCATCTCGGCACGGGACAAGTTTAATCCATACAGCGTTTTCCCTTTATGGAATATCTTAGACTCTGGACTATTTAGGTACTTAGGCTCGTCCTTACCATCTAATACCCTTCCTCCAAAAGCAACAACGGTGCCTGTCCGATCCCATATCGGAAACATAACCCGATTTCTGAATCGGTCATACGGCTTTCCATCAGATTGCCTTTTTCCGATCAATCCAGCTTTTTCAGCTGTATTCAGATCAAGTCCGCGTTTTTGCAGGAACTGTGAGGCGGTTTCCCAAGAATCCGGAGCAAAGCCAATTTGAAAACGTTCGATGGACTCTCTCGTAAAGCCCCTGTTTTCCAGATATTCCAATGCCGGTCTTCCCTGTTTTGTGTGGAGTAAACAATGATGATACAATTTAGCCAATAACTCATGAATCTCAGCCATTGCCCTTTTTTCGTCAGAACTTTTTTCGGAGAAATTTTGCTGATGAATCTGAGGCAACTCGATGGCACTTTTTTTCCCCAAATGAGTCACGGCTTCAATAAACGAGTACCCTTCAATGTTCATCAAAAAAGAAAAAACGTTACCTCCTGCTCCACACCCGAAACAGTGATAGATTTGCTTTTCAGGTGAGACTGAAAATGAAGGTGACTTCTCGCCATGAAAAGGGCAAAGTCCAAAATAATTTCTGCCTTGTTTTTTTAGAGGAACATAATCACTGATCACGTCTACTATATCGTTTGATGACCTGACTTTTTCTATTAAATCCTCAGGTATACGTTCCATTTTACCACCACAGAATCTCTGTTTCTTTAGACACTAGATATATATTCGCGGCACAATTCTATTTTCCTTCAACATTCGACAGGATTTCGCAAAAAACTGTGCAGAACCTTTCAGTGTCCTCCTTTTTAAATTTTGCAGGCCCTTTCGAATGCTTTCCTGAACGCCTTGCTTTTGCAGACATGTAACGTTCATGAAGTACTCTTTCCATCTCATTCTCTAGAAACTGTTTCCCTCTGGGGGTAATGACGTAAACCCCTTTTGATACAAGAAGGCTTGCTAACGCATGGTCTTGTGTGACAACAAGATCATTTTTCTTGGAATGATTATGTATGTACAAATCAACTTCTTCAGGACTTGCATCAACCAATATCCAGCGTCCTGGCTGGTCGGTACTGCTTGCGTGTGCATAGGATGTGACAAATATGGGTTCAAAGTGAAATTCCTTTGAAAACTTATTAATCTCTTCTTTTATCACAACAGGACAAGCATCTGCATCAACAAATACATTACCAATTAATTTTTCCATATTCTTATGTTCTACTTTTACAAGAATTCTCCTTCATACGAGAGCATTTGTCGAAAAAAAGCATAGTGAATGTATCACTATTTTAGTCAAACTTATAAATTTTAATCACAATGTAATATTATAATAAAAACCGCCCTATTTTACCAGTAAAAAGATTAAAAATAAAAAAGCGCAAATCTCTGCGCTTTATTTATATGATTTCCCCTGAAACAGATTGTAGATCACGTTTGCAGATTCTTCAACAGCCTTGTTAGAGACTTCTACTACCCTGCATCCTATTTTGTCTACAACCTTATTAAAATACACAAGCTCCTGTTTGATTCTTTCCATATTTGCGTAGTTTGCTTCAGAATTTAAGCCTAGTGCCTTCAACCGTTCACGCCTTATGTCATTTAACTTCTCAGGAGTGATCTTTAAACCGAAGCACTTGTGAGGAGAAACTTTAAATAGTTCTTCCGGCGGTTCTACTTCTGGAACAATAGGTACATTCGCTACCTTTAACCGCTTATGAGCTAAGTATTGAGAAAGAGGGGTCTTTGATGTTCTTGAGACACCGATTAGTACAACATCAGCTTTTAATATACCTCTTGGATCCCTTCCATCATCATACTTTACAGCAAATTCTATAGCTTCTACTTTTCTAAAATAATCATCATCCAGCTTATGTACTACACCTGGTTCATACCTTGGCACTTGATTCAGTCTGGATTGCAGCTGATTCATTATGGGTCCCATAATGTCCACAGTAGGAATGTTATGCAGCGCTGCCTGCTTAGCGACATAGTCGCTTATTTCAGGTACTACAAGCGTATAAGCGATAATTCCGTTATGATCTTTGGCTAAAGAGATTACTTCGTCAATGGTTTCTTTGTCTTCAACATAAGGAACCCTCTTAATCTCGATCCCGTTTGAATTAAATTGGCTAGCAGCCGCTTTTACAACCAACTCTGCCGTTTCTCCGACTGAATCGGATACGACATATACGATTGGACGTCCTATCATGTTGGCCTCCCCGTTCAGTTATAGTAATTCATCATGTGCTAATTCTACAAAAGCCTTCGTAATATTTGTCTTTGTAATTCTGCCGACTACTTCTAGACCGCTATCGTTAGTAGAGCGTTTTACGACTGGAAGACCATCTATCTGTTTCCCTATTAGAATGTGAGCGATGTCCAATAAGTAGTCCTCTTTAAAACAATACGTTATATTCGGCATTCTTGTCATGATGATGTTGATTGGAATACTGTTTATTTCTTGCTTCCCCATGCTCGCTCGGAGTAAATCTTTTCGTGAAGCCACACCTGCGAGATGTCCGTTTTTATTAATAATAAAAAGGGTTCCAACATCTTCTAAGAACATCGTACAGATCGCTTCATAAACTGTGGCAGAATCTTGGACAACAACTGGCATCGACGTAAATTCAGCGACTTTAATCTTTTTGATCTTTTCTGTTAATAACTGAGATCCTGTTTTACCTGTATAAAAATATCCTACTCTTGGTCTTGCATCAAGATATCCGGCCATCGTTAAAATGGCCAGATCTGGTCTAAGCGTCGCTCGTGTAAGATCTAGCTGATCTGCAATTTGTTCTCCCGTAATTGGTCCATGATCTTTAACAATCTCAATAATCTTTTGCTGCCTTTTATTTAGTTCGATTGTCTACACCACCTTTTGCCGCATCCAATGTGTTATACTTATTTCTTATTATTATAACCTATTGCAGTAGGATTGCGAACTAAAAAAACTGCAAAGGATGTAGGCTTCGCAGTTTTTCACGATAATTCATCTAGTTGCTTGAGAAACTTTTTAGATTTTAAAAATACTCCTGAATATTCATCCATGTAGGCATCAAATAACATTCGAAGTTCTTTTTTAGTTTCTTTTTTTAATGATACATTACCAAGTCGAGCTAAATCTAAGTGATAAAACATATTTAGGAGTTTAGCCGCACCTCTAGAGATCTTTATACGATAGGGATCTTTGTAAGAGCACCTTTCACAAAGAAAACCGCCTTCTCGAATTGAAAACGAAAAATCTCCTTCTGAAGCATGACAAGATACACATCTGCTCAGTTCAGGCACAATTCCAGCTGTCTTCATGATTTTCAACTCGAATAAAAAGGTGATCACTTCAGGATCGATACCATGATCGATATATTCTAAAGCTTGTTTCAGCCATCCAAATAGATCTGGTTTCAGTTCATCTTCAGATGTATATCGATCTAGAAGTTCTGCTAAATAGGCGGCATAAGCAGTCTTTACTAAATCTTCACGAATCTTTCTAAAAGAAGATAGAGCTTCACCTTGTTGCAAGGTTCCTAATCCTCTTCCTTTTTGAAACACAAAAATTCCGTATGTAAAAAGCTGCGTAATGGAAGTAAAGCGGCTTTTTGGTTTCTTAGCCCCTCTTGCCATCACGCCGATTTTACCTAATTCCTTTGTATACAGAGTAATAATAGTATTGGATTCACCATACGGAACAGTTTTAATGACAATTCCTTCCACTTTATAAAGCAAGGTAAATCACCACCCTGAAGTAAGAAGGTTCCGTAGTTACTTTTAATGAAATGGAGGTTCCTCAAGAGACTCATCATGAGGAATAACTGCTGAAAGTGCTGTTATTTCATGGTCTAGCTCTTTGTATAACAAATAGGTATCAATATTGCCCGTTTCACAGAACACTTTCCATGTAAACTCTTTCATGTTTATGGACACACCTTTCTATTTGTTTTTATTTTCTCCTGATATAACTAGGTTCACCTTAATAGTTGTTTTCATGTGAAGGAAAATTTAACAGTTTTTTACTATTAATATTCGTCTTCATTAAAACCAAATTCAACAAGCTGTTTCTGACGGTTTCTCCAATCCTCTTGAACCTTTACATACAATTCCAAAAAGACACGAGACCCTAACAAGGTTTCGATATCAGCTCTTGCTCTCTTACCGATCTCCTTCAGCATCTTTCCTTGTTTACCAATGATTATTCCTTTTTGTGAAGAACGCTCAACGATGATCGTTGCATTAACAAAGACAACGTCCTTTTGTTCACGCTCTTTCATCTCTTCGATGATAACAGCCACTGAATGTGGAATCTCTTCGCGTGTCAGATGAAGGACTTTTTCCCGAATAAGTTCTGCGGTAATAAATCGCTCTGGATGGTCTGTAACCTGATCCTCAGGATAGAATTGGGGTCCTTCCTCCATATAAGAAACGATTTGATTTAGAAGCGTATCAATGTTGTTTCCCTTTAATGCTGAGATAGGCACAACTTCTGCTACTTCTAACTTATTTCGATACATATCGATCAGCGGCAATAATTGATCAGGGTGAACTTTATCGATTTTATTAATAACAAGGAAAACAGGATTCTTTACATGCTGCAGTCTGTCGATGATAAATTGATCACCACGCCCGTAGCCTTCTTCAGCATTAATTACGAATAGGATAAGATCTACTTCGTTTAAAGTCTGCTGAGCGGTTCTCGTCATAAAGTCCCCTAATTTATGCTTAGGTTTATGAATTCCCGGAGTATCGATAAAAATAACCTGTGCTTCATCTGTTGTATAAACTGCTTGAATTTTATTTCTTGTTGTTTGCGGCTTGTCGCTCATAATTGCAATCTTCTGGCCGATTACTTGATTTAGCAGTGTGGATTTTCCCACATTCGGTCTTCCGATGATGGTTACAAACCCTGATTTGTAACTTTCTTTATTCATTTAAATCCTCCGGTGAAAAAGCACCTGGCAATAGATCTTTTACTAAGATCTCTTGTACGTCACCTTTAAGATTGGTTAAATAAACGGGCATCTCTGGCGGGCAGAGCTCTGAAATCACTTGGCGGCATGCTCCACAGGGTGGTACAGGACGCTTTGTATCCGCTACTACAGCGATTGCGCTGAACTTCGTATCGCCTTCTGTATACGCTTTAAATAAAGCTGTTCTTTCAGCACAACACGTTAGACTGTATGCTGCATTTTCAATGTTTGCTCCATTATATACTTTACCATCAGCCGTCAGAAGAGCTGCACCTACTTGAAATTTGGAATACGGTACATATGCCTTTTCACGAGCTATCTTTGCCTGTTCCATCAACTGTTCTTTGTTCATTATACATTCACCTTCTCAACATTTATCGCTTCACACTATTTATGCTGTTTATAAGCGGTTCTATAAAGAGCAGTATACCGATTATAACAGCAAATATTGAAAAAACCAAAACTGCACCTGCAGCAGCATCTTTCGCTTTCTTTGCCAGCGGATGATATTCTTTTGTGATCAGGTCAACTGTCTTTTCTATAGCTGTATTCACCAGCTCTAAAGATAAGACAAGACCTATGACAATGAGTAAAATAATGAATCTTTCAATAGAAAAATCAAGTGCAATCGCTAACCCAATAACGATTACACTCACCATGGTGTGAATTCTGAAATTCTGTTCACTTTTAAACGTAGTTACAATTCCTGAAAATGCAAAAATAAAGCTTGAGAACAGCTTTTTCCATGAAATCATCTCTTCAATCCGTATTGCTCCAAGATTTCTTCTTGTCTTCCAAACATCTTCTTTTCATCACTTTCGTTCGTGTGGTCATAACCTAACAGATGAAGGAAACCGTGAACGGCAAGAAAGCCCATTTCTCTGTCCACTGAATGACCATATTCTTCTGCTTGTTCTTTTGCAACATCAAGACAGATTATAATGTCGCCTAGGATTCTCGTTTCTTCTCCACCAATAATTTCCGTCTCATCTTCTCCCATTTCTTCCATAGCAAAAGATATAACGTCCGTTACACTGTCCTTTTGTCTGTATTCACTATTAATTTCTTGAATTCTTTCTTTCGTTACAATCGTTACAGACACTTCTGCCTGACCTGTTCCTTCCATTTCTGCAGCTTTTTCAAGAACTTTTGTTAAAAGCTCCTGGAATTCTGTGCTGTTCTCATCGATTTCGTTCAAATATTCTACATGTAACATTATTATCTCTCCACCTTTTTCGATTCTTCTGGATACTCGATTCTGGAATGGAATATTCCTTTAAGTGTTTCTGTTAGGGTCTTAGCAACTGTATCCAGTTCCTTAAGTGTAATATCACATTCATCAAACTGGCCATCTTCTAGTCTGTCATTAATTATTTTTCGGATGATCCCATCAATTTTTACTGGTGTCGGTTTCGATAAAGATCGGACAGCAGCTTCTACCGCATCTGCAATACCAATAATAGCAACCTCTTTTGTCTGAGCTTTAGGACCCGGATAACGAAAATCTGATTCTGCTACTTCTTTATCTGTAAGCTGGGCGGCTTTATGATAAAAGAATTTCAATAGAGTAGTGCCATGATGCTGTTCTGCAATATCTATGATTTCTTTAGGGATTTTTTCCGCTCTAAGCATATCGGCCCCGTCATATGGATGTGCTGTAATAATCGTTTTACTTAACTGAGGAGCAATTTTATCATGCGGGTTCTCCATATTCATCTGATTCTCGATAAAAAAATGAGGTCGTTTAGTTTTCCCTACATCATGATAATACGAACCTACCCTGGCAAGAAGTCCATTTGCACCAATAGATTCACAAGCTGCTTCAGATAGGTTGGCAACCATAATACTGTGATGATAAGTACCTGGAGCTTCCATTAGGACTTTTCGTAAAATAGGATGGTTCGGGTTAGACAGTTCAATCAGTTTGGTTACAGACAATATATTAAAGGACGATTCGATTACAGGCAGAAGTCCTAGTGTCAGTACTGCAGAAACAAACCCAGAAATCCCAGCACATCCAAGATCTAGTCCTATTTGCACGGAAGTAAACTTCCCATTTTGCAATAAAAGCACGCACGCTACTGTTAGGATGGCTATAAAGGATACGAAAAATCCAGCCTGCAGAATTTTAGAACGCTGCTGGGTTTTCCCTAGAAATACGATTCCTGCTATACCGTTAAATAAAACGTATAAACTCATAATAAAGTTAAAGTTCCCTGTAGTCTGCTCATTAAAAATTAACGCTGCACTAAATGCAAATATAATGGTTGAAACTACCGCAAGTTCTTCGTTAAAAAGCATCTTGATCATCATGGCACCCGCAGCTACAGGAACAGCGTACATGAGGCTGGATAGACCAAGTTCTGTACTGATACTTAGTACTTTCATTACAACAAGAGTAAGGGTAAACAATAGAGCGTAGATCGTTACATACTTTCTAAAATGCTCCTTCTCCCGTTCTTCTTTCATAAAGTAGTACAAACCAGCAATAACAATGATCACAAAAATGAATAGACCGTAATAGGGATACATTTTCATTTCCTGATCGAGCAGTCCGACCTTCTTAAGCCTGTCATAAATTTCCGGGGTGATAACAGCGCCGCTTTTAACGAGAACTTCACCTTCTCGAATGACAACCTCTTCAACTTTATCACTTGCTTCTTTACGTTTTTGACGTGTTTTTTCAGTATCAAGCGTTCTGTTTGCGATTATAAAACTTCTAGTGATCTCTTCTGTTGCACTTTTTAAAGAATAGGATAAATTACTGTTTTCACGAATCAGCTGTACAGCTTCATTCCTTGCACCATCGACCTCTTCGACCATGATGGGATTTGTTAGAACCTTATTTACAACTCCCGCACCTAAATTCTTAACATTATTTAAATCTGTTTCACTTGCTTGAAACAAAGCAGCAAATGTTTCATCTGATATTTCTGAAGTATCGATAGAATCTTTCAGTTGATCCACCTTCTGATCAAAAGAAAGCGGGGCTTCATCATCTTTTTTCTTTTTTTCAGATTCGTTGATCGTTATGATGATATCAATAAGACTTTCTAATTCTACAGCTTGATTCAAAGCCAGATCCTTATCAAAGGTATATTCGTTCTTAACACTTTCTTCAGCAAGTCTTTTTCTTGCTTCCGTTTGATCTTCTAAAGGAATCGTAATAGGAGACTGGATATCCCGTGGAGCACGCTCATAAATGTTTACGTCTACTACGTTTGGGGTTACATTGCTGACTAATATGGCAAAAAGTATAATCCCCATTAGAATAAAGGATACCGTTGCTACACTTAAACGAAAGTAATTGGACAGATGATGCCTTAAATTGGCCAAGCGTTACCACTCCTTAAACTGTACATCCTATACTAATCTTAGCAAAAATTGTACAAATATGGTACTTGTCAAAAGTAAAAAAGGACTCCAGATATGTGGAGGCCTTAATCTTCGTATGTTTCATAAGCTTCAATAATTCGCTGAACAAGTGGATGACGTACTACATCCAGCTGTTTTAAGTATATAAAATCGATTCCTTTTACGCTTTCAAGTCTTTTTTCCGTCACTTTTAATCCTGATTCCTTTCCTCGAGGAAGGTCGATCTGAGTTAGGTCACCTGTAATAACCATCTTTGAACCGAATCCAAGGCGTGTCAGGAACATCTTCATTTGTTCCGGTGTGGTATTTTGAGCCTCATCTAAGATAACAAAACTTTCATCCAGAGTACGGCCTCTCATGTATGCTAATGGTGCAATTTCAATGGTACCGCGCTCGATCAGCCTTTCTGTATGTTCAGCTCCTAATAGATCATGAAGCGCATCATAAAGAGGGCGAAGGTATGGATCGACTTTTTCTTTTAAGTCTCCAGGAAGAAATCCAAGGCTTTCACCAGCTTCAACGGCAGGACGAGTTAGTACAATCTTTTTCATTTTTCCTTCTTTTAATGCGTTAACAGCCATAACTACCGCTAGATATGTCTTTCCAGTCCCTGCAGGTCCTATCCCGAAAACAAGATCACGTTTTCTCATAGACTGAACATAGTGCCTTTGGCCGAGAGTCTTAACTCGAATAGGCTTTCCTTTTGCTGTTACGGCAATTTCTTCTTCATATAGCTCACTTAATTCATCCAGCATATTTTTTTCTGCAAGCTGAACGGCATAAACAATGTCTCGTTCTGAGATCTTTATCCCTTTACGCACTAATTTCAGCAAGACAAATAGCGTCTCTTCGACCATCTCGGCCTTCTCTAGCTGCCCTGAAACTAAAATTTCCTCTCCACGGGTAACTATACTTACGTTAAGCTTGTCTTCAATTACCTTTAAAAAGGCATCGTTCGGCCCAAATAGGGAAGCCGCTTCTGTTGTATTTTCGAGTTGTAATGAATTAAGTCTTTTCGTTTCTGACAAACTACTCATTCTCCTTGTTGGATAGGTATAGGTTGTTCAGATGCAATATTTTCAATTACTTGGTAGAGCATCGTTATTTTAACTTTACCATTCGAGACGTTTTGTTGCCAAACTTTTTCGCCTTTAATTTTTGCATCGTCAGGCACTTTTTTTGCTAATTCTTTCTTTGCCATCTGTTTTCCAACTTCAATGGCTTCTGCTTTTGTATAAGAACGTTTGACCCCATCTGTTTCCCGAATTTCTTTTTTAATATAAGAGATCGGCATCTTCCATTTTGCTAAATAAAGAGGGGTTTCATTTAGTGTTTCCGTTTTATCTTGAAATTCTCCATCAGAAAATCCATAAACGGGAAGCTCCAGACCAAATAATGATACATAATGCCTGTTTTTATATTTTCCGGTATAGGTTTGAAAAGAAGTGTTTAAAGGGACTTCAACTTCTGTTTGATACCAGACTTCCCCCCATATTTCCCCTTTTGCACTTACAAGTTCTGGCTTCTTCTCTTTTCCTATGAGTCCTGATACTAACAATGAGCCCTTTTTAACGTAATCATTAGCCCTTACGACGGGTTGTCCTTTTTCAACGAATACGGAATGGATAACGGCTTGCTTAGTCGCCACCAAATGCCTTGGACCCGTAGTCTGTTTTGTTTCTGGTATTTCTTTTTCAACAACCTCGAATCGGTAAGATGTTCCGTGTTGTGTAACTCCGATCCACGTTACATTCTCCATCTTTTCAGTTAACTCTCTTTGAATCTCTCTCACATTCGGGAGCAGGAATATGAACTTTCCTTTTGTAACCCCAATTTCAACAGCTGCTTTTCTTAACTCATATTCAGTCTTAGGATTTGCGCCTGTTACATTTATATTCCAAATCATATTAGATAGTAAAAAAAGGACAAAAATAAATGAGAGCATACCGAGGATAAAGCCGTTTCTTTTCCACATTCTTTTTAAAAGAAATGGCGTGCCCTTCTTTTCTTTAATCCTGATTTTTAATTTATTTTCTTTTAGGATGGTTTTCACTTTTCGAACCTCGGTAACAGAAATGGAGACGAGTACGCGGTCTTTATCTAGGGGATGAATATCCCAAATCTGTATTCCAGATTGTATACACTTATTAATAAACGAGCTGGATTCTTGTCCAATAATTTCAACTCTTACATAGCCTTTAACATTTTTCCATTTGCTTTTCATTTTGTCCCTCCCTATTATCCAAGCGATTAGTCATTTTCAAAGTCTACGGAAGCTATCGTCCCTTCAAGCAGAATCTCTTCTGGCAAGATTGTTTTAATTACAAACTCACTCCCTTTAATAACGAGAGTCCCCTGTTTTAATTTGAGAGTAAGCTGCTCATTCGAGAACGCTTTTACACCCCTGTGGTTTTCTATATAAATGTGTAGTTGTCCGATCATCGTAATCCGGGGAAGATCCATTACTACGTCTGCTGGAAGCTCAAGGTTCTGCATCATCCATTTGCTAACTTGCTGCCGCAATTTTCCCATAAAAAAACCCCCTCTCTCCATTTTTATGAGAGTAGGGGGTAAACTATCACACTATTTCATTGTTTTCCTTTAGTTATGATCGCCTCTGCAATGCTTTAGGCTTAGAAAGAATTTCTGACCAGATAACTGCTTTTTGCAATTCCTTTTGATCGACCTTAAACGTACTTAATATAGCTTCTTCTTTATCCTGATACCGATATAAAGCTTTTTCATTTGCTATTCTCTCGTGGCGCACGTTGCCCGATCTTTCATATTTCTTTTCGGAATGAATAGGTGCGGCATTATCTATTGCCTCTTTTGCTTCAGGAGGAGCAGAAGGCACACCAAAGGGCGACACAGTTTGTTTCGGTTGATTGTTAACACGCCTCTCAGGGATGGGTTTTGCCGTATTTTTTGTTTCTTTTAACCTTTTAAAGAAACTATATAGTCCACCTGCAATAAGAATAACAAAAGCGATATTCGCAAATAGAAGTTCAATAATCGCTTCTACAACATTCATGTTACATCTTCCGTCCTTTATCATCGTTCTCTTTATCAGGATTTGATGATTTACTGATGGATTCACGCATGGTTGTGTCTGCCATTATGTTCTTCATGTTCATATAATCCATAAAACCCATATTTCCTGATCTGAGCGCTTCTGCTAAAGCCATAGGTACTTCCGCTTCAGCTTCCACAACTTTTGCTCTCATTTCTTGAACTTTTGCTTTCATTTCCTGTTCATTCGCAACGGCCATCGCACGTCTTTCTTCCGCTTTCGCCTGTGCGATATTCTTATCAGCCATCGCTTGATCAGTCTGAAGTTCCGCCCCAATATTCTTACCGATATCAATGTCGGCAATATCAATAGAGAGAATCTCGAATGCAGTCCCCGCATCCAATCCTTTCGATAGTACGGTCTGTGAGATCATATCCGGGTTTTCAAGAACTTTTTTATGATTTTGAGAAGAACCAATTGTACTTACAATCCCTTCGCCAACACGTGCGATTACTGTTTCTTCTCCTGCCCCGCCCACAAGACGTTCTATATTCGCACGAACTGTAATTCTTGCTTTTGCTTTAACTTCGATTCCATCTAGAGCTACACCTGCGATAAAAGGTGTTTCGATAACTTTTGGGTTGACACTCATCTGAACGGCTTCGAGCACATCACGCCCTGCAAGATCAATCGCTGCTGCTCTTTCAAAGCTTAGTTCAATATTTGCACGATGTGCAGCAATTAATGCATTAACAACACGGTCTACGTTCCCTCCCGCTAAGTAATGACTTTCAAGCTGATTTGTACTTAATTCTAATCCAGCTTTTACGGCTTTAATCAAAGGGTTTACTACACGACTTGGAATAACTCTTCTTAATCTCATCCCTACTAATGTGAAAATCCCAACTCTAACACCTGCAGCTAATGCAGAGACCCAAAGCATCACTGGAACAAAAGTGAATAATACTGCTAAGGCAATAACGATTAGCCCAATGATAACAATACTTGCGATCGAACCAAATTCCAACATCACAACACTCTCCTATTTAATCAATATTTTCTTCCGTCTTTTCAACAGACCGAACAACAACACGTCCACCACTTACTTTAATGATCTTTACTGTTTTGCCTTTTTCAATATAAGTTCCTTCTGTAACTACATCTAGATATTCATCATCTAGTTTCACACTGCCTGAAGGCCTTAAGGGAGTAGCGGCAATCCCTACTCTGCCGGTCAGATCCGTACGTTCCTGATGTGAAAGGTACCCTTTTTCGGAACTCGTTGAATCGAATAATACGAGCCGTTTTAATGGACCATTGTATCCAAAAGATCTGAGGAAAAAGTAAGATCCAATTACAGTAACAACAATCGCTATTGCAATTGCAATCAAAATTCCTGATAGTGAACCACCTGCTAGTATCAGCCCTGTCAACATGGCAACCACTCCAAGTATGCCTATAATTCCACCAGGCAAAAATAATTCCAATATGATTAATACCAATCCAGTGCCAAATAATAGGATTGCTTCCCAACCCGCTAAACCTGCTATCATATGACCATAAAAGAATAATAATAGGGATAACGCTCCAATTGAACCTGCTATTCCAAACCCTGGTGTATACAGTTCCAATACAAGACCTAAGCTTCCTAATGATAACAAGATTGGTACAACTACAGGATTCGTAACAAATCGGGCTATCTTATCAGCGAGCGTAGGCTCTGATTCCACTATTTTTGCATCATCTAAGTTTAAATGAGCCAAAAGTTCCTGCCGGTCTTCTGCAATTTTTTCTGCATACCCTACTTTTATTGCTTCACTTGCCGTTAATGTAAGAAGCTCTCCTTTTTCTAATCCCAGCTCAGGAATCTCAACATCAGGATCGACCATAGCTTCAGCATACAAAGGATCTCTTTCATTAAGCTCTGCCGCTGCAAGCATTTCAGCTTTCCAAGCAGATTCTGCCTTTTGTCCTGCCGTATTTCCTTGGTTGTCGATCACAGCTGCTGACCCGATAGTCGTAGAAGGTTTCATAACGATCTGATCTGCGTTTAAGGCAATATACGCACCAGCCGAAAAAGCATTTTTAACGACATAAGCGGTGATAGGGATTTCTGTTTCCCTCATTATTTTTGCTATATGTAATGCGGCGTCGACCCTGCCTCCGGGTGTGTAAATTTCAAGAACGACATGGTCTGTTCCATCTTCTTCTGCTTTTTCAATATTTCGTTCTAAAAAAGCTTCCAGACCTCTCTCGACTTCATGTTCAACTGGTATGAATGCTACTGTCTTTCCTTTACCTGCTGAAAATACTTCAGAAGTTGAACACAATCCATAGATTCCCCACAAAAGGCAAAGGGTATAAATAAGCAATCGGGTTCTTTTCACAAACAAACACCCCCTTCATTTCTATTTTACGTTAATTTATGGAAAAAAGTTTCAAAAAATGAAAATAAGAAAACGCTCTGTATAAATACAGAGCGTTTTGTCATTTCAATTATGATAATTGTTGCTGCACTATACGGTTAACGAGTCCGCCATCGGCTTTCCCTTTAACTTTCGGCATAAGTGCACCCATAACTTTACCCATGTCAGCTTTTGAAGCAGCACCTGTTTCAGAAATGGTCTGAGCAACTATTTCTTGCAGTTCTTCTTCTGTGAGCTGTTTCGGTAAATATGGCGTAAGAACAGCAATTTCATCTCTTAGACCAGCTACTAAATCTTCGCGGCCCGCTTTTTCGAATTCTTGGAGGGAGTCTTTTCTTTGTTTCATTTCGCGTGCAAGCACAGTGAGCTCTTCTTCCTCATTTAATTCGTGTCCATGTTTGATTGCCTCGTTTTGCAGAGATGCCTTCAACATACGAATAACGGAAAGCTTTTGCTTGTCTTTATTCTTCATCGCTTGCTTCATGTCTTGATTCAATGTATCAAGAAGACTCATATCTTACACCTCTCTTAGAACTTACGCTTTCTTGCTGCCTCAGCCTTCTTCTTTCGCTTTACGCTTGGCTTTTCATAATGCTTGCGCTTTTTAACTTCAGCCAATGTTCCATCTTTGGAAACGGATCTTTTAAAACGACGAAGAGCATCATCAATGGATTCGTTCTTGCGAACACGTGTTTCTGCCATTTGTATTTCCCTCCCTCCAGACCACCCTTACAAGAATCGTAAGAATGCGTCACATATCTTTTGCCATTATAATATATCCACGTCATGCGGTCAACTTAATTTGAACAGGCTGGTTCAGGAGAGATTTTTGTCTATTGCTTAATAATCTGAAGTAGATGTTCCGCCTTCAACAATCGCAATACCTGCACTTGCTCCAATACGTGTCGCACCTGCTTCAATCATGGCTAAAGCTGTTTCACGGTCACGAACTGCACCTGATGCTTTCACACCGATGTTAGGTCCAACCGTTTTACGCATTAACTTAATATCTTCCACAGTCGCTCCACCAGTAGAGAAGCCTGTTGAGGTTTTAACGAAGTCAATTCCTGCTTTTACAGCAATTTCGCAAGCTTTTACTTTTTCTTCGTCTGTTAAAAGAGAAGTCTCAATAATTGCTTTTGTTAATGCTTTTCCTTTTGCCGCTTCAACAACTGCGCGAACATCTTGTTCAACAAGCTCAAAGTTGCCATCTTTTAAAGCACCGATGTTTATTACCATATCTACTTCTGTTGCACCATTTTCGATCGCATTCTTTGTTTCAAACGCCTTTACTTCAGGTGTGTTTGCTCCTAATGGGAAACCAATTACCGTACAAACGGCAACATCTGAGTCTTTTAGTTGTTCAAATGCTGTATAGACCCATGTAGGATTTACACATACAGAAAAGAAATTATATTTTTTAGCTTCTTCACAAAGAGTTAGAATCTGCTCTTTTGTAGTTTCTGCTTTTAATGCTGTGTGGTCGATCATTCTTGCAACGTTTAATTCGCTCATTTCAACAAACCCTTTCGTAAATCAAAATTAAATACCGTTAGTAATCATATCAAATAATTCGACATAAATCGAGTTACTGCAGATCAATTCTCCATACTAAACAAAAAACATCCTGGCGTGAACTCCAGGATGTTAGCTTGAAACAGCTTGCTTCAGGATTTCTTCCATTTCTTGTTTTACAAATACACCTTTATTATAAGGATACCCAGCTTCTGTGATTTTCACTTTTACCAATTTACCAATCATCTCTTCATTTCCTTCAAATACTACCTTAAGATAATTTGGAGTGTATCCTACAAATAAATTATTTCCAGGTTCTTCTTTAAATGATTCCTCTGGAATAACTTCAACTACTTCATCTTCGAAGTCAGATGCATATTCTTTAGCTAATTGATCGGATAGTGCAATTAATTTATGAACACGTTCGTTTTTAACTTCTTCCGGAACCTGATTTTCCATCTTGGCAGCTGGAGTACCTGTACGCTTTGAATAAGGAAATACATGAAGCTCCATAAACTTGTGTTTCTCGATGAAACGATAGGTTTCCATAAACTCTTCTTCTGTCTCCCCAGGAAAACCAACAATAACATCTGATGTGATCGCAAGTCCTGGTAGTGCCTCTTTAAGACGGTCTAATCTTTCACCAAACATCTCCATCGAATACTTTCTTCTCATTCTTTGAAGGACCGTGTTAGATCCAGACTGTAGCGGAATGTGAAGATGAGGAACAATTTTGTCCGATTTTCCCATAACTTCAATCACTTCGTCCGAAATTTGACTAGCCTCGATAGAAGAAATACGTATACGTTTAAGCCCAGTGATATTTTTGTCTAGATCAGCAAGAAGTTTAGCAAAAGAATAATCCTTTATATCTTCACCGTAACCCGCTGTATGGATTCCAGTAAGAACGATCTCTTTGTATCCAGAATCAACCAGCTGCTGTGCCTGAGCTAACACATCTTCAGGCTTTCTTGAACGCAGCAAGCCTCTAGCCCATGGAATGATACAGAACGTACAGAAGTTATTGCACCCTTCTTGGATCTTTAATGATGCTCTTGTTCGGTCTGTAAAGGCAGGTACATCTAACTCTTCATATACTCGCGCCTTCATGATGTTTGAAACTCCGTTAATAGGCATACGTTCTTCTTTGTACTGTTGGATATATGACAGCATCTTTGAACGATCCTGTGTTCCAACTACTACATCAACGCCAGGAATGGCCATAATTTCTGCTGGTGATGTTTGAGCATAACAACCTGTTACACAAATGACTGCATCCGGATTTTTACGGATCGCTCTTCTTATGACTTGTCTGCTTTTTTTATCACCGGTGTTCGTAACGGTACACGTGTTTATTACATAAACATCAGCGGTGCTGTCAAAGTCAGTTCTTTCATAACCTTCTGCTTGAAACAGCTGCCAGATCGCTTCTGTTTCGTAGTGATTTACTTTACAACCTAATGTATGAAATGCTACGGATGGCAAATTGATCACCCCTTTAATTCAAAATGATAAGATATAGCAGATAACATATATAATGGAGCCGTTTCTGTCCTTAATATTCTAGGACCTAGCCCACATAATTGAAATCCATGTTCTTTTAGGCAGGTTGCTTCTTGTTCGCTGAGACCTCCCTCAGGACCAATAACACAAAGGATGGAATCTCCCTCAGTACCTGTATTTAAAGCAGAGGCAAAACGTGTTAATTCCTGCTGTTTTGCTTCTTCTTCAAATGCAACGATTTTTATCTTATACTGTTGCGCCAATTTTAGCAAATCCGAAAAAGTTCCTGGGGTTAATACTTCCGGAATCTTGTTTCTGTGTGATTGTTCTGCTGCTTCTTTTGCTATTTTTTCTAGACGTTCTCTTTTCTTAACCGCCTTTTTATCATCCCATTTTGCAACTGACCGGTCAGCAGAAAACGGAAAAAAGATAGACGCTCCCAGTTCTGTTCCTTTTTGAACGATGAATTCAAGTTTATCTGACTTCGGAAGTCCCTGTGCAATGGTAACCTTAACAGGCATCTCAGCATGCATTTCTACATCCTGTATCACCTGTACTTCAACTGTGCCAGCGCCAAGATCAATGATCTCACAAACAGAAGCACGACCGTTGTTATCGCAGCATATTATGTTGTCCCCAACCTGCATTCTCATCACTTTTGAGATGTGTTTCGCATCCTCGTCTCTTATAGTAACTCGGTCGCCTCTCCAGTCTTCTGAAGTAACAAAGTACCTTTGCATGAAGTGCACTTCCTATCTTATTTCTGATTTTGAGCGACAATCGCAACCCAATCTTCCATTTCTAAAATTTCTATAATCGTGAAGCCCTGTTCTTCTAGCTTAGCTTTCACATCGCGTTTTTTTCCTTGAATTATTCCTGACGTAATAAAATAGCCGCCTGGTTTAAGCACCTTTGCTGTATCATCAACAAACAATAGAATAATTTCAGCTAAAAGATTTCCTACAACGAGATCAATTGGACCTTCTATTCCTTTAAGGAGATCATTTTGGTCTACATGTACTTTATGATTCACTTTGTTCAGCTTCACATTCAAGCGCGCAGAGTTAACAGCAACTTCATCAAGATCATACGCTTCTACTTTTTCAGCACCCAGCAAGGCAGATGCAATACTTAAAACACCTGAGCCCGTTCCAACATCGATGACAGAGTCGCCTTCATTTATATACTTTTCGATAGCCTGCAAACTCATCACAGTCGTTGGATGCGTTCCTGTACCGAACGCCATACCCGGATCCAATTCGATAATCAGCTCATCCGAGTGAACGGGTTTGTAATCTTCCCACGTTGGAGTAATCGTAATCCTTGATGAGATCTTTACTGGCTTATAATATTTCTTCCAAGCAGTCGCCCATTCTTCTTCGTTTACTTCTGATATTGAAATCGTATTCGCTCCGATATCAATATCATACTTTATAAGATTGGTTACCGCCTGTTTGATCTCTTCAACGGTCTCACCTAAAAAGCTGTTAACAGGAAGGTATGCTTTTAAAATAACACCTTCTGAAGGATAATCAGAGGGGTTAAGCTGATAGATTTCCCCAAACACGGATTGGCGCTCTTTTGAGAGGTCATCTACATCCTCGATCACAACTCCGCTTGCTCCTGCCTCATGTAAAATATTCGATACTGGTTCAACAGCTTCCTGAGTAGTGTGGATGCTAATTTCTGACCATTTCATCATATCAACTCCGTTTATTATTTGCTTAAGGCCATCTACCTTAGATGCTTCTTACTCACCTTTGAATGCACGCTTTACTTTATCAAAAAAACCATCCTGCTGTTCATCAGGAAGAGTGCCGCTGATTTCGGAAAAATCTCGAAGAAGCTGCTTTTGCTTTTCTGTTAAGTTTTTAGGTGTTATCACTTTCACTTGAATATGCTGGTCGCCTTGCCCCCGCCCATGTACGTTCTTTACACCTTTTCCTCTTAAACGGAAATGTGTCCCCGTCTGTGTTCCGGCAGGTATCTTCAGCTTAACTTTGCCGTACAACGTAGGAACCTCAATCTCATCACCTAATGCCGCTTGAGCAAACGTTAAAGGCATCTCACAATGGATATCATCTCCATCACGTTCAAAGAACTCATGATCGGCTACTTGGAACACCACATAAAGGTCACCTGCAGGTCCGCCGTTTATGCCAGGTTCCCCATGACCTGACATACGGATTTGCTGACCATTATCTACTCCAGCTGGCACTTTAACTGAGATCTTCTTGTTTTTGCGGACTTTCCCCGCACCATGACACGTATTACATTTATCTTTTATGATCTTTCCTTTACCGCTGCAGTGGTGACATACTCTTCGATTAACAATTCGGCCAAACGGTGTATTTTGTTCTACGTTCAACTGGCCGCTGCCGTTACAATGAGAACATGTTTCAGGTTTTGTTCCAGGCTTCGCACCCGAACCATGACACGTTCCACACGTTTCTTCCGTTGGAATCTGAATTTCTGTTTCTTTACCAAACACTGCTTCTTCAAAAGAAAGCCGAAGTCCATATTGGAGGTCATTCCCTTGACGTGGAGCATTCGGATTTCGTCTTCCTCCTCCGCCGCCAAAAAACATATCGAATATATCGCCGAAGCCTCCAAAATCAGCTCCTCCGCCACCGAATCCCTGGTTAGGATCAGTATGGCCGAACTGATCGTAGTGAGCTTTCTTTTGAGGGTCACTCAACGTTTCATAAGCATCTTTTACTTCTTTAAACTTTGTTTCCGCATCTGCCTCTTTATTAACATCTGGGTGATACTTTCTGGCAAGTTTACGGTATGCTTTTTTAACCTCATCACTTGAGGCGTTCTTATCTAATCCAAGTACTTCGTAATAATCTCTTTTACTCATATAGGACACTCCCGAATTCTCACATAAAAGTTATCTTACCATTGAATACCACCTGACTCAAGACGAAAACTGCAAAGGTTTTGTTACGTCTAAAGCCAGTATTGATCACTAACTTCACTTCAGAAAAAAAGCCAAAGTCAAGATAGCCTGACTTTGACTTTTAACTGCTTTAAAAAATTACTTCTTATCGTCGTTAACTTCTTCGTAATCTGCATCAACAATGTTGTCATCGTTTTTGCCAGACGTTTGTCCTTCTGCATCACCTTGCTGAGCTTGAGCTTGTTGTGCCGCCTGCTCATAGAGTTTAACTGAAAGCTGTTGTACGATTTCACTCAGAGCATCTTTTTCTTTTTTGATCGCTTCAATATCCGTACCTTCAAGGGCTTTTTTCAAGCTTTCTTTTGCTTCTTCAGCTTTTTTCACTTCTGCTTCGTCTACTTTGCCTTCCAGGTCTTTCAACGTCTTGTCGACTGTGAATACAAGCTGATCTGCTTCATTTCGTGTATCTACTTCTTCACGTTTCTTCTTGTCCGCTTCCGCATTTTCTTCAGCGTCTTTTACCATGCGTTCGATCTCTTCGTCTGAAAGTCCAGTAGAAGACTTGATCGTGATGGATTGCTCCTTGTTCGTACCAAGATCTTTTGCACGTACATTTACGATACCGTTCGCATCAATATCAAAGCTAACTTCAATTTGAGGAATGCCGCGCGGTGCTGGCGGAATTTCTGACAACTGGAATCTTCCAAGTGTCTTGTTGTGTGCAGCCATTTCACGCTCTCCTTGAAGAACATGGATATCAACTGAAGTTTGGTTGTCAGCAGCTGTAGAGAACACTTGTGATTTCGATGTAGGAATTGTAGTGTTTCTGTCAATCAATCGTGTAAATACGCCACCCATTGTTTCGATACCTAATGATAGCGGTGTTACGTCAAGAAGAACAACATCCTTTACATCACCGGCAAGAACTCCACCTTGGATAGCTGCTCCAAGCGCAACTACTTCATCAGGGTTTACACCTTTATGAGGATCTTTACCTGTAAACTTCTTGATTGCTTCTTGTACAGCAGGAATACGAGTTGAACCACCAACAAGGATTACTTTATCGATATCTGATGGAGACATTCCAGCATCATTAAGTGCTTGGCGAGTTGGTCCCATCGTGCGTTCTACTAGATCAGAAGAAAGTTCTTCAAACTTTGCACGAGTCAGGTTCAACTCTAAGTGTTTAGGTCCAGAAGCATCTGCTGTGATAAACGGCAATGAAATCTGTGTAGAAGTTACACCAGAAAGATCTTTCTTTGCTTTTTCAGCAGCATCCTTTAGACGCTGTAACGCCATCTTATCTTGAGAAAGGTCAATGCCGTTCTCTTTTTTAAATTCGCTCACTAAGTGGTTGATGATAACTTGGTCAAAGTCGTCTCCGCCAAGCTTGTTATCTCCGGAAGTAGCTTTAACTTCGAAGAAACCATCACCTAGTTCAAGAATGGATACGTCAAACGTACCACCACCAAGGTCAAATACAAGGATCGTTTGATCTTCATCTTTTTCTAGGCCATACGCCAATGCTGCTGCAGTTGGCTCGTTTACGATACGCTCTACTTGAAGACCTGCGATCTGACCTGCATCTTTTGTTGCTTGACGCTGTGCATCGTTAAAATATGCAGGAACAGTAATAACTGCCTTTTCAACTTTTTCGCCTAGATAGTCTTCGGCATGTGACTTCAGTTTTTGCAAGATGATAGCAGAGATCTCTTGAGGAGTATAGTCTTTTCCTTCAACTGTTTCTTTATGATCAGTTCCCATATAACGTTTGATAGACATGATAGTATTTGGATTAGTAACAGCTTGACGCTTAGCTACTTCACCTACAGAACGGTCTCCATCTTTAAACGCTACAACAGATGGTGTTGTACGGTTGCCTTCCGGGTTTGGAATAACTACCGCTTCTCCACCTTCCATTACAGCTACACAAGAGTTTGTTGTACCTAAGTCAATACCGATGATTTTGCTCATGTTATTTCCCTCCATAATTCATATGTAGTTCTACGCGTTTACTTTTACCATAGCAGGACGTATTACACGATCCTTTAACATATAACCTTTTTGCAGTTCTTCAATCACCGTGTTGGATTCGAATTCAGAATCTTCCACTTGCATAACAGCTTGATGCAGGTTCGGGTCAAAGGTTTGCCCTACTGAAGGAATCTCTGTTAGACCTTCTTGTTTCAATGCATCTGATAACTGACGATAAACCATTTCCATACCTTGAATTAAGGTTTTGGCCTGATCGTTCGTAGCTTCAGTCTTTAAAGCACGCTCAAAGTTATCTAGTGCCGGCAGTAATTGTTCAAGCAAACTTTGAGATTTATATTTAAGGCTCGCTGCCTGTTCTTCTCTTGTACGGCGACGGAAGTTGTCATAATCCGCTTGCAGACGAAGGTTTTTTTGGCTAGCTTCCTCGAGTTTAGCTTCAAGTTCCGAAATACGCTGTTGTTCCTCATTAAGTGTTTCTTCGTTTGAAGAATCTACTTCTTCAACAACAACTTCTTCCACTTCCGTCACTTCTTCATTAACATCTGTTTGCTCTTGATCTTGAGTGATTTCCTCTTTGTTCATGCTTTCACCTCCCTAAAAAATCCATTAATCTGAGAAATCATTTAACCGGGTCGTCATTTCTTTAGAAAGCGAATCTAGCAAAGAAATAACCTTTTTATATTCCATTCTAGTAGGACCGATTAAAGATATTGTACCTATATGTTTCCCATGCATCGTATAGGAAGCATTTATCACACTGCAATTCTTCATCGCTTCATGCTCGTTCTCCGTGCCAATTCTAACCGTTACACCTTTTTCAGTAGAAGAAACAAGCTTCTCCATCAGATCACGTGTTTCTAAAAAATCCAGAAGCGGTCTAACCTTGTCAAGGTCACGGAATTCCGGCTGAGAAAGCATGTTTGTTTTCCCGCCATAAAAAAGCTTTTCTTTTTTGCTCCATAAAAGAAGCTGGTCCAGGAAAACACCCGTGTTTTGATAGTCTTGAAGATGCTTTTTGAATACAGCTGAAAGCTCTTTTTGAATTCGAGTGTTCAGCTCTATCAATCTCACACCTGCAAGTCTTTCATTTAAAATGTTAACCAGTTTTTCCAGATCTGAAGGCTCAATGGTATCGGGCAATACAATTTGTCTGTTCTCAACATGCCCCGTATTCGTCACAAAAATAGCTACTGCCATCTGTGAAGATATCGGAATAATCTGCATGTGCTTTAGCTTCATGTCTAAGGCGTTAGGCCCTAAAACAACAGATGTATAATTAGTTAGGTCCGAAAGAATCTTAGCAGATTGATCAAATAATGCTTCTGCTTCCTGAACTTTTTCTGTAAATAAAAGTTCAGAATGGCCAATTTCACCTTCACTCATCGAAAGAGATGGCAGAAGATGATCAACATAAAACCGATAGCCTTTTTCAGACGGAATTCTACCAGATGAAGTATGTGTTTTCTCTAAGAATCCAAGATCCTCCAAATCTGCAAGTTCATTACGAATCGTTGCAGGACTGTAGGTAATGTCCTCTCTTTTAGAGATTGTACGGGAACCTACAGGCTCAACATGCTTAATATAATCATCTATTAAAACACGCAGAATAAAGAGTTGTCGTTCCGTTAACATACTATCACCTCATTTGTTAGCACTCTTAAACAGCGAGTGCTAAATCTATAATATAAGTTACCAAAAGGTGCTCTTTGTTGTCAATCTAAAACTACACCAATAAATTCTTGAAAGACTTCGTTCCCTAAAGGTATTCCTTCCTTTGTCAGCATAAGGGTATCCTTCTTCCTTTCAAGCCAGCCTTTTTGAATAAGCCTCTCGATGGGGTCTTTATATACATCAAACATAGACTTCCCATATCGATCAAAGAAAGTCTTATCAGATACTCCCTGGTGTTTTCTGAGGCCCATAAACATTTCTTCTTCCATCTTTTCAGAAAGCGGTACCAGATGCTCTTCCACATATGGAAATCCGTTTTCCTCTATTAGGCTCATATACTGTCTTAATGGGCCAGCATTTCTTCTTCTCGTACCCTCTGCATAACTATGAGCACCTGCCCCAATACCAAAATATTCGTTATTATCCCAGTATTGGAGATTATGCTTGCTCTCAAACCCTGGAACAGCAAAATTACTGATCTCATATTGTTTGAAACCTCTTTTATCGAGCGTTTCAATTAAATATTCGTACATGGCTGCTTCGAGTTCTTGTTCTGGCAGAACAAGCTTTCCTTTTTGTGCAAGGTTGTAAAAAACAGTTTTCTTTTCTATCTGTAAAGAGTAAGAAGAAATATGGGGAACATCCAGTGCCAAAGCCTCGTTCACAGACTCCTTAAACATTTCCATTGTTTGTCCCGGCAGACCAAACATCAGATCTATAGACATGTTATGGATTCCTGCTTTCTTTGCACTGAAAACGGTAGAGTAAACATCTTCTTTGTTGTGTGTTCGCCCAATTTTTTTTAATAAAGAGTCTTGAAATGCTTGAACCCCGATACTTAACCTGTTTACCCCATTGCTTTTTAATACAGCGATCTTTTCATTTGTCGTTTGTTCAGGGTTCGCTTCAACCGTAAACTCTTTTAAAGATTGATTCCCCAACACTTCATTTACATCGCGTAAAAAAGTATCGAGCTGACTTTCACTCAAAGAAGTCGGGGTGCCCCCACCTACAAAGATGGTCTCCATTTTATAGTTGTTAAATCGGTTTGTCGTATTTAGCATTTCTGTTTTCATAGACTTTAAATACTCGTCTACCGGCTGCTGATGGATAAAGATCTTATTAAAATCACAATAGTGACAGATCTGAACACAAAATGGGATATGAAGATATGCCGCTTTAAGCATCATGTTCACCGCCTTTTATTCTCATAAATCAGGAAAGACCGCTAAAATTCCCTTCGCGGTCTATACATGCTTATTATTTATTATTGTTCGTATCATCCATACGAAGAACGGCCATGAACGCCTCTTGCGGAACATCAACTCGACCGATTGTCTTCATACGCTTCTTACCTTCTTTTTGCTTATCCAATAGTTTACGCTTACGTGAGATATCCCCGCCGTAGCATTTAGCAAGAACGTTCTTTCTTAATGCTTTAATGTTTGAACGAGCTACAATTTTTTGACCGATCGCCGCTTGGATCGGCACTTCAAACTGCTGGCGAGGAATCAGTTCTTTTAATTTTTCAACGACTACTTTTCCACGTTCATAAGCAAAGTCTTTATGCACAATTACTGATAATGCATCGATCTTCTCATTGTTCAATAATATTTCCATTTTAACCAGTTTCGACGGCTTATAACCAATCAATTCATAGTCAAGAGATGCGTATCCTTTTGTGCTGGATTTCAACTGATCAAAGAAATCGTACACGATCTCAGAAAGCGGAATCTCGTATAGTACGTTAACCCGATTGTTTTCAAGATAATCCATCGTCATGAAGATACCGCGCTTCTTTTGACAGATTTCCATAATCGTTCCAACATAATCATTTGGTGTCATAATGGAAGCTTTAACATATGGTTCTTCAACTACAGAAATCTTTTGCGCTTCGGGCATGTTCGCAGGGTTATCCACTACGATTTTTTCCCCATCTGTCATCGTAACATTATAGATAACGCTTGGCGCTGTCGCGATAAGGTCGATATTAAATTCACGTTCAATACGTTCTTGAATAATCTCCATATGAAGTAGTCCTAAGAATCCGCAGCGGAATCCAAATCCAAGTGCTTGTGAAGTTTCCGGTTCATATTGAAGTGCAGAATCATTCAACACAAGCCTTTCTAACGCTTCACGTAAATCGTTATATTTTGCTGTGTCGACAGGATACAATCCGCAATAAACCATCGGGTTCATTTTTCTGTAACCTGGCAGTGGTTCTTGCGCCCCTTTTACTGCGCTGGTAATCGTATCACCGACTTGTGTGTCTCCAACGTTTTTGATGGATGCTGTTAAGAAACCAACATCACCAACTGTTAAAAAGTCCTTTTGAACCGCTTTAGGAGTAAATACGCCTAATTCTAGCACTTCAAACTCTTTTCCGGTTGCCATCATCTTAATTTTATCACCGATCTTAACCGTACCCTCTGCAACACGAATGTACGTAACTACACCTCTGTATGGGTCATATAAGGAGTCGAAGATAAGTGCTTTAAGAGGCCCTTCTGGATCTCCTTGAGGAGCTGGGACTTTTTCAACGATCTGTTCTAAGATATCTTGAATTCCGATACCCGCCTTTGCGGAAGCAAGTACAGCCTCAGACGCATCTAACCCTATTACATCTTCAATCTCTTGGCGAACTCGTTCAGGCTCAGCACTTGGAAGGTCTATCTTATTGATAACCGGTAAGATCTCTAAATCATTCTCGAGTGCAAGATAAACGTTGGCTAACGTTTGAGCTTCGATTCCTTGAGCAGCATCTACAATAAGTAATGCCCCTTCACATGCTGCCAAACTTCTAGACACCTCATAAGTGAAGTCTACGTGTCCAGGAGTGTCAATCAAGTGGAAGGTATAGATCTCGCCATCTTTTGCTTTATATTGAAGCTGAACGGCATTTAATTTAATTGTAATACCCCGTTCACGTTCTAGGTCCATTGAATCTAATAGCTGTTCTTTCATTTCACGCTGTGTCAGAGCACTTGTTTCTTCTAAAATTCTGTCAGCTAACGTAGATTTTCCATGGTCAATGTGTGCAATAATGGAAAAGTTACGGATCTTTGCTTGTCTTTTTAATTTTTCTTCTCTGTTCATTATACGTTCACTCCTACAATTTTAGGAAAAGTCACTAGCTTTGATTATAGCAATACCAGGTAACTGTTTCAATCACAACCTGAAAAACAGGAGTAAGACAGTCCTACTAAATAAAAAAAGAACCATTAAAGGAGCAGCCCCCTCATGGTTCTTATGGTGAAAAGACATCCAGCATTTCCTGGATAATAATGCCGAAAACTGAAATCATGACACTAAAGGTTGATGAAATCCAGGATGAAAGCTTTTGCCCCAATGCTGAGAATACATTAAATGAGTCTATTTTTTTTAAAGTTTCTTGTTTCGACTTAATATCATGACTCGTAACCGTTTCTGACTCAGTATCACTTTCAACTGAAGAAAGATTGATTAACGATTCAACATTCTCCTGAGAAGGACTCTTTAATTCATTCATCTCAAATTGTGCTTTTTGTATCCCAAATAAAACGCCGAACAGAAGCAGCGTGACCAGTCCAAAACACTTCAACATAAATTTTGTCATTACAGATTCCTCCCCATGAGGATATACAATTCAAATTTATGCACAAGCTTGTCCAGATATGCCTAAAACTTAATGGGTGTAAGATGATGTGTTGCCCTGGTCGATCTGACCGTGCAGGGCTGTGTTTAAACCATTAGCTAGAACGTTTGCCATATCTTCAATAAAAACATCGACTTCCTTTGGTGTAACCATAAGGTTATGACCGATAGGAGCAAGAACTTCGCGTATAAGCCGGAGCTTTTCGTCGTCTTCAAGGACTCCTACCATTCCAAGAAAAGACTGCCGATGACCTTCTTCAGGCATATCTTCATCTGTTAATATTTTTTTCTCCCCGAAGGTCATACCAGCAGGCAGAAGGGATTTAGAAGGTTTATCTTTCTCTTTCATCTCACGTCCAAAGTGCTTTAAGATAAAATCTATCGTGTCACTCGTAATAGTAGCAGCATCAACTACGGTTGGAATACCTATAGAAACAACCGGAATACCTAGTGTTTCTTTACTTAATTCTTTACGTTTGTTTCCAACTCCTGAACCTGGATGGATACCTGTATTCGAAACTTGAATAGTTGCATTTACCCTCTCAATAGAGCGTGAAGCTAATGCATCAATGGCAATCACAAAATCCGGGTTCACTCTTTTTACGATTCCATCAATAATATCGCTCGTTTCAATTCCTGTAATCCCCATAACTCCTGGTGAGATTGCACATACCGGTCTGAAGCCTTCTTCTACGTTCTCAGGTGCTAGTTCAAATAAGTGTTTTGTGATCGTTAAGTTTTCGACCACAAGCGGGCCGAGAGAATCAGGCGTAACGTTCCAGTTACCTAATCCTACAACTAAACAAGTATCATCTTGTTTGATTCCTTGCTCTCTCAAGAACTGATTAAAGTCATGTGCAAATACTTCTTGAACACGCTGCTGAAGCTTAGAATCTTTTTCGCGGATCCCTTGTACCTCAAAGGTTAAATATATCCCTGCTTTTTTACCGGTGGTCTCTGCCCCTTTTTCGTCAATCTCCACCCTCACACACTTAATTCCATCTCTATCCCTCTCATGTATAATGACACCCTCAAGTGTACTTTTATTGACAACTTCATCTTCTTTTAAAAGCATGTCATGAGCTTCTATCGCTAGATCCGTACGAACTGAATAGGCTTGAAGGTCTAATTCTTTACCCATAATCTACCACCGTCCTTTGGTTTTATTTTTGCCGCAACTCTTGCTTTTCATTCTTGTATTGCAATTAAAGGGTGATTTTGATAGAATACTTTGTGTCCTATTTTTTGCAACGGAAAAGTAATTTTGTTGCTCATGGTTCATTTAGGGAGGTGAATGGATTGGCTAATATTAAATCAGCGATTAAACGTGTAAAAACTAACGAAAAGCGTCGTGCTCACAACGCTTCACTTAAGTCTGGCATGCGTACTGCTATCAAAAACTTTGAAGCACTAGCAGCTTCAAACAATGCAGAAGGTGCTCAAGCAGCATTTGTTACTGCTTCTAAGAAGATTGACAAAGCAGCGAACAAAGGACTTATCCACAAAAATGCAGCTTCTCGCCAAAAGTCTCGTCTTGCTAAGGCTTTAAACGGTGTTAATGCATAAATTGAAGGATGAAAACCCGAAAAACGGCCTTACACCAATAGGTCGTTTTTTTATTTGGCTTTTTTCAAAAGATGTGGTTTATTAAATAGTTGCTGTGATAGCAAACCGTTTATATAGAAGTTGATCGGAGCGGAATGAAACAATCCTCTCTTTCGCTGAGATAACAAAATAGTTTATGAAAATAGCCATTTATTATTTGAAAAATCAACTCCATAGCACGAGTTCAAATAGAAGCCAGCTCTCTACATGGGAGCTGGCTTTCTTTTGTCGAAATTTGCAGAAAGACCTATATGCACGGTGTTTAGACTTAACTGCATGAGATAATGACCTAATTAGAGGGGAAAAAGACTTAATACATAAACCAAAAGACTTAATTGCCATCGAAAAAGACCGTAATAATAGAAAAAACCCCTTTTCAAACTATGAAAGGAGTTCACGATTTCATGAAATTTATGGTTTATTAACTTTGCGAGAGCTTTACAATCTCCAATTCAAGCAACAGCGTCTTATCCATCTGACCCGTTTTTAATTTATAGTCTGTTTCTGCAAAATCACTTAAACAGTCCCGTAAAAATGTCTCGTCGAACTGTTTGGCATGTTTCGAAGCTAGTTTTACAGCATACGGATGGAGCTTTAACAAGGAAGCCATCTGCTTCTCTCCATATCCCTTCTTAGATAGTTCTTTTACTCCGTTTATAATCCGAAACTGCCGTGTTATTAAAGCATGTACCTGGATCGGTTCCTGGTTCTGTTTCATTAAATCGTAAAAACTTCTTAACGCTTGTTCTGTCCGTTTGTGAACCACATGATCTACAAGGCCAAAAACATCATCTTCAAGTGTTCGTGCAACTAGACGATCTACCGTTTCCTTAGTGATTCTGCCATTTTCTCCAACAAAGAGTGCCATTTTTTCCATCTCTTTAGCTAACACTGCCATCTTTGCCCCAAGTCTGGAGAGAAGCAGCTCGATTGCTTCTTTCTCAATAATAACACCTGAAGATTCCGCTTCTTTTAACAGCCATTTTTCTGCTGTTTCATTGCTTAGCTGTGATACTTGAATGATTTCCGATTGTGCCTTCACTTGTTTTACGATCTTTTTTCTTTCATCCAGCTTCTCATTGGGTACAACGATTACTAAGGTCGTATATTCTGTAGGATTTTGTATGTATTGTTCAAATACTTTCAGATCATGTTCGATTTTCGCCTTATCTTTTGCCGCAGTTAAGAATACAGCGTTTTTCATGATAACAACTCTTCGATCACCTAAGAACGGCATTGTTTCTGCATCTTCTATTACTTCCTGAACAGAGATTTCATCCAGGTTATGTACGCTCAAATTAAAATCCTTTTCATCAGGCGACAAAAGGCTCGTTATTGTCTGGATCGCATCTTCTGCTAAATAATGTTCAGTACCCCAGATCAAATAGATCGGGGAGGTCTTCTTATTTTTAATATTCTTCTTTAATGTTTCAACTGTAAGCACCTTTTTCACCTCTCTATATAATCCTATGAGGAAGTAAGATCTTTTGCAAGCAAAAGAAGGAACAGAGCAATAGCCCGTTCCTTCATTTATGATAAACACTAACACATAAACGAGTCCTTCGCTCACGAGTTAGCTTTAATTAGGATATCCTATGCGATTACACATTATTGGTGACAACGACTCTCAACTTTGGTAAGTTTTTGATAAAAGCAGGCAAAGAAAGCATTTTCAGTATGGATTTTTGTAAAATGATAACGTATACTAAGGATGGATTAGGAGGGTTGTCACATGAACCATTTCGAGAAAGACGTACAAAGCAAGCGTAACGACCTTATAGATTCCGGAATTGGCTTTGTTGTATCCTTTGTATTCTTTACGGTAATCTTCGCCATCGGAGTCATTCTAAAAGCAATCGCATAATACATAAAAAAGAACCGAATTTAAATTCTATTCGGTTCTTTTTTATTGAGCAGTTATTATTTTGATTCTTTGTTTTCCCACCACAAAAGAGATGTCACCATGCAGATCCGTCCGATAGATCACAATTTTTTCTTCTTTTAATCGTTCTAGAACGTCATTTGACGGATGACCATACATATTATTTTTACCTGCTGAGATGACCGCATAAGAAGGTGAAAGCTTTTTCAAAAACGAAGCAGTGGATGATGTGCCGCTCCCATGATGTGCAGCTTTCAGTATATCAGCATGAATGTAATTATAATTCTTTAAGATCTCGTCTTCTGCTTCCTTTTCGATATCCCCCGTAAATAAAAAGCTCTTTTCATAAAGTTTTACCCATAATACAATGGAACCATTATTGGACGAAGTACGATTTGAATCTGGATGCAAAACAGAGAAAAACGAATCTTTATTTCCCCATCCCATGCCTTTACGTAAATAAAGCAAGTTTATATTTTGTATTTTAGCTTCTTCTTCTATCAGCTTCTCAAGTTCATTACTATTTACCCTATTCGGCAGATAAACAGTATTGATATTAAAATGATTAAGTAAAAAAAGCCCCCCTCCTGCATGATCCATATCTCCATGACTGAAAATCATTCCATCCACTCTTCTTAAACCTCTAGCCTTTAAGAAAGGGAGGACTGCTTGTTTTGTTACATTATATTCTTCGTCCCTTTTTTCCCACTCTTTTTTTTCAAAAGAAATAGAACCTCCTGTGTCGATCAGGTATACCGCTTTTCTAAAAGGCAGTTCTATTAAAATGCTGTCTCCTTGGCCTACGTTAATGAAGGAAACAGCTGCATTTGGATTAACATATGGAAGGCAAGCGTGAATGATGATAATCAGTAGAAAAGGGACAACTGATTTAACCTTGAGCCTCTTATTCACTTCCCACTTATACACAAAATAGAAAATCGAGATGAAGTATAATATAAATATCCATTCTGCTGGCTTCCCTAAGACTATACTACCCCTAAGCAGCTGAGCTCTTTCCAAAAACAAGGCGGAACTTCCGAAAATGAATTCTACAATGGAAACGATAAATGGAAGATTCTCCGGTACAGTTAAAGTAAGAATAAGAACCATACAAGAAACAGGAAACAAAAGGATAGATACAAAAGGAATGTAGAGGATATTGAGGGGGATTGACCAAATTGAAAATTCATAGAAGTGATATAAGATGATCGGAAACGAAAATAACGAGCACAAACATGATGTGAGGATAAGGAGTTGAACGTATGACTTTGATTGAAAAAAAGCAAGAGACGTAATCAGAACGAAGGTCATTAAGAATGAAAGCTGAAATCCGAGTTCAAAGGCATAGGAAGGGTTCCAAAAAAGCATCCCTATACAAACAATTGATAAAAGAACGACAGGACTAATCTTTTTTCTAAAGATAATAAAGCATAACAAAAGGATTCCCATCATCCCTGCTCGTACAATAGAACTTTCTCCACCCGTTAAAACAATATAAAGCGGTAAACATAAAACAATAAGCATGTAAGCAAGTTCTTTTATTATACCAGCTCTAACTAAAAGCGAATAAAGAATGAACGAGACGATCCCCACATTAAAACCTGATACAGCTAATAGATGGGTTAATCCTAATCTCTGATAGGCCTCAAGAGTTTCCGGCTTGATCCCCTCTCTGTAGCCAAAAAGAAGAGCATTCATTAAACTGGCAGTGTTTTGAGAAAAATACTCCTCCAAATGATGGATAGCCCGGCTTCTCCATATTTGTACACTCTCTTTTATACTTTTCTGGCTCTTAATTGCACAATGTTTACTACTAATGCTCCCGGTTTCAAGAATCCATTTTATTCTTTTGCTGCTTAAATACTCCAGATAGTCCATTCCGTAAAAATGACTTTGGGGTTCAGGTTTTTTCAGATTTCCTTTCAGTAGACAAGTCATATTTATTTCTAATTTTGATAGTTCATTTTTTTCGTTTGACGACTTCATCCGGTGCTGGACTATTACATTTTCGTCGTTCGCTTTAAATTGAAAGCTGAGCAACCTGCCGTCCATCTTCGGTATGGAAACTATTTGTCCTGAAAATCTGATACTTTGAGCTGATAATTTTGATGCATGTGGATTTAATGTGAGGCTAGAATAAAAGAAGAATATCGGAAGAAAACTTACGATGAAGGCTGACTTCTTTTTAAACTGTAAAACAATAACGATAACCAGGAAGGCAGATAATACAAACCCGGTTATCGAATGATACTTATACAGCCATATACCACTAAGTGCAGAGATAGCACTTAATACGGCATACCGTGGGTTCATACTCCGTTAGGAATGAAGGCTGAAGGAGGGATTTTCATTTCTACTTTTTCTACCGTTACACCGGCTTCTTTAAACTGTTCTATGCTATATGGATGGTTTTTGTAGTCTTCACCATAATAAATTTTTTTGATACCGCTTTGGATGATCGATCTGCAGCAATGCAAACAAGGGAAATGAGTGACATACATTTCTGCTCCATCTGTAGGCACCCCAAATTTTGCACATTGCAAAAGAGCATTCATTTCAGCATGTATAGTTCTTACACAGTGACCATCAATCACATAACAGCCCTCATCAATACAATGAACTCCGCCAGAGATTGAACCGTTATAACCACCTGCAATTATCCGCTTATCTCTTACAATAGTCGCTCCAACTGCCAAACGGGTACAAGTACTGCGAAGGGCAAGCAGCTGGCTTTGCGCCATAAAATATTCATTCCAAGAAATTCGTTGCAACTAATCCGCCTCCTCTGTTTCTATAACCCTAGTGTAGACCCCGCTAATTAAAGGGTCAATAAAAACCCTTATTCAAAGCTGATTTTATCTTTCCATTCTTCTATTGTCTTTTCACCAATCCCTTTTACTTCTAATAATTGATCTAGAGATGAGAATGGACCGTGTTCTTCACGGTATGCGATAATGCTTTCGGCTTTAGCAGGACCGACTCCATTAAGTGTCTGAAGTATAGATTGATCGGCAGAATTGATGTTTATTTTTTCACTGACTGGATGATCGCTGTTGCTGCCACCTTCCTGGTTTTCATATTCCTCCCCTTTTGAAGCAACATAAATAACCATCTCGTCTGATATTTTTAATGCCTGATTAACTGAACGAATTTCTGCTTCTTCTAAAAAACCTCCAGCTTTTTGAATCGCATGGATCACCCGATCACCGCTTTTCATCTGATATACCCCTGGCTTCTTCACACTACCTTGTACATCGATCATGATAATATTTTTTTCATTTGTAATTTGTCTTTGATTTTTATCGCCTTCAGTATCAGAGGATTTTATTTCAGGTTGGTCTTGTATAGGTATTTGAGATGTTATTGGCATATTTGATTCACTTTTGAAATAATTGAATAGAGATAAACTTATTAAAAGAAAAAGGATACAGCCTGCGCCGATAAACCATGTTAAATGTTGTTTGATTTTCTCCATTTATTTCACCTGCTTAGATATGCTTGAACATTACAGAATTCATATTCGAAACAATGACCGCATAGATTTTAAGGTAGAGGAAGGAGGTTCAGGTATGAAGATTGGAATTATCGGAACTGGAAACATGGGGAGCGTCCTTGCTGCTTCTTTCATCGAATCTTCTGCCATTCCGCCATCACGGCTGATGGTTACTAACCGCACCCTGTCCAAAGCGGAGAGGCTGCAACATGCCTATCCAAAAATAAAGATAGGAATTACACCCGAAGACGTATTCCGGTTTGCTGAGATTGTTTTTATCTGTGTAAAACCACATGAATTTTATTCGTTGCTTTCCAGTCATAAAAACAATATTTCTAAACATCAATTACTTGTCTCTATTACAAGCCCCATTTCCTGTGAACAGCTGGAAGACTTGCTAGTCTGCAATATTGCGAGAGCGATACCAAGCATCAATAATCGAGCATTATCCGGCTCCTCACTCATCTCGTTCGGAAAGAGATGTCACAATGAATTTAAAGAAAAGCTGCTTTCATTAATGTCCTGCATTTCTACACCGCTCGTTATCGATGATAGTATTACTCGGATCTCTTCTGATATTGCGAGCTGCGGCCCAGCGTTTATAGGATATGTGCTGCAATGCTTCATTAATAGCGCTGTGGATCAAACAGACATCACGAAAGAACAGGCAACACAGCTGGCAAGTGACATGATCATCGGCATGGGTAAACTGCTTGAAAAAGATATTTATACATTGCCGACTCTGATACAAAAGGTATGTGTAAAGGGTGGAATTACAGGGGAAGGTATAAAGATCTTAAGCGATAAGGTAAATGACGTATTTGATCACGTTATTAAACGAACACATGAAAAATATTATGAAGAATGTGAAAAGGTTAGTCAGCAATTCGAAATAAGAGAAGAGTTCTAATAACCTATATTGTCATTATAAACAACCTAAAGAAAAAAAGCCGGAATGAGTTTCCCGGCTTTTTATAGTTCATCAAACCCATTTTCGTCCGAGACCTTTGTATATTGTCTCGATTTCTGCTCAAAAAAATCACTTTTTCCGGAA
Source organism: Fictibacillus barbaricus (assembly GCF_014635025.1). GTDB lineage: Bacteria > Bacillota > Bacilli > Bacillales > Fictibacillaceae > Fictibacillus > Fictibacillus barbaricus. Next base: position 1,480,612 of record NZ_BMCE01000001.1, on the reverse strand, counting down.
TTGACATCAGAATAAGCTTTTATCCAAGGAAGCGGATTTTTATTATACTCTGGATAAAGTTTGTCAAAGCCGAGCTCATTCAATCGTTTATTCGCCATAAATTTGATATATGCTTCGAGATCCGATTCATTAATCCCCTCAAAAGAATCTCCTATTATATATTTGCTCCATTTGATTTCCAGCTGAGCTGCTCTTTCGAAAGTATTTTTTGCAAATGACTCAAGCTCCTCGTTTCTCAGTTGTGGATATTCCTCCAAAACAGCTTTAAACACCTGGCAGAAAAGGTAAACATGAAGCTGTTCATCTCTATTAATATAATTAATCATCGTGGAAGTAGATACCATCTTTTGGTTTCTTGCTAAATTATAGAAAAAGCTGAATCCTGAATAGAAATTTAACCCTTCTAAGATCACATCGTAGATTATAGATTTTATAAATGTTTCAGGAGTAGGGTCATCAAGAAACTTCTCGTAACCCTGTACAATAAAATCGTTGCGCTCCCGAAGAATAACATCAGTCTTCCAATACTCGAAAATTTCGTCTTGCTTAGACTTCGGAACTAACGAAGACAATACATAGGAATAAGATTGATTGTGTACCACTTCTTGAAAGGATAGAGTAGCCATTAGTGCCGCTAGACTCGAGTCTGTTAAGTAAGCAGCAACTCTGCTTGAATAGTCTGTTTGAATGCTGTCTAAAAAAGCTAACAATCCGATGATCTTATTAAATGTGTCTTGCTCTTTTTCAGTTAGGTTTACATACTGCTTACTATCACTAGACATATTGATCTCAAATGGGGTCCAAAAATTAGAGAGCATGTTCTTATAGAGTGGATAGGCCCATTTATACCTGACATCATCCCAATTTAACACATTGGAACTTTGTCCATTAATAATTCCTGTAGATGCGTTTGGTGCAGTAACATCATACATTTTTCTTTCCATCAGCTTAGAATTTTCTTTAACTTTCACAGCTTTCACATCCTTCTAACTCAATCGAAGTGGATCTCGTGTAATAGGTTGTCTTTAAACCCTTTTTGAAACTTTGCATATGAAGGTTCAGCAGATCTTTAGCTTTTATATTGTGATTAACGTACAGATTAAATGAGATCGACTGGTCCACATGCTTTTGTCTAGCCGCGTTCTGTTCGATACTCCATGTTTGATCAATAAGAAATGCGGATTTATAGAACCAAGTTGTTTCAGCATTTAAATCAGGCGCCGTTACAGGAATCTTATAGTTCTTCTTCTCTTCTGAATAAAACTTCTTAAAGATAGGATCTACACTTGGAGTTGAATTTGCAATGATCGACGTTGACGAATTAGGTGCAACAGCAATGAGATAACCATTTCTTAAACCTTGTGTGCTTACTTTTTCTTTTAAGCACATCCACTCTTCACTCGTATAATTACGTTTTTTAAAATAATTGCCCGTTTCCCAATCTGACCCTTGGAATGCAGGATATTTTCCTTTTTCTCTAGCCAGTTCAGAGCTTGCATTTATTACATAATAATTAATCTTTTCGTACAGTTTGTCTGCATAGGCTACAGCCTCTTCGCTTTCCCATTTGATCCCCTCTTTTGCTAAAAGGTGATGCCATCCGAATGTTCCTACCCCTATTGCTCTGTACTTTTTATTCGTTATCTCTGCTTGTGGAACATCGATCCGATTAAGGTCTATGACGTTATCAAGCATTCTAATCTGAATATCTATGACTCGTTTCAAAACATTATCTTTGATCACTTTAGCAAGAGAAAGAGATGATAAATTACAGACGACAAAATCACCAGGATTTTTTCTAATCACGATCTTTCCATCTTCCGTTGTCTCAGAACAAATAATTGTAGGCGACATGTTCTGCATAATCTCTGTACAAAGATTGGAAGCATAGATCATCCCTTTATGAGGATTAGGATTTAACCGGTTAACCGTATCGCGGTAGAACATAAATGGTGTTCCTGTCTCCAACTGAGACTTCATGATTCTTTTCATAATCTCAATGGCAGGCACACATTTTTTGGACAGCCTCTCATCTTTCAGACAGTCTTCATACTTTTCTCTGAAACTGCCTGATCCTTTTGTTTCATCATAGAAATCCTCGAGTGAATAGCCTTTTACTTTACGTACTTCATGCGGATCGAAGAGAAACCAATCATCACGATTTTCAACACTCTCCATGAAAAGATCCGGGAGACAAACGCCTGTAAATAAGTCATGGGTCCTCATACGCTCATCACCATTGTTTAACTTAGCATCAAGAAACTCCAATATATCTTTATGCCAAACATCCAAGTAAACAGCGATAGCACCTTGTCTCTGACCAAGCTGATCGACCGATACTGCTGTATTGTTCAACTGTTTCATCCATGGGATAACTCCTGATGAATTTCCTTTAAATCCTTTTATATCGGATCCCCTAGAACGAATCTTGCCAAGGTATAAGCCTAGACCCCCACCACCTTTTGAAACAGTTGCAGCATCTGTGTTTGAATCAAAGATTCCTCTAAGGCTGTCATCAACCGTATCTATAAAACATGAGCTTAATTGGCCATAGCTCTTACCGGCATTTGCCAAAGTTGGAGTTGCGACGGTCATATACAGGTTAGAAAGAGCCCAATATGCTTCTTTCACTCGTTCTAATCTTTGCGTTTGATCTTCGTCTCTCATTAAAAACAGGGCAATCATCAACCATCGCTCTTGAGGCAGTTCATATTTTTCATGATCAAAACCTTTTGCCAGGTATCTGTCTGCTAGTGTCTTCAATCCTATGTATGTAAAAAGCTTATCCTTAGCAGGGTCTATCCATTTACCCGCTTCCTCTATTTCTTGTTCAGTGTAAGCAGATAGAATTGTAGAATCATAGATGTTTAAACTTACAAGCTTTTTGATCAGCCCATACAGATTTGAATAAGGTGGCTGTTCTATTTCTCCCCTGTTTTGCATCACTTCTTCATACAACTGCCTTAAATATATACGTGATGCTACAAATGTCCAGTCAGGCTCCTCGGCGTTTAAGCCATTAAGAGCTTCCATGGTTAGCAGCCTGTATAGGGTTGCAGAATCACTGCTTCTACCTTCAATTTCTTCTGCTTTTTTTAAAAAGGACTCTCCTTGAATTCCTGGGAAATTACCAACACACTCTCTTAACCATTCCCCGAGCAAAGAAGCCTCCGCTGTATTTTTCATATCCAAAACACTCCTTTAGTAAATAATAAAAAACCCTCTTCAATCAGGAAGAGGGTGAAAGGAACATGTTTAATCTGCAAGAATATAGCGCACGCAGCTACTGTTCTTTCTCCCAATCCCCGAGGAAAAGAAAATAGGAGTATTCAGGCAGGTCTACTGGCTTTTGCTTCTTCCTACTTTGGGCCTTCCCATACAGCAGCCATTCTCAATAGCTTATCTGTACAGTGGCTTTTCCATTTCGTCCACAATTACAGTTGCGGGGACAGCTTCGGTCTCACACCGAATTCCCTTTTAAGCCGGAACATTCCGGCACCTGAAATCTCCATATATAGGTTTGTATTATCTACTTTGACACTAAATATAGTAAATGTCAATTAAATTCATCATTATTACCTTCTTTATTGTGCCACATAACCGCCATCGATGACAATAGCTTGCCCTGTTACACCTCTTGCATTTTCACTGGAAAGATAAAGCGTATAATCCGCAATTTCTTGAACATCCAGCAACCGTTTTTGAGGGACAAGTGGGTAGATTACCTCTTCTAAAACTTTTTCCAGCTCTACGTTTCGTGTTTTTGCCAGGTCTTCAAGTTGTCCCTTCACTAGAGGTGTATCAACATATCCTGGGCAGACAGCATTAACCGTTATACCATGTGGGGCCCCTTCTAAAGCAGCTACTTTTGTTAGGCCGATAACCCCGTGTTTTGCACTATTATAAGCTGCTTTCCCTGCAAAGCCAACTAAACCATTTATAGAGGCCATGTTTATGATTCGGCCGAACCCTTGTTTTTTCATGATCGGAAACACATGTTTAGTAGCCATAAATGGAGCGGTAAGCATCACATTGATCAACTGCTGAAATTTTTCAGTAGGGAACTCCTCTAACGGAGATACGTACTGCAACCCGGCATTGTTAATAAGTATATCTATCCTGCTATATTGTTGAATGGTTTGATCTAATGCTCTTGTTAAATCTTCCTCAACTGTAACATTGCATCCTACCCCTAAAACTTCAAAGCCACTGCTTTTTAAAGACTCAGCTGATTCCTTCGCCTGTTTTTCATTTAGATCACTGATTACAACTTTTGCTCCTTGTTCAGCAAATGCTTTTGCTAACTGTAAACCAATGCCGCTAGCAGCCCCAGTGATAAAGGCAACTTTATCTTGTACGAACGATTTCATCAAAACCACTCCTAACATCCATCCGTTTTTATACGATACCAAGCATATAATACAGTCCGATTATGACAAATACCGCTACTGTCTTTATAATCGTCATGGCAAAGATATCAATATAAGCCTGTTTATGAGTTAATCCTGTAACAGCCAAAAGTGTAATAACGGCACCATTATGAGGAAGTGTATCCATCCCTCCGCTAGCCATTGATGCTACACGGTGGAGTACTTCTGGGTCGATGCCTAATTTATTCGCTTGAGCAATATACGTTTCACTCATTGTGGCGAGTGCTATACTCATACCCCCTGATGCTGATCCTGTAATACCAGCTAATGTAGTAGTTGTTACAGCTTCATTCACCAACGGATCTTTAATCGTATTTGACATTGCTGTATTTACTGCCGTAAAACCAGGAAGTGCTGCGATTACTCCACCGAACCCATACTCTGATGCAGTATTTAGAGTAGCAAGCAGTGCACCGCCAATCGATAAGTTGAGCCCTTTATTAAAGTTGTCTTTAATTCTCTTAAACGAGAACAGAAGCACGGTAACGATTCCGATAATCAATGCTCCTTCAACCGCCCATACCGCTGCCAGTGATGGAATTTGAATCTCAGGTACGTTTTTCATGCCGATCGCAGAAAAGTCGAACGTTTTACCATAATATTTTGGAATAAGAACTGTAAACCATTTATTGAACACTCCCACTAAAATTAGAGGAAGGATCGCAATAAATGCGTTAGGAAGGTTTTCAGACTCTATTTTTTCAGGTTCATTGCTGTGACCTGTTCCATACCCTTCCCCTTTTGCTGCAGCCTGTCTTCGCCGCCATTCTAAATAGACCATACCAAGAATGAAGACAAACATACCTCCAATGAAACCTAACCAAGGCGCAGCCCAAGTTGTTGTACCAAAGAAGGATGTAGGGATGATATTTTGTATCTGTGGACTGCCTGGGAAAGCATCCATCGTAAATGTAAAAGCTCCTAATGCAATTGTTCCTGGAATAAGCCGTTTTGGAATATCAGCTAACTTAAATAGTTCTGCTGCGAACGGATAAAGAGCAAAGGCAACAACAAACAAGGATACCCCGCCATAGGTTAGAATAGCTCCTACAAGCACGATCGCAAGCATCGCTCTCGCCGGTCCAATCAGCTTGATTACAAATTGCGTGATAGATTTTGCAAATCCTGACATCTCTATAACCTTTCCAAATATCGCTCCTAATAAGAAGACTGGAAAGTATAACTTAATGAAACCAACCATCTTCTCCATAAAAACACCCGAAAAAAATGGAAGTACATGCCCCGGCTCTGTCAGCAATACAGCAAATAAAGCAGCGATCGGTGCGAATAAAATTACACTAAAACCTCTGTATGCAACGAACATTAAGAAGAATAAAGCTAATAAAATAATAATAATGTCCATTTCAATCCCCCATTCTTTCAATCTTTCCTATTAATAAAGCGCTTTCAAATCTTAAAATAACATCTCCCTTCAGCATTCTGCGCCCTTATTTATTTGTTGCAAGTTCCGTGCCAAATAAACAAACCTTGTAAAAGAAGTTTTAAAGTTTGTTTTATTCCGAAAAATCGGAAAATAAGTAAGTCCTGCACCACTCAAATAGGGAACTTATTCGTAATAAAGCTACGTTCAGCTTATATATTTTACAAAGTTAAAAAATTCCGGAAAATCGGAAAGACTTTCCGATTTTCCGGAACCTGTTTATTCATTTCGAATATTATATTTTTTAATTTTATCGTAAAGATTTGTTTTTCCGATTCCGAGTTGGTTTGCAACGCTCATAATGTCACCGTTCATCTTTTTAAGGTAATGAGTAATAACTTTTCGTTCTGTTTCTTGCACATGTTCTTTTAAGGTCTTTTGAGTATTGTTAACTTCAAGTTTTTCTTTTAAAAAGTCAGGAAATGCATTTAAGGTTAAACGGTCATACTGAGTAAGCTGAATAGCTGCTTCTACAAAATTCTTAAGTTCCCTTGCATTTCCTGGCCAGTTGTAATGAAGAAAAGCTTCTTTCACTTCTTCATCGACACTTACTATTCTCTTCCCTGTATCTCTGCAATTAATCCGTATAAAACTTTCTGCCAAAGGCCAGATGTCTTCTTTGCGTTCACGGAGCGGAGGGATCTGAATCTGAAGTACATTAATCCTATAAAACAAATCTTCCCGAAACTTATTCTCTAAGATTAGTTGTTCTAAAGGGCGATTTGTAGCAGCTATTACTCTAACGTTTACTTTGTGTGTATGGACAGCGCCAACAGGTTCAACTTCTTTCTCTTGAAGTACACGAAGCAGTTTAATCTGCATACTTTGAGGAAGATCGCCAATTTCATCCAAGAACAATGTTCCGCCATCGGCTAGCTGAAATTTCCCAAGTTTCCCTCCTTTTTTAGCACCGGTAAAGGCTCCTTCAGAATATCCGAATAGTTCAGACTCAAATAAGTGCTCTGGAACAGCACCGCAATTTAGCTTTATGAATGGCTTAGCACTTCTTTCACTTAATTGATGTATGCTGTGCGCCAACAGTTCCTTACCTGTTCCGCTCTCACCTCGAATAAGTACAGATAGATCGCCACTTGCAATATTCTTTACATGTTCTTTAATCTTCTTTACTTCCATAGAAGTTCCAGCGAAATCATTTAACGTGTAAGTTGCTCCATTTATCTCTTCCCATTCTTTTTTATAGAAGTTTAGTTCGTGAAGGAGTGCCTTAATATGAGAGTTCATTCTTTTCCATTGTTCGGTATCTCTGAAAATAACTGTACCAACAGCACCTATCACTTTACCTTCGTTAAAAATGGGAATCCGATTCGCTATCATATAATTGCCTCTAATAAATTGAAGGTCTGCAATTTCGACCTTTCCCTGTAAAACAGCTTTATGCATCCTCGTATTTTCAATAACATCTGTAACATGCTTCCCAATAACTTCTTTAGGATTCTCGCCTAAGAACTCGCAATATGTTTTATTCATATAGCGAACGATGCCTTCATGATCCACTACAACAATCCATTCGTAAGCGCTATCAATAATCGTTTCTAAAATATTATTTTTTAATAATGGGTCATGATCTAACATTTACACTCACCCTAATCTCTTTAAGATGTTACACTCTATGTTCGTTATTGTACCGTTTCCTATAAAAAAAGACAGCACATTGGCTGTCTTCATAGAATCTTTTTATATTTTTTTAGCTGCAAATAATATACGTTCGCTTTTTTCAGTTGGGACTGACGGCTTAAAATCAGCTGTGACATCTAGTAGTTCAAACCCGCATTCTTTCAGCCATTCAGTATATTCATCAACGGAAAACGTTCGTTGGACATGATATTCATCATAACGATCGTATTTTGACCCATTTAGAATAAAGAAAGAAAGATCATGTTCAACACTATTTTCTAATTCTCCTTGGTAGCACTGCCATATATAAGAGAGATTCTCCTCGTTGCTTCCATAGGTCTGTCCAATAAAAATGTCGTTAATTTTATGTATGGAGTGAACATCGAATAAAAGAAGACCGCCAGAACTCATATGTTTGCCTGCTGAAATAAAGGTCCTTTTTACATCCTCTTGTGACAAGATGTAATTAAGTGAATCACACAAGATGGTTACACAATCAAACTCGCCTAACCCTTCTAACTCCCTCATATCTTGCTGAAAAAGAGAAAGTTGAACCATCGCCTTTTCCGCTTTTTCTTGTGCAACCATCAACATGTCTGAAGAGAGGTCTACCCCAGTCACATCAAAACCCTCTTGGGCCAAAAGGACCGTCATAGAACCTGTGCCGCATCCAACATCTAAAAAGCGCTCAGCATTCTTAAGGTATTTTGACGCAGCAGATTTGACAAAGAAAAGCCAATCTGAATATGGTGCATCGTCCATTAACTCGTCATAAAGATAGGCAAATTGCTGATAAGCCATTTATATGTTCTGTTGGGGTGAAAGAATAGCATCTACATCCACTGTATTTGCGTCTCCCCATAATTTCTCTAAGTTATAATATCCTCTATCATCACGATGGAATACGTGTACTACTACATTTCCTAGGTCAATTAATACCCAGCGTGCATGGTCAAAGCCTTCCATTCGACGAATCTGAATACCATTTTCCAATGCAATATCTTTTAGTTCTTTTGATATGGCTTGAACTTGTTTTTCTGAATTACCGTGACAAATTACAAAGTAATCCGCAACTAAAGAAATGCCTTCCATATCTAAAACAGCTATGTTTTCTGCTCTTTTATCATCTGCTGTCTTAACCACTAATTCCATAAGCTCTTTTACATCCATCCAGTGCATTCCTCCTATTATTTTTGTTTAATTATCTCTAACAATCCATGGTACGTATCAAACGTTAGTGGATAAATCTTTTGGTTTTGTTTTATTAGAAAATGAATTGTATTTTTAACCGCCATTAAACATGCCTTGTTCAGATCTTGCTGTGCTGCTTCTCTAACTTCATCAACGCCTGGAAATTGACGGTTTGGTTCGATGTAATCTGCTAAGAATATTACTTTTTCGAGTGTCGTCATATTGCTATTACCCGTTGTATGATGATAAATAGCATTCAAAATCTCTACATCATGAATTCCCACTTCTTTTTTTACCAAAACTGAACCTACTGGGGCATGTAGTACTTCACTTCCATAAAGCAATAGATCCTGTGGAAGTCCTTCATTTTTAACAATCTGCCTCATTTCATCTTTTGGCCGAAATTTAGCATAATCATGAAAAATAGCTGCTATTTCAGCTTTTTTTACATCAGCACCATATTTTTGTGCCAGCGTTATACTTGTTTCCATCACACCTATCGTATGAATATAGCGGTGTTCTGTTAGATGGCTTTTAACAATTTCAAGTGCTTGTGTTCGATCCATATAGATGATTCTCCTTAATATGTTTCCAGACCTCATCCGCTATATAATAACGAATGTTCACCCCAGCTTTTGATCTTGAACGTATAAAAGAAGAAGATATTCCGATATGAGGTATTTCTACATGCTTTACTTGATACCTCTCCCAATGATCGTCAAAAGGATACCCTTCCCGGCTGACACCTGCAAATTGAACAAGATTTTTCAACTCATCAATTTCATGCCAGCTGTTTAAAGAATGGACCATGTCTCCACCCATTATAAAAGTGAAATTAACATCGGGATACTTTTGGTTTAAGAGACGTATTGTATCAATAGTATATGATGGACCTCTTCTCTCAAACTCAAGTAAAGAAAGGGAAAACTGAATATTGTTACCAATAGCTTTTCGAATCATTTCAATACGCTGTTCGTCGGAAACTTCCATATCTTTTACTTTATGAGGTGGCTTAGAAGAAGGCATCCACCACACTTCGTCTAATTTCAATTGCTTCAATGCTTCTTGAGCAATAATCTGATGCCCGATGTGCGGTGGATTAAATGTTCCGCCAAAAAGCCCGATATGTTTATCCATTCTCTCACTCCTTATGGGAGCTCAATGCGTTTTTGATTAACAGATTCTTTATAAAGTACGATCGTACTACCGATTACTTGTACGAGCTCTGCTTTTGAACCAGTAGAAAGTTCTATGGCTACAGTATCTTTATCTTCTTCACAATTTTGGAGCACACTTACTTTTATAAGTTCTCTTGCTTCAAGTGCATCCTCGACTTGTTTTACTAAATTAGAATTAACTCCGCCTTTACCAACCTGAAAAATAGGTTGAATATGATGAGCCTGTGATCGTAAAAAACGTTTTTGTTTACCTGTAAGCATAATTACCTCCTAAGTTGTTCTATAACAATTTGTTTCATTTTATCTGTGTCCGGAAAGATACCTGTCCATTTCTCAAAAGCCATAGCACCTTGCATAACAAGCATCGAAACTCCATTATCAATCTCTGCACCTTTATCTTTTGCGGTCTCAAGCCATCTGGTCATAAGCGGGTTGTAGACAATATCGCATACAACTGCATCTTCTTTTAGATGATGAAGGTTCAGTGGTACTGTTTGAACCTCAGGGTACATGCCTGCGTTTGTTGTATTGATCAAAACATCAAAACGGGAAAGATCTTCTTCAGCTCTTTTTAATGATAATGGTTCTATACGTTCTTCTTTTAAGTCTCTTAATAACGAACGGAGCCGCTCTTCTGAACGATTCGCGATTGAAAACTGTTTAGGATTCTCCTTTTTCAATGCATATGCAATGGATCTTGAGGCACCGCCTGCACCAATTAACAAAATACTAAGATCTGTAAGAGGCTTAGTGATCTTCTCCTTTAAACTCAGTAAGAATCCTCTTCCATCCGTATTATATCCGATCAATTTACCGTTCTTGTTTACAACGGTGTTAACTGCGCCGATCTCCCTTGCTTCCTCATCAATTTCATCTAAATAAGGAAGAATTGAAACCTTATGGGGTATGGTGACATTACACCCAGCATATCCACTGTTTCTAAAACCTTGAATAAATCCATCTAATTCCTCTGATGTTACTCTTTGCTTCTCGTAACTCCCATGTATCCCTGCCTGATTAAAAGCCACATTGTGCATAACTGGTGATAAGGAATGTTCAATGGGATCGCCTATAACAAGTGCTTTTACCATAAATAAAAATCCTCCTTATATTAAGGATTTTCTAACAGTTACTGCAACACCTTCTGGAGCATGAAAAACGACTTTTGCTCCTGCCTCAGTAAACGTAACCCACCCTAATCCTGATATCACAACATCTGTTTTACTTTCTTTAATCATAAATTCATAGCGCTTTAATGTCGGAAAGTTTGTGATGTCTTCTGGAGGTGATAACATTTCTCCAAGATGGTTTTTATAAAGCTCGTCCGCTTTTTCTGTTTTTGTTCGATGGATATTCAAATGGTTCGAGAAATGACATACAAAGGATTGTTTCCCGCCCTTTAAATAATCCATTCTCGCAAGACCGCCAAAGAATAACGTCTGCATTTCATTCAACTGAAATACCATCGGCTTTATTTCTTTTTTCGGCATGATGATATTCAGTTCTTTTTTAGATACATAATGTGCCATTTGGTGGTGATTAATGATTCCAGGTGTATCATACATATGGCTTCTTCCATCTAAAGGAATATCGATTAAATCTAATGTTGTACCCGGAAAATGGGATGTTGTAATAAAATCGGATGCTTCTTCACCATATTGTTTAATTAATCGATTTATAAACGTAGATTTCCCTGTATTCGTACAGCCTACTACATATACATCTTTTCCTTGACGGAAATGATCAATGGCTTCTGCCAGCTCTTCGATGCCATACCCTTTTTCTGCTGATATCAGCTGAACATCGATTGGTTTTAATCCCAATTCCTTCGCTTCTTTTTTCATCCAATGAACGACTTTGTTGGGATTGACAGATTTAGGGAGCAGATCAAGTTTGTTCCCTACTAGAAGTATGGGGTTCTTGCCGGCGTATCGATGGAGACCTGGGAGCCAACTGCCATTAAAATCAAATATATCAACGATCTTTACGACTAATGCATCTTCATCTCCAATGCTTGAAACTATTTTACGATAATCGTCATCCGTTAAACTTACATCTTGAATTTCATTATAGTGTTTTAAACGAAAACAGCGCTGGCAAATAGGCAGCTCTTTCGTCAGTGCAGAAAGAGGTGCATATCCGAGCGCTTCTTTGTCCTCTGTTTGTATGGATATACCACAGCCCACACATCTAATTTGTTCCAATCCTATTCCTCCCAATGCAACATGCCTTTTCTTTTCATCCAAGACAATATGATACGTTCGATCTTTCTATTAAACCTTGTCCAAAATCCGTCACTGCTTGCTACCGGAACCACCAGAATAGTATGCAAACCTAATCTGTTACCTCCTAGCACGTCAGTCAAAAGTTGATCTCCAATCACAACAACTTCTTTATCCTTAAGCTTCATATCTTTTAATGCTCGTTTAAACGCCTTTGTCATCGGCTTTCTTGCACTATAGATAAAAGGGATCCCGACTGGATCAGAAAAGCTTTTAACTCTATGTTGTGTATTATTCGAAACGATCGTAATCAAAATTCCTTTTTCTTTAATAGAAGTAAACCATTTAATCAACTCTGGTGTAGCTTCAGGTCTATCCCATTCTACTAGCGTATTATCTAGGTCTGTGATAATCCCTTTCACTCCACGTTCAACTAACATTTCCGGTGTGATATCCAATATATTTTGAACATGCTGATCCGGTAAAAAATGTTTTAACATTCTAGCACCTCTTCACATTTCCTTTTGAACGTTTCTATTTTACCAGTAATGTAAGGAAGAACAAACGATTTTTCTACATTATTCGTCTCTATGTACATGAAATACAAAAGAACAAAAAAAGTTTTCGACAAATTGTTCCCCTACCCAACAGTGTGGATAATCTTATACACATTATTCACCTAGTATCCTGCTATCTTTCATAAAGATGTTAACATTTTACCCACAACTTATCCACCAAACACTGTGGATAAACGAACGATTGTTCTATTTTACAATACATGGTAAGCTTCAAAGTACATAAACCCAGTACATAAACACTGACTTACTACTTTATGACTTCTATACGAATTTAGAATAACGAATAACCATTTTCTTTAAAAAACAGGAGGTGACCATGCCGCTTCTCTAGGGCTATATTATGGAAAAACTTTCGGACGACCTGTTGATCGAGTCATACTTAAAAGCTAGAGAATTAAAGCTGAGCAAAGATTTTATTATGTTAATAAAAAAAGAGATCGACAGAAGATCACTTCATGCAAGATTACAGCAAGTGTTAATGTAGAGCGTCTATGACGCTCTATTTTTTTGTTGCTAGGATTTTTTCTGCTTTTCTATAATCACTTGGAGTAAAGGTAATCTCTACAGGAATCTTCCATTTATCTTCCCAAATCTCCTTATATTTTTTACTCAATCCTTCAGCCTCCTTTAGATGATAAGCTTTTACTTTTATAGCCACAACATACTTTTTATCTTCTTTCCAGACTAAGGGATGTTTGATTAGTGTATCTTTTTTAATTTCCCTCTTCATTTCTTCTGCCAGGGAAGAAGCGCTAAATACACCTGTATCTGAGAAACTTATTTGCTTTCGGTAGTATTCCCTTGACCCAAAAACAGGGCTGCCTTCTTCCTTCTTCCTTCTTCCTTCTTATAAATAGAGTCATTTAGACACCCCGTCAGTTGAAACAAAATTAATACTAATCCGTATATATGAATGGGTCTCATTATCATTCACCTCTCAGATAGGTTAGGTATTTTTTGGGAAGGATATTCAATAGTTATTTAACTAGGAAATGAGAGGGTTTCTGTTCGGTAAAGTATTTGCTAAAACGGAAAGGTTTTGCTTACAATGTAATGGACTATGATGATTATTTGGGTTTAAAGGAGGTTTGCTCGTATTTATGTTACATTTTTACATATTCTTGCCTTTTTTAGCAGCGCTGTTGATCGGGATCTCTGCAAAAAGAGTAAGCCGGATACATACTGGCTGGTTTGTTCTGCCTGTTCCAGTCGTTCTGTTTATTTTATTTAGTACGAAAATGCCTATACTCGCTGAGGGAAAAATCGTGCAAAGTGTTGCCAATTGGATACCTTCATTAGACATCCAACTGAGCTTTTACTTGGACGGCCTAAGCATGCTTTTTTCTCTCTTAATAACAGGGATCGGTTCCCTCGTTGTACTTTATTCCATCTTTTATCTATCAAAAAAAGAACAACTCGTTCATTTTTATGTTTATCTGCTTATATTTATGGGATCGATGCTAGGGGTAGTTCTTTCAGATAATGTCTTTGTTCTTTATACCTTTTGGGAATTTACAAGTATTTCATCCTTTCTATTAATCGGTTTCTGGTTCTATCGGGAGAAGTCAACGTATGGTGCACAGAAATCTATGCTTGTAACCGTTTTTGGCGGACTGTCTATGTTGGGTGCTCTTATTCTGCTATCTATTACTGCCGAGACAAACAGCATCAGAACGATGATCGCCAACAGGTCTGAAATCATAGAAAGCAATCTTTTTATACCAATTCTGATATTACTGCTGTTAGGAGCATTTACGAAATCTGCACAATTCCCCTTTCATAGCTGGCTTCCTGATGCGATGGAAGCACCAACACCTGTTAGTGCCTATCTTCATTCTGCAACGATGGTCAAAGCAGGAATCTATTTAGTAGCAAGATTTTCCCTTATTTTTAGCGGATCTGATGAATTTTTTATCATCGTTTCAGGGATCGGTTTGATCACCCTGTGTATAGGTTCGTTCCTTGCTTCTAGACAGACTGACCTAAAGGGAATTCTTGCTTATTCAACGATCAGTCAGTTAGGAATGATCATGACGATGCTAGGTTTTGGAACTGGTGCTGCAGCTCTTGCAGCCATATTCCATATCTTTAATCACGCTACATTTAAAGGCAGTCTATTTATGATTGCTGGAATAGTGGATCATGAGACTGGAACAAGAGATATTCGAAGACTTGGCGGACTTTATACGTTTATGCCAATATCAGCTACCCTTGCCTTTTTCGGAGCGTTTTCTATGGCAGGCATACCATTGCCTATCTTTAACGGGTTCTTAAGCAAGGAAATGTTCTTTGATTCATCATTGAAATTAGAACAAACAAGTGGTTTTGCTGGATTGTTCGCAGAGTGGGCTCCGATCTTAGCGGTGATTGGAAGCATCTTTACCTTTGTCTATTCCATGTATCTTGTATTCGGTACATTTACGGGGAAAGCAAAACTTGGCCAGTTAGAGAAAAAGCCACATGAGGCTCCGATCGGAATGCTAATATCACCAATTATACTTATCGTTTTTGTCGTTTTAGTTGGTCTGTTGCCAAACTTGATCAACGAGCCGCTTCTAGCTCCTGCTGTAGCTTCGATTACAGGTGACTTTGCCATTACACACCTTGCGTTTTGGCATGGTTTTAATACACCGCTTTATATGTCACTGATTGTTGTCGTAATTGGGACGATTCTGGCTTTTACATTAAAGAAATGGCAGCCCATTTATAATGCCATACCTGGGAAATTTTCCTCAGATTATTGGTATCAATCGTTAATAAACGGGTTATTAAAGTTCTCTAGTGTTTTTACAAAATCTTATATGACAGGTTCACTGCGTCTATATACTTCCATTATTCTCGTATTCTTGACAGCTTCAACTTCTATATTCATATACGTTACTGATGGATTTAAAATTTCATTCGATGACTTGGCACCCGTTACTTGGCCAGAAGTATTAGTAGGATTTGTTATGGCGGTAGCAGCTATTGCAACGATTTGGATGACGCAGCGTATCGCAGCAATCATTGTAATCGGTGTCGTCGGTTATGGGCTGTCACTGCTCTTTGTTTTCTTCCGGGCACCTGACCTTGCATTAACACAATTAATCGTTGAAACCATCACAGTGGCATTATTCTTGCTTTGTTTTACACATCTGCCAAAGTTAAAAAAGTCAGATAAGAAATCCTCTGAAAAGCTTGTTGATTTCGTTATCGCAGCATCAACCGGAGCATTGCTTACAATCGTAGCGATTTCTTCACACAGTTCAAAGTACTTTGACAGCATTGCGAAATATTTCGTGGATAACTCCTATGAACTCGGTGGAGGAGACAACATCGTAAACGTTATACTCGTAGATTTCCGTGGACTCGATACATTATTTGAAATAGCGGTACTCGGCCTAGCTGCTTTAGGCATTTTTGCCATGATAAAATACCGGGATAAAGGAGACATGAATCACTAATGGAAATTGTTATGTCTATACTAGCCGGAACTTTATTTGCAGCCGGTGTTTATCTTTTACTTCAAAAACAACTTTTAAAAATTGTACTAGGGACAGCGCTATTATCCCATGGAGCTCACCTGTTCATCTTAACGATGGGAAAACTGAACCGTGGTGCACCGCCTATATTGGAAAAGGGGATCAAAATCTATACAGACCCTCTTCCTCAAGCGCTAATACTGACATCTATTGTTATAAGTTTTGGGGTTACGAGCTTTTTACTTGTACTGGCTTACCGTACCTATCAAAGCAATAAGACGGATATGATGGATCAGCTAAGGGGAACGGACGATGAGTAATTTAGTTTTTTTGCCAATATTCATACCTTTATTTTTCGGAGCTTTGCTTGTGTTCTTTAATAAGAAACAAAAGCTGACGTTAAATCTATCACTTTTTACTGTGTTTCTAAACTTAGGAGTCGCTATCTTCCTTAGTTACTATGTTTTTGCAAACGGTCCTCTCATTTTAGAAACAGGAGCCTGGAAAGCCCCATATGGGATAATCCTAGTGGCCGATCAGTTATCTGTCATCATGATTCTCGCTGTAAATGTCATTGCGATAAGCGCTGTTATTTTTGCAGCCTCATCCGTTACCAGCAATATGACACAGCATTACTTTTATCCGTTGTTCTTTTTGTTGATCGCAGGTGTGAGCGGGGCTTTCTTAACAGGGGATCTATTTAACTTATTTGTCTTTTTTGAAGTACTTCTAATGGCCTCATATGGTTTAATCATTATCGGCGGATCAAAACACCAGTTTAGGGAATCTGTTAAGTATATCTTATTAAACTTATTTTCTTCGATCCTTTTTGTTACTACAGTAGCTTTTCTATACTCAGTAACAGGAACGGTTAATATGGCACAGCTTGGCGAACGGGTTGCAGAAGTCGAGCAGCGAGGGATCTTAACAGCTATTGCGATACTTTTGTTTATTGTTTTTGCAACTAAAGGTGCATTGTTTCCTTTGTACTTTTGGCTTCCAAAATCGTACATCGTTCCTGCGCCAGTCGTGTCCGCACTATTCGGAGCGCTTCTGACAAAAGTAGGTGTCTATTCCATGCTTAGGGTGTACACACTCATCTTCTCACACAAACTTGAGTTGACTCACACCTTTTTCATCTGGGTTGCGACGATTACCATGCTGATTGGCGTGATCGGAGCACTTTCTACATCAAATGTTAAATTGATCATCGCTTATAACATCATGCCTGCTATAGGATTTATGGTTCTTGGGATCGGGACATTTTCAGCGGAGTCGCTTGCTGGAACGATCTATTACCTTGTGCATGATATGGCGATAAAGGCAGCGTTGTTTTTCCTTGCCGGCCTACTCGTATGGCATTCAGGAACATCTGATCTAAATAAGATGGGTGGATACATCAAAACCGCACCTTTAATGGGCTGGATGTTTTTTATTGCTTCACTCGTGCTAGCTGGAATACCACCCTTTAGCGGGTTTATAGGTAAGTATCTTCTCTTAAGAGGTGCCATGGACGAGGAACATTACTGGGCAGCAGGTGTTGGCTTGTTATCAAGTTTGTTAATCTTATTTTCCGTAATCCGTATCTTCATCGGTGCTTTCTGGGGTGAGTTAAAAGAAGAACCAAAGGAGAAAGTAAGGCGCTCTGGATTGGCAGCTTCTGCTGTATTGATAGCGATCACAATCATCCTAGGTGTCGGTGCTGAATGGTTCTATCCATACATCCAATCTACAGCAGATAGCTTGATCGACCCGGAAATCTATATAGATTATGTATTAAAGGAGTAATCCCATGACTTTTCAACTTATTTTAAATTTGCTGATCGGCATTATTTGGATGTTCTTATCTGAGAGCTACTCTTTCGCAAGTTTTTTGGTTGGATTTGTGATTGGGGCAGCACTTCTGTTCTTGCTTAACCGATTTATTCCTGATTCATTCTATTTCAAACAAGTGAAATCAATTCTTTACTTAATCTTCCTATTCATTAAAGAGCTTATTCTAGCTAACATAGAAGTCCTAAAGTGGGTGTACAAGCCTCGTCTTGATTTTCAGCCTGGGATAATCGCTCTTCCGATTGATGTTAAAAAGAATTGGGAAATTACTTTACTCGCTAATTTAATCACTCTTACACCTGGAACATTATCAGTCGATGTTTCCAGAGACCAACGTTTTATTTATATTCACGCAATCGATCTTCCTGATGTAAACAAAACCATTGTCGGCATCAAAGATTCTTTTGAAAAAGCAATAAGGGAGGTAACTCGATGACAGATTGGTTCTCTATTGTTGTCCATCTTTGTTTGTTCATAACAACCATCTCGATTCTGCTTCTTTTATATCGAGCTGTCGTTGGTCCGTCCAATCCAGATCGTGTTGTTGCTCTAGATACAATCGGTGTTAACTTAATAGCGATCACTGGTTTAATGGCAATTATTTTAGATACGGTTCAACTGAATGATATTATTTTGCTGATAGGAATATTGACTTTCATTGCAACCGTTTCTGTTGCAAAATTCTTAGAAAAGGGTGTTATCATTGATCAAGATCGTGATTAGCTTTTTCCTTATCATCGGCACCTTTTTTATTTTCTCAGGAACCCTTGGTGTTCTCCGATTCCCGGATGTCTATTCTAGACTTCACGCTGCCAGTAAAGCCTCTACTTTAGGTGTATCTGGCATACTAATAGGTTCCTTTATCTATGTATTATCTGAAATGCAATTGTTTAGCGGAAAATTAATTCTTGGTATTCTCTTCGTGCTTATGACAGCACCTGTGGCAGGTCATATGATTTCTAGAGCAGCCTATCGGACTGGTGTTCCTTTATCAGAAAAAACCGTTTTTAATGATCTTGAAGAGAATAATAAGTCAAATAGAGGATGACCATTATCCACTTTTAATCACTTTCTCTTTGACATATAATAAATAAAATAGGTATATAATTTTAAGCAACGAACCATTGTTGCCCGAATTTAGCAGCAGGAATAACGTATCATCCTCCGCTTAAATTTGATCACCATAGTTCCAGTTGGTTACCATTTGAGGAGTGATTGTATGTTCATGCTCGAAAGAGAGCGCATTGATTCAACGTTTAAGAAAGTGAAAGGCCAAACAGCTAACTTCTTAACATTGATCAATCTATCACTAGGTGCGTTGGCTTTGTTATTCATGATTAATGAAGATTTGAAAACGGGATTTATCTTAATCTTTTTGGCAGGTCTTTTTGACCGCTTTGATGGAATGGTTGCAAGAAAGCTAAATATTGAATCGGAGTTTGGAAAACAGTTGGATTCACTTTGTGATCTAATATCGTTTGGTATTGCACCCGCATTTTTAATTTATCAGGTTGTACTTCATCAGTTCGGTGTTCCAGGTATGATCTTTACGATTATCTTTATTGTTTGTGGAGCGATCCGCCTTGCACGGTTTAATATTACGGAGTTTACTGGATCATTCGTAGGGGTCCCTATTACGGTAGCCGGATGTTTACTGGCTACAGGATATCTCACCGTTAACTTGGTACCAGGATTCTTTTACATGTTCCTCTCCATCGTTCTATCCGTTTTAATGATCAGTACCATTTCTATTGAAAAGAGATAAATGACTTTATAAAAAGTAAAAGAAACCGCATCACTGCGGTTTCTTTTTTCTATTCTTCAGTAAGCTCTAAGAATTCTTCTACGTCGGCTGCAGCTAATT
This sequence comes from Fictibacillus barbaricus, assembly GCF_014635025.1. GTDB lineage: Bacteria > Bacillota > Bacilli > Bacillales > Fictibacillaceae > Fictibacillus > Fictibacillus barbaricus. The sequence goes on along the minus strand of NZ_BMCE01000001.1, from coordinate 1,460,779 downwards.
CAATGCCTTTTAGCCAGAAATCCTGTTTTGTAATATCAATACCTAAATGCTTTTGCGCAAGCTCTTCTACTTCCATCTTTCCTGTGTCTTGAAGAAGTGCAATATATTTTTCTTCAAAGGAAGGGCCTTCTTCTTTTGCTTTTGCATAGATACCTGCTGAGAATAAGTATCCGAATGTGTATGGGAAGTTATAAAACGGAACATCTGTAATATAGAAATGGAGTTTAGACGCCCAGAAATATGGGTGATATTCATCAAGAGCACCGTTGAATGCCTCTTTTTGTGCTTCTTCCATCAATTCGCATAACCGTTCTACGGATAATTGGCCTGTTTTTCTTTCTTCATACATTCTTGTTTCAAATAAGAAGCGAGCATGGATGTTCATAAAGAACGCTACAGATCTTTGTGCTTTATCTTCTAGCAGCGCAATCTTTTCTTCTTTTGTTTTTGCATTTGATACTGCTGCATCGGCAACGATCATTTCAGCGAATGTTGAAGCTGTTTCGGCCACGTTCATGGCGTAATTCGTTGCATAATATGGCATTTCTTTTAATACATCCGAATGGAACGCATGACCTAACTCATGGGCAAGGGTTGATACGTTACTTGGTGTTCCAGAGAACGTCATAAAGATGCGTGTTTCTTTTTTAGTAGGAAACCCCGTACAGAATCCGCCTGGTCGCTTACCGGAACGATCTTCTGCTTCAATCCATCCATCCAAAAAGGCCTTTTCAGAGAACTCAGCCATCTTAGGCGCTAGTGTACGGAACTGTTCAACGATGAATTGAGCTGACTCATCGTAGCTCATCTTGCTGTTTGCTGAAGATAGCGGAGCATCTACATCAAACCAGCTTAATTTTTCTAGACCTAAAAGTTTCGCTTTTCGATCAAGATATTTAACGAAAATATCTTTTTGAGAAGAGATTGCATCCCACATTGCTGTAAGTGTCTCTTCCTTCATTCGGTTAATCGCAAGTGGCTCTTTCAGGGTTTCTTTCCAACCTCTATGCTTATAGATTTCATTCCTAAAGCCTGCGATGTGATTAAGAGAAGCCGCACAAAACTCTCCCTCGTGATCCCATGCTTCCACAAACTTTTTGAACGTATCTTTTCTTATTTGACGATCAGGATTTGAGAACTTGTTTTCTGCCTGGCCAACTGATAGTTCTTCTTCTTTGCCATCGATTTCTACTTTAATATTGATTCTTCCTACAACAAGATCATAGAGAGTAGACCATGCATGGTATCCATCAACAGCTAGATCATTTATTAAAGATTCCTCTGAGATGCCAAGCTTCTCTTTTGCATTCGTTCTTCTTTCGTTTAAGGAGAACGAAATGTGCTGATACTCAGGAAGACTGATGAGTTCGTTCCAAGTATCTTCTGAAATTTCCATGAGTTGTTGATCGATTAAAGAACCAACATTAGAAAATGCTGCATAAACAGATTCCAATCTTCCGCGAAGTGCCATCGCTTTCTTGTCTTTAACATCTTGTGCGATCAAACAGCCTACAAAAGAACCGGCAGTAGATAATCTCTCAGAAAAATTCTGAAGTTCTCCAATAAGGTTTAAGAAATTTTCATTAGAAAAAGTAAATTGTTCTGCTTTCTTAGCCAAGACCTTAACTTCCTCTTCCGCCCATTTAATCTCTGCCAACAACTCTTTGGACTCGCTTCCGCCAGGAAAAACGGAATCAAGTTCCCATGTTTGCCTTAAATCTTGTAATAGCATATTTCTCCCCCTATTATGTACATATTTCCATTCTTTTCTTATTATAAAAAATATTCACGCAAAAATCGACTATGAAGTTTATTTTTATGTAATTTATTTTCCATTAAAAAACTCTCCTGCTTGGAGAGTTTGTACGTGAGTACTATTCAGCTATTGCAGCATAAATAAAATAGGCTAGCATGACAACGAATGATCCATACAATACGGCTTCTTGCATATCAACGCCTCCTGGTTTTTTTACCTATTCTATTCCCTGTTTTGTGTATTTAAACACGTTTGTGTTTTTTTTCTTAACGAACCTGTTTACCAAGATTAGCTTTTGCCTGCTGGATCAATTCTTTTACCATTCTCCCACCTATTTGACCGCCTACTTTTCCAGCATCAACTGAAGTGATTTTTCCGTTATAGCCTTTTTCTAATGATACACCCATATCTTTGGCAACTTCATATTTAACATCATCTGGAGATTGGTCCGACACCTTATACCCTGCTTCCCTCATAACTTTTGCTTTTAAACGATCGAGTCCTTCTCTTGCTTCTGGAACGATCGGCTGTCGTTTTCTTCTTGCCATGTTCTTAACTCCTTTTTTATTTTAGTTTGCCCGATAAAAAAAATAAAAAGACTGTAATTGTTACCAATCATTTAAGTGGCCTATATAGAGTGGACAAAAAACCGCAGAAGGACAAGAATTATGTGATCATACCCTATTTTTACTTGATTACATTAGATTTTTATATGATTAAAGACTTTTTTTATGTGATTTATTTTTTTGATTTCGTACGTGTTTTTTTCAAAAAGAATTCAATGCATCTATAGCAAAAACCTCTTCCAAAGTCACCTAGAAGAGGCTTAAACTTTAAACTTCTACCGCTCACTCTGCTGCCGGCTTCTGTAAAATTCATGAAACAGCTTCATAAGTGCTCTTTTTTCAATGCGTGAAACATAACTTCTTGATATGCCCAGCTGTTTAGCGATCTCTCGTTGTGTTTTCTCCTTTTGAAGGTCTAAGCCAAAGCGCCCTACAATCACTTCTTTTTCACGGTCATCTAGTACGTGGATGTAATCATAGATCTTCTTTTTCTGCATCTTTAATTGGATCGCATCCACGACATCTTCTGTTTCGGCTTTTAGCACATCAATCAACGTGATTTCATTTCCTTCTTTATCTGTTCCGATGGGGTCATGAAGGGAAACATCTTTTTTCGTTTTCTTTAATGCACGAAGATGCATCAATATTTCATTCTCAATACAGCGCGCGGCATATGTCGCAAGTTTAGTTCCTTTTCCTCTAGAATAGCTCTCGATCGCCTTGATCAATCCAATGGTCCCGATTGATATTAAGTCCTCGGTATCTTCACCAGTATTTTCGAATTTCTTAACGATATGCGCTACAAGTCTTAAGTTATGCTCAATCAACATGGCTCTTGCATGTTCGTCTCCGTCTGCCATATCTTTTAAGTACTGCTTCTCTTCATTTTCAGACAGGGGCTGGGGAAAGGCATTGTTCTTAACATATGACACAAACAGCATGACTTCTTTAAAGAAATAGGCCAACACACCTACTAATGACATAACAGCACCTCCAAGACATTCTCTACTCCCTTATCTTTATGCGGAGCTGGGCTTGGGTGTGTCTGTACATCCAAAATGAGACGAAACCTTTTTATTTTTTCTAACGTACTAGAAATAAATGGTTTAACTGCAGTATTATACATACTATAATTAGGCTTGGAATGAGGTGAAGACGTGAATAAAACAAAGAAGCTAATCGCTGGGGTTTCCTCTGCATCTGTTGCCATGATGCTATCTGGCTGTAATGATCAAGCGGAAGAACTTCCGCCGGAACCTACTGATTCTGAGTGCCAAGATTGGGAATGGGATGAAGATGACGGAGTATATGAATGTGATGATACAAACTCTCGCTATTTTGGTTATTATTTTTTTGGTGGCTCATTTTTCAAGGGAAAAAGCAGCTTGTTAAAGAGTTCAGCTTATAAGTCCTACAAAAACAGTTCAAGTTTTAAAGGCGGTGGATCTGGTTTTGGTGGAAGCAAAGGATTTGGTGGATAAATCATGAGGAGTTGTCGAGATGGAATTATTTCTTAATTTTGCCCTTTATGCAGCTACGGGCCTTGGATTATTATTTGTCGGCTTTATCATTTTTGAGTTAACAACAAAAACAAAAGAACTTCAATTAATCAGCAAAGGGAACTCTGCAGCTGCGCTTTCACTTGGTGGAAGACTATTCGGTCTTGCTTTTGTCATTGGATCTGCCATTGCGAATTCATTGAGCATAGTTGATCTACTGATATGGGGATCAGTTGGTATCATTGCTCAAATCGTTGCTTTGTTTGTTGCTGAACATTTAGCGATTCGTTCAAGTATATCTAAAGCAATTGATGCAGATAATAAAGCGGTTGGACTTTTAGTTTTGTTATTAAGTGTTTCAGTCGGCTGGGTTATCGCTCAGTGTCTAACTTATTAAAAAAGCATGCGGCGGCTGCCGCATGCTTTATATTTTTTCACCTACATACATGACATAAACTGCACGGTCTTCGTCGATCTCTGCTGAATCCCTAATATATTGTCCTTGACGTGGAATATCAACTACATCCTTTAATAAGTATCTTATGACATCCCAGTGATTATTTAAGGCTTGAACATGTAAAAGCGGCATGTCCCCCGTTTCGTTGTACTTTCTAAATTCTAAAAATATTCCTCTTCCTTTGTAACTTGGTTCTTCTGTAAAACGTCTTATGGGGCCGATTTCTTTTACGATTAAAATCTCTTCGCTACCCTTCATTTCGTTTGATTGGAGCTCGTATTCCTTTTGACCTGAAACTAAAAATTCACAGAGCTGCCTCGCGTACTTTTCATCGTTGTGCATGTTCTCAGGAATCTTATACGTTAAAAACGGTTCATAACTTTCGTTTTTTTCTATGTAATATGTAAGTTCCATTATTTTCATTCCTTTTATTCTTTGTTATGTTTATAATACCAGTTTACCGCTATGTTTGTATGTTCGGAGGAAAGTTATTGTGGATTATAAAGAGGAAAGACAAAAATTTTATGAGCAGTTCCCTGAATTTTGGGCAGACATGTATGGTCAGGAGTATGCGCTGTTTAAACCCTTTTCAATTCCTCAAGCTGTACCCGAGGAAATTAAAAGACTTGGGGAAAAAGCTGGCCATATTCTTTTTAAGACAGCTACTCTTTTACAGTCAAAAAATATAGAAGATGACACATTAAGACTACTAGGTTTTCCTGATTCATTGTTTCCCTTTCTTCGGTTACAAACACCCTTAGCTAAAACCGTGATCGGGAGAATCGATTCTGTAGAAACTCCAGATGGACACAAAATAATGGAGTTTAATAGTGATACTCCTACCTTTATTTATGAATGTTTTAAAGTAAATGGGCTGATCAGTAAATACTTTGGGTTTAAAGATCCGAACGAAGGTAGGGAAAATCAGCTGCAACAAGCTGTTCGATCTGCTATATTAGCGGCTTATCGCCACTTAAAAACCTCACATGCACCTAATATTGTTTTTACAGCTCATGAGGAAAATATAGAGGATAAAGAAACGGTTCTATATTTAAAGAGACTTTCTGGATTTCCTTCTCAATTTATACCTTTGGATCAGTTAGTGATTAAGAAGGATGAAGGACTGTTCGACCTGGAAGGTGACAGGATTGATGTTTTATACAGACAGACGTTTCCCATTGAACTTCTCATTCAAGATCGAGACAAAAATACAAATGAAGAAATTGGACTTCAGCTCACTCAGCTTGTAATCCAAAATAAACTGGCGGTTATCAATCCACCTTCAGCATTCTTATTACAAAGTAAAGCAGTTCTTGCTGTGATCTGGGGCCTTCACGAAGAAGAATCTCCATTTTTCACAAAAGAAGAACATGAATGGATCGCACAGTATTTCCTTCCAACCTATCTGGAGCCCGATCTTTTTTTAAAAAAGAAAGAAAAGTTTGTTCAAAAACCTGTCTTTGGACGTGAAGGTGATACCGTTCGTATCTATGATGAGACTGGCAGCTTACTCGATCAAGACCAAAACACCACGTACGATAACTATGTAAGTGTTTATCAAAAGCATGTACCGCTCCCTAAGATGAAATTCGAGTCTAGGCTTGGGGTTCTTGAAGGCCATAGAATGACTGGTACGTTTATAATTAATGGACAGCCGAGTGCGTTCGGGTATAGGATTGGTAATCCTATAACAGATAACCTCTCATATTTTCTTCCGTCCTGTTTAAGATAAAAGCGCCTTTCCATTTTTAAGGAAGGCGCTCTTTGTCTATCTTATTACATTGATGTTAAATTATATGCAGCCTTTTCTTTAGCACGATCATAAAGGGACTTTACTTCCTCGTCATAGGCATAAAACTCTTCTGACCTCGTGTTTTTCTTTATAGAAAAGGTTATGGTTACAAAAAACAAATGCAGTGTAAACATATGTTGATTCACTCCTCAATTCAATTTATTTTTTCCTTAGGTCGAGTCTTTCTCCGTTAAAAGCCAAGTAAGCAGTGTAATTCCAACCATTATCATTTCTATCTCCTCCTTTAGGTTATATATAAAAAACACCGCAGAACAAATCCTGCGGTGTTAAAAAAAGACATAATAAAACCGCAGGTATTCGACCTACGGTGTCTCTTAAACAAATTTAAATAGACACAAAGCTCCTGAGGGCGGTCGAACGTACACTTCTATTCTTTTTAGAAATATTAATCATAGTCATAGTCATTTTGTTCAACCTCCTTTTTTGTTTTTACTATCCTTAGCAAATCATACACAAATTGCCAAGTATTGTAAAGAAATATTTTAACCTTTAAAAGGATATGCATGTTTTATTAGTTTGTTTCCTAAAATCAGCGCCTATTTCTAAAAATAGTGATTTTTTCAGAATTATATATGTGTACGATCCATTTCCGCTTATTCTCTAATAATAAGAAAGTCATTTGTTTTCATTCTGACAATTTCCGCTTTTAATGCTTTTGCAATATCATCTGTCATTTCCTTTTGCTCCTCTTCGTTCTGGGCTAATAATGTAAGAGGTTTTCCGGAAAGAACACGATCCTTATTAAGCGTAACTACAGCTAGAATGTCATATTTTGGACTTACCTTTGACTCTCTTCCCATTTTTTATCTTCCTCTCAAGTTTGTTTTCATGACGGAATTTGGCTTTTTGACACTTTCGAGTAAAGGACATTTTTTAACAACTTCGATGAGAGCATCCATATCCTTTTTTATTGGGACAAGAGCAACGACTACCTTCCCATCTTCAAAATCTCTCCTTGTATAATGAAAACGTTTTAAACCCAACGATCTAGTTGCTTCAAAAAGAGCTGCTTGGCGTTGGCCATAGTTTTCAAGGTTGATGCGAAAATGGTCTTCATTTGGATAAATGACAACCGCCATTCCTTCATCTTTAAATAGCTTTTGCGCTAGGTCACTTCCTAATTGATTGGTAATAAACATTCCTTCTACAAACAGTTCAGATCCCTTAACTTCAATTTTACCAGCTTTAACTTGGGCAATATCACCAATTGTTTTTCCTTTTGATATTCTGACTAATAAAAACAGCAGCAAAAGACCAACTGCAATCCCTATTATTATGTCCAACCACCCTTTTACAGGAACTAACTTGATAGTTATAGATGTAACTAGGGCTACTACTAATGAAAAATAATTTCTTGCTTCAAATGTTTTAGAGATGCCATCAATATAAGCCTTTCCTCTGTATGTAAATTCAGTTTCTTCTAAGTCAATCAAACTTTCTTTTTCCATTTTTCGAACATCCCGGAATTGTTGAATAGCTAAAGTTAAAAAAGTCACTGCTATAAAGTTTTTACTTAACAGTGCTGGAAGTGCTACTGCTCCTAAAGAAGCAGCTACAAATCCTGTTATCAAATGAATTAAATAGCCATTTGGATAACTGGGATACTGGCGGAAATCTTCCTTTAACGTTATGATGCGGGCGAAAGTTCCGATCAGAATCGCTGTAACAATAACATTTATATCAGATGTTGTTAAAAACTCTTTCCCTGGCATAATTACACCTACATTTTTTTTATTTAATATTTAGTATTCTAAACAAAATGCTTAAAAGCATTCATCAATCCCTATCCATTCAATAATTTTTAAAATATCTATCAAGGTTTAACAAATCCTCTTGTAGGACTGAATTTTTTATCATATTTCTTCGAGAACTAAAATGAGGGTTTTAAATAGTTACAACCGAATATATTCTAAAAAGGACTTGCACGTCCAAATTTTTGTAGAGTATGTAAACATTAGTTCTTAACCTTAAGAGTTTTAAAGGAGAGGAATTTGCGTATGCAAGTTAAAACGATATCAACAGTTGGAGAGATCAAACCTGAACATGTAAAAGGTCGGACGGTGATCGTAATTGATGTACTAAGAGCATCAAGTACAATTGTTACAGCTTTAGACTCCGGCTTCAAATCCATTATTCCTGTTAAGAAAGCCGAGGAGGCACTTGCTTTACGCTCTTTAAATACTATTTTAGCGGGGGAATGGCATTGTAAAAAAATTGAAGGATTCGACTACAATAATTCACCTACAATTCTTAAGACAAAAAAACATACAGGAAAACATCTTGTTTTATTAACTACAAATGGTACTCAGGCAATGAAAAAAGCAGCTCAAGCAGACAGGCTGTTAATTGGTTGTTTTCTCAATGCATCCGCTTGTATAAAAGAAGCATTGGTTCATAATAGTGATATTACAATTTATTGTGCAGGGACACGAAATGAATTTTCTTTTGAGGATGGACTTGCGGCCGGCATGATGGTTCATTTAGTAAAAAAACAGGCATCTTCCATCATAACCTGTGATTTTTCAGATGCAATGGAAGCCAGCTTTCTTCAGCTTGCAAAAAAATTGCCTCAACTCCTTTTTACAACCACTACCGGTAAAAGGCTGCTTCAGAACCAGTTTGAAGAAGATATTCGATATTGCGGCCAGACAGACATATCTCAAATTGTTCCTATATTGAAAGGAAATAGAATACTTTCTTTATCGGACACATAAACCTTTAGAGTAGAAATTGGACAGGGGTTGAATATCATTGAATATGTCTTCAGGTGAATTATCACTTGTAATTCTAATTATCATAGGTTTAGTCGGCCGCTCACCGATAATTGCCACAGCTGCCAGCTTCTTGATGGTGTTGAAATTGTCTTCACTGGAACGTTTCTTTCCAATGCTGGAACGGCGTGGATTAGAACTAGGCCTTTTGTTTTTAACAATTTCTGTCTTAGTACCATTTGCAAGCGGAAAGATTAGCGGGAAAGATATATTACTCCTCCTTACTACACTTTCAGGAGCTGTCGCCCTGGCAGGAGGAGCGCTTGCTACTTATATGAACGGGAAAGGATTGGAAATGCTTCGTGTTGAACCCCATATGGTTGTCGGACTCGTAGTCGGTTCCATCATCGGGATTGTCTTTTTACGTGGAATTCCGGTCGGCCCTCTAATGGCAGCCGCAATTACCGCTTTGTTAATGAAAATAATTTATATAGTATCAAAAATTTTCTAGTCTCATGAAGTTGGCACTTTCTCTCTTTTTTTAAATAAAGTTCCCAATTGTTGCTTACTTTCTGTTTCACTTCCATTACTCTTTTCTGGTCTAATTAAAATAAAGGCTAAAATTAAGGTGACCAAGCTTAAACCAGCCATGGTTAAAAAAACTGTCTTATGTGAAATGCTCATTAACCAACTAAAGAGAGGCGGTCCGAAAGCTACACCAAGAAAACGAACACTTCCATATAAAGAGGTGATCATACCTCTTTCTGCTTTTTCAACGGCTCCAGTAATCATCGTGTTTAAACAAGGCAGCAATAGACCTGTTCCGACACTCCCCAACGTTAAAAGACCAATCAAAAGATATATTTGTTGAAAGAAAGATACAACGATCATTGACCCTGTTAAAATTAATAATCCTATGACCATTAACTTTCGGATTAATGGTTTGTTCTGTTTTATTTTAGAACCGGTAATATAAGCTGTGACCACCATTCCCAATAATGGAATGGCTAGGATACACCCTTTAATAATACCGTCAATTTTAAATCTCTGTTCCAAAATATCTGACATATAAAATAAAACACCAAAAAGAATAAACAAGCCTACCGAACCTACAAAAAATGCTGGAATCAGCCATCTCCCTTTATCTATGAATATCTGCTTCAAAGCCCCTAGATATTCAGGAAGAGCTTTTCCTTTCTCTTTTTTCTTTTCCTTTACACCAAACCAAATAAAGATAGCCGTTGCAAAACAAAGAATTGGAAAGGTGAAAAATACCGCAAACCACGTAATAAGAGCGATGGCAGATCCAATAATCGGCGATAAAATCTTTCCTACACCGTTGGAAGACTCGATGATACCAAGGGCTTTACTTTCTTGCGCCCCTGAATATAAATCGCCGATCAGAGCCATAGCAATCGGTGCCGTACCCGCTGCTCCAATTCCTTGAATGATACGTCCCAATAGAATCATCATGTAGGAATTATCCATTAACCAAGCTGATAATCCTGAGACGATTCCCCCGATTCCATAAATCACAAGTGAACCAACAATGATCCACTTACGACCAAATCGATCAGATAAATATCCAACTAAAGGAATGATCAAACCTGCTGCAAGAGAAAACACCGTTATGATTAGGCTTACTTGAAATTGAGATAAATCCAATTTTGTTTTCATGGTGGGAAGTACCGGGACCAGCATAGAATTTCCTAGTACCATTACCATTGGTATAAAAGCTATAGCAATCATGGCAACAGTTCCCTGTTTTTTCATTTTACTTCCTCCCAATTAAATTTCATTTTCTTAATTACCTTTTCCTTTAACTCATTTTTTGATTCAAAACAATGAATACATGCTAACTTTTTTCACAACCTAATCTTGATTGCATAAAAAAAATTTACTCATAAGGAATGGGTCCTATATACTTTTGGATCTTTCATTCGATTGTCCCTTACATAAATACATGAAAATGTGGTTCTTACCATCTATGTTTGTGTAAATGAAAGAAAGGCAGGCAACTCATTTGAAAATTAAAAATGTAGAAACTTTTCCATTGCTGTATAAACTTCCTGTTCCATATGGTGATGCCAACGGATATAAAAAATATCGATCGTGTTTTTTATTTAAAATTACGACAGATTCTGGAATAGAAGGATGGGGAGAATGTGCCGATTGGCTGCCAACGCTAGAAAAGGGGTTTCATGATCGTATCATTCCCTATCTGCTAGGTAAAAAAGCGACAGACAGGAATCAGATTGTAACCACTGTAAAAAAATGGAACAAAAGGTCGGCCTATGGAATTAGCATGGCACTTACAGAAATTGTTGCAAAATCAGCAGGGCTTTCAGTTTGCGATCTATGGGGAGGAAAGCTGAGAGATTCGATTCCCGTCTATGCTTCGTTTCAATCATATACGCAAAAGGAAGACTGGATAAACCATTCTTTGAAATTAATTGAGCAAGCGATATGTGGAGGATTTAGTAAGATAAAGGTTAAAATTGGCGGAAAAAGACTGCAGGTGGATTTGGCTCACATCCAATCAGTCCAGAGCATGTTGGAAGAAAAAATTCAACTTGCACTTGATGCGAATCAAAGTTATGATGCTGCAACAGCACGTGAATGGGATCGTTATTTTAGAGAGTGGCCAAATATGTTATGGATCGAGGAACCAATACCGATGGACCGGTTGGAAGACTACAGACTATTACGTACCAAATTGTCAATTCGGGTCGCAGGGGGAGAAAATCTAAAATCAACCGCTCAATTTCTTCCTCTATTAAAAGGTGGGATAGTTGATATTCTTCAGCCTGATGTAATGCATGAAGATGGGATAGATGGATATCGAGAAACTATTCATCTATCCCGGGCTTTTGGCATACAGAGCTCCCCTCATACATTTGACGGGCCACTTTCAAGACTATATGCTCTATTAGCCCAAGCCTGCCTGCCTCCATGGAGTAAAATGGATAATGACAATATCGAGCCTGTTGAATGGGATGTTATGGAAAATCCGTTTACTTCACTTCTTTCGGTTAAGCCTACTAACGGTACGGTAACAATACCAGATGCGATTGGCATAGGAGCATTGCTGGATAAGGACAAATTGGATAATTATCGATGGGATGGGACCGTATATCATTAAAAAAACTGGAGTGCACTTCTCCTCCAGTTTTCATAACTAATTAATCAGTCTGTAAAATAGGTCCGGGTCTGTCTGTTAAGAAAGTATCGAATCTCAGCCCCCTTCTTAAGCATTCAAGATTAAAGGCGTCTTCAAAATGGATATTCCCCAAATTTACGTTTCTTCCCCAAAAATGAATTAAATCGTTTTGTTGTTGTTTTTGCGGAGCTTCCCATATTAGATAGTTTCTCATATGCTTGGGAATCATTTTTTCGATATCATGAAGAAATTCTTTATCAATTATTCCTTTGCTATTATAGATGCCCACATCTTCACCCGATTCCCTTCCTTCCACAATCATATAAGAAGCACCACATTCAAGATCGGAATAAAGAGTCCGTTTTAATTCTTTCACTTCAATTTGACTGCCGGTTGCTTTTTTACCGTGTTCGGTTATGACAGTAAACCCTTGATTAACAGCCTCGAGAATACACTTCCGCCGTTTGCTTGAAGGCATATCGATCGTACCGTCTGAAATTTCAACATGATCAAACCCAACTTTTTTCAAAAAATAGAAATACTCTTTTATTAAACCCTTATGAGAGGCGATTTCAAATAATGTTCCACCAGGATATAAGATTACATTCGCTTTTTTGGCCAACCGAATTTTTTTTTGTAATAGTTCCATTGGATACAGCATGGTTGTTCCAAAACCGAGTTTTATATAATCAATATATTGACCTGCAAGCTGCAGGAGTTCTTCAAATAAACCTATACTTATTCCTTTATCAATTAACATCGTTAAACCGAGTTCTTCAGATCTATTTGCCCTTTCTCCTGATGGATCAATAAGATGTGGATGCCAGTCGTTTTGAGGATACTTCACAAAATAGTCCCTCCCTATGGGTATTTGTCTACGAAACATCGTATGCATAACCGTTTAAAGAGGTTCTATCTCTATCTATGTTAACTGTTTTCTTCTTCTCCGTTATCCATACCAATTGCCTCTCCGCCAAGATGGAGAAATAAATTCGGCTCTTTCTCCCCGTTTCCAAGTATAGATTTTTTTAGACCGTCTATAAATCTTGATGTAACATCAATAAAATTCTGCTTTTCTCCTTCATTATCCAACTGACCCATGATATAAAGGTCATTTTCACCTTTATACATGTAGGCAATGTACCCTACAGCTTTCCCATTGGTGTCAACAATATTTATGATTTCTCCTTGTGAATTGCAAAACTCTGGTTGTAAGAATATCAAAATTAAAAACTCCTTTCAGGAAGTAGACGTCCGTCGTATTAAAATCCTTAATAGTACTTATAGTGGCTATATAAAGCATAAAAAATACAAAACCAATGCAAGTGCCATATCACTAAGGCATACTTCCCTTTCTTATCAATTTCTCCCCCCTTTTTCCATCACCCCGTGTATGTATACACCCATTTCAATGATTAGGCATAGTATCAATACTGTAATCCCCTGAAGTGAGCAACTTTATGTTCCAATCTTGATTCTCCCTTTTGGTAAAAGAAAACCGCACAAGATAATTAAAAACAAAAGTAAGTGAGTTGGGAATGATGAGTATAGATATGATAATAATGGGGTTTTTCGTTGGTTTTTTGGTAGGTTTAACAGGGGTAGGAGGAGCTGCTCTTTTGACTCCTATTTTGATTGTTGCAGGAATTAATCCGTCAATTGCAGTAGGTACTGATCTCGTTTACAATTCGATTACTAAATTTTTTGGCGCCATTCAGCATTGGAGACAAAAGACGATTAATTTCAAATTAGTGAAATACCTTGCTATCGGCAGTATTCCTAGTGCCGCTATAGCTATCGGCCTGCTGAATCACTTTGATGACAGTTTTCTAAATCAAGATCAAATCATAAAAAATGCACTCGGGTATGTTCTGATTTTAGTTTCCTTATCGATCATTGCTCGCATATTTTTCGATAATAAGTTAAGGCCAAACCGTTTTCAATTAAAACCTATTAAGCAAAAAAAAGGACTTACTATTTTGATCGGTATATTATTGGGGTTTATTGTAGGGCTTACTTCCATTGGATCTGGCTCTTTGTTTGCAGTCGCGATGCTTTACATGTACCAATTAAAGGGCTCGGAGTTGGTTGGTACAGACATTGCACATGCATTTTTGTTAGTTACAGTGGCTGGCATGCTCTATTTATCCGCCGGCAATATTGATTATCCACTTGTAATAAACCTGCTGACAGGCTCGATACCAGGTGTAATAATTGGTAGTACTTTGTCTGCCAAAGTAAAGACAAAACCACTTCGTGCCGCTGTCGCACTGGTAATTCTCTTCAGTGGTTTCAAACTTTTATAGCCTGAAAATGAAGAAAAATCGAAGAGGTATCTATCCGCTTCGATTTTTTGTTCCCCTAGCATTTTTTTATCCTGCCTTATTAATGGTCCGAATCTAATATCTATTATGAAGCTTACAAGCTTATGGTGGAACCTAAGGAATGTACCCTTAATATAATTAAAACCGAGAATAATTACCCAGTATTACTAATAAAAAAAGGAGGGGTGAATATGACTGAACTTTCTTACAAAAATCTTATGGAGAATGACTACGCAAGAATAAATAACACTCTCGAAGGAAGTGAAGCATTAGATATTATTAAATGGGCTTTTCAAACCTTTAAAAGTGAATTAGTCTATGCCTGCAGTTTTGGCGCAGAAGGGATTGTCCTCCTTGACTTAATAAGCAAAGTAAAGCCTGATGCAAACGTTATATTTCTTGATACAAACCTTCATTTTAATGAAACGTATGAGTTAATTGAACGCGTGAAACAAAAATATCCCGCTCTCCGTATTGAATTCATTCAACCATCACTTTCGCTGGATGAGCAAACAGCTAAACACGGGGAAGCATTATGGAAGATGAATCCGGATTTATGCTGCAATATTCGAAAAATAAAACCGCTGGGGGATGTTTTATCCAGTAAAAAAGCATGGATGACCGGTTTAAGGAAGGATCAATCACCGACCCGCGCAAACACGCAATTTATTAATAAAGATGATCGATTTTTATCAATTAAAATCTGTCCGCTTATTCATTGGAGCTGGGAAGAAGTATGGGACTATATCATGCTGCACCAATTGCCATACAATTCTTTGCACAAACAAGGATACCCAAGCATTGGTTGCAAGCATTGTACACGGCCTGTTATAGATGGCAGTGATCTACGCTCAGGTCGATGGACCGGGTTGATTAAAACAGAGTGCGGTCTGCACCTGAATTCACCAAACAAATAAGGAGTGCTGTTATCATGATTGAGCCTCATGGAGGGACATTGGTTAACCGGGTGAACACAGACTATGATTTTTCAGCGATTGAAAACGAAATCGAACTGGATCTTTACGCTTTATCCGATCTTGAATTAATTGCAATTGGTGCCTACAGTCCGATTACAGGCTTTCTTGGAGAAAAAGATTACCTCTGTGTATTAAATGAAATGAGGCTATGCAGTGGTCACGTATGGAGTATTCCAATCACGCTACCAGTCTCAGAATGTAAAGCCTCTTCTCTAATCGAAGGAGAGAAAATAAAACTTGTTCATAAAGGAACTGTATACGGAATTTTGACAGTAGAAGAAAAATATCGTCCTGATAAAAAAGTGGAAGCTGAGAAAATATTTCAAACAACAGACCTCGCTCACCCTGGTGTAAAAAAGCTCTGGGAACGGCCTGAAATTTACATTGCAGGACCCATTACACTTGTAACACGCCCACCAAAGAAGAAATTTATTGATTTTTACCAAGATCCAGCCGAAACGAGGAAATCCTTTAAGATGCTAGGCTGGAATACAATTGTCGGCTT
Organism: Fictibacillus barbaricus; assembly: GCF_014635025.1. Lineage (GTDB taxonomy): Bacteria > Bacillota > Bacilli > Bacillales > Fictibacillaceae > Fictibacillus > Fictibacillus barbaricus. The sequence continues at coordinate 1,445,011 of NZ_BMCE01000001.1, read as the reverse complement.
TCAAACACGGAATCCGGTTCATCGTGCACATGAATACATTCAAAAATCAGCTCTGGAAATTGTTGATGGACTACTGCTTAATCCTCTTGTCGGCGAAACAAAAGCAGATGACATTCCTGCAGATATTCGGATGGAAAGTTACCAAGTCTTACTTAAAAATTATTATCCAAAAGAACGAGTACTTCTTGTGGTGTTTCCTGCAGCAATGCGTTACGCAGGTCCAAGAGAAGCAGTCTTTCATGCCATGGTACGAAAAAACTATGGTTGTACACATTTTATTGTCGGCAGGGATCATGCTGGAGTCGGCAATTACTATGGAACTTACGATTCCCAACTTATTTTTAATCATTTTACCAAAGAAGAATTAGGAATTATCCCCTTATTCTTTGAACACAGCTTTTTTTGCAGGAAATGCGGAAATATGGCTTCAACAAAAACATGCCCGCATGGTGCCAAGGACCGGGTTATTCTTTCCGGCACAAAAGTAAGGGAAATGCTGAAGAATGGAGAGGCACCGCCTCCTGAATTTAGTCGACCTGAAGTCGCGGACGTGCTGATTAAAGGAATGAAAATGTCTTTACAAAATAAATAAAGAGGAGATAAAAATAGTGGGACCTCATATCAACATTATTTGGCATCATACTGCTGTGACGAAAGATGATAGAAGAAAATTAAACCATCATAAAAGTGCAGTACTTTGGTTCACTGGTCTTTCTGGTGCAGGTAAATCTACGATAGCAAACGCAGTTGAAAAGTGCCTTTATGAGAAAGGCTTGAGGACTTATTTATTGGATGGAGACAATATTCGTCATGGAATCAATCAAGATCTAGGTTTTAGTCCGGGAGATCGAAAAGAAAATATTCGGAGAATCGGAGAAATCTCAAAACTCTTTGTAGACGCAGGCATGATTGTGATTACGGCTTTTATCTCCCCTTTTCGTGAAGATCGAAAAATGGCTAGAAGTCTCCTTGAAGGAGAAGAATTTATTGAGGTATATATAAAATGTTCCCTTGATGAGTGTAAAAAGCGCGACCCAAAAGGACTTTATAAAAAAGCGAAAGCTGGGGAAATTCCTGGTTTCACAGGTATATCGTCTCCATATGAAGAACCAAAACAGCCGGAAATAATTATCGAATCCGATAAACAATCGATAACCGAATCTGTTGATCAGGTTATCAATTACTTGGTGGAAAAAGGTTACATTCCAGATTAATTGCCCATCTCACCTGCCTTTACAAGAAGCTTACCTTGGTCGATTTGAATCTCCACAAAAAAACTGTTAGTCTAAAATTCTGGTGATCAAAAAGAGTTAGAATAAAAGAAAATCCCTGACACCAATGGTGTCAGGGATTCCAGGATTTAAAACAAGCTTATATATTATTCGTGTTCCCAAGGATGAATTAGCGGACAGAACATTTGTGTTTTTCTACCCCCTATTAGGCTTTAATACCTATAAAACCAATACTTACTTTCACAAACTTTTGCTATAATAATTCTTATAAGGGGGAAACAAAATGATACATCCTAAGGTCATCTATGCTTCAGTACGGCCTATTTCACTTACAGCTTCCATCATACCTGTACTATTTGGTACCATCCTTGCGCTGCAATGGACAAACATCCATTGGACTGCTTTCATATTAACACTTCTTGGTGCATTGTTTTTACAATGCGGGACGAACCTTGTAAATGATTACTTCGACCATGTGAAGGGAGCGGATATCCCAGGGTCGTTAAGTCCATCAGGAGTAATCGACCGGAAAGAAATGACTCCGCGCCAAGTTTATGTGACAGGACTTATTTTCTTTAGCCTTAGTATCATCGTTGGACTTATTTTAACTGCTCTAACAGGTCCTGTCGTACTTTTTATCGGTATACCTTCACTTTTAGTAGGATATTTTTACACGGCTACCCGTTACGCACTTGCTTATAACGGTCTAGGTGAAGTCGCATCTGGAAGTACGTTAGGTATTCTAGCTGTTGTAGGTTCTTTCTATACCCAAACATTAAGTATAAACAATGAAATCTTTTTAGCAGCTATCCCAAATGCGCTTTTAGTTATGGCCATTCTTCATGCGAATAACCTGCGGGATTTTGAAACAGATAAGCAGATCGGCAAAACAACCGTTGCTGGTTTAATCGGAAGAAAAGCATCAAGAGTTGAGTTTTACATTTTAATGATTGGAACTTATGTGAGTTTAACTGCTCTTGTTTTGTTGAACATACTGCCATCGTGGAGTCTTATTGCTGCAATCACACTTCCCTTGGCTATAAAAGGTCTCAAGATCGCAGTATCAACTTGGGAAGCTAAACAATTAAACCAAGTACTTGGTCTTACTGCACTTCTTCATTTGTCTTTTGGCGTCTTGCTTTGTATTGGTACCCTCACCGGAATTCTTTTATAAACATAAAGTTGTCCCCCTGCAAGGGAGGACAACTTTTTTTAACCTTTTCCTGCTTGGAATCCCGGATAGAGGGTCATACCGCCATCAGCGATCAATGTTAAGCCCGTCACATAACTCGCTTGATTGGAAGCAAGCCATACTGCTGTTGCTGCTATTTCTTCAGGTTCTCCAATATACCCCATAGGAATAAGTTTAAGAACCCCTTCTTTTTGCTTCGGATCCGCAAATTTTTCTGCATTGATCGGTGTGTTGATCGCACCTGGTGCGATACTATTGATTCTAATATTCTTTGGTGCGTATTCCAATGCTAACGTTTGAGTCATGAGCTTTATTCCACCTTTACTTGCAGCATAATGTACAAAATGCGGCCAAGGTATAATCTCATGAACGCTAGACATGTTGATAACAGCGCCTTGAATATTATTTGCTAAAAAGTAGTCAATCGCTTCACGGCATCCTAAAAATTGCCCTGTTAAGTTCGTAGAGATCACTTTATTCCAATCTTCTAACGACAGTTCGTGTGATGGAACCTCATTTTCTATTCCGGCATTATTGATCATGATGTCGAGTGAACCAAACGCTTCTGCCGCTTTTATAATTAATTGTCTGATATCCTCTTCTTTCGTTACATCTCCTTGAACTGCAATTGCATTTCCTCCGTTTTTCTTTATTTCATGAATCATTTCTTCTGTTTCCTTAACTTGTTTATCAGAATGATAATTGATGACTACGTTCGCTTTCTCCTGGCCAAAACGGATCGCACAAGCCTTTCCTATACCTGTAGCTGCACCTGTAATGACAACCGTTTTTCCGTTAAGATCTGGATACATATCTTCATCTCCTTATAATTTCGTAAATCCTAACATGACCCCGCCGATTATGATCAGGACACAGCCTGAGATCACCCATATGATTTCTTTCCTGCTTCGTTTTTCACCTAAGATAAAAATCCCGCCCAAAGTCGAGATAATGATACCTGTTTGTGAGAGTGAGAAGCTTGTCGCTATTCCGATTAAAGGCAACGAAAGCAAGAGTGTTAGATTTCCAGTGCTCCATATGAGCCCTGTTAGTATATTTCTTACTGAATATCTATTAAAAGGCTTATGTTTAAGCGATAATACCAAAGCCCCTAAGAACATTCCTACGGCTTGCGGCAAAATAGCCTGCCATCCATTCACTTCGAACCATCTGATGATCACAACATATGTAACATATCCAACTGTAGAAATTAAAAGAAAGGTAATCCCTTTTTTAAAGTTCTGTTTGTCCTTTTGGTCGCCTTGTTCACTTCTTCTCGAAGTTAATAGTGCACCCGCTATAATGGCGCAGATCGCAATTAATCCGATGATAATTTCAGTAGTCGTTTTCCACTCATGAAAGACGATAACTCCAAAAAGAGTTGTTCCGAATAACTGCATTCCCGTTGATAAAGGTACGATTTTCGATACACCTAGATAATCAACACTCGCAAATTGGTTTCGCTGTCCGATCACCCAAAAGATACCTGAAACAATGCCAATAGCAAAAACGGCCATGTTTAGATCAGGTTGAACGATAAAGAAAGCAACGACCGAAAATAATAATGCTCCTAATGTCATCCCAAACGTTTGACTGTGAAAGTCACCTCCGAGCTTCTCGCTCACTAACACAATACTTCCCCAGCAAACTGCTGTAATAAGTGCCCATATGATACCCAATAAATCCACTTCTTTCTTTCGAATGATTGTTAAAACTTAGTATGACCTGTTTAGGCTGTTCAGTATCCATACCCCATTTTTTAATCCATAAAAACAAAAATACCGCCCCTTTTTCAGGAACGGTATGTGAAATTAAATTTATCGTTTATTCACTTAATTCTTGTAATTGTGTTTTGCATTTTCTAACCACATTGTACATTAGGGCAGTGAATCCTAAACACGTTAAAGAAGCAATACCTAATGTAATGGATTGGATTAAGTTCTTATCTTCAACAGGAAGTACTAACCCTAAATAAAAGAACGTGCTAACAGACAACAAAATAAAACCAAAACGCTGGTAGTCAGCCATTTTTTTCTGTAATTGTTCAACTTTGTTTTTCATAGCAAGTCTACCTCCTAACCTCTATTAAAAGGATAACATAGGTAAGCCAGCGACTCGCCAAGCAGTTTTTGACAAAAACGTGAAAAAAGTATGTCTAAATCGTGAGAGAAAAAAGAACAAGTACTGATATCAGCACTTGTTCTTCAATCATTTATTGTAAAGCGTTCCTCAAGTCTTCGATCAGATCTTCTGCATCCTCAATCCCAACCGAGATACGGACTAATCCATCTGTAATTCCAAGTTCCGCTCTGCGTTCAACTGGAATCGAAGCATGCGTCATTCTTGCAGGAACTGAAATAAGACTCTCTACTGCTCCTAAACTTTCAGCTAAAGTAAAATATTTTACCTTTTTCAGTACAGCATTCGCATTTTCCTCACTGCCAACATCAAAAGATACCATTCCGCCAAAACCGCCCGCTTGTTTCTTGGCAATTTCATGCTGTGGATGATCTTCAAGTCCAGGATAATAAATTTTCTCGACCGCTGGATGTTCTTTTAAAAACTCAACAATTTTTTTCGTGTTGCTTTCATGAGCCTCCATACGTAGTCCAAGCGTTTTAATTCCACGGATTAAAAGCCATGAATCTTGTGGTCCTAAAACGCCGCCCGTGGAATTTTGAACGAAATGCAGATCTTCCCCTAGCTTTTCATCGTTTACAACCACTAGACCTGCTACCACATCACTATGGCCGCCAATATATTTAGTTGCTGAATGCAGCACAATATCTGCTCCAAGTTCGATTGGATTTTGCCAATATGGTGTATTAAACGTGTTATCTACCATAAATAAAAGGTTTTTTGTTTTTGCCCATGCAGCGACAGCTTCAATATCAGTAACTTTTAACAATGGATTTGTTGGAGTTTCAACATAAACAGCCTTTGTGTTCGGTTTCAGTGCCGCTTCAATCTGCTCAATATCTGTTGTATCCACAAATGTCGATTCGATACCGAGGCGATTTAATACCTTAGACATTACACGGTACGTTCCGCCGTATACATCATCTGTTAAAATGACGTGATCTCCCGAATCAAAAAGCATCATAACGGCTGTAATGGCCGCCATACCAGATCCAAACGCGAACCCGCGCTTTCCGCCTTCTAGATCTTTGATCAATTCTTCCAGTGCATGACGTGTTGGGTTTCCTGTTCTGGAGTATTCAAACCCACTGTGAACACCCACATCTTCTTGCTTATACGTGCTTACTTGATAGATAGGAAAGGAAACGGCTCCTGTTGTTTTATCAGAAGGTATGCCTCCGTGGATAAGTTTTGTCTTTCGTTTCATATCAGATGCCTCCTTCATAAATTTTCTTGCTTAAATATCGCTCAGAGCTGTCAGCAAATATTGTTACAATGTTTTGTCCTGCTTTGGCTTCTCGTGCCTCGATCAGTGCAGCATGAAGTGCTGCACCTGATGAACTTCCAACGAGCAGGCCTTCTTTCCTCGCAAGTTCGGCTACCCGCTTAAAAGCATCCATATCTGTAACCGTATGAATGCTGTTAAAATAGGATGGGTCCATATAGTCAGGCAAAAACTCCATTCCAATTCCCTCAGTCTTATGAGGACCAGACTCTCCGCCGTTTAAGATAGACCCTTCTGGCTCAACGATGACCGTTTTTACATTGTGATTCATTTCTTTTAAGTAACGTGCGGTTCCCATAAACGTTCCGCCTGTCCCCGCTCCAGCTACAAATACATCGACATTCCCATCAAGGTCATTCCAGATCTCAGGTCCTAATGTTTTATAGTAGGTGTTTGGGTTGTCTGGATTCGAGAATTGAGAGGGTGAAAAAGAATTTGGAATCTCATTTAAGAGTTCTTTCGTCTTTTTAATCGCACCTTTGATACCCTCAGAAGTTGGCGTATGAACGATCTTTGCTCCTAATGCCTTCATAAGCTCTTGTTTTTCAATACTAAACTTTTCAGGAATAACAAAGCAGACATTGATTCCTTTATTGATCGCAGCAAGGGCAAGACCGATGCCAGTATTTCCTGCTGTAGGTTCAATTATCGTTCCGCCTTGAACAAGCTCACCATTCCTCAAAGCACTTTCCAAGAGTTCCATCCCAAGGCGATCTTTCACGCTACCGCCTGGGTTCATGAACTCTAATTTTGCGAAAAGACGCACCCCTTCTGGCAGAGAAAATTGAGTGAGTTCCATCAGAGGGGTATTGCCTATTAAATCGTGCACGTTTTTATAAAATTTCATTTAAATCGTCCTCTATTCTGAAAAAACAATATGCCACTCATCTCTTTTTGCCAGCATCTTGCGTGCGATCTCTTTGGCACCTTCAAGACTATGGTTCGCTGCCCATCCGCATTGGACTTCGTTACAAGCTGGAACTTCAGTTGCTTCTAATACATCGTGAAGTGTCTTTTCAAGCACTTCTAGGATTTCATCATAGTTATCATGATTGATAACAGATAGATAGAAGCCAGTCTGACAACCCATTGGACTGATATCCACAACAGTTGAATGATGGTTGCGAATATTCTCTGCCATCAGATGTTCAATGGAATGAAGACCTTCCATAGGCATATGATCTTTGTTCGGCTGGCAGAAACGGATGTCATACTTATGGATAACGTCTCCATTCGCACCTGTTGTAGTGCCCGCTAAACGAATATATGGTGCAACTACTTTCGTATGGTCAAGGTTAAAACTTTCAACATTCATTTTCTTTGTCATAACTTTTTCAGCTCCTCTACGATTTGTTGTACTAGTTCTGCTGAATTCTTTGAAGCCTTTTTTAGAAATTGATCATATGATACACGTGCATCCTTTCCAGCAATATCCGATAAAGAACGGATTATGACAAAAGGAACGGAGAATTGATAGCATGTTTGCGCAATCGCCGCAGCTTCCATTTCTGCTGCATATAAAGTTGGGAACTTGCTTCTGATGTCTTCTACCCTTTCGTGATCACTCATAAACGAATCTCCAGAAGCGATAAGTCCTTTAGCCACCTGGATATTTTGAACGTTCTCCCCTGCTTTTACAGCAACCTCTACAAGCTTTTCATCTGGCAGGTAATTAGCGGGCATCTGTGGCACTTGGCCATATTCATAGCCAAAAATAGTAGCATCCACATCATGATGGCGAACATCAGTGGAAATCACAACATCCCCTACATTTAAGCCTGAGTGAAAACCGCCAGCAGAACCCGTGTTTAAGATAGCATCTGGTTGATACATTTGAATTAACAATGTTGTTCCGATCGCAGCATTTACTTTACCGATTCCGGATTTTAGCAGTACAACCTCTTGATTGTTTAAGAAGCCTGAATAAAATTCACAGCCTGCGATCTTCTTCTCTTCTAATTCTGTCAGCTGCTCTCTTAAAAGAACAACTTCTTCTTCCATTGCACCAATAATTCCAATTCTTTTCATCTTATTCTCCAATGTCTATTTTTTTACCGCTTCCATGAGCCAGACATACTCATTAAGTTTTTCAAACGAAACGTCAAAATCATATTTCTTAAAGATATCTTCTAGCACGCCTAGGGTTGTATAGTATTCCGTTTGTAAATCCTTTAATAAGTTAAGGTAGCCTTGGGATTTCACTTTTTCATGACGCTCTTTCTTATCGTCTTCGTGAAGATAAGCGGTATCTGCAAAGACAATTTTACCATCTTTTTTGAGCAGCTGGCTATATTGTCTGACCGCTGCATCTTTTTCAGCGTCTGTTAAATGGTGGAAAGCATATGTGCTTACGATCGTGTCGATCTCCTGATCAAATTTTGGAAATGATAAAAAATCCCCATCATGCAAAGTAAGATCTGGATTTCTCTTTAACGCTTTTTCACGCATTCCTTTTGATGGTTCGATACCAAACACCGTTTTCCCTCTAGAGAGAAGTTTCTCGCTTAAATTACCAGTACCAACCCCAAATTCTAAAATAATACTGCCTGATTTACTTACGACCTTTTCCAGAATTTCATCGTATTTATGAAAGACCTCTTTGTATTCCTGATCATCTCCAGAGACCGTTTCGTCATAAGATGAAGACCACTCGTCAAAAAGCTCAATAAATTCTCGTCCCATTTTTCCCACTCCACATTTTAAAATATATAATTCCTATCAATATACTATGAATTAAGATGTTACAGGTTCCAAATTATCATAATTTCAAAAAATTTTCAAATGTATGATCTTAGAAAAGGGAGTTATTTATTTTAGAGCATGAAAAAAAGACAACCTACTCATAAGTAGATTGTCTATTGTCTTATTGTACTGGCGTTACACTTGTTGGCTGCCAGCCTTTCTCTGGTATCCATTGTAAAACCACATCATATTTAGCTCCATCAACTTTGGATTGAACCGTTCCTTTTGAAAGGTCAGGCCCCCCTCCATTACCCAGCCAAAAGATGGTCATCTGGTCTTGAGGGATATTTGTTGCATAGGACAGGGCTTGAATCATTTCTTGCCAGTCTTGAGATTGATCATCGTAAGACTTTTGGTGAGGCTCCGTCTGAGAAGTACCAATCGGTTCCCATGGCCCTTCAGGACCGCCTACTTCAGGCTCTTCAGATTCTGTTTCTTCTTCTTGTTCTGCTTCTTTCTCTGTATCCTCTTTATTCGCTGAATCTTCGTTTTTCTGTTCTGAACTGCTATTAGAATCATCTGTTTCCATCTCTATTGAACGATTATCATTGGATTCGTTTTTTTCAGCAGTCTGTTCTGTTTCAGTTGTTGATGCGGTTTCGTTTTCATCATCACCAGAGAAAAGATTAAACGCCACAACAACAATCAGTAAAAAGACCAATCCGATTGCTATGTTTAAAAAACGATTTTGCTTTCGCTTTTCTAATCTCGTTTCATAACGCTGGTTTCGTTTCATAATATCCTCCCCAGTAAAATTAACTTTTTTTATTTTACCACGGAGTTGAGGTCCACGAACACTATTTCCTACTTGTCTTTTTAGTTATTATTTATTCTTGAACCTTCCATGTTCATTATTTCCTTTGCTATATCGGAAAAAACAGGGATTGTCCGATTCATTGTATCGTGCTTCATGTCAATAACAACTAGAGCAAAGCGTGGTCGATCTGCAGGAAAATAACCAGCGAACCATTTGTTGTTAAAACTATTTCCATCACCTTTTTGTGCCGTTCCAGATTTACCTGCCACTTGAAACGGCAAGGATTGCAAAGCATGTCCAGTACCTTCTTCATCCTTGACTACATTCAGAAGCATAGACTGAAGCCTCATCATGGTATAAGAAGATAGTGCTGGGTTCTCTCTTTTATGATCGTCAAATTTAATTAATTCCGTCCCATTGGCAAAATTGACACTTTTGGCTGCTTTAACCTCATACCAAGATCCTCCACGCGCTATAGTTGCCATCATATTAGCTACAGCAAGAGGAGTGATCTTCACATCTAGCTGGCCGATTGCAGTTTGCGAAATTGCTAAAGAGGATTGATAATCCTTGTTTGTCTTGATCATGCTTTGAACTTGTCCCCGTTCTTCTTGGTAAAGGTGAGAGAATGGATCCAGATGATATACTTTTCCTCTCCAGCCGTTATAGTTTAGAAGACCTAACCTCTCAGCATATTTCTCCATAAAATCAGGTTTTTTTAATTTTATGTGATTTGCAAGGTCTCCAAACGTTCTGTTGCAGCTTTGTGTGAAACTTTCTTCTACATTAAGCATACCTAATTGTCTTTCATCAGGTTTGCCATAAATATTAAGGTTGCAATCGTATTTTTTATCAGGCTGAATGATATTTTCTTCTATAGCTGCAGCCGCTGTAACGATTTTAAAGATCGAGCCAGGAATTTGCTGTGATGTCATTTTATCTTCATGTTCATAGATTGTCCTGCTCGTAAATAGAGGCCTGCTTGCCATAGCTAACAGCTCATTTGATTCAATATCCAGGAGAACAGCACCACCATCTTTAACACCATGAACGTTTAAATACTTTTCTACGGATTCCTGCATCTTTTTATCAATAGTCGTCTTGATGTGCAAGGGATAGAGCGGGTTTGATTGAGAACGGTATTTCACGTCAAGACCAAATAAAGGGTTGCCTTGTCTGTCTACATGATAGATATACTGCGTCTCTCCTTCTGATATTAAAAATGGGTCAAATGTATATTGCATGCCGTTCTTCCCCGTTTTCGTCGATGTGGTTACCGTTCCTTTCTCTAACTTATCACTATATTTACGCTTTATTAGTTCAGGATCTTGACCCACTGCGCCAATGATATGATTGGCAAACGGAAGAGGGTTTCTTCTCGTAACTAGCTGTGCATATAGTCCCGGTATCTCCAGCTGATTGATCTCATCCATCTCCTCCAGGCTGATATCATTCTGAAGTGAGAGCGCTGAAGGCTTTTTGAGCTTTTTAATCTGGCTTGAAACCTCATCTTTTGACAGCTTTAAAATGTTTGCGATGGTTGCTACTGGCCAGTCATCCGTATACAGATTTGGAAACACAACGACTTGCGGCTTCACGTCTGTAGACAGCAGTTCTCCGTTTCGGTCTAAAAAGTAACCTCTCCCGTCATTAATCGTAAATCGATGTGTACGCTGTGCAACACTTTCTTGTATAAGGTTAACTTTATTTTTTGAAAAAGATGTTGTAGAGATTAATTGTATGTCAGCTAATCGATAGGTTAAAAAAAGGATTATGGAAAGAAAACAAATAGCCAGACCTATGATTCGTTTTTTGGATATCAACTGTCTCACCACCTTATCCACATTTTCGCCTCCAGGATTTGTTCCTAAACGATATGGCTTATAATTGAAACCATAAAAAAAGAAGACTTGCAGTATCTGCAAGCCTTCTTCTCATTCTTATTTTACTTCTAAAATAATAACGCTAATCTCACCACCGGGTGTTTGAACAGAAACTTTATCTCCTGGTTTCTTGCCTAATAAGCTTTTTGCCATTGGAGAATCGTTGGAAATTTTCCCTTCAAACGGATCAGCTTCTGCACTTCCTACGATTACATAAGTTTCTTCGTCCCCATCCGGAAGCTCTTGAAATTTCACTGTCTTACCAATGGAAACGTTATCAGATTGATCTTTATTATCTTCAATAATCACAGAATCACGAATCATCTTTTCCAATTGAACGATACGCGCTTCAACAAATGCCTGCTCGTCCTTTGCTGCATCATATTCAGAGTTCTCAGAAAGATCTCCAAAACTGCGAGCTACTTTTATACGTTCCACAACTTCTTTTCTGCGTTCTGTTTTTAAATACTCTAATTCATTTTCTAACTTTTGTTTACCTTCTAAGGTCATATAGTGTTTTTTCTCGTCTGCCATGATCTTTCACTCCTTCGATAATCAGTACCCTTGTTACGTTATATGATGTTTCGGGCAGGGTATGTATAAAAAATAGGACAATAGTTGATTGCCATGCCGTTTAAAAGCTGTGATTTGTCCGTGTATACCGAAAAAATGAGGATGTTGTTCCTCATTTTTTCAGTAATGCTTTGTCTTCCAAGATCGTCTTAATCTTAGTCACCATTAAGTCGATCGCCACACGGTTTTGGCCGCCTTCTGGGATAATGATATCTGCATATCTTTTCGTTGGTTCAATAAATTGGTTATGCATAGGCCGGACGACGGAAGTATATTGATCAATCACTGATTCTAATGTTCTTCCACGGTCACGAATATCACGAACCATTCGTCTAATAATTCGCACATCTGCGTCTGTGTCAACAAATAGCTTGATGTCCATCAAATCACGCAATCGTTCGTCCTCAAGAATCAGAATACCTTCCAATATAATGACATCTTTAGCATCAACTGGGATAATTTTATCACTTCTTGTATGTGCTGTATAGTCGTACACTGGTTTTTCAATGGAATCATAAGCTAGAAGTGAGGAAATGTGTTTAATCAATAAATCATTATCAAAAGCAAGAGGATGGTCATAATTCGTATTCAATCGCTCTTCCATTGATTTTTCGGATTGATCTTTATAATAAGCGTCTTGTTCAATAATTAGTATGGATTGATTGGCAAACTGACGGTAAATTTCTTTAGCAACCGTTGTTTTACCTGAACCGGATCCACCTGCAACCCCAATTACGATCGGTTTTTGTGCCATTGTTAATACTCCTCCAAACTGCTTTGCCCTTTAAGAATTACGAATACTCACCATCATACCATCCCCAACGGGCAGGATTGAAGACTGATAGTCAGGATGCTGCATGATATATTCATTAAAACTCCTAATTTTTTTCACAAGAGAACGAAGTCTTCTGCTCTCTAGGCCGCTTTCTTCCGCGACGTACCCTCTAAAGAGAACATTATCCGTGACGATGATGCCGTCTGGTGACAGCATGGAGGAATAGTGATCAAAAAAGTTTTGATATTGTCCTTTAGCTGCATCTATAAAAATAAAGTCATATGGGGCATAGTTTTCTACTTGTTTCTGCAATTCATTCGCATCCCCAAACAATAATGTAATCCTGTTCTCAAGATGAAATGATTCAACGTTTTCTTTTGCTATATTGTACCGTTCTTCATCTCTTTCAATACTAATAATTTCGGCTGTTTGACAAGCAAGTGCCATCCGAATGGCAGAATATCCAATAGCCGTGCCTACTTCTAAGATACGTTTTGGTTTTTTTAGCCTTACATATGAGAGAAGAGTCTCCATCCCTGTAAGCTCCATGATCGGCACATTATGAAGTTTTGCGTATTGTTCTATTTTCAGTACTTGTTCAGAGCGCGCTGGAATTATTTTTTCAATGTATTGGTTTACTTCATTTGAGACCAAAGTAACACGCCTCCTTCACACTAACCGGTATATTGTAACATAATCTTTTTATGATGGCGAGAGTCCTATCTCTTTTAAATCTTAAATGATTGGGGCAGCAAAATAAAAAAAGGATACTTTTTAATAGTATCCTTAAAAAGCTATTGTTTATCTTTTTCCTGCCAGACTTTCCATTCGTCTCTATACTTTTTGTATACAGCATTGTGTTCACTTAATGTCTTTGTATAGATAACTTCACCGTTTGGTCTTGCATAGAAAAAGAGTTCTTCCATTTTAACGGGCTTTAAGGCTGCTTCAATTGCTTTTTCACCTGGAGAAGTGATCGGTCCGATCGGAATGCCTTTGTATCGATACGTATTATAAGGGGAATCAACTTCTAAATGATCATATAAAACCTGAACATTAAAGTCTTTTCGGGCATATTTGACTGTTGGATCTGAATCCAGCTTCATTCCCTGACTTAGACGGTTAAAGAAAACGCCCGCAATTTTCTTTCGATCCTCATCACGCTGTGACTCTTCTTCAATAAGTGAAGATAATGTGATCAGTTCGAAAAGAGAATAACCGCTATTTTCAATCTCTACTTCATGCTTTTTTAAGACTGCAGATGATTGTTCAACCATTTTTTCGATAATCTCTGTTAATTCTGGTTTCTTCACTTCAAAATCGTAAGTCGCAGGAAATAGGAACCCTTCTAGAGGATAATAGAGACCTTCTTTTAAAATATCATCTGGTAATATCGAGTACTTTTCCTTTAGTTGTTTTAAGTATGTTTTATCAGCCATCTTCTTAATTATAACAGCTTCTTCATACCCCGTTGCCTTGCTGATTATACCGGCTATCTGTGGAACGTTATATCCCTCTGGAATCGTAAACGTTAGTTCTGGCTTTTTAAACATCTTTCCTTCTTTAAGTGCTGCTATGATCTCATTAAGGTTCATAGAAGGTGAAAGTTCGTAAACACCTGCCTGAAAATTCCCTTCACCTTTTACACGAGTATAGAGCCTGAAGAAGTCACCGTTATTTATAACTCCTTTATTCTCAAGTTCATTTCCAATAGTTGCTGAAGAAGAACCTATCGGAATTTCTACGGTTATTTTTTCTTTGTTGTTTGAATCTAATGCGCCTGTATTTTTATTAAAATAATAGTATCCGCCAGCCGCAGCGAGAAGTACGGCTGCTAAAATAAGAACAAGAATTGTAAGTAAAATGGTTTTTATACGTTTTTTTTGTTTAGTATTGTTTATATCGTTGCCAGATGACTGGAGATGCAACATTTTATTTCCCCCTTCTACCTGTTTAATTATACGTTTGCTAGCAGAAATTGTCGAGAATGGCCGTAATTTGGAATAAAAAAAGAAGGTGGATTAAATCCACCTTCTTGTCTTCTTCGCTCTTATTATTCAGTTTCGAACTCGTCATCTTGAAATGTATTCAACATTTCTTCAATCATATCCCATTCTTCGTCAGTTTCTAATGGGAACAAAGCAAGATCATCATCTTCCTCTCCCTTTTCTTCATATCGGAAAGGAAAAACTTCTACTTCATCTGTATCATCATCTTCTGAATCCGCTACAGGGATTGTTACCATGTATGATTTTCCTGTCTGGTCTACATCGAATTTGAATAATACTTCAAATAAGTTTTCGTCACCGTTCTCGTCAGGAATAATAATACGTTCGCGTTCTTCTTTTGCCATAATGGCTCACCTCAGTTTTTATTATTGTTGGCTGTCCAAATAACCTTGCAGGATGATCGAAGCAGCAAGCTTATCAATCACCTGTTTACGTTTCTTTCTGCTTACGTCAGCTGAAATTAAAGTTCTTTCAGCTGCCATTGTAGTCAGCCTCTCATCCCATAGGATAACCGAAAGTCCTGTAATACTTTCAATATCTTTGGCAAAGTTTTGACAAGCCTCACCACTTGGACCGATCGTGCCATTCATATTTTTAGGAAGGCCGACCACGATTTTGCTGATATCGTGGTTCTGGATCAGCTCTTGAATTCTAGCATAATCTTCTTCAGGATGGTTAGGTCGGCGCCGGATCGTCTCAACTCCTTGTGCTGTCCACCCCAGTGCATCTGAGACAGCAACACCGATCGTCTTCGTTCCAACATCCAGGCCAAGTGTCTTTGTCATTAACGGCTTCCTTCTTTTTGAGTTGAAAGATATGATTTTACAAGCTCTTCAATAAGCTCGTCACGCTCCAGCTTTCTGATCATGCTTCTCGCATCATTGTGACGAGGAATATAAGCGGGATCACCTGAAAGCAGATAACCAACGATTTGGTTAATCGGGTTATATCCTTTATCCTGCAGGGCGTCATAAACAGAAAACAGGACAGTTTCAACATTTGTTTTATAAGCATCATCTTCGTTGAAGTTAAACTTCATCGTTTTGTCCATGGAACTCATTAGTGAACACCTCTTTCTGAAGATCTCCCTTAAGGGATAAATTAGTTCTTGTCTCTATTGTACATGATAGAGGAAAGCTTAGGAAACCGTTTTAATCATTTCAACTGCAGAATCTATTCCTTCTTGCAGCTTTTCAGGATCTTTCCCGCCAGCTTGAGCCATGTCAGGACGGCCTCCGCCCCCACCGCCGCAACGAACTGCTACTTCTTTAACAAGATTACCTGCATGATACCCTTTTGATACTAAATCTTTTGTTACCCCAGCGACAATATTAACTTTTCCGCCGTTTTCTGCACCCAAGATAACAACTCCGCTTTGAAGCTTGTTCTTTAAGTCATCAACGATTGAGCGGAGGCCGTTCATGTCCATACCATTTACTTTTTTGGCAATGACAGAGACACCATTGATCGTTTGTATTTCGTCAACTAAACTTCCTGCTTCCATGTTCCCAATTTTCGCAGCGAGAGACTCTTTTTCTTTTTGCAGTTCACGGATCTGATCGTTTAATACGTCAATACGCTGTGGTACGTCTTTTAGATTCGTTTTCAATCTGGCAGCTGTTTCTTTTAACAACTGCACTTGCCCATTCATCAGTCGGTATGCATTTTCACCAGTCACAGCTTCAATGCGGCGAGTTCCCGCTCCAATCCCTGATTCTGAAACAATTTTAAACAAACCAATTTCAGCTGTATTGTTTACGTGACAGCCTCCGCAAAGTTCTAGGCTGTAATCTCCTACTTTTACAACGCGAACCGTCTCTCCATACTTTTCACCAAATAGAGCCATTGCCCCCATCGCTTTTGCTTCATTGATGTTTTTAACCATCTTTTCAACTGGGATGTTTGCCCAAACTTTTTCGTTCACAATTTCTTCGATTCTTTCAAGTTCCTCTGAAGAAATGCTTCCAAAATGGGTAAAGTCAAAGCGAAGACGACCTTCCTGTACAAGTGATCCTGCTTGGTTAACATGCGTTCCTAGTACATCTTTTAATGCTTGGTGCAGAAGATGTGTTGCAGTATGGTTCTTCACTACTTTTGCGCGCGTTTCTGGATCTACCTGTACATCTACTTCCATATGGTTCTCTAATACACCTTTTTCAACGATAACTGTGTGCAGGTTTTGGCCATTAGGCGCCTTCTGTACATCTTTCACTTTCAGAGATAGCTCTTTGCCTGCGATTGTTCCTTGGTCAGCGATCTGACCTCCGCTCTCTGCATAGAAAGGTGTTACATCAAGGATAACCTGTGCTTCCTCTCCTGAAGCTACCATTGAAACTCGTTCACCGTTTTGCAGAACCTCTAGGATCTTAGCTTCTCCAGATAAACGGTCATAGCCAGAAAACTCACTTTTCACGGTAATATCAGAAAGTACTCCTCCTTGAACTTGCATGCTGTCCACTTCTTGTCTAGCTGCTCGTGCACGTTCACGCTGTGCTTTCATCTCGTTTTCGAAGCCTTCTAAATCTACTCCCATCCCGTTTTCAGCAGCATACTCTTCTGTGAGCTCAAACGGGAATCCAAATGTATCGTATAATTTAAACGCGTCTTTTCCAGAGATAACGGAATTCCCTTCTGCCTTTTCTTTCGCCATAACATCTTCTAAGATCGCCAAACCTTCGTTGATTGTTTCATGGAATCTTTCTTCTTCCGTTTTTACAACTTTTTGTATAAAAGGCACTTTTTCTTTTACTTCCGGATAAAAATCTACCATGATGTCAGCTACTGTCGGAACAAGTTCATACATGAACGGCTTATTAATGTTGATTTTTTTCGCAAATCGAATCGCTCTTCTGATCAAACGTCTAAGTATATAGCCTCTTCCCTCATTTGATGGAAGTGCGCTGTCCCCAATCGCAAAGCTAACCGTACGTACATGGTCAGCGATTACTTTAAAAGCAGTGTCTGTCTCTGTATTCAACCCATAGGAAGTATCAGCAAGCTTTTCTGTTTCTTTAATGATCGGCAGAAAAAGATCTGTTTCAAAATTTGTTTTTGTGTCTTGAATAACAGAGACCATTCTTTCAAGTCCCATTCCTGTATCAATATTTTTCTTTGGAAGCGGTGTGTAGCTGCCATCCGGATTATGGTTGAACTGTGAGAATACAAGGTTCCATACTTCTAGATAACGATCGTTCTCACCGCCCGGATACAGTTCAGGATCGGATGTATCATTTCCGTAAGACTCACCCCGATCATAGAAGATCTCCGTGTTTGGACCACTCGGGCCCTCTCCAATATCCCAGAAGTTCCCCTCTAAACGAATAATACGCTCTTCAGGCAATCCCACTTGCTTTGTCCAGATGTCAAACGCTTCATCGTCTTCGGGATGAATCGTAACAGATAGTTTCTCCGGATCAAAACCGATCCAGTCTTTACTCGTTAAGAATTCCCATGCCCAAAGAATCGCTTCTTCTTTAAAATAATCTCCGATAGAAAAGTTACCGAGCATCTCAAAGAATGTGTGGTGACGTGCTGTAATTCCAACGTTCTCAATATCATTTGTGCGAATAGATTTTTGTGCGTTTGTAATACGCGGGTTCTCCGGAATTACGCGTCCGTCAAAATATTTCTTTAGTGTCGCAACACCGCTATTGATCCAAAGCAATGTAGGATCTTCATGGGGAACAAGAGACGCACTCGGCTCTACTCGGTGTCCTTTTTCTTTGAAAAAATCGAGGAACATTTGTCTGACTTGTGCTGAAGTCAAGTTTTTCATGGTTTTCATTCTCCTTTGATCATTTTTAGATAAATAAAAAACTCCCATCCCTATAAAACAGGGACGAGAGTTTGAATTCACGCGGTACCACCCTGGTTATATGCTCATTCAGCATATCACCTTGATTAAAGCCTTAACGCGGCATAACGGCAGATTTTCCTTCTGCACTCCAGAGTAGCTTTCGGTTTTCCTTCTTCCTAAAACATCTTTCAGCCGGTGGATGTTTCTCTCTTTTGGAAGGACTAAAACGTACTCATCTCTTTCAACGATTTTTTTATCATCTAGCGATAGTATACGTTTATTTATTCTGACTTGTCAATCGGATGTCTTAGTCGATGTTCCCTTATGTGAATCACAATCACTTTTATCACGCTGAAAATAGGTACAGCAAGGATCATGCCCGGTACACCTGCAAGTTCTCCTCCCAACAATAAAGAAAAGATAATAAAAACGGGATGGATATGAAGATTGCGTCCTACGATAAAAGGTCCCAGGATGTTTCCTTCTATGAACTGTAAAACGAGCATAATCCCAACGGTAATCCATACCATCTTCCAAGAAATCGTTAAAGCGATCAAAACGACGGGAATCGCCCCTAAGATTGGCCCGAAATAAGGGATTATATCCGTTATGGCAATAACAAGACCGAGAAGGATCGGATAAGGCATGCCAACCAGCCATAGTGCGAGCATCGCCGCTGCCCCTAATATGGCTCCAACGAACAATTGGCCTCTGATGTAACCTCCAAGAGATTGATCAATATCTTTTAATAGATGCACTCCCTCATTACGGTATCTGCGAGGCGTAATGTACAAGGCGGCTTTTTTCAGTTTCTCAAAATCATTAAGAAAATAAAAGACTAAGAAAGGAACAACGACAATGACAAAGAAATAATCAACGAGTTTTTTTAAAGAGAAAATCGCATTCGTAAGGATATTCTGTGCATTTGTCTCCATTTTAACAATGTAGTTTTCTATTTTTGAATGAACGGAATAAGGAAGTGCTGATGTTCCTTTATCAACTTTATAAAGAAG
Source organism: Fictibacillus barbaricus (assembly GCF_014635025.1). GTDB lineage: Bacteria > Bacillota > Bacilli > Bacillales > Fictibacillaceae > Fictibacillus > Fictibacillus barbaricus. The sequence goes on along the minus strand of NZ_BMCE01000001.1, from coordinate 1,425,615 downwards.
TTCTTTATAATCTGCGGCAAGCGCTGGAACATTTTCCAAAAGTTGTTTCATCTGAACGACAAAATATGGGAATCCTTTAACTGCCGCGTACCCTAATCCCCCGAAAAAGAGAAAATAGATGCTTAAGATTGCTACGAACCGCGGCAGCCCTTTATCGTGTACGTATTCCACCAAAGGATGAAGAAGATATGTAATAAGAGCTGAAAGAAAGAATGGCAAAAAAACACCTTTTAAAGCATTCCATAGCGGCTCATATAATGGGTATAGTTTCATAAGAAGAAACAAACACAAAAACAATAGTAAAGAAAGGCTCAGCCTGTAAACCCACTTCATTCGATTGTCTCTTGTCATAATCCCACCCTCTTCTTAAAAAACCCCGTCTTTATTGGAGACGGGGTGTACTTTTAATAAATGGCTTTTGCGATTCTTTTTCGGATTCTCTTTGCACGTCTTGAAGACCAAAGATCACCGATATCCGAGAAATTCATGTTCATTCCGGACATTCTAGACATCCTTCTGTTTCTCATCGCATATGTTGCCGCTCCAATACCAAGTGCGAAAAGAGAACTCATCGTCCTGTTCATGCTGCATCACCTCGACATTAGAGTATTTTAGTTATGATGTGCTTTCTCTATAAGTCAGATCATGATCTTCAAATAAATCATCGAGTGATGTTAGAGAGCCATCTTCTTCCACTTGATGAAGGGACAGTCTTCCTTTAACAATGGAAAGCTCAATAAAACAGTTCCAGCAATAATACTGGTTCACTCCGATTTTTCCAATATCTTTTCTGCTGCAGTTCGGACATTCCACTTGCTCTCTCTCCTTTAAATTTACTTTTACAAGGGTGTCCTGAAACTGTAGAGAATATACGTAAGAATTGGTTATTAAAGATCTTTGCTAATAAAGATAAAAAAGAAATGTCCGACAAGATGACATTCGTTCATCTACCGAACATTCCTAGTTTGTTTCGTTTAGAAGGGTATCATTCGTATTATCTTTTTCCAGCCAGGTTTCTTCGAGCCGAAGCTTCAAGCCTGAATATCGTTCTGTTTCATCCGAACGCTGAACTGCCCAATTAAACGCTTCTTGTTCACCACAAAGAATTAAATATTCTTTACTTCTCGTTATGGCCGTATAAAGTAAATTCCGCTTCAGCATCCGATAAAAGCTCTTTACAACCGGAAGGACAACAATTGGATATTCACTGCCTTGTGATTTATGTATGGAACAGCAGAATGCATGTGTAAAATGATGAAATTCACTTCTTTTATACGTTACTTCAATCTCATCAAAGCTTATAACGATCTGATCTTCCTTCTCTGTATTTTCCCTCGCATAAATAACGGCAACAATCTCACCGATATCCCCGTTAAAAACTTGATCTTCCGGCTGATTTACAAGTTGAAGGACTTTATCCCCTTTTCTGTAGAAGACATTTGCCACTTGCAATTGGCGTTGTTTTTGTTTTTCAGGATTAAACAAGCGCTGAAGTTCTACATTTAGCCTGTCGATTCCAACAGGACCCTTATACATGGGAGCAAGAACTTGGATATCTCTTGAAGTATAGCCTTTTTTTATAGCGTTCTCACATACTTGAAGGATCGCCTGAAAAACGTGTTCCCCTGAACAAGGAAAAAATCGTCTGTCATTTTGAGGTATTAGTAAATCTTCTGGAACTTGTCCGTTTTTCATCTCATGTGCTAATCGTATGATGGATGAACCTTCAGATTGTCTGTAAATATCAATCAATCGCGTTTGAGGTATATGCTCTGTTTGTAGCAAATCCTTTAATACTTGTCCCGGTCCAACAGAAGGCAGCTGGTCTTCATCACCTACAAAAATAATCTGGATTTGTTCCGGAAGTGCTTTTGACAGCGAATAAGCTAGCCAAATATCGACCATCGACATCTCATCTACGATTAGCAGCTTTCCTTCTATGGGTTCATCTTCATTCTTTTCAAAATGACCTCCCCCTTTCCATCCTAGCAATCGATGGATCGTGTGAGCAGGGATTCCGGTCGATTCAGTCATGCGTTTAGCGGCACGACCCGTCGGAGCCACGAGTAAAACAGGAAAAGGCTCTTTTTTCCCGCGGTAATCTTCAGGATTCAAACTGATGCCATGAATCTCACTATAGAGTTCCACAATCCCTTTAATAACGGTCGTCTTGCCGGTTCCGGGCCCTCCAGTAAGTACCATTAAAGATGAAGTTAATGCTTTTTTGATCGCTTCTCGCTGACTTTTCGCATAGTTCATATTTAACCGTTTTTCTAAGGCAGAAAGTTCATCCTCCAATTTTTCATCTGGAAGATCATAGTCTGATTTTTGATTTTGTAAGAGCGTATTCATTTTTTGAGCGAAGCCTCTCTCAGCAAAATAAAGAGAAGGCAAATATACAACCTTTTCTTTTATAATCAAACGCTTTTCTGTTTCCATGTCTTGGACTTCTCTGAAAATACTCATCTCATCTACGGTGTCTTTACCGTCTGCTAAAAGTTTTCTTACACCTTCAAGCAAATCTTCCATCGGGAGGTAAGAATGGCCGAGGTCTGTTCCTTGATCTCTTAATAAAAATAGACAAGCTGCTTGTATACGTTCTGGATGGTTTACTTGCATCCCGTTCCCTTTTGCGATTTCATCGGCACGATGAAATCCAATTCCCGGTACATCCTCTATAAGCCGGTATGGTTCATTCTTAATCACGGTAACTGCTTCATCCTGATAGGTTTGAAAGATCTTCATCGCAAGCTGAGGCCCCAGACCATAAGGTTGAACAGCCATCATCACTTGATCTAAACCTCTATTCTCTAAAAGGGCTCCATGCAGATTTTTAGCCTGCTCTTCTGTTAACTTTGGGATTTGACTAATGTATTCAGGCGCTTCTAACAGCTTTGTAATGGCGTCGTTTCCCATTACATCAACGATATGCTCTGCTGTTTTTTTACCGATTCCCTTAAAAAGATCGCTCGATAGATATTGGATCATGGCCTCTTTGGATTGGGGCATCTCTTTTTTAAAGAGCTCAACCTCGTATTGCTTGCCGTATTTAGGATGATCTTTAAATTTTCCATAAAACAGATAAAGCTCATCTTCTCTTAAAGGAGGAAGGATACCCGTAATCATTACTTCTTTTTCATTATAATTTTCATTCGTAGCTTTAACTCTTATGCGGGCAACTGTATAAAGGCTTTCCGTTTGATGATATACAGTGGCAATTAGCGTACCTTTTATATAACGGGACGTATCATCGTCTAAATGAAAGGAAGGCTGCTGTGCCATAAAGCACCCCCTTTATTGGTTTGTCTTCTTATTTTCGATATTTCTTTTCCCGTTCCCTGCTAGATAATGATCAGGCTGGATCGCTAACGCTTTTTCAAAGGCCTGAAGAGCCTCAGCATCCCGATTAAAATAAGTGAGCGTAACACCGAGGTTGTACCATGCATCTGCATGCTTTTCATGTTGCTTGACCACTTTTTCAAATGTGTTTAATGCTGTTTGTATATCGCCTGTTCTCGCCTGGCACAGTCCAAACTGAAACAGTGCTTCATGATCTTCATGATTTAGTTCTGCTGCTCTCATTAAGTAAGGAAACGCAAGTCTGTTTTCACCGAGTGATACAAATGACATGCCTGCCATAAAATGCGTATCTCCATCTTGGAGTCCACTCTTGATCGCTTCCTGAAAAAGCTTTGCTGCTTTAGCAAATTGCTCGAGATGATAGCAAGCAATTCCTGCTCCATATAATGCAGCTGCAGCATCTTCATCCAAGGATAGTGCCTTATCAAAAAATCGGATCGCTTTCTCATGTTCATGAACGGCAGAAAGTAAATTACCGAAATTGATATAATGAACCGGATTTTTGGGATCTGCTTCGATCATAGCCTCCAAGCTTTTTGCTGCTTCTTCAAACTTTCCTTTTTTCAGATATTCAAGACCTTTTGAAGGTTCCATCTTAATACCCCCACTTTTGATTTCCTTCAAAAGTATATCAAATAAGGCTGAAAATCGCACAACGTTTCTGCCTTGTTCATTGGTTTGCGCTCGTAAATTTCGGATTGCGCTCGTAAATTTCGGTTTGCGCTCGTAAATTTCGGATTGCGCTCGTAAATTTCGGATTGCGCTCGTAAATTTCGGATTGCGCTCGTAAATTTCCCAGAGCGATTATAAATCTCCACGAACGAGCATAAATCAGCTTATTCTCTTTTCAAAACCCTTCAATAATACAAAAAACTGGCTCTTCTAAGGTTATCTCACCCAGAAAAGCCAGTTTTTCGATCTATTTCTTATAAATAAGTGATCGCTTCATCATTTTTGTAGACTGTATCGATCGTCGCACCGCCTAGACAAACATCACCATCATAGAATACGACGGCTTGTCCAGGAGTGATGGCTCTTTGCGGTTCATCAAAGACAACATGAAGTGTTTCGTCTTCCATTACATGAACGGTAACGCCCATGTCAGGCTGACGGTATCTAAACTTCGCTGAACATGTAAATGTTGAAGTGATGGGTCTGTCCGAAACAAAGCTCGGCTTAACCGCTTTTAAACTGTCAGAATACAGTTTGTCATTATGAAACCCTTGTTCCACATATAGAACATTTTCTTTTAAGTTCTTCCCGACAACAAACCATGGATCTCCGCTTCCACCGATTCCAAGACCATGACGCTGACCGATCGTATGGTACATCAATCCATCATGCTTGCCTTTCACTTCACCATCTAAAGTTTGCATCTCACCTGGTTTTGCAGGCAGATACTGACTCAAGAATTCTTTAAAGTCTTTTTCCCCAATAAAGCAAATACCTGTAGAGTCTTTTTTCTTAGCAGTTGCAAGGTTCGCTTTTTCAGCGATCTGACGTATTTCAGGCTTTTTCAATTCGCCGATCGGAAACATGACTCTTTTGAGCTGTTCCTGAGAAAGTTGATTCAGGAAATAAGTTTGATCCTTATTTTCATCCACACCGCGAAGCATTTTTACTTCTCCATCTATTTCAGCCACTCGTGCGTAGTGGCCAGTTGCTACATAATCAGCACCCAGATTCATGGCGTGCTCAAGGAAGGCTTTGAACTTGATCTCCTTGTTGCACATTACATCAGGATTAGGTGTTCTTCCTGCTTTATATTCTTCCAAAAAGTACGTGAATACTTTATCCCAGTATTCCTTTTCAAAATTCACCGCGTAATATGGAATGCCGATCTGGTTGCAGACCGCTATCACATCGTTGTAATCCTCTGTTGCTGTGCAGACGCCGTTCTCGTCGGTATCATCCCAGTTTTTCATAAAGATGCCAATGACGTCATACCCTTGCTCTTTTAGTAAAAGTGCGGCAACTGAAGAATCCACACCGCCGCTCATTCCAATGACTACTCGTGTATCTTGAGGTGCCTTTTTGTTTGATTCGGTTTGCATATTGTCCACCTCATTTCTTTCATATGACAAACATTGTAACTTATTTTGTTAAACGTTTCACGATTTTTGCTGTCTCAGCGGCAGCATACTCAATATCTTCCAGTTTGTTTCCGAATCCAAAGCTGAATCGCACCGACGATTTTGTCCGTTCATCTTTTCCGAACATAGCTGTAAGAACATGGGACGGCTCTAGTGTTCCTGCCGTACAAGCCGATCCACTCGAAGCGGCGATCCCTGCTAAATCGAGATTGACTAACAGCACTTCTGTTTTAACCCCAGGAAAACTTACGTTAAGGATGTGTGGCATAGTAAACTCTGAACTGCCGTTTACTTTATAAGTAATTCCTTCTTGATCCCATATTTTTTTCATGGTTTCTTTGAATTCTTGATATTGATGGAAGCGTTCATTGCGTTCATTTTCTGCAAGAACGGCTGCCTTATGAAGAGCGCGGATACCCGCTACGTTCTCTGTACCTGCCCGGCGTTTACGCTCTTGCTCTCCTCCAAACCCTTGAGGAGTGAAAGGAACACCTTCATTTACATAAAGAAAACCTGTTCCTTTCGGGCTGTTGATCTTATGCCCAGAAGCACTTAACAGATCAATGTTCAACTTCTTCACTTCGATGGAAACAAGCCCATATGCTTGAACAGCGTCTGTATGAAAAATAACTTCCTTTTCCTTAAGCATCGATCCGATCGACTTTATATCTTGCACCGTTCCCGTTTCATTATTGCAAAACATGATTGAAGCAAGAATCGTATCTTCTCTTAGTTCCTGCTGCAGTTCATCCAAAGAAATGCGTCCGTTCTCATCCACTGATAGATACGTGACATCAAATCCTCTTTTTTCAAGCTCATGAAAAGTGTGAAGAACAGCATGATGCTCGATCTTCGTAGTGATAAGATGTTTCCCTTTACTTTTTAAAGCTGAAGAAACACCTAGTATGGCCAGGTTATCACTCTCTGTTCCCCCGCTTGTAAAAATAATTTCATTTCGGGAGGCACCGATAGATGATGCAATCGCGGTTCTGGCATCATCAAGCACTTTTCGAACACGTCTTCCATATTGATGAATGCTGGAAGGATTTCCAAAATGCTCGGTTAGATACGGAATCATCTCTTCAACCACTTCAGGATGAACAGGAGATGTTGCAGCGTGATCTAAATAAACGTTTTTCATTATTCATTTCCTTCCTATATATAAAACATATAAGCGTCTTGTGCGCCCTCGTCTTCATAGTTAGCCAAGTCTTCGAGTGTTGTAGAATCTAACACATCCTTAACAGCATCACGGATCTTGATCCAGAGGTTTCGTTTTGCTGGTTCTTCATCGTCCATCACCTCAACGGGTGAGATCGGTCCTTCCAGAACACGGATAATATCTCCTGCTGTGATTGTCGAAGCTTCTTTAGCTAAAATATAACCTCCGTAAGCTCCTCTTATACTTTTTACCAGTCCAGCATTTCGTAATGGTGCGATAAGCTGTTCTAAGTAATGCTCTGACAGACTGTATTCTTTTGCGATTAATTTTAATGCGATCGGACCTTCACCTGATCTCTTTGCTAAGGCCATCATGATGGTTAGCCCGTACCGGCCCTTTGTTGATATTTTCATATTGTTCACTCCGTTCTAAAACAAACTTCATCAATTTCTGGCAATACGGAAGCGTTCTTCCAACTATTGCACCTATCGTTACACAAAATAGAATGGTACCAAACGACACCGGCCCCTTGAGTACCCATCCGAAGAACAGGACGACTAACTCCATAAAAAGACGGATGTTAGCAACCTTCATTCCGGATTTCTCTGTAAGAGCCAGCATCAGACTGTCTCTTGGTCCTGCACCACACTCTGAAGAAATATAAAGTCCGATCCCAAAACCCAGTATTAAAATACCGATTAAAAGATAAAGCCATTTTCCAACCCATGTGATAGGATCATGAAAAAATGGCAGCCATAAATAAAAATCAATAAATAAGCCTACAGACACCATATTTAAAAAAGCACCTGATTTGGGCGTCTTTTTTGTTAGTAATGATGTCGCTAAAATCACGAAAAAGCCCATAATGATCGACCAAGTTCCAATTGTTAAACCGAACTGTGAGAACAGGCCAATATGAAGAACATCCCAGGGAGCACTTCCTAAGTCAGCTTTGATCATAAGAGCAATTCCAAAGGCCGTAATAAATAAACCCACAAAAAATACAGACCACTGAAACAAAAATCTGTTCCATCTTGAATGTTTTTGGTCTTTCACTTTGCAAAACCCTTCCTTATTAAGTTGTCTCATCCTATTAGTTGCCATAAATCTAAAGCTTATTATAGCATGAAATCATTTCACCTTGCATGATGTACTGATGTATAGTATTGTCATATGACAATTAGAACAAGTGTACGGAAGGATGACAAATCAATGGACCTGTTTTCATATAAAGACGAAAACTCTGACTCATTAAAAAGACCGCTAGCGAATCGGATGCGGCCAAGAAAGATTGATGAGTTTATCGGCCAAGAACATATAGCAGGAGAAGGAAAGCTATTGAGGCGTGCTATTGAAGCCGATCAGCTCACACCGATGATCTTTTTTGGTCCTCCTGGAACAGGAAAAACTACATTAGCCAGGATCATCGCGAATTCCACTTCAGCTTGGTTCGAACAATTAAACGCAGTAACTTCTGGTGTGGCAGATTTAAAGGCAATCATGGGGGCAGCTAAAGAACGGCTTATATTAGAAGAGCAAAAGACTGTGTTATTCATTGACGAGATCCACCGCTTCAACAAGAGTCAACAAGATGCCCTTCTGCCCTACGTCGAGGATGGCAGCGTTATTTTGATAGGAGCCACAACAGAAAGTCCTATGTTCGAGATCAATCCCGCACTATTATCAAGATCACGTTTATTCCGCTTCGAACCGCTTACGGATAGACATATTGCTAAAATTATTGAGCAAGCACTATCTGATAAAGAAAGAGGATACGGCAAGCATCCGATAACTATGGAAAAAGATGCGGCAGATCATATTGTATCTATCGCAAATGGTGATGCTAGAACGGCACTGAATGCTGTGGAACTTGCTGTGTTGACCACCAAGCCGGATCGCGACGGGAATATTACGATTACAGTCGAAATTGCGGAAGAATCGATCCAGCAGCGAGTTCTTCAATACGACAAAAAGGGAGACAATCATTATGATACCGTCTCTGCTTTTATTAAGAGCATTCGTGGTTCTGATCCAGACGCTGCTCTTTACTGGCTCGCTAAAATGATCTATGCAGGAGAAGATCCTCGCTTTATTGCTCGCCGCCTGCTTGTGCATGCTGCCGAAGATATTGGTCTTGCTGACCCCAATGCTTTATTAGTTGCACATGCTGCTAGTTATGCTGCTGATTTTACAGGGATGCCCGAAGCAAGAATCCCCCTTGCTGAAGCAACCCTCTATCTAGCTACCGCTCCTAAAAGCAATAAAGTGATCATGGGAATAGATAAAGCACTCGATGCTGTTAAGAAAGAAAAAACAGGACTTGTTCCCATCCATCTCCGAGACGCACATTATAAGGGTGCAAAAGAATTAAAACATGGAGAGGACTATAAGTATCCTCATAATTTTGAGGATGGCTATGTGCCTCAAGAGTACTTGCCTCAGCACCTGCAAGGCAAGACCTTTTATGAACCGACAGAACGCGGCTACGAAAAAAATATTAAAAGACGGCTTGATTATTTTAATGAACGAAAGAAAAAAGGCGAGTAAATCTATGAGACTTTTAACTGCTCTCTTGTTATGACCGCTTAGATCTTTCTTTTCTAACTTAGCAAACTATCAAAATTTATTCTCTTCGTGTATAGGATTCTCTCTATTTGGTAAACATGAAAATAGCAAATGAATATTTTTATAGCTAAGGAGAGGATTTACGTGTCAAAAATCAGACAGGACGCATGGTCAGAAGAAGACGATCTATTGCTGGCCGAAACGGTTTTGCGCCATGTCCGTGAAGGCAGTACACAGTTGCATGCTTTTGAAGAAGTTGGAGATAAATTAGAACGTACGAGTGCTGCTGTTGGCTTTCGATGGAATGCAATCGTAAGAAAGAAATACGAACAAGCTTTAAAGATTGCTAAAAAACAAAGAAAAGAGCGTCAGAGGGCTTTGGCAAGGTCGCAGCAGCAACAATCTAAGCCTGTATCAAAACCGATTCAGCCTGTTCAAACGCCACAAATACATGACGATGAAACCTATCATCCAGAAGAATTCTTTAAAACACCCTTTACTTATGATAGGAATAGTACTGCTTCAACTTCTGCTCCAACTCCTGCTGATCAATCAAGCTATGTTCATCAGCCAGCAGCAGAAGCACCTGCAGTTTCTGAAGTTTCAAGCACACCAGCTCCATCACCTGTATCACACTCAACATATCGCCAGACTCAAACTAGTAATGAAGATGGAATTACACTAGATGAAGTCATAGATTTCCTAAACGGATTAAAAAGAAACGGTATGTCGAGCGGGAAATTAGTTCAGGAGAATATGGAACTGCGTTTACAGATGAATGAACTTATGCAGCAAAATAAAGTCATGAAAGAACAACTATCTGTTCTTGAGAAAGAGCATCAAACTGTTCAAGAAGATTATCAAGCTCTAATTCAGATTATGGATCGGGCCAGGAAAATGGTTCTCTTCCAAGATGAGGACACAAATCCTAATGTCACCTTCCGGATGGATAAGAACGGTAATTTAGAAAAACTCGCAAAATAAAAAAGAAATGACTCATAGGGGTGAAATCGGACTCTATTGGGTCATTTTTTCTAGTTGACCCGGCGGAGTTTCAAGCTTTTTTAATCAAAAAAAAGCCAAACATATATAGAGAGGTCCTGACTAAAAAAGCTATGTCTTTTTGTCAGGACCTCTTTTATGTTAACGAATTCTTTCGATTTTAATGTTATTTTTCTCGATGATCTTGTTGATGACATATCCAGCCATGTAAAGACCTGATACGGACGGAACAAAAGCGTTGGAAGATGGCGGCATCTTCGCTTTACGAATTCCAGGTGCGTTCTCCGGTACAATCTCTTTGCGAATTTCTTCGCGGATTTGTACGGGCTTCTCATCAGAGAAAACAACGGGGATCCCTTTTGTAATTCCTTCTTTTCTTAACCGCTGGCGGATAACCTTTGCGATCGGATCATAGCTTGTCTTAGAAATATCCACAATTTGCAGGCGAGTAGGATCTAGCTTATTGGCTACACCCATGCTGGAGATGATTGGAATATTTCTTCTAAGACATTCCTTCATAAGATGTATCTTATAGGAGATCGTATCTGATGCATCCACTACGAAATCTAAACCATATTCAAAGATTTGCTCATAAGTCTCTTCTGTATAGAACATTTTGAGTGCAATTACTTCACATTCAGGATTTATTAGAGCAATCCTTTCTTTCATCAGGTCAACTTTTGGCTGTCCTACCGTTGTTACAAGAGCATGTATTTGACGATTCACATTTGTAATATCAACATCGTCTTTATCTATAAGAATTAAACGCCCGACACCCGAACGTGCAAGAGCCTCAGCAGAAAAAGATCCTACTCCGCCGATTCCCAGTACAGCAACTGTTGAGTTTTTCAAAACGTTTATTCCATCTTTTCCGATCGCAAGTTCATTTCTTGAAAATTGATAAAGCATACTTAACGAAATCTCCTTTCAGCGTGCACATAAATAAAGAAAATGCATCTTTATCAGCATATCCAGTTTTGAAAACAAAATCAATATGCTTACTCGGTTTTTTTCGCACAAAAAAAATGAGCCCCAAAAATGCCGTCGTCCCTTAGTTTTGAACCTGCTCTCGCAGGTGGGTGTCCTGTTTCGCATTTTATCCGTCCCCTATCTATCAGGGCATGGACGCTGTGAGAAAACACAAACTCCCTAGTACTTAATGTTGGCTCAAAACTTCGGGTTGTTAACGGTCACCATAGGACCCATCGCTTAAATTCATACTATCATACGGATTTATGAAATACAAGACAAAATGTGTCTCCGTAAAAAACAATTCTTATTTTTCTAAATATTCGTTACTTGGTCTCTTGCTTTACTTTAACAGATAAATGGAGTTCATCCAGTTGCTTTTCATTAACTGGCGAAGGTGCATTTGTTAATAGACAAGAAGCAGATGCTGTTTTCGGGAATGCAATCGTGTCCCTTAAGTTGCTTCTTCCTGCTAACAGCATTACCATCCGATCCAAACCAAGCGCAATCCCGCCATGAGGAGGTGTACCATATTCAAAAGCATCTAATAAGAATCCAAACTCCTCACGTGCAGCCTCTTCGGTAAATCCTAGCGTTTTGAACATCTTCTCCTGAATTTCACGCTGGTAAATACGCTGAGATCCTCCACCTAGCTCATACCCATTAAGTACAAGGTCATATGCTTGAGCTCTAACCTCAGAAGGATTAGAATCCATTAAATGCAGGTCCTCAGTTTTAGGCATTGTAAACGGATGGTGAAGAGCTACGAAACGATCAGCTTCCTCATCGTACTCGACAAGCGGGAAGTCTACGACCCAAAGGAAGTTAAACTTGGATTGGTCGATTAAACCAAGATCTTTCCCTAATTTTTGGCGTAGAGCACCAAGGCTATCGGCTACAACAGACGATTTATCTGCTACGAATAAAAGGAGATCTCCCTCTTCTGTATTTAATGCATTAGTTAGAGCAGCAGCTTCTTCTTCGCTAAAGAACTTAGAGATCGGCCCTTTTAAGCCATCTGCTTCAACTTTTAACCAAGCAAGACCTTTTGCACCATAACGAGCGGTAAATTCAGTAAGTCCATCGATATCTTTTCTCGAATAATTAGCAGCTTTTCCTTTTACGTTGATCGCTTTTACTTGACCGCCGTTCTCCACAGCTGCAGCAAAAACTTTAAATCCGGATTCCTTTACAATCTCAGATACGTTAATAAGTTCAAGTCCAAAACGAGTATCCGGTTTATCTGATCCATAACGATCCATAGCTTCTTTATAAGTCATTCTCGGGAATGGCTTTGGAATCTCAATACCTTTTACTTGTTTAACAAGACCTGTCATCATCTCTTCCATCATAGATAAAAGAGCTTCCTGACCCATGAATGAAGTTTCAATATCGACTTGTGTAAATTCAGGCTGGCGGTCAGCACGCAGGTCTTCATCCCTAAAGCAGCGTACGATCTGATAATATTTTTCAAATCCTGATACCATCAAGAGCTGCTTAAATAATTGTGGAGATTGCGGTAATGCATAGAATTCTCCTGGATGTACACGGCTAGGGACTAAGTAGTCACGTGCTCCTTCAGGAGTACTTTTCGTGAGCATAGGTGTTTCCATCTCCATAAATTCTTCTGTCTCTAAGAAGTTTCGGATATAACGTGTAACTTCGTGTCTCATCTTCAACGTTTCCTGCATAACCGGACGGCGAAGGTCTAGGTAACGGTATTTCAAACGAATGTCTTCTGTTATATCAGTATCTTCAGAGATAGAGAAGGGAGGCGTTTTAGCGCTGTTTAAAATCTGAACCTCTTCACCCGAGATTTCGATCTTACCTGTTGACATCGCAGGATTCACGGTGCTTGGATCTCTTTCAAGAACACTTCCTGTGATGGTTAGAACAAATTCACTTCTTACTTTTTCAGCTGTTTCTAGCGCTTCTGCAGATATCTCTGGAGAAAAAACGATCTGCACGATTCCAGATCGGTCACGAAGGTCAATAAAGATCAATCCACCCAAGTCACGTCTTTTCTGTACCCAACCTGTGATTGTAACTTTCTCACCGATATATTGCTCCGTAATTTTTCCGCATTGATGTGTGCGATATTCCATAAGATGTGTCCTCCTTATTTCCCTTGCTTAATAAAAGTACTTAGTTCCTCAATCACTACTTCAGTTTGTTCGCCGGATTCCATATTTTTAACATTAATGATTCCCTTTGTCAGTTCTTCTTCACCTAAAATGGCAACATACTTAGCTTTTAATCTGTCAGCGGCTTTAAACTGCGCCTTCATTTTTTTATCTAAATAGTCTTTATCACTTTTAATCCCGGCCTGACGAAGCTGACTTAAGATTGAAACTGACTTCTGCTTTGCCTCATCCCCGAGTGCAACAACATAGCATTCTAAATCTTCTTCTGTTTCAAGCGTGACCCCTTCAGCTTCAAGTGCTAAAAGAAGACGTTCTAAGCTCATCGCAAAGCCGATGCTTGGTGTGGCTGGACCACCCAGATCTTCTACGAGTCCGTTATATCTTCCGCCTCCGCTTAGTGTGGTAATAGCACCAAACCCGTCTGCTTCACTCATGATCTCAAACGCAGTATGGTTGTAGTAATCCAGGCCTCTTACTAGCGTTGGATCGATCACATACTCGATGTTCATGGCATCTAGACTTGACTTAACTTCTTCAAAATATGTTTTTGATTCCTCATTTAAGTGTTCCAGAATGGAAGGTGCACTCTTCATCAGCTCATGATCACGGTCTTTCTTGCAATCCAGGATGCGTAACGGATTTTTAGTCAAACGGTTTTGACAATCTGTACAAAACTCTTCAATCCTCGGTTCAAAATGTGCGATCAGTGCTTCCTTATGTGATTTTCTACTCTCTATATCACCTAATGTGTTCAGTACAAGTCGAAGCTTTTTCAGACCAAGTTCTTTGTAAACTGTCATGGCCAGTGAGATTACTTCTGCATCAATGGCAGGGTCTGCTGAACCCATCGCTTCGATACCAAACTGAACAAATTGACGATAACGTCCTGCCTGCGGTCTTTCATATCGGAACATGGGCTGGATGTAATAGAGTTTCACCGGCTGTCCCGGTAGACCGAACAATTTATTTTCAACATAAGATCGTGTAACTGGCGCAGTACCTTCTGGACGCAGCGTTAAGCTGCGGTCGCCTCGATCAGTAAAGGTGTACATTTCTTTTTGTACAATGTCAGTTGAATCACCAACACCTCGCTGAAATAGGTCGGTATGCTCAAAGATCGGTGTACGGATCTCTTTATAGTTAAATCGGGCCGATACCTCTTTGGCCTTTTGTTCGATCAGCTGCCACTTCTCCACTTCTCCTGGAAGAATATCTTTCGTTCCCCTTGGAATATTAATGCTCATTTCTTTCATCCTCCCAATTTCAATTTCTAGAAAATAAAAAAACTCCCGTCCCTCATGAAATCAGTAATTTCATAAGGGACGGGAGTTCCCGCGGTGCCACCCTGCTTCGAAGCCTAAAAAAGCTTCCTCATTATGCAAGTAACGATTGCCCACGTGTAACTCTACTGAGGTTTATACTAACCGTTCGAATTAAAACCTATGAAGTGTCTTTCACTTTATCATCAGGGAGAAATACTTTCAGCCATGGTACTTCCTCTCTAACCCTGTGGGGTAAAGCTACTTTTCTTCGTCATCAGTTTTCATTTTGGAATTGTAGACTATCATACTTTTCAATGGGGTATGATGTCAATAGTTTTCGCGTTTTATTTTTTTCTTTAATTGATTGACTTGATAAAGGTTTAAGCCGAATTCTTCGGCAAGCTCCATGTCGTTTGATGATTTTTCAAGAGATAGAAAATCATGAAAACTTAATTGTTTCCACTGTGACACCCCTTCTATCCCTTTTCGATTCTGCCTCATAACAAACTCCTCCGCCTTTTTTGAATTAGTCTTTCCATCCAGGCGGAGGTTTCATTCAAGATAATCTACATTTTGGAATCTAAAATTAACGTTACTGGGCCATCATTCGTAAATGAAACATCCATCATCGCTCCAAAAACGCCTGTTTCCACATGAACGCCTAAGTTTCTAAGCTTATCATTAAAATATTCATACATCGTAATGGCATGGTCAGGCTTAGCAGCTTCCATGAAATTAGGCCTTCTTCCCTTTTTTGTATCACCATACAAAGTGAACTGGGAAATAGAGAGGATGCTTCCTTCCATGTCTTTTAATGAGAGGTTCATTTTTTCATTTTCATCCTCAAAGATACGCAGATTCACTATCTTCTCGGCTAAATATTCAGCGTCTTTTTCTGTATCCTCGTGTGTAACACCAACTAACAGCATAAGGCCGCTGTCAATTTTACCTCTCACTACAGAATCTACTGAAACCTCAGCATTTTTAGCACGCTGGAGTACTACTTTCATTATAGAATCACTTCCCTTAATCCTATTGCATAAGGCGTCTTACAGCATAGATATCTGGTATACGTTTAATCCGCTCAACTACTTTCTGCAAATGGCTGACGTTGTGTATCGAGATCGACATGCTGATCGTCGCCATCTTATTTCGATCTGACTTCCCGCTAACAGCAGTTATGTTCGTCTTCGTTTCCGCAACTGCCTGCAGAACCTCATTAAGAAGTCCGCGTCGGTCGAACCCATTGATCTCAATATCTACATTGTAGTTTTTAGGCTGTTCCAAGTTTCCTTCCCATTCTACTGGCAATAGGCGGACTTGAGCATCTTCGTTGTGCACATTTACACAATCTTCTCGGTGAACAGAGACACCTCGCCCTTTTGTAATGTAACCTACAATGTCGTCTCCAGGTACAGGATTACAGCATTTTGACAAGCGGATCAACATATTGTCAATACCTTTAACAACGATTCCGGAATCGGTTCGTCTTTTTGGTTCTGGTTTATCAGCAGATTCTTTTATAGCATCAAGCAGTTCTGAATTATCAGGGTCCAGTTCTTTTTTACGGCGAACCTTATCCGTTAATCGAGTAGCGATCTGTGCAGCGGTGATGCCATTGTAGCCCACTGCAGCATACATATCTTCTTCGCCTGCAAAATTATATTTTTGTGCTACGTACTGTATATTTTCGTTAGTGAAGATTTCCTTAAGTTCATAACCGCGGTTCTTGATCTCTTTTTCAACAAGTTCTTTCCCTTTTGCAACGTTCTCTTCTCTTCTTTCACGCTTAAACCATTGACGAATCTTGTTTTTTGCGTGTGAACTTTGAGTGATCTTCAGCCAATCTTGGCTTGGGCCATAAGAATGTTTACTTGTTAAGATCTCAATGATATCACCCGTTTTTAAACGGTAGTCTAGCGTTACCATTTTCCCGTTTACCTTTGCTCCGATGCACCGATTACCAATTTCCGTATGAATGCGGTAGGCAAAATCAATCGGAACAGAACCTGAAGGCAATTCGTATACATCACCTTTAGGAGTAAAAACAAACACCATATCAGAGAAAAGATCGACTTTTAGTGACTCCATAAATTCTTCTGCATCAACTACATCGTTTTGCCACTCTAGAATTTCCCTGAACCAAGTAAGTTTATTTTCAAATGAGCTCACGGGTGCCTTTGCAGCACCTTCCTTGTATGCCCAATGGGCTGCAATTCCATATTCTGCTACACGGTGCATATCAGCAGTCCTGATCTGGACTTCAAGAGGATCACCTTTTGGACCGATAACGGTCGTATGAAGGGACTGGTACATATTTGCTTTAGGCATCGCGATATAATCTTTAAAACGGCCCGGCATCGGTTTATAAGCGGTGTGGATTATACCTAATGCGGCATAGCAATCTTTAATGTTTTGAACGATAATCCGTACAGCAAGCAAGTCATAGATCTCATTAAACTGCTTACCTTGTTTAGCCATCTTTCTATAGATGCTGTAAATATGTTTTGGTCTTCCAGAAATATCTACCTGTATATTAACTTCTTTTAACTTGTTCTTCATTTCATCCATCACTTGATGAACATATTCTTCTCGTTCAGCTCGTTTCTGCTGCATTAAGTTAACAATTCGGTAGTATTGCTGTGGATTAAGGTATCTTAAAGAAACATCTTCCAGCTCCCACTTAATCGTTGAGATTCCTAGACGATGTGCAAGCGGAGCAAAGATTTCGAGCGTTTCATTCGCTTTTTGTATCTGTTTTTCTTTTGGCATGTGTTTCAGTGTACGCATGTTATGAAGACGGTCAGCAAGCTTGATCAAGATACATCGGATGTCTTGTGCCATCGCAACAAACATCTTTCGGTGATTCTCAGCCTGCTGCTCTTCTTTTGACTTAAACTTAATCTTCTTAAGCTTTGTCACCCCATCAACAAGCATGGCTACTTCTTCATTAAATTGATTTGAAATATCCTTTAAAGTAATAGGAGTATCTTCGACCACATCATGAAGAAACCCTGCAGCTACTGTTACAGGATCCATTTGCAGATTCACAAGGATACCTGCTACTTCAACAGGATGATGGATATAGGGCTCTCCCGATTTACGGAATTGTCCTTCATGTGCACTTTTAGCATATTCATAAGCTTTAGTAATAAAGCTGATATCATCTTTAGACAGATAGCTTTCCGCTTTTTGCAAAACTTGCTCAATCGTCATGGAATCACCTTACGTTGTCATTGTATATTGCTTCTATTATCGTTAAATTGAACCCTCATGTAAAGCAAAAAACGAAATTTGTCGAATGAATGGGCAATTTTTGTGACAGGATTGTAAAAAAAGAGCACCCGTGAGGAGCTCTTCTTCATTTTAGTATTGTGTTAACGTAAAAATATCATAGCTAGATAACTTCTTACGGCCGTCTAAATAGGTTAGTTCAATCATAAAAGCAATCCCGACTACGATTCCGCCAAGTTCTTCTACAAGTTTAATGGTGGCTTCAATTGTTCCGCCAGTTGCTAGCAAGTCGTCAGTGATCAAGACCTTTTGACCTGGTTTGATAGCATCTTTATGCATCGTTAAAACATCTTTACCATATTCAAGACCGTAGTCTACTTTAATGACTTCACGAGGAAGTTTTCCTTCTTTGCGGACCGGAACAAATCCTAATCCTAATGTATAAGCAACAGGACAGCCTACGATGAACCCGCGTGCTTCTGGTCCAACAATAACATCTACCTGTTTTTCTTTTGCATACTCTGCAATTTCATCCATTGCTTTTTTATAGATCGCACCGTCTGACATAAGAGACGTAATGTCTTTAAAGCGAATGCCTTCGATTGGAAAATCGTTAACTACTGAAATATACGGCTTATAATCCATGAATCTTTGCCTCCTGAAAAATTACAAACTGGCTTTTGGCCGTGTTTGCTGTGTAAACCAGCTTTTTAAAGAATGATAGGAAGAATAAACGAGCTGATTCTCAATATCGGCTTGCTCAAACTTTTTCTGATACGTTTCAGAACTGTCTAATTCCCTTTTGCTAGGTTTGCTGTTAATCGAAATAACACCATTGTCTATTGTAACAAATTCCAGCTCAAAAAACACCTTTGACATAAAATCGATTGTTTCCTTGGACCAGCCCTTCCATTTTGCCAGTTCTGCTCCATCTTTACGAACATTAAAGGTTTTCCGTTTTGCCAGGAAAGCATAAAACCATTTAAAATGATCTCTATTCGGTAAAGTAGTGAAAAAATGTTCCGTACTTTGGTGGAATACCGCATAGATTCTAGCTGGCTCTCCGATCGTCTCAAGCCATTCAGAAAAACGGGATAGAGACGTGGGAACATCTAAAAACACAATATATTTATCTTGAAATGCATCTTTAGGCTGCAAGAAAAGTTCATCTTCCCCAATTGTTTGGGATGCTAGTGACTCCATCCCTAATTCCTGCAGCGTACTTTTATCAAACGCGATATAACAAGTTTTAGAATCCGGCAGACCAATGAGCCTTTTACCAGCATCTTTTAGTCCACGGTAATCAAAAAGCTGAAAGTGAGATACGGAAAGATCTTCTAAAAGCAGCTGAGGTTTTCTATAACCATTCCATTCATTCAATTGTATCTGCCCAACTAGTGAAAGAAGTGAATAGGGTGTCATCTCATCAAGCAAGCTTCCTTTTTGAAAGCCGATGCAATCCAGAACAGACATCTCTCCGTTTCCAACCTGCAGTTTAAGGTGGTTTGACTGACTGCCGATTTTTTTCATTTCTCGTATAGGCACTTCCTCGATCAGTATACGAGGTGATGGATTCCCGACTCCGAATGGTGCTAACGTACTGAGCATCTCGACGGTTTCTAAGGAGATCTCATCTAAAGCCGCTGTAAGATCAATAGATGTGACGGGCAGAAAATCTTCTTGTGTTAAACAGGTTTTGGCTTGTTTAATGAGTCTGTTTCTTAATTCATTCACATCATGCATTGATAAAGTCATACCTGCTGCCATCGGATGTCCTCCAAAATGAGGAAGAATGTCTCTCGATTCAGAAAGATTTTCAAACATATCGAAACCTTTAATGCTTCGTGCTGAACCCTTTGCTGTTTCTTTTTCCGGATCTAAACATAGCACAATAGTAGGTCGGTAAAACTTTTCAACTAATCGTGAGGCGACAATTCCGATAACACCTGGGTTCCAGCCCTCTTTGGCCAGCACCAATACTTCATTATGCTCTGGTGGAAATTGTTCTTCAACCATAGCGATCGCTTCTTTTGTAATTTCATTTACAATCCCTTGACGTTCTTTATTTACAGAATCTAACTCTTGTGCCAACATTGCTGACTCTTCACGGTCGCTCGACGTGAACAATTCAACAACAGGCATGGCTGAACCTAGTCTTCCTGCAGCATTTACTCTCGGACCTATAGCAAATCCGACATCTTCTGCTGAAAGTTCCTTATCATAAAGACCAGCAGCCTTTAATAGTTCTTGAAGTCCAATTTTATCCGTCTTGGACAAAGCTTCAATTCCCATTTTCGCTATCACTCTATTTTCATCAATCAATGGTACAAGGTCAGCGATTGTTCCAATACAGGCGTAATCGAGTAAATGCATGGGCGGCTTACCGTGGAGTGCGTGAGCTACTTTAAAGGCTACACCTACACCAGCTAGGCCTGAAAAAGGATATGTGCAGCCTGGTTTTTTGGGATTGATAATGCTGTATGCATCAGGCAGGACAGGAGGTGCTTCATGATGATCCGTTATGATGAAATCCAATCCAATTTTTTTTGCAACTGCAGCCTCATGTACAGCAGATATTCCTGTATCTACAGTCACTACGAGTGAGTAGCCTTCTTCTTTTGCTTTCCGAAGTGCCGGTTCGTTCGGTCCATATCCTTCTGTAAACCGATTCGGAATGTAATAATCAAAATCAGCCCCTAATTCTTTAAGCGCATAATACATGACTGTTGTACTGCTTACACCGTCTGCGTCATAGTCTCCAAATATTAAAATCTTCTCTTGAGATTCAACTGCTTTATGTATCCGCTCAACACTTTCCTTCATCCCATCCATTAAGAATGGATCGTGAAACTGATCTATATCTATTTTTAAAAATGCCTGTGCTTCTTCTATGGTCTCAATCCCTCTTACTGCTAATAAATTTGCAATCAGAAGAGGAATATCTAACTCTTGTGACAACCATTTTGCCTTTTCTTCCGAAGGTTTTTGAATTTCCCACCTTGTTCTAGGCTCCAGCATAAAAAATCACCTCTTAACCTATTCATTATACAAAACAGGATAAGAGGTGACAATTTAAGAACGATATTTACTTTAAATTTCTGGTTCTGCTTCTACCTGACGTGTCTTCTTACTTTTCATCTGGCGGGATTTCATAACGTACCACAACTGCGACGCGATGAAAATAGAAGAATAAGCACCGAACGCAAGCCCGATTAACAAGGCTATGGAGAAGTTTCGGATAGAATCAGCTCCAAAGATCAATAGAGCTACAGCTGCAATGATAACGGTAAGGACAGTATTTATGGAACGTCCTAATGTTTCATGAATACTTCTATTTACAATTTCAGCAAGTTTCTCTTGTGTTTTTACTTTTTCAAGCTTCATATTTTCGCGTATACGGTCAAACGTAACGATCGTATCATTGATGGAATAACCAACAATGGTGAGCACGGCTGCTATAAAGGGCAGATCTACTTCAATCCTGAACATGCTGAAAATTGCAATAATCATAAAAGCATCGTGCAGCAAAGCGGTAACCGCTGCAACTGCCATGGACCACTCGAAACGGAATGCTACATAAATGATGATACCAAGAGAAGCAATAAGTACCGCAAATAGTGCATTTTGTGCAAGCTCACGGCCAACAGTCGGTGTAACCGTACTTATACTTGGCGTTTCACCATACTTCTCTTTAAAGTAAGTATTAAGTTTAGCGATCTCATTTTTTGAAAGTACTCCTTTAAATGAGACATTTGCTTGTTTATTGTCTTCGCCAGCGAGTACCACCGTTGCATCTTCAAAACCTAGTTCTTCAAAGTCTGCCAGCACTTGCTCGTTTGTTAGTGTCTCATTTGCCTGAATATTCACACGTGATCCACTTTCAAAATCAATCCCAAGTTTCAAGCCTGCAGTTAACAGAAAGAAGATTCCTACAATCGTAAGGAGAACAGAAATGATAAAATATAGATTCCTGTGTTTTACAAAGTCGTAATTAAAGCTCACGGATGTCACTCTCCTTTACACCAAACAGACCTGGCTTCTTATCCATCATACGAGATTGAACCCATAAGCCCAGGAATAGTCTTGTTCCAAATACAGCTGTAATAAAACTTGCCAGCACTGAGATGATTAATACCAAGGCAAACCCTTTTACAGAGCTTGTCCCATAAGCGAATAATACAGCAGCTGCAAGGATCGTTGTAATGTTCGCATCAAAGATTGTCGTAAACGAGCGGCGGTTTCCTGCTTTAAATGCACTTAGTACAGATTTACCGCTTCTTAACTCCTCTTTAATACGCTCATACGTAATGATATTTGCATCAACAGCCATACCGACACCTAGAATTAATGCCGCAATACCCGGCAGCGTCAGAACGCCGTTCATGAGATAGAAGATCGCCAGGATTAACCAAATATATATCGTTAATGTCAGTACAGCAATGATTCCTGGAACACGATAGAAGATCAGCATGAATAAGAATATAGCTGCGATACCGATAAAGCCTGCGAAAATTGTTTCATTCAGAGCTTTTTCCCCGAACTTCGCACCAACAGAAGTTGAGTAAACTTCATCAAGCTTAACTGGGAGTGCTCCAGCGTTAAGAATTTTAGCTAAACTCTGAGCCTCTTCAGCTGTAAATTGACCAGTGATCGTTACATCTTTCTGTGTCAGTACTTCATTTACGTAAGGAGCAGAAATATACTTAGGCTTTTTTCCTGCTAACTCTTTCTTTTGTTCTTCTTTAAAAGAATCGCCTTTTTCATAATCAAGCCATATTACGAGAATGTTTTCTCCTTGTGGCTGACGCTTAAGAACTTCTTCCGTTACTTGTGCGAATTTATCAGCGTCTTTTAACTTAAGAGATACGATCGGCTTATTATTTTGGGATTCAAATGTTTGTTTTGCTCCATTTCCTTCTAAGTCTGATCCATCCAGCAGCACCTTATCATCTACATCACGAAATGTTAATTCTGCTTGTGTGGATAGAAGCTCACGGGCTTTGTTTTGGTCAGTAACTCCCGCAAGCTGAACACGAATACGGTTATTTCCTTCAATTTGAATCTCAGGCTCTGAAACACCAAGTACGTTGATTCGGCTGTTTAATGCTTCTACCGTACTTTTTAGCGTTTCCTGTGTAATTTTTTGACCCTTTTTTACTGGTTTCACTTCATAAAGCACTTCAAAACCACCTTGGAGGTCTAGTCCAAGCTTTGTTTCTTTTACGATCTTTTCTGTCGTTAACCCAATAAGTGCGGCAAACATAAGAAGGACCACAAAAAAGATGACGATCTTGCTTCTCTTTACCACTTCAAGAAACCTCCTTCATGCTGCATCAAAAAGACAACACTATGTATAAGTACGAATACTAACCCTTCCCATTATAGCGATTGTTGTTTTTTTCTGTCAATTTGTCTTGAGAATGTTCATAAATAAAATAAAAACAAAGTGAAGCATCCGCTTCACTTCTATGGATTACTCTTCCCTATAAGCTTGAATGGTTAGCCATGTCATAAAATCATTAAGGGATAGAGCCAAAATGTGATCAACGAGCGAATGCAGACGAGGTTCTACCTTTTTTTTCTTAAGCCTTGCCTGCACACATTCCCATATTTCCGCGTCCGTAACACTTTCATACCCCATATAATGAAATTCTTCTTTCTTACTTTGTACAGCTGGCTGCACTTCCTTTTTCCATTGCGAAAAATGAGTGTTCTCCATCTTCTTCTCTCCTCTCAAATGAAACAAGCTGTCATGACTCTGCACTCATCCTGCATATAGTTAAGTATGAGATTGTCCAAGAAAGGACAGGTATTATGACAAAACAAACACTTGTACAAGGTACCATACTGCTGATCTTGGCGGGTCTGGTCACTCGAATCCTTGGTTTCGTTAACCGTATTGTGATGGCTCGTGTTATGGGTCATGAAGGTGTAGGTCTTTACATGATGGCAGTTCCAACATTCTTGCTTGCTGTTACACTGACTAGACTTGGCCTTCCGATTGCGATCTCAAAGCTCGTGGCTGAAGCAGATGCTACAGGTGACCGCTCAAAAGTGAGAAAAATTTTGATCGTATCTTTAGCAATTACAGGTATATTAAGCATAGTTATCACCATCGGCTTATTTATTGCTGCCCCGCTGTTAGCTCAGCATTTTTTTACAGATGATAGAACGATATGGCCATTATTAGCCATCGCCCCTGTTGTTCCTGTAATAGCTGTCTCCTCCGTATTGAGAGGCTATTTTCAAGGGCTTCAAAACATGAGGCCTTCCGCGTATTCACAAGTGATTGAACAAGTTGTCAGGATTGCCCTGGTCGCCTTATTAACGGGTTTATTTTTGCCATATGGTGTGCAATTTGCGGCGGCAGGTGCAATGATCTCTGTTATTCTCGGTGAACTGGCTTCACTTCTCTATATGTTTTCTATGTTTAAAGTGAAAAAGAAGATGAGAATTCGCAAAGGTTTTTTCAAGCAATTAAAACAAGGGCAGGAAACCCTCAAAGACCTTTTGAATATCGCACTTCCTACAACAGGAAGTCAATTGATCGGCTCGGTTTCGTACTTTTTTGAACCGATTGTTGTTGCCAACAGTTTAGCCATTGCAGGGATAACCACAGCAGTGGCTACTGCACAATATGGGGAGCTTGCCGGTTATGTAATTCCCTTATTGTTTTTGCCAACGTTTATAACCTATTCGCTTTCTGTGTCTTTAGTCCCTGCAATCAGTGAAGCAAACGCACAAAAAAAATACCATCTTATCGAGCACCGTCTTAATCAAGCACTTAAACTTTCCATGTTATCAGGTGGAATTGCGGCTGTTGTTCTGTATGTATTTGCGGTTCCTATTATGGATCTTATGTATGATTCACCAGCTTCGGCCTCTTATTTAAAAATCATGACTCCTTTTTTCTTTTTTCTATATTTCCAAGGACCGCTTCAAGCTGTTCTTCAAGCATTAGACCTGGCACGATCTGCCATGATTAACAGCCTTATTGGTGCTTTGGTCAAACTAGCAGCCATTTTTGCACTTGCTACTCGACCTGAATTCGGTATTATGGGTGCAGCACTCGGAATCGTCATCAGTATTGTGGTCGTAACACTTCTGCACTTTGCTACAGTTATTAAAGCGATCAGTTACACGATTGTTGTTAAAGACTTTGCACTCTGTCTTTTATCCGTATTTATAACAGGCGCCGGAGCGGTTTACCTTTACCGTTACATGATGCCTCAGTTCCAGCCTCTACAAGGATTAGCAATCTGTGTTGCTGCTACATGCGCTATTTATCTGTTCACACTGATCTTCTTTAAACTCTTGAAAAAAGAAGATCTTAAACACATTCCATTTATTAAAAAATGGGTATAAAAACAGCCAAATTTATGGCTGTTTTATTTTTTATTATTTATTTCATCCACATAAAGTGAACCATCATCATTGAGTGTACAAAAGGAAATTGTTTTTATATCTTTAAAACCTACTTTTTTCAGTTCTTGTCTTAGCCAAAAAGATGTCTTGTTCATCTTCTCGAGGTTATCTTCTAAAATTTTTCCATCTAAAATAAGGGGAAGGATCATATGGATCGGGCTACTTTCTGAATCTTCATCTTTTTTTATAACAGACAGTTTACCTGTCGTCTCTAATATGCCAAATTCTACTTCATTCAAACTCCTTATATTGTTCTCTCTTAGCTGAGTAAGAAGGTCATCAAAGTTATAACGCTGTTTCTTCATCTCTTGTTCATCCACTTGGCCTTCTTTAATGATTATAGAAGGTTTGCCGTCAACAAGTTCTCTCATTTTTCTGCTCTTTAATGAAATAATCGCTAACAAAAGCTGAATACCGAGCAATACAAAAATAGATACGAGGGAATTTAACATTGGAATTTTGGGATCTTCAATTGAAATGACAGCTAACTCGGCAATCATAATCGAAACTACAAAATCAATGATGGACAATTTTCCAATTTCGCGTTTACCCATCATTCGAAAGACGATGATGATTAGAAAATATATAAAAAGTGTCCTGAAAATAATCGTATAAAGCTCCACGATCCCCCTCCTTCCAATATCTTAATCATTTCCATTCCATTTGTTAGTGTGACACAGATTTTAAAAAACATAATACGAAGGTTTTGCCAATAACAATTAAATGGGAAAGGAAGGTAAAATCCATTGCTTGTACTTCTAATTCTTATAAAAGCTGAATAAAGTATATAGAAAGCTTGCAGGTATAAGGAGGATCAAAGATGGGGATTAAACATATGGTTTCTTCAATGGGACGGGGTTTGATAGCAGTTCTTCTTATGATCATGATGTGCAGTTTAGTACTCTCCCTATTGTTGCGGTTTACTGGACTTACTGAAGGTTCACTAAAATGGGTCACGATTGGACTATCTTTTTTATCATTATTTATAGGCGGTTTGATCTCTGGGAAAAAGGGCCAAAGTAAGGGTTGGCTTTTAGGCGGAGGTACAAGTCTTTTGTTCTCCTTTCTTGTTTTTCTTGTTCAATATTTAGGATATCAAAGCACTTTTAATTCCTCGCAATATATGTACCATGGCCTTTTTCTTCTGTTAGCAATGGTGGGCGGTATCATGGGAGTCAATTTAAGCAGCAATAAGTAACAAAAGACCCGTTATTTAACGGGTCTTTTTTTACTATAGTGCTGCTTCTTCTTTTACTTCACGGATCGCATTGCGGTCAAATGTTAGCTTTGCACCATCATTTGAACGAATAACTGCTACATTGTCATCAATGCTATCAAGTGTTCCGTGTAAGCCACCAATCGTTACAACTTTGTCGCCTTTTTTTAGATTGGTCTGCATTTGACGAACCGCTTTTTGTCTTTTTTGCTGCGGACGAATCAACAGAAAATAAAAAATAGCAAACATCAAAATAATCGGCAATAATCCTCCAAGATTTCCCATACTTATCACCCCTTTCTATTAGTTAAAAATTACGAGCATTTGGTTTGTTAAATCCGTACATTTCAAAAAACTCATTTCTAAAATCAAGAAGCCTGTCTTCCATGATAGCTTGTCTAACCTGTTTCATTAAGTTTACCAAAAAATAAAGGTTGTGGTAACTTGTTAGTCTGAAACCGAATGTTTCATTCGCTTTTACAAGGTGACGAATATAGGCTCTGGAATATGTTCGGCATACGTGGCAATCACATTTCTCATCAATTGGCCTGAAATCACGGGCATATTTGGCATTTCGAACAACGAGTCTTCCTTCACTTGTCATACAAGTTCCATTTCGTGCGATACGGGTAGGAAGTACACAGTCAAACATATCAATCCCTCGAATAGCACCGTCGATCAAGGAATCAGGAGATCCAACACCCATCAAGTAACGAGGCTTATTTTCAGGAAGATGCGGTGTTGTAAAATCCAACACGCGATTCATCACATCTTTCGGTTCACCTACCGATAAACCACCTACTGCATAACCTGGAAAATCGAGCGAAACAAGGTCTTGTGCACTTTGCTTTCTGAGCTCTTCATATTCTCCCCCTTGGACAATTCCGAACAGAGCTTGATCCTGGGGTCTTGCATGACCTTTTAAGCAACGTTCAGCCCACCGGCTCGTACGTTCGACAGATGCCTTCATATAGTCGTATTCTGCTGGATATGGAGGGCACTCATCGAACGCCATCATAATATCCGAACCTAGTGCATTCTGAATCTCCATGGCACCTTCAGGACTAAGGAAAAGTTTTTCACCGCTAAGATGGTTCCTGAAGTGAACACCTTCTTCTTTAATCTCTCTTAAATCACTCAAAGAAAATACTTGGAAGCCGCCTGAATCCGTAAGAATCGGACGATCCCAATTCATAAATTTATGAAGTCCGCCTGCTTCTTTAACAATATCATGGCCAGGTCTAAGCCAAAGGTGATACGTATTGCTTAGAATAATTTCTGCACCAAGCTCTTTAAGTTCTTCAGGACTCATCGTTTTTACAGTAGCTAGTGTACCTACCGGCATGAAGATTGGTGTCTCAAACGACCCATGTGGAGTATGTACTTTTCCAAGCCTGGCTCCTGACTGCTTGCATGTTTTTATTAATTCATAAGTTACAGCTGGTTTCATTTTAAAATAAATCCCCCTTAAAGTATAAGCATCGCATCACCGAAACTGAAAAAACGATACTTTTCTTCAACGGCTTCATGATATGCTCTTAAAACGAAATCTTTAGTTGCGAATGCACTGACCAACATGATTAACGTTGATTTTGGCAGATGAAAGTTTGTGATCAGACCATCTATCGCTCGAAAAGTATAGCCTGGATAAATAAAGATATCTGTCCAACCCGAGTCTTCCTTAAACTCTCCATCAAATTTGTTTGCGACCGTCTCAAGCGTACGCGTACTAGTCGTTCCAACTGTAATAATTCTTCCGCCAGAAGCTTTAACTTGATTTAAGAGTTCCGCTGTTCCTTTTGTGATCTGATAAAACTCAGCATGCATATCATGCTCTAGAATGTTTTCTACACTTACAGGACGGAAAGTACCTAATCCCACGTGGAGTGTTATAAAAGTTACATGAACACCTAAGCCTTTTAGCTCTTCAATCATTTCAGCAGTGAAATGCAAGCCAGCGGTAGGTGCAGCTGCTGATCCTTGGTGAACCGCATACACAGTCTGATACCTGTCCTTTTCTTCTAGCTGTTCTTTAATATAAGGAGGAAGCGGCATCTGCCCTAGATCATCGAGAAGTTCGTAGAATATCCCGGAATACACAAACTTTAACTGTCTTCCTCCATGATCGCTCTCACCCTTACAAACAGCTTTTAAACGTCCGTCCCCAAATGTGATCTCCGTCCCAGGTTTTATTCGTTTTGCAGGTTTTACAAGTGTCTCCCACGTATCGTTGCCTTCTTCTTTTAAGAGGAGAACTTCAACCTTGGCACCTGTATCAGATTTATGTCCAAAAAGTCTTGCTGGCAGGACGCGTGTGTCATTTAAGACAAGACAGTCTCCTTCTTGTAGGAAATTTTTCAAATCATAAAAATGCTTATGTTCTATTCTTTCTTCTGCTCTATTTAATACCATTAACCTTGAAGATGTTCGGTCCTCTAAAGGTGTCTGTGCAATCAGTTCTTCAGGCAAATGGAAATCAAAGTCATTTACGTTCATGTAATTCATTCCTGCTTTCTATTTAAATCGACCTATAATCATAAAGATCAAGGAAAGAACAACACTGATGATAATGGAAGTCATAATTGGAAAATATACTGTAGTATTACCCTTTTTCCATACCATATCACCAGGAAGTTTACCGATATATGTCCCTATTAATCCTATTATAATCAGGACGATCCCTGCAATAATTAAGAGACGGTTCATTCCGTGGACCCCTCCAGTCCAAAATAATGATAGGCTTGTTCTGTTACCATTCGGCCTCTAGGAGTGCGCTGCAAAAAACCAATCTGCAAAAGATACGGTTCATATACATCTTCAATCGTCATTGACTCTTCCCCAATCGTCGCCGAAATGGTTTCTAGACCAACGGGACCACCTTTATACGTATGAATAATCCCTAGTAATAATTTATGGTCAATATGGTCCAAACCTAAACGGTCTACCTGCAGAAGTTCTAAGGCTTTTTGACAGATAGGCAGAGAAATTGTATCCATTCCTTCTACCTGTACAAAATCCCGAACCCTTCTTAGTAGCCGGTTTGCAATCCTCGGTGTTCCTCTTGATCTTCTTGCGATCTCTTCTGCCGACAAGTCATCCACTCTAACCCCGAAAACGTCGCCAGTCCGTCTTACGATTTCTCCCAACTCATCAGGCTTATAGTATTCAAGCCTTGCCATAACTCCAAAACGATCTCTAAGCGGAGCTGACAGAGATCCTGCTCTTGTAGTAGCTCCAATCAGAGTAAAAGGAGGCAGATCCAAACGGACAGACCTGGCCACCTCTCCTTTTCCAATAACAATGTCTAAGCAAAAGTCTTCCATTGCCGAATATAATATCTCTTCAATGGCGCGAGAAAGTCTATGTATCTCATCAATGAAAAGAACATCGCCGGGTTCAAGTGAGGTAAGGATAGCCGCTAGATCCCCAGGACGCTCGATAGCGGGACCACTGGTCGTACGCAGATTAACCTCCATTTCATTTGCAATAATGGAAGCTAAAGTCGTTTTCCCAAGACCAGGAGGCCCATAGAGCAGCACATGGTCGAGTGGTTCGTTCCGAAGTTTTGCAGCCTTAATAAATACCCGCAAGTTATCCTTAACGGCTGTTTGTCCTATATATTCATCCAATGCTTCAGGGCGCAGGCTTAACTCAATGTTTGCTTCATCTTGACGTTCCTCTGAAGAAACAATTCTCTCTTCCATACATCCTCACGTCCTTATGAATTCATTAACTTCTTCAATGCTGTTTTAACATATTCATTTGCAGTCATTTTTTCTTTCTTTAACTCAGGAAGAATTCTTTGTATCTCTTTTCTACCGTATCCTAATACAGCAAGTGCCTCGAGTGCTTCATCAAGTTCATCACCGTTCGTCTCAACCTCAGCGAAAAGTCCTTCTGTAATTTCGATGTCCGCAAAAATGGACAGCTTGCCTTTTAAGTCCAAGATCATCTGCCGTGCTGTTTTCTTTCCTACACCAGGGAACTTGGTCAAGAACTTTTCATCTTCTTGTTCTATAGCATTCACTACCTGCTCCGGCTGGCCGAAAGCTACGATGGCCAGAGCACCTTTAGGGCCTATTCCAGAAACATTTAATAATTTTAAAAACAAGTCGCGTTCTTTCCGGTTTTTAAAACCATATAATGCAAGAATGTCTTCCCGAACGTATTGATACGTATACACCGTTTTTTGCTCATTCAACTTATAAATAAAAGGGTTTGGACATAATACTTTATAGCCGATCCCGTTATTGTTTATGACAATATGTTCTGCTGTTATGTAATCTACATTTCCAGTAATGCTTTCTATCAACTTCTTCTCTCCCTAACGCTAAAACCGAGCGTATGTTTCTATTCTTTATTGTAACATAGGCAACCTCTTAAATCCTTATAAAAAGTGAAATTGAATTGCTGAGCAACAGGCTTTTAAATGGGGAAAAAATAAAAAGGACTGCTCAAAAGTAGGATACTTGTGAGTCAGCCCTTAAAGCTAGCGGTTATTTTCGAAAGGACGTTTTATCGCATCTCCAAGATTGTTGCCTGCTCTTACAATGTCGTTACT
Organism: Fictibacillus barbaricus; assembly: GCF_014635025.1. GTDB lineage: Bacteria > Bacillota > Bacilli > Bacillales > Fictibacillaceae > Fictibacillus > Fictibacillus barbaricus. Next base: position 1,394,622 of record NZ_BMCE01000001.1, on the reverse strand, counting down.
GATTCCGCGAACATCTGATTCCACTTCCGTGAAAGCACGGCCATCACGCAGATCGTCGTCAACATTCTCGATGCGGTTAAACATATTTTGATCAGCAACTACTTGCACTTCACGATTAGGTGCCATATGAGCAGTGATCTTTCTGACTTTGTCCGTCAGTTGATCCTTTTTCGATTCATCCGTATCTACTCCTACAATGACGTTGTTATCCTCTAGAATAACGTGAGCATCGTCTACACCACGGATGTCGTTTACTTGTTTGGCAATACGTTCAGCAAGCTTACCATCATAATCTTCATGATAGGTAGAGGCATGGTCTCTTACATCTCTGTCCGCCATATCGGATATGAACCCAGCGCCTCTGTCAAGATCACCGCGATTATCTCCTTCATTTGAATAATATCCAATTGGGCGAGTATCGTTGTCATACTTGTCCTGCGATTCATTCACTCCATTACAGGCTGCAAGACCACCAGCAAGTATTGTTACAGAAAGTGTCTTTATCAATACCTTCAATGGAAAAACCTCCTTTCACCATTAGCTTGGCAAGAGGAGGCTTGAATTAATCTGTTAAATGTAGGATAGAATCAATTCATTTTAGTTATAATTCTTTCCACAAACTTTTTTCTGTGCTGATAATCACGCAAAGTGAATCTTGTTACTGCTTCAATCAATTCAGGATCTCTTGATTTTAAAGCTCTATTCCACTCTCTATAAAGATCTGTTGGAAATACCAAACAAATTACAAACCATTTTTTGCTGAACCATTTTAGGAAATCTTGATTCCCCATTTCTTCCATCTTAGCATAAGACCAATACCAAAAGGGCAAGATTCTGTTCGCGTATTGCAGCCAATCAAAAGCTTGGGGTACAGCAGCAAACAAATCAAAATCTATGAGATAGGCATCTTTAGATTTCTCTTTATTGATTACAAAATTATGAGGAGCCACGTCACCATGGGTGATCTCTTTCCTTTTATAAGCTTTTTTTTCAAGAGCTTCCACTGCGTTATGATCAAAGTTTTTTAAACTCCAATTCCCCCACATTACAATATCAGAAAGTAATGGCTGTAACTGATGACTCCAATTTGCTGATCGTGCATGATATTTGAAAGCATCAAAGCGGTCACTCCATTTTTTATATAGAGAATAGGAAGATAACCCTTCATAGATCGAGGATGGAATATGTGTTGAGAAAGAATGAAAACGGCTTATAGCTTCCATACCGGCAATTACATCTTTTGAATTCCCAAAGTGGAGTCCTTCACCCTTATAAAAAGGCATAATGGCCCAAATATATTTTCCAAATTCGACAGTCTTCTTTTGATTAGGATAAACGGTATATGTCCCCATAACCCTAGGTCTCTCATCTTTATAAAGTTTGGATAATTTTAATTGCTTACGGCAAGTTTCCTCGTGTTTGAAGCCTTTTAAAACAAATTTGCCTTGATGGGTCTTGATCCAGATAACATTTTCTCGAAAAAAACCAAAATCATGAATCTCAAAACCCATTTCTTTCATCTTTTTTAAAAAAAGACGATCTCCTTGGAAACCGTCCCTCCCATCCCTACTCATCTTCTTCCGTTTCCTCAGCAAAATCTTCATGAAGTTCACGGGATTGTGCTTGAGTATATGGATTAGGCATGTTATACATTCCTTGACCTTGCGAGATCATTTGCGGCATTCCCGGGAAGCCCATCTGTGGCATTGTTCCCGCTTGTGGCATCGTCATTCCCATCTGGCCCATCTGCGGCATTCCTGCCATACCCATCGGCATCGTGCTCATTTGGCCCATCTGCGGCATTCCTGGCATACCCATTGGCATCGTGCTCATTTGGCCCATCTGCGGCATTCCTGCCATGCCCATCGGCATCGTGCTCATTTGGCCCATCTGCGGCATTCCTGGCATACCCATCGGCATCGTGCTCATTTGACCCATCTGCGGCATTCCTGAAATGCCCATCGGCATCGTGCTCATTTGGCCCATCTGCGGCATTCCTGAAATGCCCATCGGCATCGTGCTCATTTGACCCATCTGCGGCATTCCTGAAATGCCCATCGGCATCGTGCTCATTTGGCCCATCTGCGGCATTCCTGAAATGCCCATATCAAAAGTTTGAGGCATACCCATCTGCATGCCCTGTAAATCCTGCGGCTCTCCAGGTGTATATTCTCCAGCTGGCATCAGATCCATGTCAGAATCAGGAAACTCACCAAATGGCATAGAACCTTGCTGCATTCCGGCCACACCCTGTTGACCAGCTTGTGGATATCCTCCTCCGTACAGTTGAGGCATACCGCTAAAACCTTGAGGAGGCATCATTCCATAGCCTTGAGGCATTTGAGAATAGGTTTGCGGTTTTGGAAACATCGCTGGCATAGAACCGTACATATTTTGCATCATTCCTGATGATTCTTCCATTAAGAATGGATGCTTATTAGGTGCATATCCATCTTTTCCTGATGGATATAACCCATGCTTACTGGCAACGTTAGGCTGATTGGCAACATTGGGCTGGTTTGCCATGTTCGGCATGTTTGCTGCATTGGGCTGGTTTGATATGTTCGGCATGTTCGCTGCATTGGGCTGGTTTGTTATTTTCGGCATGTTCGCTATATTCGGCTGGTTTGTTATTTTCGGCATGTTCGCTATATTCGGCTGGTTTGTTATTTTCGGCATGTTCGCTATATTCGGCTGGGTTGTTATTTTCGGCATGTTCGCTATATTCGGCTGATTAGCTATGTTCGGCATGTTTCCTATATTCGGCTGTTGATTTGGATAACCCATAGGAACGTAATGACCTAAGTTTGAAGATTCCATCATACCAGCTAAATCTTTATCATACATCGGTACCATTGGCTGTTTCATAGGCGCTTTCATCGGTATATCTTTTTGGATAGGAACGTCTTTTTTCATTGGCAGATCTTTTTGCATCGGAACGTCCTTTTTCATTGGCACATCTTTTTGAATCGGAACGTCCTTTTTCATCGGTACATCTTTTTGAATCGGAACGTCCTTTTTCATCGGTACATCTTTTTGAATCGGAACGTCCTTTTTCATTGGCACATCTTTTTGAATCGGAACGTCCTTTTTCATTGGCACATCTTTTTTCATCGGCACGTCTTTTTTATCCATCTTAGGTGGTGACGGCTTCATTGGTGCTGGTTTCATCGGAGCTGGTTTCATCGGAGCTGGTTTCATTTCCGGTTTAACAGGTGCTGGTTTTAATGGTGCAGGCTTCATTGGTGCTGGTTTTGGTACTTCTTGAACAGGTGCTACCGGTTTTTCCTTTACAGGTGCTACCGGCTTTTCTTTTACCGGTACTATAGGCTGCTCTTTTTTCATACCAGGTATCTTGATTGGGATCTTTATCTTTTCCCCCCGCTCGATTACATCGGTTCTTGAGAAACCAGGATTTGCTTTTCTTAGTTCATTCACTGGAACATCATATTTTTCAGCTATTTTGTCAAGTGTGTCCCCTTTTTGCACAATGTGAATTCTCACGCTGCAAAACTCCCTCCTGCCAAATTTCCTTACAGTATATGAACATTTGGGCATATTGCTACATCTTATTGAATGTCATTATTCCTTTATCACTTTATGCCTGATAAAAGAAGGATATGACAGGGGGAGATACGCACTACATCATTCTATTTAAAGCCATGATCGCGTATTTTTTTGTTTCGTCATCTACGGAAATAACATTCTCCACATTACCTTCTACGATATTTTCTAAAGACCATAATAAGTGTGGAAGATCAATCCGGTTCATTGTTAAACAAGGACAAAGACTAGGGTTTAAAGAAACGATTTTCTTATCAGTAAACTGCTGAGCTAATCGGTTAACCAGGTTCATCTCTGTACCAACTGCCCATTTCGTTCCAGGAGCTGCATTTCTTATTGTTTCAATAATGTAATGAGTAGAACCATTCATGTCACTTGCTCTTACGACTTCATGTGTACATTCTGGATGAACAATGATCTGATAATCTGAGTGATTCATTCTAAATTCCTGGATCTGTTCAACGGTAAACTTTTCGTGAACGGAACAATGGCCTTTCCATAGGATTACTTTGACCTGTTCTATCTCAGAACCTTCGTAAATTAACTTGTTTTGGATCGGATCCCAAACCGCCATATCTTGAAGCGGGATACCTAGATCAAAAGCGGTGTTCCTGCCTAGATGCTGATCGGGCAAGAATAAGAGTCTCTCTTTTTGTTGGAAAGCCCAGCTCACCATTTCTTTAGCATTGGAAGAAGTAACAGTTGCTCCCCCATGTTTGCCACAAAAAGCTTTAATTTCCGCTGTGGAGTTTACATATGTAAGCGGAAGGATCGTGTCACCAAATATCTTGTTCAGCTCGATCCATGCTCTTTCCGTTTGATGAATATCCGCCATATCTGCCATTGAACAGCCTGCTTTAAGATCTGGCAGAATAACAGTCTGATCAGGACCACTTAACATATCAGCCGTTTCGGCCATAAAGTGAACACCGCAGAACACAATGAATTCAGCTTCTTTGTTTTGAGCTGATATTTTGGCCAGCTGCAGTGAATCTCCTGTTACATCTGCAAATTGTACAACTTCATCTTTTTGATAATGATGTGCAGGGAGGTAAAGCCTATCACCTAATTGAGCCTTGATTTCTTTAATCCTTTGTTCCATCTCTGTTATTGACATCGTTGACAAGCGGGCTGGCAATGATTTGTTTTTAGTAAAGGTTTCAAGAATAGACATGCTTTACAACTCCTTTTACGTTCATGCTAATATCAAGTGATTTATAGGAATGTGTTAAATAGCCTAAAGAAATATAATGAACTCCCGTTTCACTATAGGCATTTATCATTTCAAGGGTAATACCGCCAGAGGCCTCTGTAATAATTCCAGGGGGTACTTGGATTAATCTCTGCTTAATTTCTTCTGGTGTACAATTATCAAACATAATGATATCCGCTCCGGCAGAGACCGCTTCGATCACCTGTTGTTCTGTCTCCGTTTCTACCTCGATCTTTACGGTGTGCCCAAACTTTTGACGAGCGGTTTTTACCGCTTCCTTTATGGAAGGAAATCCTGCTAGATGGTTTTCTTTCAACATAACCGTGTCATAAAGTCCAAATCGATGGTTAAAGCCACCCCCGCATCTCACTGCATATTTCTCGAGCATTCTTAATCCTGGAGTTGTTTTTCTCGTATCACAAATCCGTGTTATCCCGTTTGTATTTGCAACAGCCTGTGCTGTTACTGTTGCGATCCCTGAAAGACGCTGCAGCAAATTTAATAGGACTCTTTCACCTGATAGAACACTCTGTCTTTTTCCTGTGATTTCAGCAAGTATTGTTCCTGCTTCAACCTTTTCACCATCCTTTACGTAAACATTTGTTTGTACCATTGAATCAATCAACTCATAACCTGCCGTAAGGATCTGCCCTCCTGCAAATACTCCTTTGTCCTTTGCTATTATTGTTGCTGTAACTTCTCCACTTTCTTCAAAGAGGGATGCTGACAAGTCCCCTGATCCAATATCTTCAATAAAAAAGTCCTGCAGCTGTTTTTTTAGCAATAATGGATTCATCATGCTGTAAACTCCTTATAATCTTTTTTTGTTCCCAATCATTTTGCTTAAAAGGGAAATCCGATCGATAATGACTTCCTCTGCTTTCTGCACGCTTCAGACAACTTGTTATAGTCAGCCAAGCCATCGTTTGCATATTGAAGCGTTTGATCACCGACAGCGGCTCATTTATTAATGAAGGGTTTAGCGTATTGAGTTGTACCCTATCTGAAGCATCTTCTAGTCCTTTCTGATTCCTGCAGATTCCTGCATGCTTATCCATCACGGATTGTATATGTTCTTCACTAAGAAGCTCTGAGGATAAGTCATTGTTTTGAGAAAAGGTTTCTAGTCCAGGAAAAGGGAAAGGAACTGAAACGTTCTCTTCACTTTTGCTCAGGATACTTTGTGAAGCGGCTTTAGCGAACACAGCTCCTTCTAAAAGTGAGTTGCTGGCTAATCGATTTGCCCCGTGAACTCCTGTATTCGCACATTCACCAATAGCGTATAATCCTTTCATCGATGTTCTACCATTATGATCCGCGCGAATGCCCCCCATCGTAAAATGGGCACCAGGCGCAACAGGGATCAGCCCCTCTTCAATTGATATCCCGCCCTTTTTGCACAATGCGGTTACACCTGGAAACTTTTTATCAAAATTAGTGATTCCCTTAATATCTAAATAAACTTTCTCTCCATGAATATGAATCTCTTCAAAGATTCTTCTAGAAACGATATCTCTTGGTGCCAAGTCTTTCAGGGGATGAACACCTTCCATGAAAGGAACTCCCTTGGAATTAACCAGAATACCTCCTTGTCCCCTAACAGCTTCCGTAATCAGTCCCCCCGATTCTCCGCCTGAGAATAGAGTGGGATGAAATTGAACAAACTCCAGGTCGGAAAGTTCGACACCAGCCCGATAGGCCATGCATATTACACTTCCATCCGATCCATATTTGTTGGAAGTAGTCGCATATATGCCCGCGTAGCCCCCACCTGCTAAAATCGTATGCCTTGAATGAAAGAAAACTAAATTTCCAGCTTCATCTTTACAATAAGCCCCAAAACATTGGTTATTTTGGATGACCAAGTCGACTGCATACTGATGATTTATGATCCTTACTTTGTCATTTAGACGGCTAAAGAGGGCATCCATTACTTTTTTTCCGGTTTGATCTCCACCTGCATGAACGATTCTGTTTCGATGGTGGCCTCCTTCTTTTCCAAGCATAAAAGAGCCATCGTTATTCCGATCAAACCGTACGCCCCAATCTGCAAGCGTATGAACGACTTCTGTTCCTTCTTGTACGAGACGTTTTACCATTTCTTGATCATTATGATGGTGACCCGCTTTAAGAGTGTCTAAAAGATGTTCCGCCCAAGAGTCATTTTTATCTATCGCTGCAGAGATACCGCCTTGCGCTAAGTAGGAATTTGATTTCTCAGCAGAAAACTTTGTGACAACTATCACATTCTTATGCGAACTTAAATATTCAGCAGCCATCAAACCAGCGATTCCCCCGCCGATAATCAAAACATCTGCCTCAATACGATTCATTTTAAAAAACACCTCAACTTTACACGTGTCTTGACACCTATATTTACATAGATTTAAACTAGATACAACTATTTTATTTAAACTGAGGTGAAAACCTTGATATATATGGATTTTGCAGCTACATCTCCTATGTCAGAAACGGCTTTAAACGCCTTTGTTCAGACTTCTAAAACTTATTTTCATAATACGGAAAGTCTGCACGATGTCGGCTTACAAGCTAAAGATCTCTTAGAGCATGCTAGAACATCACTTGCAAAACTGTTAAATAGGGAAAGTGAAGGCATTTATTTTACCGGCGGGGGTTCCGATGGGAATTTTCTTGCTATCACTTCTTTAGCCTTCGGGGCACTGAATAAGGGGAAGGGGAAACATATTATTACTTCTGCTATCGAACATCCTTCTGTTGAATACGCCCTTAACTTTTTAGAAAAGAATGGTTTCGAAGTTTCCAGAATTCCTGTAGAAAAATCCGGGAAAATTTCTCTTAAGTTATTGGAAGACACTATTCGCAAGGACACCATACTTGTAACCATTCAACATGTTAACAGTGAGACGGGTTTTGCGCAGGATATCAAGCAAATAGGAGATTTTTTGGCTGATTCCTCCATACTCTTTCACTGTGATTGTGTGCAATCTTTTGGAAAATGGGATAAGGATCTATTTAACTCAGCCATCATAGATTCTTTTACGATCTCAGCTCACAAAATACATGGACCAAAAGGAACAGGAGCAGTATACATCTCACCAAAAGTCCACGTCATTCCGCTTCTTTCTAATGTTACTCATGAACGCGGATTTAAGCCTGGGACTGTGGATCTGCCCTCGATTGTGGCTTTTGTTACTGCAGCTGATGAATCCATACGTAAACAGCCAGCACATTTTCAACATGCTGAAGAAATGCGTAAACTGTTCTTATCGCTTATACTAAATAATAAATTGATCGTTTATGAGGGAACAGAAAATAGTTCACCTTTTATCATTCCATTTCGTTTAAAAGGAGTGGAAGGACAAATCGTCATGCAGGAACTCAATCGTAATCAGATTGCTGTTTCTACTGGTTCTGCCTGTAAAAACGGGCAGCAAGAACCTTCCAAAGCACTCCTCGCAGTCGGGAGAACCGACAGTGAAGCTCATGGGCTTGTTCGGGTTTCGCTGAGTCATCAAACCACCAAAGAAGATATTATAGCCCTAGGAAAAGCACTTAATGAAATAACAAATAAATTTTTAGCTGTTAGAGAGGTAACATGGAAATGAACAAAACAGATAAATTAAAAGGTGAAGATAGAAGGTCACAGTTAATCACCTGGCTGATAGAGGCGAGTGAGCCGATGAGTGGTTCATTGCTGGCTGCCAGAACGAACGTTAGCAGACAAGTGATCGTTCAGGATATGTCACTATTAAAAGCAACCGGGGAACCAATAATGGCAACAGCACAGGGTTACGTTTATTTAAAGCCTGATAAAGGGAACCTGTATACATGCGTGATAGCGGCAAACCATTCGCCTGAAGAAACAATCAGTGAATTAAATACAATTGTTGACTATGGGGTTACTGTAGAAGATGTAACGGTTGAACATCCCGTTTATGGCGACATAAAAGCTTCACTGAAGCTCTCTACCCGTAAAGATGTAGAAGATTTGATCAAGCGCCTGCGAGATACGAACGCTATTTTGCTGAGTGAACTAACCGAAGGAATTCATATGCATACCCTTTCATCTGATTCGAAGGAAAAATTAGATAAAGCCTGTGAAGCTTTAAAAGAAAAAGGGTTCTTACTATAAACAAGGCTATTTTCGTAACCTTTGTTGTTTTTAGGATGGTTGTGATTTCCGTTTCAGGATGCTCGCTTTCCGCGGGGGGTAAGGTGAGCTTTGTAGATGGATAAAGATTCATATTCAAGGAAGCATGTGTGCTCCTGCGTCTGCCAGCAAATGCTGCCGAAACGGGCTTCCTCGTCGCATGCCTTGCGAGAAGAATTCTCAGGTGGTTGGCACGCTGCTCCTAGCCGTAGTCTCGCACCATACACTCCAACAAACTAGTCAATGAAGACATTCATACAAAAATGTCCCAAAAGCAACAATCCTTTAGAAAAGAGCCTAAACAACAAATCCCCTGGCCAGACTCGCCAGGGGATTTTCTATGTTCTTAAGCACCTGTTCCTACAACTTCTACCTTCTCAACAGTTTCCATTCGGTTAAGTGTACTCAAAAGGTCTTTTATATCTCCTTGAAGCATGTTTGTTTCAATGGTTAATGTAATATGAGCACGGCCCTGCAAGGGAATCGTCTGATTAATGGTTAATACGTTGCAGCCTTGTGAGGCAACGACCGTCAAGAGGCTGGACAGAGCACCGGATCTATCCTCAAGATGGATGGAAAGCGTAATAATCTTTTCTTTTACCATCGTATGGAACGGAAAGATTCCGTCACGGTATTTATAAAATGCACTTCTGCTTAAGCCTACCTTTTCAGCGGCTTCAGCTACTGTCTTTACTTTGCCTCTATCTAAAAGAGATTTGGCTTCCAAAGCTTTTTGCATGGATTCCGATAATACATCTTCTCTAACCATATAATATTGCTGATCATTTTTCATTTCTACTTTCCTCCGGTGTCAATCTTACCTCTATTATAATAAAAAAAGGCAAAAATGTCTATTCCACGCGGACATTTGTAAAAATAAAAGACAGCCCGATACAAGGCTGCCTAAATTTAATCAATAAATTCAAATTCGTATTTTAATATTCTAACAACGTCACCATGTTCAGCTCCGCGTTCACGCAATGCTTGGTCAACACCAAGGGTACGCATTTGACGGGCAAATCGTTTCGTTGACTCTTCACGAGAAAAGTCGGTCATTTTAAACAGTTTTTCAATCTTTGGACCATTAATTACGAATGTTCCAGCAGGATCACGTGTGATATAAAATCCTGCTTCTTCTTTTTCATGTTTATAAAGAACTCTTTGTTGCTCCACTCCATCGTCATGAATAAGTGGAAACTCAGGAGTCACTTCAAGAATGTCTGCAGTGGTGAATAACACTTCGCGAATTCCTTGACGGGAAATGGCTGAAATCGGGAACACTTGAACATCTTTCCCTACTTTTTCTTTAAACTCGGCAAGATTTTCCTCTGCTCCAGGAATATCCATCTTGTTGGCAAGAACAATTTGAGGACGTTCCATTAATCTCATGTTGTACTGATTAAGCTCTTCGTTAATCTTAACAAAATCATCGTAAGGATCTCGACCCTCCATCCCAGACATATCAATAACATGAAGAATAACACGTGTTCTTTCAATATGTCTTAAGAATTGATGTCCAAGCCCAACACCCTCATGAGCCCCTTCGATAAGACCTGGTAGATCGGCCATAACGAAGCTTCTGCCATCTTCAACTGCCACAACCCCTAAGTTAGGTGTGATCGTAGTAAAATGATATTCTGCAATCTTCGGCTTAGCAGCAGAAACGATGGATAAAAATGTCGACTTTCCTACACTAGGAAAACCAACCAATCCTACATCAGCTAATACTTTTAACTCTAATACTACTTCGCGTTCTTCACCTGGCTCACCATTTTCTGCGATTTCAGGAGCCGGATTCGCCGGAGTTGCAAAACGAGTATTTCCACGGCCGCCTCGGCCGCCTTTTGCTATAATTGCTTGCTGCTGATGATGAACAAGGTCAGCAATCGTCTCACCTGTGTTTGCATCTGTAACCACAGTCCCAGGAGGTACTTTTACAATCATATCATTGGCTTTTTTTCCATGCATGCCCTTAGACATACCATGTTCGCCCCTTGGTGCCTTAAAATGACGGTTATAGCGGAAATCCATCAGTGTTCGCAATCCTTCTTCTACCTCAAAGATTACGTTAGCTCCTTTTCCTCCGTCACCACCAGCAGGACCACCATCTGGAACATATTTTTCACGGCGAAACGCAACCATTCCGTTTCCGCCGTCACCTGCTTTTAAATAAATTTTGACCTGATCGACAAACATTCATTTCTCCTCCTTCCTTTATGAAGTTAATTGAATTTCTAAATAACACTTATTGTCCTGAGTATAGCTTTCGATGAGTAGCATGCTTTTATGTGTTGAAAAAATTTTCTTCATGTCTTCGAACGTTTTCTCCTGATCGGCTAGCGTTCCTTGGAACATATATGAAACGCGAAGAGCTGCAGGATTAAATGCTACAGTAAGTGAGTATTCATCATAACCCGAGATAGAATTGTTCAACACTTTACACAATTCTTTCGTTGTATGTAACAATTCATCTTCAAATAAGCTGAAATCGCCGCTTTCACCATTTACTTTTCCAAACAATTTAACCGGATGCTTCAACCAATTATATGTTAATAAGTACTCCGATAAATTCGGGGTTTTCAGGTTAGAGATTCTTGATTCTTCCCGGGATAGTTCAATTACTTCGTTCATAATCTCTTTTGCCCGCTCCGTGCGGTCAAGTGATAGATTGGCTTTAATAAGCTGAAGCTGGTTTAGCCAGTCATGCCTGGCATGGCGCAAAAGATCGACAGTTGTCCATTTTTTTGACATTATCGCACTCCTAGCCTTTCCTTAAAATATGGCTATACCTTACACCAACAAATTTAGCGCAGTACTTAATACTGGGTTCAACATATTAACAAAGCAAAGAAAAAACTCTAACCAATCTGGTTAGAGTTTTTATCTCCCTCTTACGCTTCTTGCGCGATTGGGTAAACACTTACCTTTTTGCGGTCACGGCCATAACGCTCGAAACGAACGATTCCGTCTACCTTAGCAAATAGTGTGTCATCTCCGCCTTTACCTACGTTAGTACCAGGATAGATCTTAGTACCACGTTGACGGTAAAGAATTGAACCACCAGAAACGAATTGCCCGTCAGCACGCTTCGCGCCAAGACGCTTAGACTGTGAATCACGACCATTCTTTGTGCTACCTACCCCTTTTTTAGAGGCAAAGTATTGAAGGTTTAATTTAAGCATTCGTTGCACCTCCTTCATGTTCAGTCAATTTTATATACTCGCTGTATCCTTCCTCAATTGAAGCCAAGGATACAATCATGCCTTCCAAAAGCCATTGTGTTTTTTGATAGGTAGAATCATTGAGATTATCCGGTACCTTACACTCTAAAAAGCCGCCATCTTCGTGAGTCGTAACTTCCGGCTCATAACCGCAAAGCTTTTCAATCGCGTTAATCGTACCGAACGACACGGCTGTTGCGGCTGCACAGACCAGATCCTGGCCATGTGGAGCAAAATCAGCATGTCCTTCCATCGAAAACGAACGTATATCTTGATTGTTGTTCCTGTAGATAGAAACTCGAATCATAAGAATTACCCGTTAATTTTTTCAATCACAACTTTTGTGTAAGGTTGACGGTGTCCTTGCTTACGACGATAGTTCTTCTTCGCCTTAAACTTGTAGACAACCACTTTCTCGCCACGGCCGTGTTTTTCAACTTTTGCCGTAACTGTAGCACCATCTACTAAAGGAGCTCCTACTTTCAAGCTGTCTCCACCGACCATCAATACATCTTCAAATGTAACTGTTTCACCAGCTTCAACATCTAGTTTTTCAACATAGATTGCTTGACCTTCTTCAACACGAACTTGCTTACCACCAGTTTGAATAATTGCGTACATCAACGTGCACCTCCTCTTATACTCAGACTCGCCATCCTAGGTGTATCAATAAAATACTTAAAAACCTAGTCTGTGCGGTTGGAGCGGGTGCTCCAAACACTAACGAAAAAAGGATACCATGTTTGGCACCCTCGTGTCAATCTGAATCTTTTAACATGCGGTTAGTAATATCCGCTGCTGTTCCCGTATGTCTGACATGCGATTTACGGTTCGAATCACCACGAGAAATAAATAGTTTGTATCCGCAGCTCTTTTCTAACCAGGTAAGTTTGTCATTGTTCTTTTCAAGCCAGTCTGCAAAATGTGGAGGCACCTCTATCCATAATGCTTCTATATCTTCAAACGTGTATTCTTTTATCGATCTTTCGAGTTCAAAATAAAGGGTTTCTGAACGAAGCCGGTATCCACCTATCCATTCATCGTTTGATTTTTCTGCAAGTGTTTCAAGCAACGAAGGCCGTTCTTTTTTTCTAGTCATCTCAAACAAGCCCATCTTTGTGAATCCATATATAACAATAGTGGATGAGTCTTTTTTAATTTCTTCACGCAATACAGACAATATTTGTTCCTTGTCTTCGTTCGCTTGCATCGTAATAAAATCGATAACGACCATTCCAGCTATATTGCGTAACCGCAGCTGTTTCATAATCTCTTTGGCTGCTAAAATGTTTGTGTCTACTACTGTTTTAGACCGGTCTTTTTTCCCGGTGAACTTTCCAGTATTCACATCAATAGCTGTTAATGCCTCTGTTACGTTAAAGTAAAGAGACGAACCGTTCTTCAGCCAGACAAGGGGTGAGATCGCTTTTTCGATATCTATGTCTATTCCATATCTCCTAAATAAAGGTTCTTTTTCATGGTATAACTTTACCGGATAAGGATTTTGAAAGGAAGCTGCATACTCTTTAAGTTGATTAAACGTATCAAAATCATCCACTATGATCTCTTGTACATGGGGATTCAGCCATCTTTCTAATAATGAATAAAAAAATGGAGACTGGGTGATAAGGCTTGGAGCTTTCTTTAAAGCTGCTTCATTTATTGTTTCATTAAACTGTCTTTTAAGACTATCCAGCTCAAGACCCATAGCTTTTTCAGGAAACTCCTCACATCCAGTTCGGATGATCAACCCGTCTCCGTTATTTAAAGCAGAATGCCCCCATGACTGCAGAGCACCTCGTTTTGACTCTTTAATCTTCTTAGATATCCCAATGTGAGGAGTGAAAGGAAAATAAACAAGCAGATGACCTGTAAACGATAAAAGCGCTGTTAGTTTTGCACCTTTATCTCCAGTCTCTTCTTTTGCCACTTGAACCAGTATAGATTCTCCCTCTTTAATCAGGCTAGAAATTGATATGCTCTTTTTTTCGTTATGAGAAAGTTTTTGAAAAGCAGGGAGGTCATCTTTATGAAGAAAACCATTCTTATCTGTTCCAATGTCTACAAATACAGCCTGCATACCAGGTAATACTTTTTGGATTTTCCCTTTATATATACTTCCTGTTAACGGCTTCTTAGTTGGCCGGTAAAAAGCACATTCAACCAGTTTCTCGTTATTTAGCAGGGCTATCCGTTTTTCCATTCCTGCTGCATTGACTACCACTCGTTGCATCTTTTATTTCACATCTCCCTGTTCATCCATCATGATCTTATTCTAACGAAAAACTTGACCGATTGCACATTCAGGAGGATGTTTATGAAAATAAGCTTCTAAAAGTTCTTTTTCTTTAATCGTAATAGGCTTTATATTCTTAATGACGATAGAATGTGTAACTCCTTTTATAAGCCGGTGAGTCACTTTTGAAAGAGACAAAGTCGGAGAAACGATAATCGTTCGTGTAGTACTTGATGGGACTTGCTGCACCCTGCTCAGCAAAAACCGCATAAACACATAATGTCTGCGCTTCCATTCAAGAACGTGTGCGATTGCTAAGAAAATAAAGATCACCCATAGGTTTAAATGAGTTGGCTGCATGGATATCTGCCAAGCACCACTTATACATAATAAAATTCCAGATCCCATTAGATACCGGCGTTGAGCTTCTTTAAACGGAAACCACTTGGTGAAAAGAGCAAAAACAATTTTCCCTCCGTCTAACGGCCAAATTGGAAGCAAGTTAAATAAGAACAACGTCAGGTTCAAAATAAAGAACCAATAAAAATGATCGGTAGAGATGACTTCTGTCTGGCTTAAAACGTACGCTCCACTTGTTAGCCATATATGCTGAAGCGGACCGAGTATTGCTACCCAAACTTCTTCATGAAAAGGCCGTGTTCCGTGCTCATCAACAACTGCTGCGCCTCCAAAGGGAAGAAGATCAATTCTTGAAATTCTCCATTTAAAAAGATGGGCACCTGCAAAATGACCCATCTCATGAATTAGAACCACGAAAAACCAGATGATAATCTCCCTAAAGTGTCCTGTAAAGACAGCTCCAAAAATAACAAACCAAAATGAGGGATTAACCTTTATTTTTCGTATAAATTCAATTGTTAATCTAATCAATATCGATCACCTTGCTTGGGTCGATAAAACTTTTGTCTTTTTTGATCGCAAAATAAAATTTACCTGATTTGCCATCATCATTTTCAGATACTTTACCAAGACGGGTTCCGCTTTCTACATAATTGTAAAGCTTAATTGATTTATCAATTTCCTTTAAATCTCCATACCAGGATTCTTGTTCATCAGAATGCTGTATGATTACGGTATACCCCAGGTCATCTTTTTTTCCTGCATAAACGATATACCCGTCTTTTGCCGTTTCAACATCTTCTTCTTTTCCCGTTTCAATCCAGATTCCTTTACCATTTGTGCTGAACGTTTCATACACCTTGCCATCAGCCGGCACCGCAAAGACTTCACTTACTTCTTCCGTACTTTGCTCCTTCTGAATCTTATCTTTTGGCAACAAAGCTAAAGGCTTTCCGAATTTATCTTCATACCAATCTTTAGCCGCAGCAAACTGAAACTCATCCTCATAAATATGTTTTATAAAATTTTGAGCCTTTGCTGTTTGTTCACCATTATTTTTGAAGATGATCCCTACTATTAAGAATAAGATAATGGAGAACATGATCTGCATCAACATAGCGTGACGGTTAAATAGAGGATGAGACTTCTCCGATTCGTCTCTTGTTGAGATGACAGAACTTTTTTCTTTCGGGCTACCTTTTTTAGATAAATTTCCATATTTTTTTCGGATTTCATCTGCTCTATTTTTCATAACCGTTCCTCCATTTTTATCATATATGTACATACTATGACTTGTCCGTCAGAGATATGAGTAAAATGGTAACCCTTATCAACCATTTAAGATCAGAATATATGCGTTTCAAAAACTTTTGGTATAAAAGCATATTTTTTAACTTCAGGATACTTGTCCTTCCGGAAATTATTTGTATTACATACCATATGATATCTTGAAAAAAGGGGGGAATAAAAAATGGAAAACAGAAACGAGACTATGGTAGTTCAGCAGCAGGAGCCTGAATGTCCTACATGTCCTGAAGGGACAGTTTGTGAGGACGGCGATCTACTTTGCTTAAATATACCGTGTACGACTACGGTTGTACTTTTAGGCTTGATTCAGCTGAACATTGGACCGCTATGTATCCGCGCTGGTTCAGTCGGGGACTTAGCAGGACTAACGAATGAAGAAAAATTATCTCAAGTGCAGCAAGCTTTTAGTGCACTGCGAAATTCACTTTCAAATTTCACAGCATAAAAAAGATAGAATAAAAAAGAAGTGGCCGAGTGGCCACTTCTTTATTTCATACCTAATAACGTTTTAATCTTTCCAAAGAATCCTTTTTCTTCTTCTAGTGAAAGAAGTGGAACAGACTCTCCTAAGATTCTTCTTGCGATATTCCTGTAAGCGATAGAAGCTTTAGAGTCCGGCTGCATGGCAACAGGCTCACCTTTGTTCGCCGCTTTGATCACATTTTCATCATCGATGACTACTCCCAGCAGTTCAATAGATAGTACTGACACGATTTCGTCAACATCCAACATATCACCGCTTTTAGCAAGATGATTACGAAGACGGTTTACAATTAACTTTGGTGCTTCAACATTCTCTTGTTCTAACAATCCAATAATTCTGTCTGCATCACGTACAGAAGAGATTTCGGGATTCGTAACAACGATCGACTTATCAGCACCCGCTACCGCATTTTTGAAGCCTTGTTCAATTCCAGCAGGACAGTCGATGATGACATAATCATAGTCTTGCTTCAACTCAGATATAATTTTCTTAACTTGTTCAGGTGTTATGGAAGATTTATCTTTTGTTTGAGCAGCTGGTAACAGGTACAAACACTCAAACCGCTTATCTTTAATTAAAGCTTGGTTCAGTTTGCAGCGTTCTTCTGCAACGTCGACAAGATCATAGATGATTCTATTTTCGAGTCCCATTAATACATCAAGGTTACGCAACCCAATATCCGTATCAACAAGACATACTTTTTTCCCAGAAAGAGCTAGAGCAGTCCCTATATTGGCAGAAGTCGTTGTTTTGCCGACTCCACCTTTCCCAGACGTAATGACTATCGCTTCTCCCATGCGTCATTCCCCTTTCTATACCAAACTGTTCAACATCGGTCTTAATCGGTGAACAGCACTGATTCGATCAATACGAATCTGTTGTTCTTCATCGGATATGTAAGCAAACTCCATCTCATTTCCTATCTCCGGATAAGAGTCTGGTGCTCTATTAATATGATGAGCAATCCTAAGTTGAGAAGGTTTCATCATTGATGCTGCAATGATTGCTTCTTCGTTGCCCTTAGTACCACAGTGAGCGATTCCTTTTAAAGAACCAAGAATATAAATATTTCCTGTCGCCATTACAGTACCGCCAGGATTCACATCGCCGATCAGAAGCAGGTCACCTTGGATATCGAGAACCTGACCAGATCTGACAATCTTTGAAACAGTTACAACTTGAGCATCCTTTCTCATCTCTTCCGCTTCAGCTTTTGTAATAACATCTGACTCTATTTTTTCCAAGATAAGATTTTCTTTTTGTTTTAGGACTTCTCTGAGTTTTCCCTCTTGCTCAGCTGTAACGTATCGATTACCTGCTTTTACTTTTACAGAGATAACGGGACCATTCAATAACTGTCCACTGCCTGCTGTTAATTTATCATAAAGCTCTTCGATTAACTTTTCGAAGGAACACTTATCGTCCAACAATAAAACGAGGCCGTCTTTTGTACCTTTTATTGTTACGTTGTGCTGGAGTTTATGTACCATTGCCATTGTTCACCTCAACGTACTAACATTCGACAGCTAGGTCTTAATTCCTCTTTGCAGAAGTTAGTTTTCTTTTAGCGTATCCTTTAATTGGTTTAGCTGCTTTACATATGGATAATAAATGAGTATCGCAAAGAAACCGTTTAAGATGAGGGTAGGCAACAATCTTTTATACAGAAACTCATCAATCATTTGATTGCTTATTCCTATCAGACTGTTCAAACCGTATACAAAAAACTCTAAGATAGATACTCCTACAATGGATAGAAGCAGTGTCACAATTAAGTTTCCGAATAAATATCTTGAAAAAATTGATGTAATATAAGCCGTTGCAGCCATTGAGAACAAATAAACACCAATGATATCTGTATAGAGAAGGTCAGTCAGAAGACCAAAAGCTAACCCATACAAAAGGCCGTAAGTGGTATTTAAGTACATGGCAATAAACAAGATCATGACCATTGAAAAACGGGGTATCAATTGCCAGTCCATACTGTTTTCTTGAGGCAAGAAGGCCTGAATAAGAGAACTTTCACTAATAAAAGCTAAATAGATAAGAAAAGGAAGAAGGACTTTTTTCATCATTCTTCCTCCTCTTCTCTTAAACTTTCATCTACTGCAGGCATCTCTCTTTCCAATACCATAACATGATCTAAATCATATAAATCCGCAGAAGGCTTTAAGTAAGCGGTCTGAGTCAAACCTACTTCGTCTGGCTCAACATCAATCACTTCTCCAATTAGAAGATTAGGAGGAAATACATCCCCAAGACCAGAGGTAATAACCTGTTGTCCCTTCTTGATCTTTGCATCTACTGGGATCTTTTTAAACAGCAATGCTTGTCTCTTTGGATCATAACCTTCTATTGTTCCAAAAATATTCTTCTCCCCTTGAACAATGGCAGAGAAACGGTTTGTTCGATCATTATCGCTGATAAGCTGAACAGTTGATTGAAACAGGGAAACATTCGTTATTTTTCCGATAAATCCTTGCGGAGATATAACGGCCATCTTAGGCTTAATTCCGTCTTTTTCCCCTTTATTAATGTAGATAAATTGATTCCATTGGTCAGGAGAACGACCGATAACTGTAGCTTCCCTCACTTTAAAATCGGTGAGGTCTTCTTCCTTGTCCAACTGCGCTTTTAGCGTTTCATTCGTTTTTTTAACTTCCTCATACTGTACATAAAGTTTCGCGTACTCATCTAACCTAGCTTTTAACATTTGATTCTCTTTATAAAGCTGTTTCATTTCAGCTAAATTCTCAAAGAAACCCGCTATTGTATTAGCGGGTTTATAGAAAATCGTTTGTGTTAGGCCTGCAGAATCTTTTAAGAACTGTTCAGGTAAGGTTAGGCTTTCCCTTTTTTTCATCGAAAAACCAATCAATGCTACTAGAATAATAATACTGACTAGCAGAATGATAAGGCGTTTATTCGAAAAAAAATGTGGCATGAAAATACACCTACTTACTTGGATTTAGATCTAGAAGTTATACCAGCTTTTGATTTGAATAGGTGCAGGTTTTCAAGCGCACGGCCAGTTCCAACTGCTACACAATCCAATGCGTTCTCAGCAACGATTACAGGCATCTTTGTCTCTTCACTGATTACTTTATCCAAGTTTCTTAATAAAGCACCTCCACCTGTAAGAACGATACCGCGATCCATGATGTCTGCAGCAAGTTCTGGCGGTGTTTTTTCAAGAGTTACTTTAACAGCATCCATAATGCTGTTCACTGTATCACGCAAAGCGCTGGAAACTTCTTCCGCCGTAATCGTAATCGTTTTTGGAAGACCTGTCAACAAATCACGCCCTCGGATGTCCATATCTTCAATACCATCCGGCGCGCCAGCAGAACCGACCTCTAATTTCAGAGTTTCGGCTGTTCTTTCACCGATCATTAAGTTATAAGTCTTTTTAATGTATGCGATGATCGCATCATCCATTTCATCCCCAGCAATGCGGATAGACTGGCTTGTAACGATACCACCCAATGAGATGATCGCAACTTCGGTCGTACCTCCACCGATATCAACTACCATGCTTCCGGTAGGCTCCCAGACAGGTAGGTCTGCACCGATTGCAGCTGCAAACGGCTCTTCAATCGTATAAGCTTCACGGGCACCTGCTTGCTTCGTCGCATCCTCAACTGCACGTTTTTCTACAGCCGTAATTCCTGATGGAACACATACCATTACATAAGGCTTACGAGCGAAAACAGAACGGTTCTTTTGCGCTTGTTGAATAAAATATTTCATCATAGTCGCTGTTGTTTCAAAATCAGCAATAACCCCATCTTTCATAGGTCTTACTGCAACAATATTTCCCGGAGTACGTCCAATCATATTTTTTGCAGCATTACCTACTGCTTCGATCGAACCAGTGTCAGTACGTAAAGCAACAACGGAAGGTTCACGCACAACAACACCCTTGCCCTTCACGTAAACAAGTGTGTTTGCAGTTCCTAAATCAATTCCTAAATCTCTTGAAAATCCACCAAACATTTATGTAAACTCCTTTCATCAAGCAAAACTCATACGTTTGATTATACGCTAAAAAAGAAACAAAAGACAATGTTAAACATATCCTTTTTCTTTTAAACTTATATATCTTTGATCGCCAATAATAATATGATCTAACACTTCAATCCCCAGCATTTTACCGCACTCTACTAATCTTTTTGTTACCTCGATATCTTCCCTGCTTGGTGCTGGATCTCCACTAGGGTGATTATGAAAACAGATGATCGAAGCACTCGATCGCTTAAATCCTTCTTTAAACACTTCCCGAGGATGGACGATTGACGTATTTAAACTTCCGATGAATATGGTCTTTTTATATAGCACTTGGTTTTTTGTGTTTAAATACAAACAAACAAAATGCTCTTGTTGCAAAAAACGCAATTCATCCATCAAATAACGTGCTCCATCTTCTGGAGACCGCATCGAATACTTTTCTTCAAATTGAAGGCGACTGATTCGTTTACCGATTTCTATCGCAGCCAACAGTTCAACTGCTTTTACTGATCCAATACCATTGATCTCTTTTAATTCACCAATTGTAGCTTCTTTTAAATGTCTCAATCCCTCAAATTGCTGGATAATGTGGTGTGCTAATTGAATAGCCGACATTTGTTTTGTACCTGTTCGTAAAAGTATAGCTAACAATTCATAGTTGGAGAGTGCATGAGGGCCTTCATTCAACAGTCTTTCCCTCGGCCTCTCCTGTACTGGGTAATCTTTTATCATAAGCGGTTTTGTCACCACTTACGTTCCCCCTTATTTTTCAGTCTGCGTGACTGACTCGGTGAATAAATACCCGAAATCTTCTAGTGATCGCACCACTTTTGATATCGGTAGACCTACGACGTTAAA
Source organism: Fictibacillus barbaricus (assembly GCF_014635025.1). GTDB lineage: Bacteria > Bacillota > Bacilli > Bacillales > Fictibacillaceae > Fictibacillus > Fictibacillus barbaricus. The sequence goes on along the minus strand of NZ_BMCE01000001.1, from coordinate 1,373,238 downwards.
GTAATCGCCTTGAATTTTTTCTACTAATAATGAACCAGAACCTTGAATCCCATAACTCCCTGCTTTATCAAATGGCTCACCAGTACTTATGTACCAAGAAATTGTTTTTTCATCCAACGTATAAAACGTTACACTCGTTTTAACCGAGAAAACCACTTTCTTTGCTTGGTCTATAATGCAAACACCGGTATACACTTCATGGGTTTGACCAGAAAGCATCCTTAACATTTCAGCAGCTTCCACTGCATTCTTCGGTTTGCCAAGTCGTTTGTTTTTATATGAAACAATGGTATCAGCACCTAGTACAACATGATTAGGTTTTTGAGTGAAAACATCAGCAGCTTTTTGCTCCGCGAGTGATTCTACCAATTGACTTGGAGTAAGAGTTAGATCCATTTTTTCTTCAAGTGTACTTGGATAAGTCTCAAATGGAAGAAGCGTTAATGACAGAAGTTCATATCTTCGAGGTGAAGCAGAGGCTAATATGAGGCGTTTCATGATATCACCTTTCATCTCATTCATTGATGGTCATTTTTGTATAGTTTCACAATAACAAAAATGTAAAAATTATACAAACTACGCCTAAAACATACTTCTATTAGTCTTTCGGTAAATTTCCCGATTTTATGTGGGCAAATGACAAATTCTATAGACCAAATTTGACAAATTTCCCTAAAGGTATAAAAATGCATTAAGCTTAACCTCTAATAATGATAAAAACAGAGAAGAGGTATAACTCAAAAATGGATGCTTTTGAGCAATACCTCTCCTTTTATCTTATTTTAATGTTGAAAGCAAACGAATATATGCCTGGAAGCTATCCATTGCCTTTTGCTGAAAGGCCCAATTTAATTCACCTTTCTTTGAATCTTTTAATGCAAGAAATGCCCCTTCAAGCTGTTTTTCGAAATCTGATGCCGTCTTTGCCGTTTCATCTTTCCACTTTCCTTTTTGTTTTTTTCCATACTCTTTCCATTTATTGAAGTCATTTAATGTCTGATCAAGTCCAGATTCCTTGGTCCCAGGCATTTGAGAAAGGGTTAACACATTCTGAAGAAGGATCTGACCGTTCGTAAAATACGTTTCATCCAAATGGTTTGGCGTTTTTAGATTATCAAAGGAATAGGATAATGTTTTTGAGAGAGGTTTATCCATCTCTTTTTGATAGGCCTCACTGTATTTATCGAGTTGATGTTTTTCATTACCTAGTCCAACAATAACAGAATATTTTTCTTCATCGGCTTTAACCGCGATTGCTGAAAACCCTTTTTCTTCGATTGAATTCACCACTCCCTCAGCTCTGTCTTTTGATGAGAATACACCAGCTTGAAGAGCAGAAAAATCTAGCTGGATCGGCCTTAAATTTACTAGTTTTCCTTTCGTTGTGGTTTGTTCCATTTTTACAGAAGGTGTATCCGGTTTTTGATTGCCCGCTTCTGTTATATCAGAAGAGAAGACCATTAATACAAATACTCCTAAAACGGTACCTGTGGCAACTGCCCCCATTATAGCTGCAATAATTTGCTTTGAGAGTGATCTACCTTTTTGCGGCATGGGAAAGCTCGTCTTCTTATTTGATAATACATTCCAGTTTCTTCTTTTTAAAAATGCATCCCTCTTTTTTAGTGGCGCTGCGGAAAGAATAGCATATTCTCCTGTGTTCACTTCCTCAACTGCAGCAGCAACTTCATGATCGGAGTGTCCTTGATTCTCCTCTTTTCTATCTTCACTGAAGTTCTTTTCTTTTCCATTGATTAAGATTGATATCTCATGTTTCACCTATATCCGCTCCTCTCTATCATCTACTAAAACATATGCTTTTCTTGTTTTAATAGAACTAAAAATAAAACGGGAAATAAGAAATCAAGCTGTATATAAAACAAAAAACTTCAAGTTTTCACCTGAAGTCTCATCTATCCAACATATGCAGCTACTTTATTTCGTCCTTGCTGCTTCGCTCCGGTATACATGGCCCGATCTGCATTTCTGATTAGTGCAAGCGGATCTTCTCCTTGGTGGGGCGCAGTGGCAACACCAATGCTTGCTGTTATGTAAATATTATGTCTGCATTGATCGGTCAAATCGTTACATATTTCAAACCATTCATCAGATATGACAGAACGAAGCGCTTCTGCTATAACAAAACACTCCTTCTCATCTGTTTCAGGCAATACAATAATAAACTCTTCACCGCCATAGCGTGCAACGGTTCCACGGTTACCAATAAAGTTCTCCAGTCTTCTAGCTAGCAGGATAAGAACATCGTTTCCACTTTGATGTCCATAAGTATCATTAACAGTTTTAAAATGATCAATATCAAGCAGAATAACCGAGAATTGCTTTCTAAAGTACTCATAGTTTTGGTACATACTTGTAAGGAGATCTTCAAAGTACCGATAATTATATAAACCTGTTAACGGACATTGTTCACTCTTTAATTTTGTTGACTCATAGTTTCTAGCATTATCGATGGCAACTGCTAGATAGTTTGCCAGAATCTCTAAAATAATTAAGTGGTGTTTTTGAAATGCGTGCTTTTCTTTTGAAGCAAAGGTAATGATTCCAACGATCTTTTGGTTACGAATCATAGGAACGGAGAGTACGGATTCAGCTTTACCTTGAAAAAAGAGATCTGATACCTGCTGCCATGCTTTTACTTTACTGTAGCGTATACTTTTTCCTGTCGCCCAGACCCTGCCGCTGATCGCTTCGTGTTTTTTAATAGGGACAACTGTTAATATTCCTTCTTCACTTTCATATTTACGTATGATATTTAGATGTTCACCTGCGTCAGCATCATAGATAAAAGCAAAGTCTACCTCCATAAACCCGATTAGCTTTTCAATAAAAACATCTAAAATATGATTTACTTTAAGATGTTCAGAAAGCTGCTGGCCAATTTCGCTTGCTTTTTGAAGAGAATCGTTAACCTGCTTACTCGCATGATAGAGGTTAATAATAATAGAGAGCGAAAGAAATGGAAGTCCGACATAGAAGATACCTGGCCGTCCTAATTGAGAATAAAGAACATACAACATTAGCCCTACTGGAATTGCGAGTACTTCTGAGACAAGATCCCATAGCGCATCTCTGTCAAAAAAAGCAATGTCTTGTTCATAAAGAACGGTAACAATAAAATATAGTCCTACATGATTTAAAACTAAACCTGTAAATACGTAAGCGACAACAGGAATTAAATTAATAGATTCACTAACGTCAAACGCTCCCGTCTCACCGCCAAGAAGGTGAAAGATGAACCCTTCACAAATGATGATCCAAGAAAACATAAGGGTGTTAGCCATATATCTGTAATATTCTTTGATCGGGTTCACTCTTAGGGTTATGAACATGGCGATTAAAGACAATATAGTTATAAATAAGGCGACATTCATCCCGAAATATAGGAAAACGGCTAAATTAATGCCTGACATAAATGTGATGTTTGTATCTAAAACTTTTATAGGGAAAAAGGAAACAACAACCGCGAGCAGAGAGATGATGCTTAAATCAATAAGATTGATCTCAGGCTGATTGACAGTCATCCGAGAAGCAGTCCATATCGCAAGGGGGAAAAAGCAAACCCATGCTATTATGAGATACATTCGTTTTTTCTTATCTCTCATCTGCCTCGTCATCAACTTATCCCCCTTTCTACCATATAAAAGCCTAAAACACATCTTTTTTACTAGTACATTTTCATTATCTTTTTATTTTATCAAAAGTTCTAAAAATTACAATAAATGTTATTCTTATTTTTTAAATGTTTTTCTTACCTCAGAAATAAAGTAGAGGGATCCTGTAATAATCAGCACATCTTCTTTATTTAATCGCCCTCTAAGTTCATCTAATGCTTCAGTCCAAGAGGAATTTGCGCTAGAGTTTGGAAAAGGACTTTCAGCAAGAAGCATTTCTGCTGAAGCAGCTCTTGGAAAATCAAAAGTTGTGAAGCATGCCTCATATACGATTTCTTCTAGTTCTTTCATCATGTGACCATAGTCTTTATCATGCAATGCAGCAAACAATAAATACACTTTTTTCGATCTATAGTGATTCAGCAATGTTTGTTTAAGAGCATGAACACCTTGCAAGTTATGTGCTCCGTCGATTATTATATCGGGTGACTGTGATACTTTTTCAAATCTTCCAGCCCAGTTTGCATCATGCAACCCATTTTTTATATCAGAAGTAGAAAATGTAAATCTTCCGGATTTACGCAGATGATGGATTGCAGCTATTGCTAATCCTGCATTCTTTATTTGATGTGTTCCTTTCATGGAGATGACGTATTCCTCTTTCACATTTTCTTGTCCGATATAAGTAAATTTCTCACCATTATCAGTACTTTCTTGATGCAGAACGTCAAAATCTCTCTTTAAAAAATAGGAGTCTGATTTCATTTCAACGGCTTTACGTTCGATCACTTCGATGGCAGCTTCTTGTTCAACTGTTGAAATAACAGGGACATTCGCTTTAATGATTCCCGCCTTTTGAAAGGCGATTTCCTCGATCGTTTCTCCAAGTATCCCCATATGGTCATATCCGATGTTTGTTATTAAGCTTAGGATCGGTGTGATCACATTAGTAGAATCATACAATCCACCTAGACCCGTTTCAAAAAGAACAATATCAGGCTTCTTTTCGGCAAAATATAAAAGTGAAATAACCGTGATGACTTCAAACTCTGTCGGGCTGCCAAGAGGTGTAGCAGTCAATTCTTCAACCAGCGGCTTTAGAGCTCTTGAATATTGAAGCAGTTCTTCATCCTTAATAGGAGAACCATTAATAGAGACTCTTTCATTAAACGTTATGAGGTACGGAGACGTAAAGGTTCCAACACTAAAACCCGCTTCATTAAAGATGCTTCTTAAATATTCTACGGATGACCCTTTGCCATTCGTACCAGCTATATGGATAAACGATAACTCCGTTTCAGGGTTTCCTGTTTTTTTCAAAAGCCACTCTACTCTTTTCAACCCTGGTTTAATCCCGAATTTCAGCAAACTATGTATCCAGTTCAGCGCTTCCTCATAAGAATTCACTTGTACTACCGCCTTTCTTAACATTTAAAAAGACGAATCCTTGCAAAAAAGGATCCGCCTTCAGTTAACTAATTGTTTTTAGCTTTGAAGCTCTTTGATTCGTGCTAACACGTTATCATATTTTTCTTGATAATCTGCTTCCTTTGCACGTTCTTCTGCGATAACCTTTTCAGGTGCTTTTTTCATAAACCCTTCATTGCTTAACTTTTTCTGTACACGCTCTACTTCTTTCGCATACTTTTCTGCTTCTTTTTCAAGTCGCTTAATCTCTTCGTCAATGTTCAGTAATCCTTCAAGAGGAAGGTACATTTCAAGACCTGACAATACAGTACTCATGCTCTTTTCAGGTGCTGAGATCTCATCTGAAATTACAAGTTCACTCGGGTTACAGAAACGAAGTAGATATTGACGGTTCTTTTCAAGAGCAGCAAGAATTTCTTTATTTTTCGGTTTGATCTGAAGTTCGATCGGTTTACTTGGTGCAACATTCATCTCTGAGCGAATGTTACGAACAGATCGGATCACTTCTGTAACAAGCGCAAATTCTTTTGCTGCTTCAGAGAAATGAAGATCTTCTCTTTTTTCTGGCCATGCTGCAACGGTGATTGACTCACCTTCATGAGGCAGGTGCTGCCAAATTTCCTCTGTAATAAACGGCATAAATGGATGCAGCAATCGAAGCGTATTGTCTAACACATATGCGAGTACCGAACGTGTTGTCTTCTTTGCTTCTTCATCTTCCCCGTACAACGGAAGCTTCGCCATCTCAATATACCAGTCACAGAGATCATCCCAGATAAAGTTATAAAGCAGGCGGCCTACTTCTCCAAATTCATAAGTATCGATCAATCTAGTGATGTCTTCTGTTGTTTCATTTAATCGTGTAAGGATCCATTGATCAGCCAATGATTTCTTGCCGCTTAAATCAATTTCGTCATATTGTATCCCTTCCATGTTCATCAAAGCAAAACGTGACGCATTCCAGATTTTATTGGCAAAGTTCCACGTAGACTCAACTTTTTCCCAATAGAATCGAAGGTCATTACCAGGCGAACTTCCTGTGGTTAAGAAGAATCGTAGTGCGTCTGCACCATATTTTTCGATAACATCCATCGGGTCTACACCGTTGCCCAGTGATTTACTCATCTTTCTGCCTTCTGAGTCACGTACAAGCCCATGAATTAATACATCATTAAACGGCTTTTGATCTGTGAATTCTAGCGATTGAAAGATCATTCTTGAAACCCAGAATGAAATAATATCATATCCTGTTACTAATACATTTCCAGGGAAGTAACGTTTAAGATCAGCAGCTTCTTTATCGGGCCATCCCATTGTAGAAAAAGGCCATAATGCAGATGAGAACCACGTATCAAGAACATCTGTGTCCTGCTCCCAATTTTCAGGATCTTTCGGTTCGGTTTTCCCAACGTAGATTTCTCCCGTTTCTTTATGGAACCAAGCAGGTATGCGATGACCCCACCATAGCTGACGGGAAATACACCAGTCACGGATGTTTTCGATCCAGCGCATATACGTGTTCTCAAAACGGTCTGGAACAAAGTTTACTTTGTCGTCACTGTTTTGTAGCTTGATCGCTTCTTCAGCTAACGGCTTCATTTTTACGAACCATTGTGTTGATAAGTATGGTTCAACTACTGCCCCGCTTCTTTCTGAATGGCCAACAGAATGCATGTGCTCTTCAATCTTAAAAAGTACACCTTGCTCCTGAAGATCCTTTACGATCTGCTTACGGCATTCAAAACGATCTAATCCTTGATATTCTCCAGCATTTTCGTTCATCTTTCCGCCTTCATCCATTACAAGGATTCTCTCAAGATTATGCCTGTTTCCAATCTCAAAATCGTTCGGGTCATGTGCTGGTGTAATCTTAACAGCTCCTGAGCCAAATTCCATATCTACATAATCATCGCCAACGATCTCGATCTCACGCCCAACGATTGGAAGAACCGCCTTTTTCCCGATCAGGTGCTGATATCGTTCATCTTTTGGATGAACGGCAATCGCTGTATCACCAAGCATAGTTTCCGGTCGAGTTGTAGCAACCTCGATATGACCTGAACCATCTGCTAGCGGATATTTCATATGATAGAAAGCACCTTGAACATCTTGGTGGATAACCTCAATATCAGAAAGTGCTGTTTTTGTCTGTGGATCCCAGTTGATGATATATTCACCACGATAGATTAAGCCCTTTTCATAAAGCGTAACAAATACCTCTTTAACTGCATCTGAAAGTCCTTCATCTAATGTGAAACGCTCACGAGAATAATCGAGTCCAAGCCCTAGTTTAGCCCATTGCTGACGGATAAACTCCGCATATTCTTCTTTCCATTCCCATGATTTCTCTAAAAACTTTTCTCTTCCTAGGTCATAACGTGAGATGCCTTCCTCGCGCAGCTTACCTTCAACTTTTGCCTGAGTGGCAATGCCCGCGTGATCCATACCAGGCAGCCATAAAACATCATACCCTTGCATACGTTTTGTACGAGTTAAAATATCTTGAAGTGCCGTATCCCAAGCATGCCCGAGGTGAAGTTTTCCAGTAACGTTTGGAGGGGGGATAACAATCGTATAAGGTTTTTTCCCTTCCTCACTTTTTGCTTCAAAAAACTTTCCTTTTAACCAAAAATCATAACGGTTTTCTTCCGTTGCCTTAGGATCATATTTCGTAGGCATCGTCAGTTCTTTCTGTTCGTTCGTCATTATGTTCTCCTCCTTTATTGATTGGCTGAATAGAATCTAAAGTCTCTCTTAAAAGTTACGCTCAAAAGTCTGCCTCTTAAAAAGACAAAAAAGCCCTTTCGTCGAAAAGGACGAAAGGACTCCGCGGTACCACCTTTATTTACGGCAGGATAAAATAAACCTGCTGTACACTTCATTGATAACGGATGCACCGTCTTCTTCTACTCCTATTTTCAAAGAAGATGCTCAAGGGCGACTTCCAACTAACTTTCCTTAAGGATTCTTTCAGCGGATGAATCCTCTCTCTAAAAGGCGTTACATTTGTACTATTCCCTGTCTACGCAACAATATAGAATCTGATTTTATTTTATACAAGATATCTCTTTTTAGTCAATAGGATAACCGTAACTTGTAAAAGTTATTCTATGCAAAAGAATGCTTAGTGTGAAGCCCGTCTTTCACGGTAAAGGTAATTTTGCATAACTTATAGAAAAAAGGGCGAATGGAGGGCTTCTCTTGGCTCGAAGATATTTTAGGAAAGCCCGCTTTCCTGGATGGCTTTTGACTTTAAAGAATGCAATCTGTCAATTAACTGTTCCACTAATCATCTTTCAACTCCTAAGGACGATCCTTTTTCCCTCGGCAGTAGATTTTATTATACTCTTAACCTTATTAATCCTTCATTTTGGATTTGCTTACGAGGTCTTTTAAATTAAAAAAGAGATCACATATAGGATTATATGTGATCTCCTTCATCATTTATGTGAATTTTTGTTGGAACAGCATTATCTAAAGGTGCAGGTGGAGGAGCTTGCATAATCGCATTACAAAAATCCCGGATTTTTTTCATTGCGCTTATTCTGCTCTCTAGCCTGTGCACCATTTCTATTTGGGAATAATCGTTTCGCTTGCTGCAGTATAGATCTACAGCATTAAAAACAGGTTCGGGATATGATAAATAACTGATTAATAATCCTCTTTCCTCATTTAACAATGGTACATGTTTCTCGTATAAATCTAATAATAACATTCCTTCCTCCACGGCCCATTCTCTTTGATGGGCAACCCTTCGGAAGTAAACCGCTAGGTCCCTGGCTGGTGTATCGAGTACGGCTTTCTCAAAGTTAAGCAGATGACCTTCACCCGTAGGATTAAAGATCAGATGGTTCCTTGACACTTTTCCGTGACAAAGGACGCTCCGGTAACGTCTTTCCCTTTGACACGTATCGTACCAATCCTTTAATCTTCTTTTCGCTTCTTCCGTCATTCTCATGATCTGATGAAAATGACTTAAATATGTTAATTCGAACGGCGACATATATGTTTTCTGTTCTGCTTCTTCTGTAAATCGTTCCATCTCATACTGTCTATTTTCCCATCTGTTCATAAGATACTGATACGAATGCTCTACCACTTCATTTGAAAAATCTTGTTCTTTAAGCGTCAGAGCATGCACTTTTCCAATATAATCTAAAAGGACCTCATCTTTAGCTTTTTCATTTCTTTCATCAGAAGCAAACCAAGGCATCAGATAGAAGGTTTTTGAACCTAACTGTACGGTATAATCACCAAACTTTGTAGGATAAAGAGGCACAACCTGATGGAAACCTATTTCCGAGAGCCTTTGAATAACATGTGTGAACCAGTTTCTTTCGTCTTCGGTCATTTCTGCTTCTTTCAGTGCAAAAGTACCCCTTTTCGTTATGACCTTTTTTACTTTCCCATGCTGTTCTAATTTTTCGGGAAATAGATCATAGTGAAAAAGGACGGGCCCGTAATTTAATGTATCCTTTTCCGTTGTCATAGGGCCACCTTCCTCCTATTTTCATCAAACCATTCTGTTACAGTCTTAAGCAGAGTACGATTTAACCCCCATAGTTCTTCGTACTTTTTTAACCCTTCAACCATTCTTTCCAAACTGCTGTTATCTAACTGGTTGAGACAATCATACAATTCCCATGGAGTCACAATTTCTGCTAGTAATAATAAACCTTGTTCTCCCTCTAACGAGAAATGTTTATTGACCTCCGTTAACAGCAATTTCAATGAAGCAGTTGAAGTATGTTCCAGCCATTCCAATAAGAAGCTTCGAACGGGCATGTATCCTTTGACCGGCCAGGCATCACCACCCTGATAAAAAAGAAAATGAAAGATTCGCTGGCCATTTTTGATACTCAGCTCTTTTTCAAGTATCGGCAATCTGCTTCTTCTCACTTTGCTTTTTAGTGCCTCAGAAAACTGAATACGCTGTTTTGCTTCATATATGCTAGACGTGATGCATCGAAAGTTCCCTTCCATATACTTTTGTGTTACATGTAATGCATTCTCTATATTAAAAACGGGTACCTCTATTTTCATGTCATGACCAGGCTCTAGTTGAGCCTTTAATGAGGCTGATAACAGACTACCTATAAACTGTCCCCATCTTTCAACCTCATCGCAGCCAAATGGAGTATCCGCATAATCATGCAGCGTGATCCACTGTTTACCATAATAAATTGCATGATCTCCGCTTCTAGTACGAATCATCCTATCAGGCACGGCGCCTGAGCCTTTTGAAGACTCATCGCGCCATTTCACGTGCCATTTTAAACATTCTTCTTCCTTCCAATAGCGTAAACGTTTTTCTCCAAAATCCGTTAGGATAACATGAGGTCTTTCCTTCCACCTTACTCCATATAGCTCATATTCATTTTCTAAGGTGTTAATCAGATCCATATCAGCACCTCATTTTATCGTGAAGTTACAGGGATATAGATAATCTGTCCTTCAGATACTTCACCTTGCTGCAATTGATTCATGCGCATAAGAGTATTTAATGAGATATCGTACCTCTCACAAATATGCTCTAAAGAATCTCCTCTTTGAAGAATATACATCCTCATCTTAGAGAAACGATCTTCTTTACCTGATAACATCTTTGTAAGATAAAGAGCATTTTCATCTCTTGGTTCATCATCTCGTTCATGCTGTTTAGCTTCTGGTGCGGAAGAAGTTTCTGTTTCTTCATAACTAGTATCTTCATATTCATAAGAAGGATCATGTTCTTCATCTTGTTGATGATAAACTGTATCATCATACTCTTGTTCAGCCTCATAGGTTTGTTCTCCATACTCATAATCATTTGTATAGGAAGGCCGATCTGACTGGGTCTCTTGATATTGATAATTGCCATAGTTGTTTTGCTGATAAGGGTACACTGGCTGCTGCTGATATGCCTCATGCTGTTGGTATCCCTCTTGTTGCTGGTAAGCCTCAGGCTGCTGGTAAGCCTCATGCTGTTGGTATCCCTCTTGCTGCTGGTAAGCCTCATGCTGTTGGTATCCCTCTTGCTGCTGGTAAGCCTCATGCTGCTGGTACCCCTCTTGCTGCTGGTAAGCCTCTTGCTGCTGATAAGCCTCTTGCTGCTGATAAGCCTCTTGCTGCTGGTACCCCTCTTGCTGCTGGTAAGTCTCTTGCTGCTGGTACCCCTCTTTCTGGTAGGAATCTTGCTGCTGGTAACCATTTTGCTGCTGATATGGATTGTATGGATACGGACGGTCTTGATACGTTTGCGGATCATTATAGCTTTTTGCTTGGCTATTATAAGATTCAGGCTGGTACTCTTGTAATTCTTGAGATTCTTGGTAGCTTTCATGCTGCTCTTCTTGAACGTAATCCGAATAATCAGCTCCATCAATAGATTCTACTTCTCCATACACTTCCTGAGCATCTTCATATTGAATCTCATCTTCTCGTGTAGAAGATGAGTTAGAGCTGCGTGTATCTTCATTTGAAAAAGCAATAGCTTTTAATGAATCAAACGTAGCTTCCATTGTACGGTCATCTTGTGGTTCAAAATGCGGTTTAAACTCAAAAGCTGTCTGTGTTTCGTCACGAACCTCAGCTTTATTTTCATTGAATCTAGCTAACAATTCATTTGGCTGAGGCTGTGAAGGCACTCCCCCACTTTGACGAGCTTCAAACTGGAAAGGAGTAAAAATATCCTGTCTCTCTTCATTCTGTGCTGATCGTTCTTCGGAAGCTGCTGAACGTACCGCTTCTTTTGGAAGGTCATAAGCCGGACTTTCCTGACGCTGTTTTTCATCTTTTATTCCGTAAATACAGATCGATGCAGATAGCTCAAAGCAGGTTGAATTTGGAAGTTCATATTCGAATGATTCTACTTCCACCTTTACCTCGTTTGAATCCTCTACACGATAAGATGGGATGGTAATATCAACTGGAAAACGATGCACCAGTTCTGTTACCCCGTCTTCTAACACATTTAACTGTGTAAGCGATCGATAAGATACACTTTCAGCTAACGGATTCTGATTTACATCAGCAGCATCTTGTTCTTGTTTTTCTGCACAATATTTACCTTTTAAAATGAGAGCTCCCTTGATATAAACCTGTCCGGCTTCCTCTGTAATGTTAATTTCAGGATCAAGTGACATCGACAAAACTTCAGCTACTTCCTGTCCTTTCTTAAGCCAAACAGACTCCTCAATGGAGAAACGCAGCTTCGATTGACTCATGCCCTTCTCCTCCTTTCGGTTTGCATATAGTTATACAATATAGGTGTATGAGTGAACGGGACGAAATATGAATCAAATAAAAATAGCGTCCGCAATAATGAGCGAACGCTAGGAAGTAATACTATTTTAATTGTGAAAAAGCTTTCCTAAAGGCAGCTACTGTTTTCTCGATATCTGCTTCCGTATGTGCTGTTGACAGGAACAATCCTTCAAATTGTGATGGAGGCAGCGAAATACCTTCTTGAAGCATTGTCCGGAAACAAGAATTAAAATGATCCAGATTTGATAACTTTGCTGTTTCATAGTTGATAACATCGTGATCGGTAAAGAAGAAACCGATCATACTTCCTGCACGGTTGATCGTATGCTCTATACCATAATGTTCTGCAGCTTCAGAAATTCCTGTCGCGAGAAGATCTCCAAGCTTTTGGAAGTAACCATAACTTTCTTTTGTAAGTTGAGAAAGTGTAGCATAACCTGCAGCCATCGCAAGTGGATTTCCTGATAAAGTACCTGCTTGGTAGATCGGACCGCTTGGTGCAATCTGTTCCATAATTTCCCGTTTCCCGCCATACGCACCTACAGGCAGACCACCGCCGATTACTTTTCCTAAGCATGTAAGGTCAGGAGTTACACCAAAGTACCCTTGTGCACATTCGTAATCCACACGAAATCCGGTCATAACTTCATCAAAGATCAAAAGTGAGCCATGCTGTTCCGTGATCTTACGCACCCCTTCAAGAAAACCTTTTTGAGGAGGAACTACTCCCATGTTTCCTGCTACTGGTTCTACGATCACACACGCAATATCCTCGCCAAATTGGTCAAATGCAACTTGAAGGCTCTCAAGATCATTGTAAGGTACTGTAATCGTATTTTGTGCTATTCCTTCCGGGACACCTGGAGAATCAGGAAGTCCAAGAGTGGCTACACCAGAGCCAGCTTTTATCAATAGTGAATCTCCATGTCCATGGTAACAGCCTTCAAACTTTACGATCTTACTTCTTCCTGTGTAACCGCGTGCTAAACGAAGGGCACTCATAGTTGCTTCGGTACCAGAATTTACCATTCGAACGACTTCAATAGATGGTACACGATCAATGACTAGTTTTGCAAGCTTCGTTTCCATTTCGTTAGGAGCACCGAAACTTGTACCACGTTCAGCTGTTTCCTTAAGTGCTTTAACAACTTCTTCATCAGCATGTCCTAAAATTAATGGTCCCCAAGATAATACGTAATCGATATATTCATTTCCGTCGATGTCGTAAATCTTAGAGCCTTTCCCTCGCTCCATAAATACAGGGTCCATTTTTACTGACTTAAATGCCCTAACGGGACTATTAACGCCACCTGGCATATATTCCTTTGCTTCTTTAAAGGCAGCGATCGATTTATCAAAGCTTTTCATACCAACACCCCTTTTTATTTGTCGTTCAGCCATCCAGCTGCATCTTTTGCAAAATACGTAATGATGAGATCTGCTCCAGCTCTTTTCATAGAGATCAATTTTTCGAGCACGATGCTCTTCTCATCTACCCAGCCATTCAACGCAGCAGCTTTAATCATCGAATATTCTCCACTCACATTGTAAGCAACAAGAGGCAGAGGATATCGGTCCTTAAGCTCTCTTAAAATATCCAGGTAAGATAGTGCTGGTTTTACCATTAAAAAGTCAGCGCCTTCAGCGATATCCGATTCAGCTTCACGAAGAGCCTCTAATCGGTTTGCCGGATCCATCTGATACGTTTTTCTGTCTCCAAATTGAGGTGTACTATGAGCTGCATCACGGAAAGGTCCATAAAATGAGGATGCATACTTAACAGCATAGGACATGATTGGAACATCATAGTATCCTGCTTCATCCAATCCTTGTCTGATGGCTGCTACAAAACCGTCCATCATGTTTGAGGGAGCAATAATGTCAGCCCCTGCTGCCGCTTGAGAGACAGCGGTTTTTGCCAAGAGTGCCAGTGTTTCATCATTGAGTACATCACCGTTCTCGATCACTCCGCAATGTCCATGATCTGTGAACTGACATAAACAGGTATCAGCAATTACCGTCAAAGACGGAGCGATTTCTTTAATCTGGCGAATAGCTTTTTGTACAATTCCATTATGATCATAAGCCGAGCTTCCGCAATCATCTTTTTCGTTAGGCACACCAAACACGATGATAGATTGGATGCCTAACCCTTCAATCTCTTTTACTTCTTCCTGTAAATAGTCGAGAGACAGATGGTATACACCCGGCATAGAAGGTACTTCTTTTTTTACATTCTCGCCCTCAACAAAAAATAATGGGTAAATAAAATCTGACACATGAAGATGTGTTTCACGGACAAGAGAACGCATGGATGCTGATTTTCTTAAACGACGATGACGCTGAAAATTCATGATTATCTTCCTCCTTGAAAATAAGAGATGGCACAGTTCACCATATCTTCTGCAGTAAAATTATTCGGCATAAAAACATGCAAGAATCCACTTTTCTCAGCGGAAGCCTTTGTAGTCGGCCCAATACAGAATACTGGGGTCTTATAGATCGTGCTGTTGTGCTTGATAGCATCTTGTTTCATCATAAATGAAACAGCGGAAGGGCTCAAAAAAAAGAAACAATCGGCTTTCTCTGGCAATGACCAATCCAAATCTACTGCAGAAGTTGTTTCATAGACAATCAGCTCTTCCACATGAGCAATATCTGCTAAGGATTCTTTAAGATATGAAGGAGCTAAATTTCCTTTTGGAAACAGAATCCTTTCATCTTTTAGGACCTGTTTCTTCAGAACTTCCGCTAAATCTGATGCATCAAAGCGTCCCGGTACGAGTATTGATGTCACTCCATATCGTCTTAATGTATCCGCTGTTTTTTCACCTACAGCAGCAAACTTATGGTTTTGTAAAGACACGTCTAGATCGTTGATCAGCTGAAAAAAATAGTCAACTCCATTCTTACTCGTAAAGATAATCCAATGGAACGATGAAAGATCATCCAAAATTTTTTCTTTCAGAACATTCTTTGCACCCTTAATGGATACAACGGGAAAAGAAAGGGGTATTCCTCCTCTTTCTTTAATTCGTGTAATCAAAGGTTCTGCCTGTTCTTTCGGCCTGGTAACAAGAATCGTTTTGCCTTCTAACGATCTATCCTTCCATTTCATTAAGCGTTTAAATCCTTTTTTACATCATCCAGAATTTTCTTTGCACCTAAGCTCTTTAATTCTTCAGCAAGATCGACTCCTACACGTTGAGGGTCTTTACCTTTGTTTATTTCTTTTAATACTTTTTTGCCTTCTGGATCGGCAACAAGGCCAGTTAATGTTACTTCGTGATCATCGGTCATTGTTGCAAATGCAGCGATTGGCACCTGGCAGCCGCCTTCTAACGAATGTAAAAAAGCACGTTCAGCTTGAACCGTTTGATACGTATATTCATCATTAAGTGTTGATAACAGCTCTTTCACTTCACTGTCTTCACTTCTGCATTCGATCGCTAATGAGCCTTGTCCTACAGCCGGTAAACAGAGGTCAACATCTAAATATTCTGTTACGACATCACTGGACCAGCCCATTCTTTCTAATCCTGCTGCGGCAAGAATGATAGCATCAAATTCTCCTGATTTCAGCTTTTCAAGACGTGTATCGATGTTACCGCGGATAGACTTCATTGTCAGATCTGGACGTCTGTTCAATAGCTGTGCTGCTCTTCTTAATGAACTAGTTCCTACAACTGCACCGTTAGGTAATTCTCTTAATGAAGAATACTTCTCTGAGATCAATGCATCTCTAGGGTCAACGCGTTTCGGTGTACATCCGATTTCTAATCCTTCAGGCAATTCAGATGGCATATCTTTCATACTGTGTACAGCGATATCAATCTCTTTATCTAACATAGCCTGTTCGATCTCTTTAACAAAAAGCCCTTTACCCCCTACTTTAGACAAAGTTACATTTAGGATTACATCACCTTTAGTAACAATTTCTTTCACTTCAAACTCAAAAGGCATACCTGCTTTTTTTAATTGGTCGATCACCCAATTTGTCTGTGTTAGAGCTAACTTACTTCTTCTAGAACCTACAATAATTTTTCTCATTATATGAATCTCCTATCTCTTTACTTATACCATAGATGGAATTCTGTAAACGTTGATGCTAAAAAGTAGTTAATCAAAACGACCAGAAACGCAGCCACATTCCAAAGTGCCAGTGTTTTCCCCTGAACGCCCCTTCCTACCTTTTGATACAAGTATGTGCTGTAAACCAGAAGAACGACAAACGATGAGATGACTTTTGCATCGAGAAGCGTAAAGTCATTCAACTTCCAGAATGCCCATACCACTCCTAATATTAAACTTAGCAGGAGGAGAGGGACTCCTATTGTATTCAACCTAAATGATAACTTTTCTAAGTATGATAGACTGCCGAATCGCTGCAGTCTTTTACTCCATTTTTTTCGTTTTAACATGCCATGCTGCAGCAAATACATGAATGAAAAGATAAAAGACAGTGAGAAGGCTCCATATGAGATAAAAGCCATAGTTATATGAATAATCAATAGTTCTGAAAAGAGCTGTTTTTCCAGCACTGCGCTGGCCTGTCCTGTAGGTGCGAACAAATGAATCGACACTAACAGGAACCCTAGTACATTAGTGAAGAAAACTAAGAAATCTACCCTGAAAAACCTGCTCATGACCACCGAAAAAGTTACGAGTATCCATGCATAAAAAAACAGGCCTTCCGAGGGTGTTAATATCGGAAACCGCTGATCTTTCAGCATCCTTAACACAAAAAAGACCGATTGTAGTATCCAGACAATAGAAAGCAACCAGAAAGCAAATTGGTTCGCTTTCCGGTTGTTTTGAAGAAAATCTATAAAATAGCCTATGATGCTAAGTGCATATAAGACGATAGTCAGATCATATATCCAATTCATTCTGCTCACACTCCATGAGCTCGAGGGAAACGAAAGCTTACGTTCTCACTGCAGCGGAATTAACCACTTCATCCGTCAAAGAAGGTCTCTCTTCTCTGTTTGCAGCGAGTCCTGTTTCCAACTGCTTCTGTTTATCCAAGTATTCTTCCAACCCAAAAATCTCTGTAAACAACTGTAGCTGCTCATCTGCCCCTGGCTGTCCAGCCATTTCTTTCGCTCTTGTGACTGGATCACGCAGCAATTGATTCACTATACTTTTGGTATGCTTACTTAAAATCTTTCTTTCGCGTTCTGTAAGATCAGGAAGCTTGCGTTCAATGCTTTGCATGGTCTCAGCTTGGATGTTTAGTGCTTTTTCACGAAGGGCAGAAATCAACGGAACAACACCAAGCATAGAGATCCAGGATTGGAAAGCTACGATTTCAGCTTCAATCATGATTTCAATCTTTTCTGCTTCCTTCATGCGTTCAGCAAGATTTGACTCAACAATACCCTCTAAATCATCGATATCATATAAGAAAACACTTTCTAAATCGTGCAAAGCGGGATCCAAGTCTCGCGGAACCGCAATATCTACCATAAACAATGGGAGCCCTTTACGTTTCTTAACAGCTGGAGCCGCCATTTCTTTTGTAATAACAAAGTCGCTTGCTCCTGTGGAAGAAATCACGATATCTGCTTTTACAAGCAAGCTTTCTAAGCTTTCGAAAGGCTGTGCTGTTCCATGAAACTTCTTGGCTACTTCTTTTGCTTTTTCAAATGTACGATTAATCACTAATACTTCATTGCCACCACTTGCATGAAGATGTTTAGCTGTAAGCTCACCCATTTTACCGGCTCCGACGATCAAGATCGTCTTATTTTGAAGACCGCCAAAGATTTTCTTGGCAAGTTCAACAGCTGCATAGCTGACTGAAACCGCATTTTCACCGATATCAGTTTCAGAGTGACACTTTTTTGCAAACGTGATCGCTTGTTTCATCAATTTATTAAAGATCGTGCCCGTAGCATCAAGTTTCTGAGATTCAAGAAAACCATCTCGTACTTGACCGAGTATTTGTGTTTCTCCAATAACCATAGAATCCAAGCCCGCTGCAACACGGAAAAGATGTTCTACAGCCGCTTCCCCATCTCTGATACTCAAAAATGGAGAAAGTTCTTCTTTATCTATTGAAAACCAGTCCGCCAAAAAAGATTTGATGTAGTATCTTCCTGTATGTAGCTGATCGGCAACTGCATAAATCTCAGTACGGTTGCACGTTGAAACGATTACACATTCAAGTATACTTTTTTGTTTTCGGAGTGTAGAGATCGCATCAGACAATTCAGCGGGCTGAAATGAAACTTTTTCCCGGATTTCTACGGGTGCTGTTTTATAATTAAGTCCAACCACTAGAATATGCATGCGCTCACCTCCCTTAATTATGTATGTTCTATCCTTATTATAGCATGTCCTAAAAAACGGAATATCCGATATTGTGAACAGAATTTAAACGTTTATGCTATGATAGGATTATTACTTTTTAATCGGTGTTCGTGGAGTTTTAGGGTAACCATATTCTCTAACACTTAGCACCATTATTAAAAATAACAAATTTCGACCAAATTAGCAAAGGTTTACGTTTAAGATGGAGGAATTATGAAACAAAGAAACACATTCAGCGGCATCATTTTACTAGGTATCGGATTATTCTATTTTACAACAAGAATGAACATTGAAATTCTTCAGCCCTACCTAACTTGGCCAACTTTATTAGTAATCATCGGTATCGCTCTGATCATGCAGGCAAACGGCGGAAAGGACTCTTCAAGTCTGTTTTCAGGAGTCTTCCTTACGGGACTTGGGCTGCATTTTCATTTGGCAGCGAAAATTTCCGCATGGCCTGAACCCCTGCAGATGATCACTTTACTTACAGGAATATCTTTCCTCATGCAGTACCGAAAAACAAAAGAAGGACTCATACCCGGGCTGTTCTTAACCCTTTTAGCTATTTGGCTGATCTTCTTTAAGAGTAATACCCCTTCTGTAGAGAATATATTTGTAAAAGCAGAAGATTTCTGGCCTATTATTCTGATGGTATTAGGTGCTTATCTCATGTTTTTTAAAAAGAAATAGTTTGTTTTTGTTATCTTTCATACTAAAAAACCCTGTGCTCACTAAGAGCACAGGGTTTTAGTTTTTATTTGGTTAAGTAGGAGTTAAGTACACCCCAAGCTTCGTCTTTTCCGTGCCCGGTCTCAGATGAGAATAATACGATCTTGTCACTCGGATCCATGTTTAATGTTTCTTTGACAACTTTTTTATGTTTGTCCCATTTTCCTTTAGGGATCTTATCACTTTTTGTTGCAACAATAATGACAGGAAGCTCGTGATATTTAAGCCAGTCATACATCAAGCAATCGTCTTTTGAAGGGGGATGTCTGAGATCCACGAGCTGAACAACTGCTTTTAACTGTTCTCGTTCAACAAGATACTGTTCAATCATCTTACCCCAAGCTTCTCTTTCTGTTTTTGACACTTTAGCAAATCCATAACCAGGAACGTCTACAAAGTAGAAACTTTCATTTAAGATATAAAAGTTTAGCGTTTGTGTTTTTCCTGGTCTAGAAGATGTACGCGCTAAGTTTTTACGATGAATCATCTTATTAATAAAAGATGATTTCCCTACATTCGATCGACCTGCCAGAGCAATTTCGGGAAGATTTCCTTCCGGATATTGTTTAGGTCCAACTGCCGAAATAACAATTTCTGCTGTATTTACTTTCACTATCTATCACCCGCTAATGCTACTTTTAACACTTCATCTAAATGGGATACCGCTATAAAAGATAAGCCTTCTTTTACTGTATCCGGTATATCTTCAATGTCTTTTTCATTCTCTTTTGGAAGAATGATCGTCTTAATTCCTGCTCGATGTGCACTTAATGATTTTTCTTTTAATCCGCCGATCGGCAATACACGGCCTCTCAATGTAATCTCACCTGTCATCCCTACATCTTTTCTTACAGGCTTCTTGGTCAAAGCAGATACAAGAGCTGTAGCGATTGTGATACCTGCTGAAGGTCCATCTTTTGGCGTTGCCCCTTCTGGAACGTGTATGTGAATATCTGTTTTTTCGTAAAAATCCGGATCAATCCCTAGATCTTCTACTTTTGTCCGAACATAACTTAAAGCAGCCTGAGCTGATTCTTTCATCACATCGCCTAATTTTCCGGTAAGGATAAGTTTCCCTTTCCCCGGAGAAAGAGCGACTTCTATGGAAAGTGTATCTCCGCCAGCCGTCGTATAAGCTAAACCAGTAGCTGCACCAACTTGATCTTCAAGTTCAGCCTGGCCATATCGGAAGCGTGGTTTACCTAAGTAATCCTCAAGGTTTCTTGCCGAAAGTACAACCTTTTTCTTCTCTTCAGATACGATTTGTTTAGCTGCTTTTCTGCATAGTCCTGCAATTTGACGTTCAAGGTTACGTACTCCTGCTTCCCTTGTGTAATTACGAACTAGCTTTAAAATACAATCATCCTTAAACTGAATCTGGCTCTTTTTCAGACCATGTTCCTTCAACTGTTTAGGAATCAAGTGGTTTTTAGAAATGTGAAGTTTCTCGACTTCTGTATAACCAGCGATTGAAATAACTTCCATTCGATCTAAAAGAGGACCTGGAATCGTTGAAAGAGAGTTGGCTGTTGTTACGAACATGACTTTAGATAAATCATAAGGCTCTTCGATGTAATGATCACTGAACGTGCTGTTTTGCTCAGGGTCTAAAACTTCCAGCATGGCAGAAGATGGGTCTCCTCTAAAATCACTAGACATCTTATCAATCTCATCAAGCAAGAACACAGGATTGATCGTGCCTGCTTTTTTCATGCCCTGAATTAATCTGCCTGGCATTGCTCCTACATATGTTCTCCGGTGGCCTCTGATCTCCGCTTCGTCCCTTACTCCACCAAGTGAGATTCGAACAAAGTTTCTGCCGATCGCACGTGCAATAGACTTTGCTAAGGATGTTTTACCAACACCAGGAGGTCCAACTAAACAAAGAATTGGCCCTTTAAGCGAGTTTGTCAGTTTTTGGACAGCTAAATATTCTAAAACGCGTTCCTTCACTTTTTCTAGCCCGTAATGATCTTCGTTTAAAACGGTTTCTGCATGCGGAATATCTAAATTATCTACCGTTTCTTGTTTCCACGGAAGATTGACGAGCCACTCGATATATGTTCTTATCACAGAACTTTCTGCAGATGAATTTGGCATTTTTTCGTATCGGTCAAGTTCTTTCTTTGCCAGCTCCATGACATTCTCGGGCATATCAGATGAATCAATACGTTCTTTTAGGGTACTGACTTCGCCAACTTTGCCTTCTTTATCACCAAGTTCTTTTTGTATGGCTTTCATTTGTTCGCGCAAATAATATTCTTTTTGTGTTTTTTCCATGGCCTTTTTTACACGCTGACCAATTTTCTTTTCAAGTCCAAGCACTTCTTTTTCATTGTTTAACAATGTGAGAAGATGTTCAAGTCTTTCTTTCACATCGAAGATCTCAAGTATTTTCTGCTTCTCTTTAATCTTTAGAGAAAGGTGTGAAGAAATCACGTCAGCCATTCGCCCAGGCTCTGTTATATCTTGAACAGACGCCAAAGTTTCTGGCGTAACTTTTTTTGAAAGATTTATGTATTGTTCGAATTGCGCCAGAACAGCTCTCATTAACGCCTCTGTTTCGGCTTCCTTGACTTCAACATCATCTGTTAGTTCAACTTCTACTTCAACATGTGTTTTTTCATCCATAAAAGAAGTGATCTTCCCACGTTGAATACCTTCTACTAATACTCGAATCGTGCCGTTTGGCAGCTTGAGCATCTGATTTACTTTTGATAACGTTCCTACATTATATATTTCCTCTTTAGCCGGATCTTCTATTGATACTTCTTTTTGTGTAGAAAGAAAAATCATTTGGTCATCAAGCATCACCTTTTCAAGCGCTTGAATGGACTTTTCTCTTCCTACATCAAGATGAAGCACCATTGTCGGATAGACCAACAATCCGCGTAGAGGGAGGAGCGGAAGAACTCGTTTTTCCCCCATTAAAAACACCTCCGAAAACTGCTGTGTAATCATTAATTATATGCATAGTCTTTGTACAATTCTACCGATAATGCTTAACTTTGTCTAATGTAAGCTATTTATATTGAAAAGTTGAACAAAAAGAAACCCCTTCTTCTCCTTATACGGAAGAAGGAGGGGAATTAAGCGCTGCAGATGCAGGAACTGATTGCTCCTCGCTCTCATCTAAAAATGCATATTGAAACACCTCTGAGAGTTTTTTAACCGGGATGATTTCTACATCTTCAATGCTTTCGAATATTTTCTGGTTGTTCTCAAAAGGAATGAGCACTCGCTTTGCACCGGCATCTTTTGCGGCTAAAATCTTTGCCATAACACCTCCGACAGGCTTCACTTTTCCATGAATGCTGATTTCTCCTGTCATTGCAACTTCATGATCAATTTTAATATTATGAATCGCAGAATAGATGGAAGAAGCAATAGCTATTCCTGCTGAAGGACCATCTACAGGACCGCCGCCCGGAAAGTTCACATGGATATCATACATCGATGCATCTACTCCCATGTACCTAAGAACAGTGATTACGTTTTCGACAGAACCTTTAGCCATACTCTTTCTTCGAATAGATTTTGATTGGTTTCCGATACTCTCTTCTTCTGCTATGCCTGTAATCGTTATCGATCCTTGCTTCTTGGCCGGCAGAACTGTTGTTTCGATCTCTAATAATGCACCGCTTGTCGGTCCATATACGGCAAGGCCGTTTACTAAACCAATCTTTGGTTTTGCTCCTATTTTTCTTTCAGGTCTAGGAGCCATCCTGCTTGAATGTGTCACCCATTCTACATCGCTTTTCGTGATAGTCTTCCGCTCTTCTGTGATCGCTAGCCCAGCTGCAATTTGAATCATGTTTACCGCTTCACGGCCATTTTTCGCATATTGAGCCATGTACTGTAAAGATTCTGCATCGATTCCTAATTGAATCTTATCAGCCGCTCGTTTAGCGATTTGCTCTATCTCAGCTGGCTGGAGTTCTCTAAAAAAGACTTCTAAACATCTGGATCGAATCGCAGGGGGTATCTCTTCAGGCATACGAGTTGTAGCACCTATCATTCTAAAATCCGCAGGCAGACCGTTCTGGAATATATCATGGATGTGATGAGGAATAGTAGCGTTCTCCTCCGAATAATAAGCACTCTCTAAATAAACTTTTCGATCTTCTAATACCTTTAAAAGTTTGTTCATCTGTATTGGATGAAGTTCCCCTATCTCATCAATAAACAGGACCCCTCCGTGCGCATTCGTAACTGCACCTTGTTTGGGCTGTGGTATTCCCGCTTGTCCCATCGCCCCTGCACCTTGGTAGATCGGGTCGTGAACTGATCCGATTAAAGGATCAGCGATGCCCCGTTCATCAAACCGAGCTGTTGTCGCATCCAATTCTACAAATACAGCGCTTGATCGAAAAGGTGAGGTCTTATTCCTTTTCGCTTCTTCTAACACTAGACGAGCTGCTGCCGTCTTCCCAACTCCTGGGGGGCCATAAACGATCACATGCTGAGGGTTAGGTCCGCATAATGCTGCCTTTAATGCCTTAATGCCATCTTCTTGTCCGATAATATCTTCAAATTTGCCAGGCCGTACACGCTCAGACAATGGTTCGGATAGGGAGATCGAACGCAGTCTCCTTAGCTGTTCCATCTCTTTTCTTGATTCTTTATCCACGCTTACTTTTTGAGAACGCTGATTTCTAAGCAGGTTCCAAAAATACAGCCCGATTATGATACCAAAAAATAATTGAATAAGTAATGCTATGCCAGTCCAGTTCATTGTTTTTCCTCCCGGTACCTATGTAGTGATAGTCATAGTATCTCCGAGGAGGTGATGGGCTAAACGGTCATAAAGGCAAAAAGAATTTGATTGATTTATGATTAGAATATTTTTAATGGTGATAAAACAATAAAAAACCAGCTTTCGCTGGTTTTTTACACATTGAGATTAGGCACTCTCTTTTGGAGTTTCTTTTGATTGTTCTATCACAGTACCGTCTTCAAGTTCTAATGTTGGAGGCACTTTGTCAGAAATCGTTTCTTTTGTCACGATACATTTCACAACATCGTCTCTTGAAGGCAGCTCGAACATTACATCAAGCATAACCCCTTCGATGATAGAACGGAGTCCACGGGCACCTGTCTTACGCTCGATCGCTTGAGCAGAGATTTCACGAAGAGCTTCTTCTGTGAATTCTAATTCTACCCCATCAATATCTAATAGCTTTTGATATTGTTTGACAAGAGCATTCTTAGGCTTCGTTAAGATTTCGATCAATGCATCTTCATCTAAAGGATTCAAGTTAGAAATAACCGGTAAACGGCCGATAAATTCAGGGATCAGACCAAATCGAAGCAAGTCTTCAGGCAGAACCTTAGATAAGTATTCTCCTGCTTTTAAATCAGCTTGCTTGGAATCAGAACTAAAACCAATAACCTTTTTACCAAGACGTCGTTTAATAATTTGTTCAATTCCATCAAACGCACCACCGCAAATGAATAGAATGTTGGTCGTGTCGATTTGAATAAACTCTTGGTGAGGGTGCTTTCTACCTCCTTGAGGCGGAACACTAGCTACCGTACCTTCAAGGATTTTAAGTAGCGCTTGCTGAACCCCTTCACCAGATACGTCTCTTGTAATGGAAGGATTCTCTGATTTACGAGCGATCTTATCAATCTCATCAATATAAATGATTCCTTTTTCTGCTTTTTCAACATCATAATCAGCAGACTGTATCAGTTTAAGAAGAATGTTTTCAACATCCTCACCTACATAACCTGCTTCTGTTAAAGATGTAGCATCAGCAATAGCAAAAGGTACATTTAAAATACGAGCCAAAGTTTGAGCAAGAAGGGTTTTACCGCTTCCAGTCGGTCCGATCATCGCAATATTACTTTTTGCCAGTTCAACTTCATCTGATTTTTGAGATGAATTAATACGTTTATAATGATTGTAAACGGCTACAGAAAGAGATTTCTTGGCCTGATCCTGTCCGATTACATACTCATCTAGTATCTTGCGGATTTCGACTGGTTTAGGTACTTCTTTTAGCTCTACATCCTCTTCCGTACCTAGTTCTTCTTCTACAATTTCTGTGCAGAGTTCAATACACTCATCACAAATATATACACCTGGTCCAGCAACCAGTTTTCTAACTTGATCTTGTGTTTTACCACAGAAAGAACACTTTAACTGCCCTTTTTCATCATTAAATTTAAACAATGATATCACCCCTAAAACAAGAATATGGATGAAACGCTTGACCTATTTTCAGTCTTATCTGAATTAAAGTCTGGTATGTTCTATTTCTACTGTTTAAGCATTCCGTTGATTATAATGGATTGTATCACACTTCCATATTAAAACGGAAATAATAACGCTTAATAAATATGTATGGTATGGCTCTATATAAGTATGAACAATCCAGCGGGTTTTAAAACCTATTTTTCAAACAGGAGGAGGATTTACCCATAATTTGTTATGTATTGCAAAACAAGGCACGATAAATAAGGATCGCGCCTTGTTTCATTTTTAAACTGATTTAGTTGTTTATTAAGCAGTTTTGCTGTTGTCAACAAGGAAATCAATCGCTTTGCGAACTTTCAAGTCAGCAGCAACCGCATCGTTTCCACCTTGCATTGCTAGCATCTGCTTGATCTGTTCTACTTCCATCTTGTACATTTCAGCCATCTTGTTAAGTTCAGCATCGATTTCTTCTTCAGAAACTTCAATGTTTTCAGCTTCAACGATTGCTTCTAGCACTAGATTTGTGCGAACGCGCTTTCCTGCATCTTCTTTCATTTGCTCACGAAGTGCTTCTTCGCTAGTTCCAGAGAACTGGTAGTAAAGGTCAAGGTTCATACCTTGCATTTGAAGACGTTGACCAAATTCTTGAACCATACGGTCAAGCTCTGTGTTTACCATTGCTTCTGGAATTTCGATCTCTGCATTTTCAGAAGCTTTTTCGATAACTGTTTCACGAGTTTTGTTTTCAGCTTCTTGCTTTTTGCTTTCTTCAAGCTTCGTGCGAAGTTCTTTCTTTAGTTCTTCTAAAGTTTCAGCATCGCCTTCAGCTTCCTTTGCAAACTCATCATTAAGTTCAGGAAGTTGTTTAGCTTTGATGTCATGAATCTTAACTTTAAATACCGCAGGCTTACCAGCTAATTCTTCAGCATGGTACTCTTCAGGGAAAGTAACGTCTACGTCTTTTTCCGCTCCAGCTTTTTCACCAACTAATTTTTCTTCAAAGCCTGGGATGAATGAACCAGATCCGATTTCAAGCGAGTAGTTCTCAGCTTTTCCGCCTTCAAACGCTTCTCCATCAACGAATCCTTCAAAATCGATGTTTACAGTGTCGCCATTCTCAACAGTGCCTTCTTCTTTAACAACTAATTCTGCTTGTTGTTCTTGCAAAGAAGTCAGTTCGTTTTGAACATCTTCATCAGTAACTTCCGTTTCTACCTTTTCAACTTCAAGTCCTTTGTATTCGCCAAGTTTCACTTCAGGCTTAACGATAACTTTTGCTGTGAAAACAAGGTTGCTTCCCTGTTCCATTTTTTCAATGTCAACTTCTGGACGGTCAACAGGCTCAATTCCTGTCTCTTGTACAGCGTCTCCATATGCTTTTGGCAATAGGATATCTAAAGCGTCTTGGTAAAGAGATTCAACACCAAAACGTTGTTCAAAAAGTCTGCGCGGCATTTTTCCTTTACGGAATCCTGGTACGTTAACCTTTTTAACAACTTTTTTAAACGCTTGGTCTAGCGCTGTATCTACTTCAGTAGCCTCAACTTCAACCGTTAAGACACCTTGATTGCCTTCTAACTTTTCCCATTTAGCACTCATTAAATGTTCCCTCCAACATCGGTATTTCCATAAATATCATATAGATTACAACCATTCCATTATAGCATAGACGTTTTGTATTTCAACAAGTTACAACACTTTCTCATTATGTCTGCATATAAAATCTTTCCAGCTCAACAAGAAGTTTAACTGCATGCTGCAATTCTTCATCTTCTGATTCCATGCTTTCTTCTATCCCACACAAGATAGAGGCAGCCATGACAGATGCTTCAAACCATAATAGTTTATTTTCTGGCTGTGGGGAGAATGGATACAATGCAAGCGTATAGTCCTTCCATACTGCAAGGGCAATATCTAGCAAAGAAGGATTTTCTTGTTCGAGTTCATCCTGGATCAGGGTCCTTACTTCTTTATAAAAAGGATGTTCGTTTAATTCTGTCAGTTCAGCTATGTCGACCTCGTCTGTTTGTCCATATTTTTCAAGTTTGACGATTTTGTTGATCTGGTTTTCCTTCAAGTATTGCAGGATCAAGCTTTTTACAGCCGGATGTTTTTTCTCATCAATCAAGAAAGATTCAAACAATGGAACAGTGATCTCAGCTCCTAATCTTTTTAGCTGTTGAACAGCAATCCATTGTGAATCCGCCCTGTCACTTGAGAGCATCTCCTTTAATGTATGAAAATCAGGATTTTCATTTACTTTCGGCTCCGGGTCTCTTTTAACTTCTGGTATTCCTTCTTGTTCGATCACTTTGCGGCTGAACTGAAGCAGCTGATAAAACGTTTCTGCTTTGTCAGCAGGTATTTTCTGCTCTTCTAAAACAGCTTCGATCACAGAAACAACCGTTATGTATTCAGACAGCTGAACTAAAATACTTAAATAAATCTGAAGAACGTCGTAATATTCTCCGATCCCTTCTTTAAGCATCCTGTCACATCTCTTTTTTGCTTCATGCAGCCTTCCTAACTCAACCAAGCTAAGAACAAGTCCAAGGTTGCCTTGTGCATGCATTGGATCGGAATGGAGCAATTGTTCGAAGCAGGATAACGCCTCATCATACTTTTTATTTTTTAAGGAATCCATGCCCTTTTCCAATAGACGTCCATTTAAATTTGGAAACCGAATGATATTGTTTTTGTTGCTCTTATCGTTAGTCATCACAACTCTCCGTTTCCGTTAATGTTTGAGTAAAGAATATCAGTTTCATGAGGGGAACTCAAGAAAGCCTTCGTTCAAAGTTGCTTTAAACGTCCGTTTTCTTCCTGAAAATACAAAGGGGTCCTACATGCGTAATAATCACATAAAAAAACAAGATAATCACATAAAAATGGAGCATCATCATATAAAAAATTGAACTCATTACATAAAAGCTTTATCCTCCTCTCATTATGTACACCTGAAACAGACACTATAAAAAAAAGAGCCCTTAAAGAAGTTTTTCGCTTCCTTAAGAGCTCAAAAGACCTAACTTATTCTCTTCATATTCAACTTATCTGCTAACCCTTTGTAAAAGGACCACTTTTGCGGATCTACGTTTCCGCCACTTATGATTAGTCCTACTTTTTGACCGGCAGCTAACTGGCTATGAAACAGGACCGCAGCAAGACTTGCAGCGCCTGCTCCTTCTACCACCATCTTTTCTCGCTCGAGCATAAACATCATAGCAAAAGCGATCTGTTCTTCCGTGACAGTGACCATTTCATCTACATACTTTGAAATCACAGGAACGGTAATCTCTCCGGGTTTTACTACTGCTATCCCATCCGCTATTGAAGAGCAGCGTGATAACGGCTTCTTAGAGCTGCCAGTGAATGCCTGGTAAACAGCACTTACATTAGCAGACTGTACACCTACTACTCGGACATCGGGTCTGATCGATTTTACGGCCAAGGCGATACCCGCTAAAAGTCCGCCCCCTCCGACAGGTACAACAATCGTTTTTAATTCCGGGTTCTGCTGCAGCATCTCGAGTGCTACAGTGCTTTGTCCGGCAATCACATCATAATCGTCAAAAGGATGAACAAAGACCGAGCCGTTCACAAGCTCTTCCTTCTTAGCTGCTTCATACGCCGCCTGATAATTATCACCTTCTAAAACAATATCTGCGCCATACGATTTAACTGCTTCAATCTTGGATAGGGGTGCATTTTCCGGCATAAAGATTTTTGATTTGATGCCACGCAACGAACAGGAGAGGGCCAATCCTTGCGCATGATTACCAGCTGAAGCGGCAATAACGCCTCTCGCTCCTTCAAAATCATTTAATGTTGATACTTTGTAATAAGCCCCTCTTAATTTAAACGAACCCGTCCTTTGTAAGTTCTCGAGCTTCATATACAACTTTCCGCCCGTCCACTTATTTAAAGTTGCCGATTGTTTAAGCGGAGTTCTGTGTGCAATTTTCGACACTTCCTCCATTGCGTGGAATAAGCGTTCCCCTGTGATCGTTAAATCCCCATTGTCAGTTCACGATCCTCTCATCTTCATATTTTTTAATGTCTGCTTCTTGTTGAAGTGTGACTGATATTTCGTCCCAGCCATTTAAAAGCATCTTTTTCCAATACGGATCAAAATCAAACCGAAAGATTTCCCCGTTCACATCCGCAACATACTGCTCTTCTAAATCCACTTTCAACCCATCGATTACCCCATCAGAATGGCTTAAATGCAGCTGTTGTATTTCATTCCTCGAGAGCCGTATAGGCAATATTCCATTTTTCACACAGTTGTTGAAAAAGATATCGGCAAAACTTTCAGCGATGATTACCTGAAAACCGTAATCCTTAAGTGCCCAAGGGGCATGTTCTCTAGATGATCCGCATCCAAAGTTTTTGCCTGTTACTAAAATAGTGGCTCCCTTTGTTTTTTCTTGGTTTAGTTCAAAAGATCCGTTCTTATTTCCGTCACGAAGGTACCTCCAATCATAGAACAGATACTCTCCATACCCGGCTTTATCGATCTTTTTTAAAAATTGCTTTGGAATGATCTGATCTGTATCGACATGATCCCGGTCAAGTACAGCTGCTTTTCCTGTATGTGTCTTAAACCCCGGCATATCGCTCCACCTCCTCTTCTCTTTTAGGAAGTACTGAACGAACATCTGTAAACTTACCGTGTAAAGCCGCTGCCGCAGCCATTATAGGGCTAACCAGATGCGTTCTAGCGCCCTTACCTTGTCTGCCGGCAAAGTTGCGATTTGAAGTAGAAGCACACCTTTCTCCTTCTGGAACAATGTCATCATTCATACCAAGACACATGGAACAGCCCGAGTCACGCCATTCAAAACCGGCATCCAAAAAGATCTGGTGAAGACCCAATTTTTCCGCTTCTTGTTTAACAGATTGAGAACCCGGTACCACGATAGCACGAACACCTGGATGAACCTTAGAGCCCTCAACTACTCTTGAGGCTTCAACAAGATCACTGAGCCTAGAATTCGTACATGATCCTATAAACACATGCTGAACGTTGATATTTTCTATTTTTTCATTTCCTTTAAAGCCCATGTAAGAGAGAGCATTGCGCACAGAATGCCTTTCTTCATTTGAGGAAGAAGGATCTTCAGCAGGAATCTGACCACTGATCGGCAGGCACATTGATGGATTCGTTCCCCATGTGACCATCGGTTCGATCTCTGCTGCGTTGATTTCTATCGTTTTATCAAATGTTGCATCAGGATCGGTCGCAAGGTTTCTCCAGCTTTCACATTTCTTCTGAAATTCTTGTTGTTTTGGCGCGTAACGCTTACCCGAGATATAATGGAACGTTGTTTCATCCGGAGCAATAACGGACGCTTTAGCGCCTGCTTCAATCGACATATTACAAAGGGTCATTCTTTCTTCCATCGTAAATCCTGCAACAGTGCTGCCAGAAAACTCAATGATATATCCAGTGCCAATATTGGTTCCGTATTTAGCAATGAACCATAAAATTACATCTTTTGCAGTTACACCGAATCCTAAATCCCCTTCGATCCTTACATTCATCTGTTTTGGTTTATGCTGCCACAGCGTTTGTGTGGCTAGAACATGCTCCACTTCACTTGTACCAATCCCAAAAGCTAGCGCTCCAAATGCTCCATGTGTTGATGTATGACTGTCCCCGCAAACAATTGTTTTACCAGGTAAGGTTAATCCTAATTCCGGTCCTATAACATGGACAATTCCTTGCTGATCAGAATGAAGCCCTTCGAGTTGTATGCCAAATTCCTCACAATTTTTTTCAAGTGTCTGCACTTGCAAGCGTGAAGTCACATCTTTAATATTGAACCGATCTACCGTCGGAATGTTATGATCCATTGTGGCAAAACAGAGATCAGGCCTTCTGACTTTCCTGTTCTTTTCTCTTAGACCTGCAAATGCTTGCGGTGATGTTACTTCGTGAATTAAATGCAGATCAATATAAAGCAGGTCAGGTTTATTATCTTCTTTTACTACAACATGGCTATCCCAAAGTTTATCTATTATCGTTTTACTCAAAAAAGATCCCTCCCTACACATAAACCTCTAGAAGTGTTGCGCTTGTTGAGTCTTCAAGCATTCTAAAATGAATCTGATCTACCATTTCTTTCGTTGATACGAGGTTACCTGTTCCGTCATAAATGTCCTGTGTGCGATAGCCTGCTTGAAGAGTTTCGAAGACAGCCAATTCAACAGCAGCCGCTTCTTTTTCAAGCTGAAAAGAATGGCGGAGCATCATCGCTACACTTAAAATCATTCCGATCGGATTTGCCTTTCCACTTCCTGCAATATCAGGTGCTGAACCATGGATCGGTTCATAAAGTCCAGGCCCCCTCTCACTAAGTGAAGCAGAAGGCATCATGCCGAGTGATCCTGTAAGGACGGATGCTTCATCTGATAGAATATCACCGAACATATTCTCGGTTACTATCACATCAAAACTTCCAGGATCACTGATCATTCTCATTGCGGCAAAGTCTACTAGCATGTGTTCTGTTTGTACGTTTGGATATTTTTTAGCCGTCTCCTCAACAATTTCTCTCCACAATTTACTTGTTTCCAGCACGTTTGCCTTATCGACCGAAGTCACTTTCCCCCTTCTGCCTGCGGCTAATTCATATGCTTTTTCTACGATTCTTGAAATCTCTTCACGGGTATATGACAATGTGTCGACAGCACTTTTTCTATCTCTTTTTTTAGGTTCCGAAAAATAAATACCGCCTGTCAGTTCTCGGACAAAAACAAAATCGGCTCCTTTGACTCTGCAAGATTTAAGGGGAGATAGATGTTCGAGACCAGGAAAGACTTGAACGGGTCTTAAGTTTGCATATACATTCAATGCTTTTCTTAATGCTAATAACCCTTGTTCTGGCCGCACGTTTCCTTTATCCCATTTCGGCCCGCCAACAGCTCCAAGCAGCACAGCATCACTTCCTTTACAGACTTCTAACGTGTCGTCTGGAAGAGGAGTGCCTTTCTGGTCAATAGCAGCACCTCCAAATACTTTTTCTGCTGTCTCGAACTCATGACCAAACCGAGTTGCTACACCGTCCAGCACTTGAAGAGCACTCTTGATCACTTCTGGCCCGATCCCGTCACCAGGTAAAACTGCTATTTTCTTTTTCATCTAACATCCCTCCTAAATTTAGATACTCATACGTTCATAACTCTTCTTGTCAGAAGAATGCATTTGAAGCTTATTAAATGCGTGTACGTAAGCTTTTGCCGAGGCTTCCAAGACATCTTGAGCGGTCCCGCTTCCATTGATCTCATGGCCGTCACATACAATCTGTACAAAAACTTGTGCCAGTGCATCTCTTCCTGCCCCTACGGATTGGATCCGATAGTCGTTCAATTTTAATGACGAAGGAAGCATCTTTCCAAGTGTATTGTAGATCGCTTCTACACTTCCTGAACCAGTTGCGGCATCTTGAATAAGTGTCCCGTCTGGTGTTAGAAGTCTTAATGTTGCTGTAGGAATCTGATTTGTCCCATAGTTCACCTGGATATCCTTCAGCTGATACAAAGGCACCTCTGGCTGGATTTTATGATCGATTAATAGAGCAAAGATATCCTCTTCTGTCATCTCTTTCTTTCGATCAGCTAACTGTTTAAAGTCTTCAAACAGGACGTTTACTTTGCTCTCTTCCGGATGAAAACCTAGCTTGTGCAAGTAATCTTTAAAAGCATGCCGTCCTGAATGTTTACCGAGAACAAGCTGATTGGAAGGGACACCTACAAGTTCAGGTGTAATGATTTCATACGTTGATTTCTCTTTTAATACACCATCTTGGTGGATACCAGACTCGTGTGCAAATGCATTTTTACCAACAACTGCT
The DNA here is from genome assembly GCF_014635025.1 of Fictibacillus barbaricus. Lineage (GTDB taxonomy): Bacteria > Bacillota > Bacilli > Bacillales > Fictibacillaceae > Fictibacillus > Fictibacillus barbaricus. Next base: position 1,339,828 of record NZ_BMCE01000001.1, on the reverse strand, counting down.
TTATTCGGAGGAACAGCAATGCCTGTCAGTCTGCTCACAAGCTGGCTCGTGCGGCTGATTTCATTTAGTGTCAAATTGGTTTTTACTTTATAAAAATCTTCACGAATAGCTAATGCGACAGCAATCTCTTCAAGCGAAGCATTTCCCGCTCTTTCACCAATCCCATTTATCGTACATTCGATCTGGTTTGCACCATTTTCAATAGCTGAAAGAGAATTCGCTACAGCCATTCCAAGATCATCATGACAATGCGCTGATAAAATGGCTTTCTCAATATTAGGAACGGTATTTAAGAGATAGCGAAATATTTTTCCATATTCTTCCGGGTTCGTAAAACCAACCGTATCCGGTATATTAATGACTGTTGCACCTGCGTCAATAACCTTTTCAACGATACGTGATAAAAATACAAGATCTGATCGACATGCATCCTCTGCTGACCACTGAACGACCGGGAATTTTTCTTTTGCATATTTCACGGCACCAACAGCCGCCTCAACAACTTGATCAGGCGTCTTTTTAAGCTTATATGTCATATGGATAGGAGAAGTTGCGATAAAAACATGAAGTCGGGGTTCGCTAGAGTCTTTTAGAGCCTCCCAAGCGTAATCGATATCAGATCTGTTTGATCTCGCCAAAGCCGTTACTGTTGAGTTCTTAACAATCGAAGCTACTTTTTTTACAGCATCTAGATCACCTTTTGATGCTGCAGGAAATCCCGCTTCCATTACATCTACACCTAAACGCTCCAGCCTCTTGGCGATCTCAATCTTTTCTGCAGTATTTAGGTTAACCCCAGCCGTTTGTTCTCCATCACGCAGTGTGGTATCAAAGATTTCAATTTTTCGCACTTAGAGCGGCCTCCTTCTTTTGCTTCGCTTTAACGAACGGCATCATTGCTCGCAGTTCCCTCCCTACCTTCTCAATAGGGTGGTTCTTCTCCTGATTGTTAACCACATGGAAGACTGGACGGTTCGCTTGATTCTCTAAGATCCAGCCCTTAGCAAACTCACCAGATTGAACATCTTTCAGCACTTCCTTCATCGATTCTTTTACTCTCTCATCGATAACACGAGGACCTGACTGGAAGTCTCCCCACTGTGCTGTATCTGAGATAGAGTATCTCATTCCCTCTAGTCCGCCTTCGTACATAAGATCAACGATCAGCTTTAATTCATGCAAACATTCAAAATAAGCAACTTCTGGCTGATACCCTGCTTCTGTTAGGGTTTCAAAGCCTGCTTTTACTAAAGATGACAATCCTCCACAAAGGACAGCCTGTTCTCCAAACAGATCTGTTTCGGTTTCTTCTTGAAAACTGGTTTCAAGTACGCCTGCTCTTGCAGATCCAATTCCCTTTGCGTAGCTGAGAGCTGTCTCGCGAGCGTTACCAGTGGCATCTTGATATATCGCGAAAAGTGCCGGAACACCTTCACCTGCTTCAAATGTGCGGCGTACTAAGTGCCCTGGACCTTTCGGGGCAACCAAGAAAACATCTACATCTTCAGGTGGTACAACTTGGTGATAATGAACATTAAATCCATGAGCAAATACGAGAGAATTACCCGGAGATAGTTCAGGAAGGATCTCATTTTTATACACTTCTGGCTGTCTCTCATCAGGTAGTAAAATCATAACCACATCTGCAAGCCGTGCAGCTTCACGAACGGTGTATACCTGAAATCCGTCTTTTACTGCTTCATCAAAAGATCTTCCTTCACGTACACCGACTACAACATCATATCCGCTGTCCTTCAAGTTCAATGCATGTGCATGACCTTGGGAACCGTAGCCCACCACTGCTACCTTTTTATTCTTCAACACGTCATTTGAAAGTTCGTTTTCATAATATACTTTAGCCATTTTAATTAATCTCCTTTACATAATAGAATAGGGGTGAAGTTCAAGCACTTTCTTCTGTGTTCCGCGAGGTATAGCAGTGACGCCTGTTCTGGATATTTCTTTGATTCCATATGGACGCAGCAGTTCGATAAGAGCATCGATCTTCTCACTGTCACCTGTTACTTCCAGAGTCACATTTTCTAAAGAGACGTCCAATACAGTTGCTCTAAAGGGCTCGATCAGCATTTTAATCTCACTTCTTGTATCTGGAGTTGTTAACACTTTGATCAGCGCCAATTCTCTCGATACAAGAGCCATGTTTGTTAAGTCTCGCACTTTTAAAATATTGATCTGTTTATGCAGCTGTTTAACGAGCTGTTCGGCTTTCCTGTCATCTTCTACCCATACCGTTAGAGTAACTTTTGAAACAGCAGGGTCTTCTGTATGTCCTACGGTTATGTTCTCAATGTTAAATTGCCGTTTTGTCAGCAATCCGGTTAAACGATTCAACACACCGCTTTCGTTTAATACCGTTGCTGAAATGATGCGTCTCATCCTCTCACTCCAATCATTTCATGAATTCCTTTTCCTGGAGCAATCATTGGATACACATTCTCATCTGCTGTTACCACACAATCCAGTACGAATGGCTTCTTCGAAGAAAGAGCCGCTGTGAGCGCTTCTCTTACTTCCTCTTCTGTTACAGCACGTTTTCCGTCAATACCATAAGCAGACGCCAACTTGACAAAATCGGGTTGAATATCAAGAAGAGAATGTGAGTACCTTTTCTCATAGAAAATCTCCTGCCATTGTCTTACCATTCCTAGTGATTTGTTATTTACGATCACTACGATCACGGGAAGCTCCCAATCTTGCAGGACGCCTAGTTCTTGAAGCGTCATCTGGAATCCGCCATCACCCACAACCGCGATTACTGGCAGGTCAGGATTTCCAATTTTTGCTCCAATAGCCGCTGGAAATCCAAAGCCCATTGTCCCAAGTCCACCTGAAGTGATCCATCTGTTCGGAGCGGAAAATGTATAATATTGAGCAGCCCACATCTGGTGCTGACCAACATCTGTTGATACGATAGCTGCACCTTTTGTTACTTCATGAAGAATCTGCAATAACTTCTGTGGTTTTAATTCATTTTCATCGGTTTTATAAGTAAGCGGGTATTCACTTTTATAAGTTGAAAGATGAATAACCCAATCGCTTGTATCCCCTTTTTCTCCTGCTGTCTGATTTAATGCCGACAGCGTTTCTTTCGCACAACCCACAATTGGGATCTCCGTCTGAATATTTTTTCCGATCTCAGCTGGATCAATATCGATATGAGCAACTATGGCTTTTTTTGCAAAATGATCGAGATTCCCCGTTAGTCTGTCATCAAACCTTGCACCGACACCAATCAATAGATCACAATCATAAAGCGCCATATTTGCTGCATACGTACCGTGCATCCCTGCCATCCCTAGACAGAGTGGATGGTCTGCCGGAAAACTCCCTAGTCCCAAAAGTGTTTGAGCAACCGGGATTTGGTGGTACTCAGCAAAACATAATAGTTCTTTCTCGGCTTTAGCTGCAAGAACTCCTGCACCAGTTAGAACAACCGGTTTTTTAGATAACTGCAAGGCTTCATTTAATCGTTTCACCTGTAGGATATTAGGTTGTAGCGTCGGCTGGTAACCGGGAAGATGGATGTCAGAGTTTTCCTTTATTTTCGCTGTTTTTACGGCAACATCTTTCGGTATGTCGATAAGAACCGGGCCTTTTCTTCCCGTATTGGCAATATGGAATGCCTCTTTCATGATCGTAGGCAAATCTTCTGCTCTTCGAACCTGATAATTATGTTTTGTAATCGGCATGGTTATTCCGACAATATCGGCTTCTTGAAAAGCATCTGTACCGATTACACTTGTTGCTACCTGTCCGGTGAATATTACAAGAGGAATCGAATCAATCATTGCATCAGCGATGCCGGTAACTAAATTGGTTGCACCTGGTCCAGATGTAGCTAGGACAACCCCTGGTTTTCCGGTGACTCTCGCATACCCTTGTGCTGCATGAATGGCTCCTTGCTCATGCCTTGTTAGAACATGCTTCATTTCAGCTTTGTATAAAGCATCATAGATTGGGAGAACTGCACCTCCTGGATAACCAAATACGACATCCACGTTTTCATTCTGCAACCCTTGAATAAATAGTTCAGCACCAGAGACTAATGACGTTTCTACCGACTTTTTTTCAGCCACCCAACTGGCCTTCATTTTCATTCCTCCTAACGTTGGTCCCTATTTATTTAATAAAAAAAACTTCTCCACCCAAATGGACAGGTTAATCCTATCCAAAGGGGTGAAAAAGTTTATTTTTTCCACGGTACCACCCTTTTTCGCGGTTACTTGTTCTTAAACAAGCCACCGCCTCAAGACGGACGAGCCGTCATTTGATAACAAGCGATTAAATGGAAGCATCGCTTGGCCCTTCCTACTAAAAAATCTTTCAAAAGGACACTCAGGAGGGATGTCCTGGTATTAGGAATAACCGGTTCACAGCAAACCCGGCTCTCTGAGTATTCCACATCTACCATTATTCTCCGTCATCGTTTTAGTATTTTAAATTTTTAAAATTCCTCCGGTGTTTGCAGACGTTACTAACGCTGCATAGCGAGCTAAATAGCCTTTTTTGATCTTGGGTTCCGGTTTCACCCAGCTTTCTTTACGAACCTTCCAGTCCTCTTCTGTTAATAAGACTTGAATGTTTCTGTTTACAAGATTGATTAAGATCGGATCACCATTTTTGACAAATGCGATAGGACCGCCTTGCGCAGCTTCAGGTGAGATATGTCCGATAGATATTCCTCTGGAAGCTCCTGAAAACCTGCCGTCTGTGATTAAAGCCACTTTTGTGCTCAGCCCTCTTCCTGCTATCGCTGAGGTTGGTGATAACATCTCAGGCATGCCTGGCCCGCCTTTTGGACCTTCATACCGAATGACTACGACATGACCTTCTCTTACTTCGCCGTTATTGATTCCTTGGATGGCTTCCTCTTGGGATTCATAGACGATCGCTTCTCCTTGAAAGGTTTTGATGGAAGGATCAACCGCACCAACTTTTATCACACATCCATCTGGAGCGATGTTTCCATATAGAATGGATAAGCCTCCTACTGGAGAATAAGCGTATTCTTTCCTGCGGATGACATCATCGTCTAATATTTCAGCATGCCTCACCCGCTCTTCTAATGTTTCACCCGTGATCGTGATCCTGTCGTTATGAACAGCACCATCCATTTTACAAAGCTCATTGATGATGGCACTGACTCCTCCGGCCCTATGAACGTCCTGCATTGAATAGTCGGAAGCTGGACTGATCTTCGATAAATAAGGAATTCTTTCGGCAATTTCGTTAATTCGTGACAGATCATATTCGATCTCAGCTTCGTTAGCTATGGCAAGCATGTGAAGGACCGTATTTGTAGATCCTCCCATTGCCATATCAAGTGCGAATGCATCATCAATTGCTTCTTTTGTGATAATGTCACGAGGCTTGATATCTTTTTTTACTAAATCCATTAAAGAATAAGCCGCATCTCTTATTAACTCTCTTCGTTCATCAGATGTGGCAACTATCGTACCGTTCCCTGGCAGAGTGATTCCAAGCATCTCCATAATGGAATTCATGCTGTTCGCGGTAAACATGCCTGAACAGGAACCACATGTGGGACAAGCGCTCGTCTCAAGTTCTAATAGCTCTTCACGTGTCATCTTTCCTGCAAGGTGAGAACCAACGCCTTCAAAGACAGAGGCAAGAGAAAGTGATTTTCCGGTCATCGATTTTCCGGCTTCCATCGGCCCCCCCGAAACAAATACGGCTGGTACATTTGTCCTGACAGCTGCCATCAGCATACCAGGTGTGATCTTATCGCAGTTCGGTATGTAAAACACACCGTCGAACCAGTGGGCATTAATGACTGTTTCTGCCGAATCTGCAATGACTTCTCTGCTCGGAAGAGAATAACGCATGCCAATGTGCCCCATGGCGATACCATCATCTACACCGATCGTATTAAACTCAAAAGGGATGCCGCCTGCTTCTCTTATGGCCTCTTTTACCCATTCACCAACTTTGTTCAAATGCATATGCCCCGGAATAATATCAACATAGGAATTACAAACACCGATAAAAGGTTTATCCATGTCTTCCGGTGCAACTCCCGCTGCGTGGAGAAGACTTCTGTGCGGGGCTCTATCGATTCCTTGCTTGATCATATTGCTGCGCATATCTGAAACACTCCTATACTCCTTTTATCCTGCTTGGACGGCTTGATCTGAATAGACTTTTACACCTTCTTCAACCACTTTTTCTCTAAATGTTTCTAAAAGTTTGTTTGTATGTTTGCCTGGAGCTCCGTTCCCGATCACCCTGCCATCTACTTTTACAACTGCAATCACTTCAGCAGCTGTACCCGTAAGGAAGACTTCATCTGCCACATAAACGTCATGTCTTGTAAAAGGTTCTTCTACCATGTTGTAGCCTTGCTCTCGGGCGATCTCAACAATCGCATTTCGTGTAATCCCTTCTAGAGCACCCAGGTAGCCGGGAGGTGTCTTGATGGTATTGCCCTTGATAATAAAGACATTGTCAGCTGATCCTTCAGCTACGTACCCTTGATCGTTCAGCATGAGCGCTTCACTGACGCCTGCAAGACTCGCTTCAATTTTTACCAGGATATTGTTTAAATAATTTAGGGATTTAACTTTTGGACTTAATACATCAGGACGGTTTCTTCGGCTAGCAACCGTGATGATCTCTAAGCCGGTCTCATAAAGTTTCTTTGGAAATAGAGCAAGCTGCTCTGCGATTACGATTACACCAGGCTGGCCGCAAGTAAAAGGGTCCAAACCTAAGTTTCCTTTTCCTCGTGAGATAACTAAACGGATATAAGCATCACGATATTTATTTTTCTGGAGCGTTTCGACAATGATGTCTGTTAACTCTTCTTTCGTATGTGGAATTTTCAGCATAATGGATTGAGCAGATTCGTATAAACGCTGAAGGTGTTCATCTAGACGATAGACATTTCCGTTGTAAACACGAATACCTTCAAACACCCCATCTCCATATAAAAATCCATGATCATAAACTGAGACTTTGGCGTCGTCCTTTAATACGTACTCACCATTAACGTAAACCCATTGCTCCTGCATCGTGATCCTCCTTTTCTTTCGTTTTGAATAATTAGAATTTTTTAAAAACAATATAATAATTGTTGACAATATTACGCCCATATTCTGCAAGGGTCAACCATCATTTTTTAATTTTTTGAATCAATTCTGACTTTTCTGATATTTTGTACACGCTTACATTCCCATGGGCATAAGGTTTTTACGGATTGAAAAAGCATATTGTAAACATTTTTAAAGCGCTTACATCTGACATTTATGAAAACACAAAAAAACACACCTTATCTCCTTTAATAGAGGAAATAAGGCGTGTCGATTATTGTTCTATGTATATATTATGGCGTCCCAGGAGAGATTCGAACTCCCGACCGTACGCTTAGAAGGCGTATGCTCTATCCAGCTGAGCTACTGGGACATATGTATTTGAGCCCTTTTCGCATAGCAATGCGCTTTCCGCAATTACCATGCGCTGCGGGCACACAGTGAATTGTTCCACCCGTCGACTGTGGATACAATTATGTTTTTTTATTCATGCATTTTAATTTGTAAGATCTGTTAAATTTCTGATGTAACTGTTTTGTGCCATTTGAACGTGAGAAAAACAAATGGAGCGGGTGATGAGAATCGAACTCACGACCAGAGCTTGGAAGGCTCTTGTTTTACCACTAAACTACACCCGCAGACATTTAAGATCTTGTCGCGACGACATAACTTAATATACATGATATCTAAAAAAGAGTCAACCCATTTCTTTAAATTTTTTATATTTTAATTCTCACTTTTTCTTAAAGGTTTTACTTAACTGCTCGATACGTATACCATCTAATGAATAAAAAGTTACAGAGACAAGCTTGTCTTCTACCTCTAGAATCGCGTATGTCTTCTCAAATCTACCCCTTGGAAGCCGAATACTGCCTGGGTTAATAAAAATCATTCCCTCTCTCTCAAAGGCTTCTGCTACATGTGAGTGGCCAAAACAAGCAATTGATGCACCTGTTTCTTCAGCTCTATAAGCAAGTGAAAGATAGGACATTTTTATATCATACAAATGACCGTGTGTTATATATATACATTTATCACCTAGCATTTCTATCGCTTCATTCGGAAAATCACGACCTAAAAAATCCATATTTCCTCTGACGGTTACATAACCAGACAGTTCCTCTGCATTTGTCGATAATTCTGAATCACCGCAATGTATCAACAAATCCATGTCAGATTTATGCCGATCTTTCAGCGTAATCAATTCTTCCGTTAATCCATGACTATCACTAACAATTAAGGCTTTTGCCATAGCATATCCTCCTCATCGATCAGATTGTTCAATCTCTGCAAAGCAACCGCTCTGTGACTGATACTATTCTTTTCGGCTTTGGATAATTCAGCCATGGACAGACCTAGATGCGGCACAAAGAAAATTGGATCATATCCAAAGCCCTGATGGCCTCGTTTTTCTCTTAAGATCTTACCTTCACATTCACCTTTTACCACAATTGTCTTTTCATTTGGTCTGGCGAAAGCAAGAGCACAGATGAAACGGGCACTTCTTTCTGAATCCTTTACTTCTTTTAGCTCATTTAAGACCTTTTCCATATTATCTTCATCACTTTTGTGTATTCCTGCATATCTGGCCGAATAAACGCCTGGCTTTCCGTTTAATGCATCTATTTCCAATCCAGAATCATCGGCAATGACAGGGATATTCATCTCTTTTGAGATCGTTTCTGCTTTTAAAACAGCATTTTCTTCAAATGTCGTTCCTGTTTCTTCGACATCTGGACTTCCTTCAATATCAGCTAAGGAAAGAATCTCAACTCCAAGACTCTCAAACATGGCTTGAAACTCTTTTACTTTTCCTTTATTTTTTGTGGCTATCAAGATTTTCATTATGTCTGCCTCCGATTTCTTTCATCAAAAAAGAGACGATCTCTCGTCTCTCTTACTGTATCATAACCTATATCCTTTTAAAATTCACCAGTGTTTACTTCTTTCGGCCTTGAAACAGGAGCGGTTAATTCTTTTCCTTTTTCCGTGAAAATCTTAGACTTACCATCAACTTTTATCGCTACTTTTTTAACCTCTGATAGTTCTGTTAAGGAAAGTACGATTGAATTTAAGACTTCATCAGCTATCATGCTTTCTTCTTTATTATCCAATAATGCACCGTTAAAATTAAGGGTTACAACACCATCTTTAACAACAGGAGTGCTTAATAATTTTACATCTGTCCTAAAATCTGTTAGAAGACTGCTTTCTGCCGAAGGGCCGTCAATCAGGTGTTCAATCGTTGCAGTCACTTTATCGGTTCCTTCTTTTGCTACACGGCGTGTAACAGGAACATAATAAGTCTGATCTTGCGTTTGAGCTAAGAAATACAATGTGACCAATTCACTATTCGTAATATCGGCTACACTGCCGTTCTCAAGATTAATCCCGTCTATACGGCTTACACCATCGCCAACAGGAGTATTGTTTACCGGCATTGAATTTTGATTCTTTCCATCAATCTGTATCTTTACCTTTTTAATATTATCAAACTGTGTAAGTGTAAATGTAATCGCCTGTAGGATCTTCATCTCATCTTTGGCGTTATATTCTGTAAACTCTTTTGAGAAGTTTGCTGTCGCGGTTCCCTTTTTGATATTTACCGATAAAACTTCTGTGTCTGCTGGAAGTACAGCTTGGAAACCGTTAGGCAAGATATTGCTCACAGGGCCATCTTTAACAAGGTACTGAAGGACCTGCTTAGCTGTTTCATCATTTTTCGGGAGAGCTAATACTTGAGGTACAACCATCCCATTGCTGTCAAATAAGAACAGCTGTCTTTTTTGGGTTTGTTCTGCATTCGCTGCCTTGTCCTTCTTATCTAGTGACTTCCCTTCTTTTACATAATTCACCTTCGGGGGATCAAGCTCATTACCTGCTTTCTCTCCCCCAAACCCGCAACCTGATACCAATAAAGACACTGACAACAAAAGCAGCGGAGCTCCTGACTTCCATGTTTTGCGCATACTTTCCCTCCTCAAGTGGTTTGTACTACTATGTATACGAGCTATATTCTTTTGTTAGACCACTTGTACAAAAATAAAAAGAACAGAACCATTAAATGACTCTGCTCTTAAATCTTTTTACTATCTGAAATTATAGCGAGATACACTCAACCTTTTCAATCCGGCGATCCAGCCAGTGATTGGCAATTTGCAAGAAATGACTGCTTTCTGCAGTAGCTAAGAAACGGTGATTCGGTTTAACATCTTTCGTATTTAAAAGACCGCTATGATCCAAAATAACAGAAACTTCCCGAGCAGTTTCCGCCCCTGAGCAAATAAGCTTAATATGCTCACCCATCACTTGCTGAATAACAGGTCTTAATAAAGGGTAGTGTGTGCAGCCTAAAATTAATGTATCGATCGAAACATCCTTTAGCGGATAAAGGGTTTCAGAAACAGCGTTTAGGGTTTCTTCTCCCGACAATTTTCCTTGTTCAACAAGCGGTACAAATAAAGGACAAGCTAAACTTTCTACGATAACATCGTTACGGATCTGCTGAAGTGCTTGCTTATATGCACCACTATTAATTGTACCCACTGTCCCAATTACACCTACATGGTTATTTTGTGTTGCTTTTAAGGCTGAACGTGCACCTGGATGTATGACTCCTAATACAGGAATGCTCAGCTTCTTTTTCGCTTCTTCAAGTACAGCGGCAGTGGCTGTATTACAAGCGATAACCAACATTTTAATTTCCTGTTCGAGCAAAAAATTAATCAGTTCCCATGTATATGACCGAACCTCTTCAAACGGCCTTGGACCGTACGGACATCTCTTCGTATCTCCTACATAAATAATTTCTTCTTTCGGGAGCTGCTTCATGATCTCTCTGGCTACTGTTAAGCCTCCCACTCCTGAATCTATTACTCCGATTGGTCTATTCAAAACATCTCCTCATCTCTATATGCCAAACTGAAAACAAAAGGCGTTTATCATTGTTCTCTATTCTGCTAATATTTTTATGAAATTGCAATAAAAATCATTAAAAGTGATAAGAAAAAGACTATGGAATTTCCCATAGTCCTTTTCTCTTTTTTATTTAAAGTTCTCTTCTGCAAACTTTATGACATCTTCCATCGTATCCATTTGTAAAATGTGATCGATGTGTGCACTGATCTTTTCTTTAGACAAGCCTAAGATCTGACTGCGTGCTGGCAGAACAGATGTTGCACTCATAGAGAATTCGTCCAGTCCCAATCCTAAAAGAATTGGGATAGCGATCGGGTCTCCAGCCATCTCACCGCACATTCCAGCCCACTTACCCTCTTTGTGCGCGGCATCAATGACCATTTTCACAAGTCTTAGAATGGCAGGATTGTATGGTTGATATAAGTACGATACTTGCTCGTTCATACGGTCTGCTGCCATTGTATATTGAATCAAGTCGTTCGTGCCAATGCTGAAGAAATCTACTTCCTTAGCAAATGTATCCGCCATTACTGCAGTAGACGGGATCTCAACCATGATTCCAACTTCAATGGATTCTGATACTTTAGTACCTTCAGAAACAAGCTTCTCTTTTTCTTCTAATAAGATTCCTTTAGCTGCACGGAATTCTCCTAGAGTTGCAATCATAGGGAACATGATCTTCAAATTACCAAAGCTGCTGGCACGCAGAAGTGCTCTAAGCTGAGTACGGAAGATCTCTTGTTCTTCCAAGCAAAGTCGAATGGCACGGAATCCTAAGAACGGGTTAAGCTCTTTAGGAAGGTTTAAGTAAGGAAGTTCCTTATCCCCGCCAATATCAAGGGTACGGATCACAACAGGCTTACCTTCCATCTTCTCAAGAACTTCAGAGTAGGCTTTAAATTGTTCTTCCTCTGTCGGAAGCTGATCACGGCCCATGTAAAGGAATTCTGTACGGTATAGACCTACCCCTTCAGCTCCGTTTTCTAACACACCTTTTATATCTGCTGGAGTACCAATATTTGCAGCAAGTTCAACTTGAACAGAATCGGATGAAAATGTTTTTTCATTGACTAGCTTAGCCCATTCTTCTTTTTGCTGCTGGTATTGTTTTTGTTTTTCTTGATACGTCGCAATTTCATCTTGAGATGGATTAACAATAACATGTCCATCTAATCCATCGATGATCACCGTTACACCATTTTCAACTTTTTCCGTAATCGTTTTTGTTCCTACGACTGCAGGAATTTCCATTGATCGGGACATGATCGCCGAGTGAGAAGTTCTTCCTCCAATATCTGTTGCAAACCCTTTAACGAAATTACGGTTCAATTGTGCCGTATCTGAAGGAGTTAAATCTTCTGCAAGAATGACCACTTCTTCAGAAATACTAGCAGGCGTTGTGAAGGTTACATTCAATAAGTGAGCTAATACACGTTTTGATACGTCACGAATATCTGCTGCACGCTCTTTCATATATTCGTTATCCATTTGTTCAAACATATTAATGAACATGGACGAGACATCATCCATCGCTGCTTCAGCGTTTACTTTTTCATTTTCAATCTTTTGTTTTACAGCATCAACTAGTTCTGGATCGCTAAGTACAAGAAGATGGGCAGCAAAAATTGCTGCCTTATCTTCACCTAGTTCCTTGTTAGCTTTTTCTTTGATAACAGAAAGTTCATCTTTAGACACAGAGATCGCTGCTTCAAAACGCTCAATTTCACTCGCTGAATCTGTAATTGATTTTCTTTCAATCGTTAATTCAGGGTTTTGAAGAACAAATGCTTTTGCGATTGCGATGCCGGCCGATGCTGCAATACCTGAAATTCTTTCAGACATTACTCACCAAGCCCTTCCTTTTTCATAACATTTTCCAATGCTGATAATGCTTCTTCTGCGTCTGAACCTTCTGCTTTAATCACGATTGATGATCCTTGTTGGATTCCAAGGCTCATAACACCCATGATTGATTTTAAGTTAACACTTTTTCCGTTGTATTCAAGCGTAATATCTGAACTGAACTGACCTGCTTGGTTTACTAATGTTGTTGCTGGACGCGCGTGAATTCCTGATTCGCTTGTTACTTTGAATGTTTTTTCTGCCATGATAATTACCCCTTTATTTTTTAAATGTAATAATATTTTCTTCTTCTATATCGACCGTTCCTGTTTTTTCAACAAAAACAGTTTCACCCGATAAATTTGTAAATACGATCGGCGTGATGATGGATGGAGCGTTTTCCTTAACAAAGTTCAAATCCACCTTTAAAAGCTTTTGGCCAACCGTCACTCTGTCTCCTTCAGAAATAAAGCTTTCAAAACCTTCACCTTTTAATTTTACCGTGTCGATACCAAAGTGGATTAAGATCTCTTTACCGCCATCCGACTCAATACCAATCGCGTGTTTTGTAGGGAAGATATTGATAATCTTACCATTAACAGGTGATACAACCAAGCCTTCTGCTGGTTCGATCGCAAATCCGTCTCCCATCATTTTTCCTGAGAATACTTGGTCAGGAACCTCTGTTATCGGAAGTATTTTCCCTTTAATCGGTGAAACGAAACGGTCGTCTGTAGAAATTGAAGATGTCGGATTAACATCATTCTTCTCTTGTGTATCAGCAATGTTGCCTTGCTCAGGAAGCTTCTCACTGTTTTTTGGCTTAGCTGAAGTCTTTCCATTCATAATATCTTGAATTTCACTCTTAATCGTATCAGAGCGAGTTCCGAAGATCGCTTGGATGTTGTTACCCATTTCAAGAACTCCAGAAGCACCAAGTTTCTTTAAGCGGTTCTTATCCACTTCTTTCGGGTCATGCACAGATACACGAAGGCGTGTAATACATGCATCAAGGTTTGAAATATTAGATTCACCGCCAAGACCTTCTAAAATATTCGCAGCTAATGAATCTTTATTGGACGGTCCAACGTTTGTTTCTACTTCATCGTCAACGATTTCTCTTCCTGGAGTTTTTAAGTTCCATTTACGAATAGCAAAACGGAAACCAAAGTAGTAGATAACCGCAAATACTAGACCTACCGGAATAACCAGCCACCAGTCGGTACGGTTAGGAAGAACTCCGAATAGAAGATAGTCAATTACACCGCCAGAGAATGTCATCCCTATTTTAACATTTAACAAATGCATAACCATAAAGGAAAGTCCTGCAAAGATAGCATGGATACCAAAAAGAACTGGAGCAACGAATAGGAACGTGAACTCAAGAGGTTCTGTGATCCCTGTTAAGAATGAAGTTAATGCTGCAGAACCCATGATTCCTGCTACAACTTTTTTGTGTTCCGGACGAGCTTCGTGATACATAGCAAGCGCCGCTGCCGGAAGCCCAAACATCATGAATGGGAATTTACCAGTCATGAAAGTTCCAGCTGTTAATTCAACATTATCTTTTAATTGAGCAAAGAAGATTGCCTGGTCACCACGAACAAGTCCTTCAGCAGCTGACTTATATGAACCGAACTCGAACCAGAATGGTGAATAAAAAATATGATGCAGTCCGAACGGGATTAATGATCTTTCAATAACCCCAAAAATAAACGCTGCAACAGTCAGGTTTGAATTGATCATACTTTCAGAGAAAGTGTTCAGACCCTGCTGTACAGGTGGCCAGATGAACGTCATCACGATACCAAGTGCTAATGCAGATACAGCAGTAATGATTGGAACGAAACGCTTTCCTGCAAAGAATCCTAAGTATTGAGGAAGTTCAATATTGTAAAAACGTTTATACAGATAAGAAGCTAAGATACCTACGATGATACCTCCAAACACACCTGTTTGAAGCGTCGGGATACCTAGTACATTCGCAAAAGAAGGATCTTTACCGATCATATCCGGTGTAACACCTTCAATTACACTCATTGTTACATTCATAATTAAGTATCCGATGATGGCAGCAAGTCCCGCTACCCCTTCACCGCCAGCAAGACCAACGGCAACACCCACTGCAAATAGCAAGGACAGATTCGCGAAGACGATATCTCCGGATTTTTCCATTACATCTGCAACAAGCTGAAACCATGAAGCATCTAGTGCTGGTATTACTTTGATTAACGCTGGGTTTTTAAACGCATTACCAAAGGCAAGCAATAAACCAGCTGCTGGCAGGATCGCTACCGGAAGCATTAGTGCTTTACCTACGCGTTGTAGAACACCAAAAAGTTTTTTCCACATAGGAAGTCCTCCTTTTCATATGATAACCCTTCCATTTACTTCCGCATAAAACAAAAAAAAGACATAAACAAGAAACATGAGCAAAATGACCTAATCAGATTTAATATATCCTAATTAAGCATCTGCTACACTTTGTTTCTTACTTATGCCTGATCGAATCAGTAACACGTAAAAACGATTTATTATATATTTATTTACTTATTACATTTTGTTTTAATTGTCGTATCGCGAAAGCCTTTGCAAATGCATAGTTAAATATACTGCTTCTGCATGTGGCACGGGCTTATTTAAGGCATTTTGCATAACCTTAATCAACTTCCACGCCAAATTGTAGCATATCGGATATTCTTCTTTCAACACTTTTGCTAGCTTTTCTTGTTCTTCCATTATATCTCCCATTGAAATGCGTTCGATCGCATGTCGTAAATGACGGACAAGACGAAGATAATTAATACTTTTTGTATCGATTTTCAGATCGAGTGCATGCTGAACCATCTGCATGAGTGTGTTAATGAGCTGAGAGTGCTTTTTTATAGCCGTCACACTTTTATTGGTAATAGCACTGTGAATGTGAAGAGCGACGAATCCGATTTCACCTTCTGGTAAATGTATACGGAGTGACTTGTTAATCACTTCAATAACCTCTTCAGCTACTGTATACTCTTTCGGATAAAGAGTCTGCGTTTCAGTTAGGAAAGGATTCTTTATGTCTAGCCCTTGCTCTAATCGTTTTATAGCAAACGTGATATGGTCTGTTAAGGCGACATGGATGTGTTCATTCAAATCATTATCAAAACGGGTTCTGATATGAACAATGACGTCATTAATAACTTCGACTACTTTTTCATCTATATGAGTCAAGAGGGTTTTGTACTGTTCTTGTTCGTTTTCATCTTTTAATACGAACAGCTTGTCTACTTGTTCAGGAAGGATGTGCGCGCCTTGTTTTTTTCCAAAGCCGATTCCTTTACCGATTACGATTCTTTCCAGACTGGATGCATCCGTTACGATCACTACATTATTGTTGAGTACTTTCTTTACCTGCAGGCTTTTGTTCATGAATTTTCACCTTTTTCATTTAGGTCCATAAACCATAGACATCATAACTTTCATCATAGCTGAAAAAGTGCAGAAAAATCAATTACACTTTTTGCCTGCAAACTGAAAACGGCTTTCTCATGAAAGCCGCTCTCTGACTAAATCTCGAGTTCTCCAAGCCTCAATAACTCTACAACGGCTTGAGAGCGTCCTTTAACCCCAAGCTTTTGCATGGTATTCGAAATATGGTTTCGAACTGTTTTCTCGCTGATAAATAATTGTTCCGCAATTTCTTTTGTGGTTTTGTCTTGGACTAATAGTTCGAAAACTTCTCTCTCTCTTTTTGTAAGTAGAGGCTTCGGTCGGTAGTGTTTATCTTTCAATGAATTCACCCCTCCTTGCTAGGGTTTAGGAACCGCCAACGAATATTGGAAGTATTTAGTCAACATATAGTATGTAAAAGGATAGATGTAAGTGACTTGGTTCAAATAAAAAGTATCTATAATATTACAGTTTAACCATAAAAAAAAGCCCATTTTTTACACACGGGCTTTTTGAGAAAACTGATTTAATTGTTTTCTTAGTTCATCGTTCCACTTAGATGGACGGCCGCTCTGTCTGGAGATCTGAACAATCGTTCCTCTCCCTGTAAAGACAGGCACTTGTTTTTCATTGATTCCTAAGTAGTGCAAGTCAATGGAGGATGAACCCACTTCATTGACTTTTACATATATCTTCAACTTTTCGTCATACAGAACCTGTGCTAGATAATCACATTGAAGGTCTGCTACTACTGGAATCTCCATTGAATTTGGTGAACCCCAATCTTTCATCAATTTTAGTTCTTTAAAAAGTGCGATCCGCGCTTCTTCCATATATGTAAAAATGTTCGTATTGTTCACATGTCCAAAACCGTCAATCTCACCGAAACGGACCTGCAGCTCATGAAAAAAAGTAAAATCCGCTCTCCATTCCTCCATGTTTATAATGTAATCTTGTCTAGCCATCTACTTTCCACCTTCTTATAAAAAAAGCTTCCCCCTTATGAGAGAAGCCCCTTTTTTGAGTTTAGTAATGTTAGGTCGTAATCGAGATAAATTTAGCTCATTCAAGTGAAACTATAAGATGATATGAGTCAAACTTTACAATTTTTAACGATCGCTGCCGAAGAAATTCTTAAATGCCTGGAACGATGTATCACGGTTAAGTGCCGCAATAGATGTTGTTAATGGAATCCCTTTAGGACAAGATTGGACACAGTTTTGGGAGTTTCCGCAAGATGCCAATCCTCCATCATCCATAATTGCATTCAAGCGTTCTTCTTTATTCATCTCACCTGTTGGATGCGCGTTAAACAACCGAACTTGGGATAATGGTGCAGGTCCGATAAAGTCTGACTTCGAGTTAACGTTCGGGCAAGCCTCTAAGCAAACACCGCAAGTCATACATTTCGAAAGTTCATATGCCCATTGACGTTTTGTTTCAGGCATACGAGGACCAGGTCCAAGATCGTATGTGCCATCGATTGGAATCCATGCTTTAACACGTTTAAGTGCATCGAACATTCTGCTTCTATCGATCGCCAAGTCACGAACAACCGGAAAAGTTTTCATTGGTTCAAGTCGGATCGGCTGTTCTAGCTGATCAACAAGAGCCGTACAAGATTGTCTAGGCTTTCCATTGATCACCATTGAACAAGCCCCACAAACTTCTTCTAAACATCCCATCTCCCATGTTACGGGAGTCGTAGCATCCCCTTTTGCGTTTACAGGGTTTCTACGAATTTCCATAAGAGCAGATATTACGTTCATATTTGGACGATGTGGAATCTCAAACTCTTCTAAATATGGGGCAGATTCTGGGTTATCCTGTCTTGAGATGACGAATTTCACCATTTTTGTGCTCATGTTTATACCCCTGCCTTCTTCTTAGAGTAGTCACGTTTACGTGGCTGTATAAGCGAAACGTCTACATCTTCATACTCAAATTCAGGTCCGTTTGTTGCAGCATTAAATTTCGCTTTAGTTGTTTTTAACCATTGTTCGTCATTACGTTCAGGGAAATCAGGTTTATAATGCGCTCCGCGGCTTTCGTCACGATTAAGTGCACCAAGAGTGATAACACGAGCAAGCTGAAGCATGTGCCATAGCTGACGAGTGAAAGAAGCTCCCTGATTGCTCCACTTGGACGTATCATTGATATTGATGTTCTTATAACGCTGCATCAATTCTTGAATCTTTTCATCCGTTTGTTTTAACTTGTCATTATATCGAACTACTGTTACGTTGTCCGTCATCCATTCTCCAAGTTCTTTATGGATCACATAAGCATTTTCAGTACCATCCATGGAAAGGATATTATTGTATACTTCTTGGTCTTTCTTCACCTGGTTATCAAACACGGAAGACGAAACATCCTCGACAGTTTTTTCCAAGCCTTTAATATATTTAACAGCAGATGGGCCTGCCACCATTCCACCAAAAATAGCAGATAATAATGAGTTTGCTCCTAATCTATTAGCACCGTGGTATTGATACTCACATTCACCAGCTGCAAAAAGACCAGGAATATTTGTCATTTGGTCGTAATCAACCCACATTCCACCCATTGAATAGTGAACAGCAGGGAAGATTTTCATAGGCACTTTACGTGGATCATCACCCATAAACTTCTCATAGATCTCGATGATTCCACCAAGTTTAATATCTAACTCTTTTGGATCTTTGTGAGAAAGATCCAGGTATACCATGTTCTCACCATTAATTCCTAGCTTTAAATCTACACAAACGTGGAAGATTTCACGTGTTGCGATGTCACGAGGAACTAGGTTACCGTATGCAGGATATTTTTCTTCAAGGAAATACCAAGGTTTCCCGTCTTTATATGTCCAAACTCGTCCACCTTCACCACGTGCTGACTCACTCATAAGACGAAGTTTGTCATCTCCTGGAATAGCCGTTGGGTGGATTTGGATAAATTCGCCATTGGCATAGTAAACCCCCTGCTGATAAAGAGAGGAAGCAGCACCACCCGTATTGATTACAGAGTTTGTAGACTTACCAAAGATGATTCCTGGTCCACCAGTTGCCATAATAACAGCATCAGCTGCAAAACTTACAATCTCCATCGTCTTTAAGTTTTGAGCAGTGATCCCGCGACATTGACCTTCGTCGTCGATAATAGCAGATAAAAACTCCCAGCCTTCATACTTTGTAACAAGTCCTGCTACTTCATGACGACGGACTTGCTCATCTAGAGCATATAATAGCTGCTGTCCTGTAGTAGCACCCGCAAACGCAGTACGGTGATGCTGAGTGCCCCCAAAACGACGGAAATCAAGCAAACCTTCAGGCGTTCTGTTAAACATAACACCCATACGATCCATTAAGTGGATGATTCCTGGTGCGGCATCACACATTGCTTTTACAGGGGGCTGATTTGCTAAAAAGTCCCCGCCATAAACCGAGTCATCAAAGTGCTCCCATGGTGAGTCACCTTCACCTTTTGTATTTACAGCACCGTTTATACCACCTTGAGCACAAACAGAATGGGAACGTTTAACTGGAACAACTGAAAAGAGGTCAACATTTACACCAGCCTCAGCTGCTTTAATTGTAGCCATTAAACCGGCGAGACCTCCGCCAACAACAATAATTTTTTGATTACTCAATTTGTCTCACCCCTTTTAAATGAATGCAAAGATAGTTCTTACGCTAACAATAGCGAGCGCTACAAATACACCCATTGTTACGTAAGTTGAAATTTTCTGTGAACGAGGCGAAACTGTAAGGCCCCAGCTGACAAAGAACGACCATAATCCGTTTGCAAAATGAAATACTGCTGATAATACACCTACAAGATAAAATGCAACCATGAATGGAGAACTTAAAATATCTTCCATCATTGAGAAGTTCACTTCATGTCCTAATGCAGCTTGAACACGAGTTTCCCAAACGTGCCAAGCGATAAAAATTAATGTGATCACACCTGTTACACGCTGAACGAGGAACATCGCATTCCGGAAGTAACCATATCGGCTTACATTATTTTTTGCTTGGAACGTAATATAAAGACCAAACACCGCATGAAATAAAAGTGGTAAATAAATTACAAACGTTTCTAGGAAAATACGAAACGGCAGACTTTCCATAAAATGTGCTGCGGCATTAAAATCATCAACACCTCTAGTTGCAAAATGGTTTACAACTAAATGCTGAACGAGAAAAACCCCGATAGGAATTACTCCTAATAATGAATGAATCCTTCTGTTAACAAAATCTTTACTGCCAGCCATTTTCTTGCCCCCTTCAATTTTAGCCTCTCTCTGGCTGCTAATTCTTTGTTCCTCTCCACATGTAAGCGTTTTAGGTTTCCTCTTTTAGAGGATGTGTGTTAAACAATTAGTTTAATTAACTAGCAACATGTTCATTTTACTCCCATCGTTTGACACCGTCAAGAAAACGCTAACAACTTAAATGGTAATTTTTATTGATAAATCAACGTTTTTTCACTCTAAGATTTTCGACAAATACCGATTGTTGCTATAGAGTTTGAACAGTATACCCGTTATAATAAAAGAAGAAAGAAGGGATGCAGAATGTTTAAACAAAAAACAAAGGATGATAACACCCCTGTAGAACAGCCTTCTGTTTCAGCTTTCGGGTATGAGATCCTTAGAAGCGATTTGTTGCCTGAACTTCTCGGTAAACAAGAAAGAAATATTCTATATTGGGCAGGAAGACATCTAGCTAGAAAGTATCCTTTACATACGATGGAAGAAGTACATGCTTTTTTTAATGAAGCAGGCTGGGGTAGCCTTGAAATGATCGAAGCTTCAAAATCAGAAATGGTGTTCTCTTTGCACTCTGTTCTTATTGATCAGCGCATCGAGAATTTTAGTCACCATACTTTCAGCTTAGAAGCAGGTTTCTTGGCCGAACAAATCCAACTGCAAAAAAAATGTACAACTGAAGCTTTGGAATTTATTAAACGCAACAAAGTTTCCATTACCGTACAATGGGATAAAAAGGATACGCTCGAATAATAAAAGCCGGCAGATGCCGGCTTTTCAATTACACCCTTACTTGTTCTCTACAGGAAGGCGGGCATCCAGTTCAAACACATCATGAAGAGTTTCAATCGATTTAATCATATCTTCTTGTTTAACAACTGTTGAAACTTTGATCTCAGATGTACTTACCATTTTTATCATAATATCTTGATCTGATAATGCTTTAAACATTTGTGCTGCAACACCAGGATTAGAGATCATTCCTGAACCAACAATAGATACCTTCGCAAGATTTCCTTCATAGCTGATGGATTCGAATCCTAATTGTTCTTGGTGAGCTGCAAGCACTTCCTGGGTTTCTGACAAACTGCTTGAATCGATGGAAAAGGAGATATTTGTTCTTTCTTCATTCAGTACGTTTTGAATAATAATGTCTACGTTAATTCCGTTAGATGCTAAAATCGTAAACAAATTCGCTAATGCATGAATTTCGTTAGGGATAGCTGAAACTGTTATTTTCGTAATATTCCCCTCAAATGCTAAGCCTCTTACCATTAAGTTTTGTTCCATTGATGCTTCCTCCTCTACTAACGTACCGCGTTCGTTACTCATACTTGATCTAACTTCTAATTTTATGGAATAATTCTTTGCAAATTCTACGGCTCTTGGATGCAACACTCCTGCTCCTAGATTCGCCATTTCAAGCATCTCATCATAAGAGATAGAAGGTATTTTTCTAGCCGATTTTACGACGCGAGGATCCGTCGTATACACACCTGTAACATCTGTATAGATGTCACACCGATCAGCTTTTAAAGCAGCAGCTAATGCAACAGCTGTTGTATCAGAACCACCCCTGCCAAGTGTTGCAATGTCTTTAGTATCTGGAATAAGCCCCTGAAAGCCTGCAACAACAACAATGTTCCCTTCTTTTAGCAGTTCATGAATTCTTTGTGAATCAATATCTAGAATTCTGGCATTCGAGAATGTATTCTCCGTTTGGATCCCAGCCTGCCATCCCGTTAAAGATTGAGCTTTGTATCCTTCCTGCTGTAAAGCCATCGTTAACAGTGCAATCGTTACCTGCTCACCAGTTGTAAGAAGCATATCCATTTCACGTTTGGAAGGATTTTGACTGATCTGTCCAGCCAGCCTCACGAGTTCATCTGTTGTTTTACCCATTGCAGATACAACAACAACCACTTCATTTCCGCTATCCACTTCACTTATGACCCGTTTTGCGACATTTTGAATCCGCTCAACAGAGCCAACGCTAGTCCCGCCAAATTTTTGTACGATTCTCCCCATGATTCTCCAATTCCCTTCCTGTTGAAATATTCTATCTCTTTTAAGAAAACAAAAAAGCAACAATAAGGAAAAAACCCTATTGTTGCTTATATCCGCAGCAAGCCAAGTTTGTTTCCCCTAGTGAGATAGTCCTCCACACAAATCCTGGGGGGACTTGTGTGACAGCTCTGTATTTATTCAATACAGGTCCAGCATAAAAGGTCAGAAGCCCTGTTACACTTCGGCAAGAATCCCCTTTTATCCATCATCATAAGAGCTTCTTCTCTTCAGATGGGCTACTATTGGTTCCTGCTCCTCTACCATCACTTCCTACGAAGCATGGCATTATTATAAAGTTGGATTCATTTTAACAAAGATATCTTTATCCTGCAACTACTCATTAGATAAAAAAGCTTTTGTGATAAGTTCTGCAACAGATTTAGGGACACCGGCAGCCTGTATATCTTCTATAGAAGCTTCCTTCAGCTTTTTTAACGAGCCAAAATGACGGAGCAGCATCTTCTTTCTCTTGTCTCCAATCCCAGCTATGCTATCTAAAGTAGACTCAAACATACTTTTAGAACGTACTTTACGATGGAACGAGATAGCAAATCGATGCACTTCATCCTGAATCCGTTGAAGCAAGTAAAATTCTTGGCTGTTTCTTGGCAGATGGATCATCTGAGGAGGGTCTCCAAGCCAAAGTTGTGAGGTTCTGTGCTTTTCATCCTTCGATAATCCCGCAACCGGTATAAATAAGCTCAGCTCATTCTCTAATACATCCTGAGCAGCTGAAATCTGCCCTTTCCCTCCATCAATCAGGATCAAACTCGGAAGTTCACCTTCTTCACGTAATACCCTGGTGTACCTTCTTCGGACGACCTCTTTCATGGATGCATAGTCATCTGGACCTTCTACCGACTTAATCTTATATTTCCGATAATCCTTTTTATACGGCTTACCATCTACAAAGACAACCATGGCAGAAACAGGGTCTGTTCCGTGAATATTAGAGTTATCAAACGCTTCGATCCGATATGGCGGAGCTATACCCATTCGTTCTCCGAGGTTTTCAACAGCTTTAATCGTTCTTGCTTCATCTTGTTCGATCAGTGCAAACTTTTCGTTAAGTGCGAGGGTCGCATTTTTAGTTGCTAATTCAACTAGTTCTTTTTTCTGCCCCTTTTTAGGCTTTAGCACCTTTAATTGAAGAAGCTCTGAAACGAGATCAGCATCTACTTCCTGAGGCAGGAGAATTTCTTTTGGCAGCAAGTGATTCTTTTGCAGATAAAACTGGCCGATAAATGTTAGAAGGTCTTCATGTGCTTCACCATAAAAAGGAAAAACAGAGATATCTCTGGCAATCACTTTTCCTTGACGGATAAAGAAAACTTGAACACACATCCAGCCTTTATCAAAGTGATATCCAAATACATCCCGGTCTACCAGATCTGCTGTCATCATCTTTTGCTTCTCCATGACAGCTTCAATGTGCTGAATTTGATCTCGCAGTTCTTTTGCGCGTTCAAAGTTCAAAGCTTCAGATGCCTCGATCATTTTTTCTGAAAGCTGGCTTTTAACTTCCTGATATCCGCCGTTAAGAAATTTAATTATACCTTCAACCATCTGTTTATTTTCTTCTTCGGTTATATCATACACACAAGGTCCTAGACATTGACCAATATGATAGTAAAGGCAAACTCTTTTAGGCATGGTATCGCATTTTCTGAGCGGGAATATGCGATCCAACAGCTTTTTTGTTTCTTGTGCTGCATATGCATTAACAAACGGACCGAAATATTTGCCGCCATCTTTTTTAATTTTCCTTGTATATAATAACCTTGGCTGTTTTTCAGAGGTTACCTTTAAGTATGGATAGCTTTTATCATCTTTGAGCATGACATTATAGCGGGGGTCATGCTTTTTTATAAGGTTCATCTCAAGAACCAAGGCTTCCATTTCAGTAGAAGTAACAATATATTCAAAGTCACTGATTTCACTGACAAGCCTTTGCGTCTTACCATCATGTGTTCCTGAAAAATAAGATCTGACTCGATTCTTTAATACCTTTGCTTTTCCAACATAGATTACTTTACCGAACTCATTTTTCATGAGATAGCATCCTGGCTGATCAGGAAGCAGCATTAATTTTTGTTTGATAGATATAGAGGTCAAGTTCACCCCCCCTAACTTGAAAGCATTCTTTTCTTATATCATATCATGCAAGCCATATTTTTTTATAGTATCCTGATTCTTTCGTTTATGTAAATGTTTTTCATTTCGACAAATATTTCCTTGAAAATAATAAAATATGTCTGAAAAAGAAAAAGCCCGGTTGCCCGGACTCTTTTCGACTTACTTATGTTTGTTTAAAAGTTCAACTAAAGCTTCTTTTGGTTGGAAACCTACAACTTGATCAACTACTTGACCATCTTTGAATACTAATAGCGTAGGGATGCTCATCACACCGTATTTACCAGCTGTTTCCTGATTCTCATCAACGTCAAGCTTAACCACTTTTACTTCTTCCATTTCTTGATCTACTTCTTCAAGTACTGGAGCGATCATTTTACAAGGTCCGCACCACGGTGCCCAGAAATCAGCAAGTACTAAACCTTCATTAGTCTCTGTATTAAATGTTTGATCTGATGCATTTACAATAGCCATTTATTTGGCCCTCCTTTTAAATAACAAAGTGTAAACAAAGTATATCCCACAAATTACACAGTTGCTAATAGTTTGCTCAACAATATGGTACCCAAGTTTTTAATTCGACAAACGTCAAATGGTTGCAGTCTCTTCTAGGTGCTTTTGACAGTTAAACAATTCGCATGTCCAATTATTCTCTGCTGTAAGTTGAAAGATAGAAAAAGAAGTATTGTTTAATCCGTACCATCGATCCGTCTTATCTTGAAGAAGCTCTTTATATATTCTAACAAGAAGCGCACCATGTGTGACAATCAACACTTTTTGGTCTTTATGATTTTGAACGATTTCTTGTAGTGCTGATTTCCAGCGAAGATCAGCTTCTTCATCCGTTTCCCTGCCCAATTCAAGATTCATCCATTCTTCTCCCCAACGCTCAATGCGTTCAGTTTCAGTTGTTCCTTCTGTTTCTCCAAACGAAATCTCCCGTAATCTTTCATCAGACGTTATGTGTAACCCTGTTACGCGAGAAATAGCTTTAGCTGTTTCAAAGGCTCGTGAAAGGGGACTGGCATAGATCACATCCCACTTTTGTCCGCGTAATCTTTCTGCTAATCGGTTAGCCTGCTTTATCCCATTTCCATTTAAAGGAATATCTTTGCATCCCTGGGCTCTTTTTTCTATATTCCAATCAGTTTCCCCATGACGTATGAATGCGATAGTCGTCATACAACCCCCACCTTTTTACGATTTAAAAAAACGTCCAGGAAACCAGACGTTTTTTTAGCTGCTATTATACTAACACTTTTTTAAACTCTTCTGTTAATAATGGAACTACTTCAAATAGGTCTCCTACGATTCCATAATCCGCAACGGAGAAGATGCTTGCCTCAGGATCTTTATTGATTGCAACGATTACTTTGGAGTTGGACATACCAGCAAGGTGCTGAATAGCTCCAGAGATTCCACAAGCAATATACAAGTCAGGAGTTACTACTTTACCAGTTTGGCCGATCTGAAGGGAATAATCACAATAATCAGCATCACATGCCCCACGAGATGCGCCGACTGCTGCTCCAAGAACATCAGCAAGCTCTTGAAGAGGCTTAAAGCCGTCTTCTGATTTAACACCGCGGCCGCCCGCAACGATAATTTTTGCTTCAGAAAGATCTACTCCTGTAGAAGCCTTTCGAACCACTTCTTTTACAATTGTTCTTAGATCTTTAATTTCTACTGAAACTGACTTAACATCACCAGTTCTAGACTCATCCTTTTCTAAAGGGGCGATGTTGTTTGGACGAATCGTAACAAATACGAGACCATCAGAGATCAATTTCTTCTCAAATGCTTTTCCTGAATAAACAGGGCGAGTAAACACTGTGTTTTCCCCTGCTTGCTCAAGACCTGTTACATCAGAAATCAATCCTGATTCCAAACGTGCTGCAAGTCTTGGTGAAAGATCCTTACCTAGTGAAGTATGGCCGAATACGATAGCTTCTGGACTTTCATCGTCAATAATCTTCTTTAGGGTTTGAAAGTAGCCATCTGTCGTATAGTTTGCTAGTTTTTCATCTTCAGCAACAAGAACACGGTCAGCTCCAAAATGAATTAATTCGGCTGCAAGTGATTGAACTGTATCACCACATAATACAGTGAACACTTCTCCGCCCCCAGAAATTTCTTTTGCTGCTGCAATAGCCTCAAATGAAACATTACGTAATGCACCGTCACGAGTTTCTGCAAGTACTAAAACTTTCTTTGCCATGATGTCTCCTCCTTATATTACCTTTGCTTCGTTTCTTAGCAGAGATACAAGCTCTTTTACTTGGTCTGCTGTTTCACCCGATAGGATTTTTCCAGCTTCCTTTTTAGGAGGAAGATACACTTCTACAGTTTTTGTTTTAGCTTCTACGTCATCCTCATCAATGTCTATGTCGTCTAAATCTAACGTTTCCAGTGGTTTTTTCTTCGCCTTCATAATCCCTGGCAGAGAAGGATAGCGAGGCTCATTCAAACCTTGTTGGGCAGTCACCAATAACGGAAGTGATGTTTCAATCTTCTCAAGGTCTCCTTCAACGTCACGCTCAATATTTACAGTTGTACCGCTAATTTCAATCTTAGTGATTGTTGTTACGTGTGGAATATCCAAAAGTTCAGCAAGTCTAGGACCAACTTGACCTGTTCCGTTGTCGATCGCGACATTTCCGCCCAGAATAATGTCATATTCCTTATCTTTAAAGAAAGCCGCCAATACCGTTGAAGTCGTATATTGGTCTTGGGCTTCCAGATCTTCGTTTGAAATCAAAACTGCTTGATCTGCTCCCATTGCTAAAGCTGTACGAAGTTCTTTTTCAGAATCCTCGTCTCCTACAGTAACAACGGTAACAGTTCCGCCATGAGCATCTTTTAAAGTGATCGCTTCTTCAATAGCATACTCATCATAAGGGTTGATAATAAATTCTGCACTGTCTTCTGAAATCTTATTGTTTGAAACGGAAATTTTTTCTTCAGTATCAAAAGTACGTTTTAAAATAACATAAATATTCATCGTTACCCTCCTAGTTATCGGTCCTGAAATACAGGCTTTCTCTTTTCAATAAAGGCTGAGATTCCTTCTTGTCCATCAAAGCTCTTAAATGCTTTTCCAAACAGCTCTTGCTCTTTTTCTGCTCCCTTTTCATAAAGTCCATGTTTTGCATAATTTAATAACTCTAGTGTGTATTTGATGGATACTGCGCTCTTTTCTGAAAAACTCTCAGCCATTTTGTAAGCCTTTTCAAAAAGTTCTTCAGCTGGAAAAGCGTTATTCGCCAAACCGTATGTTACCGCTTCTTTTCCTGTGATCGGGTTACTGGAAAGGAGCATCTCACAAGCCTTTGGTACACCTACAAGCTGAGGAAGTCTTTGTGTTCCAGCAAATCCAGGCACTAGCCCTAACGTAAGTTCAGGAAGACCAAGCTTAGCATCTTCTGCCACAAGTCTGATATGACAACTCATCGCAAGTTCTAATCCTCCGCCAAGTGCTGCACCATGAATGGCAGCGATGACAGGCTTAGAGAATTGTTCGATTCGGTTAAATACATCCTGGCCCTTTTTGCCAAGTTTAGCAAAGCCTTTTTCATCGGGAACTTCAGTAAATTCTTTAATGTCAGCACCGGCTGAGAAGAAACGGCCTTCACCTAGAATAACAACCACTTTTACCGTATTGTCGTTTTCAATCTGATCTAATGCCTCATCGATCTCTTCTATGACACTTGTCGACAATGCGTTAGCAGGTGCTCGGTTAAGTTTAATCGTTGCCACTTTATTTTCAATTTCAATTTTTAAAAATTCCAATTCTGCAGCCCCTTCCTATTGAATTCACTCTGAATAAGCAGTCCTGACTGATAGACCATTAACCAGCATTTGATGAACGGGTCCAGCTAGTGCTGGCAGATCATATCGATGGTCGTTCATGACCCAGTTAGTAGCTGTTTCGTCAATCGTCCCAAAGATCATTTGTCTAGCCAGTCTGTAATCCATGTTGTGTACAAACACACCTTCATTCATACCGTCCTTTAAGATAGAGTCGATTAAATCCAAATAACGTTTTAATACTTCCCCGATCTTGGCACGAAGCTGTCTGTTCGTCTGACGCAGCTCTAGCTGGGTAACGATTGATAGTTCATAATCAGCAGTCAGTTGCTTAAAGTGCATCTCGACAAGAATTCTAAGTTTCTCGATTGCTGAATCATTACTCTTTAGCTCATTTTCTGTTTTTTCGATAAAGGTCCCCATCTTCTCATTAAAAACAGAAACAAGCAGATCTTCTTTATTTTTAAAATATAGATAGATGGTGCCGTCAGCGACACCTGCTTCTTTCGCTATCTTTGATACTTGGGATTGATGGTAACCATGTTCTGCAATAACACTCACAGCTGCATCAATTATTTTTTCGTATTTTGGACCTTTACGTTTCATTACGATCGCCTCATTTGTGTAGAACACAATCACTTAAAAAAATGAATGATTGTTCATTCATAATTGTAAAACAAATCTTTCTTTTCTGTCAATTTCATTATGTCATTTTTTTTATGCATTTTACAAGTTTAACTTCTAATGAAAACCGAAAAAGAAAAAAAACCGCGCATTGGCGGCTTTTTTAAATGTTATGTTTCGCTTTTTCACGTTCTTCCTCTAGTAGAACCCTTCTTAATATCTTTCCTACCATCGTTTTTGGGAGCTCATTTCTAAACTCATAAAGTCTAGGTACTTTGAACGAAGCCAAATGTTCCCGGCAGAATTTATTTAATTCTTCTTCCGAACATTCGACGCCTTCTTTCAACACAACAAATGCCTTTACTGTTTCGCCCCGATACTCATCTGGCACACCAACAACTACAGCTTCTTTAACTTTTTCATGCTCATATAAGACTTCTTCTACTTCACGGGGATAAATATTAAAACCACCAGCTATTATCAGATCCTTTTTACGGTCCACAATATAGAAGTAGCCTTTTTCATCCATATAGCCCATGTCACCCGTGACAAGCCAGTCTTCACGGAAAACAGAAGCGGTTTCTTCTGGTTGGTTCCAATAGCCTTTCATAACTTGCGGTCCCCGAACAGCCAGTTCCCCGATCTCACCAGGTTCTGCCCATTCGCCCGTTTCAGCCGAGATTATAGCGGCCTCCGTATTCGGCCATGGCAAGCCGATACTTCCTTTCACCTGGTTACCGTAAATTAAATTGGCATGCGTAACAGGTGATGCTTCAGTTAGTCCATACCCTTCCACCAAAGAACCAGATATAACAGCCTGAAACTTTTCTTGAACATCCAGTGGCAAAGCAGCGGATCCGCTTATACAAGCTGTAATTGATGATAAATCGTATTTCTTAAGGTCTGGATGATTCAAAAGTGCAATATACATGGTCGGTGCACCCGGAAACAGAGTCGGACGCTCCTTATGAATCGTTTTCAATACTTGTGCCGGATCAAATCGAGGAAGAATGATCATCTCAGCTTTTGTGATAATACCCAGGTTCATTACACAAGTCATTCCATAAACATGAAAGAAGGGCAAAGCCCCGAGGATCTTTTCTTTTCCATCCCTGTTTTTGTACATCCATGCATTGCATTGAAGTGCGTTTGTTACAAGGTTCTTGTGAGTTAACATCACACCTTTTGCAGGTCCCGTTGTACCGCCGGTGTATTGCAGCAGGGCAAGATCTTCATCAGGAAATACTTCTGTCTGTGGCTTAACGGGCTGTGAACGTTTAAGGAGATCTCGAAACGAATGAACCTCGTGATTGAAAGAAATATTGACGACCACAGTCGGATTCTGCCTCTTTTGAACAATTGGATAAAGCAGATTTTTCGGAAAAGGCAGGTAATCTTTAATCGAGGTCACCACGATATGTTCAATATTTGTATCCGCTCGAACCGCTGAGATTCTGCCAAACAAGAGATCCAATCCTACAATGACTTTTGCACCGCTGTCAGATAGCTGATGGCGCAGTTCCCTCTCCGTATAAAGCGGATTGGTTTGCACGACGATCGCTCCTAGAAATAGTGTTCCGTAGTAAGCAATGACTGCCTGCGGACAATTAGGGAGCATGATGGCGACCCGGTCCCCTTTTTCGACTCCTAATTTTGAAAGAGCATGTGCAAAACGCAAACTGCACTCATGAAGCTCGCCAAACGTTAATGTTTTTCCTAAAAAGTGTACAGCAGTTTTATCTTTTTTCTCTTCTGCTGCTGATTCTAAATACGCGAATAAAGGTTTGCTGTCATATTCAAGATGTCCCGGAATTTCACTTGGGTAACTATTAAGCCACCTTCTTTCCACTTGCATCTCCTCCTTTAATTCACGCCTTCCTTCAAAAATTCTATATCTTTATTCCTATTATATTGAAAACGTATTCAATTTTATATACTTTTTTAAAAATTTAAAATTATCGGTAAAGTAGTTCTAAAAAAAACCCAGGCTCATACACGAGACCTGGGTTTTTCTTATGCAAAGAAAAATAAATAAATAAGACCTGCAGCGATAAACACACCGCTTAGTACAAACAAGACTTTAAATAATGTTTCCATATCTGTTCCCTTCAGCTATTCAATACCTTCACCGATTACAAACGACAGGCCAATTGAAATGATCATTGAAATAAAACCAACAGCCTTATTATCACTTTCTATTTCTTTATCAATCTGAAACTTTGGTGTGAGGAACTCAAAGATAAAGTATCCGATCAAAAGTAATATAAATCCATAAATACCCCATGTGATCATCATGAGCAATGAATCGTTCTGTGCAATTGAATAACGGAAAATGTTTGCGATACCAAAGATTTTCCCACCTGTTGCCATTGCAACTGACAAGTTGCCGTTCTTGATTTCAACCCAATTTTTATATCGGGTAACAAGCTCAAAAACAGCTAAGAACACGACAAGACATAGCACAACAACGCTGTAGTTGGCTGCCGTTTTAACAAAAGCATTACTCATAAAATCCATCCAGCAGTACCCCTTTGCAAATGGCTTTGTTGGTTTTATTATCTAACTCTAAACTACTTTAACACAGCGACAGTAACACCGCCTCCACCTTCACCAGCGGCACCCATACGTGTAGATTTTACATTACGATGCGTCTTAAGGAGCTCTTGTACACCCTTTCGAAGTGCACCCGTTCCTTTACCATGGATGATATATACCTGGTTAAACCCTGCTAACAGTGCTTCATCTAAATAACGGTCTACTTCAAGCATGGCATCTTCGTATCTTTTTCCTCTCAAATCAAGTTCAGGCCGGGAAGAATCAGAAGTTCCAGTTACTCTTACGAATGAACGCGGTTCAGGTTTCGCTTTGGCTTGCTTTACCCATTCAAGATCTTTTTCTGATACATTCATCTTTAAGATTCCTATTTGCACTTGATACTCTGTGCTGCTTACTTTCTCAACAATATGCCCTTTTTGCCCTACACTCAGGACTCTAACTTCATCACCAGGAACATATTCTTTCTTTGTAGATTCAGCCTTAGGTTTCTTTGTTTTTGCTTTTGACTTCGGTACTGCTTCTTCCAATCTCTTCTTTGCCTCGATCAGTTTATGCTCTTTAATCTGTCCGCCGGCTTTTTGCAGTTCACGGATTTCACGTATGATCTCTTCTGCTGTTTCCCGTGCTTTTTCAACAGCTTGCTCGGCTTCTTGCTTCGCTCTCTCATATAGTCGTTCTTTTTCATTTTGGAAAAGCTCAAGCTCCCGCTCCAGATCAGCTTTAATAGACTCCGCTTCCTTTCGTCTATGTTCCGCTTCTTCCATCTCTTTTTCTGCTTGTTTCCGATTATCTTCAAGTGATTTAATCATGTTATCAATCTTGTTTTCGTCTTCACTAATCTGGGAACGAGCAGAATCAATGATATCTTGACGAAGCCCCAGTCTTTTTGAAATCTCAAACGCATTACTTCTTCCAGGCACACCTACTAACAATCTGTATGTAGGCCTTAGCGTCTGCACATCAAATTCAACCGATGCGTTCATGACACCTGGACGATTATAGGCATATGCTTTTAGTTCACTGTAATGCGTTGTAGCTACTACACGTGCTCCTCTAGCAAAAACAAAGTCCAGGATGGAGATGGCAAGTGCAGCTCCTTCCTGGGGATCGGTTCCTGCACCTAATTCATCAAAAAGAACGAGTGATTCATAATCGATTTTATTTAAAATATCTACAATATTCACCATATGTGAAGAAAACGTACTCAATGATTGTTCAATCGATTGCTCATCACCAATGTCTGCAAATATCCTTTTGAACACAGCCATTTCTGATTCTTCCTGAGCAGGTATCTGAAGTCCGCATTGTGCCATCAAAGTAAGAAGCCCTATTGTTTTGAGGGTAACCGTCTTACCACCGGTATTAGGACCTGTAATTACAAGGGATTGATATTCTCCTCCCAGTTTAACGCTAGTCGGAACAACCGTTTCCTGATCAAGAAGGGGATGTCTTCCGCTGTTCAGTGAGATATATCCTTTATCATTCATGATCGGACGGGTGCATTTTAACTCATTAGCAAATCTGGCTTTTGCTAGTATGAAATCCATTTCAGCTAAAATTTCTACGTTTATTAAAATATCATCGGCACTCTCAGCAACCTGGGCAGTCAGTTCTCTTAATATCTTTTCAATCTCTCGTGCTTCTTTCGCTTTTGTTTCTTTTACTTGATTGTTAACCATAACCACGGATTGCGGTTCAATAAATAAAGTTGCACCGCTGGCAGATTGATCGTGTACCATCCCGCCAAAGCTCCCTCTGTATTCTTGCTTAACGGGAATAACAAATCTGTCATTACGAATCGTGATGATAGAGTCTGATAGCATCTTCTGATAGCTTGAGGATCTTACGATGGATTCCAGCTTTTCTCGTACTCTTGCTTCAAACGTACGAAGCTGCTGACGGATCGCTCGCAGTTCAGGACTGGCACTATCCATCATATGGCCATGGTCATCAATACAGCTTTTAATGGACTGTTCTAGTTCATGAAGAGGAATGATCTGATCTGCTGCTTGTTTTAAAATACGCAGTTCGATTCCGTCTTCTGTTAATCCCTCAATAAAACGCTTGAAACGTCTCCCGCCGTAAAGAGTTGAAGCGATATCCATCAATTCTTCTTCGTTTAGAAGACTTCCAATTTTAGAGCGTTTTACGTTTGAGGAGATATCAAAGATTCCGCCAAAAGGAACCTGGCCTTTTAACCGGAGAACTTTTACCCCTTCATCTGTTGCCTCTTGTGCTTCGTCCACTTCTTCAAGTGTTGTAAATGGAACAAGTGAATCAATTTTTTTTAGTCCAAGTGAACAGCTTGCATGCTTTTTAAGCCGATCTATCACTTTTCTTAATTCTAAAACACGCAGCATTTTTTCTTGCATATACTTTCCTCCTGATCCGAGACGAGGATATAGAGCTATCTTTTACGGTTTAAGTAGGTTTCTAATTCTTTACGTGACATCGTGTTTATAACACTGCCTTTTCGGATAAAACCTTTTCGGGCAACCGCGGCTCCAATCTCCATATGTTTCATCGTATCTTTATAATGTGCATCTGTATTAATCGCAATCTTCACACCCATGTCCTGTGCTTTTCTTAAGTATTCAGGTGCAAGATCAAGCCGATTTGGATTCGCATTTAGCTCGATGGCTGTATTCGTTTCTGAAGCCAGCTCTAAAAGCAAATCAATGTCCGCGTCGTATCCTTTTCTTCGGCCGATCAAGCGGCCAGTAGGGTGAGCTATTAAATCAACCTTCTTGTGCAGAAGTGCTGTTTTTAAACGCTTCATAATCTTGCTTTTATCTTGTGAGAAGGCAGAATGAATGCTCGCAATTACAAAATCCAATTCTTCTAATAAATCATCATCATAGTCCAAAGTTCCGTCTGGCAGTATATCCATTTCGATTCCAGCAAATATTTTAAAATCCGAATATTTTTCATTCAGTTTGTCGATCTCTTTACGCTGCATTCGGATTCTTTCTGGTGTAAGCCCATTCGCTACTCGCAGATACTGAGAATGATCCGTAATCGCCATGTACTCGTAACCTCTTCTTCTTGCTTCTTCAGCCATTTCTTCAATGGAGAAAGCTCCATCACTCCAAGTCGAGTGAAGATGCAGATCCCCCTTGATTTCTGATAACTGTATGAGATCATGACTTTCTTTAAATAGATCTATTTCTTCTCCAGTTTCCCTAGCTTCAGGTGGAATCCAGTTCAGTCCGAAATGCGAATAGAACTCTTCTTCATTCGTAAACGTTTGGACTTCACCTGTTTCCGTATTCTCAACACCATATTCGCTAATCTTTTCCCCTCTAGATTTTGCTAATTGTCTCATTTTTACATTATGATCCATCGAGCCTGTAAAATGATGAAGGGTAGTAGCGAATTGCTTCGACTCTACGATTCTAAAGTCAACGGATACGGACAAATTCTCATCTAGTACAAGGGAGACTTTCGTATCACCGCCAGCAATAACATCCGTTACCCCATGTAAGTTTAACAGCTGTTCTTTAACTTCCTTTGGATTTTTTGTTGATATAATAAAATCTAGGTCCTTAATCGTTTCCCTGTATCTTCTAAGACTTCCCGCCCTAGAAAACTTTTCAATGTGTTTCATTTTGGCGAGCTGTGCTTCAATTCTTTCGGCGATCGGCAGCATATATGCAATTGGAAGTCTTTCCGGCCGTTTACCGAAATCTTTTAACGAAGCAAGAATTTTTTCTTCTGTTTTCGCACCAAACCCCGCTAGTTCCCGTACCTTACCATTTTCACATGCTTCTTTTAGAGTTTCAATATTCGTTACGCCTAACTCAGAATAAAGTTTAGCAATCTTCTTTCCGCCTAAGTTCGGTACTTGTAATAAAGTGATTAGTTCAGAAGGGACTTTTTCCTGAAGCTCAGCCAGTAGTTCTGATTCACCTTTTTCCACAATTTCAAGGATAACGGTTGCAGTACCCTTCCCGATCCCTTTGATCTTTGACACATCATCTATTTCTTCCATCGTCCGCTCATCACCCTCTAAAGCATTGGCTGCTTTACGGTATGCGGAAACTTTAAACGAATTCTCTCCTAATATTTCAAGATAAAGTGCAATTTGCTCTAACGCACGTACGACTTCTTTTTTATTCGCCATGTTAAGCTCTCCTCCTATTGCATACTTTAGGATGCTGAATAAAAAAACTTCTCCGCAAAGGAGAAGTTACGCCATATGTTTCATCCACATTTCCTTTACTGACTCAGAAAATACGGGGGTATTTTTGACCATTCCCTGTGCGATCCATGAATTTTC
Source organism: Fictibacillus barbaricus (assembly GCF_014635025.1). Taxonomy (GTDB): domain Bacteria; phylum Bacillota; class Bacilli; order Bacillales; family Fictibacillaceae; genus Fictibacillus; species Fictibacillus barbaricus. The sequence continues at coordinate 1,303,851 of NZ_BMCE01000001.1, read as the reverse complement.
ATAATGAGCTTGAAAGGCTTCAATCGGTACTAATGTTGCAATAAATAACAGGATGAACACGATCAAATATACTTCCACAAACCCTAACAAGCCGCCAAGCCATCTATTAAACGTATGGAGAATCGGCAAGTGAGCCAGAAAATCTAGCATAGAACCGATAATTTGCAGGATAATTTTTGTTGCAAAGAACAAAATAGCAAAGGCAATCGCATTATAATAAGCTTGCTCTAGTGAGATGCTGTTCAGCAAAAATGATACTGAGCTATCATTAGAAGAAGGATATGGAATCCACAGTTCCAGCTTTGGCGCTAAATCATCATAATACAGATAAGCAACAATATATGCCGCAATAAATCCGGCTAAATGAACCAATTGCATGATGAAACCACGTTTTAAACCGATCAAGAACCCACCTAATAATACGATAAATAAAATTAAATCCAGCATGCTAACCTTCCTCTTTTCCAATTCGCTGTTGCAATTTTTTCAGCTCTTCTTTAATCTTTAAATATTCACTCATTGTATTTACTGCTGTTAGTACAGCAAGTTGTTTCGTATCAAGAAACCGATTGTGAGATTGAATTTCTCTCATTTTCAAATCTACTTTGTCAGCTACTAAATGAATGTGGCTGGAAGTTTCGGTCCCTGCAATTACATATCGCTGTCCATAGATCTCGACCGTAGTACGGTTTTTATTTTTGTCTTCCGCCACAAAATAACCTCCCTGCCATGAAAAGGATCGTTCATTTAATGATACTCTAATCTTTATCTTATCAAATATCGTACATAGATGAAAATATTTCTGTATGATTTCAGTTTTTTTGATATATTTGGAAATCTCGTAATCATAGGAGGAATTTAGTCATGGCTCATGTTGTAAAAAAAATGACGGACTCAGAGATACTTGCAATGAAAAAGGAACTATCACATGCCATTTCAGGTAAAACACCTCCTGGAGCAGTTTTTACTGCAAAACTTAGTGATTGTACAGTTACAGCTTACAATTCAGGAAAAGTACTCTTTCAGGGAAAGGGAGCAGAAAAAGCTTCACAGCAGTTTTCGGGTCAAGTTTCACCCGCTAAAGAAAAAAACAAGACATCAACTAAAACACCTCATCGATACGCACCGCCCCAAAATGCTGCAGAGTTATCCATGATTGGAAGCGATGAAGTTGGAACTGGTGATTATTTTGGACCAATGACTGTTGCTGCAGCTTATGTATCACGAGACCAGCTGGAGCTTGTAAAGGAGCTTGGCGTAAAGGATTCAAAGCACTTAAATGATAAACAGATTGTTCAAATCGCAAAAGAGCTCATACATACCGTCCCTTACAGCCTTCTGGTTCTAAACAACGAAAAATACAATGAACTTCAGCAGAAAGGAATGAGTCAAGGCAAGATAAAAGCCATTTTACATAACCGCGCCCTTCAGAATGTTAAAGCGAAAATTGAGGGGGAAGAACTCGATGGTATCCTAGTAGATCAGTTTTGTGAGCCAGGGGTGTATTTTAATTACTTAACGAAAGAGAAGAACCTTTTAAAAGAAGGGCTTTATTTCGCAACAAAGGGTGAATCCGTTCATCTTTCCGTAGCAGCTGCTTCCATTTTGGCAAGATACAGCTTTCTAAAAGAGATGGATAAACTAGGAGCTCGTTTCCATACGGTTATTCCAAAAGGAGCTGGCCCGCATGTGGATGTGAAGGCAGCTGAACTCGTTGAAAAGTTTGGTGAGTCCGTATTTGATACTGCAACTAAGAAGCATTTTGCGAACACTCAAAAAGCGTTAAATCTTTTGAATAAGAAGAGGAAGTAATGGTCCTAAAGATTAGTCTTAATTTTTTCCGTTATCGAGATCACGGAAAAATTGATCATTATCACGGAATTAATGAGTATAACCACGGAATTTTTAATCATTATCACGGAAAAAATGTGTCTAATTACGGAAATTCATATTTCACTATTAAAAAACCGGCTCATCTTAATGAGCCGGTTTTTGCTGTTTATTTTCTTAATTGAGCACCAAAGCGTTCTTCTAAGCTCTTTAATACTCGATCATGTGCCGTTACTACTTCTTCATCTGTAAGTGTACGTTCTGGATCAAAATATTTTAGTGAGAAGGCAAGAGATTTCTTTCCTTCCTCCATCTTTTCACCTTCATACAGGTCAAAGAGGTTCACTTCTTTTAACAGCACACCGCCAGCCGCTTGTATCACTGTCGTCAGATCCCCTGCTGGCAGTTCTTGATCGACAACTAATGCGATATCTCTTGTGATAGATGGATAGCGTGGCAATGTTTGATACACCATCTGATCTGTTTCTTTCTCTAAAAGACTTGTTGCATTCAGCTCGAACACATACGTATCTTTAAGATCTAACTCTTTTTGAAGAGCAGGGTGAAGCTGTCCAACAAAACCTACAGAAATACCATCGAGTTTCACGATAGCTGTTCTTCCCGGATGCATGTTTTCAATTTCTCCCGCTTCATACGTAATACGCTCTGAAAGGTTCAGTTCATCCAATAATCCTTCTAATATCCCCTTTAGAACAAAGAAGTCAACCGTCTTTCTTTCCCCTTGCCACAGGTGTTCGTTAAATACGCCTGTAACAGCACCAGAAACAAACACATACTCTTCTGGCAGGTCAGTTAATACTTCTTGACGGTTTATGAAAACAGAACCCATCTCATAGATAGCGAGATCTTCCATGGAACGATTTCTGTTATATTGAAGCACTTCTAAAAGCTGTGGCAACAAACTCATTCTAAGCGTGCTGCGCTCTTCACTCATCGGATGTGCAACGGAGATCGGATATACCTCTTCTCCACTGAATGAGAAGTGAGCTGATTTCGCTGGAGTTGTCAACGCATACGTTACAGCTTGATAAAGTCCTGCTCCCTCAAGATAGTTTCTGATGTTACGGCGTTTCGCTTGATTCTCTGTCAATCCGCCAGGACGAGCTTCTGATAGGAGATAAGTCGTTGGAATGCGGTCATACCCATAGATTCGTCCTACTTCCTCGATCAGATCTGCCTCAATCGTAATATCAGGTCTTCTTGAAGGAACAACAACTTCAAAATGTCCGTCTGTCTCTTTATATGAAAAACCTAGGCGATTAAAGACAACTCCTGTTTGCTCGGCTGTAATATTTGTGCCAAGAAGGCCATTCATTCTAGAAACGTCCATTTTAACGCTGTAAGTGTTTACCTCACGCTTTCCAGCTTCTACGATTCCTTCTGCTACTTTACCACCTGCAAGTTCAGCCATCAATCCAGCTGCTCTCATTGCTGCTGCAAAAACACGGTTACGGTCGATCCCTTTTTCATATCTAGAACTTGCTTCACTTCGTAAACCAAGATCCTTTGACGCAGTTCTTACACGGCCTGAAGCAAAATACGCTGCTTCTAAAAGTACATTTGTTGTGTCTGATTGAACTTCACTCGTTGCTCCGCCCATCACACCAGCAACAGCAATAGGATCTGTGCCGTTTGTAATCACTAAATGGGTGTCTTTTAGTGTACGGTCTTGATCATCAAGTGTCTGAATATGTTCTCCTTCAGCGGCACGGCGAACAACAATTTCTTTTGATCCTAATCGGTTATAGTCAAACGCATGAAGCGGCTGACCGTATTCAAGCAGAACATAGTTTGTGATATCGACAATGTTATTAATCGGGCGAATACCTGATGCCATCAGGCGATTCTGCATCCAAAGCGGTGAATGGCCGATCTTAACATCACGGATAATCATTGCTCCGTAATAGGGATTATCTTCAAATGATTCGATGCTTACAGAAATAAAATCCTCTGCTTTTTCTTCTGTTGTTGTTATTGATGTATTTGGAAGTTTAACTTCTTCCTCAAGGATTGCAGCAACTTCATAAGCAACTCCAATCACATTCAAGCAATCAGCACGGTTAGGTGTAAGCCCAAGCTCCAATACATGATCGTTAAGGTTTAAGAATTCTAGAGCATCACTTCCTGGTTCCGCATCAGAAGGCATCACAAAAATTCCTGTTGCGTACTCTTTTGGTACTAGCTTTGTGTCGACACCTAACTCTTGCAGAGAACAAATCATACCGTGTGATTCTTCTCCTCGAAGCTTTGCTTTTTTAATTTTAAAGTTACCAGGCAGCACTGCACCAGGTACGGCTACAGCAACCTTTTGGCCTTGGGCTACATTCGGTGCACCACATACGATCTGTGAAACTTCGCCCTGTCCGATATCGACTTTACAAACTCTAAGTTTATCGGCGTTCGGATGCTGGATGCATTCTTGCACATATCCAACAACAACACCGCTGATTCCTTTATTTAACGACTCGACCATTTCAACTTCGATACCGCTTTTTGTAATTCTGTCCGCTAGTTCAGACGGGCTGATTTTTATGTTTACGTATTCTTTTAGCCAGTTATAAGAGATTAACATGTATTTCCCCTCCTTGAGTTATGCATTTTTGAATTGTTTTAGAAACCGGATGTCGTTCGCATAGAAATGACGGATATCGTCTATACCGTATTTAAGCATCGCGATACGCTCAGGTCCCATACCAAATGCAAAACCTGTATATTTCTTTGAGTCAAATCCAGCCATCTCAAGAACGTTTGGATGGACCATACCCGCTCCAAGAATTTCGATCCAGCCCGTTTGTTTACAGATCGAGCAACCTTTTCCGCTGCATTTGAAACATGAAATATCCATTTCAACAGACGGCTCAGTAAATGGGAAGAAACTTGGACGCAGACGAATCTTGCGGTCTTCTCCAAACATTTTCTTAGCAAACGTTTCAAGAACACCTTTTAAGTCGCTTAAACGAACGTTCTTATCAACCACAAGTCCTTCAATCTGCATGAATTGATGAGAGTGTGTCGCATCATCATTATCTCTTCTGTAAACCTTTCCTGGAGAAATGATCTTTACAGGTCCTTGCCCCTCATGCTTCTCCATTGTACGAGCCTGTACGGGAGACGTTTGTGTACGAAGCAGAATATCTTCTGTGATGAAGAATGAATCTTGCATGTCACGGGCAGGATGGCCTTTAGGCAAGTTAAGTGCTTCAAAATTGTAATAGTCTGTTTCTACTTCTGGTCCTTCAGCAATCGTGAATCCCATGCTTAAAAACAGATCTTCAATCTCAGTAACAACCGCTGTTAATGGATGAGGATTTCCTTTTTTGACAGGTCTCCCTGGCAAGGATACATCTAATGATTCTTTCGCAAGCTTTTCTGAGATTGCTGCATGTTCTAGTTCGATTTGTTTTTTATCCAGTTCCTTCTGAATGCTGTCACGGACTTCATTGGCATAGGCACCAATAACCGGTCTTTCTTCTGCAGATAATTTCCCCATTCCTTTTAGAACTTCGGTAATGGGCCCTTTTTTTCCTAAATAAGCAACTTTAACAGCTTGCAGATCTTTTAAGTCCTGGCTTTCATTGATCTTGCCGATCGCTTCTACTTTAAGAGCTTCTAAACGGTCTTTCACCGTACAACCCCTCCTTATAAATATAAAAACTCCTCATCCAATAAGGGACGAGGAGTTCGCGGTACCACCCAATTTAACAATGACAAATACACTGTTCACTTCATTTCAATAACGGCTCTTCACCGGTCAGCCCTACTCATACATTCAGGTGACAACTCAGGAGTGAATTCAATAATACCTACCAAAGAAATGCTCGCAGTCCAGGACATTTCCTCCCTTTTTGGCGGAATCATTACCTACTCTTCTCCGTCTTCGTTTTTATTTTTATTCCATTCATCTTTTTCATTATATATGAAAAAAATCAACAATTGCAACGCCTCCGAACAAATTACGATCGATTCCGCTGTAATTCGTAAAGAAGAATGCCCGTTGCAACCGAAACATTTAAGGATTCAGCTTGACCAAAAATAGGGATCTTCACGTTCATCGTCGATTCTTTTTGGAGGGTTTCCTGCACCCCAGCGCCTTCATTTCCTACGATTAAAGCAAAACCTTCCACTTCTGATGCCCTACGCATATCTACCGCTTCTTGCAGAGAGGTGGAAAGTACCGGAATGTCTTGCTCCTTACATTGTCCGATAATCTGTAATAGATCAGCTTTTACAACAGGCAGGTGAAAAAGTGAACCTTGAGTGGATCGCACTGTTTTACCGTTATAAAGATCAGCCGTCCCTTCTCCCAAAAACACACCATCAAGTCCAGCGCTATCAGCAGTACGGATTATCGTACCCAAATTACCTGGATCTTGAACACCATCGATTAACAAATAACGGCCCTTTGGCTTAATAAGATCTTCAGGCTGGTCCATCATTTCGCATACAGCTAGAATCCCTTGAGGTTTTTCTGTTTCAGAAAGCTGCTTCATCAATTTGGCTGGAACAGACCATAAAGAAAACCTCTCCTTTAGCCACTCGTCTTTCATTTGATAGTTCTCTTCAACAATTACATGTTGCAGCTTTGCGCCTGAATGGATCGCTTCTTCAATTAGATGAGGTCCTTCTAACAAAAAGGTTCCTGTTTTCTCTCTTTCTTTCCTACTATGCAACTTTTTCCATTGCTTCAAGGAAGCGTTGGATTCTGATTCAATGTGCTTCATTATCGGGTGTACTCCTTTAAATCATAAATATTTATTATTTTTCTCATAAAACATGTTCTGAACGTACACAATAAAAAAAGAATAAAATTAATATGAGGTGCTAATCCCATGAATCTTGATTTAAGAAAAGCTGTATTGCATAACGTTACTGGAAACAATAAGGAACAGTTACAAGATACGATTGTTGATGCAATCGAAAGCGGAGAAGAAAAAATGCTCCCTGGTCTCGGTGTACTTTTTGAAGTCATCTGGAAAAATTCAGATGAGCAAAAAAAGGAAGAACTCTTAACAACTTTATCTAACGGTTTAAAATAAAACCCGGATTCCCGGGTTTTTCTATTTAGTATCCTGTATCTTGACGTTCGTGATTTATTGCATTTTTCTCTAAATAGGCCGTTTCTATTTCTTCAAAAGAAAAATTAAGTTTTTTCCCAAGACCTAAAAATGTATCAAAAAGTAATTGGAATTCTTTTGTTGATAAAGATTTTGAGCCCAATTGGTAAAGGGAAAGAAATAGTTCGTTTAGACCTATCTTGTCCATTTTCTCACGAAGTTCTACATCATTTGGCAGTTCAATCTCTGTGATTCCTAAATCTAGCCCAATGGATAACACAAAATGCAAACCATCTACATATTCCTCTAAAATAACTGCTTTTTCTGATGCCGGGCGTTTACTCCAGTATTTAAAGCACCTTGTTTCATTGGCTAATTCTCCAAGCTCCACAAGAAAAGCCAATCTTCTTTGATGAGATAAAGACTCCTCTTCAAGATTGTGTTCTTTAACAATACGTGTATTTAAATCACTCTGCATAGAAAAAAGTCTCTCGATGTTCATTGTTTCATCCCTGCCTTTCATTCTTAGCTATTATAACGTATCTCGCACGACATTCGAGAATGAAATTTAATTGATTGAGATGATAGAAATTGTCAAAGTGCGAGACTCGCGGATATATCCCTCAGGAGCTCTCCTTAGCTAAAAACAAAAAAACGCATACCTTATGCAGGCATGCGGTGTTTTTCTCTTTTTGCCGTATCTTCCTCAAAAAATTCACTCCACTTCATGACCCATTCCTTTCTTCTTAACAAGTAAAACAGATACGATAGCACAATAATGATTCCTGCTGAAGTAAATAAAGAGAGAGACAGCAGCACAGAACCAAAAGTAGAGTAGAAAATGGCAATCGGGATATTCGAGATAATGCTAGCTTTTGTATATTCTCTAAAATTTGCAGAGACTTCGATCAAACAAAAGCTTAAAAGATGAAAATGCATGAATGGGATCATTTTTAATATAGCAATCTGACCTACTGAGAATGGCATTCTTTTACCAATCCACTTTTTCTGAAGCTTTTTTACTTTTTTCATAAGTTTCGGCATACATTTCATTCCCCAGTAAAAGAAGACACTCGACAATGTAATTCCTATCACAGAATAAAAAGTGCCAGCCACTGCACCAAACAGTATTCCCCCCGTTAGACAGATAAGTCCGACTGGCAGAAAAAAGAATTGCCTGAATGCCTGAAGAAGGATGAACAATAAAGGGGCAAAGATCCCACTAAACTTAAGCAACTCGATGTAAAAACTCGTATTGTCTAACACGCTGCACCCCCTTTAAGTCAGCATATGACAGAAGACGAGCTCTGTATGACAAATTTATCACGTGCATAAACCACCCTTCTTTTTGACACCTTAAAGGTAGATTGTAAACTTATATAGTTTGAGTTTTTAGGAGGAATCGGGCATGGATACAGTTGTACTCGCGAGAGCCTTTTTTGGAACTTCTCTAGGTTTTCATATAATTTTTGCTACGCTTGGTGTTGGACTTCCCTTGATGATCGTAATTGCAGAAATTATTCATCAAGTGAAAGGAGACAACGATTATGCCATTATGGCCAAGCGCTGGACAAAAGCTTTCGCTGTTCTATTAGGTGTTGCTATTCCGTCTGGAACAATCGTCGGAGTTCAGCTTTCACTGCTTTGGCCCGGATTCATGGAGATCGTAGGGAAAGTTATCTCTCTGCCTTTTCAAATTGAAATCTTTGCTTTTTTCCTCGAAGCCTTATTTATGTCCATCTACGTATATGCCGCAGACAGACTGCCTAGGTATTTCCGCTTAATTTCTGTTTTCTTCGTAGCCCTTGGAGCTGTTGCATCTGCAATCTTAATTTCTGCGGTAAATACGTGGATGAATACACCTGATGGTTTTAAGATCAAACCTGATGGCACGATTTATGATGTAAATCCATGGGATGCATTTTTCAATCCTAGTTTCCTATCATCGTCCTTTCACGTTGCGATCACTGCCTATATGACAGGAGCGTTTGCTGTTGCTTCTGTTGCGGCATTCAAACTATTAAAAAAGCGTCCAGAGCGTGAACGTGCTTACCACCTTAAAGGACTGTTCATGTCTCTAGCTGTTGCCTTCTTAATGAGTTTTGTTTCTTCTCTTTCCGGACATCATTCTGCACAAATTCTACATCAGCACTCACCAGAGAAGCTGGCTGCTGCAGAAGGTTTGTTTGAAACACAGCGTTATGCACCACTTGCAATTGGCGGTTATACAGATCCTAAAACAGAAGAAGTTAAATATGGGATAGAGATTCCTTGGGCACTCAGCTGGCTTGCTGCCGGAAAGTTTGATACGGAAGTTAAGGGATTGTATGAATTTCCACGTGAGACGTGGCCGCCTTTTTATGTACATACCTTGTTTAACCTAATGGTAGGGGTTGGCGTAGTCTTATTAGGACTCGCCGCATTCGCCTTATTTTATTGGTGGTTCTTTGCAAAAAAGCGAGCGAAATCATTTCCAAAGTGGCTGCTCTGGTCGCTCGTTTTTTCTGGACCGCTCTCTATGCTCGGGATCGAATTCGGCTGGGTTTTCAGCTGCAGCGGCAGACAGCCTTGGACCATCTATAGAGTTCAGACCACAGCAGAAGCGGCTACTAAAAATGAAAACCTTGGCATGCTCTTCCTTCTATTTTTATTTTTATATGCCCTTTTAAGTGTGCTGACGGTATTAATCTTAACAGCTTATTTTAAACGTAACCCTGTATCAAAAGATATGGAAAGAATATCTGGATAGGAAGGAGGAATAGATGATGAGTGAAGAGGTTTTAGCGATACTGATCATGTGGACCTTTATCTTTGTTTACAGTATCTTTGGCTCCATCGATTTTGGAGCAGGATTTTGGGCAATGATCTACAATAATCACAGAACAATGGCAGGAAAAATCGCCAATCGTTTCTTATCTCCTACATGGGAGATTACAAACACGTTCCTTGTACTTTTAGTTGTAGCCTTTGTAGGTTTCTTTCCGAAAGGAGCTTATACGTTAGGAACCGTTATGCTTGTTCCAGTTTCATTGATTCTCTTTTTTTTGGCCATTCGAAGTGCTTTTATGGTGTTCTCTTATTCTGTACAGGGATATAGGAGGACTATGTTTATTATCTCAGGGATTTCTGGCTTATTGATCCCTTCCTTACTTATCGCTGTTCTTCCGATCTCACAAGGAGGATTCATAGGTGTTGACGGAGAGACTCAGAACCTTTTGTTAGAAAAACTCTTCACCAGCCCCACCCTTTATTTGTATGTACTGTTTGGTTTAACGTCTGAGCTGTATCTATCATCCCTTTTTTTGGCCGATTACGCGCGTGTTTCAAATAAAGAAGAGGCGTACAGGCTATATCGCAGCAACGCTATTCTATTAGGGCCGCTTACATTGCTTTCTGCCCTCTTTACACTGTTATTCATGGCACCTGAATCTCGATGGCTGATCGACAATCTGGTGGACCAAAAAATATGGTTCGTATTATCTTTAGCCGCTTTTTTTATCGCATATGGCTCACTTTGGTGGCCAAAACAAAACCGCCCAGGGATTGGACGGCCGCGTTTTACATTGCTAGCAACTGTTGCACAGTATGGATTGGCAAGTATTGGTTATGGATTGGCACATCTGCCATATATCGTTTATCCTGATCTGACCATCTATGAGGCGTTCACCGCTACTGAAACCTTTTACTCACTCATGATTATGTATATAGTAGGACTTGCTATTTTAACACCAGGCTTTTACGTGTTCTGGAGACTTTTCTTAAAAGACAAGCGATATCTCCAGCAAGAATAGTAATTATAGAAACCATCCTGCCACAACAGTTATAAAAATACTTAGTATAGGCAAGCCGTATCGAAATGATGGATGTTTCGTTTTGTGGCGGAACTTTTTCATAGCAAGCCACATTCCAGGTGCCCCACCTATAAAAGCAATCAGCCATAATCGTGCTTCAGGTGTACGCCACTTACCTTCTTTAGCAAATGCTTTATCCTTTTTCATAACATGATAGGCGACTGCGTTTAAAATGATTAAATAGATGATTAACACTTTTTTATTTCCCCTTCAGAATGAAAAAAGATCATCTCCATCAAAATAGGAAATGATCTTTTCTTTTTGTCTAATTAAGCTTTTAAGCTTTCTTTTGCTTTTGAAGCCAATTCAGAGAAAGCTTTTTCGTCTGTGATTGCGATTTCAGAAAGCATCTTACGGTTGATATCGATACCCGCAAGTTTAAGACCGTGCATTAAACGGCTGTAAGAAAGACCGTTTGTACGTGCAGCAGCATTGATACGAGTGATCCAAAGCTTACGGAAGTCACGCTTCTTCTGACGGCGGTCACGGTAAGCGTACATTAAAGATTTGAATACTTGTTGTTGTGCTACTTTAAATAATTTATGTTTGGATCCGAAATAGCCTTTAGCTAATTTAAGAACTTTTTTACGACGACGACGTGTTACATAGCCACCTTTTACTCTTGGCATATTAAAAACCTCCTATTTTTAAATCGATTATTGAACGATTAACGTTTTTTGTAAGTTAACAATGTGCGGATACGTTTGTAATCACCGCTGTGAACAAGTTTCGCTTTACGAAGCTTACGCTTAGCTTTTGTAGACTTGTTAGCAAACAAGTGACTAGTAAAAGCGCGAGCACGCTTTAATTTACCTGATCCAGTTTTTCTAAAGCGCTTTGCAGCACCTTTATGAGTTTTCATTTTAGGCATAATGGTTTCCTCCCTGGTAAAAATTATTTTTCGGCTTTAGGTGCAAGGATAAGGAACATGCTGCGACCTTCCATTTTCGGGTGAGTTTCCACCGTAGAAAGATCTTCGCATTCTTTCGCTAACTTTTCCAATACCGTTTTTCCGATTTGAGAATGAGTAATTGCACGTCCACGGAAACGAATACTTGCCTTTACTTTGTCGCCTTTTTCAAGGAACTTACGGGCATTTTTAAGCTTTGTATTAAAGTCGTTTTCCTCAATTGTTGGACTTAGACGAATTTCTTTAGTCGTAATGACCTTTTGATTTTTTCGTGCTTCTCTTTCTTTACGCTGTTGCTCATATTTAAACTTACCGTAGTCCATGATACGACATACAGGCGGTTTAGCAGTTGCAGCAACAAGCACAAGGTCAAGATTTGCATTTGACGCAAGGTCCAAAGCTTCTTGTCTAGATTTGATGCCAAGCTGGCTTCCATCAGGACCGATTAAGCGAACCTCACGGGCACGAATACCTTCATTGACAGACATGTCCTTACTAATAGTAAGTCACCTCCAAATTTTTTCAGTGAGTGTAAATACACTCGACTTGTTATTTCTGCAAATAAAAAAAGCGTCGGCGCAACGATCACCCACACATAGTAAACCGGCTATGTACACTTTGACATGCCTGAATATCCATCTACCCATCAACAGTCAATAGGACGTCGAATCAGGTGAGAAGCGGGTGCTTCTGCTTGTTTGATGCTTTGCTTATTTTATTAACCTTACATACTATAACATATTGGTGTGAAACGTGTCAAACAACGAATGTATTAAGCAACGAAATTAATTTTACTTCGTTGAAGTTAGGAATGCAAGAGTTTTTTTTAAGTGATTTAAGAGAACTGTTCACATTTTTTGTTCTTACTGTCTACTTAGGACAATTTACTGTCTACTTTTTCTGTTTTTCTGTCCACTTTCAGCAATTAACTGTCCACTTTTTCTGTTTTTCTGTCTACTTTGGAAAATTTACTGTCCACTCTCCATTTTCCTTTAAAAAAGCGGCCAACTCTTGCTGGCCGCCTCATTATACTATCTCTTCTCGTTAATTTGAGCTAAGATCTTATCTCTGAAATCTTCATAAGATACTGTTTCTGATTTTTGCTCACCATATTTACGAACGTTTACTGCATTGTCTTCGATCTCTTTGTCACCAAGAACAAGCATGTAAGGGATCTTTTTCATCTGAGCTTCACGGATCTTATAACCCATCTTCTCATTTCTTGTATCGATCTCAACACGAATAGCATGTTCCTTCAGATCTTGTTGAAGCTTATATGCATACTCGTTATGAACATCAGATACAGGGATAAGCTTTACTTGAACAGGTGCCAACCAAGTTGGGAATGCACCAGCAAAGTGCTCAACAAGAATTCCTAGAAAACGGTCGATCGATCCATAGATCGCGCGGTGAATAACAACCGGACGAACCTTTTGATTGTTCTCGTCAACATAAGTAAGGTCGAACTTTTCAGGCATTTGGAAATCCAGCTGAATTGTTGCACATTGATGACTTCGTTTGAGCGCATCTTTAATATGGAAGTCGATCTTAGGACCGTAGAATGCACCGTCCCCTTCGTTAAGGTGATAGTTCATGCCTAGATCTTCTAACACGTTTTTCAACGCGCCTTCTGCTTGTTCCCATAAGCGATCATCACCCATAGAATCTTCTGGACGAGTAGAAAGTTCAACAGAGTATTCAAAACCAAAAGTGCTGTAGATTTTATCTACGAGCTTAAATACGTTTTTGATCTCGCTCTCAATCTGACCAGGTGTTACAAAGATATGTGCATCGTCCTGGCAGAACGTACGGACACGGATCATCCCGTTTAACGCTCCGCTGTACTCATGGCGGTGAACCTGACCGAACTCGGCCATACGAACAGGCAGATCTCTGTATGAATGAAGCTTGTTCTTAAAGATCAGCATGTGTCCCGGGCAGTTCATTGGTTTCATCGCAAATTTTGTATCATCTACTTCAGAGAAATACATGTTTTCGTGATAATGATCCCAGTGCCCTGATTGCTCCCATAACCGCTGATTCATCATGAATGGAGTACGTACTTCATCATAATCCACTTGTCTTTGAAGTTCGCGGGAGAAGTTCTCAAGCTCTGTACGGATTGTCTGGCCGTTAGGAAGATAGAACGGCATTCCAGGTGCTTCTTCTGAGAACATGAACAGTTCTAGCTCTTTTCCAAGTTTGCGGTGATCGCGTTTTTGAGCTTCTTCGATAAAGTGCAGGTGCTCATCTAAATCTTTTTGGCTAAGGAAAGCTGCCCCATAAATACGTTGAAGCATTTGGTTGTCGCTGTCACCGCGCCAGTATGCACCAGAGATGCTCATCAGCTTATACGCTTTGATCTTCCCAGTTGAAGGAACATGCGGCCCTCGGCAAAGGTCAAAGAACTCACCTTGTTCATAGATCGTAATCTTTTCACCTTCTGGAAGGTCGCGGATCAGTTCTACTTTTAAGTGGTCATTCAATTTTTCATAGATGGACAAAGCTTCTTCGCGAGTCACTTCTTTACGGATGATCGGAAGGTTTTCATTAACGATCTTCTTCATCTCTTTTTCGATCGCAGGCAGATCTTCTGGTGTTAGATTGTGAGACATATCTACATCATAGTAGAAGCCATTGTCGATGACAGGACCGATTCCAAGCTTTACATCTGGATATAAACGCTTAAGAGCTTGTGCTAATAAGTGGGCGTTTGAGTGTCTTGTCATTTCAAGACCTTCTTCAGAATCATGCATCACGATCTCGATAGATGCATCTTCTTCGATCGGACGTGAAAAATCATATAATTGTCCGTTTACTTTTCCCGCAACAGCTTTTTTCTTTAGACTTGGGCTGATACTTTCTGCTACCTGTTCGGAAGTTACTCCTTTTGGATATTCCCTGACAGATCCATCTGGGAACTTGATTGAAATTGACGACATAAGAACATCTCCTTTTTTATTGTAAAACAAAAAACACCCGTCCCTAATAGAAGGGACGAGTGATAATCTCGTGGTTCCACCCTTGTTCCGAAAGCATAAGAATGCTAAACGGCACTCGGACAGTATAACGGACTGCGGCCGTCAACGATTACTCTAAAATCATTTCACCGTTGAAGTTCCAAGGTGGTAAAGCAATTTTCCGTGTTAGGAAGCTCTCAGCCAAGGCCTCCCTCTCTTTGAACCGTAAAAATTTGCTTCGTGTCCTCATCAATACAGATTGAATGATAAAATTATAAACTTATTATATGCAGTCATTTTTCAAAATGCAAGAGGACTCTGTAAGTTTATGACTTTTTTTTACGGTGGGATCGATGTTCTCTAAAAGGCATCTTCTCGATGGGGGTAATTGTAACTTTTTCCTGGAAAATATTCTTTATCGTCTGCAAGAGAGGATGATCGATATCGTACGCATAAATTCTTGCAGAACTTGGAGACAATCCGATTAAAGGTCCCAATAACCTTTCATCAAGGTTCGAAACGTTCGTTAATCGAAGTGCCTTTTCATGAAACATCATTAAATCTGTATGTGATAGTTGGTTTTGCTGTTCATCAAAAAGGAGTACAGTCTCTTGTTCGAATATAATCACGATATCTGTTTTCGAAAAAGACCTTTGTTTCGTTATACACGTCCTTAATTGTTCCACAAACACCTGGTACTCCAGTTCTAGTTTGTATTCATCAATGGCACATTCAACTATCTTAAGCAAAGTCGCTAAGTATTCCTTTAATCGAAACTTAATAAACGATTCAAACTCTAAAAATTCGGTCTTCGCTTCAAGGATGGCATTCCACTGCCTGCGGATGAGTCCGTTGAGGTTTGGCAGATGCTTTACATTTGGAATTCCTTCAATCTCTCCTCGTATGATACTTTTGGTTATTGATAAGATTTCTTTTTGTTCAGAAGTGTCACTATAAAAAAAGGCATGTTCGATCATTTCCTTTAAGCAAATATCTTCTACCTTATTTCGTGTAAATTCTGTTAACACATCCACTATGAACGACTTTTTCTCCTGTATGTGCAGTTCAAGAATTTTTGAAGAAGCTTCAGATAATTTGGCAAAGGAAGGGTTTATATTATGTTTTGCTGCCATCCTAATCATTTTTTTCAAGACAGCTATTCCATCTGATGGGTGTGAAAAAGAAATCGCGACCAAAAAAGTCCCCCCCATATAAAATCCTCAATAATACACTATATGGGACCTGGTCACAAAAAATGTTAGGAGTCATAAAAAAACAACCCAAAATTCGGGTTGTTTAATCATAAACAAATTTGCGCTCAATTTTAGATAGGATAAATGCCATTCCAAGCGTTAAGATCAAATACATTAATGCTGCTGTCATGTAAGGTTCCCAAGGCCGGTAATATTGCCCCATCATGGCTCTCGCATAGTACATTAATTCTGGAGTAGCAATAATGGAAACTAGTGACGAATCCTTGATCAAAACAATAAATTCGTTACCAAGAGGAGGAATCATCCTTCTCGAAGCTTGCGGCAGAATTATATGTCTCATAGCTTGTACATGATTCATTCCTAACGAACGTGCAGCTTCCATCTGACCTTTATCGATCGATTGGATACCTGCTCTGAAGATCTCAGCAATGTAGGCTGCTGCATTAAGTGACAATGCCAAAACTGACGATATAAATACATTTGGGGGCTTCATAAACAGCGGCATTAACGCCGAATGAATCAATAAGATCTGTACAAGTAATGGAGTTCCACGAAAAAAGCTGATGTACCAAGCACACGGCATGTTGATAAATGGATTTTTGACCATTTTTCCAAGGCCTATAAACAAACCTAATAGGGTACCAAAAAGAATAGCCAGCAATGATAACTGTACAGTTACCCATGTTCCCTTAAGAAACAAGGGCATATACTCTCCTATGATTTGAAAAGAATGTTCCATGTAGACCTCCAGAGAAAGTTATTGTTTTAGCGCATCTACATTTGGTTCTTCACCAAACCATTTTTTATAGATCTCAGCATATTTGCCGTCTTCGATGACCTTTTTCACCGCTTTATTGATCTCTTCTTGATGTTCTCCGTCTTTCGGGAAGATGATTCCATAAAATTCGCTCTCAAAGTTTTCTTTATCGGTAATGGTAACAAGCTTTTTGTCAGGATTATTTTTTGCGTACTCTTGTACAACAGCATTATCCGCAACAACTGCTTCTACCTCACCATTTAACAAAGCCTGAATAGCTAAAACATTGTTTTCATATTTTTTAATATTTTCATTTGCTCCAAACATCTTTTCAAGCGCTTCTTGACCAGTTGTACCGTTCTGCACGCTCACTTTTTTCCCTTCAAGGTCTTTTGCACTTTTTATAGAAGTACCTTCTTTTGCAAGGATCATATTAACTGATTCAAAATAAGGAGAAGAAAAGTCATATGATTTCTTTCTTTCATCGTTTATGGTGATGGCAGAAATACCTGCATCCACCTCATTGTTTTGCAGAGCGATAAAGAGTGGTTCCCAGCCAATATTTTTTAGCTCATATTCCAGGCCGGCTTCTTTCATAACCGCATTTAACAATTCTACATCAAACCCAACAATCTTTTCCCCATCCAATGATTCAAAAGGGGCATATGCAGCATCAGTTCCAACAATTAATTTCTCTTCGGAACCAGAACCTGATCCTGAATCTGCAGGTGTGCTGCCACAAGCTACAAGGAAAGCGGCAGAGAGTCCGATAATCCCCAACTTTAATTTTCTTTTCAAATTCATTTTTTGTTTCCCCCTTTATTCTAAATATTCTTATATTATACACAAAATTTTTAATATAAGGAAAATTCGATTTATTTTTTTATAAAAAAAAAACCTTAAAGGGATTTTTCTTAAACTCTGCATATTTCAAGCGGACAGTCTTCACAGTTGCAAGCTGTCTTCAAACATTCCAAAAAGGTGATAATGATGGTGATGTTAAATCAAAACGGGATCTACATAAAAACACCTGACACGCATTGTGTCAGGTGTTCGAAAGCTAATTTTGCATAACAAAATCTTTTTCAGCTTCCTCTTCGTCTTGAAAGACACGAAGAGTCTCATATTTCGTATTTCTCTGCGCAGGAATCTTTCCTGCTTCACGGATCAAGCGCAAGGTTAAATTCGTATTGACTTTATGCGTTGTACCCGCAGCAGAAACAACATTCTCCTCCATCATGGTGCTTCCAAAATCATTGCATCCGTAATGAAGAGACTTCTTACCAACTTCAGGTCCCATTGTTACCCAAGAAGATTGGAAGTTTGGAATATTGTCTAGGAATATACGAGAGATCGCAACGTTTTTCAAATACTCCCGTGGTGTTGTTTTTTCAGCTTTCATATTCGTATTATCCGGCTGGAACGTCCACGAAATAAAAGCAAGGAAGCAATCTGTTTCATCTTGAGCATCACGTACTCGCTTCAGATGGAGAGCCCTTTCTTCAAATGTTTCCCCAAAACCGATTACCATTGTAGCTGTTGAATGTAATCCTACTTTTTTAGCTGTCTTCATACACTCGATCCACTCAGTCCAAGAACCTTTTAATCTGCTGATTTTCTTTCGGGTGCGGTCATCTAATATCTCCGCTCCTCCTCCAGGTAATGAATCAAGCCCAGCTTCTTTTAATTCATGCAGAACTTCTTCAAGTGATAACCCTGATACTTCTACCATCTTCCAAACTTCTGCAGGTGAGAATGAATGCATCGTAATATCAAAACGCTTTTTAATCTCTCTCAATAAATCTGTGTAATAGCTAAACGGCAGATTAGGATTTGTTCCGCCTTGCATTAAAATTTCTGTACCGCCGACATCTACAGTTTCCTGGATCTTCTGAAAAATGACTTCATCGTCCAGTACATACCCTTCTTCACTTCCTGGCGGACGATAAAAGGCACAGAACCTGCAATATGTATCACAAAAGTTTGTATAGTTTACGTTGCGTCCTATTACAAAGGTGGTGATTGGTTCTGGGTGCCACCGTTTCATAATAATATCCGCAACTTCTCCCATGCGTTCTACTTCATCACTTTCATAAAGTTTAACGGCGTCTTCTACCGATAAACGTTCGCCATCTAAAGCTTTTTGTAAAATAGATTCTATACTCATCGGTAACCTCCGAATCGAATTTCTAATGTTCTTATCTTTTCTTATCCTATCATATTTTGATAGAAGAGACAGCTTTCGTGTATGAAAGAAAGAGAAAAACAACAAAAAAAGCTTCTGCCCCGTTAAGAGCAGAAACTATTTAATAATCTTCTCTGAAATTTTTGTTGCCGCCAATGAATACCGGAGAACTTAAATGCTTGATCCGCTCCATTATTCTTAAAGCTTTCACTTCATCCAGTCCGCCTTTTTGTGAAAAGGACAGGTGCTGCTGCAACATGTCATAATCACAATTAGACGTATAGAGAGTCGGGAGCTTCTCCATCATCCTATATTGAAGGATGACTCCTAATATCTCGTCTCTTACCCAATTGGTCATGTTCTCTGCACCAATATCATCAAGCATTAATACAGGAACCGTTTTTAATAACTCCATTTTGGAATCAAAGCTACCATCGGAAAGTGACGATTTCATCTCTCGGAGAAACTCTGGTGTATGCACCATGAGGGACTGAACCCCTTTCTCAGCTAACCCATTTGCTATAGCACCGAGTAAGTATGTTTTACCGACTCCAAATTTTCCATAAAAATAAATTCCTTTTACCTGTTGGCCCATACCTGCCATTTGAACGAACTCGTATGCTTTTGAGATGGCATTCCGTCTAGTCTCATCGATACTATGTTTATATAAGCGATCAAACCGTGCTTCAAGAATCTCTTTTGGAATAAAATAGCTCTTGATCAATGAAGACATCGATTTTTTCTGTTCATCCCGAATCTTTAACTCGCATGGCTTATATCTCAACTCAACGGTTTGTCTGACTTTTGTTAACTCAGAACGGTATCCTTGCATGAGGTTA
Organism: Fictibacillus barbaricus; assembly: GCF_014635025.1. GTDB lineage: Bacteria > Bacillota > Bacilli > Bacillales > Fictibacillaceae > Fictibacillus > Fictibacillus barbaricus. Next base: position 1,284,230 of record NZ_BMCE01000001.1, on the reverse strand, counting down.
GGGCAATTCTCTAGACCTGTACAATTGCGGCAGGCATGCTGTTCGTTCTTAAAGGTATAAAAACTGGACAATAATTTTTCCGCATGGATATCTGAAATTTCAGGGTTCTCTCTTAAAAAGCGCATAACACCTGGATCAGTGAGAACTTGTTGTTTCATTAATTCATATCTCTCTTGAAACTTATCAAACCCCGGCATGTGTTTAACAGATTCCTTTATAGACTCCATGTCTTTTCCCCCCTTTATTTCGAACTATTCAACAGACTTTCTAGCCATTTGCGATTTTCATCCTCTGTAGAGCTGCTCTCTTCTGTTTTAATGTTTGAACCCGTTTCTTGTTTCAACCAATCCGGTACAGTCACGTTCGGTTTTTTATTTGCTCTATACGACCCAGACTTTGTCTTCTTTTCTTGCCAATCTTTATACTTTCGTTTCTCATCCCTGGCAAGCTCCATTGCCTCTGGTACGGTTTGCGCTTTTTTTCGGGCCCAATGAGAGGCTATTCGCTCAATCAATCCTTTTGCAAGTTTCATGTCATTCTCTGATAAGACATAATCTAAGAGAACATTCGTTACTCCAGGTGTCAGGTTTTGATCAAGCATGCAATAAGCCACAAGTTTTAAATCCACTTCAGAAGGTGTAGTACCTGAATAATCTTCTAATAATTGATATGGTGACACTTCTTCAAAGTATTTGATCAGCTCTTCTTCCTTTGATTTAGGCTCCATCCCTTGAAGCGCCTTAAGAGGAACAGGCTGCGTTTTTAATGCTAGAACCGGAAGTCTTTCTTCATGTTCAAAACGATACCATTTTTGAATCTCACGCCTTAGGTTCTCAACAGAGATTTCACCAGCTGAATAATAAACGTTTTGAATCTGCTTACTCATATCTGTAGGTTGTAATTGGTAGATGTAGGCTAATTTATAAATGGCTTCTTTTAATTTAGGAGTCAAAACTTCTTTAGGTACAATAAATGTAGAGATCTGATTGACCATTGACTCAAAATCAAATGTTTCTTCGCCTAAAACAACTTTCCCATGAACACCTTTTTCATGTAAAGCGGCATCTTCTGGAAGAACATTTTCCGTTATCTCCGCATAACTCTTTGATGACATCTCAGAGGGATGTAGAGAAGTAAACACCTCATTAAACGAAGCTGTCACATCCTTATAGTCGGAAACATCAAATTGAGTGATGTAAAAGGATTCTCTTACTTCATTAAATTTGGCTTTGCCAAGTCGATTGAATAAGTAGATGCTTAAAAAACCATCTGTAAAAAAAGCATTTGGAGATAGGGGGGGCTGAAGTTCGTAGATATATTCCCTCGATGTTTCTCCAACTTTCTTGAATGTTTTTAGCAAACCAATCGCTTCTAATTTCTTTCTGCCTGATAAAATATCCTTTAATGAGAATTGTGTTACGTTCATAAGATGCTGGTGCTTCTTTGTTTGCTGATCCATATTTGCTTCGCACCATAAAGTCATATACAAACTATGCGCAAAAGCCCCAACCAATGGTTGATAAAGCATGGCGAGGACTTTGTGGTCTACCTCATGCAATACACCCTTGCACTGGACGGAATACGTATCAACGGGCACTACTTCTTGAAAATGTACCGTCATCGTTTTCACCCTTTATAAAAAAATGTTCTAAAAGAAATTTGGCCGACGGAATTTTAATCGTCAGCCTTTAAAAATCTATCTTGTCGTCTTTTTGACGCTGCTCTTTTTGATAGGGAACAAAAAGAGCGTTATAGCTGTACACTAGACGCTTTAACGCTCCTCTTTGTTAATGAGTTCCTTCAATTCCTGAATAAAAACGTTAATATCTTTAAATTGGCGGTAAACAGATGCAAATCTTACATAAGCAACCTCGTCCGTTTTCGATAGGTGTTCCATTACCTGTTCTCCAACGGCTGTGCTAGAGATTTCAGATGCACCGCTGTTACGCAATTCTTTTTCGATGCTATCTACTATATTTTCAAGTGTTTCCAAGGGGACAGGTCTTTTTTCGCAAGCTTTAATAAGCCCTCTAAGAATTTTTTCACGGCTAAATTCTTCTCGTTCCCCGCCCTTTTTAACAATGATAAGCGGTGTTTGTTCTACCGTTTCAAATGTAGTAAACCTATAGCTGCAAGATTCACATTCCCTTCTGCGGCGAATCGACCGCCCGCTATGTACAGGCCTTGAATCAAGCACTTTTGTTCCATTGTGCTGGCAAGTAGGACACCTCATTGTAATCATCCCCAAACATTTTTCTGTTCACTATCTATCTTAAAGAAAAGGCAGGTGTGTGACAAGCTATTCCTATAATTTTTCAGCCAGAGATGTTCCGAGAAATGTTAGCCTTCGTTTTAAATTGTCATAAATCGAAACTATAAGTTTTTGGTTGGAGCCGAAATGAAGTGGAAGAACAGATTCGGTTGATACATTGAGATCTACGGCCGTGCGGTTGACCCTTACAGTAACAACACTTATAACGACAAAGGTTTGCTTTACTTCAAATGTCACCTCTCCTCTTTCTTCAGAAAACCCCAACCCCTTGAAATGATCGTTTTCATCTAGCATTTGCCTGATCACTTTCATCACTTCTGCTCTATTAGCTTTAAAATAATGTGTTCTGAGTCTTTCGTCCACATGGTGTTCGCTCGTTTCTGCATGGTTTTCCATAAGATTTTTAAGTTTTCTAAACATAGGCGTCCTCCAAAGCAGCGTAATTTGTACCGTATTATTCCCTATTTTAATGAAATAAAAAAGAGGTGTGAAATCTCACACCTCGCTTACATTCTGTAATTAATTATTGAGCGGTAACTTTTGATTTGGCAACGGAAATCGGACCCATTCCACGAGGAACTTCCAAGTTTTCACGTTTCTTAGCGCCAAGTGCTTCTGAAATGTAATCAGCAGCTACGTTAGGATCGATTCGATCTCCACACGTATAAACATCAATACTTGCATAACCATGCTCAGGAAAACTGTGAATCGTTAGATGAGATTCAGAAATGATAACAACCCCACTTACACCGTGTGGAGCGAATTTATGAAAAGCAACCTCACGAATTTCTGCACCAGCTTTCAATGCAGCATCTACGAATGTCTCTTCAATAAATTTCATGTCATTTAATTTTTCAGAATCACAACCCCATAACTCAGCAATTACGTGTCTTCCCATTGTATCCATTAGCATAGTCCCCCTTTTAAAAATAATCATGCCTTCAAGCATGCGGTATCGAACATCTACCACGGGGGCAAGTTAGTCCAAAGAGGTCCTAACCCTTTAAGTAGCATTCAATGCCTTTGTTTGCTTTATTTGAAGTTCACGAATCATAGTATACTTCTTTTAAAATTGATTTGCAATAAGATTGGGCAATTTTTTTGTTTAGTTTTTTTTGTAGAATGAATCCTATTTACTGAAAATAAAAAAAAGCCAGTAAAATCACTGGCTTAATCATTATATAAAAGATGTTTTAAGATACCGAAACATTTTTTTCTTCATGTGTTGTGCTGTTTAGCATGAAAGCTACATGTTTCGCAAGATCTACCACACGGCAAGAATAACCCCATTCATTATCATACCATGCAAGAACCTTCACCTTGTTGCCATCCATCACCATTGTAGACAATCCATCTACGATTGAAGAGTTTTCATTTCCGTTATAATCGATCGAAACTAAAGGAAGATCGCTATAACCTAAAATTCCGCGCATAGATCCTTCTGCTGCAGATTGGAACGCATGGTTTACTTGATCTTTCGAAACCGGCGTCTTCAGTTCAACAACCACATCAACTAATGAAACATTTGGTGTAGGAACCCGAAGTGCCATACCATTAAGTTTCCCCTCTAAATGCGGAAGTACTTTTGCAATGGCTTTCGCTGCACCTGTCGAAGTCGGAATAATCGATTGACCGCAAGCACGAGCACGTCTTAGATCTTTATGCGGATTATCGATATTTTTTTGATCATTCGTATAAGCATGGACCGTTGTCATCATGCCTGATTGTACACCGAACTGATCATCGAGTACCTTGATAACAGGCGCTAAACAGTTTGTTGTACAAGATGCATTTGAAATAATATGGTGTTCTGAAGAAATGTAATCGCTATCATTTACTCCCATAACGATCGTTATATCTTCATTTTTCCCTGGTGCTGTAATAATAACTTTCTTCGCACCTGCTTCAATATGAAGTCCTGCAGATTCTTGTGATACAAATTTACCTGTCGCTTCAATGACGATATCAATATCCAAATTCCCCCAAGGAAGTTCACGAGGATCACGGGAATTTACTAAAATAACTTTTTTTCCATTAATAAAAAGGGCATCTTCTCCAGCGACAACTTCTCCTGGATATGTTCCATGTATAGAATCGTATTTGACCATATGGGCAAGTGTTTCTGCTGGATAGCTGGCATTTACAGCTACAACCTCAAATTCATCGTTCTCCATCATTTTGCGGAAGACCATTCTTCCGATTCTCCCCAAGCCATTAATTGCAATTTTTGCTTTCATGAAGCTGCTCCTTCCAATGTGTTATACTCATTAAGGTCTCTCTCTGCAATTAGTATATCATAATGGAATCTAAAAAGAACATACTTTTATTTAAAATAGGCAAAAAAGGGGCTTATATATAAAAAAACAGACCTAATTGATAAGGTCTGTTTTTATTGTTTCTTTTAGGAGCTGCAAAACTTCCTTCTCTAATTCAGCTTTTGACCCATTGTTCATGATAATGATATCCGCTAATTTCTTTTTTTCATCAATCGGCATCTGTGACTGTATCCTAGAGAAGGCTTGTTGCTCTGTAAAATCATCACGCATCATGAGACGTTTTAGCTGGGTATCCGGATCTGCGTAAACAAGCCATGTTTGATCCACCATATGGGTCAGTTTGCTTTCAAACAATAAAGGAATATCCATCACTACTAAAGGATGACCGGCTTGGAGAAAGTCTTCAGCTTGCTTCTTCATCTCCTTACGAACAGCAGGATGTACTATTCCATTCAATACTTCCCTTTTTTCAGCATCGTTAAATATGATTTCTCCTAATTTTGCTCGATTTATAGTGTTATCCTCATGAAGGATCTTTGTTCCAAAAAAGGAGAGAATTTTTCCATAAGCCTCTTCTCCAGGCATAACGACTTCCCTTGATATGATGTCAGCATCAACGATTGGGATTTTCTGTCCCCTTAGTATCTGGCTGACTGTCGATTTTCCAGTTGCAATACCGCCTGTTAATCCAATGATCACTGGTTATCCTCCTGCTACATTTTTAATAAACCCATCACGATCAATAAAACACCAGGGAGGATAGATAACCGTTTCATCCAATTTGTTTTATTGAAAAAATATAGGCCTAATGCCATTCCACCCCATAAAAACAACGAACTCATTACTGCAATGCAAAGAGTCGTAAGGATTGGTGATAGATCAATAAGTGCAGCTCCAATTCCTGCTCCAAAGGCATCTAAAGATAGAGCGATCCCTAATAAAACGGCTTCCCAACCCGTAATGGAGCCTGACTTATCAATATCTGCAATCACTGGTTTTTTTAAGATGTGTATCACAATACCCAGCGATTTGATTTCAAAAAGCATAATATTCTTTGGTTCTTTTTCAATGTTCTCTTTCTCGGGTAAGAAAACCTGCCATAGTGAGTAGATTCCGATTCCTAAAAGAATCAAGCCTCCCAATACTTCACTAGTTTTATGAGAAATAAACTGTTCCAACGTAAAACCTAGCAACATTGAGAATAAAAAGGTAAAAGCTGAACAAATAGCAATAATGACAATGGAGCGAAAAGGAATTTTAATGGATTTTATACCATACGTTAATCCGGCTCCAAAACTGTCCAGGCTGACGGCTAGAGCCAGTAGAACAAATGAGTAAGCCACCATGTTCCTGTACTCCTTTCAGTTAACGGTAAAGTAGTATATGAAAGGAGATGAAAAATGGTTTATTTTTGACAAGACTTACAAATATGAGTCCCTCTTCCGGCTATCACTACCCTTTCTATCTCAGTGCCGCATAATCTGCATGCCTCGTTTTTTCTGCCATACACAAACAATTTCAGCTGAAATCCGCCTTCTTCACCCATTGAGTTCGTATAGGAACGAATGGTGCTTCCCCCGTGCTTAACCGATTCAGACAAAATTTCAGTTATTGCCGTTTTTAATTTTTTCAACCGATTTAGTGACAGCTCGTTAGCAGGAGTCTCCGGGTGGATTCCCGCTTGAAACAAAACTTCATCAACATAGATATTGCCTAGTCCGGCAAGGATCGTTTGATCTAGGAGTACTGCTTTAATATTGCGCTTTCGGTTAGAGAATAGCTTTTTCATTAGTGCTGCCGTTAAAGTGTCTGAAAGCGGCTCTAACCCTAGTGTTTTTAAAGGAACGCTGCTTTCTTCGGTTCCTTTCGGGTATAGATGCATAGTACCGAACTTTCTAACATCACGATAACGAAGCTCTGTGCCATCTGTAAACTCAAAGACTACATGAGTATGCTTATCCTTAGCGTCACCTGAATGATATAATCCATACTTGCCTTCCATCCTAAGATGAGACACAAGCGAATCTTCATCAAGATGAAAAATTAAGAACTTACCTCTCCGATAGACTTTCTCAAATGTTTGTCCTTTTAGTTTAATAACAAACTCTTCTGTCCCTGGATGTTTAATAATATTCTCCCAATATATTTTTACATCTTTGATCTTTTTGCCAGGAAGAAATTGATTTAACGTATTTTTTACATTTTCAACTTCAGGTAATTCAGGCATTATTCCCACCTACTTTTATTAAGAAAAACAGCACCCCATTATTCATGAGGATGCTGTTTATTATTTATTTTGCTTCAAACCAGGAATCTCCCCAGTTCACATCCACTTTTAGAGGAACATCCAATTCAACGGCTTGTTCCATTACCTCACAAACAATCTGTTCAAGTTTTTGTAGTTCTTCTTCAGGCACTTCAAAAATAAGTTCATCATGTACAGTAAGCAGCATCTTTGCTTCCAGCTTTTCTTCACTTAAGCGTTGATCCATATCTACCATCGCTTTTTTAATGATATCAGCTGCTGTTCCCTGGATCGGTGTATTCATCGCTGTTCGCTCTGCAAAACTTCGAAGGTTAAAGTTTCTGCTATTAATTTCCGGTAAATAACGGCGTCTATGCAGCAGTGTCGAAACATACCCATTCTGTTTGGCATCGGTGATGCTGTCTTTCATATATTGCTGTACACCAGGAAAACTTTCTAAATAGGACTTGATAAATTCCCCTGCTTCTTTTCTTGTAATTCCTAGACTTTGAGATAAACCATAATCACTGATACCATAAACAATACCAAAGTTAACTGCTTTAGCATGTCTTCTCATCTCAGACGTTACTTCGCCTTCTTCTACATGAAAGACATCCATCGCTGTTTTGGTATGAACATCCATCTCAGTTTTGAAAGCTTCTATCAAATTCTCATCTTGAGAGATATGCGCAAGTACTCGAAGTTCAATTTGAGAATAATCAGCGGCAAGTATCTTCCATCCTGGCTTAGATGCAACAAAGGCATGTCTGATTTTTCTTCCTGCTTCTAATCGAATTGGAATGTTTTGCAGGTTTGGATCTATAGAACTTAGTCTTCCTGTTTGAGCCAACACTTGGTTAAATCGCGTATGAATTCTCCCTGTATCTTCTTTTACAACCTTTAATAAACCTTCAATATACGTTGATTTCAGTTTACCAAGTTGACGATAAATAAGAATTTTGTTTATGATTTCATGCTTTCCTTCTAATTTTTCTAATACATCAACCGATGTAGAGTAGCCAGTTTTTGTCTTTTTGATTGCAGGAAGGTTCAATTTCTCAAACAAGATTTCCCCAAGCTGTTTAGGAGAATTGATATTAAATGCAACTCCTGCAAGGTCATGGATCTCTTTTTCCAATGAAGTGACTTGTAATTCTAGATCAGTTCCCATCTTTTGAAGTGTATCTGCTTTAACCTTGACTCCGTACTCTTCCATCTTCGCTAATACGAGTGCTAAAGGCATCTCAAGGTGATAGAAAAGATCACTTTGTTCATTCTCTTTCAACTTTTCAGCTAAAATATCACTTAACCGGAAGATGGTATGTGCTTTTCTGCTCAGATGCTCAGCTAGAACATCTTCTTCTGGGAGCTTTTTCTTCGCACCTTTTCCATAAACCGCTTCATTGGCGTCCACGTTTAACTTACCATATTGCTTTGCCACATCCGCTACGTCATCAAGGGATTCAGATGGGTTAAGTAGATAAGAAGCCAATTGTACATCAAATTCAATTCCATTAAGGGTAATTCCCTGGCCGTGAAGTGCCACGTGAGCTCTTTTTGCGTCAAACATTTTCTTTTTCTGGTTTTCATCTTCGAGCCATGCTTTAAAATCCTCAGATTTCTCTGCAAGATTTGAAGAAATATAAAACGTCCCGCTTTCATTGCTAAGTGCAAATCCGTGAATTTTAGCTTTATGATAATCTTCTGTAAGTGTCTCAACAACTAGGGATGAAGGACTCTTCAGCATATCAGGTTCAATGGAAGTTGCATTCTTATAAGTAAGCTCTTCTTTTTCTGTTTCTTGAGGAATTTCCTCGTCCCCGCCTAATCGTTCGAGCAAGGAGTTGAATCCAAGCTCTTTAAAAAGAGGAAAGACAAGGGAGTTTTCAAACCCTTTATAGTTTGTTTCATCTAAGCTAATTTCTACGGGTGCTTCTTTTGTTATTGTAGCAAGTTCTTTACTCATTAGAGCCTGGTCTTTGTTCTCGGTTAAACGTTCTTTAAGCTTAGCTCCAGAAATGCCATCAATTGAATCCAATACTTTTTCTATGGAACCAAATTGCTTTATAAGCTTTATAGCCGTTTTTTCACCAACACCTGGCACCCCGGGGATGTTATCAGATGGATCCCCCATTAGACCTTTCATGTCAATAATCTGATCTGGTGTAATTCCATATCTTTCATTTACTTGTTCGACTGTATAAGCCTCTACCTCGGTAATCCCTTTTCTCGTCAGAACAACTTCAACATCCGGCGTTACGAGCTGCAATAAGTCTTTGTCACCTGTAAATACTTTCACATCCCAGTCACCATCAGCAGCATGCGATGCGAGTGTTCCAATAATGTCGTCTGCTTCGTAGTTCTCAAGTTCATATCGCTTAATCTGAAACGCATCTAATAGCTGCCTGATAAAAGGAAACTGTTCAGACAGTTCTGGTGGTGTTTTTTGACGTCCGCCTTTATATTCGCCAAACGTCTTATGGCGGAAGGTTGTTTTTCCTGCATCAAAAGCAACCAGCATATGTGTTGGCTTCTCATCCTCCAGTATCTTTAAAAGCATTTGTGTAAATCCGTATACAGCGTTCGTATAAACACCTTTATCGTTATTTAAAAGGGGCAATGCAAAAAAAGCACGATACGCAATACTATTACCATCAATTAATACTAATTTATTTGATTTTCCCAAGTCCGTAACCTCCTGAAGGCATTTCTCTTCTATCTATTGTATCATGCCGGCTAATAGAAACAAAAAATAGTAACCAGAAGAGTAAGATGTATAAAAAAAGGCGAGAATCTAATAGATTCTCGCTAAGGGGGTACTGAAAAAGGATACTTTTATAGTAAGCCTTTTCTATTAACTAAAGACAACAAGGGTGTAAAGGATTTGTAAATCTTATATCTCTATTTTTTGGGGAATAAAATCGTAAACTGAGAGCCTTCACCTGGGTTACTTTGCACATCGATCGTCCCTTGATGAGCTTCCACTAGATGTTTTACTATAGCTAATCCCAATCCGGTTCCACCTGAATTTCTGCTCCTTGCTTTATCCACGCGGTAGAATCGCTCAAAAATACGAGGTATCTCACTTTCCTTAATGCCAATCCCCGTATCTTTAACCATAAATTTAATGTGTTTGTCCTGTTCTTCCACAATTACAAATACGGAGCCGCCCGCTGGTGTATACGTTAAACTGTTTGAAACAAGATTAATAATGATCTGTTTCAATCGTGGCGGATCTCCTTCCATTAGTGTGTCTCCAAAAACGTTAACTGAAAGAGATATTTCTTTCTTTTCAGCTTTTGGATGCAAAATTTCTACTGTTTCTTTCACTAAAGAAGCAAGATCAATGGATTGCGTATCTAAACGAAATCCTTGTTCACTTTTTGATAGATCGAGGAGATCTTGTATCAACGCCTGCAGCCTGTCACTTTCATTTAAAATGATCGTGAGAAATTTATTTCGAAACTCTTCATTTTCTCCGGCACCGTCTAAAAGGGTTTCAGCAAATCCTTTTAAAGAGGTGATAGGAGTCTTAAGCTCATGTGAAACATTAGCGACAAAGTCTTTTCTTACTTGTTCTAGTTTCTTGAGTTCCGTAATGTCGTGAAATACAAGAACGATTCCTTTTAACTTGCCTTTAACATTCAATACGGGTGCACTGTAAACATCAAAGTGTTTTCTTTCTATATGAATGGGAATAACAGTAGTTTTCCTTACATTCTTTTCTGTTAAATAGGTCTCTTTTACGATATCTTTAATGGAGGCATGGGGAAATACTTCATAGAAAAGATGCCCTGTCCAATAATCAGCATGTTCCTTAAACAATTCCTTGAATGCTTTATTTACTAAATTGATATAGCCGTTTGAATCAATTAAGATCAAACCGCTGCCCATATTTTCAATCAAAGTGATCAGTCGATCATGCTGTGATTCCTGAGATTTCGTCATTTTTTCCAGATTACGGGCCAACACGTTCAATGAGTAGTTTAACTCTCCAATATCTTCACCATAGTACTCATATGTCCTTACTTTAAAATTCCCTTTAGCCAGTTCCTTTGCGGTTTGTGTTGCCTCCTCAACCGGCCTGACGATCTTATGAATGACCTTGATCGAAACATAAAGAATAATAATAAAACAAATCAAAAAACCAATCGACATCATGATCCAAATTGATCTTTCATCAGATTCAGCTGCGCCTTCTGGAATTGCAAACTGTATATACCCTGACTCATCTTTCTTTCTTAACGTATAATACATTTTGCCTTCTTCATTTTTTTGGACAAGGCTTTGATCTGAGACTTGTTTACGATCTGAATAATAAGATGCCATATTCCTTGGACTATCACCGTCTGACGTATATTTCACGTTCCAGTCAGCATCAAGAACATAAATCTCACCTTTTAGATCTTTAGATGCCGCTCTAAGTAAATTAGTTATATTTGATTCTTGGTCCTCGGTCTTTAGGACTTGTTCAATTAATCTTAGTTCTCCTGTATAAAACTCCATTCGTTTCTCTTTTACACTATGATGAACAATGTTCCCCATAATTAGAGCAAGCAGGATAAAGACAAGTAAAATACCGAGCAGAAAGAAAGTAAGTACCCGGTTTTTAAAATCATGCATTATTGAGGCTCCTCTAATTTATAACCTAATCCTCTAATCGTTTTAATATATACAGGTTTTCGCGTGTTACTTTCAATCTTTTCACGTAGGTGACTGATGTGCACATCAACGATTCGGGTATCACCGACAAAATCATAGTTCCATACTGCAGATAAAAGTTGCTCCCTGGAAAGCACACGGCTCTTGTGTCTTGCCAGATAGACGAGAAGCTCAAATTCCTTTGGTGTTAATTCAAGTGCTTTTTCTTTAAAGTAAGCTTCATAGTTCTCTGGATAGATATCTACTTCCCCAATTCGGAGATGCTCTACTTCGTCTTTTTGTTTTTCAGAATCTGTATTTACTGATGCAGTCCTGCGAAGAATTGCTTTCACTCTGGCAACAACTTCTCTTGGACTAAAAGGTTTTGTCATATAGTCATCAGCACCTAACTCAAGGCCTAAAACTTTATCGAATTCATCATCTCTAGCCGTTAACATGAGAATAGGAATATTTAATTTTCTTAGACGAAGCTCCTTGCAAACTTCCAGCCCGTCCATTTCTGGCAGCATGAGATCTAAAATAATCAGATTAGGTAATTCACTTTCTGCTTTCTCTAATCCGCTCTTGCCATCCATTGCCGTTACTACTTGAAATCCTGCTTGTTCTAGGTTAAATTGCAACAATGTTGAGATCGAAATTTCGTCTTCTACAACGAGTAACTTTTGGCTCATTCAAATTCCCACCTTTTTACGACTTGTACAAATTTATCATACTATTTTTTTATTAGTGTGTACAAAAATCGCCAAATTTTCACACTCGCTTTACATAAGGTTTACATTGCGTTTACATTCCAATTAAATAAACCCTCCAAATTGGAGGGTTTAAAAGTTTTCCATCGTATTTGATGTGATAGATTTTGGGGCATATGGAGGACATACTTTTAAGCGACTCTGCAGCACTTCCATTCCTTCTTCATTTTTTGCAGTTACTTCCATATGTGCAACATGATTATCTCTATCTACTTCTGTTATTTCAAATAGAAAAGTAAGTTTTGAATAATGATAAACCGGTTTGATAAAAGTAAATTGCGACTCAATGATAGAACTTCCTGGGCCTGGCAAGTACTTAGAAACAGCAGAAGTAACCATTCCCATTAACATGATCTGCGGCACCATCGGCTTTTTAAAAGGTGTTAGTGTGGCATAGTCATGCTGTATAAATAAAGGGTTATTATCGTTTGTTAAGCCTAGATACAGAAGAAGATCTTTATCCTCAATCGTCTCTTGCATCTCCAGCTTCTCACCGGCTTGAATCTCATTAATTTTTCGTCCAAGTTTTCTTTTCTTTCCTATCAGCATTTAAACTCCTCCTTCTTCTTCATGATAGCGCTTTCATATTTATAGGAGAAAAGATTCGGGGAGTACCCGAATCTTTCACATGCTTATGCTAATACATTCATTACTGATTTTACAGATGCAGCAGATTGATCAAGAGCTGATTTCTCTTCAGCAGTCAGCTCAAGTTCAATGATTTCCTCAAGACCGTTTCCGCCAAGTATTGTAGGAACCCCAAGGCAGATTCCTTCATAGCCGTATTCACCTTCTAAATAAGCGATTGACGGAAGGACTCTGCGTTGGTCCTTAACGATCGCTTCTACCATCTCAACTAATGATGCAGCCGGAGCGTAATAAGCGGAACCATTACCTAACAAGTTAACGATTTCACCGCCGCCTTTACGCGTACGCTCTACAATGGCATCAAGGCGATCTTTAGAGATCAATTTTTCTAATGGAATTCCGCCAGCATAGGAATAACGAACTAATGGAACCATATCGTCTCCGTGCCCGCCAAGAACAAAACCAGTCACGTCTTTTACTGATAAGTTTAATTCCATTGCCACGAATGTACGGAAACGAGCTGTATCCAAGATTCCAGATTGACCGATTACACGGTTCTTAGGGAAACCTGACTCTTTTAAAACAGTGTAAGTCATGGCATCAACAGGGTTTGTTAATACAATGATCGTACAATCTGGAGAATGCTTAACAATCTCCTTCGTTACACTTTTCATGATTCCTGCGTTCGTATTCACTAGGTCATCACGGCTCATTCCAGGCTTACGTGCGATACCAGCAGTGATAACAACTACATCAGATCCAGCTGTATCTGCGTAATCACTAGTACCTGTAATCGCAGCGTCAAACCCTTGAACAGGACTTGCCTCCATCATATCTAAAGCTTTACCTTTTGTAGGGTTTTCCATTTGAGGGATATCTACTAATACAACGTCCCCAACTTCTTTTTGCCCTAAAATGAATGCCGTTGTTGCTCCGGTAAATCCTCCGCCAATAACTGAAATCTTTTTACGTTTGTTAGCCATGTCTTTCCCTCCAGGAACATTATAGAAAACGTCATCATTTCATTGTCTAGAGAAGCCCCCTTATAAAAGGGGGGGAAGCTTACATATTCTTAATTAGTTCGTCCGCGAACTCAGAACATTTAACTTCAGTAGCACCATCCATTAGACGAGCAAAGTCATATGTTACCACTTTACTTGCAATCGTGTTTTCCATAGAAGATAAAACAAGTTTAGCAGCCTCATTCCATCCTAAATGTTCTAACATAAGGACACCTGAAAGAATAACTGATGAAGGGTTTACTTTATCAAGACCTGCATATTTCGGTGCAGTACCATGAGTGGCTTCAAAGATAGCATGTCCAGTTTCATAGTTAATGTTTGCTCCAGGAGCAATACCGATTCCTCCAACTTGTGCAGCAAGTGCGTCTGAAATGTAGTCACCGTTCAAGTTCATCGTTGCAACTACATCAAACTCAGCCGGGCGAGTTAAGATTTGTTGTAAGAAGATATCAGCGATTGAATCTTTAACGATAATTTTCCCTGCAGCTTCAGCATCAGCTTGAGCTTTGTTTGCTGCATCTTTACCGCTTTCTTCAGCGATGCGGTCATATTGAGCCCAAGTGAATACTTTGTCTCCGAATTCAGCTTCAGCCAGCTCATAGCCCCAGTTCTTGAAAGCACCTTCTGTATACTTCATGATGTTTCCTTTATGAACAAGCGTTACGCTCTTACGGCCTTCGTTGATCGCGTATTGGATAGCAGCACGCACAAGACGCTGTGTACCTTCAGAAGAAACTGGCTTGATTCCGATACCTGAAGTCTCAGGGAAACGGATCTTATTAACACCCATTTCGTCTTGAAGGAATTGGATTAGTTTTTTCACTTCATCAGATCCGCTCGCATACTCGATACCTGCATAGATATCTTCAGTATTTTCACGGAAGATGACCATGTTTGTATCTTCAGGGCGCTTTACCGGTGAAGGAACCCCTTTAAAGTACTGGACAGGACGCAAGCAAGTAAACAGGTCCAATTCTTGTCTTAATGCTACGTTTAAAGAACGGATTCCTCCGCCTACAGGAGTAGTTAGTGGTCCTTTAATCGCAATTATGTAATCGCGAATCACATCAAGTGTTTCGGAAGGAAGCCATTCGCCAGTTTGGTTGAAGGCTTTTTCTCCAGCAAGAACTTCTTTCCACACGATCTTTTTCTCACCGTTATATGCTTTTTCAACAGCAGCTTCTAATACACGTGAAGCAGCAGCCCAAATATCTGGTCCAGTTCCGTCACCTTCGATGAAAGGGATGACTGGCTGGTTTGGTACGTTCAACACTCCGTTGTCAACTGTAATACGATCTCCGTTAGACATATCTAAATTCCTCCTATTTCTTCAAATGCATGTACTTTACTAGTCTACTAAAAAACATAGGGAAAAGAGAAGAAGAATCCCTTCTCTTTTTATGAAAATCCTTTTGTTTTTACTTTATCTTTGATCTAAAGCAACATATTGCTGCTTATCTGGACCGATATATTCAGCACGAGGACGGATCAGACGATTGTTCTCGTATTGTTCTAAAATGTGTGCAATCCAACCAGATACACGGCTGATCGCAAAAATTGGTGTAAACAAGTCATGGTCGATACCTAAGCTGTGATAAACACTTGCAGAATAAAAATCTACGTTTGGTAGCAAGCCTTTTTTCTGCTTTAATGTGTCTTCAATCTTTACGCTCATCGTATACCATTTTTCTTCACCCGTAATGGAAGTCAGCTGCTTAGACATTTCACGCAAGTGCTTCGCACGCGGGTCGCCATTCTTGTATACACGGTGGCCAAAGCCCATGATCTTCTGCTTGTTTTCAATCGCTTGCTCCAAGTAAGAATCAACGTTTGCTTCTTCACCGATTTCAGAAAGCATCTTCATTACTTGTTCGTTTGCTCCACCGTGAAGTGGTCCTTTTAGTGCACCGATTGCAGCGGTAATTCCTGAATAGATATCAGAAAGTGTTGCTACACAAACACGTGCAGTGAAGGTAGATGCGTTAAGTTCATGGTCAGCATGTAATACCAACGCTTTGTTAAAAGCTGTTTCAGAAATTTCATCAGGCTCTTTGCCTGTAAGCATATATAGGAAGTTAGCAGCATAGCTCAGTTCTTTTTTAGGAGCAATCGGATCTTTTCCTTCTCTAATACGTGCAAATGCCGTCACAAGTGAAGACATCTGTGCCTGAAGACGGATGGCCTTTTTATAGTTTCCTTCCGTAGACATATCCTCTGCATCTTTATCATACATCGCCAGTGTTGACACGATCGTACGTAAAACTGTCATAGAATGTGCATTCTTCAAAGGAAGCGATTTCATTTGTTCCAACAATTCTGCAGGCAGCTCACTTGCCTCTGCAAGTTCTGATTTAAATTGATCTAATTCAGATTGGTTAGGCAGTTTACCATTCCAAAGCAAGTACACAACTTCCTCAAAAGTTGCATGTTCAGCTAAGTCATCAATGCTATACCCTCTATAGGTTAATACATCGTCAATGATGGAGCTGACAGAAGATGTTGTTGCAACAATTCCTTCTAATCCTCTTGTAGCTGTCATGGCTATCTCTCCTTTTTTCTGTTATTCTCTCTTCTCCTTTAATTGTTTCATTTTTTTAAAAATAGAAAGAGCTTACATTTTTCTTGTTTAAAAAAAGGCGGAACAAGAGTACTGCTTCCGGCTTTTTAATCTCAAAACTGAGACTTGAAAAATGAAAGACTATTTAAAGGAAATGGGACATACACATCAATTATAAACAATAATCTGATATTTGTGAACGAATATCGCTTAATTCGTGCCAGTAGCGTCATGAACCCGTAATGATCCCAACTATCTTCATAGCCAGATAAGCAATTCCTGCACCGATTAAAGGTCCTACAGCGACACCTTTAAACAGAGCCACTGCAAGTATCGTACCTAAGACTAAAGCTGCTGTAATATGAGGATCATTCTGAAGCAAGTGAAGCCCTCTGCTTGCGATAACTGCAACGAATATCCCTGATAAGAGAGCGATCCATGCATAAGGTGAGCGAAGAGATTCCGATAGTTGTTTAAAACCTATCTCACCAGAAACGATCGGTACTAAAACGGCAATTGTAATAATGGTAACTCCCCAATTTATTCCCTTTTGCTGAATAAGCGAGAACCATTTTTCACCTAATCCTGTGAATTTCAGCACTAACAAAAATACGACTGCTATCATTAAAGACTGATTTTTAGCGATGATTCCTATGACTAGTAACCCAATTAAAAAAAGATATGGCTCCATATTATAAATCCTTTCTGGTCTAGGTATTAAGAAAGCAGGTGAACACGGTGCATCCCGAACTGATACAGCGATTAATCCGTCTATTGCTTATCCTTTTTTTCGCTGCAGCTCTTATTCTTACTGGTTATTATGTATCTGGAATCCTTTATCCCTTTATTGCAGGAGCTATCATTGCATTGGCCATTAATCCGCTTGTAGGGTTTTTGGCTTACAGATTTAAAATGAACAGAGCTCTTGCCGTCATTTTCTCCATATTCGTTCTTCTTGGTGTATTAGTGCTGCTTCTAACATTGCTTATTCAGGAGATGATGACTGGATTTGCTTATATTGCTCATGAACTGCCTGCTTATATTCAGGAGCTTGTGTTCTATTTTGAAAACTCGTTTAAGACGAACGTTCTTCCGTTGTATCATGATTTGCTTTCTATTTACAGCAAGCTAGGTACAGATCAGCAAGAAACGGTCATGGACAATATTGAGAAGATAGGCGACAGCATCACAACTAACTTCACAAGTATTACACAAACGATCATTAATAGTGTTTCCTTAATGATTGTAAGCTTGCCAACCTTTCTGACCGTGTTTATTTTTTCTCTTTTAGCAGCCTTTTTCATTAGTAAGGACTGGTACAGATTAACCGGTTTTCTCACTGCCATATTTCCAGATAAATTAACCCTTACTGTTAAAACTGTTTATATTGAACTTCGAAAAGCATTGTTCGGTTTTTTAAAAGCACAGCTTACTTTAATCTCGATAACCGCCTGCATCGTTTTAGTCGGACTCCTTATCCTGCGTATTGATTATGCTGTAACGATCTCTGTGTTGATCGGAGCTATTGATCTACTCCCATACCTTGGTACGGGTGCAGTTTTTTTGCCTTGGATCGCCTATTGTTTCTTAACAGGCAACTATACGCTAACAATAGGATTATCTATACTATATGGTATCGTTGTTATACAAAGACAAATCATGGAGCCAAAACTATTATCGAAAACAATTGGACTTGATCCGCTAGCAACATTAGTGGCTCTCTTTGCGGGTTTTCAGTTATTCGGATTTGTCGGATTGATTATAGGACCAGTAATTCTGGTCATTATCCGAGCTCTCTACGAAGCTAAGTTCTTCCATGAAATTTATCAGTTCATCATAAAACCAATACACAAATAAAAAGAACGACTGCGTAAAAAAAAGATAGCAGCGTTCTTTGTTTTTTTCTTCAGGGTCTTTTAATGAAATAAAACTGACCTGATTTTATTTTATGATAGAGCTTCGCTTTTAGCCAATATTTAGCCAGCTTTCGAATCGGAGGAAACAGCAGTGCAAATCCAATAAAATCCGTTAAAAATCCTGGTGTTAATAACAGCGCACCACCCACTAGAATACAAGCACCATCTAGTACAGCATCACCTGGCACCTGTCCGCTTTCCATCTGCAACTTAGCGCGTTTGAGCGTTTCTGTTCCTTCTTTTTTGGCCAAGTATGCCCCTAGAATCCCAGTAAACAATATGCATACTATTGTTGCCGGAATACCCATATACTGGCCTGCCAAAATAAATATGCTTACTTCGATTGCTGGAACAAGTATAAAAATAAATAGTAGAACTCGGAACATATTTTTCACCGCTTTCAGAAGACAAAAATATGAGACAAATTCCGTTGTTGATAAATGTTCCTTCTTTGTCTCTCTCATTTATATAGATCTACGTAAAAAAAAGAGAAGGTTTCATTTCCTTCTCTTTTTCCTTATCTTAGATAACATTCTTTCTTCCATCATAGATGTAACCAACAGAGGCATCAATTGTGATCTCTTGTCCATCTTTAAAGATTTCAGTTGCATTTTGAAGTCCAACAATAACAGGGATGCTTAAAGATACACCGCAAACAGCAGCATGGCTTGTTAAGCCGCCCTCTTCCGTAATAACAGCTGCAGCTTTTTCAAACGCAGGCATCATATCACGGTCTGTGCCAACCGTAACGAGAATGGCACCTTCTGTCATCTTCTCCATAGCTTCTTGTGCTGTTTTAGCCACTATAACTTTACCTGATGCAGATGATTGGCCAATACCTTGAGCTCTTGCAAGTACATCCCCAATAATGTGAACCTTCATTAAGTTAGTAGAACCTGATTCACCAACTGGAACACCAGCAGTAATAACAACAAGGTTGCCATGATGAACCGCGTTTGCCTTTAATGCAGAATCAATCGCGATCTGGAACATTTCATCCGTTGTTCCAGCCTTTTCACCTTTAACAGGTGTAACACCCCAAACGAGTGCGAGTTTACGGCAAACATCTTCATTGCTTGTAACAGCGATGATTGGTGCCTTAGGACGGTATTTTGAGATCATGCGAGCCGTTTGTCCTTTTTCAGTTGCCGTGATCACTGCATCCGCATCTAAATTAAGGGCAGTAAATGACACAGATTGTGAGATCGCATCTGTAATCGTCGTCTTGCTTTCCTTGCTCTTAGAAGAAAGAAGTGTCTTATAGTTTAGTGAACTTTCAGCACGGCTTGCGATCTTGTGCATCGTAAGAACCGCTTCTACAGGATAATTACCTGCAGCTGTTTCACCAGATAACATGATTGCGTCAGTTCCGTCAAAGATAGCGTTTGCTACGTCACTTGCTTCCGCACGTGTAGGACGAGGGTTACGCTGCATAGAATCTAACATTTGTGTAGCTGTAATAACTGGTTTTCCAAGCTCATTACATTTCTTGATCAGCATTTTTTGTACAAGCGGAACTTCTTCAGCGGGAATTTCTACACCTAGATCCCCACGAGCTACCATTAAGCCGTCAGATACAGCAAGAATTTCATCGATGTTATCTACCCCTTCTTGGTTCTCGATCTTAGGGATAATTTGAATATGGTTTGCATTGTGTTTGTCTAGGATTTCGCGGATCTCAAGTACGTCTGTTGCACGGCGTACGAAAGAAGCAGCAATGAAATCAACACCTTGCTCAATACCAAACTCAATATCTTTTGCATCTTTATCAGTAATACCTGGAAGCTTAACACTTACATTTGGAACATTAACGCCTTTTTTGTTTTTTAGTGTTCCTGAGTTTAAGATCTTTGTAGTCAATTCATTCTGACCGATCGCTGTTACTTCAAGCTCGATAAGACCATCATCCAGAAGGATCCTAGACCCCACTCCAACATCTTCCACGAGTCCAGGATATGTTACGGAGATTTTCTTTTCGTTCCCAATAACTTCTTCCATAGAAACAATCAGTTCGTTTCCTGCCACAAGCTCAGCAACTCCGCCTTCAAGTGTTTGTGTACGAATTTCAGGACCTTTAGTATCTAAAAGAATCGCAACGGTTTTGCCAAGCTCCTTAGATGCTTCACGAATGTTCTTGATTCGTTGACCATGCTCTTCAAAATCACCATGTGAAAAGTTAAGACGGGAAACATTCATCCCAGCATTCATTAATTCTTTTAATTTATCTATGCTTTCGCTTGCAGGACCTATTGTACAAACGATTTTAGTTTTGCGCATCATATAATGGCCTCCTGATTTTCTTTTCTTTTTTCGCAAGAAGGCATCGCACGGGATATACAGAAACCTGCAGCCGTGCGATGCTGTTTTTGCGGATTATATGGATAATTCCTGAGATAATCTGTACATTTGTTTGTCAATCGAATGTTTTTGGGATAAAACTTCTGTAATGTCATAATCAACAAGTTTGTTATTTTCAATACCTACTGTACGCCCAGCTTTGCCCTGTAACAACAGTTCAACCGCTTGCGCACCAAGACGGCTTGCTAATACTCGGTCAAAAGCAGTCGGTGATCCGCCGCGCTGGATGTGTCCAAGAACCGTAACTCTCGTTTCGAAACCGGTAAGTGTCTCAATTTCTTTTGCGATATCTACACCGCTTCCGCAACCTTCAGCAACAATGATGATACTGTGTTTCTTTCCGCGTTCATGTCCTCTTTGAAGCTTTTGAACAACCTGCTCCATCTTATGTTCTTCTTCCGGAATTAGGATCGTCTCAGCTCCATCAGCTAGTCCAGCCCATAGAGCAAGGTCTCCTGCATCCCGTCCCATTACCTCGATAATATACGTACGCTCATGAGAGGTTGCTGTATCACGAATCTTATCAATGGCATCAATAATCGTGTTTAATGCCGTATCAAAACCGATTGTGAAATCAGTTCCAGGGATGTCATTATCAATCGTACCAGGAACACCAATTGTAGGATATCCTTGCTCAGATAACTTCTTCGCACCTTGGAATGATCCATCTCCGCCGATTACTACCAATCCTTCAATGCCAAATTTCTTTAGCTGCTCAATGCCTTTTTGCTGACCTTCTGGTGTTTTAAATTCCAGGCAGCGGGCTGAGTGAAGCATTGTGCCACCCCGATGTATAATATCTCCAACAGAACCTAACTCTAGTTTCTTTATATTCCCTGAAATTAGTCCTGCATAACCATTGTATATCCCATAAACTTCTAAGTCATGGTAGATCCCTTTTCTAACAACCGCTCGGATGGCAGCATTCATGCCAGGTGAGTCACCACCACTAGTTAGAACTCCTATCCGTTTCATGAAACATTTCACCTCTCTAGTTCTCTCGTCTTATTAAAATATCATGTTCAAATGTTGAACACAATAGACAACAATAGGCAAAAAAATGCGCCTTTCCTAAGGCGGAAAGGCACATTCCCTATTTAACAACAATGGAATCGTTTACAAACCCAAATTGTCCGATTTTTTTATATTTTTCATAACGCTGATTAATAAGCTCTTCCTGGGACATAGCCAATAAAGAATGAAGAGAAGTTTCCAAGACCTGGTCGATCAGCTCAGCTTGATGTTTTGCATCTTTATGCGCTCCGCCTTTTACTTCTTCAATAATTTCATCAATGATTCCCAATTCTTTTAAATCTGGAGCTGTTATCCTCATAGATTCAGCTGCCTTTTTTGCAAGGGAAGCATCTTTCCATAGAATAGCCGCTGCACCTTCTGGTGAAATAACAGAGTACGTTGAATTCTCCAGCATATGCACATAATTTCCTACACCAAGTGCAAGCGCACCGCCGCTTCCACCTTCTCCGATCACAACACAAATAACAGGAACAGTTAGTCCAGCCATTTCAACAAGGTTTCGAGCGATAGCTTCACTCTGTCCTCTTTCTTCTGCTGCTTTTCCGGGGTAGGCACCCTTTGTATCAATAAAACAAATGATAGGTCTATTAAACTTCTCAGCTTGCTTCATTAAGCGCAAAGCTTTGCGATATCCCTCAGGATGAGGCATACCAAAGTTACGGCGCAAGTTTTCTTTTGTATCCTTGCCTCTTTGATGTCCGATTACTGTAACGGGAATATCTTTATAAAAAGCCACTCCACCTACAATAGCCTCATCATCGCCGAAAAGACGGTCTCCATGCAGTTCGATAAAGTCGGAAAAAAGGTAACCTATATAATCAAGAGTGGTCGGACGTTCAGCATGTCTGGCAATCTGTACACGATCCCAAGGCTTCATATCTGAGTAAGTACTTTTTTCCAGATTAGACAATTTTTCTTCAAGCCTTTTAATCTCATCTGTTAGATCAATACCTTTCTCATCCATAAAAGACTTCAGCTCTGCTATCTTCTTCTCAAGTTCGTGTATCGGTCTTTCAAATTCTAATTCTGCCGCCATGCTTAACGCCTCCCTTCTGAATGAATCTTTAATAATGTGCCTAATGTTTTCTTCATTTGGCTGCGGTGGATAACACCGTCAAGCTGTCCATGTTTTAGTAAAAACTCAGCCGTTTGAAAATCCTCGGGTAATTCTTGTCGGATCGTTTGTTCAATTATTCTTCTTCCAGCAAAACCGATGAGAGCCTTTGGTTCTGCAAAGTTATAGTCCCCCACGGATGCAAAACTAGCAGATACCCCACCTGTTGTCGGATGAGTCATTACAGAGATAAATAATAACCCTCTATCGCTCAGCCTTTTAAGCGCTACACTTGTTTTAGCCATCTGCATGAGACTTAGAACACCCTCTTGCATCCTAGCACCGCCTGAGGCTGTAAAAATGATAAATGGCCTTTCGTTCTCAATTGCCTTTTCAATAGCGCGTGTAATCTTCTCACCAACAACTGAGCCCATGCTTCCCATTCTAAAACGAGAATCCATAACAGCCAAAGTTACATCCAGACCATCAATCTGACCTTCTCCGGTAACAACAGCTTCGTTTATCTTCGTTTTCTTTCGGTCACTCTCAAGTTTTTCTACATAATCCGGAAATTCTAAAGGATTTTTTGAAATCATATCTGCATCATATTCCGTAAAAGTTCCCTCATCGATCAGACCCGCAATTCGTTCCTGTGATGACATCGGATAATGATACTGACAAGCCTGACATACAAGCAAATTTTTTCTTAGCTCTTTTGTTACCATGATGTGCTTGCACTCTGGACATTTACTCATTATTCCTTCAGGTACATCCTGTTTTACTTTACCAGTCGGTATTGTGGCATATTTTTTCTTTTTAACAAACAAACCTTTGATCATGAATGAATAACACCACCTATTCGATGCGATAAAGGGCATCGTTTTGTTTTGATAACAAATTCGTTAGCTTCACGGCATTCTTTTGCTGAAGAAGTTGAAGAACTTCCTCACATAAGTCTGGTGGCCAATATGAATTTGTACGTTGCAATGATAACCCATAACCCGTAAGTTCCACATATAAACGATAAAGAAGATGATTGCCGCATGATTGAATCACAATTTTTTCAAATTGCTTACAGACTTCATATATTTTGCCTTGACCGCTTTTGTCCATCTGCTGAATTAAACTCTCAAGTTTGCTGATCTTAGAAGAATCACATCTTAAAACCGCAAGCTCTGTACACTCTTTAATGACAATATGCCTGGTTTCCTGTAGATCTTTCCTTGCTTTTTTATCGTTTAATATAAAGGAAGCCAATACTTCAACAAGCCTATGTCCTGTCGCTTCACATATAAAAGTGCCCTCTCCCCTTCTGGTTTCAATCAAACCTAGCAGCTCAAGAGCTCTTAGCGCTTCACGAACAGACGACCTTCCTACTTTTAATCGCTCACTAAGCTCCCTTTCGGAGGGGAGCTTGTCACCCGCTTGAAGGCCGTCTTCTACAATAATGGCTTTAATTTGTTTAAGAATTTCAATATATACTTTTTCGGTAGGCTGGACAGACATCCCTCTCTCCTCTACCGGTTTCATTCATCTTTTCCGATAATTGCAAGTCTCTTTGTCTTTTCAGCGATGTCTTCTGGATTCACACGTATTCTAGCAACACCTGTCTCCATAGCAGCAGTTGCAACTGCTGCTGCAACTGCTGGAGCAACACGAGGGTCAAACGGTGCAGGGATCACGTATTCTGCACTTAATTCTACAGGATTTACAAGATTAGCAATCGCATGTACAGCTGCAATTTTCATCTCTTCGTTGATGTGAGTTGCTCTTACATCAAGAGCACCACGGAAGATACCTGGAAATGCAAGCACGTTATTCACTTGGTTCGGGAAATCAGAACGTCCAGTTCCAATTACCATTGCTCCTGCTTCACGTGCTTCATGCGGCATAATTTCCGGATTAGGGTTAGCCATCGCGAAGATAATCGGTTCAGGGTTCATGGATTCTACCATCGCTTTTGTAAGAGCACCCTCTACAGAAACCCCTACAAATACATCTGTTCCACTGATTACATCAGCAAGAGTACCTTCTTGTTTTGAACGATTTGTAAATCTTGCTACTTCCTTTTTAACACTGTTCATTCCATATGGGCGGTCTTCATAAATAGCACCTTTAGTATCACACATGACGATATCTTTTACGCCAAATCGGTCTAGGAGTTTAATAATCGCGATACCAGCTGCTCCGGCACCATTTACAACAACTTTTATCTTAGACATTTCACGTCCTGTCAGTTTCAGTGCGTTTACGAGACCAGCCAGCGTAACAATAGCTGTTCCATGCTGATCATCATGGAAGATAGGAATATTTGTTTCTTTCTTTAAACGCTCTTCGACTACGAAACAATTAGGTGCTGCAATATCTTCTAAATTTACTCCTCCAAATGTCGGCTCGAGTAATTTAACTGTTTCAACAATTTTATCCACATCTGTTGAACTTAAACAGATTGGGAATGCATCAACCCCAGCAAAACTTTTAAAAAGAACAGCCTTTCCTTCCATAACAGGAAGCGCAGCTTCAGGCCCAATATTGCCTAGACCTAATACTGCCGTTCCATCTGAAACAACAGCAACTGTGTTTCCTTTCATCGTATAGTCATAGACTTTGGATTTATCATCATAAATATCCTTACACGGTTCTGCAACACCAGGAGAATAAGCAAGGCTTAAATCCTTTGCATTACGTACGGGTACCTTTGACTTTGATTCTAACTTTCCTTGATGTATGCGGTGCATGTGTAGTGCTTCTTCTCGTAATGTAGACATCATTTCATCTCCTAATGTTTTTTAAATTTAAGGTCGATGAGTCAAATTAGGAGGTGGTCAGACCACTATTATTGACTCATTAATTATAACAAATGTTAACAAGCTGTAAAGTTATTAATTTCTTCTAAAGACGACATTACCCTTACCAATAACAGATTGCAATTCTAAAAGCAGGTTCTCATCAGCATGTACTTTTTGTGAGATTTGAACTTTTTGCCTGTTTTCTTCATAGATGAGTACAACAGGTATGCTGCCTCTAGACTGCTCCAAGATCGTCTTTACTGCATTTAGATGCTGGGGTGACTGATGGTGCTTATCAATTTTTATAAATACAGTAGGTTGATCATTGGTTTTGAGTTCTGAAAGCAGCTTACATCTATTTATAAGTATCTGTAGTGATTCGTTACGCTCTTCCACACTTCCTTCTAAAAATAATTGTTCTCCTTTTTGCAGAATACCGTGATAGGTCTCATATACTTTTGGAAAAGCTACTGCCTCTATCTCTCCGCTTTCATCACTAATGGTAAGAAAGGCCATAAGTTCCCCTTTTTTTGTTTTAATGACACGTACCTTGTCCACTAGAACGCCAAGACGGACAGAGGACGTTTTCTCTTGTATCTCACGAACATTTGCCGCTTTCCAGCTTGCTAAGATAGATCGATATCTCTGCAGCGGATGAGAGGAAAAGAAGAAACCAAGTGCTTCCTTCTCAAACTTAAGTCTTTCACCGTTTTGAAACGGCTGAACTGACACATAAGATGGTTTAGGGAGATTGATATCATCATCAAACAGATACATTTGATTCTTTCGTGAGATTTCTTGAAACTCTTCACCATATTCGATTGCCGTTTCAAGAGAAGCCAGCAGTACTGCTCTGTCTTCCCCAAGATCATCCATGGCTCCAGCAAAGATCAACGATTCAAGTGTTCGTTTATTTACTAATTTTTGAGGACATCTTGCACAAATATCAAAAAGGTCTTGAAATGGTTCTTTTGCATTCTCTTCCATTAACGTTTTTATTGCATTTAGACCAACGTTCTTTACTGCTAATAGTCCAAATAAGATTTTAGATCCTTCTGAGGAAAAAACAGCACTGCTTTTTTTTATAGAAGGAGGCAGTACAGGAATTCCCTTTTGTTCTGACTCTTTTATATACTGATTAACTTTATCATGATTGCCAATAACGCTTGAAAGTAATGCTGCCATAAAATATGCGGGATAATTAGCTTTTAAAAAAGCGAGCTGATATGCGATTACACTGTAAGCTACAGCATGGCTTCGTGGAAATCCGTAATCAGCAAACCGAACAATAAGATCATATAAAGCATCAGCAGACTTTTCATCATAGCCTTGTTTTAAACAGCCTGCAACAAAATGTTCGCGCTCCCTGACTAAAATATCACGTTTCTTTTTACCAACCGCTCTTCTTAATAGATCTGCTTCACCAAGTGTAAATCCTGCTAGTTTTGTTGCAATCTGCATAATTTGCTCTTGGTAGACGATTACACCATACGTGGACTTTAATATCGGTTCAAGATCCGGATGCATATATTCAACGGTCTTTTGCCCGTTTTTTCCTGCTATATAATCTGGGATGTTCTGCATCGGACCTGGTCGATAGAGTGCGTTTACAGCCACAATATCCTCAAACTCGGTTGGTTTAAGCTGCTGCAGAACTTTTCTCATCCCGTCTGATTCTAACTGGAAGACACCCGTGGTATCACCTTTTGCAAGAAGGTCGAACGTCTTTGCATCTGTAAAAGGAATATCATTCAGATTGATTTTCACTTTTTCGTTCTTTTCAATAGAGACCAAAATATTTTCAATTAAAGATAAGTTTCGTAAACCTAAGAAGTCCATCTTTAAAAGTCCGGATGCCTCAAGCCATTCCATACTATATTGTGTGAGCGGTATTCCTTCATGCCCCGCCTGTAAAGGGACCTTTTGAACGAGTGGAGCTCCTGATAACACAACTCCTGCTGCATGTGTAGAAACATGCCGAGGCAATCCCTCAAGTGTCATGGCAATACTTACGAGTTTCTTTACATCGGGATCTGCATCATAAGCTTGCTGTAATCCAGCCGATTCTTTTAATGCATCCTTTAATGATATCCCTGGTCTAGAAGGTATTTTCTTAGCGGTTAAATCTATAAGTGAAGGCGCAAAATCCATTACTCTTCCGGCGTCTCTTATGGCAGCTCTGGCTGCTAGCGTACCAAAAGTAATAATTTGGGCAACATAGTCTGTTCCATATTTTCTGGCTACATATCTTAAGACTTCATCCCGGCGGTTGTCCGGAAAATCAATATCGATATCTGGCATTGTAACACGCTCTGGATTTAGAAACCGTTCAAAAATAAGTTGATGATGTATTGGATCAACGTTCGTAATCTCGAGAACATAAGCCACTAATGAACCTGCAGCCGACCCTCTACCTGGGCCGGTGATCATCTTTTCGTCATGTGCAAATTTCATGAAATCCCAAACGATCAAAAAGTAGTCTTCAAAATTCATATTCTTAATGATATTTAGTTCATAAGAAAGCCTTTTTTTAATCTCAGGCGTAATGGTTTCATATCTCTTTGAAAGACCCTTTTCACATAGCTCCGTTAAAAATGCATTGCTGTCCAAATGACTTGGAACAGGGTACTTCGGAAGGGCGATCTCCCCAAAAGTGAGTTCTAATGAGCATCTCTGTGCAAGTTTGGCCGTTTCTTCAACTGCTTCTGGAACATGTGAAAACATCTGTTCCATCTCAAATTGTGATTTTAGATAATACTCGCCTGTTGGAAGTTTATATCGCTCAGAATTATTAATTTTCTCACCTTGTTTAATGCAAAGAAGAATATCATGTGCATGTGAATCTTCCTTATTCACATAGTATGTTTCATGGGTACAGATCAACGGTATGTGAAACTTCCTTGAGAGTGCTTGCAGCTGCAGGTTTAACGTTTTTTCAAAGCCTGTTTCATGGTCTTCAAGACCGAGATAGAAGCGCCCAGGAAACCAGTACATATAAAATTCAAGCAATCTATTTATTTGATTTTTTTCACGGTCTTCTTTAGATAGGTACTGTTGGATCTCTCCTTCTGGACCAGCGGAAACAGCAATCAGTCCTTCAGAATGGATTGAAAGTTCCTCATGAGTAACCGGTGAAACTTCCCCTTCCTGCTTTGTTTGCATAAGGGTTGTAAGTTTTAATAGATTTTTATACCCGTCCATGTTCATGGCATATAGAAGAATTTTGTATGTAGACCGTATTTTGGCTTTATTGTTTTGGTGCTCTTTGCCTATTTCAGCTTCCAACCCAATAATCGGCTGTAGTCCTGCCTTTATACATGCGGTGTAAAATTTTAATGCACCGTACATATTTGCTTTATCGGTCAAAGCCAATGAGGAATAACCCATTTCTACTGCTCGGGTAATAAGCCCTTCAATACGGCAAGAGCTTTCTAGAAGCGAATATTCACTATGTATATGCAAGGGGACAAATCCCATACCTTCACTTCCTTTTCGCACCTGTTTGCACCTCCATTATAGTACAGAAGTCTGTGTGTGTTAATGAAACAGGTTTTATCTGTCAAGTTTTCTGATTCTATTATGAAACGAGCATACTCTGTAGTTGTTGTCCATACATTGAGTAGGAGAGGAGGATTCTCATGGTACGGGATTTTTTTGCTAACATAATCTTAGATTTTGCTATTGCTTTTGGTGTACTATTAGGCGGTGCATTAATCGGCGGACTCGCGGCTTTTCTTGTAGGGAAAGCTCCGATACTAGAAATGATGGAGCTGGCTAAAAAGCTAAAAATATGGGCGATCGTCGCTGCGATTGGCGGGACATTTGATACCATCACAAACTTTGAAAGAAGTTTTGAAAACGGAGCGACGATTGAGATCTTTAAACAATTAACTTATATCTTTGTTGCAATTGCAGGAGCTAACACAGCCATGCAGTTAATTCAGTGGCTCAGCCAGGAGAATATCAACTGATGAGGATTCCCCCGCTATATCAACGAAAAGGCTACCAGCGTTTTTTTGCTGGCATAGCGATTGGATTTATTATCGGCTGGGCGTTTTTTTTAATACAAGGCGGTTTAGCTCATGAAAGGCTAATCCATAGGATCGATGACCAGAAACTCATCATTACAGATTTAGAAAAGAAAAACGAAATCCTTACGTCTGATGATGAAAAAGCGAATAAAGAACTTGCAAAAAAGTTTAAACTGCACGAGATTAATGTACGTTTCTCAGAAATAAACTCTAAGAAATTATCTAATCTAACGAGGGTGCATTTAATAAAAGCGGTTGAAGATGATCTCGAACATTTAATGGGAGAAGATACAGAAACCATTGCTAAAAGTAATACTTTACTTTTCCAGGCTATTGAAAATAAACCCTATCGTATTGATGATGATGAACAAGCTTATAGAGTTAATATTGACCATCTTTATTTATACAATGGCATACTTAGAATTTATATATCAGCAAAAGCAAGTGAATGATTATGCATAAATAATGGGTGAAATATTACGTTTTTATGAATCTTTGGGCAAAGAAATAGCAATCCCTCCTTATTTTGTATAAAATACGAGTAATAAGAAGTGAATATTGGGGGGAAAACTACATGATTATTAATCGAAAAGAACTTGCCCGTGAAAAGGTGAAGGAATTACAAAATGGCTTCTCAGCATTTGCAGAAACAAAAGAAGTAGCAGACCTAATCAAAAGAGAGCTTGCAAAGTTAAACTTAAAAGTGCATGAAGATGTAACAGATGTTGGCTCTTGGTTTATCCCTGAAAAAGGAAACTAATTTCACACGCTCTCATTACGTGTAAAAAGGCCCCCCGATGAGGCCTTTTTTATTTTGCTTTATATTCTTTACAAAGTTTTCTAAGCTCAGCAAGCACCGACTGCGTTTCCTCTTCCGTATAAACCGTTGCTCCTGACGCTCTCGGATGGCCTCCACCATTAAATTTCACAGCAACCTTATTCACGACCGGTCCTTTTGAGCGCAGCCTGACTCTGATCTGATCAGGCTCATCTACAAAGAAAACCCACGCAAGGAGCCCTTCAACATGAGAAAAAGAGTTAACAAGAAGGGACGCTTCACTAGCACTCGTGTTGAATTCCTTTAATGTATCACTTGTTAGATGGATATAGCCCACACAATCATCAACAATGGAGAAATGCTGTAATACATATCCGTTTAACCTTACTAGTTTTTCTGATATCTTGTACAAATTTTCATGAACCTCAGATGGTGAAAACCCTGTCTCTAGTAGAAGAGCCGTGTACCGATGTGTTTTCATAGAGGTGTTCGAAAATAAGAAACGTCCTGTATCCCCTATTATTCCAGCATATAAAAGCCTTGCTCCCCGGTCATTTAACTTAAGACCTGAATCCGCTCCTGAAAGATATAGATCCATAATCATTTCAGAAGTAGAACTTGCTGTTGTATCCACCCAGACCAGATCTCCATACGGGTCTTCATTCGGGTGATGGTCGATCTTGATAACAAAATCTCCTAATCTGTAACGCGGATCACTGATACGAGGAGAGTTTGCTGTATCACAAATAATGACTAAAGAGCCGTTATACATCTCATCTTCAATCTCATTCATTTTGTTTAGAAATAGTAGCCCAGCGTCTTCTTCCCCTACTACAAAAACTTCCTTTTCGGGAAAACTTGCTTGAATAATAGAAGCAAGGCCGCCTTGTGATCCTAGTGCATCTGGGTCTGGTCTAACATGACGATGAATGATAATTCGATCATATTGTTGAATTTTCTTTAAGATTTCCTCTCTCATAGCAAACTCCTTTTTGACGTCGTTGTGGCAATTATGGTTTTAAACGTTTACAATAAAGTGGAGTAAATACGTGGGGGAATTTTTAATGCCGATTTTTATTATTCTTATTATACTTTCTTTTGCTCTATATGTGTTTTATAAAGTATCAGAAGTACGTGCAAAAGAACCTTTCTTAAAACGCTGGACAGGAACAAAAGCAAAAATGGCACTCGGTGCATTCTTAGCTTCATTCGGATTGAACGAATTAACAGCGGTTGAAGGCCGTGTGCAATTATGGGTCGCACTTATCTTTTTAGCATACGGTATCGTTCTGTTGATCATGAACTATAAGATGTATAAGCATTTTCTTACGCTTGCACGACAAGAAGCACAAAAAAATTAAAGAAGTTATTGATAAAAAAGTCCCTTATACAGGGACTTTTTATATTATGAACGGTGATCTAGCAGCTGAGCCATCATCATCGCTTTTCCAACAATCTTGCCATCATGATGGATCTCTACATCAACTTTTCCAAATTTGCGGCTCACTTCTAGCACTCTTGGAATCAATTCGATATCACTATCAATCTGAACGGGCTTAATATAGTAGAAGGTTACGTTCTCAACAACGAGATCACCTTTTTTAATTTTTCTTAAAGCTTTACGTGCTGTCTCAGTGACTAATGTCATTAGTACACCGTATG
This sequence comes from Fictibacillus barbaricus, assembly GCF_014635025.1. Classification (GTDB taxonomy): domain Bacteria; phylum Bacillota; class Bacilli; order Bacillales; family Fictibacillaceae; genus Fictibacillus; species Fictibacillus barbaricus. The sequence continues at coordinate 1,252,236 of NZ_BMCE01000001.1, read as the reverse complement.
AAACTGTCCCTAGATGGTTTGTCATCTGTGGGGTAATTCTGCAGGAAAATCTTATTTCATGGTCTGACTTTAATTCTTTTAATTCTGTTGTGATCAGGTCGTCGAAGGTTGCACCAACTTGCGGCTGCTTCTGCATCATCTGCATAGCTTTTAATACATCTTGCCTTGTTAAAATTCCAATCAATTTATGAGAAGAACCTATTACAGGAAGTAATTCGATTCCTTCCCAAATCATCATATGAGCACATGCGGCAACCGACGTTTTTTCGGTAACCGTTAGTGGTGCACGTGTCATCACCTTTTCTACTTGCATGCTCATAGGTACACCAATAATGTCCTTGGAGGTAACAACACCTGTGACACGATTAGATTGATCAACAACAGGATAACGGCTATGCATCGTCTTCTGATTCAACTCATGCCATCGCTGTACTTTATCATGTTGAAAGAGATAGTGAGTTTCATCGATAGGAATTAATATATCAGATGCCAAAACGATATCCTTTTTGATTAAACGATCATGAATGGCCTTGTTGATCATGGTTGCCACGGTAAACGTATCATAACTCGTTGAAATAACCGGCAGCTCAAGTTCGTCAGCAAGTCTCTTCACTTCATCCTCTGTATCAAAGCCCCCTGTTACTAGGATCGCACTGCCTGCTTTAAGTCCTAATTCATGGGCATTTACCCGGTTACCTACGATTAATAAGCTGCCCGCGTCTACATATCTCATCATCGCTTCTAGTTTCATGGCGCCAATGACAAACTTATGCAGTGTTTTATGAAGTCCTGCCCGTCCGCCAAGCACTTGTCCTTCAACAATATTGACCACTTCAGCGAATGTTAATTTTTCGATACTGCTCTTTGCTTGCCTTTCAATACGAATGGTACCCACACGTTCGATGGTACTAACAATTCCCTGGTTCTCAGCTTCTTTAATCGCACGATAAGCAGTACCTTCACTTACGGTTAAATCTTTAGCTATTTGCCGAACGGAGATTTTTGATCCGACATCAAGGTTCAAAATATGCTGCAATATTTGTTCATGCTTTGTTAGCATTACATTCACCGTTCCTTTTTACCTGTATCTATCTGTTTTTGTTAATTGACTAATACAGATTATACAGGCATTAAAACAGAAACTCAACTTCCCGTGTGCATTCTTTTTCTCGTTTTTTGATTTTCAAGACTACTTTGTTTCTTGATGGCCTTTTTATTGAAAGGATTTCTTTTAAATAGAATACTCATCAGTAACATACACGCAAACCCGCTCCATGCAAAGGTAAATATCTTTTGCATAGGCGGTCCATCGAATGATAAAACCGGAATGGCTACATAAAGCAGCACGATTAACATTAATAGCTTTGCGATTTTTTCCTGGCTCATAATAAATACAACCTCCCTTACTATCATTCGTATGCATAGAAAGAGAGGTTAGAATCAATTATACGTTTAAGCTTTCACCGCTTTGAAGCACCTTTCCCTTATTACCGAGTTTGGATGTGAAAGTACTCTCTGGATCTTGCTCAATAACAGGGAACGTATTGTAATGAATAGGAACAGTCAAGTTGGCACCGATCCATTTTGCAGCAATGAGGGCGTCTTCAGGACCCATTGTAAAATTATCCCCTATCGGCAAGAAGGCTACGTCTGGTTTCTCAAATTCTCCGATCAATTTCATATCTGAGAAAAGAGCTGTATCTCCTGCATGGTATAAAGTTTTGCCACCGTGTGAAAATAAAATACCTGCTGGCATACCGGTATAGACAACCGTGCCGTCTTCTTGTGTAAAACTTGAACCATGGAAAGCTTGAGTAAACTTTACTTTTCCAAAATCAAACGTGCGGCTTCCGCCAATATGCATTGGATGTGTTTCCACTCCTAGTGATCCGATATATTCTGCCAGTTCAAAAGGTGCTACAACTAAACTGTTGTTAGCTTTTGCGATCTCAACTGTGTCACCAACATGATCATTATGGCCATGAGTCAATAGAATAACATCTGCTGTAATGTCTCCCACTTTAATAGCAGCTTGTCCGTTTCCGTTAATAAAAGGGTCTATCCAAATCGAATGATCTCGCGTTTTAATCTCCAGCACTGAATGTCCGTGATATGTTACTCTCATCTTACCTGCTCCCTTCAATCAATTGGTTTACTATATTCTTCTATCCTTACATACCCTATTATAGAATGAAAAAAAAGTCCGATTCCAGTGAAAAGGAATGTGGACTTTTTATGTTTTTTGTATGATGTTTATTATTTTTTCTGAGTCAGTATGGATGCTGCATCCATATAATCGAGCTGGTGTGCTTCAGCAACAGCTTTATAAGTTACAAATCCATCTAACGTATTAATCCCCTTTAACAATGCCTCATTATCTAAACACGCTTTAGCGTACCCTTTGTTCGCTATTTGCAGGGCATATGGGACCGTTACGTTTGTAAGACCGATAGTCGATGTTCTAGGAACAGCCCCAGGCATGTTTGCTACTGCATAATGCAGAACACCATACTTTTCATACGTCGGATTATCATGTGTCGTAATCCGGTCAACCGTTTCGAAAATACCACCTTGGTCGATGGCTACATCCACAATTACAGAGCCTGGCTGCATCCCTTTAATCATCTCTTCTGTAACCAGTTTAGGCGCTCTTGCCCCTGGGATCAGCACTGCACCAATAACCAAAGCCGATTCTTGTACAGCAAGTGCGATGTTAAGCGGATTAGAAATTAGTGTATTAATCTCAACACCAAAGATATCATCTAGCTGACGAAGACGTTCAGGATTCAAATCAATAATTGTGACATCAGCTCCAAGACCCATTGCAATCTTAGCAGCATTTGTTCCTACCACTCCGCCGCCAATTATCGTTACCTTGCCGCGTCTTACACCAGGAATGCCACTTAAAAGGATACCTAGACCGCCTTTTGGCTTTTCTAAAAACTGAGCCCCAATTTGAGCAGCCATTCTTCCTGCTACTTCACTCATTGGCGTAAGCAATGGAAGTGTTCCGTTCGGGAGCTGCACTGTCTCATAGGCTATTCCAATAACTTTATTATCTATTAATGCTTTTGTTAATTCTGGTTCAGGGGCAAGATGCAAATAAGTGAAAAGAATTAACCCTTCACGAAAAAAACAGTACTCTTCTGGCAATGGTTCTTTCACTTTCATAACCATTTCCATCGACCATGCTTGGGTCGGTGTCTCAACGATCACTCCGCCGGCACTTTCGTATTCTTCATCTGAAAAACCTGAGCCAAGCCCTGCACCTCTTTGTATAAACACTTCATGACCAGACGCTACGAGATTTAAAACGCCTGCAGGTGTCATTGCTACCCGATTTTCATTATTCTTTATTTCAGTAGGTACACCTATTTTCACAGCATTCCCTCCCTGATCTTTATTGGAAATTTTTTCTTCATATCTATAGTTACCATACCACCAAAAAAACAAAATAAAAAGTTGAATATTTTTGAGGATTTATTTATTTGAAGACAGCATTTAATGTGCCCGTTTTAAGCTGGAATAATACATGGAAGTCGATCGGAGCCTTATTCGCTAAACATTGATTCCATACGCAAAAAGGATGACTCATAGTGAGTCATCCTACCCTTATAACTGCTATTGAAGACTTTCATCCTCATCCAACTTCGTACGCTGCTGACCTTGATCTACTTTATCAACGACCCCGCTTTGGTAAGCTTCCGTCAACTGCTGATGTACGGTCATCTCGCCTTCTAGATCGTATTCGAGCTGTTGGTTCGGACGTTTTTCATTATCCATTGAAACTTCCTCCTTGAAAATTAAAACTTTAACCATAGTTTTTGTTTTGAGGGAGAAAGTTAATCTAGGTTAATTTTTGGAAATGTACATCTTGGATTTAGCTGAATCGATTTGCTGGCGTACAGCATCAAATCCTGTACCGCCTTCAGAATTTCTTCTCTCAACAGCTGTTTTTGGTGAGAGTGCATCATATAAGTCTTTTTCTACAAGCGGGCACCACTCTTTATATTCCTCGATGCTAATCTCAAGTAGATAGCATCCTTTTTGAATACAATGAAGTACCATCTGTCCTACAAGTTCATGTGCTTCGCGAAAAGGAATTCCTTTTTTCGCAAGATAATCTGCAAGCTCTGTAGCATTTGAAAAATCTTGATGAACCGCTTTGTTCATTTTTTCAACATTGATCTTTATTTCATTCATCATACCTGTCATGATGCTTAAGCACCCTTTTACCGTTTTAACGGTGTCAAAAACAGGTTCTTTGTCTTCTTGCATGTCTTTGTTGTACGCAAGAGGCAGCCCCTTCATTAACGTGAGCAATGATACTAGTGACCCAAATACTCGGCCGCTCTTACCACGGATCAATTCAGCCATATCCGGATTCTTTTTTTGCGGCATCATGCTGCTTCCGGTTGTGAAGCTATCGCTGATCTCAATAAATCCAAATTCTTCGGAGGACCAAAGGATCAGTTCTTCACAGAAGCGTGATAGATGCATCATAATCATGGAGGCATTGCTGCAGCATTCAATCGCAAAATCCCGATCACTCACAGCATCCAAACTATTAGGGTACTTGCCAGAAAAGCCGAGTTCGGTCATCGTAATATTTCGATTGATATCAAAGGTTGTTCCTGCTAGAGCTCCAGCACCAAGCGGCATGATATCAGTTCTCTTCAAGCTGTCTTGTAGCCTTTCTTTATCACGATCAAGCATCCAAAAGTAAGCTAACAGATGATGGGCGAAAGAAACTGGCTGTGCGCGCTGAAGGTGTGTATACCCCGGTATAATCGTTTCAACATGTTCATCTGCAAGATTTAATAGTGACTTTTGTAATTCTTCAATATGGTCCATGATCAGCAATGTTTCTTCTTTCACATAAAGATGAAAGTCTGTTGCCACTTGGTCATTTCTGCTTCTCGCTGTATGAAGTTTACCGCCGTCAGGTCCAATGTTATCCGTTAGCAGTTTTTCTAGGTTAAGATGGATGTCTTCGTACTTCACCGAATAAGAAAGTTCCCCTTCTTGCTCTTGCTGCTGAAGGGAGAGCAGACCCTTCTTTATGTTTTCATAGGCGCTTTCTTCAATAATTCCGCACTGAAACAACATTTTGGCATGGGCAAGACTTCCTTTAATATCATGACTTGCTAATTGCTGGTCAAACGAAATGGATGCACCGAACTCATCTACCCATTCCTCTGGCTGTTTTGAAAAACGTCCTCCCCATAACTTTTTCACACTTTCACCTCATTTTTTTGAACCATGCTGCTTACTTTCGTTGGCAGACCCCACAATGAGATAAATCCTTTTGCAGCGGTATGATCAAACGCATCGTCTGACGTATACGTTGCCAGCTTCTCATCATATAGCGAATATGGTGATTTTCTGCCTTCTACAATGGCGTGACCTTTAAAGAATTTAACACGCACTGTACCTGTTACATATTTTTGTGTTTCATCTAAAAAGGCTTTTAAGGATGCGTTTAGTGGAGAAAACCATAGTCCTTCATAGATTAATTCTGTCATCTTCTTTTCAATGATCGGTTTAAAATGAGCGACTTCCTTTACTAAAGTCAGATCCTCTAGCTCTTTATGCGCTTTGATAAGCGTAGTTGCTGCAGGGCATTCATATACTTCACGTGATTTAATCCCGACTAATCTATTTTCCACATGGTCGATACGTCCAACTCCATGTGCGCCTCCCCATGCATTTAACTGATGGATAAGGTGATCAAGTGACACAGTTTTACCGTTAAGTGACACCGGCACCCCTTTTTCGAATCCAATTTCTACGATTTGTGGCTTATCTGGTGTATTCTCTAACGAAGCTGTCATTTCGTAAGCTTCTTCAGGCGGTGCAGCCCAAGGATCTTCTAAAATCCCGCACTCATTGCTTCTCCCCCACAAATTCTGATCAATAGAGAACGGGTTTTCTTTTTTGATTGGTACCGGGATATCATGCTGCTTTGCATATTCAATCTCTTCCTCACGAGACCAGCTCCACTCACGTACTGGTGCCAGCACTTCAAGGTCTGGCGCTAAAGCTGCAACAGATACTTCAAAACGAACTTGGTCGTTGCCTTTCCCTGTACAGCCATGCGCAACAGCTGTCGCTCCATATTTTCTTGCTGTCTCAACTAACTTCTTAGCGATCAACGGTCGGCTAAGAGCAGAGATCAACGGATACTTCCCTTCATATAATGCATGCGACTGAAGAGCAACTAATGCATATTCCTCAGCATATTCTTTTTGTACATCTAACACAATGGATTCAGATGCCCCGATTGATAATGCCTTTGATTGAATAAAAGGAAGGTCTTTCCCTTCACCAACATCTAAACATAATGCAATAACCTCAAATCCTTTTTCCGCTAACCATGGAATAGCAACCGATGTATCTAAACCACCAGAATAAGCTAAAACTACCTTTTTCCCCATATGAAATCTCTCCTCCTGAAATCCCTAAATATAAATATTTTGTTTATATTTATACATATATTCTTATAAAAATACCATTTATGATAGTTCATACAATAACATAATTTCTGTAGTGATTGCAAGGTTATTCTTAAAAATGAATAAAAATAACATCAATTATTTCTCTCGCATCAACGAGTTACCTTTTGTACAATGGAAGCAGAGGTGATTTCAATTGCAGAATAACTTTGTATGGGATGAAAGGCTTGGAATCTCCCTGCCACATTTAATTAGACCATGGGAATTGTATGATAAAAGAGAACAAGCTTCTATTCTATTGCAATGGGAAAAAATAAGAGGAACAATCCCAGATCGGATCGGAGAAATTGAGAAGCATATCAACATATTGCAGGATCAGTTATCTACCGAAGAAAGCTTTGAGCTATCATGCGAGTTGAATTATAAGATAGCTGGTTTAGCATCAGTCATAAACGACCTTTGGCTGTGGTACAGATTGAATCAAGATATAACTTCAAAAATTCACGGATAATAAAAAAGAGGATGCTTAGGCACCCTCTTTATTTTTGAAGTTGTTGGACAACATGAGCGATTTCGGGCAAGATCAGTTTTTCCATTCCTAGCTTAACAGCTCCGGTTGAACCGGGCAGAGAAAAAATTGCCGTTCTCTCCTTTACACCTGCAGCTGCCCGGCTAAGCATGGCACCTGAACCAATATCTTCTGTATAACTGAGCATTCGGAACAACTCTCCAAAACCGGTTATTTCTTTATCAAACATTGGTGTTAAGGCTTCTATCGTTACGTCTCTAGAAGCTATGCCTGTCCCACCGTTAAAAAGAACAACATCAATACCTTCATCCTGAATGCCGAAATGGGCAGCCTCTTGAATAAATTCTTTATCGTCACTGACAATCCGATATTCAGAGATCACATGCCTCTGTGCTTCTAAGTACGACCGAATCAGCTGGCCGCTTTTGTCGGTCTCTTCGTTTCTCGTATCACTTACAGTCACGATCATACATCTAACCATCTTCGGGGCAAGTTCTTTATGTTCTTGGACACTCATAGAAAAACTCCTATTTCTTAATATTTCTCGAAGAGATATCTCTTTTGATAAAAATTGTGTGCAATTTCTGTAATCTTTCTAGACTGCTGGTAGTTCATGACCGCACCAAACGCCATGCCGAAGATAGGAAGTCCTTGTGTCAGTTTCTTTCTGAGAAGCAGAATGGCCATCATCTTCACAGCTTGTTGAACCGGATGCGACATCCATGATATGTCCGCTATGACGTCTTGACCCGCGTAAAAAATAGGATCTTCTTCTTCCCTGATCTCTGCCATAAGCTCGTTCCATTTTTCCTTTTGAAAACGTTTGGGCATCGTTGCAGCATGATAGACTTTTAGAGATCTCATCATCTCAGATGGTTTTTGAATGTCATATCCGTAATGCATAGCAATGGATTGCACCGAACGTATGCCGAGTGTGACCATTGCTGGAAAGTCCGTTCCTAAGAAAAGGAGTCCTCCAGTCCCTGCGAGTCCACCTTGGGAGAATGATAATAAGCGATTTCTTGCGATCTGTTGATCTGCCATATAAGATAACTGATCGATCGAGCACTTTTTCAAATCTTCAATTTCAAAAATATCATCTCGAAAGACTCTCGCTTCGGATAAAAGCCTTTGTTTTGTATCGAGTTGGAATTGGGAGTTTTGTATTAGAGCATGAATATGGAACAAGACAGCATCAACATATTCGCTAATCGTCTCCTGCATCTCTTCTGAAAGCCGATCCATCTGTCTCGTTGCCCATTTTTCATAAGTACGGCCAAAATCTGTCGGTTCATATGTAAAAAATTGTTCTTCCCATGCACTGACCTTCTGCCAGATTTGTTCTTCGCGCTCTGTTAGTGGCATACTTCTCCTCCTTTTAATCCTTTTTTATAGTGTATTATAATCTGTTGTTGAAGTAAAAAAATCTACAGCATTTCATGTGCTTTTTAAAAAGGGGTTTCTCCATTCCATTAGTAATGCATAGTTACAAGATTCATCGTCCACTAAATAATCAGGAACTAAAACAAGTGGCGTTCTGCCGCAACGAAGCAAAAACGAGATCACCGGGTCACGAAGCTCCCCGCTTACAACTTTTTCAATATATTCTTCTGGGGTAAGATCCTGAGCATGTTTATAAAAACCTGGCATCCTTCCTCCACCTAATAAGCGGCTTAATTTAAGATGAACAACCGTTTCATACATAGACTGCATAAGGAGTTTCCCAAGATCCAGTTTTCTATAGGAAGGTCTAACACAAATATCAACTATATATAATGTATCTCCATCTCGATCATGATTTTTAATATATCCGTTATCTGTTATCTCTTCCCATGAATGATCAGGATGCTCCAGATCAAAGTTTACTATGAGGCCGGTAACGGAACCTGCAAGGATTCCATCGATCTCTACACAAAGAGCTCCTTCCGGAAAAAGCGAAGTATGATTGGAGAGCTGATTCTCATTCCACCATAGATCTGAAGGAAACGGCGGTGGGAAGCTTTCTTTTTGAATTGAAATAAGCTCCATAAAATCATCTTTATTGTAATTTCTTATCACAGCTTTTAAATGTTTACCGTTCGCATATAAGTATTGTTCCTTTTTGTACATGACAGTTCTCCCTTGTTATAGGTGCACACTATTTTAAGTACATAATAGGATTTACGCGATTACAGCCAGTTTTCCTTCTTTAGCGTTACACTTCTAAACCGAAAAAAGCAACCTTGTTCATGTACATAAGACATGAAAAGATTGCTTTTAAAGTCTATATCGCTAAACGCATTGTATCACGCGCGATCATTACTTCTTCATTTGTAGGAATGACAATAACTTTTACCGGTGAGTGAGGATAGCTGATGAATGCTTCTTTTCCGCGGACTTGGTTAAGAGCCGGATCCCAGTAAACTCCCATGAATTCTAGACCCCGTAAGACACGTTCACGTACAGCTGTACTGTTTTCACCGATACCAGCTGTAAAGATGATTGCATCAATTCCAGCCATTCTCGCTGCATATGATCCAATGTATTTGTGGATACGGCTTGCGAAAACTTCTAGAGCAAGTTCAGCGCGTTCGTTGCCCTTTTCTGCTTCACTTTCGATATCACGAAGGTCAGAAGAAAAACCAGATACGCCAAGCATACCGCTCTTATTGTTCAATACGTTTAATACTTCTTCAGCACTTTGACCTGTTTTTTGCATGATGTAAGGGATCAACGCAGGGTCAATATTTCCTGAACGAGTACCCATCGTTACACCCGCAAGCGGTGTGAAGCCCATAGATGTATCGATCGACTTTCCGCCTTCAATCGCAGCGATACTTGCGCCATTACCAAGGTGGCAAGATAGAAGACGAAGCTGTTCTACCGGGCGGCCAAGAAGTTCTGCGGCTCTTTCGGAAACATATTTGTGGCTTGTGCCGTGGAAACCATATTTGCGAATTCCATATTCTGTATAATATTCATAAGGTAGGCTGTACAAAAATGATTTCTCAGGCATTGACTGATGAAACGCAGTATCAAAAACAGCAACTGCCGGTACATTCGGTAATACGTTATTAAACGCTTTAATCCCCACAACGTTTGCAGGATTGTGCAACGGAGCAAGGTATGAGATTTCTTCAATCTCTTTTAAGATCTCATCCGTGATCAACACTGAGTCATTAAACTTTTCTCCTCCGTGTACAACACGATGTCCAATTCCCTCAATCTCATTAAGTGAAGAGATAATGTTATGTTTTACCAATTTATCTAAAAGCATCGAAACCGCTTCTGAATGGTCTTGAATATCTTTGATTTCTTTTACTTTTTCGCCATCTACTTCAATAGTAAATATTGAATCGTTTAATCCGATACGTTCTACAAGTCCTTTTGTTAGTACTTCTTCTTGAGGCATTTGAAGAAGTTGAAACTTTAAGGACGAGCTTCCGGCATTAATTGCAATAATTTTAGCCAAAATAGCCATCTCCTTCATATTCATTGACAAAGAAGTGCGGAGTAGGCACACTTCGATCTCACTTGATACTTTAATCCTTCCTTATTTAAACATTGCCGATTGTTATTATCAAGGCTGTAAAACGCTTACACCCTATATTCATGCAATTCAGACTTGAATCCGTTTGCAAACCCATAAAAAAACAGCATAGGATCTAACCCACGCTGTTATTTTTCACGTTCCCATTCTGTTTTAAACCACTCATTCATCTGATCCATGACATTTCCCAATCCATTTTTGTTTGAGAAGGATGGCAGCTGTGCAAGCATAGCTTGTTTTGGCTTAATGGCACCTTCTCCGTTCTTTTGTAGGATCAAGATGCTTTTTGCATGTACAGATGACTTAAACAATGTTTCAGGCAGCTGTAATAAACCTAGGATTGTTACCGTTTCTTTTATCCAAGCATGAAGCAACCCAGACTGTTCGCTTTCAAATAGATTATTAGGAACGATAAAAATTCCGATTCCTGCTTCTTTCAGATGATGGACTGCTTGTTCAATGATCAGATGATGTGCGTACGTATGGCCCTCTTTCTCATACACCTTAAAGACTTTCGCACCTTCATCGTCCGGATAAAACCCAACAGGCAGATCGGCAACTACAACGTCAACCGGGTCTGCATAAAGAGGCTTGATCACATCCTGATGAAAAAGCTCAACTTTATGTTTTTGGAGATTAGCGTTTACCCAGGCTAAACGTAACAGCGTTTCATCCACTTCAACACCAAATGCATCACATTCTTTGTCTTTAAGATGGTTCATGACAGCTGTTAACAAATTCCCCGAACCTGCAACAGGATCTAGCAGTGTCAGCTTCTCAGATTTCTTCATGAACTTTTGTACAAGATAGCCAGTAAATAGGGCAACAGCATCTGGTGTCATAGCATGATGCGGCTGTACAGCTTCTTTCATACCTTTTAATACAGCTAATTGAAATGCTTTGCGTGTCATATCTTTGTCAAATTCGCTTAAGTTAATTTTCTTATATTCATCCATTAATACAGTTGTTAATTCTTTTGGGTATTCTTTCGGTATTTCTTGAAAAAACAGATTTTCACCTGTTTCTACAAGAGCATCTAAATAAGGCAGCTCCAGCTTATCCTTAATGGCGGTTGCTGTGTTATCCATAACGAAAAACAATTTTTCTACATCTTTAAAAGAACTCATATCCGCTTCCTCCTAAGTTTTCACAGGAAACATTTTAGCAAATCAGGCACAGCATATACAATGAATAGCATCTATTTTTTAGGAAATAAAAAAATCTCCGGTATGAAATGGTTATACCGGAGAAATCCTAGGTGATTATTTTGCTGCTTTAGCTGCTTCAATTGCAGCTTCATAGTTAGGGTGGCTCGTTACTTCATTCACGTATTCAACATATGTGATCTTGTCTGAGCTATCGATAACAAATACAGATCGTGCTAAAAGACGAAGTTCTTCGATCGCAACTCCATATGCTTTACCAAATGAAAGGTCGCGGTGATCGGAAAGAGTCTGTACATTTTCGATGCCAGCTGCAGCGCACCATCTTTTTTGTGCGAAGGGCAAGTCCACTGAAATTGTTAATACTTTTACGTTATCAAGTTTTGAAGCCTCTTCGTTAAAACGGCGAACTTCAGCATCACAAACTCCTGTATCTACTGAAGGTACAGCAGCAATTAAACGTACGCTTCCTTTAGTATCAGCTAAAGTAACCTCTGACATATCATTTGCCAATACTTTAAAATCTGGAGCTTGATCCCCTACTTTTACTTCATTCCCTAATAAAGTAACTGGTTTTTCTTTAAATGTTACGCTCATGATCTATACTCCTCCTCGAAAATAGTAATATGTACTTTCCATTCCATCTTAAAGCAACACAGAAGAAAAAGCTAACAAGATGTTAGCTTTTTTAGAAATCAGGATTTTGTGTGTTTGTAGATGATTGTCCTTGCTGTTTGTTCTTATTCATTAGGTTCTGAAGTTTATCGATGACACCAGGAGCAAGATCTAATATTCTTTCATATAAATGCGTGCTATTATCTAAGTGAATCGTCTTAATCCCTGTATTGCTCACTACGAGAAATGCGATTGGAGTGATTGAGACTCCTCCTCCGCTACCTCCGCCAAACGGCATCTCTTTTGATTGACTTGAAGATCCTTGTTGGGAGGATGATTCCTCCTGGTTGCCAAATTCACTTCCTCCTGCAGCAAAACCAAAACCTACCTTTGAAACAGTTAGGATAACACTTCCATCAGGTGTTTCAACCGGATCACCGATAATCGTATTTACATCGATCATTTCCTTTAAATTTTCCATCGCGGTTTTCATTAAACCCTGGATTGGATGTTCACTCATTTTACATGCCTCCAGTCATATATTCAGTATTCACCTGCGATGAACGAGTTTTCATCCGCCAGGCTTTTACTAGTTTTAACATAACGACAATAGCTTGCCCGATTTTTAAAGAAAACATACAGGAAAACCTTGTTTCACTATGCATACCTTGAAAAACAGGCACAACAGATACTTTTGGGTTTCCCTCTACTCTGAAGAAATGATTAAGAAATTGCAGAACCGTTCCCTTAACTCCCCAGACTGTGCCTGCAGCAATGGCTGATGATGCAGCTTCACCGAGACCCACTGCACTATGCCATTCTATTTTTGTTACTTCGATCTTCTTTAAGAACTCTGAAGTAATCCGATAAAAATGCTGAATGTGACCTAACGTTTTTTGATATGTTCCATATTGCTGTTTTAACTGCATAAATGATATTCTCTTCTTTTTTTCTTTTGTCTTTCCCATTGTTGCTTGTTTTTCTTCCCTTATTTTGATCGAATGATCCTTTGCATCCACTTGAATTAGTGGTACATCCAGTGTGTATTTAATAAACTTGTACATTCGTAACGTAATCCGTATATCGCTATTATCATTCCGATGAACAAAATACAATGATATATGTAAAGTAGTGAACCATAACAAAATAAAAAGTAATAATAGAATGCCAATAACAATAAAAATCCAGTTCATGCTTTTCATCCCTTCTAGTCATTCATTATGGGCATGATGGATTTATTCTAAACCCTTGTAGAATGTCTGATACAATAGAAAAGAGAACATAGTAATGAAAAGAAGAATTTTTTAAGGAGGAATAAAAGATGACCATCCGCAATAAGATTTTCTTTTTTTACAAAAGAGAGGATTCCATTCTTGAAAAAGCTGAAGGTTTAAAAGTGCTCGCTGTCCGAGAAGGATTTGAAGTTGTAGAAAATGAGAAAGAAGCAAATATCATTGCAAGTATCGGTGGTGATGGTTCCTTCTTACAAGCAGTCCGTAAAACAGGTTTCAGAGATGATTGCCTATATGTTGGGGTTAGCACATTAGAATCTGAATTCTATTGTGATTTTCACATCGATGATACAACCGGCATGATTGAAGCGATGAAAAATGAGCAGGTTGAGGTTCGAAAATATCCTGCTTTATCCGTAACAATTGATGGACAAGGATCTTTTTATTGCTTAAATGAATGTTCTCTTCGTTCATCCATTATTCGAACACTTGAAATAGACGTATTTATTGATGATTTATATTTTGAAACATTTCGCGGGGATGGCATGATCATATCAACTCCAACAGGAAGCACAGCATACAATAAATCCGTTAACGGAGCTGTTGTAGATCCTATGCTTGCTTGTTATCAGATAAGCGAACTCGCTTCCTTAAACAATAACCATTACCGTACACTCGGATCTTCTTTCCTATTAAGCGATAACAGAAAGATGACACTAATGATCAAGCATGATAATAGCCACTATCCGATCATTGGAATGGATAATGAGGCCATGAGTATTAAACACTGTGAGAAATTAAGTTTTGAATTAACAGATAAACGGATCAAAACTGTAAAACTAAAAGATAATTCGTTCTGGCATAAAGTAAAAAGAAGTTTCCTTTAACAGCAACAACAGCATGCAGTCACTGCAGGCTGTTGTTGTTTGTTTATTCTACGTATTGGCTCCGAGTCGATTTCTCGTACGCCACTTCACCGTTTACGATAGTGAACCTTACTTCAGCTTCTAAGACTTTATCAATGGGCACCTGAAATAAATCACGGTCTAAAACGGTAAAGTCAGCAATAAATCCTTCCTTAATAAAACCTCTATTGTGCTCTTGTCCGATAGCAGCAGCGCTTCCCTTTGTATATAACCCGACCGCTTCAAAAACAGTTAATTTTTGTTCAGGGACATAGCCTTCATGATCTTCCCCAGGTTTCCTGCGTGATGCAGCAGCATAGATTCCAAGAAGAGGATCTACAGGTTCAATAGGTGCATCCGATCCACCTGCGCAAATTAAACCTTCATCCATCAATGTTCTAAATGGGAAAGCGTTCGAGATTCGTTCTGTACCCAAGCGTTCAATCAGCCACGGAAAATCAGAAGCAACAAATCCAGGCTGTATATCTAAAATAACAGCTAGCTTTTTCATCTCTTCTATCTGCGTTTCATTAACGAGACCAACATGGATTAGGCGATCTCTTCCCGCTTTTGGCGGACATTTTTTTATAACATTAATGGTTTGCTGCAAGGCCATATCTCCAATTGTATGTACAGCAATATTCATACCTTCGTTCCTTGCTGTTTGAACAAGCTTTAAAAAGGCTTCATCTTCATGGATTGATACGCCTGAAGTCTCAGGGGCATCATTGTACGGTTGAGTTAACCAGGCGGTTCTTCCTCCGAATGCACCATCTGCAAATATTTTCATTGCACCATATTCCACAAAAGGTATCTGGTACTTTGGTTCAACTTCTTTAAATTCGTTAAATGCTTCGTGGTGTACAAGTAAATGTGCGCGGAATTTGAGCTTTTCATCTTCAACCACTGTTTTATAAGCCTTTAAAGGTCTTTCTACATTTCCATAGTAGCTCAAGTCTTCTGAATGCCCTCCTGTTAAACCTAGAGAAAGCAGGTGTTTGATAGAGGTTGTGAGTGCTCTGTTCAAATACTCCTGAGACACTTCCGGAACTACTCTTTTTACAAGTTCTGCTGCACTATCATGCAAAAGACCAGTAGCTTCTCCACTTGCATCTCGCACAATGATCCCGCCTGCAGGGTCCTGTGTTTCTTTCGTAATACCAGCTAGCTCAAGTGCTTTAGAATTAGCAAGAAAAGCATGGCGGCAAACTCTTGATAATAACACTGGGCGTCCCTCAGAAATATCATCTAACTCTTGTCTATGAAATATTTTTCGATCTATAAAATTATTCTCGTTCCAGCCTTCTCCAATAAGCCATTCATCTTTTTCAAGTGTTCTCGCTTTATCTCGAAGAGCTTGATCCATCTCTTCTGCCGTTGCCATTTCAGAAAGGTCTAGTCTGATCAATTTTTCACCATGACCAATAAGATGCAGATGACTATCCACAAAACCGGGGTACATGACACCCCCCTCTAAGTCGACTTTATGCGTTATATTTTCAGCATATTTTTCTGATAGCTGCTCCCTGGTTCCCGTTCTTTGGATTAAACCATTCTCAACATATACTGAATCACACCAATCTTTTTCTTTGATCATTGTATAAATTTTACTGTTATAAAACAAAGTACCCATGTTCAGACCTCCTTTGTTAACCATTCTTCTAACAATAATTATATCGTTATTCCATGTAAAAAAGCAGACATTAGCCTGCTTTTCTGACTAATTATCTTGTTTTAGACGCTTCGAGTTGACGAAGTTCAACACGTCGGATTTTTCCAGACGTTGTCTTCGGAAGGTCACTCACATATTCAATAGATCTTGGATATTTATAAGGCGCTGTAAGCTGTTTAACATGTTCCTGTAATTCTTTTGTTAACGCTTCATTATTTTCAGTACCATCCCGAAGTACAACGAACGCCTTAACAATATGGCCTCTAATTTCATCTGGACTTGCCACTACGGCACATTCTTTGACAGCTGGATGTTTTACGAGAGCATCTTCTACTTCAAAAGGACCTATCGTGTATCCAGAAGAAATGATAATATCATCACTTCTGCCTTCAAACCAAAGATAACCATCTTCATCTTTCTTCGCTCTATCACCTGTAACATAATAATCTCCACGAAAGGTCATTAATGTGCGTTCCTGATCTTTGTAATATTCTTTAAAAAGAGCAGGACAATTTTTGTGCACAGCAATATCTCCTACTTCTCCTGGGCCTACTGGATTTCCATGTTCATCAATCACTTCTACATCGTTTCCTGGTGTTGGTTTCCCCATGGATCCAGGTCTGATCTCCATTCCTTCCATTGTACCGACTAAAAGAGTATTTTCAGTCTGGCCATAGCCATCACGTACTTTGATATGAAAATACTTTTCAAATGTATCAATAACTTCTCTATTCAGCGGCTCTCCTGCTGATACTGCACTTCTTAGATGCGGCAGCCGATATTGATCGAGATGTTCAACTTTAGCCATCAATCGATACTCTGTCGGTGTACAGCATAAAACTGAAATTTTTTGATCTTCTAGAAGTGTTAAATATTTCACTGGATCAAATTTCCCTTGGTATACAAAACCAGTCGCACCTGTACCTAAAGTAGACAGGAAGGGACTCCAAATCCATTTTTGCCAGCCAGGTCCAGCTGTTGCCCATACCTTGTCATCCTCAGATATGTTTAACCAGCGCTTAGCTGCTGTACGAATATGAGCATATGCCCATCCATGTGTATGTACTACCCCTTTTGGCTGTCCCGTCGTGCCAGAAGTATAGGATAAAAAGGCCATATCATCTTTGAACGTTTCTGGCGCTTTATAAGAAACGCTTACATTTTCCGTTATTGCTTCGAGACTAAGCCAATTCTCTGTTTCACCGTTTGCACTTATCTTATATGTAAGGGTTGGCAGTTCATCTTTTATATCCTTCACTTGCTCTGTGAACCGATAATCTGCGATGATTGCTTTAGCTTCACTATGATGAACTCGATAACTTAAATCTTTTGCTCTTAACATTTCAGAACAAGGGATGACCGTTATACCCGCTTTTAAACAAGCAATATAAACTGCGTAAGTTTCGATTAACCTTGGCATGATAATGAGGACACGGTCACCTTTTGTCAAACCTAACTCCTCTAACGAATTTGCAATCTGGTTGGCTCGATCCATAAGTTTTTTATACGTTATCTCTTCTGTTACATTCTGTTCGTCAATACAGATTAAAGCTTTTTTGTCAGGGTTTAAAGCGTACTTTTCCATTTCTGTTGTTAAGTTATAAACACTTGGTGCAATTAAATTCATATCACATTCACCCTTTCATTAAAATTCGTGTTGAACATAATCATTATAATATATTTTTGAAAATTTTTAAAATTAGGTCATATTGCGATAAAATAAAAAGGAGCGGGGATAACCCGCTCCGTTAGCCATTTATTATTTATTTTGTGAATCCACCCATAGCTTGTGCTACAAGACGCTTAGTGATCTCTCCACCTACAGATCCATTAGCACGAGAAGTTGAATCTGCTCCTAGGTTTACACCGAATTCAGTCGCGATCTCATACTTCATTTGGTCAACAACTTGTTGAGCACCAGGAACTACTAATTGGTTTTGGTTTGCCATTTTGTTTCACCTCCTCTGTACTAATAATGTGTGTCAAAATGACCGATTCAATCCTTGGAAATTGTTGCGCACATTACCATTCCGGTATTTTATCGCAAATAAAAAGCCTGCACATACTTGTGCAAGCTCCTCCATTAGAACAGATCTTCAAATGTTTGATCCGTACTCTTACCTTCTTCAAGAATAAGGGTTTCCACTTCATTAACTGCTTCGTCTATCAATTCTTCAAGGTTTTCAATATTTTTTTCAAACTGGATTGCTTTTTCGCGCTTTGGTTTTGTTTTTGGTGCTGACGGCAAAAAGATCGTACAGCAATCCTCATATGGACGGATTGAAATATCGTATGTTCCGATCCTATGTGAGATATTCATTATCTCAAGCTTATCCATCGTGATAACTGGCCGTAAAATTGGCATGTTTGTTACTTCGTTTATGGCATACATGCTGTGCATAGTCTGACTCGCTACTTGACCAAGGTTCTCGCCGTTTGCGATGGCCATAGCATGGTTATTCACTGCTAGCTTTTCGGTAATTCTAAGCATCACACGTCGCATGATTGTCATGCTATAGCTAGAAGGAATCTTATCCTTAATGGTTTGCTGGATCTTAGTAAAAGGAACTACATGAAGCTTTATTTTCCCTCCACTATAACGGGTAAGCTCTTGCGTTAGATCAACTACCTTTTGTTTTGCTCGTTCACTAGTAAAAGGAGGACTATGGAAATGAACACCCTCAATACGAACTCCACGTTTCATGGTTAGATATCCCGCAACAGGGCTATCGATTCCTCCTGAAAGCATAAGCATGGCTTTTCCGCCTACACCGATCGGCAAGCCTCCAGCACCTTCAAAGGTCTTGCAGCTGATATACGTGCCTGTATCTTTTACTTCAACCTTTACATCAACATCTGGACGATGAACATCAACGGTCAGGCCATCCGTGTGCTTTAAAAGATATCCGCCTACTTCTCGGTTAAGCTGCATTGAGTTTACTGGAAACGATTTTAAGGAACGTTTTCCTGTAACTTTAAACGTTCTCTTTCCATCGATCGCTTCGTTTAAGGCTAATAATGCAGCTTTTTGTATTTCTTCTAAGTCATTCTCCGCTCTTACCGCTAAACTGATCGAATGTATCCCAAAAATATCTTGAAGGGATTTAACAATTGGGTCATAAGACTCACCGTTTAATTCAATGACAATCCGATCAAATAATTTAGCCATCTTCAGACCTTCATATGAACGCAATTTCCTTTTAACTGTCTCAAAAAGCTGCGATTCAAAATGCCTTCTGTTCTTTCCTTTTAACGACAATTCACCATAGCGTACTACTAAATGATTATAAATCATCTTTATGACCTCATTACTTTTTTAAAATTTAAGATTTCTTCTTTTAATATTCGGAGTGCATGTCCAGCTTCTTCTAAAGTTGTAGCATAGGAAATACTGATTCGTATAGCAGTCGATGCACGTTTTTCTCCTAATCCCATCTCCAAAAGGATGCGGCTAGCACCCCCTTGCTTGGATGAGCAAGCTGAGCGAGTCGAAACATAAACATCTCTTTTATCAAGAGAATGAATAAGAACTTCAGGCTTGACGCCTTTTACTGAAAAATTAATGATATGAGGTGCTGTATAATCCTCTGGTGTATTGATTTCGACATCCTCCATATCCTCTAAGCCTTCAAGAAATAAACGCTTTACAGCAAGAATTTTTTCTTTCATTTCATTCATCTCCTGAAGGATTAAACGAAGAGCCTTCGCCATAGCAACGATTCCGGCAACATTTTCAGTTCCTGCTCTCTTCTTCAATTCTTGTTCTCCCCCGGTAAATAAAGAAGATAGCGTTACACCATTCTTAACAAATAACACACCATTTCCTTTTAATCCATGGATTTTATGCGCGGATATCGTACATAGGTCAATGCCCCAATCCTTCAAAGGCAAAGGTACTTTCCCGATTCCTTGCACGTTGTCCACATGGAAAAATATTTTGGGATGTTTTTTTAAAATGTTTCCTATTTCTTTTACAGGCTGTATCGTCCCTGTTTCATTGTTAACATGGATCACTGAAACAAGTATCGTTTCAGGTCGAATCGCTCCTTCAAGGTCTTCTAAAGAAATCATGCCTTCCGTGTTGACTGGCAGATACGTTACGTTAAAACCCTGCTTTTCAAGGTATTGAAAGGATTCATAAGCAGATGCATGTTCAACAGAAGTTGTAATCAGATGCTTACCTCGGTTTTGATGCTGAAAAGCAATACCTTTAATGGCAATATTGTTGCCTTCTGTACCGCCAGAAGTAAAAATCACTTCTGAGGGTGCAACTTCCAATAACTGAGCGATAGACTTTCTTGCCTGACTAAGCAAATTCTCAGCTTCTCCTCCTTTAGAATGCAGAGAGGATGGATTGGCAAAATATTTTTCCGACACCGTAACAAAGGTATCAAGCACTTCCTTATAAGGCTTTGTTGTTGCACTGTTATCAAGATAAATCATTATTGAATCCTCCAATTATCCGTCCGTTCCTAAACACACATTTCATTATGATACCATAATTTAGTGATCATGCACATCATCACGTTATTTCATAGTCTTTGTTAAACGTGTACCATTTAAATCTTTTTTTACAGCAAAAAAACTGCAGGAATAGATCCTGACAGTTCTTTATACATGTGACTTTAAGTTGATTTCCATTTCTTTTAGTATCCCTGGCTGCACGCTCTCTATAGCAGAAGCAGCGATTTGGAGAGCATCTTCATATTGATAGTTGCGAAAAGCGATCTCTGCTTCGATCAATCGAATCGATACAGATTGATATGAGCTTCTGAACCTGTTTCCGTATTGAATAAGCTTTTCAGCTAAAAAGGCATTTTCGATCATCTTAGAAGTCTCTTCATAGCCATCGTTTACAGCTTCGTGAGCTTTATTAAGTACATAAGACACATCTGACATTTCAAGCGGTTTTTCATCAAGCTTTTTTGAAACCTCAATGATATATTCTTCTGCTTTCCCGATTGTGATCAAATAGTGTTCTGGCAGACCAGGCAGATTGCTTTTCTGTACCATACGTCTAGCTTCTAACAGTTTTTTTCTTAATTCTTTTAAGCTTTGTTTCGTATCAAGCTCATCTTTTCTAAGATTATGAAGCATTTCCTCATATACTTTTTGAGAACGCTGCAGCTCTTCCATTTGTTTTTGCATCTCTTCCATCATCTCGCGAATAACAGAAAAGGATTCCCTTTTTTCATCGATCGAATCCTGGATGATCATGAATCTGCTTTCGAGCTTATGGAAAAGCTTTTCAATTTTCTTTTGCATCTCTGCTTCATTTTGTTCGATTAAATAAGTAGAAGAAACAATTTGAGTCTCATGTTTCAAATTGTCGATGCGGTCTTGAAGATCTTGAATATTAGTGAAAAAGACTTCTCTTTCCTTCATTACAAATTGCTTAGAATGAACTTCGTTCTCTAGCATTTCATATAGCTGGTCCATCTTTTGTACGAGCTCATCCATGTCTTTTTGTGCAGAATCAAGTTCTAAATCAAATACTTTATTTAACGCTATTTCATTCAGTTCTTTAAGAGATCCGATCTCTTTTTCAATTCCGATATGGTGAAGAACATACCCTTGCTGCTCCATCTCAGTAAAACCAGCACTTAGTTCTTTTAGCGAATTGGGAATATCTGACTGTAAGATCACAAGCAGTTCTGGTACACCTTGCATCTTTGTTTTACAAACCGAGATTCTGTTTAAGCTTTCTACAAGTCTTTGTCTTGCCTCTAAATGACTTCCTTGGACAGTAAGAGATTCAAAAGTCTCAAACAATGATTTGATCTCATCTAGTTCTTTATCAAACAGTGTTGCGGTTTGGCCGAGTGCTCTTATATGTGTTAAGTAATACTTTTTCGTTTCCTGCAGCTTTTCTTTTGCTTCAACGATCTCTTCCCGGTTGAGTTCTTCACTCGTTACTAACTCATTAATCTCAGAAGTAATCTCTTTTATTCTCGTATCCATTTTTTCTAATGATTGTATGACACCCATAAGAATAGAACGGGCTTTTTTAAATCGGTACTTATCCGTATATTCTTCTGCATCGAATAAATCTTCTTCTAAATTAGGCAGGTGCGTCGTTACCATCTCGTCCCATTCTTGACGCCACAATTCAAATTTTTCTTCCGTTTCACCTATCATCGCCATACCCTTAACTTTAGAGATTTCTTCTGTTAGTGGGCGGTTCATAATTTGCATCTTCCATGCTTCCAGACGATCGATCTCTTTGTATATTCTCCGGCGTGACATGGCGCCGTACAGGATCAATGCTAGGAATGTAACTATGGCAATGACTATGTATATCATCAGAGGCACCCTTTCTACTTGTTCAATTTCTTCCATTCCTTGTATTATGTATAAGAATGTAATTTTAAGATTGAGGATTAAAATTAAGTTTTGCTTATGTAAAATAGGAGTTTAATGCTTTTATGATAACATGTAAACACACTTTTGACGCAAAAAAATTGCATAATACGATAATTTTTTTCCAAATTAATGAAGATTTTGTCGAAAGAGGGAGGAAAAAGGATGTACTATGATGGACATGTGCATACCCCGTTTTGTCCACACGGGTCGTCTGATACATTAGAAATGTATATTGAAAGAGCCATATCTCTTGGTATTAGAGGTATAACATTTACCGAACATGCCCCGCTGCCCAAAAATTTTATAGATCCTGCTCCTACCAAAGACAGCGCTATGTTTTATGAAGATCTTGGAGACTATTTTGATCAAGTAAATAAATTAAAGAAGTATTATAAAAAAGAAATTACCATAAACACGGGGTTAGAAATCGATTATATAGATGGATACGAACAGGAAACAAGCCAATTTCTGAGAGAAGTTTGGCCTGAGCTCGATGATGCTATTCTTTCTGTTCATTTTTTAGAGATTGAAGGAAACTATTATTGCATGGATTATGATGAGAATGTATTTAAAGATATGGTTGAAAGGTCTGGAGGTCTTTCTGCCGTCTATTCCCAATATTTTAAGACGGTAAATCAATCAATCCTGCACTCTTTTGGCAAGTTTCAGCCAAATCGAATCGGTCACATAACATTAGCAAAAAAGTTCCAAACTTACTTTCCAGCTGATTTCAGTTATGAAGATCAGATATATGAAATATTGAAAAATATGTCTGAACGAAACATGTCCTTGGACTACAATGGTGCTGGTGCTGTCAAACCGTATTGTCTGGAACCATATCCACCTGACTGGGTAGTAAAGGAAGCACAAAAAAGAAAAATCCCTCTCGTTTATGGGTCAGATGCCCACAGCGCTAAGGGACTTGGCCAAGGATTGGATCAGTTCGTACCATCTGCTGCATTAACTTCCCCACTTCTCTTGAATACTTCCAAATAGAGGTTTCTGCACAGCAGAAAGCAGGGGGTTTCTTCTTTCCGATTGGCAAACACATTTATCAAACCAGTTAACCATCCATTTTTTGTAGGGTTTGATGAAAGTCTCAGTCTCAGCCGTTATTTGATACACTTCAGACAAATATAATGGATGAAGAAAAGGGAGCATCATCATATCTTTAAACTGTATAGTCAAAAAATCAACAGGCTGTCTTCTAAATTCCTTTTTCTTCATGCCTTTTTCAAATAAAGTTTGAATAAAATATTTTTCTTTTACTAAATAAGTGGACATTAATTCACGGACAAGAGTTGAATCAAGTGTCATTTCGCGATATACGAACCGCGCGAGAGGAAGGTTTCTCTGTTGATAGATCAACAGAGCTTCTACCAGTTCTATAAAACTTCCTTTTACCGTAGCAGAATTCGATGTATGATAAATGATTTCTATCCTTCTGATATATCCTTCAAAAAAAGAAGTGATCAATTCTTCTAAAAGCCCTTTCTTTCCTCCAAAATGATACGAGATCAAAGCAAGGTTAACCCCTGCTTTTTTTGAAATCTGCCTTACGGTAGTTCCTTTAAAACCCTGGCTTGTAAAAAGAGCAATGGCTGCTTCGGCTATTTTTAGTTTCGTTTCCATAGAATCTGCCTTCATTTTTTTCCACCTTCCTTCCTTCATGTATAAAATTCTTGGGCGGCAGACAGAAACCTTTAAGAATCGCTCGACAAATAAGAGCTTTTGGGTGTATAGTTCAACATTATTTGATAGGATAGAATAAACAATTTATCAGGTTTGGAGGAATCTTGATGTTTTCCGTTCAGCAATATAGCACAGACAGAAATGAGGCTTATTCTCTTCTGATTAAACAGCTTTCTGCATTATTAGAGGGTGAGACAAATGCAACAGCGAACCTGGCGAACGCCTCTGCATTATTAAATCAATTTTTAGACAGAGTAAACTGGGTTGGATTTTATACATTTGAAGAAGAGTCTAATCAATTAGTTCTAGGTCCGTTTCAAGGACTTCCGGCTTGTGTCAGAATCCCTCTTGGCAGAGGTGTATGCGGAACTTCTGCTCAAAATCAGGAAACACTCGTTGTTAAAGATGTTCATGAATTTCCTGGACACATCGCTTGTGATGCTGCATCTCAATCTGAGATCGTGGTGCCTCTTGTTAAAGACGGAAAACTACTAGGCGTTCTTGACATAGACAGCCCTGAAAAAGCACGTTTTGATGAGATGGACCGTGAGAATTTAGAAAAGTTTACCAACATTTTGCTTCAGTATATTTAATGCAAAAGCACTGTGCATTCTTCTGCACAGTGCTTTTTCTTTATATCTGATTTAATCCCTGATCTAAGTCAGCCCAAATGTCTTCCCATGCTTCTAAGCCTACTGAGAGACGCAGCAGCTGATCACTGATTCCCATCTGTTTTCTGTTTTCCTCTGGAACGACTGCATGTGTCATTGTAGAAGGATGCTGTATGAGCGTCTCAGCATCACCTAGACTTACGGCTATCTTAATGAGCCTTAAGGTGTTCATAAACTTTTGAGCTGTTGCTTTATCTCCTTTTAATTCAAAACTGATGAGACCCCCTGAATTAGACATCTGTTTATTCGCAAGCTCATACTGAGGAAAATCACAATCTCCAGGAAATAATACTTTACTTACAGAAGGGTGCTCTTTTAGTAAATTGGCAAGTTTTTTTGCATTATCACAATGCCGATCCATACGGACTGGCAATGTCTTTATTCCTCGCAAAAGCAGCCAAGCATCAAATGGTGACATGACACCGCCTATATCTTTTTGGGTAGTCATAGCCAGGTGGCTCATCAGTTCTTTTTTTCCTACTGCAAGACCTCCAATGACATCTCCATGTCCACAGAGATACTTCGTAGCACTGTGGATGACTACATCACATCCTAAATCAAGCGGACGCTGCAGGTATGGGGAAGAAAACGTATTGTCGACCACTACAGGTATTCCAAATTCTTTTGCAATTCTTGCAATCATCTCTAAGTCCACAAGCTTCATGGTCGGATTTATTGGTGATTCAATATAGATCACAGATGTATGGTCTGTAATGGATGATCGAATCGAATCTTCATCATCCATCGAATGAAAGTTATGCGTAATATGATATTTTTCTTCCATCAACTGCAGAAGACCGAACGTACATCCATAAACTCCTTCTGAACATAGCACATGATCTCCGGTTTTCGTCAGTCCAAGTAAAATGGCAGATACAGCAGCCATCCCTGAGCCAAACGCAAGACCTCTTTCTCCATTTTCCATGGCTGCAATCCGCTCTTCAAGCATCGCAACTGTTGGATTGCTAAGCCTAGAATATATATATCCTTCTTGCTCTCCTGCAAAGCGGGCAGCTCCTGTTTCGGCACTATCGAACACAAACGTAGAAGTTTGAAAGATCGGAGGTGCTAAACTGCCTTGATGCTGCGTGGCATGGTATCCCTTGTGAATCACTTCTGTCTCAAAGCGTTTATTATCCATTTTTACTTCTCCTTTTAGGGCATTTTAAGATGTAAGCGCTTTCTTGTTTCTATCATATAGAATTTATTGTCGGATTACAATTTGTCCCTAAAAATGTTCTGTGTATTTGTGATATAGTTGACATAGTATAGGCAAAAAGCTTATACTGTTCTTTGTGTAAAATAAGCGGCACTGTGCCCATCATATGTTTTTATTTTGTACCCTGATCTTCATGATCTGGGAACATCGCGTAGCTTCATGGCTGCTGAAGTGATGATGTTTTTCATACAAAATAAGCTTATGAAAAGGTCATAGTCACTGTTATTGTTTTAACACAAAACAAACATGTGAAGGAGGAGTCTATAATGGCTCGATATACAGGTTCAACATGGAAGGTTTCTCGTCGTCTTGGAATTTCTCTAAGCGGAACTGGGAAAGAACTTTCTAAGCGTCCATACGCTCCAGGACAACATGGTCCTACTCAACGTAAAAAAATCTCTGAATACGGTTTACAATTACAAGAGAAGCAAAAGCTTCGTTTCATGTATGGTGTAAACGAGCGTCAATTCCGCCGCATTTTTAACGATGCTGGTAAAATGACTGGTATCCACGGTGAAAACTTCATGATTCTTTTAGAATCTCGTTTAGACAACGTAGTTTACCGTCTTGGTCTTGCTCGTACTCGTCGTGCAGCTCGTCAATTAGTAAACCACGGTCACATCACAGTAAACGGAAAGCGTGTTGATATCGCTTCTTACCGTCTATCTGCTGGAGATGTAATCGGTGTTCGTGAAAAATCACGCAACATTTCAGCTGTCAAAGAAGCAATCGAAGTAAACAACTTCGTACCTGACTTCTTAACATTCGACGAAAACAAATTGGAAGGTACTTTCACTCGCTTACCAGAGCGTTCTGAACTTCCAGCTGAGATCACTGAACAGCTTATCGTTGAATTCTACTCTCGTTAATAAGAGTGAAAAAGCCCCTAATCCCTTTATTAAAGGCATTAGGGGTTTTTCTTCTTTTAAAGGAGATGCCAAATATAAAAAACCCACACAAAATGTTAATTATGTGTGAGTTTATCTTATTAAATCAATCTACATCTTTCCCCATGCTTTCTTGCAGGATATAGAACCATTGCTCACGGGATAATGTGATGTTTGCCGCATCTACAGCTGATTGGATACGCTCCATCTTCCCGCTTCCAACAATCGGCATGATTTGTGCAGGATGGTTCAAAAGCCAAGCATATGCAACCACATCGATTGAAGAAGCTTCTGTCTCTTCAGCTATTTTTTCAAGAGCACGTTTAACTTTTTGACTCTTTTCATCTTCCCCTTTAAACAGTCTTCCACCAGCAAGAGGAGACCAAGCCATTGGCTTTACCTTTTCTTTTTGAAGGTGATTTACGGTACCATCAAAGAACGGTTGTTCATGAAGAACGGATAGTTCGATCTGATTTGTAACAAGCGGACCATCAAATTCACGCTGAAGCATTTCCATTTGTGCAGGAGAAAAATTCGAAACACCAAAGTGTCTTACTTTCCCGTCTTTTCTTAACGTCCGAAATGCCTCAGCCGTTTCAACAGGATCCATGAATGGATCAGGACGGTGGATCAGAAGTACATCTACATAATCAGTATTCATTTTTTGCAATGAATTTTCTGCTGAAGAAATGATATGTTCTTTACTCGTATCATATGACTTAATCGTGTGGCTCGGACGTTTCTCGGAAACAAGCTTGATTCCGCATTTTGTAACAATTTGGATCTTATCTCGCAGAGAAGGCTTAAGCTTAAGGGCTTGTCCAAAGAGTTCTTCACACATATAGTTTCCGTAGATATCAGCATGGTCAAACGTTGTAATACCTGCTTCAATACATCTCTCCATAAGAGAAAGAAGTTCTTCAGGTGAGAGGTTCCATTCAGCTAAACGCCAATGTCCATGAATAATCTGCGAGAATTGAAGATCTTCTGCTAATTGAATTTTTTTCACAACAAACACATCCTAATATTAAAATGAGAGAGGAACCCCTCTGAACGACAGGGTTCCTATAGTTTTCGTTTAATATCTGATCAAAGTGTACTTTTTCTTTCCGCGTCTTACGATAACAAACTTATTTTCAATACGGTCCTTCTCACCAATCATATAAGCTGTATCCTGAACCTTTTCACCATTGATGGAAACTGCACCATTTGTTACATCTTCTCTTGCTTGACGTTTAGAAGGAGATATTTTCGCCTCCACGAGTAAATCAACAATATTTAATTCTTCATTATTATTTGCACTGAATGATGGAACATCTTTAAATCCTTGTTCGATTTCGCTTGCAGTAAGTTCTGAAAGGTTGCCGCTGAAAAGAGCCTCGGTAATCTTCACTGCTTGTTTGTAAGCCGCTTCGCCATGAACAAGCGTTGTCACTTCACGGCCTAACGCTTTTTGAGCTTCACGTTTTTCAGGCGCTTCCGCTAACGATTTCTCAAGAGCTTCAATTTCTTCTTTTGATAAGAATGTGAAGTATTTTAGCCAGTTGATCACATCAGCATCTGCTGCGTTCACCCAGAACTGGTAGAACTCATATGGAGTTGTTTTATCTGCATCCAGCCAGATCGTTCCTGACGCTGTCTTCCCGAACTTTGTACCGTCAGCTTTTGTAATCAAAGGAATCGTTAAACCAAACGCTTTATCTTCTTCACCAGAACGCCGGATCAATTCCATTCCTGCTGTAATATTGCCCCACTGGTCACTTCCGCCAATCTGCAGCTTAACGTTTTCTTTTTGGAAAAGGTTCAAAAAGTCATAAGATTGCAGAATCATGTAAGAAAACTCCGTAAACGAGATGCCGCCTTCTAAACGTGAGTCAACAGAATCTTTAG
Organism: Fictibacillus barbaricus; assembly: GCF_014635025.1. Lineage (GTDB taxonomy): Bacteria > Bacillota > Bacilli > Bacillales > Fictibacillaceae > Fictibacillus > Fictibacillus barbaricus. The sequence continues at coordinate 1,223,414 of NZ_BMCE01000001.1, read as the reverse complement.
CAAGCATGTAATTTACAGAAAAGTTTTTACCTACATCACGTAAAAATTCAATAACCGTTAGCTGACTTAGCCAATCATAGTTATTTACTGTTTTAGCAGCATTTCCTTCTCTTTCAAAATCGAGTAGTTTTGAAAGTTGGTTCTTGATTTTATCTGTCCACTGAACAACCACTTCTGCTTCGTTTAATGTACGTTCTGTCTGTCTTCCACTCGGATCTCCAATTAATCCTGTTCCGCCGCCAACAAGAGCGAATGGCTGATGACCAGCTTCCTGAAATCTTTTTAAGGTTAAGATAGGTAAAAGGTTGCCAATATGCAGACTGTCAGCTGTTGGATCGAATCCGCAGTATAGCTTTACTTTCCCGCTTTCAAGTTCTTTTTCAAGTCCTTCTCGATCAGTGATCTGATTGAGCAGCCCTCTAAACTCTAAATCCTGTAATATGTTCATTTTCTTCTATCCTTTCTTTTGTTAATGGCAATAAAAAAAGTCCCTTTCCAGTTGGAAAGGGACGTGATGACAATCTCGCGGTACCACCCTAATTAAAAGCTAAAAACAAGCTTTTCACTTCATTTCATAACGGTTCAATCCGTTCTCTGCTACTACTGTTCACAGAGACAGCTCCAGGAGGTAATTCACAGCATGCCTTTGCACTGGTTCGCATCAACCACCAGCTTTCTGAAACAGGGAGACACCTGCTACTGATTCCTATCTTCGCTTTCATATATTAATCTTCATTTATTTTTACCATATGGTTGAATTTCATGTCAATCATCACAATCAAAAAATCTCATTCTTTCATATTTCGACCTTATGTTATACTTATACACAGGGGGGGAGTACCAAATGATGTCTCATTTTGATGGACTTAAGCAAAAATGGGAGAAATTTGTCCACTTTTTGAATGAAAAACGGATTATTCGAACAGCACGAATTACATATAACGTCACATGGAACATGTTTTTGATTGTTACAGTACTACTTATTCTAGGTGGTGTTTTCGCAGCAGGAGTCGGAGCTGGCTTTTTTGCTTCACTCGTAAAAGATGAGCCAGTACGAGCTCACTCTTCGATGAAAGAAGACATCTACAATTATGAAGAAACAAGCACTGCTTATTTTGCAAACAATCAATACTTAGGCAAATTACAATCCGATTTGGACAGACAGGAAGTTAAACTACAAGATATTTCTCCATATGTTATGAAAGCTGTAATATCAACTGAGGACCAATATTTTTATGAACATGATGGTGTTGTGCCAAAAGCGATTCTTCGCGCTATGTACGAAGAATTCTCTGGTGCGGCCATTGTAACTGGCGGCAGTACTTTAACACAGCAGTTGATCAAGAATCAGATTCTAACAAATGAAGTTTCATTCGACCGTAAAGCAAAAGAAATTCTTTTAGCGATGCGCCTTGAAAAGATTCTAAAAAAAGATGAAATACTTGAAGCTTATTTAAATATCGTTCCTTTTGGACGTAATTCATCTGGCCGAAATGTCGCGGGCATACAAGCAGCAGCAGAAGGTATTTTCGGAGTACCAGCTTCAAAACTGAATCTAGCTCAATCTGCTTATCTAGCAGGACTTCCAAAGAACCCATTTGTTTATACTCCATTTAATAATGGCGGTGAACAGAAGGAGGATATATCTGCTGGAATTAAGCGCATGCAAACCGTCCTTAGCCGAATGTTATCAGCAGGCTCAATCACACAGACTGAATATGATGAAGCCATAAAATACGATATTAAAAAGAATCTAACGACTAAAAAGCAGTCTTCTTTTGAAAGATATCCATACTTAACGGTTGAAATTCAGCGTCGAACAGTAGAATTGCTTTCAAAATTAGAGGCTGAAAAAGATGGAAAAAAATTAGAAAAGCTTAGCCCAGAAGAAAGAAAAGAGTATGAAGACAACGCTCGTACTCAAGTAAGACAAAAAGGAATTAAAATTTATACAACGATTGACCAAAAAGTATATGATGAAATGCAAAAAGTAGTTAAAAACGATCATTTATTTGGACCTGCCAATCAATTTGTATATAACAGCAATGGCCAACAGATAAAGCTTGAAAAACCTCAACCTGAAGAGGTTGGTGCCACATTAATTGAAAACAATACGGGTAAAATAATCAGCTTTGTCGGCGGACGTGATTTTAATCGCGAACAAACGAACCATGCGATGAGAGCACCTCGTCAGAACGGTTCAACAATGAAGCCGTTACTTGCTTATTCTTATGCGATGGAAACTGGAAAAGTTCAGCCAGGCACCATCGTTCCGGATACACCAATTAATATCGGCGGTTGGCAGCCTAATAACTATGATAAGGATTTTGACGGATTGGTTTCAGTTCGTCATTCACTTAAGAAATCTAGAAATATACCAGCTATTAAATCTTATCAGCGTGTTGATCATGTAAAAGCCACGGAAAAACTTATACAAATGGGAGTTACAAGTCTTACTGAAGGTGATCGAACCCAACCAGCAATGGCTTTAGGTGCGCTTGATGTAGGTATAACAGTAGAAGAAAACGTTAATGCTTTCTCAACTTTTGCAAACAGTGGAAAGTTTGTTGATGCTTATATGATTGATCGCATTGAAACCAATGATGGTAAGGTTATCTATCAGCATAAGAGTGAACCAAAGCAAGTGTTTAGTCCACAAACATCATACCTTATGATAGATATGATGAGAGATGTCCTTTCTTCCGGAACTGCTGCAGGTGTACCTAGTAAGCTAGCCTTCCAATCTGATTGGGCTGGAAAGACAGGGACAACAAACGAAGATAAAGACTCATGGTTTGTCGCCTCTAACCCTAATGTTACCTTTGGTGTATGGATCGGGTATGACACACCAGCAGACTTGTCTGGGAATACAGGACAAAGAAACCAGACCATCTGGGCGCAGCTTATAAACGCAGCTTATCAACATGCACCACAACTCGTTGATCCACAGCAACAATTCGCAATGCCTTCGGGTATTGTTCGTCGTGAGATCTGCGGCATTTCAGGCAAACTGCCTTCTGATTTATGCCGAAGTGCAGGATTAGTCACAACTGACTTGTTTAATGCGAAGTTCACACCTAGAGAAGTGGATGATACACTTACAAAAGGACGTTACGTACTTGTTGGAGATGCCAAATATAAAGCTCTTCCTTCTACACCTCAAGAGTTCACAAAAGATGGTGTTCTGATCAAGGAGGAATTCTTAAGAGAACTTGGCTTGGAAGCCCTGAATAAATTAACTAATACAACGAACCTTCTAAACAACATCGTTCCTGAAAAAGAACTGCAAGAGAACGGAAAAGCACCTTCTCCAGTAGCAGGAACGAAGATGTCTGAAGGCGTTCTATCCTGGGCCGCTCATGGTGAGAATGATGTAATCGGTTATCGCATCTACCATTCTTCTGATGGCAACTCATTTAAGAAGATTGGATCTGTAACGGCTGATAAAACATCTGCAAAAGTGCCAAATGGAGTCGTATATGTTACAGCGGTTGATATTGCTGGGAATGAATCTTCTGCCCAAACAAAAGTTCAAGTTGGTGAAAAGAAACCTCCAACTGAGCCAACAACACCTCCACCAACTGGCGGAGATGGGGAAAAACCAGATAAACCACAGGATCCGCCGCCGCCAACCGAACCTGGCACTGGTGATCCGCCTCCAGCTACAACACAAGATAATAGAAAAGATAAAAAACCCTCGAATTAAAAAATTCGAGGGTTTTTCTATATCGTGAGTTTAGTCTTCCATTGTCGAAAGGTCACCGGTTGGAAGGTCAAGTTCCCATGCTTTAAGAACTCGGCGCATGATCTTACCACTTCTTGTCTTTGGAAGTTTATCACGGAATTCAATTTCACGCGGTGCTGCATGCGCGGCTAACCCCGATTTTACAAAGCTGCGAATCTCTTCAATAAGCTCATCACTTGGCTGATAACCAGAACGAAGTGCAATAAACGCTTTGATTATTTCACCGCGAACAGGGTCAGGCTTACCGATAACACCTGCTTCCGCTACTGCAGGGTGTTCAACCAGTTTGCTTTCCACTTCAAACGGACCAACACGCTCACCAGAAGTCATGATCACATCATCAATTCTTCCCTGGAACCAGAAGTAACCGTCTTCATCCATGTAAGCAGAGTCACCTGAAACATACCAGCCGCCAGGAGTGAAGTAAGAATTATATTTTTCAGGGTTATTCCAGATCGCACGCATCATAGATGGCCAGCCTTTTTTAATGGCTAAGTTCCCCATTCGATACGGAGGAAGGATGTTGTCCTGGTCATCAATGATCGCAGCTTCTACACCAGGGAAGGGCTTGCCCATTGATCCGGGTTTAATTTCCATTGCAGGATAGTTGCTGATGAGTTGTCCGCCTGTCTCTGTCATCCACCAGTTGTCATGAATACGAAGGTTAAACACCTTCATCCCCCATCTTACAACCTCAGGATTTAGGGGCTCACCAACACTTAACACATGACGAAGCGAAGACATATCAAACTTCTTAACCACTTCGTCACCTGCTCCCATCAACATGCGGAAAGCCGTTGGAGCACTATACCAAACCGTTACACCGTAATTTTCAATCGTTCCATACCAATCCTCTGGAGAGAAACGCCCTCCACGAATAACACTTGATGCTCCGTTCAGCCAAGGCCCGAATATTCCGTAAGAAGTCCCCGTTACCCAACCTGGGTCAGCTGTACACCAATATACATCATCCTCTTTAAGATCAAGTACCCACTTAGAAGTTTGATAGTGCTGCAGCATCGCATTATGAACATGCAGTACTCCCTTAGGCTTTCCAGTTGAGCCAGATGTATAGTGAAGTATTAAACCGTCTTCTCGGTCCACCCATTCAATATCTAGATCCTTAGACGCTTTTTTCATACGGTCATAATAACTCACATATGGTCCTTCTTCTTTTACATCTTCTCCTACTAAGATCACATTCTTTAAATTCGGCAGTTCGTCAACTGGAACGCGTTCTAATAGTGATGGAGTTGTTACAAGCACTTTGGCTTCACTGTCTTCAAGTCTATCTCGTACCGCACCTTCCATAAAAGCTTCAAAAAGTGGCCCAACAACAGCGCCTAGTTTAATTGTACCTAGAAAAGTAAAATAAAGTTCTGGTGAACGCGGCATAAAAATAAACACGCGATCTCCTTTTTCAACACCAATTTGACGGAGCATGTTACCGGCTTTGTTTGACATATCTTTCATTTCTTTAAATGTATACTTTTCATCTCTTTTTTGATCAGAAAAGTAGAGAGCTACTTTGTTCTTTCTGTGGGATGCAGCATGACGGTCTATGGCTTCATGGGCCATATTGACACGACCGGTTTTATGCCAGGAGAATTCTTTCTCAATGTCTTTCCAATCAAATGCTCCGTATGTAGCCTCATAATCTTGCAAATTAAAATCACCTTTAATAATCGGAAGCGCTTCCAGTTTCATTGCTAAATCTCCCTTCCCTTTTGAATATCTCTTCAATTATATCATATTATCAAAATTTTTTAACTTATTAGAACTATCTATAAAAACCGTTTTGAAAACCCTTACAACCCGCTTATATAATGTATAATAGGAGTTGGAAACAAACCTAGGTGGTGTAAAAATGAAACATAAAAAAACATATAACTGTGTAGCACTAAAAACAGCTCATGGAACAATTACAGTTGAAGGCCCAGTTTCGGCTGAAACATTAGAGAGTCTATACTTCCACGAGGATTTAAAAGCATTCAGACCAGCAAACGAGCAAAAAAAAGCCGTTACTGAGATCGCTAGACTTGATGAAGGAAGAATTATTATCGCAAGAAACAAAGATACAGTAATCGGTTATGTTACATATGTATATCCTGATCCGCTGGAGCGGTGGTCAGAAGGAAAGATGGCCAACTTGCTGGAACTTGGGGCAATCGAAGTAATACCCGATTATCGAAATTTCAAAGTAGGTAAAACCCTTTTAAGAGTCTCGATGATGGATGACGCCATGGAAGACTATATCATTATCACTACAGAATATTACTGGCACTGGGACTTAAAAGGCACAAAACTATCCGTTTGGGATTACCGTAAAGTGATGGAGAAAATGATGAATGCAGGTGGACTTGAGTATATGGCGACAGATGATCCTGAGATCAGTTCACATCCAGCCAATTGCTTAATGGTTCGTATCGGAAAAAGAATCGATCTTGAATCGATCCAGCAGTTTGATCGGCTTCGATTTAAAAATCGTTTTATGTATTGATACATACAGAAAGTGTATAGAGAACACAAATGGGAGTGGTACATGATGATCGTTCAGAATATGATGCAAAAAAATGTTGTAACGATTCATGAAAACGAAACGATCGGTACAGCTTTAAAAGTGATGCTGGAAAAAGATATTCGTAATCTGCCTGTTATTGATGAAGGCGGCAGCTTGCTTGGACTAGTAACAGACCGAGAAGTGAAAGATGCAAGTCCTTCTATCTTTCACCAAAACGAGCATCTCGAGGATTTTGAGAAGCCCGTCTCAACTATTATGAAACATGCAGTGTTTACAGCGCACCCCTTTGATATCGCTGAAGAACTGTCGACTATTTTTTATGAGCAAAACATTAGCTGTATTCCTGTTCTTGAAGAGAAAAAACTGGTTGGTCTTGTTACAGAACGCGAGATGCTCCATGCCTTTATCCAACTGACAGGAACCCATCAGCCCGGGTCCCACCTAGAGGTAGCAGTTCCAAACGAGGCAGGTCAGCTTGCAAAAGTCGCAAGTGTTCTAAAAGATTTCCACTTGAATATAAGCTCTGTCCTTGTCTATCCTTCACATAACGAGAAAGAAAAAATCATTGTGTTCAGAGTCGGAACGATGAACCCCCTGCCTGTCATCGAACACTTAATAGATAACGGTTATGAAGTGAAATGGCCCCCTGTGCCGGGTGAAAACCATGAAGAATGATTCTGTTTTTGTTTATTCACCAGATCTCTTAGGCTATAAATTCAATGAAACACACCCCTTTAATCAACTTAGGGTTCAACTCGCTTATGAACTGTTAAAAGATTCAGGGTGTTTGAATGAAGATCAGATTGTCCTGCCAAGACAAGCAACGGATAAAGAAATCATGCTGATTCATGATAAAGGGTATGTAGAAGCTGTTAAAAAAGCAGGAGAAGGACAGCTTAATCATGAGATCGCTTTAAATTATGGACTTGGTACAGAAGATACACCAATATTCCCAAACATGCATGAAGCTAGCAGCTGGATTGTAGGTGCCACTTTAACGGCCGTTGATTGGGTAATGGAAGGAAAAGCAAAACACGCTCTTAGTTTAAGCGGTGGCCTTCATCATGGCTTTAGAGGAAAAGCATCCGGCTTTTGTATCTATAACGACAGTTCGATCGCGATCGAATATATGAAGCAAAAATACAAAGCACGCGTTTTATATGTGGATACGGATGCTCATCATGGAGACGGTGTACAGTGGGCATTCTATGATGATCCCGATGTATGTACATTATCTATCCATGAAACAGGTCGATATTTATTTCCTGGAACGGGATCCATCCATGAAAAAGGAGCAGGAAAAGGCTATGGGTATTCTTTTAATATTCCTGTCGATGCGTTTACAGAAGATGAATCATTCTTAGAATGCTATGAAAAGAGTCTTTGGGAAGTTGCTGATTTTTTTAAACCAGATGTGATAATCACGCAAAATGGCGTTGATGCCCATTATTATGATCCTCTAACACATCTCTCTGTTACGATGAAGACTTACACTGAAATCCCCAGGATCGCGAAAAACGTAGCGGAAAAATATTGCGGCGGCCGCTGGATTGCAACAGGCGGAGGCGGCTATGACATCTGGCGTGTCGTTCCGAGGGCATGGTCTTATTTATGGTGTGTGATGAATGGCCAAGCTCCTAAAGGATCAATTGCCGAAGAGTGGCTAGAGCGTTGGAATAAAGAAGCCAAGCATCCATTACCTCTAACGTGGGAAGATGAATCAGGCATCTATAAGCCGATCCCTAGAAAAGAGGAAATCACTTCAAAAAACAGAGCAACGTTAGAGAAAAGTTTATATTCCATTAGAAAAAGCTCATAAAAGACAGCAGATTTCAATTTGAACCGCACCCTCTATGCTTGAAGGTGCGGTTTTTTTTAGCTTCAATGAATATTAATTTTCAAAAAAAGATTTTTGACAAGTGCCATCTCCTCATGCGAACAAAAAAACAGCCCATAAGGTAAAACATCCTTATGAGCCAGCCTTCTATCAACTTAAAGATTCTATAATTGTTTCTACCATATCGGAAGATCGTCTGGCTGCAAGTGCAGTGAATTCTGCAAAGCTTGCTGGGGCCTCACCATTCGCTTTATCTGAAATAGAACGGATAATTACAAAAGGCACCTCGTTTAAGAAAGAAGCTTGGGCTACTGCGGAACCTTCCATTTCAATGCAAGTTCCGTTAAAGAGGGCAGAATACATATCTACTAGTTCACGATCGGCAATAAACTGATCTCCGCTTAATACTTTTCCAACTTTCACTTTGGGACCAGACAATCTTTCAGCCGCAGCCTCTGCTAGCTTTATGAGTTTAGTATCTGCTTTAAATTCAGAATCAAAAGCAAACATCGGTATGGTCCCTTTAGGAAAATCAGGGCTTAGAGCAGATGCGTCGATATCATGCTGCATCGCACTTGAAGAGATAACGATGTCACCTACTTCAAGCTCAGGGTCGAGCGCACCTGCAACACCAGTAAATAAAACATGTGTCACTTGGAATCTATCGATCAAGATTTGTGTGGTAATTGCTGCGTTTACTTTACCTACACCAGATTTGCACAGAACAACTTCTTTGTTGTGATGTGTGCCTTCGTAAAATTTATTTTGTGCAAAAACACTTTCCCCATATATATCAAGTGCTTCTTTCATATAAACGATTTCTTCGTCCATTGCACCGATGATACCTATCTTCACTTCTCCCACCTCAACCCTTCATTATTGTTTTGTAGAGTCTCTGAATTGAATACGATGAGGGAGTACAACAGTTTGTTCTTCCACCGTTTCTTTATTCATTAGTTTTGTAAGAAGGCGCATTGCTACAGCTCCAATATCGTACATTGGCTGCACAACAGTCGATAGAGTTGGTCTGACCATAGTAGCAAGCCTTGTATTATCAAAACCAATCACTTCTATATCTTCCGGAACTTTTAAGCCACGGTCTTGAGCACCGTGAATAACGCCTAATGCCATCTCATCCGTACCAACAAAAACAGCAGAAGGTTTATTTCCGCTTTCAAGGAAAGATTCAACAGCTTCAATACCTGAATCATACGTATACTCTCCTACGAAAACTTGACTGTCTTCTACTTTTTTTCCGTGCTCTTCAAGCGCTTTTCTGTATCCGTTGAACTTGTAATAGCCGTTGATCGGATCTTCAAGCGGGCCGGTAACCATCGCAACAGAAGAATGCCCTTTTTCAAGCAGATGGGTAACCGCTTCGTATACAGCATTCTCATAGTCAATATTAACGGAAGGAACTTCTTCGTTCATATCCACTGTTGCTGCCATTACAATCGGAACGGCTGCACGTTTGAACTCGTCTACATGGTCTTTTGTAATTTTGCCACCCATAAATACAATTCCGTCTACCTGTTTACCAAGTAGAGTATTCAGTAGGTGGATTTCTTTTTCTTTATTCTGATCCGAGTTACATAAGATGATATTGTATTTGTACATCGTAGCGATGTCTTCAATCCCCCTTGCTAATTCAGCAAAAAAGATGCTGGAGATATCGGGAATGATTACACCAACAGTTGTTGTTTTTTTACTTGCTAGTCCTCTAGCAACGGCGTTTGGACGATAGCCCAATCTTTCAATCGCTTCTAGAACCTTTTTTCGGGTTGATGGTTTGACGTTTGGGTTCCCGTTAACAACACGTGAAACCGTTGCCATAGAGACGCCCGCCTCACGAGCCACATCATAAATAGTTGTATTCAATTAAAGTCCTCCTTATTTACTGCATGTCCGTCCGACTGCTATGTAATGCTATTATCATACGATAAAGTAGTAATGTAGGCAACGAATAGGGGCATGTTTCACGATTTATTCATTTATTAAAAAAAGGAATCTTAGTAAATAAACCTATTTTGCTTATTTTTGGCGAAAATAGCCAGAATCATACTCTTTTCGATAGCTTCTTTACAGACAAAAAACCGGCAGCTAAATAATAGCTCACCGGCCTTATTTTAATGTTTTTTTTACACCGTTTGTTTCGTTTTTATAAAACCTGATTGAACAAGTTTTTCAACAAATCTTTCAAATTCTTCAATGTTCATTTGCTGTGCAGCATCTGATAGAGCCACTGCTGGGTCAGGATGGACTTCAGCCATAACCCCGTCTGCTCCGATTGCTAAAGCTGCTTTTGCTGCTGGAAGGAGCAGATCTTTTCTGCCTGTTGAATGCGTAACATCCACGAAGACTGGCAGGTGTGTTTCTTGTTTTAGAATGGGTACTGCTGTTATATCTAAAGTGTTTCGTGTTGCTCTTTCATACGTGCGAATCCCTCTTTCACAAAGGATGATCTGTCCGTTTCCTTGAGACATAATATATTCGGCAGAGTTAATAAACTCTTCTATTGTTGCCGCTAATCCTCTTTTTAATAATATAGGCTTGTTGATCCTGCCTGCTGCTTTCAACAGCTCATAGTTTTGCATGTTTCTTGCACCGATTTGGATGATATCGAGATATTCAGATGCCAGTTCCAAGTCTTGTGGATGAACAATTTCACTGATAACGGCACAATTGTATTGATCAGCAACCTTCTTAAGTATTTGGAGACCTTCTATTCCTAAACCTTGAAAATCATAGGGTGATGTCCGAGGTTTAAACGCTCCACCACGTAAGATTTTAAGACCGTTTCTCTTAACTGCTTCTGCTACTTCTGCTGTTTGTTCATAACTTTCCACAGCACAAGGACCTGCAATTAAGATCGGGTTTCCGCCCCCAATGTCTGTTCCTTTTACCGAGACAACTGTATTTTCAGGTCTTTGTTTTCTTGAAACAAGAAGTTCTTTTTTGTGGTCATCTTCTTGCAGTTCAAGTCCCGCTTTAAAAATCTCTTTAAACAGATGGTGAAGAGTGCTTGTATCAAATGGCCCATCATTCTCTGTAGAAATGAGATCTAGCATATGTCGCTCTCTTACTGGATCATATTTTTTTATCCCTTGTGCAGATTTAATCTTACCGATCTGTTGGACAAGCTCCCCACGCTTATTGATAAGTGACAAGAGCTCTTTATTCACTTCATCAAGTTCTGTTCGTAATGCGTTCAATTCTGGATGATTCATTTATGTGCACCTCAGCATTTATTTAATGTAAGAAATTTGATACATTTCTAGTAATCAGGATGTATTCTTGCGATCACAAATCCTACTACATCTATCGTATCAAAAAGAGGTGCCTTCGTGGACAAAAATCTTTTATTTGCATGTGATAACGGCACGTTCAGTCGTCGGTCTGATTGTAAGAAGCTGACTGAATATCAGTACCTTTACGATTACATGTATCGGTAAAGATAATCACTTGACTCTTAAGATTGAAGTTCTTGTTTAAAAGAAAAGCGCAGCAGGGTGTCCCTGCTACGCTTTTGTTTTTTGATTTGCCTCAGCAAGTTTTTTGTTTGTAATGTTCCAATGAGAATCATGCCAAACGACTGTATCACCTTCAAATATTAATACTTGTGGTGATTCATGCTTTACTCCCGTTTGCTCTGCTAGTAGATTAGAAAGTGGCCTTGCATCTTGAACATTCAAGTAATAAATTGTTTCGTTTTCATTTTCAGACGCAAACTTTTGATATTGCTTAAACGCCTCATGACTCACTGGACATGTTGTGCTGTTCTTCATGATCATGATACGGTTCTTTTGTTCTTTTACCAAGTTCCAATCTTGTTCGTTTTGCAGTTGAATAAGTGCCATATCGTTATCTACCTCCATAATAAAAAGAAAAGAAAAAGAAACGAGTTCTTTTTCTTATCTTTTCATATACAGACTATACTTATCAATATTTTTGCTCTACTAATTCCTGCTCATTTGCAGGATCATAATCTAATTGCCTTTCTTCCTGAAGATCGTCAGAAATTTCACCATATAGTTCAGATGCATTTTCTTCTTCTTTGGATCGCCACTTATCGATGTCCTTGCGAAGATTTGATGTTAAGTCTTTTACTTTAGTAGCTACTTGATTAGATTGCTCAGATACAGTACGAACAATATTTGAGGATTTTTCACGAGCCAAGTGAGAGATCTCGTTACTTTTATCCTTTAAATAAACTGCCTGTTCGTTAAGATCGCTTCGAAGTTCCTTACCAGCCTTTGGCGCTAATAATAATGCAGCAGCCGCTCCTAACATACCACCAACAAGAGCACCGATCATAAAATCTTTGCTGTCAATATTTTGATTGTTATTGTTGCTCATTTACACTCCTCCTCTGGAATATTGGTTTGTTGCTGTTTCAACATTGGATTTTTTGAGTTTGTATTTCTCCCATAAATTCAATGCTGCATTCCCCCATTGAACCGCTTGCGATATTTGCTTAGACTGTCGCTCTGTTTCAACCGTTATCTGGTCTGTAACTTTGCGGACAGATTGGTTCACCTTTTGAACAGATTGACCGAAATCCTGTACTGCTGAAAAAACATGGTTTAGAGAATCTGATTTCTTTTGAACATCCTCGGCTAACTGGTTTGTTTTATGTAACAAATCGGTTGTCTCGCGCGTCACGCCGTCGAGTTGTTTTTCCAGACTTCCAAGCGTTACCGCGACATTATCGAGGGTAATTTGCAAGGACTTTAGAGCTCTTGACAAAAAATAAACGAGTACGACAAATGCAACTGCAATGATAGCTACACTGATTGAAATAATGATCTCCATTATACGAGACACCTCCTGAAAGTATATTATTGCTTTTTCCCGAGTTTTTATCAAAGAAAACGTGTTTTATTAACTATTCTTTGTTTAATCACTAAATTCCTTTTCTAGAACATTACAAATTATTTAAATTAAGTTAAAATAAAGAAGATAATAAATACATGTAGGGGGCTTCTTCAATATGAGAGATCCAAGAATTCAACAACTTGCAAAAAATTTGATTACATACTCAGTGAACCTGCAAAAAGGCGAAAAAGTACTTATTGAGAACTTTGGCCTTCAAAAAGAGTTAGTAAACGCTCTTGTTCAAGAGGCATATGCAGCTGGCGGATATCCATTTGTATTGTTAAAAGATCATTCTGTTATGCGTGCTCAGTATACACAAGCAACAGAAGAACAAATGGAGATCATTGCAAAACACGAAGGTGATCTTATGAGTCAGATGGATGCATACATCGGTCTGCGTTCGGGAGACAACATAAATGAAATGTCTGATGTGCCGTCTGAAAAAATGGCTCTATACGAGAAAACTATTTTTGCTATGCACCGCAAGATCCGTATCAAGAAAACAAAATGGTGTGTTCTTCGCTATCCGAACGCTTCTATGGCACAATCAGCAAGCATGAGTACAGAAGCTTTTGAAGACTTTTATTTTGAAGTTTGCAACCTTGACTACGGTAAAATGGATGATGCCATGACCGCTTTAAAAGATCTGATGGATAAAACAGATAAGGTCAGAATTACAGGACCAGGAACTGATCTATCCTTCTCAATCAAAGATATCCCTTCTATCAAATGTTCTGGTCAAAACAACATTCCTGACGGAGAAGTATTTACAGCACCAGTAAAAGATTCTGTAAACGGAACCATCTCTTACAATACACCATCTCCTTATAATGGTTTTACGTTTGAAAATGTACAGTTAACGTTTGAAAACGGGAAAATTGTAAAAGCTACTGCAAATGATTCTGAACGTATTAACAAGATCTTTGATACAGACGAAGGTTCTCGTTATGTTGGGGAATTTGCAATCGGGGTTAACCCGTTCATCAAGCATCCAATGAAAGATATTTTGTTTGATGAGAAAATTGATGGAAGCTTCCACTTTACTCCAGGTCAAGCGTATGAAGAAGCTTACAACGGAAATGAATCAAACATTCATTGGGATATGGTTATGATTCAGCGTCCTGATTACGGCGGCGGAGAGATCTACTTTGATGATGTATTAATCCGTAAAGACGGTGTATTCGTACTGCCTGAACTAGAGCAATTAAATCCGGAGAACTTGAAGTAAAACAAAGAGACCCATAAAGTCAGATATCGGCTTTGTGGGTCTATTTTTTTGATTGGGATTTGGATAAATTTTGTCGATAATCGGATAAATAAAAAATATCGTGGAATTATTGCTCTTTTGTCTGGATATTTTCTAATCTTTTGTGGATAAAATCAAGATTACCGTGAAATTATTTTGATGTGTTCACTTTCATCTAAAAAATAAGGGTCCGACTTTTAAATTCTAAGCCAGACCCTTTTATTATGGAGTTGCTGTCAGAGTTTCTTCGTAAGCTCTCTGGAATTTCTGGATATCTCCAGCTCCCATGAATAATAACACACCATCGTTATACTTCTTGAGTACATCAACGTTATCTTCAGAGATCAGCTCTGCGTTCGGAATTTTTTCTTTAAGATTTTCGATCGAAAGATTTCCTGCATTCTCTCTTGCAGAACCGAATATGTCACAAAGATAAACGTGATCTGCTTCACTTAAGCTCTCAGCAAACTCATCTAAAAATGTTTTCGTCCTTGTGAAGGTATGAGGCTGGAATATAGCCACTACTTCACGATTTTTATATTTATACTTAGTAGCCTCTATCGTTACTTTAATTTCTGTTGGGTGGTGAGCATAATCATCAATTAAGATCTGATCACCGATAGACTTTTCAGAAAACCGTCTTTTTACCCCTGTAAAAGTCTTTAACTGTTCTTTAATAATATCCATCGGCAGTGCCTCGTAGTGACAGATTGCAATAACAGCAAGTGCATTCAACACATTATGTGTGCCATACCCTGGGATCTGAAACGTTCCATAAAACGTGTTTCTTACAAATACATCAAACGTTGTACCTTCATCTCCACGCTGAATGTTTTTAGCTTGGAAATCATTATGGTCACCGAAACCGTAAAACACAACCGGAACCTGTGCATGAATTTCCTGAAGATTTGCATCATCACCACATGCGATGATCGCTTTCTTAACCTGCATGGCCATTGATTGAAAGGCACTGATAACATCTTTTATGTCAGAGAAGTAATCAGGGTGATCAAAATCAATGTTTGTAATAATCGCATAATCAGGCTCATACGAAAGAAAATGTCTGCGATATTCACACGCCTCAAACACAAAATATTCGCTGCCTTTGCTTCCTTTCCCAGTTCCATCTCCGATTAAATAAGATGTAGGCTTTGCTGCACCTACTACATGTGCTAGCAATCCGGTTGTCGAAGTTTTTCCATGAGAACCTGTAACAGCAATAGAAGTAAAGTTAGATAAGAACTCTCCTAGGAAATGGTGATATCTATGAATAGGTATGTTCTTTTCATTGGCAGCTTGAATCTCTTCATGCTGCTCACCAAATGCGTTGCCGGCGATAATTGTTTGATCCTCTTGTACGTTATTTTTGTCAAACGGTAATACCGGAATTTTTTTTTCTTCAAGTGCTGCTTGTGTAAAGATATGTTGTTCAATATCAGATCCTTGTACATCATGACCAATGTCATGAAGGATTTGTGCCAGCGGGCTCATTCCTGTCCCTTTAATTCCAATAAAATGGTATTTTGTCATGTATAGCCCTCCACAAAAAGAACACCTTCTAAAAGGCCTATTTGTATTATTATATGCCTGATGTATGGTTTGGTTATTTATGCACATTCAGGCTTGATTCGGAATACTTGAATCATTATAGCAAAGTTGGAGTCTCATCACCATGATAGCCAAATGATAAACATCTAATAGACCGTTCTACTCTATACTTACCTATTTTGCCCAACTTCTCAAAAAATCATGATATCCCTACTCTACCAGCTCTAGCCTTGGGTTATGACGATAGATTCTGCCTGCTTTTGCTTGATGCTGATCATTCATCATTACATTATCTCCTGTAAAACCTATGTTAATTTTCAACAGGTTACTTCCAACGCCATAAATATCCACAGGGACTCTTTGTTCCTCAAACTGCTCGATTCGTTCCTTTTTAAATCCGCCGCTCACCACGATTTTTACATGGTGAAACCCTTCATCATCAAGCGCTTTTCGAAGAGCAAAGATTAATTCGGGGTTTACTCCTCTTGGATCAAAAGAACCTAACACATCAGGATTTCTAAAAAAGTATTGATCGACCATTGTTCTTGAAGTATCAACCCTTACCCCTTTTAGCGTTTCCCCAAACTCTCTGGCTACTTTAAGGGCATCTGTAATCACATCATTGTTATAATCAACTAGTGAGATCAAATCATCCTCTGGATATTTTGCATGATAAGCTTTCGTAGCTTCAACAATATCTCCGTTAAAAATCTGTATGAGTGCGTGAGGCATCGTTCCCATGCCTTTTTTGCCCCACCATTCGTTCATCGCATGTGTAGCCTGAGCTGTTGATCCTCCAATATAAGAAGCATAGCCATCTCCTGCTTGCTGGGCAAAATGATCGTCTCGATCACCCATGAAGATTACAGGCTTTTGAACACCTGATTTACTCGCAGCTTTTACTACATTATAAACATTCGTTGCAACTGAAGTTCTTCTGGCTAGAATTCCATCAATCATTCCCTCTAAGAAACCAAAGTTCTGATAGGGTCCCTTTATTGTTAACACTGTTTCGAATGGAGAGATTTTATCTCCATCTTTTAGTGAGTAAATCTCCAATGAATCTGGGTCTTTCGCAAATGTTTTTATAAGTGCAATCGCTTCATCTGAACCGCACAGAACGGCTTCGCTTTTTTGAAAGAATTGCATCGTTACGATGTTATCTGGTTTAAAAGATTCTACTATCTCACATGTTTTTAGAAAATATACAGCAGAGAACCAGCCCTCTTTGATTCGTTCATCAAATTTAAATGTTTTATTTGTGAGCCGCTTGATCTTACCTTGCAGCTTTAGTTCTATTTCTTTCATCTATTTACTCCTCATGACTTTTTCCATGGTATAAAACAGAAGGGAACTATTCCCCACACTATAATAGCTGACAAGGTGCAATAACTCAAGAAAATCATTTGGTTATGAGCCTTTGCTATAGAGTCCGGATCTATTTAACAGGCAGATAAAAAGCAAAAAGGGTTGAAGAATGCAATCTAATGGAAAATGCTGATAATTTCTATTTTAGCCGAAAAATCTAAATTTCGGTTAAAGCCATAGAAATCAGGTTCCTAAAAAATTCGTATAAGAAAAGAGCTGGTTTCGTTACCAGCTCTTACTATTAATCAACTTGACTATATAAACGGTTTTCCAGTTCTTCATGCGTTAAAAGAACATGCCTTGGTTTGCTTCCCATCGCTTCTGATACTAAGCCGAAGCCTTCCATCATATCTACAAGTCTGGCAGCACGGTTATAGCCTATTCTAAACCTGCGTTGAAGACTCGATGATGAGGCTGCACCGACTTCTATTACATAAAAACATGCCTCTTCAAAAAGTTCATCTTCTACTTCTGTAGTTTGCTGATGCTGGATCAGCTCTTCGCGGGTAAAAAGATAATCAGTTTGATATTCTTCTTTTACGTATCGAGTCACTTCTTCAATTTCCTCATCTGATACAAACGTTCCTTGTATCCGGACAGCCTTATTCGATCCATTTTCCATAAAGAGCATGTCCCCGCGTCCTAATAATCGCTCAGCACCGCTCATATCGAGGATGGTACGCGAGTCAATAGCTGACGAAACTGCAAACGCTGTTCGTGTTGGTACGTTTGCTTTAATGAGTCCCGTTATAACATCAACTGATGGACGCTGAGTAGCTAATAGCAAATGGATTCCGCATGCTCTAGCTTTTTGTGCGATTCGGCAGATGGCTTCTTCGACTTCTTGAGGTGATACCATCATCAAATCGGCAAGCTCATCGATCACCACCACAATATAAGGCATCTTATTTTGATAGTGTCGCTCTTCTTCCATCTTTTGATTGTATCGTTTAATTTCTCGAACGCCTGTTTTTGCAAATTCTTCGTAACGTCTTTCCATTTCTTCGACTGCCCATTTCAAAGCGGCAGTAGCTTCTTTTGCGTCTGTAATAACAGGGGTTACTAGATGTGGTATGTGATTGTATGGAGCAAGTTCAACCATTTTAGGGTCTACCAGCAATAATCTCACATCCTCTGGCTTTGCTTTATATAGCAAGCTTACTAGGATAGAGTTGATACAGACACTCTTACCTGAACCAGTAGCTCCTGCAATTAATCCATGCGGCATCTTTTGCAGATCGGTTACAACCGGTGCTCCTGAAATGTCCAACCCAAGGGCAACTGTTAAGGAAGAAGCCGATTCCTTAAAAACATCATGCTCTATGATCTCACGCAGAAAGACTGCTCTGCTATGCTGGTTCGGCACTTCAATACCGATCGCGTTCTTTCCTGGTATCGGAGCCTCGATACGAATGTCGCGAGCGGCCAGACTTAGTTTGATATCATCTGTTAAGTTCGTGATCTTGTTAACTTTTACACCCGGAGCAGGTTGTACTTCAAATCTTGTAACCGCTGGCCCTTTTGTCATATGAACCACTTTTGCGTTCACATTAAAATTATCAAGGGTCGACTGCAATGTTTGTCTCTGTTCATTTAGCCAAAGATCATCATCTTCGAGTGACACCTTAGCCTTGTTTAGAAAAGACAGTGGTACGAACAGTTGATTTTCACCATTTGAAACCTTTTCTTGATCATTTCTTAATGAAGGTACAGCTGGTTTGTTTTCTGGTTGCGGCTGTACTTTATTGGCATATGTTTTTCTATCCTTTTTAAGCATTAGGACATTGAATGGAACATACTGCCCTCCACTTTTGGCAGACTCTCGTTTTGGCGGAGAAGCTGTTCTATGTTCATCCTCTACAAAAGTGCTTTCATCGTTGTATACCTTTTTTTCTTCAACTTCTTCTACAAGTTGGTCCAGCTCTTGAACCTGAAGCTCGTCGTTGAATCTTTCATTCGAAGAGATAGGTTCTGTTCCTTGTGAAGGTTCTTCAGCAAGATCCTGTTCTTGCTTCTGGATTTGGTCAGGTACAATTTCCGATTCTGTACGAACTTCATTAGGCGTATAATGCTGCTGAATTTGCTCATCAGGTTGTTGAACGTTAAAACGCGGAGCTGCTTCAGCAACATGTTCTATTTCCTGCTCTTGTTTCCATGCCGAATCATGCAGATCAGAAGGTATTATTTCTCTATTTTCTTCTAATGCGATTAACTTTTCTTTAGCACCAGCTGGTAGTGTTTCTTCAACCGTTTTTAATAATTCTTCTGTCACCGAATCTTTCTGAGGGATATCTCTGCCTATAAATAGGATGCCCTCAGGTTTTCTCTTACCAAATCCATATACAGGAGATGGTACATCTGTTGGCGTAAATCTTGATTTAACTTCAGAAGACACTTCCTTAGTCTCATTGGTTTGTTTAGCAGCATTTTTATCCCGTCTTTCGAATCCATAAACAGGAGATGGCACATGTGTTGCCTTAAAAGCTGGCCGTTTTTGCTCTGAATTCATGTCGGGCGATTTGCCTGGCAACCTTCTATTCTCGCGATTCTGCGGCCTTTCCTCCCGAACTGACCTTTCTTCTCGATAAGACCTTTCTTGCCGAACCGGTTCCTTGTAATGGCTGGTTTCCCTAGGCTGATATGTATGGCGCTGCGGGGACGACTTCATTGTTTTTTCATCTGGTATAACAGGAAAGCGGAACGGTGCGTTCTCAGGATACTTATGCAGCATTTTAGCAGGATGCTGTATACTCGTTTGGACAGTTCTCTTTCCATTATTCGTGAAAGCAGCAGGTCTTGTCTTAGATGTTGCATTATTTTCTTCTGAAAAACGCTTCTTTTTTACAGGTTGTTCTTCTTGCTCCTCTTCATAGTAGTAGTCATCATCATTTTCATCATCAAAAAACGTATTCATTAATTTTTTTATCCAACTCATTTTCTCACCTATTTCTGTTGGGTTGTTTCTTTATTGTAGCGAAAATAGAAGAGAAACAATAGTATAAATATCTATTTGCAGCACATACATTCAAAAGGCTATAAGAAATAAAAACCACTAGATGCTCTAGCGGCTTTTTTATTATATATCACTCGTTTGTTTCATCTTCTATTGGTTTATTTTTGGCTAAAATAAAGACTGGTTCAAGTTCCCTGTTTTCATAAATAAAAGGCAGGGCGGTTACAGGTACACGGCCATTCATAAAGAATTGCATCGCCATTTGAGCTAAGATATCATATCCTTGTTTGTTCTTAATATCCGCTATGATAAGTACATCCTGATGTGGTACAGCTACAGCCATCTCGCCTGTGATCTTATTTTTCATTTCTTCTAAGAAATTTATATTTAGAACACGGCTCGCATCGTATCCATCATTATGATTTAAAAAGTAAAAAGTATTTTCGGCAACCTGATCCTGTTTATAGTCTGTTGATAACCGCTTTACATTAAAGCGCGCTGCATCCAGAACCTGAGACTCCACCACTTTTAACTCCTTCATTTTATCATTCGTTAAAAGTTTATAGGTTTTGCCTAGGTCTAAAGCATAATATATTCGTGTTTCAGCAGTATGCTCCTGATAAAAGAGAGCCTCACCCTCTGGTGTTTCATGAGGAAAAGATGCGGAACGGATAACTGGAAAGATACGTGATAAAACATTGTCATCTGCTTTTTGATGTATAGCGTTCAATCCTTCTTCCACATAATATACAAGTTCTTCAAGAAGCTCATCTTTTTCCTTTGCCCAGCGTGCACTGAGCCCTCCTAGTGAAAGAGAAACACCTTTACCTGTTTTATTGTCTGTTATTCTTAAGGTTTCTTCGTCTCTATCATACACAATCTCACGTTCAGGACTAGACAGTCTTTCCTCGAGAGCCTTTTTTAGTTTGATTGAACTACTCATGAAATAGATCCTCCCTTCCATTTTAGAACGTCTTCTTTTAACGTGAAAAACCTCCTAAAGGAGGTTTTCTGCAATTATTTGTTGCTATCTTCTTTATATTCTACGACTACTTCAGTTCCTAGTCCGCCACGAGCATTCCAGTTTCCTGTTACCTTGATATACTTAGGTTTTAATAGTTTGACTAGATCTTCCAAAATTCGGTTCGTAGCATGTTCTTGATAGATCCCGACGTTACGGTATGAAGTTAGATAATACTTTAAGGACTTCATCTCCACGAGATCTTCATTTGGAATATAGCTGATGATAATATCTGCAAAATCCGGAAGACCAGACCAAGGACATACAGATGTAAATTCAGTAGTAGGAATCGTAACCAACGTATCTTTTCCTACATATTCGTATGGAATCGTTTCTAATATATCAACCAGGATTACGTTTTCATCTTGTATATCGAATCGAATACCTTCATATTTACTATGGTTTACTTCAACTTTAGCCATTATGAGTAACTTCCCTTCACTTTAAAAGAATCATTTTTTGCTATTATAACATACTCTTTTATACTATTTTGAAGGAATGTTCAGCTCTTCTAAAAAAGAAACAATCTGCTCTTTCGTCTTTCTTTCTTTATTCACATATCGTCCGATTTCTTCTCCATCTTTAAAAGCTAAGAAACTCGGAATACCAAAGATATCAAGCTCCTGACAAAGCTCGATCAACTCATCACGATCTGCATAAACAAATTGATAACTTGAAAACTCTTCCTCAATTTCAGGAAGTATTGGTTTGATCACTACACAGTCAGGGCACCAATCCGCTGAAAAGACAGCTATTGTAACACCTGATTTAATGGTTTCCTTAAATTGTTCAATTGATTTTATGTTTTCCATTTTTAAAAACTCCTTATTGATTCAGCTTCATATCGCCAAATTTTATATAGCCTTTTTTTCTTAGCCATTCTGAGAGTAGAAGACTTATGATCATTGGTCCTGCAAAATGCAAAATAAATATAGCAAGAAACGTTTCAAAGGTAAAGCCCATTGTCCTGAGAGTCATAATTTGCCCTACAAGGCCACTTGTACCCATTCCTGCTCCAGCCGGAATATTTTCCATTCCGAAATAAATGATACCTATCGGTGCTAATATGATTCCAGCAGCTGTAGGCGGGATCAGGATAAATGGATTCTTCACCACATTTGGAAATTGTAGTTTTGATGTTCCTATGCCTTGTGTAAACCAGCCGCCAAATCCATTTTCCCTAAAGGAACTAGTGGCAAACCCAATCATTTGAGCTGCGCATCCGATCGTCGCTGCACCTGCCGCAAGTCCTTCAAGCCCTAGCATCATTGCTATAGCAGCTGAAGATATCGGTCCTGTTAGTGCGAATCCCAATAAAACTGCAACTAGAATCCCCATGATCAATGGTCTTTGTTCTGTCGACCACATCACGACCTGCCCAAATGCTTTCATAAATTGATCGATTCCCGGTCCTATGAACGTAGCAACTGTGTATCCGGTTAAGATTGTCACAGCAGGGGTTACCAAAATATCAAACTTCGTTTCCTCTGAAACCAGCTTTCCTATTTCAACAGCTATAACTGCCGCAACATAACAGCCTGCAACACTTCCTAGCTCAGCTCCTGCTGCACCTGCAATTCCAGCTGAAAAAATAACGAGTGTGGGTGCTTTTAATCCATATGCAACCGCAGTACCTATAACAGGACCCATTAAACTCATCGCCAGTTGTCCCATCTCTATAAAAAAAGGTAGGGAAAGCTGCTCACCTATCGTTTTAAGTATTAGGCCAACTATTAGAGAAGCCATCAGCCCTAGCGCAAAATATTGAAATCCCGTAATAAAATAAATTTTTGGAGATAGACTGACTCCCTTTTTATGTAAGTAATTCCTCATGATATATACTCCTTCTATCTTTCAGTTTTCACCATGTCCCTAACACATTATAACTTGTTTCACCATGGTGTAAAGACACGTGTAAACTTCAGTGGGTTTTATCTTATGTTTTTTCATAGTAACTCAAAGTTATTTAAATAAAGCCGATAAAATGTCAGGGGGGAATTCATATGAACATGTCGATTAGAAAAAGAGTTCGGCTGATGCTTCTTATCAGTTTAGCCGGAATGTTACTATTACTTGCATTTATTGGATTATTTTTATGGCAGAACACCCAAATGGAAAATGAAAGAGAACATGTGCAACAATCGTTACTCTCCAGTAACAGCATTCGCAGTTCGTTTAATGAAGTACGTAAACTAGAACAAGAATACTTAAGAACACCGAGCGCAGATTCCAAGCAGAACGTACTTACCTTTCTAAAAAATTTGCAGAATGAAACAAGCAAGATCGCAAAGGAAACAAACCATCCAGCTTTAGAAGGAATTCAAAAGGATCTGGCTGCTTATCAGACTTCATTTAATTCAGCTACAGGACTTATCACCCAGCTCACATCTTTAAAACAGATAATGTCCGAGACATCCAATGAATTTGCAGAAACGGTTAAAGGGATGAACGATTCAGCCCTGCTCATAACACTGCTTCAGATGCAGACGTATGAAAAGGATGTTCATATTAAATACGACAGCACATCTGTTAAGAACTTTAAAGAGAGCGCACAGGTTTTTGACCGGATGCTGGATGAAAAAAACCTGCCTGCTGAACAATTATCAGATTTCAAATCAAAATTGTTAAAGTATACAACTTCTGCAGATACGATACAAACTATTACCAAGAAGATTGACGATGACGTTAAAACGTTCGAGAAAATTGCAGGAGTAGTTGATCAGTCTACTGAAGATGCTGAGAAGAACTTGCTCAAAGAGACAGAAGAGCTTAGCAAGAAGCAAAAGTCTGTTAAGTTCTGGCTTACGATCAGTTTAATCGTTCTTAGCTTGCTTATCCTTGGAGTTCTAAGTGTTCTTGGTATCTGGCTTCTTCGCTCTATACAATCTTCTATCACTGTCCTGAAAGAAGGGGCATCTGTTATTGGTGAAGGAGATCTTTCCTACCGTGTCGAGACGCAGTCTAAAGATGAGATGGGTGAGTTGGCTCAAACATTTAATGCGATGGCAGAGAAAATGCAAAAATCAATGACGGAAGTTAAATTTGCAGCAGAAAAGCTAACAGGCTCTTCTCAAAACCTAGCAGCCGTATCAGAAGAAACAACCGCTCAAAGTGATGAAGTAACAGAAGCGATCTCACAAGTGGCAACTGGAGCACAAAGTCAGGCAGACCATCTGCAAGAATGCACTCTTTTATTATCAGGTGTTACAGAGTCCATCAAAGAGACAGCCATTATAAGCGATGCGATTGCTCTAGATGCTCAAAACGCTGAAAACGAAGGAAAAGCAGGTTCAACCATTGTTCATCAATTGAATACGCATTCTGAAGCTTTCCTTGAATTGGCTCAAAGTCTGATCTCTGAGATTCAGCATGCGAGCCAACAATCAAAACAGATTAATTCTATTGTGAAAACGATTCAAGAGATAGCAGGAAGTACAGATCTGCTCGCATTGAATGCGGCAATAGAATCCGCTAGAGCAGGAGAAGCCGGAAGAGGGTTTTCAGTAGTGGCAAGTGAGGTCAGAAAACTTGCGGAACGCTCAAAGAATGAAGCACTTAGAATCCAGCAGCTCGTCAAGTCGATGACAAGCCAGATGGAATTATTATCCAAAGAAACCGTTCGTTTTGAGCAATATCGAAACGATCAAGTTGAATCTGTTCAACAGACAGAAAAAGCGTTTAGCAGTATCATTCATAATGTGTCACAGATCAATGGCAGAATCAATCAAGTGAAGGGTGCCATTACCCGAGTTGAATCAGCCAAGGAGAATTTATCTGAGAAATTATTTGAAGTTAGTGCGATATCTGAGGAATCCGTTGCAACAAGTGAACAAGTAAGTGCTTCAAGCATTCATCAAAAAGAAGCGATTCATCAAGTTAACTTGGCAGCAACAGAACTACAGGAAATTGCGCTTACCCTTCAGCAAGAGGTTGATCAGTTCCAGCTAGGCGAAGATGTGATCACCCTTAATGAGAGTGGAAATATAGAATTTATGGACAATTGGGAAGAAGCTGCAGCTGCGTCTGATGCAGTTGAATCCGAAGAAACCGAAGATGTAACTAGTGATCTGGAAATTGATGATTATATGGCAGAAGCAGAAACATGGGATACCGATCATGAACAAGAGGATCAAAGGAACAAACATTTAATTAATGAAGAAATAAAAGATTAATCTTAAGACGAGCCCCGGTGATTTCTTCACCGGGGTTTAATAATTCCCACTTAATCGAGTGTATTTTTTATGTTCTCTATATGTCTTTGAAAAATAATGACTCCAAGTACCATCCTGTTTTGCAACAAAGTAATAAAAATCGTGCTGTTCAGGGTCTGCTGCCGCTTCTAAAGAAGGAAGGTCCGGACTTGCTATAGGTCCGGGCGGAAGTCCTGAGTTTATATAGGTGTTGTATGGACTCTTAATTTTTAAGTCTTTTCTTTTAAGAGCTGCTTTTGGTTTATCCAGCAAGTATTGAACCGTTGAACAAGATTGTAATTTCTTCTTTTCTCGGATCCGGTTTATAAAGACGCCTGCAATTGTTCTCTTTTCTTTATTTAATAATGCTTCTTTTTCAATAATGGAGGCCAATGTGATCATTTCATAAGGTGTCTGGTTGGTAGTAATCGTTAGGTCTTCCATTTTTTCAATCATCCGCTCGGTCATCTGGCGGATGACCTCTCCTTCATCCATCTTCTTTTCAAAGAAATAGGTATCCGGAAAAAGCAGACCTTCTACAGCATATTTTGTTTCAAGATTTTGCTTTTCATCATTAAGCTGCAAACTTTCTCGCTGTTCTTTCGTAAGGGTGTTTAACGTTTTTGCTTTTTCAAGAAATGCAGTTCGATCTACAATTTCTTTTTCACTTAATCTATCTGCAAGTTCAATCACCGTTAGCCCTTCCGGAACAATAACTTCATTTGCCTCTGTTTCGTTCTGTAACGTAGAAAGATCAGCAAATATTTCGTTAAAGTCAGACCCTTGCTTGATCGTATGCTCTCCTGCAGCAATCATTTCTTTTTTACCCGTTAATGTTCCATATAAAGAAAAAAGAAAAGAATTGTTTATAAAACCTTCATGCTGAAGCTGCTGAGATAATACAGAGTAATCACTATTCGCTTTTACGATAATCGATTTTTCTGCTGTACCTTTTACAGGTTTAGCTTCATAGATAACCCACGCAATAAAACCTGCCAAAATGAAGAAAAAAATGATTAAGATGCTCTTTACAGATCGATTCATAAAAAAGCCGCCTTATTTTTTTGTTTCTAATCTGCCCAGAACACATTTGTTCATTCCTTGCTATCGTATCTTTTGTACAAAAAGGGCTGACAACTGAGGAGTTACCTTCATTGCCAGCCTTATAATAACATTTATGTGTTTTATTGTTGTCGGTTTATATCTTAACGGTTAAGATGATAAACATATTGCCCTAAAAGAATAGTGGAAATGTGCAAGAACATTTCACTTCTCGTTAGCATGCCGCTTGTGAAGACACCGATCGCGCCATCCTTTTTTCTGATCTCAGGATCCTGTGTGAATTCGCCCATGAGCGTGCCAAGCTCCTGCCCTTGCTTTAGACCCTCGACTATAGAGAGAGGAAGCAGAATGCGTGCACCTGCAGCAGAGAAGACATTTCCGTCTTTATCTGCAACAGCTCCCCAATTACAAAGGTACATGCCATCCTCCATTTCCATCACACCACCCTCAAATCCAAGTCCGATGGATGCTCCTTGCTTTACGCAATCTTTGGCACGGTTAATAGCCCCTTCCTTTGTTTCTTCATCGGAAAAAGGCTGAGCTGAAACTAAGGAGTCAGAAGAATATGATAGCAGTTCAGCTTCTTTAAAGTAGGCTAAAAACGGATCAGCTGCTTTAATTTTCGCAGGATTTGAAGACCCCATTCCAATTTTCATAACGCACTCATCCTTAACTGTTTTCTAATATCGTTTTAAGTGTTGATTCATCTGCAGATTTTACAAGTTTAACAAGAAGTTCTTTTGCAGCAGCATAGTCATCAACATGGATTATTGAGGCATGTGTATGTATATATCGAGAACAGATCCCGATTACTGCTGAAGGTACACCATTTCCTGAAACGTGAACACTTCCTGCATCTGTACCGCCTTGAGAGATGAAATATTGGTATGGAATATTATGCGTTTCAGCAGTATCCAGAATGTATTCTCTCATCCCTCTATGAGTCACCATCGTTCTGTCTAAGATACGTAATAATGCTCCTTTACCAAGCTGACCAAATTCACTCTTGTCCCCCATCATGTCGTTCGCTGGGCTTGCATCTAAGGCGAAGAACAAATCAGGCTGAATTAAGTTTGCAGCTGTTTTTGAGCCGCGGAGACCTACTTCTTCTTGTACTGTAGCTCCACTGTATAGTTCGTTTGGTAAGGTTACATCTTCTAATTCTTTTAAAAGCTCAATAGCAAGCCCTACACCATATCGGTTATCCCAAGCTTTTGCCATGATCTTTTTTGGGTTTGTCATTGGTGTAAAAGGACAGATCGGAACAATTTGCTGACCAGGTCTTATCCCCATGCTATGAGCCTCTTTATCATCATCAGCACCGATATCAATATACATGTTTTTAATGCCCATCGGTCTGTTTCTCTGATCTTCAGAAAGAAGGTGTGGAGGTGTTGAACCAATAATACCTGTAATTACATCTCCTTTATCTGTATAAATGTTCACACGCTGTGCTAAAAGCACCTGGCTCCACCAGCCGCCTAATTCCTGAAATTTAAGCATCCCGTTCTTTGTGATCTTCGTAACCATGAATCCTACTTCATCCATGTGTCCAGCTACCA
This sequence comes from Fictibacillus barbaricus, assembly GCF_014635025.1. Classification (GTDB taxonomy): domain Bacteria; phylum Bacillota; class Bacilli; order Bacillales; family Fictibacillaceae; genus Fictibacillus; species Fictibacillus barbaricus. The sequence goes on along the minus strand of NZ_BMCE01000001.1, from coordinate 1,195,486 downwards.
TGATCTTAGGACCGTTTCCTTTTTTCACACCGAATATACTGCCAAGCCCGTCTTGAATAATTTCGTCTGATACAGGTTCGATTTCCTTACGGACAAAATTGCGGATATCTCGCTCAAAACCTGGAGCACCAGGCAACTCGGTCAACGTTTTAAACAAATCGAGTGTTTCTTTATTCATATAAAAACAACCCCTTCTAATTGATCCTATGTACACATTTATTGTACACCTAATCAGAAGGGGTTTTCTAGGTTTATGAATGTTCTAGTTTTCGTAGGGAATCGGGTCTTTGGCACCCGCTTCTTTAAAACCTTTTAAACGCAAGACACAGCTGTCGCATTTGCCGCAGGCAGTTTCTTTTCCATTATAACAAGACGTTGTTAATCCATAGGGAACGTCTAGTGACAATCCTTTTTCGATCGTATCTTTTTTGGAAAGATGAATGAGCGGTGTTTCTACAGAAATGTTCTTTCCTGTTACACCGGCTTTAGTAGCCAAATTGATCGTCTCTTCCATACTCTGGATAAATTCAGGACGGCAATCCGGGTAACCGCTAAAATCAACAGCTGATACTCCCGTATATACAGCAGTTGCTCCGATTACTTCGGCATAAGCACTGGCAAGAGAAAGAAATATCATGTTTCTTGCAGGAACATACGTGACAGGAATACCCTCTTCTGCCTCAGTTGGGACATCCAACTTCTCATCCGTTAGGGCACTTCCGCCGATATCTTTTAAAAACGTGAGATCTACAATCCTATGATCTTCCACATTATAAAATTTCCCTACTTCTATCGCTTGTTCTACTTCACGGTTATGGCGCTGACCGTAATGGAAGGTGATCGGGTACAGGTCGTAGCCTTCTTTTTTTGCTATGCCCATGCAGGTTGTACTATCAAGGCCTCCACTTAGAACGATTACTGCTTTTTTCTTCATCTTTAAACCCCTCTCTCCTCTGGATGCCAGATTACCTTATGCAACTGCAGACTTAATTTAGCATTAGGCAACGGATTTGCTAATAAAAGTTCAACAAGTCGCCGGGGAGGCATGCTCTCCCAAACAGGACTTACACAGATCTGCCCGTTGCGATAGTGCTCTCCTACTACTTGTTTTGTAATTTCAAAGTCTTCTTCTGACCCTACTACAAATTTTATTTCATCTTGATGCTGAAGTTCTTTAAAATTACCCAAGTTCATTTTATCCATCTCCCCTGATGCAGGGAGCTTATAGTCCATAACAAATCTCATTTTTCTTTGAAGTTCAGGATGAGAGTTGCGCAGATTTTCAAACGGTTGCAAATCTATAGCACCATTTGTTTCGATATGAATATCCACAATGTGGTCTATGTCTGCCATGGCCATAAGAAGAGCTGCAGATTTTTCGCGATGGATAAGAGGCTCACCACCGGTAAAACATATACGGGTTGACCGATATGATTTGATCGCAGCAACGATCTCTTCTATCGTTGCTTCAAATTCAGGTTTTGCTGGTGCATAGCTATACGTTGTATCACACCACGTACATCTTAGATTACAGTGAAATACTCGAACAAAAACGGTGGGATAACCTGCCTGGAGTCCTTCACCTTCAACCGTTTCAAATATTTCGACCATCGGAACTTTCCAATGTTTCCATACATCTTTTGATGGCAGATTAAATGTTTTCATTTTCCACCATCCACTCTCTTTTTAGTAATGCAAAACTTGTAGGTGTTTCATATAATTTAAGTTCTTCTAGACGATGGCCTCGTTTAGAAAGCCCGCGCTCTTGCAGTTCATTGTCGATCTGCTCCCATATCCATACCACCATATTTTCAGCAGTTGTATTCATAGCAGGAAGAACTTCATTTAAGTAACGATGATCCAGTTTGCTGTCAATCGCTGTTTTAAAAATTTCCTTAATCTCTCCAAAGTCTACTGAGATGCCAATTTCATTTACAAAACCGCTCATTGTTATTACAAGCTTATACGTATGGCCATGAAGGTTTTTGCATTTTCCTTCGTAAGCATGTAAATGATGTGCCGCATCAAATGTAAATTCTTTGCATACTGCAACACGTTTATTATGATACTTTAACTGTTCGCGCTGAATATCGCGACCTAGTATTTGAACATCCGATGGAATCTTATAAGTCATTCCTGTTCATCCTTTCATTGGAGCACGAAAACAAAAAACTCTCTGCAAACGCAGAGAGTGTAAAAGATCATTCTTCACGCTCCCTAGTTTTGTTTTAAGAGGGGTGGGAATTTCGAACCCTCCAGCTTTATCATGTGTATCTTATCAAAAACAGACAAGAAAAAGAAGGCTTTTCTTTGTTATACTAAAAAATAGAAAAGAAAAAGAATTTTACATAAGGTGGGAAAATGAATGAATTGGAGAAACCTGATTCTGTCAGGCCTTACTGGGGCTGTGATAGGTTATGTTATTACAAAAAAGCAGACCGATTCCTTGACACCAGAAAAAGCATTAAAGCTATTAAAGGAAAAAGCAAGTCAGCATTATAGCATTACAGGTGCATGGATCGTTGTGAATCCTGAAGACACAAGCGTACATGGACTTCCCTATTCGGTCTACAAGGGCGGATTCTCTCACTCAATGCCCGGCAGTGAAGCTGTACATTATGAGTTTTTAATCGATGCTGGCACAGGCACAGTTTTGCAGCTTATCCAAAAATAAAAAAAGCCCTTAGGTCCTTACCTAAGGGCTTCAACAAATTAACGATACAATTTTGTTTGGTTATATAGATTGTTCTCAATCTTAAATTTAGTAGTAAGATATTGACGCTTTTCCCAAACGGTTAAAATAAATAAAGGAATAACGATCAACAGGAATAATAGAACTGTAACAACCACCCAATCCATATGTGTTCCAAGATCTGATTCATGTGATTTTTTATAGTCCTGAATTTTTGAGTTCGCTTTAGCTACTGCACCTTCCGCTAGAAGTTCGTTTTTGTCAGCATCATAAAAAACAACTTCTGTGTGATCGAAATAAAAGATGTTATCTCGAACTGTTTCATACTCTGCGATCGCAACTGTTACTTCCGAAGCGTCTAATTCCGCATCTTCATTCGGAAAAGTCTCAATTTCTGATAGTATTAATGAACCTTCTTTAAAATCTTTGTGTTTACTCTCAATACCTTTTTCAATTGTCTTTTTCATTTCATCGGTCGCTGTTTCAGCTGATACAAAAGAACCCATTGATAAAAACAGTGCTAAAACGGTAAAAATGGCAACAAACTGTTTTTTCATTTTTTAATCCCCTCTCATTTTACCTCTCATAGATATAAATAAAAATTGATAATTGCATGCCTATCATATTTTAACATATCCTGCCGTTTTCGACATTCACTTGAAAATGGAAAAAATGTGTCGATTTTTTCACATTTTTGGTGAACGCGGGACTCGTTCCAATAACTGTCCATCACTATCCCATTTAACAGCTCGATAGATACAATCATGATAAAAGAAATACCATGTATCTGGCTTGATCCATTTTTGCTTTTCATATATTGAAGTCATTGGATAATCATCATAAGCAAGTACCCAAAGCGGGTTATGATGAGCATGTGTTGGCATGATATCACCTAAATGATATACCTGTTCTCCACTTTCTAATGTCAGCTCAACAATAGAATGACCATCACTATGCCCGCCTGTATGGACCATTCTAATTCCTTTTAACGGTTCTATCTCTTCTTTGAATGTTTTAACTTGGTGCTCAACAGGCTCCCAATTTTCTTTCCAATATGTATTTTGTGATCGTATATTTGGGTTCTTGAGTTCGTTCCATTCTGTTTCTGACGTATAAATAATAGCGTTTTCAAAAACAGGTACTAATTTTTCACCTTCCCAACGAGAAAGACCGCAGGCATGATCAAAATGCATATGTGTCATCAATACGATATCAATATCACCTGTAGTTAATCCTTCTTTCTCAAGGCTTTTCACTAGTTGTGATTCATCAGTAACTCCATAATTTCTTTTTTGTTTCTCTGTTAATTTACCAGAACCGATTCCTGACTCAATTAAGATATTTTTCCCGTCAAATCCTTGAATTAAAATGGGTTCTGTTCTCAGCTCAATCTGGTTTCTTTCGTTAACAGGATATTTCTTCTCCCACAAAGGTTTAGGCACTACCCCAAACATAGCACCGCCGTCCATATGGGTTACGCCACCGTCTAACCAGCTAAGTTTTAGATTTCCAATTTCCCACTTATCCATATCCCTATCTCCTTTCTTTTCTTATCTCTTTACAAGTGTATCATAAGAACCAAAGAACAGAATAAAAGAAAAAACTCAAGCTAAGCTTGAGTTTTTTAAGATCGAAATTGTGCTTCCATTCTATAGATACGAAATCCTTTTTCAGAGAACTTCTCTTCATATTCAGTCATTACGTTATCATCATCCATGTCACTCTTATGAAGATCAAGACTAACATCTTTAAAGAACATACCGTATTTGGACATGCTATGAAGTGAGTATTCAAACAAACCTTGATTGTCGGTTTTAAAATGAATCTCACCAGGCTTTTTTAAAATGGTTTCATAGCGTTTTAAGAAACTTTCATGTGTCAGTCTTCTTTTTGCATGTTTTTTCTTTGGCCACGGATCTGAAAAGTTTAAATATATCCGTTCGATCTCACCAGTCTCAAAATAATCTAACAAATGTGTAGCATCAGCTCGAACTAGTTTAACATTCGGCTTATTGTCTTCAAGGATACGATCAAGCGCTGTAACAATAATGCTATCGTAGAGCTCCATCCCTAAATAATTAATATTAGGATTCTGCTCGCCCATTCCGTTAATGAATTGACCTTTTCCTGTTCCAACTTCAATATGAATAGGATTGTCATTACCAAAGAAAGAGTGCCATTGACCTTTTTGTGTTTGTGGTTCAATAGAAACTATCTTAGGATTCTCCATCAACTTTTCTTTAGCCCATGGCTTAAATCTTTGACGCATATTTTCTCCCCGCCTTACGATTAAAAATCATCTGTTTGGATAAACCTTTTTAATTATCTAATTGTCCTATTTAAGGATATTTTTTTCAGAAATCCATAAGCTATGCAATGAAAGGATGTGCAGCATAATGCCATTAAATCACAACGATCAATTGCATATAATAAGAGACCTTCTTCAAGACCATTACACCGATTGTGCTGGTTCACCCTCAGAATGTGCACAGATAGAACGACTTGCTGCACATTTATTGGAAAACGGTGAAGTTCATGAAGAGGTGCGTAACATACTATCCAATATCAATGAGTACAGTCATACCGGCTTTTCTCATCACCATTTGGATGAACATATATCAAGTAATCGTCCATATTTAGAATCATGGATCAACACCATACAGACCCATCATCCATATTAAGACACTATTCCCTAGGAAATAGTGTCAGATAGACTTCCATATTGTCAGATAGCACCTGCAAGTTCTTTAATACTTTCAGCAAAACGGGCAGTCTCTTTTGACTGTCCTTTTTCTTTATACCAGAAAAAAGAGCTTATGGTCTGAGCCAAAACATACCAATGCATTCGTCTCTCTAAATGATCGTTTAGTGTTTCACCATATATGCCAAGCCATTCTTCCCAGTCTTCATAAGGAATGTAACTATACAGAAGCATACCAAGGTCAAGTGCCGGATCAGCTATCATTGCACCATCCCAGTCGATTAGAAACAATTCATTGGAATCACTTAAAAGCCAATTGTTGTGGTTTACATCACAATGACAAACCACCAAGTTATCAACTTCAACCTCTGAGGCCGTTTCCATCAAATAAGCAAATGAATCATTTATGATTTCTAGATAATCTTTTTCTTTGCGCATTTGTAATTGAATATCGTTCAACAGATCCAGCGGGGTTAATTTTTTCTTTTCAAGGCGATTCATCATACCGAGTAATTCTTGTGATCGATGTATCTTAGCTAATAATTTTGCAACATTTTCACTTTTCATATCCGCTGCTTTCAATTCCCTGCCGTCTAACCATTGCTGAGCTGTTATGACATCCCCATTGCCCAGCCTCTTTGTCCAAAGTAGTTTAGGGACAATCCCTTCAGCTGAAAGAACAGCTAAAAACGGAGAGGAATTACGCTTTAAAAACAGTTTTTGGTTCCCATATTCAGCTATATATGCTTCTCCTGTTGCTCCGCCAGCAGGGGAAACCTGCCAATCTTCTCCCAAAATCTGTTCCAAATTGTTCACCTTCTTATCTAGTAAAGAGTCCGCTTTTACATGATGTTCATTCAACAACTGTCAGCTGTTTCCGTTTCAAAATAAAATACTGCGAAGTCATTATTTTAACACAAAAAAATAAGAAAAGCACTTGATTCTTGATACTTTACATACCTACTCTTTGTATAGCAGCGAAAAAGATAAAGGGGGTATTAAATAACAGTCAGAACTAGTTGCTTTTTTGCCGCATCTTTGGTCCTCAACCGCGATGTTCCACTCTTGATGTTCGAGAGGTACGCCAATCGGCTTTAATGTTTGATTAAAGAACAGTAAGACTTTTTTCCAATATAATACGCCACCTTCTTTATCGGTAAAAACACGTTGTAATTCAAATCCCAATGCCCCTCTTGGAACATTTTTTTCCTGAAGTTCCGCAGAGCCATTACGAAAAATCGGCTGCTCTTTTTTTATTTTTATTAGGTCTCTAAAATAAACAACCGAGTGATCGTTTTTTTCACAAAAATTCCAGTCTATTGCGTTTATACGATCAGGGAGGTTGTAACTATTTTCTGCTCCGTGTTTAGTACGAAAGAATTCTTGCCCTGCATGTATAAAAGGTACACCGCGAGCAAACAGCGTAAAAGCTAGAGCCAGTTGCTGACGTTTTCTTCTGGTGGTCTCATTTTCATGTGGATGCCGAATGGCTAAAAGATCAAATAACGTATGATTATCATGACATTCCGTATAATTAATGCTTTGTTCGGGAGCCAAAAATAGATTTTGATTTCCTGCATATCCTCTAAGTACATGTATCATTTGATTTTTAACACGGTCGTCTTGATTTCCGTTTATAAACCCGCTGGCACCTTCGGGGAATATACTTCCTTTAACATGATCTCGAAATGCATCGTTAAAGAAGGAATAGTCAGGCATCCTCTTGGCTGATGATAGAGAAGCTTTTCTTTCAGGTTCTAAATACGTGTTTAAATCCCAGCCTTCTCCTAACAAAAATACCCCTGGATTTAATGACTTTAATTTTTTTGATGCAATATTCATTGTTTCTATATCATGTATTCCCATCAAGTCAAAACGGAATCCATCCACTTTGTACTCATTCAACCAGTACGTGAGTGCGTCTATGATGAATTTTCTCACCATTTTTCTTTCAGAGGCTGTATCATTCCCAACACCTGTTCCATTTACAGGGTTGCCGCCATCATCATAACGAAAATAATAACCTGGAACTAGTTTCTCAAAAGCTGAATCTTCTCGAATGTATACGTGGTTAAAAACGACATCTAAGATAACGGAAAGGCCATTGGTTTGCAAAGTTTGAATTAAGACTTTTAATTCTTTTACTCTGCTGACGGGATCATAAGGATCTGTAGAATAAGACCCTTCAGGTGCAAAAAAGTGAACAGGATCGTATCCCCAGTTATATTCCTTATCCGATTTCGTCTCATCAACACTTCCAAAATCCGCTACTGGCATCAGCTGAACATGCGTCACACCTAAACTCTTTAAATAATCTAACCCTGTTGGATACCCATTAGAAGTTTTTGTACTCTTTTCTGTTAACCCTAGATATTTACCTTTATTTTTCACACCACTGTCGGCATGTACCGTAAAATCTCGTATATGAACTTCATAGAGGATGCTGTCGGTTTTGGCACGGAGGTTTATTCTTTTTTCTGAACGATTCCAGCCTTCAGGGTCTGTCTCCGATAAATTGATAACAACAGATCTCTCACCATTTATTGTAACCGAACGAGTATAAGGATCTGTCGTTTCCACCCATTCATGATTTACTTTAGCCAAGTATGTGTATTCTGTTAAGTGATGATTTCCTTCTAATGTAAGGTGCCACACCCCTTTTTCGGATCTAATCATCTTACATTCTGAAAAAGAATTAAGTTCTTCCGTTTTATACTTTAGTCTTATTTCATTTGCGACTGGTGACCACACCTTAAATGTTGTAGAATCTGGGGAATAGATAGCTCCAAGTACACCATCATCATAAAAAAGTGTGTCAAAACGCTCGGTTCTAACTACACTTCCAACCTTTAAAGGGATTCTTATTTCCTCACAGGCAACCCAATACTCCGTGTACAAATCTAAAGGTTGTGAAGTTTTGCATTTGTAGATGTATTTTTCATGGTAATCTTCTTGTATATCAATCGTTAACGGCTGTTTAGCTCCTTTACGATCTATCAATACAAGTGATGGGATGATTGAAAATGGCTTATTCACTACAATCGTTATCATTGAGAAATTATCGATATATGCTTCCGCTGAAATGGTATCTAATCTCATCAGTCACACCCCTTTAAATCGCTATTACATCATATTGAACTATTTTTCATTTTGTTATTCCTTTATATGAAAAAGAGAGAGGGAATTCTCCCTCTCATTCAGCGTTTAAATATTTGTTCTTTACGAGTCTTCCGGCAATGACCAAGACAGCATAAATGATAACTGGAACAACGACTCCTAACATCAGTTGGTCATTTGTTATATGTAACAGCCATTCTTTAACCCCGGATTTTTTTTCAATTAATGCAACCCAGAGGATTCCGAAAAGTGCTATATTAAAAAAATCAGTCCATTTCATTTTTTATTCCCCACTCAAATTTTCAAATTTTCAAAGGCACAGATGCTGGATTCACTGCAATACAAACTGGTGTTGTACCTTTAAATTCACCATCAGCATGAATAGCCACAGGTCTTTTCGTCGCAACTGAAATTTCAGTTCCTCTAAACTGAGCGACGCCTTTCACATTCACATGGCCACCCCAGAAGACGGAAATAAAAAGCGCTAAAAGTTTTAAAAGTGAAAGATTATGTACAACACAGACATCAAGGATTCCATCGTTAAAACGGGCTCCAGGACAAATTTTCATACCCCCTCCATAATAGGGCATGTTTCCAATAGCTACAAGCCAGACGTTATGAAAAACATGTTCTTGATGATCAATCTTCAAAATCATTGAATCAGGCTGATAGAATCTTAGGACTTTAAATAATGTAATAACGTAAGCGATTGTTCCTAACTTTAACTTATGCAGATGCTTTTTGTAGGTTGACTCATTTGTGTACTTTGCAACTTCGCCATCTAACCCGATTCCAATAGCACTTAAAAAAACTTGGCTTTTCTTGCTTCTTCCCATTAACTGGATCGTTCCAGAATCACCTTTAATCGTCCGATTCCGCTTCAGATAAGAGATTTGGCTCTTCAACCCTTTTATCTCTTTAGCAAGCACACGAACAATGTCATTACCTGAGCCCCCAGATATAAAACCAATAGGAATTTCCGGGTGTTCTTTAATCCCGTTGAATACTTCATGGATGGTTCCGTCTCCGCCTACAGCAATGACAGCTTTAATCAGATCTTTATTCATGTATGTAATCTTCTTTGCAATTTCTATGGCATGACCGCTATATTCTGTGTAAAACGTTCTATAGGGTATCTCTTCCTTGTCCATTTCCTTTTTTAACGATTTAAACGTTTTAATAGCTTTTGCGTTATTTGCATTAATAATAAAAAAGTACTTTTTCATTCATCAGGTCCTCGATTTGTTGTTTTTCAAAGAAATTCGACAAAATCTTTCAAATCCCTTCAAAATTAATCTCAGACTCGTTGGATAAAGGATCCTTTCTGAATATCGAATTGGTTACGCCATAAGCCAATAGATCGGATATAAATTTTAATTGCTGACTCTTGATAGGTGCTGGATTCTGTTGAAGCTGATTGTGCCATTCTTTGAAATTTCGTGTATCCGTAAATGAGATCTTTCTCCAGTCGCTTGAGAAATCAATAAAAGCATGAGGCGCTACAATGCATTGCCTCAATGTTAACTGTTTCTGATAAGGCTCCCAATACTCTCTTAACATACTATTCATACGTTCAAGACGAATGATTGGACTTAAACTTGTTTCTCTTTCATCTGAACGAACATTCTTCCAAAATCGTTTATTTTCATTTGATTCTTGCCATATCCCTTCTCCGTCCAGCCAAACAAGCAGCCATACATCTGCAGGTCCCACTAAAATGATGTCTAATTCAACAGGAGCATTCTTGACTTGGAGTACAGGTTCATAAAGTAAAAAGTAGTTATCAGGAACCTCTTGAGTGAGGAACTGCAACGTTTGATCTTGCCTATAAACAGTGTCCCAATTTGAAATTTCTTTTACGGTAGAAGTAGCCCAGTTCAATTGGTGATCATATAGTTTTTTTCGGAAATCTTTGTTGATGGTTTTTTTGTCCATTTTTTCATTGTTCTGCTTGACCAATTTATATCGATTCTCTTTTATCCTCATAAACAGAGATTGGTAGTGATAAAGGTTTTTTTCGTAACGTGAAACATAGTCTTGCAATTTAACAAGCTGCGCCATGATGTCTCCCCTCCTGTGTACTTAATTTCTTAATGAGAAAGATTCTATAGTCTGGTATTTAGGCACTCTTTCAAGGTGTGTTTCGTAAATAACGATATGATCGGCTTTAAACTGTACTTCTTGCCCATACTGTTTCCACCAGTCTTCATGGTTCATTGATAAAGACTCTGATTCAATATGCTTCCGTGCAAGCGTTATGTGAGGTGCATATGGTCTCTTTTCAAGAGTAAAGCCAGCTTGTTTGCATGCATTGGCGACTTCATTTTGAAGACGATATAAACTAGATTGTTCTTCAACACCTGTCCAAAAGATCCTTGGATGCTGTTTGTTCCCAAAAAAGCCGAAGTGGTCCACATTAAGTATAAAAGAGGGATGTTTTGGCACCACTTCTTTTAAGAACGTACTAAGTTTATTTATTTGTTCCCCAGATGCTGTGCCTAAAAAGGCTAATGTAATATGAAAATCTTCTGGATGTACCCAAGTCTTGAAATTGTGTTCTTTCTTAATGTTGCTGCAGAATCCTGCAAGCTTTGTTTTGACTTCTCCTGGAAGCTCTACTGCTACAAAATGATGCCTTTTCATACAGTTCACCGCTCTCATTTTATTTTATCAAAATTTTAAAAGGTTCTATCTGCTTTTTTACCTAATGATTAATTTGTTATACTTAAGATAGCAACAAAAAGGAGTGTAAACCATGAGAGTCGTATCAAACATTGCTGATCTAATCGGAGATACACCTATCGTTAAATTAAACCGTCTTCCTCATGCAGATGGAGCACATGTATATGTTAAATTAGAATATTACAACCCAAGCCGCAGCCTAAAAGACCGAGCAGCCTATAACATGATCATAGAAGCTGAGAAAAAAGGCCTCTTAAAAGAAGGATCAACCATTATTGAGCCTACTTCAGGGAACACCGGTATCGGCCTCGCTATGAATGCAGCGGCAAGGGGCTATAAATCCATAATTGTTATGCCTGATACGATGACAGAAGAAAGAATCAATTTATTAAAAGCTTACGGCTCAAAAGTTGTACTAACCCCCGGTGATGAAAAAATGCCAGGTGCGATAAAGAAGGCAAGGGAGATGGCAGGAGAGATTCCCAACAGTTATATGCCAATGCAATTTGAGAACACTTCAAATCCAGATGCACATCGAAACAGCACTGCGATTGAAATTAAAGAAGCGATAGAGGAAATCAATAAACCGTTTGCTGCTTTTGTTGCCCCAGCGGGAACTGGCGGTACAATTACTGGAACTGGGGAAACGCTGAAATCATTCTTTCCGGAACTGACGATTCATGTTGTGGAACCAAAAGGGTCACCTGTTCTGTCAGGTGGTAAACCTGGAAAGCACAAGCTCGTTGGAACGAGCCCCGGCTTTATACCTCCTATTTTAAATCAAAACGTCTATGATGAGATTATCCAAGTCAATGACGAAGATGCATATTCAATCACGAGACGCCTTGCATCAGAAGAAGGAATATTAGTTGGTCCATCGTCAGGTGCTGCCGTATACGCTGCTATAAAAATTGCAGAAAAGCGCAAAAAAGGAGAAGTGGTGGTCTGTATCACTTGTGACTCAGGTGAACGCTATCTTTCCAGCGATCTGTTTCAATTTTAATAAAAAAACGGGCATCCCATATCTTTCGGATGCCCGTTTTTATTTTTATATAGACCGTTGTATCAGGATACTACTTTGCAGTTCCATACGAGACAAAATGAAAACCATGAAAAGCCCGATAAATGACAAAGCCCCAAAAAATAGATACGTATAGAAGATATTAAATTTATCAAATATGACGCCACCCACAAAGGTACAAAACCACGAACCTAAACCATTTCCAACAGCTGTATACAAAGAGACTGCTGTAACTCTTACTTCAATAGGTGTGTTGGTTCGAACGTAGTCCATAGCTGCAGGAATAAACAACCCCACTGAGAACCCCTGTACAACAGTAGTCAATAATACTACTGGAAATGAAGGTTCAAAGAAATAGAAGGTCCAGCGAGCAGCAGAGATTGCTGCTGCAAAAATCATAATATGCATCATGCCCCATTTTTTAATCGTGAAACCTGCAAATTTCATGAATGGAGCTTCGCTTCCTGCTGCTAGTAAGAACGCTAACCCCACTCCTGCTAATGTTCCGCCTGCTTCTTGAATATAAAAACCAAAATAAAAGTTATTAGCAAAAATAGGACCAAATACTAAAAAAGTGGCTGAAAGAAAGACCAGGAACGAAGGCATCTTTATCAATTGATCGATCCCTTTTTTAAGGTCCGTTTTAAGCGATTGATTTTCTTTTGGCATCTTAAACACAAATAATACGCATAGGATGAGAACAGCAATAAACATATAAAAGATAACTCGAGTTCCAAATGCTTCAGCAAGTCTGCCCGCCATATAAACGGCAATAGCAAATCCTATAGCCCCAAAGAGTCTATAGTTTCCGTATTGTTTGTTTTCTTTTTGAACGTAATTTAAAAGGATGCTGTCAGAAACAGGTACTAAAGCACTTTGCATAAATGAAAATACAATAAGCAGCGCGATAAGCCATATGTATGACTCCAAAAGATAGATACTGTATCCAAATGCCGCTGTTAAGACCAAAGAAAAAACCAGCACCGAGCGCGGCCGTCTTGTATAATCCGTTACAATACCCCATAACGGCTGAGCAAAGATCATGACAACAGGACCGATCGACATAAGTGTGCCGATCTCCGTTCCGCTAAGCCCTACTTCCTCTTTAAAGTAAACGCCTAATAAAGGAAATAAACTCCCGAGACCAAAAAAACTTAACAGATAAAAGCCTTTTAGACTGATGGAGGTTTGATCAAATGTTTTTGTCATGATGCACCTCGCTTAATTTCTATTTTGCAAGCTCATAAATGGCTTGAGCGTAAATGGCTGCTGCAAGAAGCAGATCATCTACATACATATATTCATCTCTTTGGTGTGCCACATCTTCTCTGCCAGGGAACAGCGCTCCAAAAGCAACACCTGTTTCTAACGAACGCGCGTACGTGCCACCGCCGATTGCCAGCAATTCTCCTTTTTTTCCGGTTTGCTCTTCGTACACGTTTTGCAGCGTTTTAATCAATGGGTGGTTTTCATCCACATAGTTAGGCGGATTATTCTCAATGATTCTCATGGTCCAATTGTCTGTTTTTGCTCTTTGCAATAATGTAGTTTCAATAAGAGCACTGTCATGCGTTACTGGGTATCGAATGTTCATACCAACCTTACCGCCATCTGAACACTGGTAATTCATTACTCCTACGTTCACAGTTAATTCTCCACTTGCTTGATCAACAGCTGCAATTCCTAATTTATTTCCTGTATATTCTCCATAAACATCTTTAAGCAAGTTAAGAAAAACCTTATCTTCTCCATCAAAAGTGTAGTTGTTTAAAAATTCAGCAAGCATGAGGCCAGCATTTTTTCCGATTTCTGGTGTGCTGCCGTGTGCTGATTTACCTTCCGTTCTCAGTGTGAGTTCGTCATTTTCTAAAATGGCTCCGCCTTCAATTCCCTTTGTAATGGTGAAGCTTTCGAATGCTTGTTTAAGCCCATCTATTCCTTGGCCTTTAATCTTTGCTTCAGCTTGATCTGGTACCATGTTTAATCGCTGACCCGATTTAAAAGAGTGCAACTGAAGAGTTTTGCTAACAGCCTTTTCTTCTCCACTTAAACTGAACTCCACATCAAATATTCCCTTTTCTGCTGAAATTATCGGAAAATCTGCATCAGGTGCAAATCCGATTGCAGGCATTTCTTCTTTTTTAAAATAATGCCTCACACACTGCCAATTGCTTTCTTCGTCACAGCCGATAATCATTCGTACTCGCTTTGAAAGAGGAAGCTTTAATTCTTGAATGATTTTCATTCCGTAGAAAGCTGCCATCGTGGGTCCTTTATCATCAATGGCTCCTCTTGCAAAAATCTTGCCGTCCTTGATTTCTGCTCCAAATGGTTCAACGGACCACCCTTCGCCTGCAGGAACAACATCGACATGGCAAAGAACCCCTACAAGGTCTTCTCCGCTTCCTACTTCAATGTGTCCCGCATATCCATCTACATTCTTCACATGCATTCCAGCTTCTTTTCCAAGGTCTAGCATATATCTTAATGCTCGTTCAATTTCAGGTCCAAAAGGTGCTCCTTCTTTTCCGCCTTCCTCATCAAGAATACTCGGGATTTGCAAAAGATCTCTCGTATCATCCAACAGTTGACCTTTTCTTTTTTCAACTTCTTCTTTCCAATTAATCTGTGTCATTTGTAACGTCCTTTCCTTAACGATTTATGCAAGTGCTTCATACACATCTTTGCTACAGATAATATATAAGCGTGCATCTTCAGGTATAGCTTCATTCAACTTTTTGTTTATGCTAAGATCGTTCCCATCTGCTATTAATGTGGCTCCTTGTTCTAATAGCCCGTCAAAAGCATCTTTATACGTTCTCCATTCTGCTTTTTTTTGAACCTCAAATAAATTTTCTCCTTCTTTATGTGAAAGAAGTTGAGTATAGATGCCAGTTATCCCTTTTGAGAAAGCAGAACGCACAGCCATACGAGATACCGTTTCATGACTTAGCACAAACTCATCTACTTTAGCATGTCTAAAGTTCTTAATATGCTCTTCTCTTTTTATTTCAACCGTACTATGTATATGAGGCGTCAATCTTTCTACAGACGTTACGATCAGAAGTGTTTTGCCGTCCGCTAACGCTGAGTCATGAATGGAATCATCCGAAAAAACGAGTACAGATTGTGCTTCCTCTATATTTGCTTGTATCAAGGTCGATTCAATAGAAGGATCACCTTGAATGTAATGAACGTTTTGGTGAGTAATCGGTGTGACTGGTAATCGATCAATAAGTACAACTTCAAGGTTTGGATGAGTCTCAGTTATCTCATTTATGGCATACTTTGCCTTCTCAGACCACCCAATAATAACAAAATGATTCTTGCCTTTAAAAGTCAACCTTCCTTCCTCCTTACGCTTACGATGAGCTCCCATTGCTTCAACCAATTTTCCAATAGCAAGACCTGCTATTCCAATGCCAACTAAAAAAATGAAAATTGCATACATTCTGCCTGCAACCGTTACAGGATAAAAATCACCATAACCAACCGTAGTAACCGTCGTCATTACATACCATAATGCGTCAAACCAACGTGGAAATGTTTTTGGTTCTAAAATTTGCATAACAACTGATGAAAAGATGACAATAAAAAAAGTAAAGGAGAAAATTCCAAGTTTGTTTTTAACGAAAAAGCGATTGATCAGCTTTTGTATAATATACACCGCAACGCTCCTAACTTGTTACGAATTAATAACCTTTTTATTGTACCTTATTCCTTATAAAAATGGTTGATCAGTTTACAATTCACTGGAAATTTTAGACTATTGACAAATTCGAACTTTCGTGTATAATGATGCGTAAATGGGAGGTGTGGTATTGCTCAACTGACAATTTTCCTTTAATGGGGATCAAATGTTCGTTATGAGGTATTGCTGCATAGCCGCACAGACATCTTTGAACGTGACCGAAACTACTAAGGCTTAAGCAGCGGAGAACCAAGTTGGATTCTTCGCTTTTTTATTTATAAATGGATGGGTGTTATGAATTAAAAAGATTGTAACCTAACATTCATATTTCATTAACTTTAGACTGGTATCATATAGTGTGTTAACAACTATCTAAATAACAAGGAGTGGTTTTTTGAGTCCTTCAACTGACAGAATGTTGAATCGTGTGAAAGCCCTGTATTTGTTTATTCGAAAGAAAGGTACTGTAACAACACGAGAACTAGTTGAAGAATTTGGAACTACACAGCGAACCATCCAGAGGGACCTTAATGTGCTCTCATATAACAACTTAGTAACAAGTCCTGCCCGCGGATTGTGGGAGACTACAGCAAAAAAAGTTAAAGTTTCATAAAGAAAAATACATGGATAAGCATAAGTAATCCCCGCTATTAGTAGCGGGGATTTTTTTATTTCATATGGTTCATCATTATAATTCATCCGAGCTGTCTTTTAAAAGGAGATCGGATGTTCTTTCAATTTTCCACTCTTGATTTTTCCAATCCAGATTTCCAGAAACTGGCATAAATTTGTCACTGTGACCAAAAAGACTCTTCCAAAATCCTTCTGAAAGAGAGAAACCGATCACTTGCTGACGATCTGTATCAACAATAAGATCATTTATCTTTCCGATTTTTTCACCGTCTTGATCAATAACTGGCAAATCTTTTATTGCCTGAAAGGAATAACATTCTATAGGTTCATCTCTTTGCTGTTCATTCCCTGCAAATAATAATCTGTCTTCATTGAACTCTTTAACCCGATGCCACGGAATATAATAAGTTTCTTTTTTATAATTCTGATTCGTTTCGGGATAAGCACTTCCCGTTAACGGTGTATTCTGTGTTCCGATACCAGAAGTAGCAGCTACAACGGTTTCCATATGTTGATCTGCTGGCATCTCTTCATGCTGATAACTATTGTTTTCAACAGAAAAAGTAAAATAACAAAGACGATGATCATACATGTTAAAAAGGATGTCGTCGATTCTATGTTCAGTCAGTTCAGCTGTATCATGTTGGGCTTTTATCCCGATCAATTTTTCAGCAGATAATTTCATATAGAGTCATCTCCTTTTTATTGGAAGATACCCCTTATAAATTATTCAAAAACATCCTCTTTTAGTGATAGCAAGGAAAGTTCCTCTTCCGTCAGCTCTCGATAGGTTCCAAGTTCTAATGACTCATCGAGTTTTAGTTTACCCATCTGAATTCTTTGAAGGTATACGACTCTTCTGCCAACTGCTTCAAACATTCGCTTAACCTGATGAAATTTCCCCTCAGTAATTGTTAATTCTATCTCAGATTCTTCATCCGAGTTATGAATTACTTTAAGATACGCTGGCTGCGTTTTATATCCATCTTCTAAGATTACACCTTCTCTAAATCTTTCATTTGTACCATCTGGAATGGATCCATTTATTTTTGCAAAATATGTTTTTGGTACATGTTTTTTTGGTGAGAGCAGAGTGTGAGCCAGCTGCCCGTCGTTCGTTAAAATCAGTAATCCTTCTGTATCTTTGTCTAACCTTCCCACTGGAAAAGGTTCAAAAGTTTGTGCCTCTAAGTGAAGTAAATCAATCACTGTTTCATGCCGGGAATCTTCTGTAGCAGAAATCACTCCTTGTGGCTTATTCATCATTAAGTAAATAAACTCCTGATAGACAACCTCTTCGCCATGAACCAAGACATGATCTCTATCTGGATCAGCTTGTGTTTTGGGATCTTTTATAATCGAACCATTTAATGTAACAGCACCTGATTTTAATAATTGCTTTACTTCTTTACGGCTTCCATACCCAGTATTTGATAGCCATTTATCTATTCTCATAAGTACCTCCGGTTATGATCTATTTTTCCTATATTATTGTAAAAAAATTGATTGATTCTTGAAGAATCAGGGTAATTTAGTACTATAGGAGGAATTGGAATGAAAAGGAAAATAGGTCTTCTGGCAACCGCACGAAAAAAGGCAATAAACCCTTCGGCAGCTATAGATTTATACATAAGCCCTTTATTCGTTAAGTCTGTTCAATACGCACAGGATCATTATGATGATTTTTTCTTTTATAGTGCGAAAGAAGGGCTCTTAACGAAAGACCAATACATTGAACCGTATAATGTTTCAATCAAAAATTTTTCAACATCTGAAAAGCGGGAGTGGGCTCACCAAGTGATCCATGACTTAGAACAGCGTGTTTTGCCTTCTCAATGTAAAATCTACATTCACGGCGGCTGGGTATATCGAGAATTCTTGCAGCCAGAATTAGAAAAAGCAGGTTATGACTTTGAAGTACCACTTGAAGGTTATAGCATTGGAAATCAACTAAAATGGTACGATGAGCAAAAACAAATCAAAAAGTAACCACACCGAATGAAAAAGAAGGCTTTCTATCAGCCTTCTTTTCTTTTGCCTATTTTCTGCGTCGTAAGAATGGGATACGGTCTCCTAAAATAATGGTTAAGAGTCCTGAGCGATAGCTTAAGAAGCCATAAACCGCTCCTCCCGTAAGAATTCCAACCGTTAATTTCATTACCGTTTCGATTCTTGTTTCTGTCTCTCCTAACAGCATCGAAACAAATATAACTGTAATTGACATCGCCACAATGAATACAGAAATAAGTACCGTTCTGCGGTAAACCCATTTAAAGGAGAAGCCGCTGTATTTTTTTATGATATACAGGTTAAACCATATAGAAAGAGTATATCCAATATCTGTTGCGATAACAGATCCAGTTCCACCAAATGCTAACAGCAGCGGTTTATTCAAGAGCAGCTTCGCAAGGAATCCGACTGACAAACTGATAAATGCATATCTTTGCTGGTTTAATCCTTGTAAGATTGCTGCTGTTACGGTAAACATGGCAAACCATAAAGCTGTTGGTGCATACCACTGAAGATAGTACCCGCCAGTATCCATGGCTGACATTCCAAAAAGAGCACCGTAGGCAGGGTATGCTAGAACTGTTAAACCGATAGCAGCAGGTGCCGTTAAGAACAACACCATCTGAAACGTCTGTGTGATTTGTTTATTCAAAACGTCTTTATTATCTTCCGTAAATGACTTAGTGATCACAGGTATCAGTGTCAAAGCCAAAGCTGTTGCTAGGGACACAGGAATCATGACGAGCTTATGGGCAATCTGTGTAATGATCGCGAAGACAGATTCTGCTTCTTTTTGCGAATAATCCATATCTTTTAACGTATTTACAATCGTAAACTGATCGACTAATTGATAAAGCGGGATCGCTAGACCAACTGCTACAAAAGGTATCGCATATTTAATCGTCTCTTTATAGATATCCATTAAAGAAATATTAGCAACTGGCTTACTTTTGTCATACATTTTCTGCAGGTGTGGTTTTCTTTTGATCCAATACCAGATCAGAACCGCCAATCCTGCAACAGCACCAAGTGTTGCTGCAAAAGTAGACAGGGCAACTGCCGTTGTTGTTTCACCATCTAAAATATTGATAACAACAAAACTTCCTACGAGAATGAATACAATTCGTACGATCTGCTCTACAACCTGTGAAACAGCAGTAGGTCCCATGGATTGAAAACCTTGAAAATAACCACGGATCAAGCTCATGGATGGTACGATAATTAAAGCTGTGCTTACCATACGAATAACCAATGTAATGTCATCTATACTATTTCCTTGTCCCCCTTTTTCATCAATAATCTGATGAGCGAGAACAGGAGCTAACATATACAGAATGAGGAATGCTATAATTCCTGTCAGTGTCATTACAAGCAAACCGGATTTGAGCAATTTTCTTCCTGCGGCATAATCACCTAAGGCATTATATTTAGATACAAATTTAGAAACGGCCAGTGGAACTCCCATTGTAGATATACTAAGCAATATTGTATACGGTATGTAGGCATAACCATAAAGAGCCATACCTTTTTCTTCTACTAGATTGGTAAACGGTATTACAAAGATCAATCCGATAAATTTAGAGAAAAAAGTTGCAGCGGATAAGATCAATGTTCCACGAAGTAATCGAGACAACTATTTCAGCTCCTACTAATCATCCTAAAAAACATTATTGATATTGTATCACATAAGAACATGATGTAACCTCAATTAACTTTTTGCAAAAAAGTAAGGAATATGAAAACCATAGCTTTTTTTAAGCTATACTATTGTATACAATAATTTTTAGCTGAACGTTTAAGAAAGTTGGGATTGTATGATTTATGATTGTATTGTGATTGGAGGAGGGCCTTCAGGTCTTATGGCCAGCGTAGGTGCTGCTTCCAACGGAGCTCGTGTACTTCTCATTGATAAAGGAGAGAAGTTAGGCCGAAAGCTGGCCATCTCAGGCGGTGGCCGCTGTAATGTTACAAACCGTTTGCCTGTTGAAGAGATTATTAAGCACATTCCAGGCAATGGCAGGTTTTTATATAGTGCATTTTCTGTTTTTAACAATGAAGACATCATATCGTTTTTTGAAGGGCTGGGCATTGAGCTGAAAGAAGAGGATCATGGCAGAATGTTTCCTGTTTCCAACAAAGCCACTGATGTTGTTGCAGCGCTTCTTCAAAAAATTAAACAGCTCGGTGTTCAGATTCGAACGAATACTCCTGTAAAAACGATTAATTATGGTGATGGACTTCACGAGATCATCCTGCAGAATGGTGAGTCGTTACAAACAAAATCTATAGTTATTGCAGTTGGCGGTAAATCCGTTCCACATACCGGATCCACTGGGGATGGATATGCGTGGGCAAAAAAAGCAGGCCACACCATAACTGACCTATACCCGACAGAAGTACCTATTACTTCAAATGAAGCGTTTATTAATAAAAAAACATTACAAGGTATTTCCCTTCGTAATGTGGAACTTTCTGTTTGGAACCCGAAAGGGAAGCTGATCAAATCTCATCAGATGGACATGATATTTACCCATTTTGGGGTTTCAGGACCTGCTGCATTACGCTGCAGCCAATATGTAGTAAAAGCTCTAAAAAAATTCAATGTTCCCTCGATAGAGATGCGTATCGATTCTTTTCCTGAAGAAAATGAAGAGAACTTGCTCTCTACCATCCAGAAGAAGATCGATGCCGAACCAAAGAAGTCTCTTAAGAACGTTTTAAAAGGCATACTGCCAGAAAAATTCCTCTTGTTCTTAATTGAGAAAGCAGAAATAGATGGCGAAACTGCTGCTGATCAGGTACCAAAACAAGCAATTCGGAAGCTGACTTCCCAAATGAAGAGTTTTTCTTTTCATGTTAATGGAACGTTATCCATTGAAAAAGCTTTTGTAACTGGGGGCGGCGTCTCAGTAAAGGAAATTGCCCCTCAGACGATGGCATCCAAGAAGCAAGAAGGTCTTTTCTTTTGCGGAGAAATCTTAGATCTGCACGGGTACACAGGCGGTTACAATATAACGGTTGCATTTGTTACCGGAAACATCGCAGGAACAAATGCAGCTTATCATGCACTGAGCTGATTTACTTCTTATAAATAATCATTGCAGAAAAAGAAAACATCGTCTCGTTCTCCTCGTGGACGTTTTCACATACCGCTATCTGAAACTTGATATCAATAAGGTGATCAGCAGGAATGACACTTAAGAACTCATTTACACACTCTTCTAAATCGTCTTCGTGATCTTCATCAAACACCTTAACTTGAATCATAAAAAGCATCCCCTTTAGCCAAGAGTTTCGTTCATTTATTCGGCCTCAGAGGATGCTTTTCCTTTGTTGGGATTTGACTACTTTTGTCTTACAAATCTTCTATCGCTGTCTTTATAGGTATTTCTCCTTCAATCAATTCAAAAACTTGGTGATACATTTTTTCGTTTCCTAAGCAGGCTGCGAGTGTTCTTGCTACGTCAGCTCTGGGAATAGACCCTCGTTCGTTTATTTTTTTCTTCGCGTAAATTAGACCCATTCCGTCTTCATCAGTTAGTGCGCCAGGACGCAAGATCGTATAGTTTAATGAGCTTTCCATGAGTTCATTATCAGCTTTTCCTTTTGCCTCCAAATAATGCTGCAAACCTTCCGGCCCTTTTTCAGGTGTGTCCGCCCCCAGGGAACTTACCATAAGAAATTGTTTCACGTTATGAGTTTGTGCGTGTTTAATGGATTTTACTGCTCCTTTATAATCTACAGCATCCGTTTTCTCTGGACCTGTATGCCCTCCAGAACCTGCAGTAAAAATAACGGCTTCAACACCCTCGAATACATGTTCAAAATCCTGTTCTAAGTCACCTAAAACCGCTTCAATGTTAGGGTGCTGAAAATGTTCTTGCTGTTCCTCTTTTCTAACCATAGCTTTAACTGAATGACCTTGTTCGGCCAGTATATTACACGTTAATTTACCGATGTTACCATTAGCTCCTATCAAAAGTATATTCACTACACATCCACTCCTTCTATTTCTCTGCCTATGTAGTGTTACACGAAATGGAGTTTATAAAACATGTAAAGGTGGTTGGAAGTATAAAACTAAGCCAGCCTTAATTTATCACCATATTTTGCTGTAGATACGCTGCTACATCTTTTGCAGCGAGTGGTTTAAACAAATGATAACCTTGTCCGTACAAACATCCTTGTTCTAATAAGAACTCAATTTGTTGCGAGGTTTCTATGCCTTCCGCAATAACATAAAAGTCGAGATTGTGACCCATATCAATAATCGTCTTTACAATCGCTCCTGCTTTTGGATCGATTAAAATGTCGTCTATGAACATCTTATCTATCTTTAATGTGTCAACAGGCAGCTGCCGTAAATAGGTTAATGATGAATAGCCAGTTCCAAAATCATCGACTGAAATCCGAATCCCCTTCTCTCTTAAACGGTTTAGAACAGGAATTGCTTCATCCATATTTTGCATGGTTGTGCTTTCTGTAATTTCCATCTCTAATGATGATGCAGGGAAATTTGTCTCAGATAGAATGCTCTCTACCCTTTCAATAAATGATTCCTCTAATAACTGCCTTACTGAAATATTTACAGAGATCAAAAGGTCGCTATAACCATTTTCGTGCCATTTTGCACCTTGTAAGCAAGCATTTTTCAAGACCCATTCACCTATTGGTATGATCATGCCCGTCTCTTCTGCGATCGGTATAAATTCTGCAGGAGAAATAATGCCTTCATCCTCTTTATTCCAGCGTAATAAAGCTTCTACACCAACTATCTTTTTGGCAGTGATTTGCACGAGCGGCTGATACATCAAAAAGAATTCATGATTAATTAGCGCTTTTCTTAATCCATGCTCCAAATTAAGTCTTCTTTCCATTTTCCCGTCATGTTGATTGGTAAAGAATTGATACGTGTTTCGGCCTCTCTCTTTCGCCTGATAAAGAGCTGAATCCGCTCTTTTCAGAAGTGTTTCACTATCAGATCCGTTCCCTGGATATGTACTGATACCTATACTTGGCGTTGTAAAAACTTCTTGACCGCTTAGCATAAAAGGTTTGGTAAAAGAATGAATGATCTCTTCTGCTATTGTTTTAACTTCACATATTTTATTGAACTCCAGAAGGATTAAAAATTCATCTCCACTCCTTCTAAACACTTTTCCTTTGTGAGAAACAGTTGACTTTAGCAGTTCCGCTACTTTTTGCAGAAGCAGGTCACCAAAACTATGACCAAGAGTATCGTTTAAAACATTAAAGCGGTCCAGGTCTAAAAACAAAAGAGCAAGATTACTATTTTTAAGTTCGGCTTCCTTCATCTGTTCTTCAATGGTTTGCATGAAACCATTTCGATTCGGCAGACCTGTTAATTCATCAAAGTAAGCCATATGTTCAATGGTAATTTCGGCACGCTTTCTCTCGGTTACATCAATAAGTATAGAGTTAAAATCCACTAATTTTCTCTCTTCATTTAAAAAGGGTATCCCTCTGTCATGTATCCACCGGATCTCCCCATTTGGCCTTATGATTCGATACTCACTTGTCGCAACATTTCCGTTTTGAATGTCTATAGCCCGCCTTTGAATGATTTCACTATCTTCAGGATGTATGACTTTTTTCCATAATTCTGCGTCTTCATAAAAAGCTTGCAGGGGGTAGCCATATAATTTTTCAATACCAGATGTGATAAGTAGTTTATTGCTTTCTATATTATGTGACCAGATGGCTACATCAATGCTGTCGAAAATGTTTTGAAGTTTTGTTCTGCTGGCTTCTAATTCTGAAAAAGTTTCCTTATGTTTTAAAATCTCCTCTTCTAGATTGATTGCATAACTATCCTTTATCTTCAGGATTTTATAGACTAGAACTCCAAAGAGAGCAACGATGATAAGATCAAGTACGTATATAAGATAGTTCTGAATGAACATTAACCCTATTGTGCTTATTACTTGCAAGGTAAACAAGACGGCAATTATATTTATCCACTTTTTTGTTTTTGAATGTTTTAATGGCATTTGAGCCTCCAAGGGGGTATTAGATATACCCTTTCTATCGGCTCATTCCTGAAAATTTTCACACGTCATTTGAAACTTAAACAGTCAAAAGGATTTATTAGGATAAAAAAACTCCCTGCTGATAACAAGCAGGGAGTTTAAATTAGTCTTGGTTATAATCTAGCATTCCGCCAGTCATATTCTTTACTTTATAACCTTGATCTTGCAAGAAGTAAGCAACATTTTCGCTGCGTCGTCCTGAGCGGCAGATGATAATATGTTCTTCATTCTTATCAATCTCATTTAAACGGTCAGGAATTTCACCCATCTTAATATGAGCAGCTTCTGGAATTTTACCTTCCGCAACTTCTTCATCTTCACGAACATCGATTAAGGATATCTTTTTTCCGTCTTTTAGCATTTGCTTTACTTCAAATGGTGAAATTTCTTTTAATTCATTTTCCATGGAAAAAATCCTCCTTTAATTGGCAACGATATTCACAAGTTTACCAGGTACAGTAATCACTTTACGAATCGTTTTCCCTTCAATGCTTTGTTGAACAGATTCGTCTTCAAGAGCAGCCTGTTCCATATCTGAACCACTGATGTTTGCAGCAATCTTCATCTTCGCTTTTAATTTACCATTGACTTGGACAACGATCTCAACTTCATTTTCTATAAGCTGTGCTTCGTCCCAAACAGGCCAAGATGCGTATGTGATGCTGCCCTTTCCACCTAGCATTTCCCATAGCTCTTCACAAATATGCGGTGCGATTGGGGATAGCATTTTAACAAAACCTTCAATCAAATCTTTAGGAAGTGAATCTTGTTTATTTGCTTCGTTTACAAATACCATTAGCTGTGAAATGGCTGTATTAAAGCGGAGTCCCTCATAATCCTCTGTAACTTTTTTAACAGTGAGATGGTAGAGACGGTTAAAAGCTTCTGTTCCTTTTGTATCAGTTATTGCTGGATTAAGATTCTGCCCATCTTCTGAAACAAGCAATCTCCAAACTCGGTCAAGAAAACGGCGTGCACCATCAAGACCTGTTGTACTCCAAGCAATTGATGCATCTAAAGGCCCCATAAACATTTCATATAGACGAAGAGTATCCGCTCCATGGCTGACTACAATCTCATCTGGATTAACTACATTTCCTTTGGACTTACTCATCTTTTCATTATTTTCGCCAAGAATCATTCCTTGGTTGAACAATTTTTGGAAAGGCTCTTTTGTTGGAACAATTCCAAGGTCATACAACACTTTGTGCCAGAAACGTGCATAAAGAAGATGCAATACCGCATGTTCTGCACCGCCGATATAAATGTCAACTGGAAGCCAATGATTTAACTTTTCAGCAGATGCCAATTCATCTTCGTTCTTTGGATCAATATAACGAAGGTAGTACCAGCAGCTACCCGCCCACTGTGGCATCGTATTCGTTTCCCGACGCCCTTTCTTGCCTGTTTCAGGATCTACTACGTTCACCCAGTCTTCTACGTTAGCAAGTGGTGACTCTCCAGTACCAGAAGGTTTGATTTCTTTTACTACCGGAAGAAGAAGCGGAAGTTCCTGTTCAGAGACAGTTGTCATTGTTCCGTCTTCCCAATGGATGATCGGGATCGGCTCACCCCAATAACGCTGACGAGAGAAAAGCCAGTCACGAAGACGATACGTAATCTTCTTTTCACCTTTTCCGTTTTCTGAAAGCCATTCGTTCATCTTAGCAATGGCCTCGATTTTTTGCATACCGTTCAAGAAATCAGAATTCACATGTTCACCGTCACCTGTGTACGCTGCTTCTGCTACATTTCCGCCTGCAACTACTTCTGCGATAGGAAGCTCAAACTTGACAGCAAACTCATGATCACGCTCATCGTGAGCAGGAACGGCCATAATCGCACCTGTTCCATAGCTTGCTAGAACATAGTCAGCAATCCAGATCGGAAGCTTAGCACCTGTTACGGGATGGATCGCATAAGCACCTGTGAAAACGCCAGACTTTTCTTTTGCAAGTTCTGTACGCTCAAGATCAGATTTTGTTTCTACTTGTCTTTGATAATTTGTAACTGCTTCGAGTTGCCCATCTGTTACAATTTCTTTTACTAACTTATTTTCAGGGGCAAGCACTAAGTAGGTTGCACCGAAAAGAGTATCAGGACGTGTGGTAAATACGGTTATTTTAGAGGAATGTCCATCTACATCAAAATGAACTTCTGCTCCTTCTGAACGACCGATCCAGTTTCGCTGCA
Organism: Fictibacillus barbaricus; assembly: GCF_014635025.1. Lineage (GTDB taxonomy): Bacteria > Bacillota > Bacilli > Bacillales > Fictibacillaceae > Fictibacillus > Fictibacillus barbaricus. Next base: position 1,168,696 of record NZ_BMCE01000001.1, on the reverse strand, counting down.
TATCTTTTAAGCTCTCAGGCCAATCCAACTCGTCAAGATCTTCTAATAGTCTGTCTGCATAAGCAGTAATTTTTAGCATCCATTGTTTCATAGGCTTTCTGACAACCGGATGTCCGCCACGTTCACTCTTGCCATCAATTACTTCTTCATTCGCAAGAACTGTTCCAAGTGCTTCACACCAGTTCACGGGTACTTCATCTACGTATGCAAGACCTTTTTTGTAAAGCTGGATAAAGATCCATTGTGTCCACTTGTAATAAGAAGGATCTGTTGTATTTACTTCTCGGTCCCAGTCGTATGAAAAACCAAGCTCTTTAATCTGTCTGCGGAACGTGTTGATGTTCGTTTCCGTAAACTCAGCCGGGTCATTTCCCGTATCAAGTGCGTATTGTTCAGCAGGAAGACCAAATGCATCCCATCCCATCGGGTGAAGTACATTATACCCTTGCATACGCTTCATTCTTGAAAGAATATCTGTAGCCGTGTAACCTTCCGGGTGTCCTACATGAAGACCTGCTCCGGACGGATAAGGAAACATATCTAATGCGTAGAACTTCTTCTTGTCATATTCTTCTTTGGTTTGGAACGTCTTGTTCTCATCCCAAAAATGCTGCCATTTTTTCTCGATTGTTTTGTGGTTATAGTACATAACCGCTCCTCCTTCAATAAACCTTTACTTTAAAAACAAAAAAACCTCCCGCCCCTAATCTACTATTAGGGACGAAAGGTTAGTTAACATTTGTTAAACCTGCCGCGGTACCACCCTGATTAATGCAAAAATCACATTCACTCAAAACATACCTTAACGCGGCGAACGGCAAGAACTACTTCATTCAGACTTGCAACTAAAGGGCGAGTTCAAAAAAGTTCCGGGTTGACTTGCACCAGCCGTCAACTCTCTAACTTTCCATTCTTTTTTTACTACTCCCTATCATCGTTATTAAAAAATTTAGATGTTAATTTGTATTTTATGAATACTTTCCTAAATTGTCAAGGTTGTTTGAAACTATTATAACCTATTTTTTCCTTTTCCAAACGATCATTCTCTTCTATTTAATCCACTTCTTGACAAAGATCTTGCTGCTGTTTACAGTAATGTTAACTAAAACGTTTATTCTGTTTACATTTCTTTGATGAGGGGTGCAAGTATTATGCATGCAACAAACGAAAGATTGAAAATGTCGCTTTATGCGGCACTGATGGCAGGCATTACAGCCATTTTAGCTCAGCTGACCATACCGCTTCCACTAGTTCCTATTACAGGACAAACACTCGCGATAGGACTTTGTGCAACTATATTAGGAAGCAGATACGGTACATTAGCAGTTGCGCTATATGTTGCAATGGGCGCAATCGGACTTCCCGTATTCTCAGAAGCTAAAGGCGGTTTTTCCATTTTGGTAGGTCCTACTGGCGGCTATATCATCGGCTTTATCATTTCAGCTTATTTAACGGGTCTTTTATTAGAAAAAACAAGATTCAGCTTGGCTCCTGCCATTGCAGCAAATATTATCGGTATGGTGATCACCCTTATTTTTGGAGCTGTCCAATTAAAATTTGCTGCAGGTCTCACTTGGGATCAAGCTTTATCAGGCGGTGTATATCCATTTCTTGTAGTTGGAGTCATAAAAGCTGTGTTAGCATCCATTCTTGGGATTACGATTCGAAAAAGACTGTTAGCAGCAAAGCTTCTACCCGTACACGAAACAAAAGCTGCCTAATAAACCAAAAAAGACAGAGTGATGAAGCCACCATCACCTGTCTTTTTTATATAGATACCTGCTGAGAAGCATCCTGCTGTTTAATCGAATGACGATTCCTGCTGTAAACAACGGTTAGGATAAAGGAAATGACCATCAATCCAATAATGGTTTGGAACAGCACAGAAATATTGAACAGATCGGCAACCATTCCACCGAATAGCGGACCAAGCATCCTACCGCCAGTTGCTGTAGAGTTTACCACCCCTTGATAGAAGCCCGCCCTTCCTGGAGGAGCTAGTTCTGCTGCAATCGATGGGACACCCGGCCAAACCAGCATCTCCCCAATAGTAAGAACAACCATCGCAATCATGAATCCGTTAAAATCTTTCGCATTGCCAACTATTACAAAAGATACGACAAAAATGCAATAGCCTACCAGAATCTGAGATGTAGTTGAATGCAGCCATTTTTTTAAGAAAAGGTTCACTATCGGCTGACCTAAAACGATAAATAAACCATTAACCGTCCATAACAGACTGTACATCTTAAGACTGACACCTAAGGTTTGGGTATATGCTGCAATGGTTGATTGCCATTGTACATAACCAATCCATGCCAATAGGTAACCTCCGCATAGAATCAGTAATGCAATAAAAGCCTCTTTATTATGAATTCTTTTACTCTGAGAAAAAACAGTTTGCACTGAAGCATCGTCATTTTCATCCATTCCTTTAAAGCCGAACAAAACAATGATAAAAAAGAGGAATGATAGAGTTGAACAGCTGATGAACGATAAAGTAAAAGAGTAAGAAGCCGCTAACCCGCCAAGAGCAGCTCCAAGCGCAACACCCACATTTTGTGCAATATAGATGCGGTTAAACGCTTTTCTTCCTCCCTCTTTCCACATGGTGCCTGCCAGGGCATACATAGAAGGAAATACGATTCCCATACCAAAGCCCATGAATACTAAAAGGATGCTATATGTCCAGAAATCATGAAACCAGATTAAAAGAGCAGATGTCGTAAATGAAACAGTAACACCTAGCATAATGGTACGATATCCGCCTAACTTATCGAATAAAAGTCCACCTGTCAGGTTCCCAATAATCCCCGCCCCGGAGTTTAGCAGCAGCACGATTCCAGCTACGGTTAAAGACTTCCCTAGGTGTTCATTAATAAAAATCGTATTGATCGGCCACAAAAAACTCGAGCCTGTAACATTAAGTGCCATTCCAATAATGAGCAGCCATACTTTCGCTGGCATAAATAATCCCCCGCTTACTAAGATGTCATAAATCACTTCTGTATTTTATTCCTTTTCCCTTTACTTTACAATGAGTAAGAACTGACAAGTGATTTTGCGGCTCATAGCCTGAACATGCTACAATGTCATATGGTGCTCATCACCGTGAAGAAGGAGTGAGAAAGATGACACACCTCATAGAAAGACCGTCCTATTTTGGCGATAAAAGATATTACACATGGAACCAGCATTTAAAATCGCACTTTGGCGATAAAATTATAAAGATTCCATTAGACGGGGGATTTGATTGTCCTAATCGCGATGGTAAAGCAGCTTTTGGAGGCTGCACATTTTGTTCACAGAGCGGCTCAGGAGATTTTGCAGGGAACCGCCGTGATGATATCATCACTCAGTTTCATACTGTAAAAGAGAGAATGCACACAAAATGGAAAAAAGGAAAGTATATCGGCTATTTTCAAGCCTTTACAAACACATATGCGCCTGTTGATCAATTAAAAGAGCTTTATGAAACCGTGCTTGAACAAGAAGGTGTTGTTGGACTCTCTATTGCAACTCGCCCTGATTGTTTACCTGAGGATGTTATTGAATATCTTGCCGATTTAAATAAACGAACGTACCTTTGGGTTGAATTGGGACTGCAAACCGTACATGAAAGAACAGCTATGCTGATCAATCGTGCACATGATTATCCAACATATGTAGAAGGGGTAGAAAAACTTCGAAAGCATAATATTAACGTTTGTTCCCACATCATAAACGGATTACCACTTGAGACACCAGAGATGATGATGGAAACAGCCCGTGAAGTAGCAAAACTTGATGTGCAAGGGATTAAAATCCATCTTCTTCACCTTCTGAAAAAAACACCATTGGTTAAGCAATATGAACAAGGAATGCTTGATTTTCTTGATTTTGATACGTACGTAAACCTAGTTTGTGATCAGCTGGAAATTCTTCCACCTAACATGATGATTCACCGGCTGACAGGAGACGGTCCATCTGATCTTTTAGTTGGACCGATGTGGAGCCTAAACAAATGGAAGGTATTGAATGCAATAGAAAGTGAACTTAAACGAAGAAACAGCTTTCAAGGAAAATTATATAAAACGTCTGAGGTGTCACTATGAAATTAGAGGGTGTGCTCCCTTTTGCCAGAACGCTGCTCCGTACGTTTTGCCAACCAGGTGATCTGGTAATAGATGCTACATGCGGAAACGGAAATGACACATTGTTTCTATCAAAATTAGTAGGTGAAAATGGCCATGTATTCGCTTTTGATATTCAAGAGCAAGCGATAACGAATTCGAAACAGCGTTTAGCCGAGCATAAAGCAGATCAAAACGTCACTTTTTTTCATGCGTCACATGACCAGCTTATCGAACAGCTTCCTGATCATCTCTCAAATAACGTAGCTGCTGCTATCTTTAACCTTGGTTACTTGCCGGGAAGTGATAAATCGATTACAACCACAGGTTCTTCTACGATCCGTGCTATCGAACAGCTGCTTCACCTCTTAAAAAATGAAGGAGTAATCGTACTCGTGATCTATCACGGGCATGATGAAGGAAAACGGGAAAAAGAACTCGTACTAGACTTTGTAAAACAGCTGGATCAAAAACATGCACACGTCTTACAATATGAATTCATCAATCAGAAAAATGATCCTCCATTTGTCGTTGCTATAGAAAAAAGAGGCTGATTTCAACTTATATAAGTTGAATCAGCCCTTTTTTATGATAGTGACGGTCTCAGCTTTTGATACACTTTACGGTTGACATAAAAGAAATAGCTTGTAGCCCCTCCAACTCTCACCAGCTGAGAAGCCATTTTTTTAATCCCGGGACAATCTGAAACTTTCCGGTCAGCAAGATAAATGCCGAGGAGTCCTCGTTGGATTAAACGATGAAATCTGGAATTAGGCAGGGTTGAACAGCTGTTTTCTGCTTTCTTGGCAAAGTACACCATACGTTCAAGCATGTGCTGTTCGTTTCTATAATATGTACAGAAGTTTAGATCCCCTTCAAGCTTGTCCTCGTTTTGATCAATAAAATAATCCAAAAGAATATGCAGTCCTTGCAGCCATGGAAAGTATCCTCTTTTAATCGCTGCTGCAGATTCTTTTGTGAAGTTTCCTTGAAATGCATAGCTGACTAAACAGAAAATGCCAAGGGTCGAACCCGCACAAGCGGAAAACTCATACCAAGTAATATCAGGCAATACAGACTGATATTCTCCAAACCAGCTGATCAGACGAGGCTCCCTTTCTTGAACTACCACATGCTTATGAACTTGAAGATCGCAATAAATTTGAGCGAGACCGATCAACTCACTCGCGATATTGGGATATGCTTCCATCTCTGATAATACTGTTTGGCAGGTGTAAACAAGTTGGTTTAAGTAACCTCCATCATCTTGTTCTTCTCTGTATCGATAGTAGTTGGTTGGCTTAGCACCAGGACTTAGAGCATGAAACATACTCTCATGAAGTGCCCGGAAATCTTTTTCATCTAAAGAAGTACTTCGGTCACACAAGTTATCTAAATAGTCGCTGATTGTTTGGTAAGCAACAACAAATTCAATAGCTTTCCTACGATGCTTTCCAGCGAGCAGTGTAAGAATCGCGCCCCCCTCACAGTGAAACATCTTATCAGTAATACTGTTAACAGCCTGTTTTCGCAGTTCAGGATTTGGAATTTGTTCAGCTTTGATATGCCATTCTTTAAGCAATTGACCAACAGCCGGAAAAATATGAGTATAAACGGAATACATCAATGCCCAGGGGTGAACCGGAATTTTGTTCATAAGCTGGCTCCTTTTGATTATTCTTTCTTTACCTTTTTCCTTTATTGATCTCGCTATGCAAAAATAAAAATCTTTTTACATATTCAAATACATGCTCCCTTTCAGGCTCATTTAAAACTTCATGATAAAGAGAAGGAAATTCTTTGTACCACTTTTCTTCTGACTGGATTCCATTAAACCATCGCTTTACAGATTCTTTGTCTACTATGAGATCATCGCCTGCCTGTAAGAGCAATAATGGAACATTGGGAAAGTTTTTGTAATGATCAAATGCATATTTAATAGAAGCGATTAATTCACGATACCATCTAACAGATACTTTCTTTACAATCAATTTGTCTTCTTTGTCACGAACTCTTATTTCTTCGTTTCTTGTCGCACTCCCTTCTGGCAGATTGGTTGCTAACCTTACGCCTGGAGCAAGTTTGTTCAATAGTACAGATACAGCCTCTTTACCTTTTGATGGATGATGGGCTAACCCTAAACACGGAGATGATAAAATAACGGCTTCAACATCAAGCTGTAATTCCATCAGTGTTCGTATTACGGCTAAGCCACCCATGCTATGTCCTAAAATATAAACAGGGTATCCTAACTGTTGTGCTTCTAAGAACCAGCTTTCTATTGTGTAGACATATTCATCAAAAGTATCAATATGGCCTCTTCTTCTCGTCGTCGTTCCTTGACCGGGAAGATCTCCCGAGACACAATGAAATCCTGCATCATTTAATTGTTTAATTACCCAATCATACCTTCCATGATGTTCATTTGCACCATGTACAACAACAACGGTTCCAATTGCATGTTTGTCTGTATTCCAAGTCCACAATGGTCCCACCCTCTTTTCTATTCATGAGCGTTCATATTTTGCTAAACTAAGATTATCTAAAAAATTGAAAAACAGGAGTGTATTTCATGATCTACCCATACGGTGACAAAAAACCAAAAATTTCAGAAACAGCTTTCATTGCAGATTATGTTACCATAACTGGAGATGTTCAAATTGGGGATTATTCATCCATTTGGTTCAATACATCCATTCGTGGAGATGTTTCACCAACCATCATTGGAAACTATGTAAATGTTCAGGACAATTCGGTGCTGCATCAAAGCCCGAACCGCACACTTCACTTAAAGGATGGTGTAACGGTTGGACATAGTGTAATACTGCACAGTTGTACAATAGAAGAGAACGCATTAATCGGTATGGGTTCTCTTGTACTGGATGGTGCCCATATAGGCAAAGGGGCTTTTATTGGTGCAGGAAGTCTCGTACCACCTGGTAAGAAGATTCCTCCAAACACTCTGGCTTTCGGCAGACCTGCTAAAGTCATTCGAGAACTTACAGAAGAAGATATATCAGACATGGAACGAATTCGCCGGGAATATTACGAGAAGGGACAATATTATAAGTCACTGCAGACTAAACGTTAAATTCAATCAAATTTCCGTCTGGATCACTAACAAAAACTTGGTGCCAATCCGTTTTGTTGTTCGGTTTATTTATATAGGGCACACCGTGTGTGTCCAGTGTCTTTAATAGTTTTTCCATATCTTCGACTCTTATTGCAAAATGCCCATCTCTGCTATCGATCTCTGTTGTATTTCTTCTAGCAGTTCCTTTGTTATTAACGATCAGATGGAGCTGTGTATTTCCGATATCATACCAGACGCCCGGAAAATCAAACTGAGGGCGTTTTTTATTTTGTTTAAAACCAAGAATTCCTTCATAAAAATATAGTGATTCTTTTAGATTCGTTACAAGCAGTGATACATGATGTATTCCTGAATACATGTACCTTTCACCTCATCCTCTTCATGATTTGCCCATAATTTTAACACAAATAGATAAAATTTGAGATTTATTCGTACTGAAACCTTACACTATTTGAATACCTTTAAATAAAAGTTGACTTTATGAAAGGTAGGTTTCAGATGAACAGCAAGAATACCAATCAAAAATCATATGTCCCTTACCACAGCCCTTATGATCCTTGCCCTCCGATAGGTAAAAAATTTTATTCCACCCCTCCAAATTTATACATGGGTTTTCAACCTTATAACCTGCCTCAATATTCCCCTAAAGAGGCTTTAATGAAAGGTACGCTATGGCCTGCCTTCTATGATTATTATGAAAATCCGTATGAAAAAAGGAGGTAGTCTCTATGCAGCAAACCTTACCTGAAGAGTTCTATCAATGGATGGAAGAACTTCAAGCTGTAGACTTCGTGCTTGTAGAACTAACGTTATATTTAGATACTCATCCTCAAGATCAAACGGCCATTCAACAGTTTAACCAATTTGCTCAGCAGCGTAAGCATATTAAAAAAGCTATCGAGTCCAAGTATGGTCCGCTTCAGCAATATGGAAACAGTTATTCTGGTATGCCTTGGAATTGGAGCGATGGACCATGGCCGTGGCAGTTATAGAAAAATAGGAGGTACAGATGAATGTGGGTATATGAAAAAAAGCTGCAATATCCTGTAAAAGTAACCTCATGTAATCCGACGCTTGCTAAATACTTAATTGAACAGTATGGCGGCTCTGATGGAGAACTTGCCGCTGCTCTTCGCTATTTAAATCAACGATATACTATTCCTGATAAGGTAATTGGGCTCCTTACTGATATTGGAACTGAAGAATTTGCACATTTAGAGATGATCGCAACAATGATATACAAGCTAACAAAAGATGCGACTCCCGAGCAGTTAAAAGAAGCTGGAATTGCTGATCACTACGTAAATCATGACAGTGCTTTGTTTTATCATAATGCAGCAGGTGTTCCCTTTACAGCAAGCTACATAGCTGCCAAAGGAGATCCGATTGCTGATCTTTATGAAGACATTGCTGCGGAGGAAAAAGCACGTGCAACGTATCAATGGATCATTAATATGTCTGATGACCCCGATTTGAATGACTCATTGCGATTCTTAAGAGAAAGAGAGATCATTCATTCGCAGCGTTTTCGTGAAGCTGTAGAAATATTAAAAGAAGAAAGAGATCGTAAAATATTCTTTTAGACCGTTCAGCTATTTTGCTGGATGGTTTTTTATAATAAATTCATACTGCCTTCATGTTACCCTTACAATTACTCTTTATGATTAAACTAACAACAAACTGTAAGATAAGGGGGATATTTATGGCAAAAGTAATTGATTGGCTTTACGAAAAAGAGTGTTCCTTTTTTCGGATGATTAACGGAAGGCTTCATCGTGATTCTATGGATCTTTTCTTCCACTTGTGGACACATCTTGGTGGTGCAACTGCTACCATCTCAACAGCTATACTGCTCTTGTTATTTCTCCCTATGTCATTAAAATCTTGGGGAATCGTTTGTATGCTCTCATTAATCATCAGTCACATTCCGGTTGCGATCTCTAAGAAAATGTATCCTCGTAAGAGACCTTATTTGAGTCTTCCGGATACAAACATTGGTAAAAACCCATTACAAGACCACTCATTTCCTTCCGGGCACACAACCGCTGTCTTTTCAATCGTCACACCACTTATTTTATTAAATCCGTTCGCAGGTCTATTTTTACTTGTTGCTGCCCTGCTCGTAGCACTTTCTCGCATGTACTTAGGGTTACACTACCCATCAGATGTACTCGCAGGAATGGTTCTAGGTATCAGTTCCAGCTTCTTTTCTTTGTTTTTAGTCAATACTTTTATCTTGCCTTATTTTTTATAAAAAGGAGATGAAGGAAATGAAGCTTGCTCTTTTTTCAGATACGTTCCATCCACAAATTAATGGTGTTGCACGTACGTTAAAGAGACTTACAGGTTACCTGGAAGGAAACAATATTGAATATAGGGTTATTATGCCCTCACTTGAAGATCTCCCTAAATCTTTTGATGATCAATACTATGCAATGAAAAGCCTGCCTCTCTTTCTATACCCTGAGTGCAGGCTTGCTATCCCTCAATTACGTTCGATGAATAATATACTCAACAAATTTAGTCCAGATCTCCTACACGTTGCTACTCCTTTTAATATCGGTCTTTATGGCATGCGGTACGGCAAGAAAGAAAACATCCCTATGGTCGCTTCTTACCACACACATTTTGACCGATACCTTTCGTATTATCATCTAGACTTCTTTTCTCCCTTACTCTGGCGTTACCTCCAATGGTTTCATAGACCATTTGAAAAGATTTTTGTTCCAAGTGAAGAAACTAGGCAGACACTATATACGAAAAGTTTTACGAATGTAGAAATTTGGGCAAGAGGAGTTGACTGCGAAATGTTCACACCTCATAATCGTGATTCTTACGTTCGGGAAAGATATAACATTTCAGAGAAGTATATCTTTCTATTCGTCGGGAGATTGGCACCCGAAAAAGATTTGGAGATTTTATATGAGATGATAAAAAAATTACCTCTTTCATTAAAATCTAAAATCCATTGGCTGATCGTCGGGGATGGTCCGAGCCGGCATATGGTTGATCAATGGGAAAAAGAACATTCCAATGTTACATGTGCTGGTTATTTGTCTGGAGATGAACTTGCACGCGTTTATGCATCATCTGACCTCTTTGTTTTTCCTTCATCCACAGAAACATTTGGTAATGTTGTTCTAGAAGCTGCTGCATCTGGATTGCCGGCTATCGTATCAGATCGAGGCGGTGTAACAGAAATTGTTCAAGATGGAATTACAGGCAGAATTTGTGAAGCTGGCAATGCAGAATCGTTTATTCACAGCACGGTTTCTTTACTTGAAGATCCTGTACTTCTACAATCGATGAGGGTAAAAGCAAGAAATTATGCACTTAGCCAATCCTGGTCAACCATCTTTGGAAACTTACTAATGCAGTACGAAGAGGTCGCTTATAAGAAGAATAAAAGTAAGACGATTATCGCTTAGGAGCGGAGGTACATGAAAACGAAAGGTTTCTGATCAGAAACCTCTTCATTATGTATCGATTGGCAGACCTATTGTGAGTACTTTACATGAGAATAAATGGGAAATGGTAAGAAATCAAGGAATTATCTAAAATGAAAAGCCTGCCACGTTAAAAAGGCAGGCTTTTTAATATTTATTTTACTGGATAAAGAATTTTTTAAATAAGCTTTGGTATACAAAAACAGACTCCCTTCAGCAGGAAGTCTGTTTATTAACATGTTAGATATTAGCTTGTTGCTTAAGCTCTTCTGCTTTATCTGTTTGCTCCCAAGGAAGCTCGATATCTGTACGGCCAAAGTGACCATATGCAGCAGTTTGCTTGTAGATCGGACGGCGAAGATCAAGCATCTTGATGATTCCAGCCGGACGAAGATCGAAGTTATTGCGAACTAGCTCTACAAGAACTTCTTCAGATACTTTTCCTGTTTCAAACGTGTTTACAGCGATTGATACTGGTTGTGCAACACCGATTGCATAAGCAAGCTGAACTTCAACTTTATCAGCAAGACCTGAAGCAACGATGTTCTTTGCAACATAACGAGCAGCGTATGCAGCAGAACGGTCAACTTTAGTAGCATCCTTACCAGAGAATGCACCACCACCGTGACGAGCATATCCACCGTAAGTATCAACGATGATTTTACGTCCTGTAAGACCTGCATCCCCTTGTGGTCCACCGATTACGAAACGGCCTGTTGGGTTGATGAAGTATTTCGTGTTTTCATCGATTAATTCAGCAGGAACAACTGGCTTGATTACTTTTTCTTTGATGTCTCTTTGAATTTCTTCAAGTGTGTTTTCTGGGTGATGTTGAGTTGAAATAACGATTGTATCAATACGTACTGGCTTGTCGTTCTCGTCATACTCGACAGTTACTTGTGTTTTTCCATCAGGACGCAAGTAAGGAATCTCTTCTGTTTTACGAACTTCTGTTAAACGGCGAGATAATTTGTGAGCTAATGAGATTGGAAGAGGCATAAGCTCTTCTGTTTCATTACAAGCAAACCCGAACATAAGACCTTGGTCACCTGCTCCGATTGCTTCGATCTCAGCATCAGTCATAGAACCTTCTCTAGCTTCAAGCGCTTGGTCAACACCCATTGCGATATCAGCAGATTGCTCATCGATAGAAGTTAATACAGCACATGTTTCAGAATCAAAACCATATTTTGCACGGTCATATCCAATTTCTTTGATCGTTTCGCGTACAACTTTTGGAATATCTACGTAAGTGGAAGTTGTGATTTCACCAGCAACAAGTACAAGACCTGTTGTTACAGATGTTTCACAAGCAACACGAGCGTTTGCATCATTTGCTAAGATTTCATCTAAGATCGCATCTGAAATCTGGTCACAAATTTTATCCGGATGTCCTTCTGTAACGGATTCAGATGTAAATAAACGACGACTAACTTTTTTGGACAAGTTAATATCCTCCCTTTAACTGCTTTCAGTATGATACGGTACTTTATTCTTATCTATTTTGGTTAGTTTATGTTCTTAACTTGAAAAAGGCATAAAAAAAGCCCTTCCCTGTTTGACATATCATTCACGAGGGAAAAGGTTTCACAATAAAATGCCTTCAACCTCTTATTGTCCAAGGTTATTTTCACCTTGCAGGTTAGCACCTTTTCATTTCCGGTGGAGCTTAATCATTCCACTTTCATGTCGGTTGCTGGGTTTCATAGGGCCTGTCCCTCCACCTACTCAGAATAAGAGTAGCCGTTCTCGAAATATGATAGCGCAACGATTCCCCCATGTCAATAGAAAACCCCAGGAATAACAATAAGTTAAAAATTAAAAACACAATTTATTGAAAGCGTTTTTAATATGTTGGATAATATGCTTTACATTAGTCATATTTTAAATAAGTACGAACTTTTTTGATGTGCTTTCATAAAATAGTATACATTATTTGATTTAATGTGTTATACTAATTTTCGAATATATGACTATAGGATAAAGGATGGTACTGTCTGATATGAATACTTTGGAATTTACTACAACCTTAAATGAACTTGTGACCCGTGAAACAACTCACCAGAACTTACCTGTTCCGGTTTTAGTGGAAAAATCACTTAAGCGTAAAGAAGGCATCCTTACATCCACAGGAGCTCTTCAAGCCACTACGGGGAAATACACAGGTCGATCTCCTGAGGATAAATTTATCGTTGAAGACGCCTCCGTTAAAGATGCAATCGACTGGGGAAAGGTTAATAAGCCATTTTCACCTGAAAACTTTGATAAATTATACAAAAAAGTGCTTCAGTACTTAGGAAGTAAAGAAGAATTATTCTTATTTAAAGGATACGCTGGAGCTGACCGCGAGTACCGCTTACCTATCCAAGTTATTAACGAATACGCTTGGCATAACCTGTTTGCCCATCAAATGTTCGTACGCCCGAATCAAGATGATCTAAGTGCTCATGAATCACAGTTCACAGTAGTTTCAGCACCTGGATTCCAAGCGAATCCAGCTGAAGATGGAACAAACTCTGAGACGTTCATAATTATTTCTTTTGAAAAACGCATCGTTCTCATTGGCGGAACAGAATATGCAGGTGAAATTAAGAAGTCCGTATTCTCTGTAATGAACTACTTGCTTCCCGAAAAAGGAATCCTTTCTATGCATTGTTCTGCAAATGTTGGGAATGAAGGAGATGTAGCTCTTTTCTTTGGATTATCTGGTACTGGAAAGACTACTCTTTCAGCTGATCCAAACCGCCGGTTGATCGGTGATGATGAGCATGGCTGGGCTAACACGGGAGTCTTTAATATTGAAGGCGGCTGCTACGCAAAGACGATTGATCTGTCTAAAGAAAAAGAACCGCAGATCTGGAACGCGATTCGTTTTGGAAGTGTTTTAGAAAATGTTATGATCAATCCTGATTCTAGATTAGCTGACTACAAGGACTCAGCATTGACTGAGAATACAAGAGCTGCATATCCTGTAGATGCAATTCCTAATGTGATTCAGCCAAGTGTTGCAGGTCATCCAAACACGATCATATTCTTAACAGCTGACGCATTTGGAGTATTGCCTCCAATCAGCAAATTAACAAAAGAACAAGCGATGTATCATTTCTTATCAGGCTATACAAGCAAACTTGCAGGTACAGAAAGAGGAGTAACTTCGCCTCAAGCGACTTTCTCAACTTGTTTTGGCGCGCCTTTCCTTCCATTACCGGCTACTGTTTATGCAGAGATGCTCGGAAAGAAAATCGATCAGCATAATGTGCAAGTATACCTTGTTAACACAGGATGGTCTGGAGGAGAGTATGGTGTCGGAAGCCGTATGAACTTAGGCTATACTCGAGCAATGGTTCAAGCTGCTCTTGAAGGAGAATTAACTTCAGTTGAAACGGTTGTAGATCCTATTTTTGGACTTCATATCCCAACACATTGTCCTGGAGTACCTGATCAAGTACTTCAACCAAAGAAGACTTGGGAAAACCCGGATCAATATGATGTAAAAGCACAAGAACTTGCAGCTAAATTTAAGGCAAACTTTGAAAAATTCAACTCTGTTTCAACTGAAATTTCACAAGCAGGCCCATTAGTATAAACAATGGCAATATAAAAAAGTAGGAGCTGAACATCATTCAGCTCCTTTTACTTGTTCTTTCATCCATTCACATAGCGCATATGTAATTTTTCGGTTCTCTTTTGGCGGAAAGTAATGCGTGTACTCAGGATAAATCCATGTTTCACAAGGTTTCCCAAGCTCTTTTAATCTTTTTTCAATCTTAAGCGTATGTTCGACACTTACGTTTTCATCTTTCATTCCGTGAATGCAAAGTATTGGAGCCTTTAATTCACCACAATAATATAACGGTGACCTCCACTCGAATTCTTCTGGATACTTATCAGGTGTACCGCCTATTACTCTCTTCATCATTCTTCGTAAATCTTCTCTTTCCTCATACGTAACCGCCATGTCTGTCACACCGCCCCAAGTCACAACAGAACGTATCTCAGGATATTCTATCGCCGTAAACAAAGCCATAGGTCCTCCCCTGGAAAAACCAAACACATGTAACTCATTAACATCAACTTTTGGAAATTGTTTTAATACTTCAAAAGCAGCAAAGGCATCGGTCCTGTCTTTTCCAGCAAAATCTTCGTTCCCTTCTCCTCCTTGATTCCCTCGATAATAAGGTGCCATTACTACAAATCCTTGGGAAGCAAACTGTATAATTCTTGCAATCCTTACCATTCCAACTGATTTAATTCCACCCCTAAGATAAAGAAACCCTGGAAACGGGCCTTTTCCTTCTGGCAATGCGGCCAATCCTTTAATTTTCAATCCATCATTTAAATAAGTGACGACATATAACCGAATTGTTGGATGTGGGGAAGGAAAACGCTGCCACTCGATTATTTTTGCTTTTTTCATTCCGACCCTCCTTGTTTTTTTGTGGGTAAACACACATTTACAGCAATCACATACATTATTACATAAAAGTCATGACTTCATCCCTATTTGCAGGAGGACCAGAAATGAAACAGATCAGAAGAAAAATTACAGTGCTTTTTACTTGTTTACTAGCCTTCTCCTTGCTGCTTGCAGGATGCAGCAGTTCGAGCCCCAAACAGGAAAAAGTACGAATTGCAGAAGTAACTCGCTCCATCTTTTATGCACCTCAATATGTTGCTATTGAAAAGGGGTTTTTTAAAGAAGAAGGGTTAGACGTAGAGCTTACGACCACTTGGGGCGGAGACAAAACGATGACTGCATTATTGTCCGATGGTGCGGATGTTGCGTTAGTTGGATCGGAAACAACGATCTACGTCCATGCACAAGAATCCACAGATCCTGTTATCAATTTCGCACAGCTTACACAAACTGACGGGACTTTCTTGGTGGCACGTAAAAAGCCAGAGTTCTTTTCATGGGATCAGTTAAAAGGAAGTACGTTCTTAGGGCAACGCAAGGGCGGTATGCCCCAAATGGCTGGTGAATTTGGTTTAAAGAAACACGGCATTGATCCAAAGAGTGACTTAACCATGATTCAGAACATTGATTTTGCTAACATAGCGAACGCTTTTGCTTCAGGCACTGGCGATTATGTTCAGCTGTTTGAGCCACAAGCAAGTCTTTTTGAGCAAGAAGGGATCGGTCATATCGTTGCTTCGTTCGGAGCTGAATCAGGAAAGATTCCATATACGACTTTTATGGCTAAACAAAGTTACATGAAAGAGAACAAAGAAACACTGGAGAAGTTCACAAAGGGATTATATAAAGCACAGCTCTGGGTTGAGAATCACTCAGCTAAAGAGATCGCAGAAGTGATTGCTCCATACTTTGAAGATACCCCTGTAGAACTTATTGAAACCGTTGTTGACCGTTATAAGAGTCAGCACAGTTTTGCACTAAACCCTATATTAGATGAAGAAGAATGGAACAATCTTCAAACGATTATGGATGAAGCAGGAGAACTTCCAAAAAAGGTAGATTATGACGTTCTTGTTGATACGACTCTAGCTAAAAAAGCGATCAAATAATGTTCTGGGAGGGATCGTCGTGGCTTTATTACAACTAAAATCAATCGGTCAAACCTACTTTTCAAAAACCTCTGCCACAACGGCCTTGGAAGATATAACACTTTCAGTAAATGAAGGCGAGTTCATTTCTATTCTTGGACCAAGTGGATGCGGTAAATCAACTCTCCTTTCAATTATTGCCGGATTGTTGCTTCCAACTACAGGTTCTGTCATGGTAAACAATCAGCCTGTTACTCAGCCACATCCCAAAATTGGGTATATGCTGCAGCAAGATTATTTGTTTCCATGGAAAACGATCGAAGATAATATCACACTCGGCTTAAAACTCAGAGATCAAAACACAAATGAACATATTCAGGCTGCTTTACGTCTATTAAAAGAGATTGGATTGGATCATACAAGAAGCAAATATCCTTCAGAGCTTTCAGGTGGCATGAGACAAAGGGTTGCGCTTGTCCGCACCCTAGCCACCCAGCCAAAAATGCTTTTATTGGATGAACCTTTTTCCGCACTTGATTATCAGACCAAGTTAAAGCTGGAGGACCTTGTTTCTTCTACCTTAAAGGAACATGGAAAAACAGCAATTCTAGTCACACATGATATTGGTGAAGCTATTGCAATGAGTGATACAGTAATTCTGCTATCCAGTAATCCTGGACGGATCTTCCGAACATTTAAGATTCCTGAAACATTAAAAAAACTCCTACCTTTTGAAGCGAGACAGCACCCACACTTTTCTTCAACTTTTCAGCAAATATGGGAGGAGTTGGAACATATTGAACAAAACGATAATGAATGAAAAACACGTGGAGTTTCTCCAATCCATAAAAAAAGAAAAACGTAATATACGATTTGTTCAACTGATCATGTTTATTAGTTTTTTTTCTTTATGGGAGGTCTCCTCACTGAGGGGATGGATAAATCCGCTTTTGTTTAGCTCACCTACAAAAATATGGGCACTTTTCCTAGAAAAGATCGGAGATGGTTCCCTTTATATTCACGTTATCTATACACTCGGTGAGACAGTGTTAGGGTTTATATTAGGAACACTTTTAGGAACACTGCTAGCTGCTTTGCTTTGGTGGTCCCCTTTCTTATCAAAAGTGCTGGATCCTTATCTTGTAGTTCTGAACGCAATGCCTAAGGTCGCATTAGGACCCATTTTAATCGTTGCAATCGGGCCGAACTTTGGATCAATTATTGCAATGGGAATCCTCATTTCAATCATCATCACAACTTTAGTTGTTTACACAGCGTTTCAAAATGTAGATGATAACTATATCAAAGTTATTCGGTCTTTTGGCGGAAATAAAAAACAGTGCTTTAAGGAGGTTATCCTTCCAGCCTGTTTTCCAACTATCATATCATCACTAAAGGTTAATGTGGGATTGTCATGGGTAGGGGTTATTGTAGGTGAATTTCTAGTTTCTAAGCAAGGCTTAGGTTATATGATTATTTATGGTTTCCAAGTTTTTAATTTTACCCTTGTCCTGATGAGTCTCCTCATTATTGCTTTAATGGCAACCGTCATGTATCAAGGAGTAGAATTATTAGAACGGAAACTTATTAAGCATCATATCCAATAAAGGGATCAGGCCAGGGAATGTTCGAGTGCATACTTCATGCTCTCCTTCAGAACCTGGTCTTTCATCATAAAACTAAACGCTTGGTTTGTTGAAACATCTTTCGGCAGCTCGCTCATTAAGACAGGACCGTTCGTTTCAAAATAACGATGCTTTAAAAGAATCTTATCAACCTTTGCAACATATATATTTTTTATTATTTTTCCGCCTTTTCCATCCACGTAATATTGACCAATATACTTGAGCTCTGAAACTCGACCGCCAGTTTCTTCAAACACTTCACGAACGGCAGCTTCATCAGCTGTTTCACCAGGTTCTACTTTTCCACCTGGAAATTCAATTCCCCGTCTAGGGTGTTCTGTCAGTAACCATTGATCCTTAAATTTACATAAACACCAAACATGTTTAGGAGTTTCCGAAAAGGGGTGGTCTGAAAACGACAATTGTACTGTGTTGTTATAAAAATCTTTAAATGTAATAATATCCATCACACTACTCCATCTCGACTGTTTCCTTTATTGTAAAGTTCACAACATTTAAAGTCCATTTGTTTTAATTTGTTCATTCAGAAGCGAGACGGCCTAGGAAGTGAATTTTTGAGGAACGAAGCTTATTTATACGTGAGTACCTCAAAAACAATGCACCTGCGATCACAAGGGCAACTCGCAGTTTTTGTGCAAGTTTTGCTCCTCACTGACAAAGAGATCAAACTCTTATCAATGAACAAAAACATGGGTAACCCCATGTTCAGTCCACAGATGCAAATGTAATAATCCATTTTCCTCCCACATATTCATAGCCTAATGTGATCTCATAAGTCCCATATAAGTCAGACGTATTCTTTTGATAAACCCTGTAAGAAGTACCCGATAGCTGTTTAATATTCACAGGTTCATTCTCCTCTAACCATGGTGGAAGTTCAGTTGGGATGATATATAGGGAG
The DNA here is from genome assembly GCF_014635025.1 of Fictibacillus barbaricus. Lineage (GTDB taxonomy): Bacteria > Bacillota > Bacilli > Bacillales > Fictibacillaceae > Fictibacillus > Fictibacillus barbaricus. The sequence continues at coordinate 1,149,992 of NZ_BMCE01000001.1, read as the reverse complement.
CTTTCTCTTTCCTCAAATAATCCATCGGTATAATAAGCAGCTAGATCTTCAGACACAAAATTCCTGAGATACGTCATATATTCTTCTTTTGTGGAATAATTTAAAACTCTATAGTTTTCATCCGTCTCTTGCTTTAATGCTTCCATAAAGAGATTCGCCTGTTTCTTCGCGGTATCCTCCGTAAGTGCCGGAACTTGTTGATCTTTACTTTCTTCAGCAGTAACGGGCTGGTTAATCACTTGATCCGGAGCACCGGACTTCTCTTGTACATTCTCTGGTATGTTAGGGATAAATAGAAATGATAGCATAACAGCAAAACAAAGTGCTAGAAAAGCTTTCATGATAATTCACCGCCTCACATTATTTTCTTACTATAATCTATTCACTGTATTGGTATTTTTAAACCCTTTTTATGAAAACATGAAAAGGCTGCCAATAAATACTCCTAACAGGCTCTTTTTGATTTTTTACTTTTCTTGCCGATTTCATACAATCCAGTTGCTGCCAAGCCTGCGATTCCTCCAGACCACAAACGCAGTTCAATATTCATACCTGTAAAAGGAGATGCTAGTAAACCGATCAATAATCCAACAATAAAACTGGTGAACGGTATATATTTCTTAGGAATCGGGAAAGTACGTTTTAAGAGCTCCATCAACGCTGTTACTAAAGGAGCTAGCAGTGTGGAAAACATAAGCACTTGCTCCAACAGGACCACCCCCCTTTTTCATAAGCACGTTCTTCCTTTTATGTAACTTAAAGATTCAAGCTTCATAACTTATTTCCTGCCTAACTAAAAAATTACTTTTTGTCCTAAACAGAATGAAATAAATATTCATAAAATAAAGTGCCATGATTTTTTTCGGTTATTTTATTAAAATCCGTCCATACTATTGGTAATGAAAGGCTAGACAGGAGTGAGTTTTATGGTAAAAGGCGATGATCTTTTTCTAATCCGATTAGAAGCAAATGAAATATCTTGGTGGGAGTACGCAAGAAATGTTTCCCCTGGATCCAGACCCAAACAATATTTAACGTATTGGTCATTCTTAAAAAACAGGGGCAAACTTCCTAGAAGATTAGTTAAAGAAGCTGAATGGCGCATGGAAGCTAGAAGAAAAGGATTACTCGATACTTAATATAAAAAGCAAAAGAACCGCTTTTCGGGCCTTTTGCTTTATTTTTTAACTATGTAATTTTTTTAATAGACTGTTCAATTTTCTTACTTTTGACTCGTAACCTGGCTTTAACTCATATTCTAGATCTTTTAGTTCAGAGTCCACAACTTCATATGCATAACCTTGGCTTAATAATGATTCAACCAGCAGCTCTTTTTCTTCGTCTGTAAGGTTTATTTTTAAATTAGTATTCAATTGGTAAGCCCCCTCTCTTCTATGAATACATTATAACGTGGGGCTTTTAAGTGAATCCTTACTAAAAATTTGGAAATTTTTAAATCTAACGATTAACTGGTAATCACAACCCAAGCAATAGCACCTATAATGATAAGGATATTAGTAAACACATCTATAATCCGTGTATCTTTTTTAAGTATATTTCCTGTAAAATATAGTACCAAGCAAACACAAAAGATAATTGCTAAATAAAAACCAATTGCAGACCATGAAAGCAACAGCAAGTGGTTATCCATTGATATCCCCCCAATTGATTCATAAATCGAAGGATAATTTCGTAAGGTAGCTGGCTGGCATATTTTAAAATGAAGCCCCTATAGCTTTGCGTCCTCACTTTTCAGCGAGTTTGCCTTTATCAAACGATTTATGGCAAATTTCCTCAAATTTTGTCGCGAAAACAAGACCATTTTCCCGCTTATAGGGATATTATACCAGAATCAGTTATAGACAAGGAACTGTTTTTTTACTATTTAAAAAAATCAGCTAATATGATTCTCGTGATCAATGAATTGGGCATTTTTCCATTCCATCTCTAGTTCAGTTAGCGTATACTCAATAAGGTGCCTGTGATCTTCATACCCGTAAAGACCTTTATGAATTAGATGTTGGATCAAGCGCTGTTTACGTCCTTCAACTGCTCTGCGCAGCTGACCTTTATTATGATTCATCCCAATCTTCTCCTTTTTGTTAAACATTTTAACCACATAAAAGAAGATTCAAGCAAAAGAACCAAATAAAAAAGTTCCTTCAGCAGAAAGGAACTTTAAAGCTAGTTCATGTGTTTAATGTAAGACAGATTTACTCCATTGTTCATAAACAGAATTAGGCGCATTCCAGCACAGCCAGGAAACCATCGTCTTAATACCTTGTTGGCTTACTTCCCAGTATTCCCAGCGTCTTTTGGAGAGATTCTCATAGATCCCAGTTTCATTTACCCAACCATCCACATTAAACGCCTCCCATTTATTTGCTTTATAAAAACTTCTTTGCCCTTACCATATTTCCTTTTTTTAACGTTTGTAAAACTTCGACAAAAGGAAACATAATACAACAAACTCCTATTTTCTATTGTACTTATTTAATGCAAAAGTCATACATAAAAGGAGAATAATATGGACTTATGGAGCTTACCAACCCTTGCTTTGGCAAAAAAACTTCTAGGAATGGAACTCATTCATGAAAGTAACGAAGGAGTTACAACAGGATATATCGTTGAAACAGAAGCATATTTAGGACCAGAAGATCGGGCTGCCCACTCCTTCGGAAATCGAAGAACAGCAAGAACAGAAGTCATGTTTCACCATGCAGGCACCATATACACCTACTTTATCTATGGAATGCACGTTTGCTTTAATATTGTATCGGGGCCATTCGATAAGCCTGAAGCCATTTTAATCAGGGCGATCGAACCTGTAAGAGGAATCGAGATAATGAGGGAAAGAAGAGGAAGAATAAAGAATGATATTCTGTTAACAAATGGGCCTGGCAAACTTTCAAAAAGTATGGGTTTCAGCCTACAGGATAATGGTAATAAGCTAAATGCAGGTGGTATAAGAATCGAGGAAGGACTAGAGGTCAAACCTTATCAAATCGCATCTGGCCCAAGGATCGGGATTCAGTATGCTGAAGAAGCTATTCATTATCCATATCGATTTTGGATAAAAAACAACCCTTACGTATCGCGTTAATACGCAGGGTTGTTTTCTTTTTCCATTGATACAACCTTATCTTCTTCTGGTATATAATCAATGGTCGCTGATCTATTCGTTTCTTGTAACCAAGCAAGATGATGATAAGTTTGCTTTTTTACGGATACATATTTCGATTGCATAAGAAAAAGCCAAACTAGTACAAAAAGCGTTGTTTTTAATATATTTTCAGCAGTAAGTTGAACAGCTTCAAGATGCAATACCTCAACAGCTATGCTGGAGATCAATCCGATAAAAACAGCTCCAAGTATAAAAAGCGGTTGATTTGTACGCAAAAATCTAAGGCGATGCTGTAGATACGATTGAACATAGAGACGCTCTTGGGCATTGAATTGCAGGTATCTGCTCTTGGCCGACTTTGCATTTGCTACTAGTCCTTTAGAAGGGTCTTTTTGCCATAAAGACTTTATAAATATAGTAAATTCAATATCTTGTGCTGATTCAACAGCCATCTTACGGTGGATGAAATTATGTGCATGATAAAAGGTAATCCCTTTATTGATTATGCCAAGTAACAGATATCCTGCGATTACAGTTAAAACAAAAACAAACCAGAAAACATTCAGGCTGCTTTCAATCAATTCGATTATGGGGTTAATAACGGTTTGAATCTGTACCCATATGACTTTACCAGTAAGCATCAATATCTCTAGCCATTTTTCCAAAGAAGATCACTCCGAAAATTTCATTATGTATCTTTCTATTTTAACATGATTTTGGATCTATGCTTACATTTATTTACTCATATTTACTAAAACATATATAAATAAATGCCCCCTTCTTTCGTCCAGAATAGAACAAAAGATTTCAGCGAATCCTATTACTAGGACATAATCTTGTCAACATACATAAATTTTGTTAAGAAAAAAGGCAATACACGTATTTATTCTAGTTAAAAGTTTCACCATGAAGGTTTTTCCATATTCTAATCACTACCCCATAAGCCTAATAAAATAAGCGAAATATGTAAAAGGTTCTATTTTTCAGGGAGGTATTGTAAATGAAGATTGTATTTTTTGAAAAGGGCGAATTAAGCATTATCGTTGGTGCTTCGAAGTTAAAAGGAGAATTAACGATTGAGCAGATAAAAAACGAGAGTGAAAAGAAAGCAAAAGAACTTGGTGAGTTATTAGGCCGTGAAATCGGGTTCTTAATTGATATGAACGGAAAATTAGATACTCAATTCAAAAAGTAAAACCGGGGATCCCCCGGTTTTTCTTTATACATAAGCAAGAGATAATTTCTCTCATACGATATCAGGTTTTCCTGCTTCTGAATCTCACATTGTTTCAAAAGGATAATTCGATCCAGAATAAATTTCCGTGGAGATTGCTATTGATTTAAAGGTTTCCATTGATTATATACCCAGTTCCCCAATTTGTTATATCCTCTTCTGTTTGGATGTAATGAATCTGCAAAATACATTTCTTTCTCAACATCTTCATATAACTCATAAGTTGAGATGTATTTAGTAAGTGTACTCTCTCTGCTGGCCTCGATGATCACTTGATTCCATGACTTAATACTTTCTGGTGCTGCTGGATCATATTCTTCACCAAAATAAGGATTATACAGACCAAGTACATAGACGGGGGCAAACGAATTATTCTCTCTTACAACGGTTAGCGTCTTACTCAAATTGTTTCTTAGCTTTTCTTTTCCAAGCAAAAGGGGCTGCTGTGGAAGCTGGCGAAAATTCCATCCTGCAGCATGCCTAAAGTCATTTGTTCCAATAAAAACAAAAATATGATCAGCTTGTTTTAATGCTTTAATGACGACACCATTATCTAACTGCCTCAAAAGTTGATCCGATCTTTGACCGCTGATTCCAAAATTATTAACAATGACATTACGGCCAGTTTGCTGTTGAATATTTCTTCTGACGATGCCTATATATCCTGTTTTAGATGGATCTCCAACACCATATGTCAATGAATCGCCAAGAGCAACAATCTTAATGGTATCTGTATCACTAGCACCTTCTGTTTTATCGAACACTTGAAATATAGTAAAAAAAAGTATAGCCAGAACTACTCCGCTAATTAACCATTTCGTTGATACTTTCCTCACATTATATCCTCAATTCTAGTTATTGTTATATTACTTTTTACCATAACGAGGGAAAATATCAAGTAATAAATGTGCTATTTGATCCGATAATCTTCTGATGTTAGAGATGTGTCTTCCCAGAGGTTTTCTTGGTCATACTGATACGAGTCCTTTTTTACAAAAGAATGAATGAGTAAAGCTACTCCTCCGCACAACAAGCCCGCCGGTACTAAGGTAATAAGAAAACCAGTCATTTTCATCCCCTCCCGTACCAACTATATGAGGAGCAGCAGCCTTTTATGAAAAAATTGAAATTTTATTAAACCGCCTATCATAAGAAGATTAAGGGTATAGACATTATAGAAGAATTTAGACAGGAGGTGCCTTTGTGGGATTTTTATTCACACTACTATATTTTGCAATAATCGCAATCGTAATAGAAATCAATGTTCTGCTTTTTACACTAACAGGATTAAAGAAAGAAATTGCTCGTTTTCAAGTAATCTCAATGTTCACTGCCACTGGATTTACGACTGGTGAATCGGAGTTAATTCTAGAACATCCTATCAGAAGGCGGTTAAGTACATTTCTCATCTTATTTGGAGTCTTTTCACTAGCTGTTATTATATCTTCAATAAGCAACATTTTGTCTGAGGAATTTCGTTCAATAGAGCTTGGAATTATCATTCTGGTATTGATAACACTTTATCTGATTTTAACCATTCCAAAACTTAAGAACTTTATGAAGAAATCCTTTGAAAACCACCTGGAAAAGAAATACAATTTAGCAGACCTTCCGCTACGGGATGTTATGTATTTTGATGAAGAAGATGTTGTGATCGAACTCCCCATCCATAAAGATTCCTCTGTTATCGGCAAACAATTAAAAGATGTCATCAAACAGGATGATGATTTGGTAGTTCTTTTCATTAAGCGTGGAGATGTTACGCTCAGAAGAGATAGCTATACAACTGAAATTCAGGAAGGAGATATGATCTTTCTATACGGACACCAAAGTTCACTGCAAAAACGATTTAAAAAAGAGATTGAGGATCTCAAGTCAAAAAAGGAGAAAGAAAATTTCAGGAGGAGCAATGTCTAGCTCCTTTTTTTATTTAAAAAACAACCCTCATATTTAGATATGTGTATTCGAAAAAAGTTTTTTAGTACAAAAAAAAGAACCTCTTTAAAAGAGATTCGAGTTTAACCTACTTCCCTAACTGTTATAGGGACAAAAGATAACAACAAAGAAATGATTTTGTTTATTTGTTCAGGAGTTATATGTATACCGTCATTTGCCAGCAATTCCTCTTTAAGCTTTATAATAGAATCAGCTTCCTCAAGACGTGCATCTGTAAGGCAATAATCTATCGTGTTTAATAATTCCAATAATTGATTGTTTTTATTGGTTATGTAGTATGTAGTATTCACCAATAAACACCCCCTGCTATCATTATTAGCGAAACTAAGGTCATTTTCCTACAAATACTATTCGTCAAATGACGACATATCTTACTTTTTATGGATTTCACTCTATAATACCTACAAAATCATGTCGAAAAAAATCGAATAATTAAGCCAAAAGTCACATATAGATTATTTTTGTTATCCAAGTTTATTTATTGGTTTACATTTTTATTGAAAAATACTTTAGTTAAATAACTTAGATAATGAAGCAAATGGAGAAATATGTTCTTCTGTCTTTGTTTTATATACAAGTTTTTCCGGCTCAAAAAGCTTGGATTCTAAATAGGAGGTTGGATTTTTTTTAAATTCAATCTTTCCATATATCTTTTGAAGAATCCGTGCTGTATTGATAGCATCATCCAATGCCCTATGTTTTGATCCCTCATACACGAGTTCCATCGTTTGAAGTGCTCTTGATAATCCATACCTGAATCCTTTTTCACTATCATGCAGGAGACTAAAATGAAACTGTAGATCATTATGATTAATAATCCACTCGATTTCTGATTGATGAAAGGAAGAATCAGTTATGAGTGCCCATTTATCCTCCGGTCCCCAAGAACACAGATAATAATCCTCAAGTCCAATCCACGATCTAAAATTTTCTATCGCCTCTGTATAAACAGGTGCAGAAATTAAATCTTTCTTTGTTATTCCCGTTAAGTTCGTTATACGTGTATTTAACTTATCCATCGTTGGCTGTACAAAAGATTGAAAAGTATCAAGGATCTTAAGTTCACCATTCACTTCGCTCATTCGAATTGCACCAATTTCAATAATTTCTGACAATCGGTTTGTCATTTCTAAATCATAAACAATATATTGCATCCCCTTCACACCTGCCCTTCATGGTTTACCGTCAATAAATAGATGTCTACCATATATTGTAGATGATTGGTTAACAAAAATGAAATATTGCCAAATTTTTTCTCCGACTACCCTAAATATGACTTTTTTTGTTTTAAATGGAGTTACCCTTATTTTATGAAATGAATCGGTTTAGATGTCATTCTATTCTTTAAAGGCTATAAGTTTCTTAATCTGCCATACTTTTCATTTTCAATTTACATTTTCTTTTGTTAACATTGTTATTGTCTATTTAACTAAATGAATTACATAATGAGGGATTATAATGAAAAAACTATTACTTCTAATTTTATTAATTGGAATACTTATGATTACAGCTTGTTCTAAGGACAGCAAACAAGCTAATCAAGCTGAAGCAGAAAACACTGAAGCTACTAAGGAAGTATCTACTAATGCTTCCACTCCAGATGGAAACGATAAAGAAACGGATGCTGCAGAAGCAACTCCGACGGAAGAGGAAGATACGACAGACGTCGAAGATACGGCCGAAGAAAATACACCCACAGATGAAACAGATTATTCAACTACCAACACTCAATTCGTAGCGAGTGAACTTGCCCACCTTTCTGAAAAAGAAATCAGCAAAAAGTGGGGACAACCAACACGATCCGAAGAAATACAATTCCGTTATTCTGGGACTACTAAGTTCGTACCAGCAGTTGTTCACTACTACCAAAATGAGAAATATGCCGTTACTTTTGTAGAAGGAAAAGCTGCTCGTTTAGTTTATTCCGTTTTTGATGAAGAAATTTTATTTGATGATGAAGAAAGAACAAAAGCTTTAGAACTAGCTGGACTTCCAACAGATATTGAAGAAACTACAGACACAGATACAGCCTATGTCTATAACGAACTTGGTGATATCTATGAAGTTACTATGTTCTCAAAAGGTGGTTTTGTAGATTATCTATATATTATTTTAGATGAGGCTTATAAATAAAAATATGAATTGACTATCCATTATCCATGTCCAAATCCATACGGATACGCTGCAAACGTACCAGTTAGTGGTTATTGGAACGCGTAATAGAGAAGAACACCATTTCTATGAAATGGTGTTCTCTTTTTTATAGCTTTTCTCGCATGCTATCTGCTATAGGCTCCACTTCTGACCCAACAATGACCTGGATATTTTCGTTATTTAGTTTAATTAAACCTTTTGATCCAGCTTTACGAAGCGCATCTTCGTTTATTCTAGCAAGATCCTTAATCCGAATCCTTAATCTAGTAATACAGTTTTCTAGCAAGACAATATTCTCTTTTCCGCCTAAGGCTTCCAAATATGCTTCAGCTGCTCGATCATACTTTTCATTCGCTGCTGTTGATGTCGCAGCTGCCTCAGATACGATCGTGTCTTCATCTTCTCTCCCTGGTGTTTTGAGATCAAGTTTCACGATCAGATAACGGAAGACTGTATAATATACAGCAAAATACACAGCTCCGATCGGAAGCAAGAGCCAACCGTTTTGTGCTTTGCCAATATTTAAGAAATAATCGATGGCACCCGCTGAGAATGTGAATCCATGATGGATATCAAACAAGACAGCAATTGACATAGATGCTGCTGTCAGTACAGCATGAATAACATATAGAAGCGGTGATAAGAACATAAACGCAAATTCAATTGGTTCAGTAATCCCTGTTACAAATGAAGTGAGTGCCATACTTCCTAACATTCCAGCAACTGCTTTTTTACGATGTTTTTTTGCGGCATGGATCATGGCAAAGCAAGCAGCCGGTAAACCGAACATCATAACAGGGAAGAATCCAGCCATATAAAAGCCTGCTCTTGGATCATCCGCAAAGAATCTTGCTAAATCTCCCGTTACAACTTTTCCGTTCTCACCTGTAAATTCTCCAAACACAAACCATAAGAAACTGTTAAGCACATGATGAAGCCCTAGAGGTATTAATAATCGGTTAAAGAAACCAAAGATCCCTGCACCTATTGCTCCCGCACTGGTAATCCATGTACCAACGTTTTCTAACATCATTTGAATATATGGCCAGATAAAGCCAAAAATTAAAGCTAGAACAACCATAGTTCCTGCTGTCACGATCGGTACAAATCGTCTTCCTCCAAAAAAGGAAAGCCATTCGGGCAGTTTCGTATTAGAGAATTTATTATATAAGAGCCCTGCTACAACCCCTGCCAGAATACCTCCCAGAACAGACATGTCAAACTTGCCTTCAAATCCCAGGTTAACTTCGGCAAATTTTACTGCCCCTTCTGTCAATACAAAATAACCGATAGCTCCCGCAAGCCCTGCTGCCCCGTTACCGTCTTTTGCAAGTCCAACCGCTACCCCAATCGCAAATATTAAAGCCAGGTGACCAAATATTGCATTACCAGCTGCAGCTAAAAAAGGAATACCTAGTAAATCATCTTGACCAAAACGAAGTATGAGCCCAGCTGCAGGTAAAACCGCAATTGGCAGCATGAGTGCACGACCTATGCGCTGCAAGAAACCTAACATATTCATCTACCCCTCTCACTTTTGAGTGAACATACGTATTGCTTCTTTTAACTTACCGTTATGCTGATTTAGATGTTTTCTTGCTTTATCTGCTTGAACTCCGGTAATAAGCTGAAATATAGCTGCTTTTGTGTTGCCTTCCTGCTCCAGCAATGCTTGTTCTGCTTCTTTTTCTGAAACACCAGCAGCCTCAATAATGATATTTTTTGCCCGCTGCCTTAGTTTTTCATTGGTAGGCTGAACATCTACCATTAAATTGCTGTACACTTTCCCCCATTTGATCATACTCGTTGTACTAATCATATTAAGTACAAGTTTTTGAGCCGTTCCAGCCTTCATACGTGTAGAGCCCGTCACTACTTCTGGACCAGTAATTACTGGTATGCATATATCCGCAAGTTTCTGCATAGGTGAATCTTCGGCACAAACGAGTGCTGCCGTGTATGCACCTTGTGCTTTGGCATAATCTATTGCACCCATACAATATGGCGTACGACCCGATGCAGCAACAGCGACTACTACATCTTTATCCGTTAAGTTTATTTTCTGAAGATCCGACTTACCGAGCTCCAAATTATCTTCAGCACCCTCAATTGCATGTTGGAGTGCATATTCACCACCTGCGATCAGACCTATAACCATATCAGGATCAGTCCCATAAGTAGGAGGGCATTCAGAAGCATCAAGTACACCTAGTCTGCCGCTCGTTCCCGCACCAATGTAGATTAACCGACCTCCACTTTCGAACGCTTTTACCACTTTTTCTGCTACATTACTTATTTCATTTAAAACAGGAGTAATACAACTGGCTACTCCAAGATCGGCTTCATGTATTTTTTTGACCACTTCTGCTGTTGAAAGTTCATCAATATTTAATGTGTCTAGGTTCCTTTTTTCAGTAGCCAATTTGGTTAAGTCCATCTTGATCTCCTTTATTAAATGTATTTGAACAGACTAGTTTAATTTGCCGATAAAAATAAATTCTCGCCGATATTACATATACTTCTACTTCTTATGAAGAACAAACTTCTGACCACTTCCAACCCACTTCAACATAGATAGGCTTTCTTCCCGAACATATCCAGCAACATTCATATTAGGATTCGCTGGCAGGTCTTCTAAACAGATTTGAAGCTCACCAGCATATCTCCCATATAACTTGTTATCAACCGTAATCGAACCTTTTTTAAATGTCTCCGAATTATGAGCCTCTTGATCGTATAGAAGTTCCATCCCTCTTGATTCGACCGACCTGATCACATATTGTGCTGCATCCATTCTGTTGGTGTGGATCAATTTGTAGAAATGCTCATAACCTTCGTTAAGTTCAACATAAAGCGGAACTGTCCCATCCATTAAGCTACAAAACTCTTTTAAGGTCTGGTCAGTAAGGTTAAGATCTCCGACACAGACTTTATCAGTGCCTAATTCACGAAGTTCAAGTGCTGCATCAATGGGTGTGACATTTCTGTGATCCTCGATTGTAGGCAGTCCTTCATAAAGCGGTCCCCGTAACCTGTCATCACCTTGGATAAACCCCATTGTTTTTATTCCATATCGATGAAAAAGAGAATTACGTTCTTTGAGTGACTGTCTCGAGATGCCTGTGAATGGTTTTGGATAAAAGTTATGCCACGCTTCTGCCTGGTTCGTTTGCAGTCCTTCATCCAACAGTTCTTTTAACTGTTCTTCATCGGTGGTACTCGCGTTCAATCCAATTTTTAGAGAATGGGACAGCCAAGCAATCTGCTTAGCTGTAAACCCATAATCCAGCCTCAATCCTGAAATCCCCCAGTCTGCAATTGAAGGCAGTTCAGTAAATGATAAACCCAACCTTCTAAGAGAAGCAGGCGACACATCTGCCATAACTTCCATATGAGCTTCCGCAGCCATTTTACCCAGTGATTTTACCTGTTTAATAAAGTTGACTTCTGCTTCCTCTGGAATATGAAGAGAAGTAAAGATGTACTGAAAACCATTTTTCGCTGCCTTCTCAACCCAGTTTTTGTTAAATGAGTGTGATTCACTTAAATAGATAGAAATTCCATAACACAAAGAGCATTCACTCCTGATTAAATGTCTTTAGCCATACTTTCTTTAAATCCAAACGTCCATGTGAACAGGAAACCAAAAATATATGCAATGACGAGACCTACTAAATAAAGAACCATTTCGTTCGCGTTAACAAGGAATACGAGAGGAATACCAGAAACACCTATCGCAATTGTAGCCACTTCATAAAATGCCTGGAATGCTCCTCCAACTGCAGCTCCTAAACAAGCTGTTAAGAACGGGCGGCCTAATGGAAGGGTAACCCCAAAGATCAGCGGTTCACCGATTCCTAACATACCAACTGGCAGTCCGCCTTTAATAACTTTACGAAGACGCTGGTTCTTTGTTTTAAAGTAGATGGCAAACGCGGCACCAACTTGACCAGCCCCTCCCATGGCTAAAATCGGCAATAATGGATCATCACCAATGGTATTGATAAGCTCCATGTGTACCGGTGTCAATCCTTGATGCAATCCCGTAACAACAAGAGGCAAGAATGTACCAGCTAAAATAAGTCCTGAGAAAATACCGCCAATATCAATTAAATTTAATAATCCTTTTGTAATCAGATCTGATAAGAAACCACCAACAGGCTGAAGGACAAATAGCGTTGCAAAACCAGTGATCAATAAAGCTAGTGTAGGAGTTACAATGATATCGATAGATGGATGTACAAATTTACGAATACGTTTTTCTAAAAAGGCGATAAAAAATGCTGCAAGCATAACACCAATCAAGCCACCACGGCCTACAACAAGCGGATCACCAAATAGAGTAATGTTTGCAAGACCCGGGTTAATGAGCAAAATACCAGCTGCTCCACCTAATGCAGGGGTTCCGCCAAACTCTTTAGCTGTATTAATACCAACAAACACTGCTAAGTAGCTAAAAACTCCCCAGCCTATTAAACTAAGCATCTGCATGATTGAAGATTCTGGATCAGCACCCGTTCTTATCGCCACGTTCGTAATACCTGCGATCAAACCTGAAGCAACGATTGCTGGAATTAGAGGAATGAAGATGCTAGCGATCTTTCTTAAGAACTGTTTAAAAGGAGTCGCATTTTTCTTATTGATGGCATCCTTATTCATTCGTGCCATCTGTTCAAGATCCATTGGGTTCGCTTCATCAACAGACTGGATGTTCATTCCCGTCTCTTCACTCATTGCAAGTGTTACCCGGTTAACAATCCCTGGCCCCACTATGATTTGGAGTGTGTCATCTTCAACAACGCCAAGCACACCTTCAACATCTTTTAACCCATTCAAATCTGCCTTTGACGGATCATGTAAATTAACCCTAATCCTAGTCATACAATGCATCAATGATTTGATGTTTGATGAACCTCCGAGCTTTTCAATAATGCCTTGAGCCATTTGCTGCTCTTTCCCCATTTTCCTTCCCCCTTTTAGTAAACGCTTTCATTTTTATATAAAACGCCTTTTAGCGCTTCATATCAATCATAAACTTGTAGCGGTCTCCTCTGTAGACAGAGTGTACTAATTCAAGCGGCTTTCCAGTGGTCAAGTAGGTTTGTCTTTCGATCAAAAGTACAGGTGCACCTTTTGTGATCTCGAGAATTTCACTTTCAGCTTCACGGGCGATGGATGCTTCCAAACTCTGAGTCGCATAATCAATAACAAAGCCTGCATTCTCCACTTGTGAATACAATGATCCTTCTTTAATATGATCTTCTTGTAGCTGAATAAGATCAACGGGAACAAAGGTGGTCTCGATTGCCATCGGAATATCATTTGCTAGACGTACCCGTTTAATCTCATAAACTTCATGGTTCTCTGTAATGTCTAATACCTTTGCCAGTCGTTGATTGGCATTTATCGTTTGAAAGGATACAAGTTTTGATGCTGGCCTATACCCTCTTGACCTCATGTCTTCTGTAAAACTAGTCAGCCCTAAAAGTTTCTGCTCAATTTTTTTTGCAGAAACAAAAGTTCCTTTTCCTTTACGGCGTGTTAAATATCCATCATTCACTAAATTATTTATAGCCTGACGGACAGTCATCCGGCTTACTTCATAGGCTTCAGCAAATTCTCTTTCAGAAGAGATCATGGATCCTGACACCCATTCCCCCTTTTCGATCTTTAGTTTAATTGCTTCTTCTATCTGAAAATAAAGAGGCATTGGTGATGTTTTATCTATCATAAAATGAGTCAACTCTCCTTATCTACAAGACTCCTGGCACCTTGATCCAATAGCGTACTTATTATGAACTGCTGTTGGTATATCTTTATTTACATTTCCTTCAAAACATTCTTACATGTCCATTCCCCTTTTATCACTTTATGCCAAGAGTATCATTGTTATAACTAGTTGTCTATACCAGTCAGAAAATTCAAATAAAAAAAGCTAAGGCTAAAGTTGCTGCCTTAGCTCTCTATTTATTAGTACAACAAATATTCTTCTCTTAAATCCTTGAAGGTATTTAATTCCTCGTTGTAACGGGAAACAATATCATCAACCGAACGTCCAGATTCAATATACTCCCTGATCCATCCATTACCTACTAAAAGGTCGAAGAAAGAAATACCTCTGCTGTCTTCAGCCCGAAATTGAAAATCATTCGGGTACAGATCATGAATGGCTTTTACTAGTGTAATTCCTGTTAATACCGGCTGGAATAATTTATCATCTGTAACGTGGATCTCTATGCCATGTGACAGCTTACCTACATGTTTTGAAGATGCAGGAATAAAGGAAGCAGAACGAAATTTCACTCCAGGCAAGGCTTCTTCATTCAATTTCTTAGCGAGTTGATCACCATTAATGAAAGGTGCTCCAATCAGCTCAAACGGCTTTGTTGTCCCTCGTCCTTCTGAAACATTTGTACCCTCAATTAGTGCGCTTCCTGGATAAACAAGTGCCGTATCTTTTGTCGGCATATTTGGTGAAGGAAGCACCCACTCCAGACCACTGTCTTCATATGCCCAAGATCTCTTCCATCCTTTCATCTCAACAACTTTCAAATCTGCTCCGATCCCAAATTCTTCGTTAAACAGATGAGCCATTTCTCCAACCGTCATTCCGTGCTTCAGCGGAATCGGATATAAGCCTATAAAAGAAGAATATGTTGGATCTAAAACAGGACCTTCTACTTGTTCACCCCCCAGCGGGTTCGGACGATCTAATACGACAAAAGGAATGTTGTTCTCCTTTGCAGCTTCCATCGCATAAGCCATCGTGTAGATGTACGTATAGAATCGAGTTCCAACATCTTGGATATCAAAGACAAGAACATCTATCCCTTCAAGCATTTCGGGTGTTGGTTTCTTTGTCGCTCCATATAAACTGTAAACTGGCAGCCCTGTTGCAGGATCAGTATAAAACTCGACATACTGTCCTGCTTGTGCACTTCCGCGTACACCATGCTCGGGGCCATATAATGCTTTTAGTTCGATATTTGGATGGTTATATAAAACATCCACAATACTGTTTAGATTTCGGTCAATTCCCGTTGGGTTCGTAATCAAGCCAACTTTTTTTCCTTCTAAAACAGACATATCATTCTCTAAAAGTCTTTCTAATCCTGTTTTAAAGTTCTGCCTGTTTTCTTTACTCGTATTATTGATAGCTTGTGCACCCGGAAGTATTAGAGAAAACATCAACAGAAAGGTTAAAAAGATTCCCCATTTTTTCATTCTTTTATCCCCCTTTTAGTAGCTTAATCCATGACCAAACGGATAAAGAACCGTTTCTGCGTCTTTAAAAATGGTTACTGGCAGTTTTCCGGATGGATTGTTCATCCCAAAAATAGTTTCAGCTGCAGCTCTAAAACTTGCATCTCTAAAACTGTATTGTGCTAGGTAACCTGAGATTTCTGGAAACGCCATAATGTCGTATGGGTTTCGTATACCAACAGCTATTGTTTTATCTGGAGCAGCATTAATAACTTGTTGTACCATCTGCATTTGCGGAGAAGATGGCAGGCGTCCAGAAACGTTAAACGTATAGGTGCCAAGTACAACTAAATCAGCATTTTGGACTTTTTGTAATTGCTCTTGACTTAATACTTGAGCTGATTTAATCAATTCAACGGAAGGATGGTAAGCAATCAAAGCTTGTTGAAGATTTTCACTGTATGTGTTACCAACTACTACAATGGAGTTAATATTATCTTTGTTAGCAGGTAATACACCATTGTTTTTAACTAATGTAACCGATTTTCTAGCCACTTCATTTTCTAGATCTTTATGAGCTTTGTTTCCTACTATTTTTTCTGCGTGTACAATTTTTTCGTCAATCGGCGTTTCATTTACTTGCTTATAAATACCACGTTTCGCTTTTAAGGTTAATAAACGTTCAACAGATTGATTTAGTCTTTCTTCTGTTACTTCTCCGTTTTCAACAGCAGCATACAATCCGTTTGCAACCTCTTCTAACCCTACAGGCATTAATACAATGTCTGTACCTGCATTAACCGCGCGAATTGCAGTATCTACAGGACCGAAATGATCAGCAATAGCTTTCATGTTTAAAGCGTCTGTAGAAATTACACCTTCAAATCCCATCTCTTTTCTCACTAAGTTTGTTAAAACTTCATACGACAAAGTTGCAGGTAGTGCAATCTCAGTTCCATCCTTTTTAGAAATTACCTTAGTAGGATCAATTTTAGGGAAAGTTACATGTGCTGTCATGATCGCATCCATTCCTTGATCCATCGCTTGCTGAAAAGGATACAACTCTACTTTCAATAAGCGCTCTTTGTCATGAGGAACTGATGGTAATCCTAAATGAGAATCAACAGCCGTATCTCCATGTCCAGGGAAGTGTTTAGCTGTAGCAGCCATTCCTGCTTTCTGCAGACCCTTTGCATACGCTGTCCCTAAGTCTGCAACAAGCTGTGGATCCTCACCGAATGATCTGACACCAATAACAGGGTTGTCTGGATTGTTGTTTACATCTAAAACAGGAGCTAAGTTCATGTTAATTCCTAAGGAGTGAAGCTCAGACCCGATAGCATGTCCGACAGATTCCGCCAATTCAATTGACCTTGTTGCACCAAGCGCCATATTTCCTGGGAAATCGGTACCGCTCTGCAAACGTGTCACAATTCCACCTTCCTGGTCGATTGAAAGCAGCAGGCCATAATCTTCATTAGCTTTTTTATACGCATCAATAAGTCGAACTGTTTGTTCAGTAGTTACTACATTCTCACGGAAAAGGATAACTCCGCCAAGATGATATTTCTTTACAAGTTCTCTAATCTCATCATTCATTTCCGTAACTGGCTTGCCGTTCCAATTCCGGAAATCAGGCATTAACATCTGTCCTATTTTTTCTTTTACGGTCATGGAATGAATTGCTTTAGTAATGATGTCATACTTTGTGCCTTTTTGCTTTTCTAAGCTTGCCTGGCCATCTTTTACGTGGATTCCAATCTTGTCGAAGGATTTATCGTTCGTAACAAAAATAAATGTCCTTCCATTTTTTCCACTTAAACTCACAAGACCATCTTTCGTTACTGAAGCTACATTCTTATTCAATGATCCCCATTTCAAATTCTGTTTAACTTCAACATACGTACCATCTTCTTTAGCTAATAAAGCTGTTAAATCGATAGTATTATCATTAAACGCTTCGGTAAGCTGTGGCATATTCTGAGCAATAATCAATTGTTCTCCGCTATGTTGATTAGCAGAAATAGAATTAACCTCAATTAATCCGGTAAACATAGGAACGATTAACAAAGCCACTAAGAGAAAATAACGAACCTTGATAATAGCTTTCAAAATTTTTACCTCCTTCAGATTTTTGATAACGCTTTCATTCTTGACACTTTTCGGTAGAAAAAGGGAGGTTCCTGTCACATAATGATAAAACAGAACTTAAGTCCTTAGACTATATAGGACTAGTTGTCTATACCAATTTTAACGGCTAAAAAGTGCGGTAAAAAAGACTTATATAAAAAACTTCATCCTCTGTTGGACAAAGCTTGCATGTCATTATTTGGTCATTGTTTGAATTATGGAACTTAATTATGCAGAACTATCAAAAAAAGCTTGCTCCCTTGTTAAGAAACTTATATAATTTTCATATCGCATATTGGGGGCTTAGCTCAGCTGGGAGAGCGTTTGGCTGGCAGCCAAAAGGTCAGCGGTTCGATCCCGCTAGTCTCCACCATACATAACAGTCAAAAACCCTTGAGGAATCAAGGGTTTTGTTTTTTTTATAAAAACTTAATCTTTAATGTTTAAATTAAGTTCAATAACATAGGTTCACATTTGGTTCACCTTTAGTTAACTAAAGGGGAAAAAAGGATGATTATTATAAGAAAATCGCCTTTTCTTTCATACACGGTATATTGCAGAAATTCCGGTAATAAATTGTAAAAAAGCACCTCGATTATCTGCTCTGGCTTGCAGATAATCGAGGTGCTTTTTTGTATTCTTTATTTACATTACTTTACTACACTTCGTGAGATAGCTACGTAAGGAAAATTATGGTTGATGGCCATGTTCCAATAAAATATGTTCCATCAAGGTTTATTTTAAACACGAATAAATAATTTCATTTTTTACTTAGAGTTAACAATAAGTAACCATGCTCTTTATTCCACAAACGCACCAGATAGTGGAATAACTTAAATTAAAAATCGTCCATATTCCAGTTCCATTTTGCATTGATAGTATCTAAAAATTCTTCGATTTGTTCATTTGATAAATCCTTTTCCCCAGTCAACTTATTAGCATAAGATTGTAAAATCCAAGTTTCACCGTAAGGTTTATCAGGTGCTTATCATCTCACATCAAACCTATAATCATTTCCATCAATTTTTACTTCAACTGATAATATATCTATATGAAGAATAAAGTCTCATTTCCATTACTTTCAAGCCTCCTTGTTAATAATTCCGCTCGTTTGTTTAATAAATTCATTAAATGTGCGTTAATCCTTCTTGGATTAACGCACCCTCGTTGAATATCATTTTTCTATCGCATAACATTTTTGTACTGTGTATGAGTCAGTTAATTCTGGCATGTATTTAGTTTAGGAAGAATAAGTAGTTTTTCTGGATACTTCATCCTGGTTCCTGTGTAACCGTTCTTCCTCCACCTCACCTATAATAGTTTGCTTCAGCCTTTTAATCTGTTTATTTAGTAATGGAACATTTGCGCGGCAAAAGCAGACGTGCTAACCCGTAAAAAGCCGAATACCCAATACAAAGTATTAAAAATAAGAGTCCCTACTGCAACGCCTCCAATATAAGCAGGATCAGGAAGCTGCCCGACAACGGCTGTATCGACGGCACCTAATAAAGGCGTCGTCATGGTTGAAATCGTTAGAGGAATCGCCAAAGCAAGGTATGCAAGATGATTCATCCGACTTTCCTCCTTCTAAACTTTTAAGATGAAATTAAAAATAAAAGCCCCGATTACGTGAATGAAATCAAGGCCTTAGAATAAATATAAATACATTTAAATTAAGTATGGCTAACCCGGCTAACTCTTGTTCTTATCGAACGAAAACGTGGGTGCTCGGCAAGTATGGAACCTCTCATCTCTTTTACTATAGGATGTTCTGAAGTAAAAAACTGATTTTTTGAATCATATAGCTCGACTAATTCTCCTTTTTCGAGTACACCCAATGAATCACTAATCGTATAGGCAGCTTTAATATCGTGTGTTATAAAAAGATAAGATAAGCCGAAGTCTTCCTTTAGCTCATTTAGTAGTTCTAAAATAAGTTTCTGGTTAACCATATCTAAACTACTAACAGATTCGTCTAACACAATAAACTTTGGTTTAATAGAGATCGCCCTTGCAATATTAATCCTCTGTAATTGCCCTCCGCTAAATTGGTGTGGATATTTTTTTAAGTCCCCTTCGCTTAGCCCTACCCTTTCCAATAATTCAACAATGGTTCGTTTTTGTTCGGCAGCTGTTAGCTTTTCATAGTTTTCTAAAGGCTCTGCAATAATACGTTCTGCTGTTATTCGGGGATTAACAGATGAGTATGAATCTTGA
This sequence comes from Fictibacillus barbaricus, assembly GCF_014635025.1. Taxonomy (GTDB): domain Bacteria; phylum Bacillota; class Bacilli; order Bacillales; family Fictibacillaceae; genus Fictibacillus; species Fictibacillus barbaricus. The sequence goes on along the minus strand of NZ_BMCE01000001.1, from coordinate 1,129,974 downwards.
AAGACAGCCTGAATATCGCGACGGATTTTTTGACGAGTATGCTTATCTGCAGTATAAATATCATGCCCTTGAAACAGAATTTGTCCATTTTGTGGTCGTTCCAAACCAAGAATCAATTTTCCTAAAGTACTTTTACCGGCTCCACTCGAACCAAGCAGCCCTAAACATGCTCCTTCTTCAATTGAGAAGGAAATATCGGAAAGAACTTTTTTTGATCGGTCTTTCCAGTTGAAAAACGATCGGGATCCGTAGCTATGGGTTACTTCATTTACTTGTATTAAACTCATTTGTTCACCCCTAATAAAATGTCTATCATAAGGTCATGCCAAATGAATGATAGGTTCATCTACATGTAATAGTGAGCGTGCATTTAACAGTTTCTTCGTATACTCATGCTGTGGTTCATCAAATAGTTGGAACACATCTGCTTTTTCCACTATTCTGCCATTCTGCATAACGGCAACTTCATCTGCCATTTCAGAAATGACACCGAGATCATGAGAAATTAATAAAATGGCAGAACCAAATTCAGAACGAATTTTATCTAAATGGAACAGCACTTTCTTCTGATTCTTTACGTCAAGTGCGGTTGTAGGTTCATCGGCAATAATAACAGCTGGATGTGTGCAGGCAGCAATAGCAATCATTACCCGTTGAAGCATACCGCCACTCAGTTGAAAAGGATAGTATTTCAATAGTTTATCAGGATTTGTTAAGTTGACACTATGCATTGTCTCAATGGCAAGCTCTGTTGCTTCTTTTTTACTACAAGGTGTATGTGAACGAATGGTTTCAATAAATTGATGGCCAATCGTAAAAACAGGTGTAAAAGCATTCATCGGATTTTGCATAATAAAGGCTATGTCCTTGCCACGGATCTTACGCATTTCTTTATCGGTTAAACCGTTCAATTCACGTCCTTGTAATGCTATACTTCCTTCAATCATTGTCGTTTTCCGATCAAGAAGCTGAAAAATGGACATACTTGTAACGGTTTTACCGCATCCACTCTCCCCTACAAGACCAAGTACACGTCCACGCTTTAGTTCAAAATTTATTTCTTGAACAAGTGGAATAACACCATCTTTTGTTTTTACCTGTACATGTAAATCTTTCACTTGTAACACATTGGTCTGTTCTGCACCCAATATTCTCATTCCTTTTTAAAATCTACGTTTGACACCATACTGTTCTGATAATGCTTCGCCTAATAAATTGAAAGTAACAATAACGAGCATAATGATCAAACCTGGATATAGCATTAATTCTGGATTTGTCCGAATATACGATTTTCCTTCGTGAATCATCGCTCCCCATTCAGGTGTTGGGGGTTGCACTCCTAATCCCAGAAACGACATGGCGGATATATCCATAATAGCCCAGCCCATTTCCAATGTGCCCATAACGACAAGTGGTGGGAGCACATTTGGGACAATGTGATTTTTAATAATCTTCCATTGAGAAGAGCCGCTTATTTTCGCAGCTGCAATAAAGTTTTGTTCTTTCAGACTAAGGACCATTCCTCGGAACATTCTTGCGTAGTAGACCCATTGGACAAGCATCAGTGCTATAATGACCTGCGTAAGTCCAGGCCCAAATATACCAACCAGTCCAAGAATAAGGATAAGACTTGGAAAAGCCATGACACCATCACAAAACCTCATCAAAACATGATCAACAATGCCGCCCTTATACCCTGAAAAAGTTCCAACAAGTAAACCAATGAGAATGGAAGAAATAAAAATCAGCATCGCAAATCCTAATGAAAGGCGCGTCCCATATAAAATTCGTGAAAGGTTACATCTTCCTAAATGATCAGTTCCTAATGGATATGCCCAAGATGGAGGCTGAAGCTTATAAGCTAAATTTACAGCTATTGGATCATGTGGTGCAATCCATGGAGCAAAGATAGCGATGATAAAAAGAATACATAATATAATCGAGCATATCGGAATGACTTTTTGACTTCTAAATATCTTAGGTATGCTCATGATCATTGCTGGTGTCCTTCTTTCCTGGAAATACGCGGGTCAATATACATTTGAATTAAATCAACAATTAAATTGCTAACGATAAATAAGATAGCTGCAATTAGCACATAGCATTGAATAACAGGTATATCACGATTAAAAATAGCTTCAATAAAATAACGTCCAAACCCCGGCCAAGAAAAAACTGCTTCAACAATTATCGTTCCAGTTAGTAGTTTTCCAAGATTCATCCCAAGTCCAGTAATCATCGGGGAAATGGCAATTCTTAAAACATGTTTGGCCATTATCGTTCTTTCGTTAATTCCTCTAGTCCTCGCAAAAAGCACATATGGCTGCTGCAAATTTTCAAGAACACTAGCACGCAACAACCTTGTATAGATTGCAATTAACGGAAGAGCCAATGTAACCGAAGGCAGAACAAGATGCTGCCATGTCCCAACTCCTTCAACTGGGAAAAGATCAAGTTTAACAGAAAAGAAAAAAATGAAAAGATAACCTAGCCAAAAAGAGGGAATCGATGCCCCTAAAAACGAGAGAATCCGGCTAAAATGGTCGATTAGGCTGTTTTTCTTTACTCCGGCAAGGAAGCCTAGCGGGATACTTATTAGTACAGCTATTAATATACTTCCTAGAGCTAGCTGGATGGTAACCGGTATTCTGGATATAACCTCATCCCAAACCTGCTTATTCGAAACATAAGATATGCCAAAATCAAGTTGGCATATCTTCATAATTGAGTTTATATATTGGTTAAAGAATGGTTGATCTAAACCAAACTCTTGTCTTTTTTGCTCCAAAATTTCATCGGTTGGTTGAATATGGGCGGCTGCTAAATAGGCCTCAGCCGGATCTACCGGTGAAAGATGAATCATTCCAGTTGTAAGCAATGCAGCTAAGAGAAAAACCGGAATAATTGAGATCAATCGTTTGAAAATATAGGTGCCCATGAAAGCCTCCTGCAACTTACTGCTTAATGCTAATTCCCGTGAAGGGATGTTCGTCACGATTCGCAGGGAAAGTAAAATTAGTAACATCTTTTTGATAAATCGCTGTTTTCTTAATATAAGAGATTGGTATAATCGCTCCCTGGTCTTGAATTGATTTTAAAATAGACGAGTAGAGCTGTTGGCGTTTTTCCTCATCTGTTGTTTTTGGAACCTCTGCTATTTGTTTGAGCAATTCGCCTTTGTTCTGATATGCCGATATCGCCTCATTAAATCCAAATCCTTCTGACAAAACAATATTTAGGAACGTATGAGGATCATAAGGTGCTCCGTAGTTACTAAAGAAATTAATATCAAATTTATTATCTTTAAATCTCTGAATTTGCTCTGTTAATTCAACTCCAACAATGTTTAATTTCACACCAATGGCTCCCCACTCAGATTGAAGCGTTTCTGCCATTGTTTTTTGAATCGATTCTGCTGAATCATACATCAGCTCGACTTCAAGAGGTTGTCCATCTTTTTCACGAACCGTTTTCCCTTTAGGAAGCGCCCACCCTGCTTCATCTAATAACGATTTCGCTTTTTCTACATCATAATTAATGACATTAGCGTCAATTTCTTTCGTATAAGGGAAGTTAGTCGGTAAAATATAATCTGCTTTTTCCTCATAACCAGATGTAATCCCTTCAACAAGTGCTTCTTTATTAAAACCATAATGTAATGCTTGACGTACCCGTTCATCAGAAAGCTGTTCTTTCGTTGAGTTGATGACGAGTTGTCTCGTTGCAACTGGTTCTGAAATACTAGTTTCATAATCTCCAGTAGATTCCAACTGTTTGAAAGCATCTAAATTGATGACACCTTCTCCATAAATAAGGTCTAGCTCACCTTTTTCAAAAGCAAGTACCCTCGTTTCCGCATCAGGAATGACTTTTACTTGGATTTTTTCTTCTTTTGGCAGCTCACCCCAATAATTTTCATTTCGTTTGAAAATAGCATATTCATCCGTTTTATACTCTTCCAAAACCCATGGACCTGTACCAATTGGTTCAACGACACCTTTTGAGGTATCACCATCTTCTGGGAATCCAGCCTCACCCAAGAAACGAACTGGCCGAACAACAGCTAACTCTTGAATCGTTGGATAATATGGTTCGGTTAATGTCAGTTTAAACGTATTTTCGTCAATTACTTCTGTTCGTTCTATTTTCGTAATGAAACCTAACCAACTATGTAAGGCAACATTATTCAAAATCGTATCAAAATTCTTTTTCACAATGTCTGCATTAAAGCTTGTTCCGTCAGAAAATTTCACATCTTTACGAAGATGAAACGTGTATTCTTTGCCATCCTCAGAAATATCCCATGACTCAGCTAGATGCGGTTTTAACTCGCCACCCTCTTGGTAACTTACTAACGGTTCATACACCATCGACTGAGCAAATAACTGTGAAGGATTATAAACATGAGGATTCAATTCACCTATATCTCTCGGCCAAGCTATCTTTAGCATGTTGTCATTTTCGCTTTTTGGCGCTGAACCATCGCTTGCTTTTGTACAACCGAGTAATAGGCTTGATAATAATAAAATAAATACAGTTATTAATAGCATTTTTCGGCTATTTCTTCCATTAAACATAGTGACTTTTCCCCCAACTCGATAATGATAATCGTTTTCAATTGTAAGTATTGTGCATGATACTGTCAATACAATGTCGGAAACTTTCGGAAAAGTTATATTAGAGGTAGCATCAGGAAATGCGTATTTATAACTTTTGGAAATTCTAATATTAAAAAACCCAATTTCTCACTATTAAAATTGAGAAATTAGGCTTTTTTCGTCGCTCCATTAAAGCACTAGTTCGTTAAATAAGTGTCATTTTTCACTACAAAAATAATGCCTATTACTTATTAAAGGATATTTTATAACTTTCTTCGCTCATTAGAGACGTACTGTGTGTAATGGTTATTTGATAAGATATTGTTCTATGTCATCTAACATCAGATTAGCTGCAATAGCCCCACCTGCTGTGTTCCATATTGCTTCTTCTACTTTTATAGCTTTGCCTTGTTTCACGACATTAAGGTTGTTCCAAAGTGGATCTTTTGTCCATTCTTTTTCAGTTTCTGTAGCTTCACCATCGCCGGTTTCATAGGTAAAGTAAAATAATAGGTCACCTTCCATTAATGGTATTTGTTCCTTTTTTACTTCTAACGCAAATCGGTCTTTGCTTTCAATTTCAGGTCTTTTAAATCCAAGGTCTTTTAATATTACACCCGAGAAAGAATCTTCAAGGTAGATTCGAGATGTTCCTGGTAAGAAACGGATAATTGAAACCTTTTGGTTCAATTTATCCCCTAATTCCGTTTTCAGTTCATCAATTCGATTGTCATAAGATGCAAGGACTTCCTGTCCCTTTTCCTCTTTGTTTATAGCTTTTGCATATAACTTGAAATTTTCTTTCCAGTTTCCAGTTAATGTTTCTGCAAAAACTGTAGGAGCGATTTTATTAAGTTGGTCATATATCTTCTCTTGACGTACCTTGTTGCCAATGATGAGGTCTGGTTTTAAAGAGGCAATTTTTTCTATATTTACATTCATCTCATCTCCAACCACTTCAACCCCGTCCATCTGACTCTTGATGTGGTCGTACCATGGATCTCCAATCCATGATTGAACTGCTCCAATTGGCTTCACACCCATTGCAAGAACAGCTTCAGTTCCTTCATTGGTTAAAACAACAACACGCTTATTTTTTTTCACTTCAGTTGTACCCATAGCATGATCGACTTTATAAGCTTTTGAAGAACCAGAAGAATTTTGCTTTTCTGTGGCACCTTCTCCACATGCAGTTAAGGATAGAACAAGAAAAAGTATCAAGGTGAAAATTCCTACCCTAGTATGTATACCGTGTCTTCTTTTCATTTTTACTCTCCTTTATTGAGAATGATTTTCAACAACTAGTATTTTATACCAGGATTTAAAACAAATCAACACTAAATGATAAAGATTATCATTTGAAAATCTCAGCGTACAATAAAACAATCTCTTTAGTAAGCCATTATTGTATTTTCAATGTTTAATAACATTGTATTCGCGTCTATTAATCAAAGAATCCTGCTGTTAAAAGAATGTTAACGTGTTTCAATAATGTTCAGTATTAATTTTCGACGTTTTCTATGCTTTCTAGTTCTTTGTGAAAGCCTGGATAATTACTAATCGACTCTTTTAACATAGTATATTGAGGATATTGTGAGAAAAAATCTTTATATAACATATTCCTTTGATATTTAGGAATTTTCTTTTTGCCGAAAACATATGAACAACTACCAGCTATCAACATTATAAATTCTTCAAAATCAGCAAATAATTCATCTTCTTGAATCCCCAAATCTTTCTCAATCTTTTCGTAATCATCGTGTAGATTTGAATGTAAAATTTCATTATTATAAAACTTTTGGAGTTCGTTTAATTTATCTAGCTTTTGTTTATCATTCTTTTTAGAGAATATCTTAAATTTATCAAGCAATGTTATTATTGATCCTCCTATTTTTAGCATATTTAATTAATTTTACTGTCCTTTTTAATCAATAAAAAAGGCACTTCTCCTTCTTGAAGAAATGCACCCTATAATGGAATAACGAGCGCAATCCAATACTTTAGAATTGCGCCCTATAGCGGAATATACAAATTATTCTCGCTCCTTTGGCCAAGACCCTTGTTGTTTACGAATTAATACAATTTGTCCTATATGGTATACGTTGTGCAAAATTTGACGAGCCAGACCCCCAACAAGTTCCTCTTCCAGCTGACTGTCATTAACTTGTGCTAGTGATTTACGCAAATTTTCACAAATTAGACGTGTTTCTGTCAAGACTGCCTTCCATTTTTCAGAATCTGCTGGGTCCCCGATATCTCCAAATGTATTCACTGCCAAGACTGCCTTCCATCTAGAATCTGGTTGTTCCCCGATATCTCCAAATGTAGCCTTGGTATTAGATGCCTTTTTTCTAGGCGTTGTGTCATTGATTTGTCTAACAAGTAGGGCGTTGTAATAATTTAGATGGTTCACAGTTTGCCAAATTGTATTCCCTCCTCCAGGGGGTTGCCAGCTTGCATCTGTGGAACTTAAACTCTCAAGAGCAGATTCTAAAGGTAAAAACCAGGTCTCAGTATCCCAACTAAAGTCGAATTCCATGCGAAAAATATCCATCAGTTCTAGGTTCATTTGCTTTCTCCCCTCACCTCAAGTTATTAATATTCAGATATTGGGTATGCAAAAACATTATCACAGGGCCGGTTGCTTTCTCAAAACAAGAAACGCACTTCTATCACTCCTTTATTTTTATTTTTTTGATTGGTTTATAATAAAACAACTCCCCTGACAAACCAGTCAGTGAAGATGTTATTCTACAATCTGGCCGTTTGTGGATTAAATATAGGAAGCTCTTATTCCAGAATCCTGCTACGTTTGCAGAAGAAAAAGGTGCAGATCTTCTTCTTGAAGAATGCACCCGATTGTTGAAGAAAATTTTCACTATAAATCTTGTGATAGTCTTACCATATCCCTACACTGTATTCCATTTTCAAAAATTTCCTCATAGTAGTGCCTTATAAAAAAATTTATATCAACACCGATTATTCTAAAACCACATTTTTGATAAAGAGCAAGTTGCCCTATGCTTGAATTTCCAGTACCAATTTCAATTGTTTTGAATCCCTTCTTTTGGGCTGTTTGAATTGCATCCATCACTAACCGTTTACCTATCCCTCTTCCATGCTGTTCTTCTGCAACTGCAATGTTCACTAACTCCACCGTTCCAGGTCTTGTTGGAAGTAATACGTAGACACCAACAATTTTTTCACTGCTTTCTGCAATAAAGCATTCTCCCCTTTTTAAATAATCCTCAACAATTGTATGAGAAGGATCAGCTAATAACAGTAAATCCATTGGCGGTTTTTCCCCTATTTTTAAATTCCTAATATTCATATTGCTCTCCTCTAATAAACTGTAATAATTTTACCATTTCTAATTCTATTAACCTGCCCTTTAATTCAAGACTTTTCACATTTAATCTAAATCAAACTCAAACTTAAAACCTGCAAGTTTAGCTTATCAAATACGTTTCATGAAGTCCTTTTTCGTTGGGCACATGAAACTAGACATATTTTAAAGAATCCAGTTGCAACAATATATTATGTCTTCTAGTTCCCTCTTTTTAACTTTAGTAATGAAAATAAGCCAAAACTATGCAACTCTGTATAAAAAGCTGCATAATATCGACTCTAAAGATTTTATACGTTATAAAAGATTAGCTTTTCGTTACATTAACAGAGCCTTTCTAATTAAAAATTATAGGAAAAGTAAATGTAACGAAAGCTGCCCAAAGTCCGTAGACCGGCAAATACTTAGTAACGGCATCTTGGATAGTTGAAGGTCCGGATTTGTTTTGTAGAAAACGCATATAGGAGAGCATAATCCAAATTAGATTTGCCCAGATAAGTATGTTTACTCCTAAAACAGCAAGTCTATTAGGCGTAATCCCATAAGAAGAAAGTCTGAACACGATGGCTGATAAAGCCACACTGTCAATGATAAGCGCAAGAACAATTAAGGCAAAATTTATATAATCTGAAATGTTCTTTTTCTCGTCTGAGTCGCTCTCGGTAATGGAAAATATGGTAACGGCCAATACACCAAGGAGTATTCCGTTGAAGGCTATCAGGAAATTGCGGTCCAAGAATGGATTTTTTCCGACCCATATAACCGTTATAAGATAGACCAACAATGTGACCAGGACAAGAGGACTAAAAATTTTAGCTATATATGGTGTAATGTTCTTAGCAAGTTTAAGATTCATTGATACCAGGTATGCAGCTACAATAGCGAGAGCGGCAGCACCAAATAAAACGACATTACTAAAATAGAAGTCTTCTATATCCAAGCCAACAAAGCTAAATAACTTCATGGTTAATGCTGCTAGTACCATTCCGCTAACTGCCATGCTGGCGTAGAGAATACAATATTCCAAATTAAATTTAATATAGGCTAATCTTGTACTGCCTTTTGAATATTCATTTCCTGAAAATGCAAGCCCTACCAATACCCATAAGAATATGGGAAGGTGTAAATAAGCAAGGATAATACTGTCTTTATAATTTAATGGCAGCATATTAAGATAAAACCCGGAAATTAGGAACAACGCTGCAAGGGAATAAATAACACTTTTTTTCGGAGTATTATTGTAAACAAAATAGGCAGCAATAAAGGGAATTATACCAAAAGCCAGGTTAATTGGAGCAATTGCTTCCTGTTCGACAAAATGGAAAATGATCCTGGTGCTTATCCCGGCCAGAATGGCTAAAATGCCCATGAATAAGAAACCTTTCTGAAGCAAGGAAGATTTTTCTGTAATTGCCGTCTCCTTGAAATGCAATCTTTCGTACCAAACGCCAAGAACCTGAGAATCAGGATTTTGATCCCATGCGTGTGAGAATGACTTTTTAAAAGTTTTCGGGTCTTTTCTATACATTCTCTCCAGCTCATGAGGGTTAGCAATATTTTCAATAATCAAATTGTTAATGTCCATAGTTATACCTCCCCTAACAATTGTTATGTTAAGTTTCCTTAATATGTTTAACTGTCTTCGTCACTTTTGTATTCTAAAATATCTCCAGGCTGACATTCTAAAGCCTTACAAATTGCCTCTAAAGTGGATAATCGAATCGCTTTTGCCTTTCCATTTTTCAATATAGAAAGGTTCGCCATTGTTATTCCAACATTCTCCGAAAGTTCTGTTACGCTCATTTTCCTTTTTGCTAACATCACATCAATATTGATTATAATTGCCATTGTTATTCACCTCAGACCGTTAAATCATTTTCTGATTTGATTTTAATTGCTTCTTGTAAAAGTTTTTGGAGAACAGCCGCAAAGACTGCGATAACCATCGAAGCAAAAGGAACAACCAATCCGACACAGATAACTCCTGGTGCGTCGTCTACTTCCGCAAAGATATAGAAGAGCGGCCAAACTAGCACATGCAAAATACTGATTGTGATGGCACAGTATTTGATTTTCTTTAAAGCTTTTACAGATAAATCGGAGAAAGCTTTATTTTTGTCAATATAGCATAAGAGTTTGAAAGCCTGATACAAAGCAAAGTAAAAAGGTATCGCCGATGCATCAAAAGCGATGAAAACGAGATATTTTATAAAAGCAAACTTTGGAAGCAATTTTGCTGCAAGATTCGCCATCTCAGGCACCAAAAAGATGCACAGAGCAAGAACTGGGACTCCTAAAAGAATAACAGCTATTTTTAAAAACAACGTTGTTACTTTTTCCATAAAAAGCACCTCACTTATTTATTCTGATTTTGATTTTAATATATATATTATCGTTTTACAATAAAATTTTATTAATTTGGATAACATTTTTATTGTAGATTTTTGTTTTAAGCAAAAATAAAAAGTATTTCTCATTCAAAGAAATGCTCTATAACTTTAAACCATTAAATTTATAACTTGTACAGCTAACCTGCTCCTTTAGCTGAATAAGAAAAGCTGCCTGATAAGACAGCTCGGTATTTAAGAAACGCACCCGTTTATGGAATAAATAATGAATTAAGTTAAGAAAAATATATTTAAAAGCGAACGCACCAATTAAGTACGTGCCTTTTACCCAATATTTCTCAAAAAAGTCGGCCCTCATTAAGAGGGCCTTCCCTTATTTGATCGTATAGTTTACGGCTTTATAGCTGTCATAGGAGCGAGTAGAATATCGATCTTTTACATGAACAGAAATCTTGTAAGTACCTTTTGCTGCGGGCTTCCAGTCAACTGTTGTCTGAGACGTGAAATCCTTAAGTATATGCCACTTCACCCCGTCATACACCCAATATTTATACAGTTTCTCAGTACCACCTATCGCTGACGCTTTAATCTGCACCGTTTTACCTAAAGATTGCGGACTGGTTAGATTAGTAGAAACGGATTGAAGCACAGGCCCGTTCAATACTTTGAAGATGAGCTGTTTATAAGAATCATAGTTTTTAGTACTATTCTTGTCTTTGGCATGTACAACTAGTTTATAATCGCCAGGCACTTTTGGAACCCAATTTAAGTTGGATACTGGTGAATAATCTTTGAGCACTTTCCATACACCGTTATGGTAAACAAAGAATTTATACAGTTTTTCTGATCCGCCTGTTGCTGTTGCTGTTATCGGAATGCTGGAATAGACAGAACGCGGTGAAGACAGCTGGCTCGAAAAGCTGTTCAGCAGTACGGAATCAGACTCTATTTTATATTCCAGCGCTTTGTAATCATCATACGACTTAACAGAATCCCGATCTTTCACATGAACACTAATCTTATAATTTCCTTCATTGGAAGGAGTCCATTTTACTGAACTGGATGAAGAATAATCCTGTAATACTTTCCATGTTCCGTTCTCAAGTAACCAGAATTTATAGAGGCGCTCATTTCCACCTTCTGCTAAAGCATTAATGGTAATGGTGGATTTTACAGGCTGCGGTGACAGTTTATCCGTTGTAACTTCAACCATTTTAACCGGTTGAACAATCTTTAGCTCAGCATTCACTCCAGTCGTTCTATTCCCTAGTCCATCTACAGCTTTTAATGTATACGTATGAGAATTTGTAGGATCCATAGTAGGATCTACATATATAGTAGAAAAAGAAGTACCTATATACGTACCATCTTTATAGATCTCTACATAGCGTACAGCAGAATTAGGATTATTCCACTGCAATAAAGCCTGTTTGTTCTGAACCGTGAGTGTTGGATTTATCACTTCCTCTTGAAGTGTGTTTCCTTCAACCTTTACTGATAGAGGTTCGTCTGCTTGTTTAAGGACCCGTTTAGCTAGAGGTACTCCACCGCCGTTTGTAACACCTACTCCAAGTATATTGCCTATATTGCTGCCCCATGCCCACATAGCTCCATCCTTTTGCATGGCTAATACATGCTGCCAACCTGCTGAGAAAGTATATATATTTTCAAGCGGGGTATGATCGGATGTCATAACATAATCAGGGATAAGGATTTTTTCTGTTGTATTGCCGTTACCGGTCTGTCCGAACTGATTTCTCCCCCACGCGAGTATTTTTGAGTCTGAAGTAAGAGCAAACGAACTATACCCACTTGTTTTAACTGTTTTTATATCATGAATCGGTTGATTGCTTGCATCCACCACTAAACCAGGATAGGGCTGATTTGTTGTATTCCCATTTCCGAGTTGACCGTATCCATTATGTCCCCAAGACAAGACTTTATTTTTATGGGTAAGTACAAGAGAATGTTCTCCACCAGCTTCAATCCCTGTTATTCCAGAAAGTACCTTCTGCTCACTTGTCAAGATAGGTATAGCATATGGTATAACTTTTTGAGTAGTCACTCCTAACTGATTGTTTCTGTTCCATCCCCAGCCGTATACTGTTCCATCTTTTTTAAGAGCAAGGGTATGCCAAGCTCCAGCAGAGATGGCTACCACACCTTTTAGTGGAGTACCGTCATCCATTACAACTTGTTGTGCATATGGATTATGGTCGGTCTTTTTGTTGCCTAATTGTCCTTGCCAATTTTCACCCCATGTCCAAACTGTACCGTCTTCTTTGAGTGCCGCCATATGGGTATCTCCAGAAGTGATCATAGTAGCTCCTTTAAAAGGAGTTCCATCTTGATTTTGAATGGTTATGTACTTGCTATAATCCCAATCACTCCAATATCCTCCTATTCCTCCGCCATATGAAAAGATACTTCCCCAAAATCTAAGCGAACCATCTTCCATCATCGCAAGAGTAAAGTAATTGGCCTTTGATGAGGAGAACATTTTTATGTTCTTAGCAAGGCTGCCGTCTTTAAATGAAATTTGCTCAGGATAGTGAATTGATGATGTCGTTTCCTTAAAGCCTAATTGGTAATAAGTATTATCACCCCAACCGTATCCCGTGTTCTCATAATCAATCAAATAAGAATGATTACTTCCTCCATACACATCCGTAACAGCAGAAACTTCCATGATTTTTATATTTGTACCTATAAATAAACTCAATCCTGCCGTCATTAAAAGTGTTCTTATTTTCAAGGAGATTCCCCATTTCTAAATATTCTAAGATAATTTTACCTTCAATTGCCTTAATTGGTAAATACTATTTGTAAAACATTCTAGTTTTATAGTTAAAGTCTAATAAATCCAAAGAAAAAGTCTTTACATAACAAATAACTTTATCTTTTAGGAAATTTCAGTCCTAACCCCCAGCAACCATATTTCTAAAAATAAAAAAAGCATTTCTCCTTCTTGAAGAAATGCACCCAATTGAGGAATAAGTCTGCTCCTAAATTATTTGCAAACCCATTCGTATATACATTTTTTCTTTTCTCCTTGTTGATACATATCATTGTTTTCTGGGACATCAATGATTTCTAACAGATTACCTCCCACATACTCACATGTTCTTCTTGAAGCAATGTTATCTGGATTACATGTAAAAATCAGTTTTTCCATACCATGAGCATGTGCTACTTTCTTTAAAAGCCTTACAGCTTTTGAAGCATAATGATTCCCTCTATTTTCTTCATTTACTGAATATCAAATATGACCGACATAATATAAGTTTTCATTGTATCCGATTCTAATATTTATATTCCCAATAGGTTTTGTTGAACCACTTAAACAAATATTAAAACGATATGCTGGAACCCTATTCTTATACCCATTCCCTGGTACTGTATTAATAAGATGTAAATCAATTTCTTCACCCTTAATAACTTTAAAGTCCAAAAATTTAAACTCCATCATTTATCCCCCTAATAATAGTCTAAATTAATTTTCTTTATTTATTGATAATGCCCTGCTTCTTACATAATCCTGCTACGTTTGTTCAATAAGTTCAATAAAAAAGAGCACTTCTTCTTCTTGAAGAAATGCACCTGATTGTGGAATAACTCATTAAAGAAATGCTTCCCTCTTGTTTAATTAAAGGGAGTAAAAATAGGCTGCACTTTCTACCATTGGGGTACAATCATTATAGTTAGGTAAATCAACTTCAAAAATAAAATCTCGATTCAAAATGTATTTTTTAAATCGTAACCAATCTATATTTCCAAGACCTAATGATAGTGCATCATGTATTTCTGTACCTTTACTATCCACCACATGGTAATGGTGCGTAAAAGGATATGTACTGATAATCTCGTTTTCTAACTTATCGTTGTCCCCTCGGAATGACATAAATGCATGGCTTATATCATAACAAAGCGGTAATTGTATGGGTTCAACAATATTGGTTAACCAATATGGGTTTAAACTTGAAAAAATCCCTGTAGGTGCGTTTTCCCACAAAAATCGGTCTACTTTATGATTACGTATTTCTTGAATAGCATTTTTTAATTCTATAGATTTTTCAATAATATAATTCTCGTTAAAAGTATCTGCCATGCCACTTACACACTTTTCATAATGTGGATGTACAACACAAAGAATATCTTCCGACTCGCAGATGTCGTATATTATTGAACATGAAGATCGATAAAACTCAAAAACCTCAGGATCTTTACTTAAGATATCAAGGAATTTTCGATTTACTTTCATGGGGTGATGAAGATAAACTTTTACTTTTCTTTCTTGAAATAGTTGAATAGTTTGTATTATTCGGTTAGGATTTCTAATATCTTCCTCAAACAATTGTAGTTCTACAATATTTGGTTCGTATCTCAATCTATCTTCAATTTGCTCAATGGCTAAAGAACATTTTACATTCTTCATTTTAGACCAAATACACCTGCCTCATCATTTGTTTTTTAATAATCTATCTTACAAATTCTACTAATTAAATGAATGTCCTTTTTCACGAAAACTGCTCGTTTATTAAATAAAAAGAGCACTTCTCCTTCTCGAAGAAATGCACCCGATTGTTGAATAAGTAATATCTTGTTCTCAAGCTTTGTTAGTATTACTTGTAGCTATTCCAATACAAATTATAATGATTCCATTCATAAAAAATAAACAAGAATAAATTAAAGTAATAGCTCCTGTTGCAAATCCACCAGGATCAAAAGAACTTATTGCATCTAAAGATATTTTAAAGACAAGAGGTGTAATAAGTATCACTATAATACCCGATAAAATTCTTTTCTTTTTATTTCTTCCAGCTACTTTAAAAGCGATAAAGTTTGTTAGCCCTAAAATGAGCAAAATAATCCCTATAAAAAGGATATCCAACTTTAAATACCCCTCTTCCACCATTCACTTAACTTCATCATTATTTATTCGTTTAAGTAATCGGATATTCCTTCTTCTTCCAATGACTTGCCCTTAGAAGAAAAAAATGGGCTTTTTTCGTTACTCCAGAAAAGCACCCGTTTGTGAAATAAACTCAAACTTTATTAATAATATCTGCTAAAATCCAATCAACTGCATCCACTAAATCTTCTGCTATATAATCTGGTTCTATTCCTTTCCAATCTTTACGAAATGATGTAAGTGAGCCTTTACCCCAGCCTGTTTTAACTAAAACTTTTTTTGTTCCAGCCTTATGAGCAGACACCATATCTGAACTCCCAGTGTCTCCTACAACATAACAGTCTGCCAAATTTAATTTGTATTTTTCTTTTGCAGCTAATAAAAGTCCAATTTCAGGTTTTTGACACCTACATCCCTCATCAGGACTATGTGGACAATAAAAGATATCATCTAAGAAAGCAGAATGTCGTGAGAGTTCTTCCTTCATTATTTCAAATCCTTTAAGTAAGTCATCTTCAGAGAAGAATCCTCTTCCCACTCTAGTCTGATTGGTAAAAAGAAAAACTTTAACACCTAACTTATTAAGACGTCTAATCGAACTGGGTGCAAAATCATACATAGTAAACTCAAACGGATGCATACCGCCACCTGTTCCACCAATGGTACCATCACGATCAAGAAACACAGCCTTTATCACAAACACCACCAACATCAAGTATTTTACAATCCTCTTTAATTTCAATCAAAAAGGGCAAATCTCCTTCTTGAAAAAATGCACCCGTTAGCTGAATAAGAAACTTTCTACCACAATCCTTTCCTATCAGAATAATTTGGAATTATTTGTATAGTTAGCAGCAATTAAATATAGTTCTATAATTGGTGAGGGGCAAGGGGGGAAGACATATTAATGTTTCCCATTCTCCATAAGGAGCCATTAGAGCAAAATGAGAAAATCATGAGAATCAGAGAAGAAATTTTTAATGTTGAGAATAATAAAAGCACTGGTGGCTCCACCAATGCTTCCTAAATACTAATTATTGTCTTCGTCTTTATCTACTTTTAGTACAGTTCCTGTCATCGCATCTACATCCACATCTGTTTCTTGTTTATCCTTGTTGATCTCAATCTCATAGAAATATTGACCGTCTTCTTCATCAAGCTCTATTTTTGTTACGGTGCCAGGCACTTGCTTCAGCGCAATATTTTGAGCTTGCTCTGTTGAGATCTTCATGTTTGCTGCATCTACTTGATCATCGCGATCCTCATCGTCTTTATCGTCGATGTCAGATTCATCTAGATCATCGTCTCTATCCTCTTCAAACTTGGTGATTTTACCAGATCCTGCAAGAATATCAAGATCATATGATTTGCCGTCTTTGTGAACTTCGATCTCATATTTATCCTTTTGGTCATCACGATCGAATTCTAACTCATTCACAGAACCACCGTTTGTTCGTTGAAGAGCAATATCTTCTGCTTGTTTTTCAGAGATAGCATCATTTGCAGCAAACACGTTTGGTGTGTTATCTGAAAACGCATATACTCCTAGACCAATTCCACCAGCTAATACCGTTCCTGCTAAAACTTTTGTTAGTTTTTTCATTGTTTGTTCCTCCTTGTTATGAACTATATCCATATCATAGACAGGGAAAATGAGAACAAAGAGAAGAAAAGATTAGAAAACGATGAGAAGTTGGATAGTTTTCACTCATATAATAAAAAAGAATGCTCTAGAGTACGAGCATCCTTAATCATTATCTTTTGTTTCCATCGTGACCGAGACGACTTCACCTGTAAAAGCATTTATAATCACTACGCCTTCTTGAACATCTGTTTCCACTTCGATTTCATAAACCAGAACTCCGTCTTCATCATCGAGTTCAACATCCGTAACCGTTCCTTCTACTTCTTTTAGGGCGATCTTCCTTGCTTCTTGTTCGGTTATCTTGGTGTTTGGCTTTGGAGGTTCGGTTGAAGGTTTTATCTCTTTTTTGTTTTGAATCTTTCCCGTGCTCGCATTTATCTCGAATGTGAATTTCTTACTCTCTTTCTCGACTGTAAAGAAATAGACCTTATTTTGTGCATTATACTCTGAAGTTAGAACTTTACCTGCTTTTGCAGCGATCCGAGATGCTTCATCTTTCGTTAAAAGCTTATTATTCGGTTCTGTTTTTTCCGTTCTCTTGATCTCCAAGATTTCTCCAGATACAGCATCAGACCAGATCACATAAACACCATTCTCACCTTTTAAGACTGTTTGATATTGCGTTTTCCCTTCTCGGTCCGTTCGTTCTGTGGAGAGGATTTCACCTGAGTATTTCGTGCTTACGATCTCATTGATTTTCTCCTTGCTGAGTGTTGAATCATTGTTCCCGACTACCCACTGCCTCGTTCCAAAAATAAGTAGTATCATCAGGATTACCACTCCGATTATCGCTGCTGTCTTTGTTTTCAAACGGAATGCCCCCTTTTCTAATACGTTTTCATAAAAGAATGAGAACCAAATAAGAAGAAAATGAGAAATCAGTGAGAATTAATTCCCTGAAGGACCGACAATTCCATCGTAACGGTCGTACCTTTTCCTTCTTCACTCGTTATGTTGAGTTCACCATGATGAGCCATCATAATACGTTTGGCAATCGAAAGACCTAATCCGGAACCCCCTGTATCACGACTTCTTGCTTTATCTACACGAAAGAAACGATCGTATACTTTATCAAGATCTTCTTTTGGAATACCTATGCCATAGTCAGTAACTGCAATTTTAGCGATTCCTCCGTTTTTAGATAATACAATATCAATACGATCTGAACTGTACTTGATAGCATTATCTAAGAGGATAAACAGAACTTGTTTCAATTTCAAAGAATCTCCTTCTATCTCAAGGAGTTCTAAGTCTGAATGAACATAGAAATCCCGTGGATACGCATTTCTTAGGTTCTTTGTAGCTTCTTTTACCATTAATACCAAATCCACTTTTTGAATTTGAGAAGGTTGGGAATCATCCCTTGCCAAAAGGAGCATCTGCTGTGTTAGATCCTTCATTCTTACTGATTCTGAGTGAATGGCTTCTACAGCTTCTTCTAATACTTCCGGCCTTTTATTCCCCCATCGTTTAAGCATTCTAGCATAACTTTCTATTACCGTTAGAGGTGTTTTTAATTCATGTGAGGCATCCGAGACAAACTGCTCCTGCTTTTTATAGTTATCTTCAAGCAAATCTATCATATGATTGAACGTTGTTGCCATCTTATTTAATTCATCGTTTGATTCACTTTCTATGGCAATCCTTTTAAATGTACCTTGTTTTTGTATATCTTCCATCGTTCTTGTAAGAGAACTGATCGGTACCAGAATAAGTTGGCTAAGAATTCGGCCACCTAAGAACGAAGGAATTAGAATAAGCAGGGTTGCTAGAATCAGAACGATTCTTAGAATACGCAATGTATTGGGTATAGATGTTTCTTCTTCTATTAATTCAAGTGAAACGACTTCACCATCCGTCCAAATGACCGGATGCTGAGAAACGGTGTAAAAAGCTCCATCTTCTGTCTTTATATGACTGTACTCATCGGTTCGGTACATGGGTTTGAACTCATTAAGTTTAGTCATCTTCGTGCTCGAAAAAGCTACCTTGTTGTCAGAAGCAATGATACGAATCATCGAGTTCGCTGGAAGATAAGCCCTTAAAAGGCGACCCATTTCCAGGTTTGTTTCTACGGATGATTTCACGGCTTCTGCTATACTGGTAATTCTGGTTTCTGTTTGATTGAGTGCGTTATCTTTTAAGTTTCTTTCAAACAAAAAATAAATCCCGCTGTTGGTGATCAACAGTATGATCAACATCCAAACCGTCGAAAACAGCGTTATACGATTTTTTATGTTCATACGTTACTCCTTCATCGTGTATCCTACTCCCCGGATGGTATGAATATAAGGAGTCGGGAAGGAAGAATCGATCTTTTTCCTTAAATAACGAATGTACACATCTACAACATTTGTATCGCCATAATAATCAAATCCCCATACCTTAGAAAGAATTTGTTCACGGTTCAGTACCTGGTTCTTATTTTTCAGAAGATAGACCAAGAGATCAAACTCCCTAGGCGTCAACTCAACCTGTTTAGAGCCGCGTAGCACTTCCCTTGTTTTTGTATTGACGGTCAAGTCACCCATTTCATATGTTTCGATTTCTTTTTTTTCTGTATAGAGGAGATTCATCCTAAGGCACGCACGTATTCGAGCCAGCAATTCTTCTATCTCAAATGGCTTTGTAATATAGTCGTTCGCTCCAAGATCAAGTCCACTTACCTTGTCAGGCAATGAATCTCTTGCGGTTAATAGTATGATTGGTGTATAACTTCCTGTCGTTCTTATTCTTCTGAGTACTTCCATCCCGCTTAATTCGGGCAGCATCACATCAAGCAATATTAGGTCCCATTTTTCTGATTTAAACTTTTCTAATCCCTCTATGCCCGTCCAGGCTGTTTCCGTTTTATATCCCTCGTGTTCAAGCTCCAATTGAATAATTCTAGCAATCTTCTTTTCATCTTCAATGATCAGAATTTTTTCTGCACTCATGGTTGATCCTCCAATAAAAGTTACTCTCCTACTTTTCTTAGCATCCTGGATCCATTGAACACGCCCCACGTTTTTTGGTCATCGTTCAAATAAAACTGGAAGGCCCTATCCGTATTTTGGATAACTAAACGGTCTTTAGCGCTTGCTCTTAGTTCTTTTTTCTCCTCATTCTCTTCCATAAACATCGTATCTTTTTCTACAAAAAACCTGACCCTGTCCCCTTCAAGGGATTGATAAGTACCCATCAATCCTTTAGATGTTTCAGTCGAGATATCGTAAAACGGCTCTGTCTCTCGTTTGTAATTATATGGAATTCCGAGCGCTGCATTTACCGCTGCTAGCCAGATCTCTCCTGCCGGAATACCGCCAACATTAGTAAGGACAACAGCTATAAGATTTTTTTCGGGAACTACCCCAAAAAATGAGGAAACCCCTGGTTGTCCTCCTCCATGGCTAATCAGCGTACAATTTTCAAAATGATTCGGTATAACATTAAGTGCATAACCGTAATATGTATTTCTGCCCACTTTATAAACGGGATCTGCGAGCCTGTTTAAAACGGTCTTGTCGCCGAGCAAATATTGGCCATATTTTAATAGATCCTGAACGTTGGAACGAATTCCACCTCCAGTTTTGTAGTTGCCGAGCTTTGGCCATGCTGTTTCTTGAAAAGTATTCGTCTTATTATGGTACTCATAAGGAACAGACACATTTTCCATTTCAGCAAGTTCCTCCAAACGGAACGTCGAGCGGTTCATTCCCAACGGGTGAAGGAATCGTTCTGTCATGTAGGTCTCAAATGATTGTCCGGTTACCCGTTCGATGATTGCCCCTAATAAAAGGAAGGTATCATTGCAGTAACTGAAGTACTCACCCGGCTTTCCTAAGGGTTCGATCACCGTCTCAGCAAAATAGGCCATGTGTTCTTCAAACCGTATGAATTCCTCTTTCCGCTCCATAGGAGGAATTCCGGTCGTATGAGAGAGAAGGTGGTGAATCTTGATTTGCTCGATCTCTTTTACTCCATTCATTTTGAGTTCAGGAAGATGTTTTACAATAGAATCGTGAACTGAGAGTAATTTCCTGTCCTCCAATTCAAGTATAGCCACAGCAGTAATCGATTTTGTAACGGATGCGATTCCAAAAATCGTTTCCGGCGTAACAGGCAGTTTCGCTTTATAGTCTCTATACCCGAACCCTTTCTGGAAGATCGGTTTCCCCATTTGCGAAATACCTATCGACAACCCAGGAATATGCTCCTCTTCAAGCTTTTTTTCAAGAAACCTTTCAAATTTTCCCCAATGTGTATCTTCCATGTTCCCATTCCCCCGTCTTTTTTCATGCTAATTTGTAGGGTTCAATATACTTATCGGAATAATTTACTTACTAATTTCTAAGGATTACCGGACAGTTCCTTTCTATATTTTTTAGCAAATTAAATGATTGACAATAAAAACGAAATAGAGTTCAAAAATAGAGGATATTGTGTAGTTATTACCAAACATACGATTAATCCGTATCTGCGATTTGCTGGTAACCAGTTAATTGATTAATAAAGTTTTGAGCAGTTTTTGATAAATGATGATGCTTCAGCCATATTAAGCTCGTAGATGCAGACAGTTCTGTATCTACAATTCTAGTCGACTGAATATTGTAGTTCTTGTATTGCTTTATTACGGTTTCCGGAACAATAGCATCTCCAAAACCACATGCAACTAAATCTAATAAAAGAGAGATATCAGAGCACTCAGCAACGATATTCGGATGAAGTTGGGCTTTTGAAAAAGCCTCCAAAATCTGATAATGAACGCCTAGCCCCTCTGTACTCGGTAGAATTAACGAGTGGTTTTGAATGTCAGCAAGCATGATCTGATCATTAGAATGTTCCTTGTTAATAGAAGAAATAAAGTAAAAAGGCTCTGTGTGAAGATGAATTACTGAAAAACCCTCCAATTCCAGCGGTAATCGGATAATCGCCAGTTCTACAATCCTGTCTCTCACTAATTGACAAAGATAGGAAGACTCATTTTGATGTATTTTATAGGAAATGTTAGGGTATTTTGTTTTAAATTCGCGAAGTAATTTAGGAAAGCCGATAACCGAAAAAGTATTAATTCCTATCGCCAGTCTTCCACTACTCCCTTTTCCAACTTCCCTTACTTCCATTTTGGCTTCTTCCATTAATTGAGTAATCTGTTGAGCATATTTATATAAGGCTTTACCTTCTTCCGTAACCTCTAAAAATTTCCCATTTCTCTCTACTAATTTTACATCCAGTTCATTTTCCATTGCTTTTAGCTGCTGGCTCAAAGGAGGCTGGGAAATATGAAGTTTTTGAGCGGCAGCAGATACTTTTCTTTCCTCTACAATTGCCATAAAATAACGTAATTGTCTAATATCCATTAGTGGAAACACCTTCCTATATGGAAAAGTTAAGTAAAATTAATTTTTTTTATATTTTTCATATATTCGGTTCTAAGATATCATGATTTCAAGTGAAAAGAAATTTTAACAATAAAGGTGAAGCAATATGAAGCAACTACGTTTTTATGGTGGGTTAAGCATCATTCAATGGTTTTTTTTCTTATTGGCAACTTCTGTTGCATTACCGATCGTTATCGGTGGGGTATTTCATTTATCGATGGAGGAAATATCTGAATTAATGCAACGGACTTTTTTTGTAGTCGGTATCAGCTCTTTTTTACAAGGGTGGCTAGGACATCGTTATCCGGTTGCTGATGGGCCTGCAGGTTCATGGGTCAGTGTTTTTGTAATCTTAGCGGGTGTAGCCGTTCAAAATGGTCAAAGTACGAAAGAAACCTTACAGCTATTAGAAGGGGGAATGATTTTTTCAGGACTATTACTCTTCATTCTGGGAGCGACTGGTCTTGTTAATCGGCTACAGTTTTTGTTCACTCCATTGGTTACTGGTTCTTTTCTTTTAATCTTGGCTCTTCAACTTAGTGGTGTTTTTTTAGATGGAATGCTCAGATTACAAGGGGATTCCAACCTTAACCATGAAATAGCAGTGATTTCAATTGGCGTATTTGTACTAGTGATTGTGTTATCAATTAAGGGAAAAGGCTGGATAAAAAGTTACTCCGTGCTGTTTGGAATCTTATTTGGATGGTTGCTATATTTTATCTCTGGCCAAAGTTCAAACATCATCTCTACACCGGATTCACTGATAAAGTTCCCAGATATTTTACCGTGGGGGGCTCCAAGTTTAAATATTGGAATGGCAGTAACTTCAATAATTTTTACTTTTGTTTTAATTTCTAATACAGTAGCCGCCGTTACGGCTGTTACTCAAGTAATTCCTCCCAAATCTGAAAAAGCTATAAATCAAACCATTAGCCGGGCTAGCAAGGCAGGAGGGATTTCCCATGTTTTCACCGCTCTCTTTTCTGCTGTTGGTGTTGTACCATTGCCGGTATCGGCAGGATTTATCAGGTTAACTGGGCAAAAACGTATTTTTCCTTTTATGGCTGCAAGTTTAGCTTTAGCAGGCATATCCTTTGTTCCAACTATCGTCAACTTCTTGGCTACCCTTCCTAGTCCTATTGCCTGTGCGGCAAGTCTAGCATCCTTTGTCCAAATGATTGGGATCTCTTTTCAGTCTCTTCTGAAAGATTCATTAGATGAGCGCAGGTTAACCATTCTAGGGATAACTTTGCTGATAGGTACTGGGCTAATGTTTCTTCCTGAAGGTTTATTCCGTAGTCTTCCCACGATCTTACAATATATTTTTAGCAATGGTCTTATTGTTGGTACAATCCTAGTAATTTTGCTAGAACAACTATGGAAACCAAAAGAAATGAAAAAAGAAACAACAAAGCTTCCCATAAATAAGGTTGGATAAAGAGGTGATAGAAACCACCCTTAAACATGTGTTTACAAGACATTTAATCAGTAAAGGAGATGAAACGGTTAGTCATATTACATTAGAATTATTTGCGGAAGAAAAAACAGAAACAGTTCAAATTTCTTCCGCTTCCCCTCTATAGGATGAGATTTTAGCATTACTACATTTAGAGGAAATAAGCACATTAGTGATCTGCCAAAAACTAATTGAATCCGGAATACTCCCTAAGGAATTTTTTATTCCGAATTTCTAAAAACCCTTATTAACTAAGACTTATTTAATCTTAATTTACCTTAATTAACTTAGTTTTATTATTGGATTTCCTCTGGCAGCCAAAAGGTCAGCGGTTCCATCCCGCTAGTCTCCAACATACATAACAGTCAAAAACCCTTGAGGAATCAAGGGTTTTGTTTTTTATAAACTTAAATTTTTTCAAAGAGACAAAACGTTAAACTTCTTAGGCTTACATTTCCCCCATTTAGTTAACTAAAGAGGGAATTGGACAGAATAACAGGCATAATAAGAAAATTTCTAGTTCCAACAATCGCACCCGTTTGTTAAGTAGGTTAAGAAAACATGTTTCGACCCTTCTTTGGTATTTTATCTCTAGGCTCTCCTTTTTTGCACAACTTTTCGGTAAAGGTCGAGTGTTCTTAATTCGAACATTACAGAGATAGAATATTTAATGAAACAACAACAAATAACTATAAGTGATATTCATTTGAATATCATTGTTTTTTAATCTTACGACTATGAGGTGAATTCAATTGAGCTATAAAGATCATCTAGATCCACATTCTCAGCTTTTTCACCATAATTGGACAAGACCTAAACGTTCGAAATCTCAAGTTAATGGCCATACGCAAATTTCTCAGACAAACATTATATTAAGAAGTAACGCTAAGGCTCATAGGTGGTAGGATCATAAACGGAAGAAGGATTTTCCTTCCTCCGTTTATCATTTGTTTACAGTCAAAGATACATAAAAATGCACTTCTCCTTCTTGAAGAAATGCACCGGATTGTGGAAGAACAAGGAATGATAAATTTGTATAAATAAATCCCTACTACTCCTTCATTGTGTTTTGCACTTTTAGACAATTTTTTGAATCTCAATCACACCTAATGGCCACGATTGTGTGATTGAGTGTATTTTTTCCTGTATATATGTTCAATCACTTATATAATCCAATTTGGTCAAAGTAACCAAACACGAAAAATAATTAAAAGTGGCCATTAATTCATAGGCCACCTTTAATTAATCATATCGTTTTTATTTTAGAAAAGCATCATAATAACGAGTTATTGCAACGGCAAAATCTCCGCGTGTGTTTTTACCAGATGGGTTGAATATCGCCTTAACAGTCGGCTTCAGGTCATAAGGACCTTGTGTGACAGAGAACTTTACATTCATAATGTTTAAGTCTAAAGCAAGCTGAACGTAACCTTTCAAGCTGGCTGGAACTTCTGCGGCATCTTCTATTGCAATCCGTTCATCTTTATATTGAACAGTAAGTTTGCCATCAAACGCTTCTGCTTCTTTTTGAAGACCAAGTGCCTGAACAAGTGAGTAAGCCAGTTCTGCTCTCGTTACCCCGTCTTTGGGAGCAAACTTTCCTGTTGCCTTTGGAAGTATCACTCCATTATAGATTTGCTGCTGATCACGGAATGCAGCCCCTTTTGCTGCAGCAGCTTCCACAAAAGCCAGATCTTCACTACCTACATCAGTAAAACTTTTTGCTGCGGGGAGTGACTGGCGAATCTCTGCACCCATTACGAGATATTTTGAAAGTTCGGCTCTTGTTAACAGATTATCCGGTTTGTAAGTTCCATTTAAAAAACCATCCAGTAAGCGTTCACTTACACCTAGCTTAATAGCGTCAGCAGCTGGGTGTCCCTCAATATCAGAAAGTCCTGTAATCCCGCTGACTGTTGTGAATGCGAGGGTGCCATTTACAGTTTCAGGAAGTGCTCCGCCAACCGGGTTCAGTTCATTGCCACGAAGCCCCCTAATTTCCGCTTGCCAAGTACCAGCAGCCGGCGAGTTAACTGATACGGTTCTGTCCGTGTAAAGAGCAAACAACAGGCTGACACCAGAGCTATACTCTGTTCCGTCTGGTGCGATTAATACCAGGTTAATAGGGTTGCCCGTCGCTTCCATCACTCCTTTTCCATCTATTTTTGCCACAAGAGCCGAAACACCTTGACCTACTGTAAACTCATAACGATTAGTTGATAGAAAGGTTAAAGGGTTATAATCAACCGAAAACTCTTTTCGCTCTGTAGAAGACTGAACATTGCTGTTGAAAGTTTGTGAGGTGTTTAATGTTTTTCCATAATCTGTACCGTTAAACACTTTGTCTACTGCAGCGTAGGCGTTTACATATCCAACTCCCACTTCCCACGATTCATAGCCTGGCATGTTCGAAGCTGTCTGAGTGAGAATATCCTTCACCTTTGCCGGTGATAAAAGCGGATCTGCTTCAAGCATTAATGCAACGATTCCGGCTACATGTGGTGTCGCCATCGAAGTTCCGCTCATGGTTGTATAATAGGGCAAGTGTGCAGGCTCAATCGTTTCTGCATCCTTGTCAGCACCAAGACTTGACACAGGCGCGACCACACGAGTAGAGACGATATCAACGCCAGGTGCTGTTAGTGTCGGCTCATCTTTCCATGTCCATTCTTTCCCGTCAATTGTAAACGTTCCACCTACACCTTTTGTTCCTCTTGAAGAGAACTCAGCCAGCTTTCCATCTTTCGTTCCGGCTGCAACCGAGATAACCCAAGGGGCTTTTGCGTACGGATTATGTGTGTTCTCACCTGGCCCTTCATTTCCAGCGGCAAAAAGAACAGTGATGCCTCTGTCATAGGCTTTCTTGCTCGCGATGTTAATTGGATTGTTTGGATCAAAATCCCCTGATGATCCCCATGAGTTTGTAATGACACGGATGTTGTATCTTTGTTGGTTGGTAATGGCGTAATCGAACCCGCCGATGCCATCCAGAACAAAAAGTGCGGCTCCTGATCCATATCCAATCAGGTCAGCGCCAGGAGCAGCGCCTTCGTATTTCCCACCAGACATCGCTCCCGTGCCGCCTACTGTTCCTGCAACATGGGTTCCATGTCCAGAATTTGTATCCGTATTCGGAACGTTTTCCTGATACGTGACAGGGAGTAAGCTTGGTTCAATCGCGTTTAGATTGGTAGAACCCAATACGTTCTGCACAAGATTTTTCCCAAGCTCGTGGTCTTTATGTGTCCCGTCAATCCCACTATCATTGACAACTACGCCAATTCCCTTTCCCGAAACTGGCAGGCCCCCATTTAATTGGCGGAAGCTGTCATCTGTTCTTACTTTATCGACGCCTGTAACTGCAGTCGCTTCTGCATTAAAATACGTCAGTTTTTTGTTCAGATAGATGGAGCGGACTGCAGGGTTTGCGGAAAGATGCTCTATTTGATCTTTTGAAGCCACTATACCGGCCATCGGTAATGATTTCATGGTAACTCCTGTGTCGATACCGAGATTTTTCAAAATAGAAAGCTGCCCGCTGTCTGGAGGGCCCTCTCCTTTAAACGTGACAATCACTTGAAGGGAGTTCGCTGTGTTCAAGGCTTTCGTTACAAGCGGATCGACAACCGGCCGATCACTTATTTCGGCAACCACTTTTTCTTGTTGTGCGAATAAAATTGGGAAGATCAGCAATAAAACAAACAAGGTACAAAATAAACGTCTCATATTATTCTCCTCTCATCTCTTGTAACTTTACAGGTTATACCTTTATTTTCTTGAAAGCACCCAAGAAAAACTATTCATCAAAGGTTATAAAATGTGTTTACGAAATTACTATTATCTGGTCGTACAAAAGTCGTAGAGATGTAGTGCCATTGAAACAAAAGAGCTGGCTTGTTAAGCCAGCTCCCTTTTCTTATTTTTTCTTTTTAAAAGAAGCGTCAACTGCTTTGTAGGCGTTCACATATCCTGCCCCTGTTTCCCAAGATTGATAATCCCCCATAAAAGAAGCCGTACTTTCTAGGATTGATTTAATTTCAGAAGGTGAAAGCAATGGGTTCGCTTCGAGCATCAATCCGATGATTCCGGCAACATGCGGTGCCGCCATCGATGTTCCACTCATGGTTGTATAGTACGGCAGATAAGCAGGCTCGATATAATTGGCGTCATCCACTGCTCCAAGAATAGGAATGGGGCTTAAGACTCTTGTTGATATGATATCAACACCGGGTGAGGTGACGGTTGGACGGTCTTCCCATTTCCAAGACTGTCCATCTATATTAACGGTCCCGCCTCTGCCTTCTTCCCCTCGTGATGAGAAATCAGCAAGTTTTCCTGTTTTGTCGCCTGCTGCAACTGTTACAACCCAAGGGGCTTTTTTATAGTTGCCAGAGATGGTGCTATTATTAGGCCCTGAATTCCCTGCTGAAAAAACGGTTACAATTCCGCGGTCAAATAACCTTTTTGTCGCGATATTAATTGGATTGGCAGGATCAAAGTCAGTTCCTGAATCGCTCGTGTCTCCCCAAGAATTTGTGATGACCCGGATGTTATATTGCTGCTGATGAGTCAGCGCATAATCAAAACCTCCGATGACATCAAGCATTGCAAGAGCCGCTCCAGATCCGTATCCGATCAAGCTCGCCCCGGGGGCCGCTCCTTCAAATTTCCCGCCCGACATGGCCCCTGTTCCTCCAACAATTCCCGCTACATGTGTGCCATGTCCAGAGTTGTTATCTGTGTTTGGCACCCCTTCTGTATAGGTTATCGGAAGAAGAGTATCTACGGCATTCAGGTTCGTTGATCCCAGTACGTTTTGAACAAGATGGCTTCCGTATTCGAGATCTTTATGTGTTCCGTCCACTCCGCTGTCATTGATAACAATGCCGATTCCTTTTCCAGTTACCGGCAGTCCGCCGTTCAACTTGCGCATTGTGTCATCCGTGCGTACTTCGTCTACACCGGTCAGATCTGTTGAATCTGCATTTTCAAATTGAAGCTTTTTATTGAGATAGATGGATTGGATCTGGTCGCTTTGTGACAGTTTGTCTATTTGTGACTTTGTCGCTAATACCCCTGCCATCGGTAAGCTTTTCAAGGATAATCCTTTTGTAATACCGGCATTCATCAAAATACTCAGCTGTTCAGACGTAACGCCTTCACTGCCTTTAAAGGTGATAATAACCTCCACGGGTGTTAAAAAAATTTTCATCAACTGAGGATCAACTATTACTTTCGGTGTTTCAACTGCTTGGGAGGTTTTTACGGGAACCATAAACCCAATGACTGCAGCAATCATCAGAACAACAGAAAAAAGTATAGCTTTGCATTTCATTCGCTCAACTCCTTAGCTATTTTTCCTGATTTTCTCATGAACACTGAATTATAACTATTCTGCATAAGGGGTAAATCCAGATGGCCCGGGTACTAATTTGTATACTACTTTGGTAGTAAGAGTTAAAACCACTATAGTGCTATTCTATTTAAAAAATCCCAAATAAAAAAAGAGGCTGACACAAAGGTTTAGCCTCTTTTGCGTTCCTCTTCAATGATAAAAAGATTATATTCCGTTGAACGTCGGCGGTAGCGGAACTAGCTGGTGCTGAACTGCGTGGATTACAACTTGGGAACGACTCTTCACATTCAGTTTTTTGAAGATCTTGCTCACGTGTATCTTTACCGTTTTGTCGCTTATAAACAGGCGCTCGGCGATTTCTTTGTTACTCAGCCCTTCAACAAGGCAGAGCAGCACTTCCTTTTCCCGTTCGGTTAACGCATTATCTTCTTGCTCAATTTGTTGTTGCTGATGAAAAGCCAGCAGCTTTCTTGTCATGGAAGGATGGATTACCGATTCACCGCTCGCAACTGTCCTAATGGCCTCCACGACTTGATCGGAGGGTGCATCTTTTAGCAGATAGCCGTCTGCACCTTCCCGGATCGCAGACATGAAATATTCTTCATGGCTGTGCATTGTCAACACAAGTATTTTGATATGCGTATATTTCTTTTTTAGAATACTTGTCACTTCAACTCCGTTTTTTTG
Source organism: Fictibacillus barbaricus (assembly GCF_014635025.1). Lineage (GTDB taxonomy): Bacteria > Bacillota > Bacilli > Bacillales > Fictibacillaceae > Fictibacillus > Fictibacillus barbaricus. The sequence continues at coordinate 1,100,266 of NZ_BMCE01000001.1, read as the reverse complement.
AGGCATGTTAATATCCAGTAAAATTATGTCTGGCCTGCAGCTCTCTACTTTTTTTAATGCATCATCACCGGATTCCGCTTCTCCAACCACTTCAATATCTTCTTCTACAGATAAAATATTGCGAAGTCCATCCCTTAAAATCGCGTGATCATCCACTAACATAAGCCTGATCATCTATGTCCCCTCCTTCAAATCCCATTTTCGGCACTGTAATGGTTACTTCCGTTCCTGCTCCTTCTTTACTATCGATCTGAAGTGAAGCATTTATCTTCTCAGCAGCATCATTCATCTGCAAAATACCAAAGTGTGGTTGGTTCCTCGCCTTCAGCATTGCTTGGAACAGAGAAAATCCGATGCCATCATCCTTGATCTTCAATAAAAAGTGCTGAGATTGATAGCTTAGGAGAATCTCAATCTTAGAAGCTTCCGAATGTTTCACCGCATTATGTAGGCTCTCTTGAAACGTATCAAACAGCACTTTTTCAGTCATTGGACTTAAAGGAACTTCCTCGCCCCTGATCTCAAACTCAATATGTTCTTGGTATTCCTTTTGGACTTTTTTTATTTTACTCAGAATGGCCTCTGTAAGAGAAGCTCTATCTGTCGGATACGGCCGCAATGCATATATTGATTCACGAACTTCTTTCAAACTTTTCCGGAGTCCCATCACGCTTTCATCAATAAGCTTAATCGTTTCTTCCGGGTTCTTCTTGAATTTTTTTCCGGCTGTTTCCAGTTTCATGACTGCTCCGGCAAGCGTTTGTGCAACCCCATCGTGTATGTCACGTGCAATCCGGTTACGCTCCTCCAAGACAATCCGTTTTTCTTTTTCAGAAAAAAGCATGCGTGTTTTAATGATAACTGCCAGCTGGTTTGCGAGCGTAGCGATCAACTGTACATCATCATCCTCAAAACTTTTTGTCCGGCTTCTTGCACTGACGAACATTCCGACCGTCTCATCCTCCACAACAAGCGGCATATAGACGATCGATTTTAGATCAGGATCAAAACAGGATGAGGCAATGCCACCTTCTTTTTGTCGGTCTTCATAGGTAATAGGTTCCTTCATCTCTTCAAACCGTAGAAAATCTTGCGGCTTTAAGTTGCAGTCAAACGTCCTTCCGTCTTTATAGAATAGCTCCCATTCGCCAGCTTTTTTAATCCAAAGCAAGCTTCCATCTACCCGGATAAATTCATTAAAGCGTTCTCTCAGTCCCGACGGCCACTCTTGGGCAGGAAGCATTCGGTTTAAATCGGTTGTGATTGAAAAAAGCAGTTTCAATCGGTGTTTTTCCCTTTTTAGCCTCCCGATCATTGCTGCTAATAGAGAAATCCCCACTAATGGAGAAAAGAAGAAGAAGTAGGAAAAGGCATCAATTTCACCGCGGTTCTGACTCCCGACAATATAGAGTGTTATTCCATAAATCAGCGAAATAACGGCGCTGTTCAGCTCTGTGAACGTCTTTTGTTTCCACATTTTTAATGTGTAAGCCTGGGGTCTTATCATGAGGACAATGTCGACGATAAAGTTATTTAAAATAAAAAAAATTCCTAACAGAAGAATGTATTCTGCAATGCCCTGGATAGCCGGCGTTAGTAAAAAGTTATCCAGGAACGGATGAATAAGCCGTATGAATGACACTGCAACATAAAAACTGACAACCAATTGGGCAGGGTTAAATAAGACAATTCTTAGCGGCCTACGATGGAGGAGGTTAACAGCCAATACCGCAATTCCGTAAACGAGAGCAGTATAGTAAAAACCGTAGAGTAGATCAATCATGTATACAAGCGGGAACGTAATAGCGGTATATCCTCTCCAGACTGGCATAGGATAATATTCGCTAATAAGCAGGAAAAGAAGTAAGAGGACGAAAACAACTGGTTGATTGATTGGCTCCAAATTAGTGAAGGAGTAAAAAATGATACTCCAACCGATTAACGAAATGGCTGTTAAATAGACCTTGGAGTAGTTTTCCCGTTTTATTAAGAGATCCTGATTCATCAGCTTCACTTCCCAAATTATAAAAATTTTCAGTTAATATAAAGTAATTTAATTTTAGCTTGAAAGCATTAAAAACACAACAAGACCCATCACTGGCCGAATGGGGTAGCCACTAGCCAATGATGGGTCAAACCTAATGACATAGGTTGAGCATAATTATGACAACTTTTCATAAAAAAAACCATTCAACGAATGAATTAGTTACATAGTACAAAAGTTATATTCTCCAACACCAAATGAAAAAATTTTCTTCCAAATCACAAATAACTTTTTAATGGAATAAAAAAACCCCCGGCTATAAAACCAGAAGGTTGGATCAGGAGCTTGAAGTGCTCATTTTTCTTATTAACTTTGTTTTCTATTGAGATTAGCCTCAAATAAATCTATGATTTCTAAGAACCTTTCAGCTTCTCTAAAGGTATGGTCTGCTAATAGAGGATGGATATTACTCTTAATACGACATGCTTCTATTAGCTCTCTCGCTGTTTTCTTAAAATCCCTTAAAGAGACAACTGAAACTTTATTCTGGTCTAAGAATTGACTAAGAATTGGTTTTGTTTCGGATTGAGGACGCATGGAATCCAAATCAATGGCTTGAAATAAAAGTTGGTCAAAATCATGACTGAACTCTCTTGCCTGTTCCACTAACTTCCTTTCAGAAGGATCTAAGAGATGTCCAATAAATTTTGCATGATCCGCCATAATTCTTAAAAAGAATACATTCTCCTCAATCACATCATCAGGTTTTGGTGTTAATATTCCTTCATTCAGTTCTTTTAATCGGTTAGCAAAATAGGCAGCTTCTCTGCTGATATGGTCAACTAATAAAGGAAAATTATTGTGACGAATCTGACAGCGTAAAGTCAGGCCTAATACTTTTCGTTTATAGCTCCATATAGCAGCTACTGCTTGGTAAACTTCTGTATTAAAAGCTTGAACTTGGCGTAAATCTGAGTTTACTGTAAATGTAGATAACTTTTCCTCTATCCTTTCAAACATGGTGATAAACTGGCGTGCTTCATCGATCAACTGCTTCTGTTCATAAGTGAAACCTAAGCTTAGAAATAGAGCATGTTCTTTCATAATCCTAGACCAAAATCTAATTTCATCTAATGACCTTGCCACAATAGGATCTGCCATTGTATCCCCTCGCAATCGTAATCAGTCTCCTTTTTAATGTATTGTTAATATCTTGGGCTCATGCCTATTAGTCTCTATTTATTGTATAAATCTGTTCGTCGGTACAACTGTCTTCTTTTTGTAAGCTTTGGACTCGCACCTTTTTTGAATTAGCCGGATATAATGATTTTGTTTCTACCTAAGTTTATAAAAAGGAGTGAGATTCGATGGATGAAAGAAATATGCAGGACGAATGTAAAAAACATATAGGCAGCCATATGCTACTTGAAACCACAGATGGACAAACGATTGATGGCATCATAGAAAGTACAGATGACCAAGGAGTAACTATGATGGTCGCTGAAGAGATGACTAGAGAAGAACGTCAATATTTTGGTGACTTTAATGGTGATGATGATTATGATGACAGGCATCGGCCAAGGTTCCGAAGATTTCGCCGAAGACGGTTTCCTTTTCCGTTTATAAGAAGATTATTTTATTATCCATACTACTATCCGTATTATCCATATTACTACCCGTCAGGTTACTATCCTCCTTATGCATATCCATATTAATCTTGTTAAACGGACTCTGAAATGTGTTACGTCTTAATTATGTTCAAAAACTGAGATGGATGGTTTATAACATAATATAGAAAATCCCGTTCAACCGCTCTTATTTCGTGGAGGATTTCATAATCCGCATGCCTTTGGGCATAAGCACCATAATTGGATAGATAATTAACATGAAAACGCTCTGATATCCCTTTCTGAGCGTTTTTTATCTTATTCATTTTTCACCCTATGACCTGACGATCATACAGGAGCATTAACTAAATAGCTTATAGAAATAGATCCGTTATCCTGTTTTTCGTATTATGTGAAATTTTTCTAGTAACCTCCTGAATTCTACGTTTTACCATTTTCATATTTGAAAAAAAGTGTAAATAACAAGATGGGTAAGAATATGAATCTCAAAGGTAATATTAAAGAAAGTTTCTTATAAAAATTTCACCAAAGGTCTGGATTTAAGTGCTTCTTTTATGAGGATTTGTTTTTATGTTCCACATTTATGATGACATTCCCCTTCTTATGTCCTTTCTCGACATATCTATGAGCTTCAACTATCTCTTCAAACTCATAGTATCTATCGATGACCACTTTTAATTTCCCCCTCTCAACAAGTTCTTTAAGGAAGACTAGTGCTTCTGGGGTTTCGGGTGAATTTCGGCTTAATAATAAATTCTTGGCGGTTGTCAATTTAGTCATCATCATTTGAACACTTGGTAACGGTTCAGTAACATTTATATAAGTACCGTCCTTCTTTAACACTTTCATACAATCTGAAAAGGAACTCTTGTTTACAGCTTCAAAGATGACATCATAAGTCTCGATGGTCTTAGAAAAATCTTCTGCTGTATAATCAATTACCTTGTCGGCTCCCAGAGATTTTACCAATTCCAAATTCGTTGTACTGCATACCCCTGTAACGTTTGCACCGAAATACTTGGCAAGCTGAACTGCATAACTTCCTACACTGCCTGAAGCACCATAAACTAGAACCCTTTTGCCGTTATGAATATTAGCTTTTCTAAGAAAATACAATGCTGTACGTGCTCCAATTGGAATGGCAGCGGCTTCTGCATATGTGATATTGGAAGGTTTAATAGATACTGGTCCATCTTCCGGCAAACACTTATACTCGGCGTATGCACCAAAACCAGCCAGAGATGCTGCAAAAACCTGGTCACCTTCCTTAAACCTTTTGACTTCTTTCCCAACCGACTCAACTTCTCCAGCTAACTCCATCCCTAATATCTCTTTTTTGGGTTGTCTGAAACCAAGTTTAATTCGGGCAGGCAGCCAAAAAGTGGAAGGAACTGTAAAACTTCGTGACCGAATATCTGCTATTGTTACGGTTGTCGCTTTTACTTTTACTAAAATTTCATTTTTTTTAGGAATAGGTTTTACTACCTCTTTTAGTTGAAGAACGTCAGGGGTGCCGTACTTTGTGTACACAATTGCTTTCATTTATCCACCTCACATTCGTTTTATTTCTTTTATATGATACGAATATTACGAATAAATAGACCACTTGTTCACTCTTCAATTAATTCTCAAGGGTTTATGGTGATTATGTTATAAAATTAGAAAAAAACGCAGTAGCTGTTGGACTTAACCTTCACACTCTTCTTTTATGCTATGCTTTAGTATGAATGTATCTTAAACTAATTTTTTTTTTAAAAATTGAAACAATATGTAAGAGGAGGACAAGAAAATGGCTTACACACTGGATAGTGTTTTAATAACAGAAGAAGAGCTGCAGCAAAAAGTAAAAGAGATCGGTCTACAAATGCGTGAGGATTTCCAAGATGAATCGATTGTGCTCATCGTTGTACTTAAAGGGGCCTTTGTCTTTGCGGCAGACTTGATCAGAGAACTGAAAAGAAAAGTTACAGTTGATTTCGTGGTGGCTTCAAGTTACGGCAATCAGACCGAAACCACCGGGAAAGTTCGTCTTTTAAAAGATATCGATATCAATATAACAGATAAGCATGTTGTTATAGTGGAAGATATCATCGATTCGGGTCTAACACTTTCCTTCTTGAGAGAGCATTTCAAGCTTCACCAACCAAAGTCCATGAAGATCTGTACACTGTTGGACAAGCCTGAGCGCCGAAAGGTTGATCTTAAAGCAGATTATGTAGGGTTTGTGATACCGGATCAATTTATAGTGGGTTATGGCATTGACTATGCAGAGAGTTACCGAAATCTGCCTTATATTTCTACCATGAAAGAGGAATAGAAGTAAACCTTTTGCCAATAGAAAAAAGACACTAATGAAGTGTCTTTTTCTTATTTTGGTTAAAACAGAATTGATTTCACTTGGTTGGGCTGAACTTCTATTTGAACTCTATTATCCTCTATAGATAAGTCTTCCACTATACGCTCGTTAAGGTTGACGACCGAAGCGCAAGTGATTTCTCGGTTGAAAGAATACCCGGTATTTTCTATTTTTTCGGTTGGATTATAGAACCTGAGCACGAATCGGTTATCTTTTTCTGCCTTTTTTAACGTGCTCAGGACAACATTCGGGTGAACCTCTTGGAAGAAACTAAACTCCAAAGGTGTCGTAACATCAGCTTTGTTCAGTTTCATCGCATCATGTGGAATCTTATTATAGGTAACCACTGGCGTTAGATACTCTTTAGCAGTCCGAGCTACGTTCGTTTGCTTAGAATCTGTTGTTATGGCGAAGTTTATGTTCAGCTCACCCAACATTTGAGAATCTGGAGTTGGCAACTTTATTCCTGACGGACGGCCAGGTCGTCTGAGCATCTCTTCCTTACCTAGAAAACCGATGCTTCTAAAGAGCGTAATAGCAATGGTGTCAAATTTGTCCCCTACAATCTCATACTCTCTTGTGCTGTTTGTTAACACACTGACTCCGTAATTATCGTCCGACAACCCAACAAAGCTCAGCATCGGATAGATCGGATCCGGACGCTCGTCCCAATCTTCTCTTTCCCAAACATGGATAGCAGGATCGATCACATCACGTTTTATCATTCCGAATTGGTTATCAGAGATAGAGAACTTTGATGCGATGCCAGTTGGTATCAATGCTCTTAGACGATGGTCTTTCGCCAAATTATTCAACTTGAATTCTACTTCGATTATCGGCTTATGGTTATGAACAGTAACAACGATGTGAATATCTACATGACTATCAATCACCTTTGTTTTTCGTTGCTCAAGATCAGCTGGAACAGCCAGCCTGTATTGGATATCAATCGTTGCTCCATAACGGTTCTTGCGGATCTCTGACTTCGCAACTACGCTTTCACTGTAGATCAACTCTTCATTCTGTAATGGAGAGAAATCGTACTCATCTCCATCATCCCCTCCGTTTTCTAGAAGGAGTACATTCTCAAAACGCTTGTTTATTTTTTTATCGAAGATGTTCAGTGTGCCATTCGGATTTATAGTGATATCGTAATAATCGGTCACTACCTGGTCTGCTGTTACCAAAGAATGCGGAACCACTTTGTCACTTTCTACAACAAAATAAGTTTTATACCCCATTGATGGCAGAGTGTCTTTTAACTGGATCGTGTATTTAATAAACGGGTCGTAGTTGCCGTAATGAACGATCTGACGGTCGATCAAACCTGGATCTGTTACCTCACTCTTTAAGATCTCATAATCGATCTCGTTTGAATCCTTATCGACCAGTTTAAAGGATTTCAACTTCGTCATTACATTCGTCGTGATCACTTCTGTACGTTCGTACGGTAGCAGGTTAAACGCCGTTAAACGGTCATGTTGTTTTTCGGTATCCATACTGTCAACGATTTTTCGTTTGTAGAATTCGATCAGCTGGTCCACTTTTTCCTCAGCTAAAAAGAAGCGGTTGGCTATTTCTCGGTGAACCTTATCGGAACAACAGCAGCCGATGCTATCATGTGCATGATTCTTCATGATCTCTTTCCAGATCAGCTCAATCAGCCCATGGTGGTATTCAAAACCTAAGCTATATGCAAGAGAAGCCAGCGGTTCAAGAATATTTGTGATCTTGTTCTCTATCCTCGTGTTCGCGGCTTTGATATCCATACGAGTCGAATAGATACTGCGGTGGACACGCATGTACTTTCCATCCAGAAACTCACCTTCCAATGTTGCGAGATCACCTTGTTTTTCAAGTTCACTGAAGACGTTCTCATATTTGCTTAAGAAGAATTCCCGGTCAGGGTATAGTTTCTTTAGCTTCTCCATCACTGTAAAGATGTTCTTTTGGATCGGCATCTGATCATGCCCGTTCGGTAAAATGATATGATCAGTTGTCGCACCACGATCAAGAACAGTGAAATACTTATCGATGCGCTTTTGGAGTGCCTCCTCATCCTCTGGGAGATACTTCCCTATCGCGTAGCCTAGCGGGAACAACTGAACAAGTACCTTGGAGCCGTCGTCTGTTCTCCAATAGAACTCTGTCTTGTCCGTACCATGGCGCTCCGATGTCCCACGCCAGAAGATGGAGTACGTAATGTCGAACCCGTTTAGGATCATAGGCATCTGGGCGGATTGTCCAAATGAATCCGGAAGGTAGCCGATTCTCATATAATCACCAAACTCTTCACTATCTTTTATTCCGTATAAAAGATTACGAACGATGGACTCTCCTCCAACGACCATCTCGTCTGTCTGCGTATACCATGGACCAATAATCAACCGGCCATCCTGTACGAGTTTCTTCACTCGGTCCTTGTTCTCAGGCTTAACGGCGAAGTAGTCCTCCAGAATAGATGTCTGGCCGTCGAGTACATAGTAAGGATATTCGGGATTGTTCTCGAGCATCTCCATGATCTCTTCCATATTGTTTACCAATAGTATTCTGGATTCTTCCGTTGAAAAGTACCATTCTCTGTCCCAGTGCATATGGGGTACAATATGAACGTTTTTCATTCAATTCTCTCCAATCTTATGCTTCTTTTTGTCCGGCTTTGTTCAGTTTGTTCCTACGTGTCACAATCAATAAGACCATCGAGATGACTGCACCGACTAAAGCGGCTCCTAGCCAGATACTTGCTGCAGTTAGTAGAGGTTGTCCTTTTAAAAGAGCAAGTGAGAAAATTCCTGCCCCGGGTACATCCAGCCCGATGTTAGCGTATGCCACGATGGCACCTGTTACAGCAGATCCCGCGATAAGGGATGGGATCACACGAAGCGGATCATTGATCATAAACGGGATAGCCCCTTCCGTGATACCCGCTAAGCCAAGTAACCATGTCTGTTTGCCGATCTCTTGTTCTTGCTTTGTAAAATATTTTTTTCCAAGGATGGTTGCACCCGTTACCGAGAATGCCGACACCATCTTGACAGATGCGAACGCGGCATATGGAACGATGTTTCCACTCGCCATCGCACCGATACAGAACGTGTACGCGGCTTTATTTACAGGCCCGCCGAGGTCGAACGATACCATAGCTCCGATGATGGCCCCTAGGATAAGGGCGTTTGCACCGCTCAGGCCGTTCAGCCATTCGATCAGACCTGTGTTTAAGAATGCAAGCGGCTTACCAACGACGAACAACATGATCGAACCGACCACAAGTGTTCCGATAACAGGATAGAACCAGAAACTTACGAATCCAGCAAACGTACCTTTTGGCTTTACTTTTTGTTTCAAGTATTTCAAGAAATAACCGGCCAACAGCCCGCCGAGCATACCACCGAGGAATCCGCTTCCGATTAGGTTTGCAGCGACCCCTGCAGCAAAACCTGGTCCTAACGCCGGCTTATCTGCGATCGAATAAGCCATATAAGCAGCTAAGATCGGTATCATCAACTGACCTAAAAGGGTCCCCCCGAGCTGCCTTAATAGCCAAAGCCATGAGCCTTCTTGGTTGTACAATTCCTGTAGTCCGAAAGCCTGGGCGATAAATACAGCTGCTGCCAGTGTCATCCCTCCTGCCACAATGATAGGGATGATATAAGAGATACCCGTTAACAGCGAGTCCTTGATTTCAGTTTTGATTGATTTTCCTTCATTTGAATCACTTATGTCATCTGTTTCTACATATTCCGATTTTGTATGATTCTCTGCTTTTTTCAACGCTTGCTGCAGGATGCCTTTTGCATCCCTTAGTGGACTAGCGACTGAAGTTTTAATCTTAGGAAGATGATTGAAACGTTCTTCATCTTTTACTGCTACGTCAACAGCGTAAACGATCGCATCCGCTTTTTGTAGGAGGTCCTTAGTATGGCGGTCCTCGATTCCATTTGCACCTTGTTTTTCAACATATACTTGGATTCCTAACTCTCTCCCGGCCTTTACAAGAGCGTCCGCTGCCATATACGTATGGGCGATACCAGCTGGACAGGCTGTGACAGCTAGCACTGTTTTATCTATTGTGGGTGACGTGATCGTTTCAGTCTCTGTTTGCTTCGCATCTAGTAATTCATAAAGTTCTTGGCTGTTTTTTGCTTCTATCAGCCTATTTTTATACTCTTCGTTTGACAGCCTTGTCACCAATTCAGCCAGAAGAGAAAGGTGTGTAGACCCCTCCTCACTCTTTGGGATTGCTAACAAAAAGACTAGTTCGACTTCATTGTTCGGATCGACGCTCTCCCAGGAGCCAATTGGTTTCTGAAGGGTAGCAACCGCGAAAGCTGCTTCTTTTACTGTAGAAGATTTCCCATGAGGGATAGCGACACCCCCTTCAAATCCAGTCGGTGATAGAGACTCTCTTTCCATGACGGTCTGATAAAAATCTTCTTCCGATTGTATCTTACCCTCTGTCGCCAACTGTTTGATTAAATACCTTAAAACCTCTTCTTTAGAGGTAAACAATTGATTCGTATTGATTAAGGATTCTGAAGTTAAGTTCTTCAACAGCATATTTTGTAACCCCTTTCATTTTAGCTGTGAGTTTATAGTAGCAAAAATGAAAGAAGAAACTGTTTTGTTCGTACTTTTACACAGTTTCTTCCCTATTTTTATATTCATTGTGTATTTATACACATTAATAAGACCCTTGTGATTGCCAGTAAACCTCTGACAGGGCACGCAGAACCAGCATAACCGGTGTCTTATCGGTAATATTGTACTCGTTCAGTTTTTTTGCAGGCGAATAGCAATACAAGTTTAGATCCGCGAGATTCTGCAATGTATTCTTATTAAAGTGAGTAAGTGAGATTAGTCTGACACCTCTTTTTTTTGCAAGTCTTGCAATATCCAGTACTTGAGGGGTCTCACCCGAAAGAGATATTAAAAAAAGAACATCAGAGTTCTCAAGGTGGTTTACTTCGTGAACCATATCATGTCTATGAACATAGTACTCACCGTGTTTCCCGACAACCTTAATGTTCTTAATCATGATCTCACAAAAAGGTGCTGTATCTCCAACTGCAAAAAATAGAACTCGCCGACTTTCAGAAATAATTCTAGAGACAAGAACATATTTCTCTTGATCAATCAGTCTGGTTGTTTTATCTATATTGTAAAGAAGACTGTCTTCTTCTGGTATCGCCTTATTTTGTTGGATCTCTTCTTTCAGTTTGTTTTTCATTTGTGAGAAGCTCTCATACCCTAATTTTTTCGAGAGTCTTGTAATTGTATTTGGTACGGTATAAAGCTTAGAGGCAAGATGCTGTATGGATAGTGTGACTGCTGTTTCTTTATTTTTTATTATATAATTGACGATCTGATCATCAGTATCGTTTAGCTTATATTCGAATTTTTGTACCTGATCTTCGAATTGCATCATTCGGACTACACCTTCTTTTGGAAGAGTTTACTTTTATTCTATGATTGTTAATTATACCTAAACGTTTTGGAATAGTATTCAGAGTAATTCCGTTTAGATATGAAATCTTCAGAATTGATAATTCAATAATTATTTATTCCCTACTTATATAAGGAAACTTCAAGTGTATTGATTCTATTTTAAAAAGAATGATCCACTCTACAATTACGAAATTAAGAAGTAAACCCAACCCATATGTTTGCATTTAAAGCTTCTTCCACCATAGCTTATCTTAATTCCTCTTTAAAAAAATGCCCACAATCGTGGACATTTTTCATGAAGCTTGTTATTTGTTTGAAAATGGATTTTTATTTGGAGAAATTTCGTTTGCAAACTCTGTCATTCCAGCCATATTCGGTTTTTGTCCTGAACCCATCCGAACATTGTTCATCACATTCTGCATCGGACGCAACCAGTTACCATTTCGGTTTCTTCTTAGACCATATGCGATCAAGCTGAATGCCAGGCTTAATAAAGTTCCCCACATCCAGCCTCTGCCGTTTCTTCTTCGCCCATTCATGTTAAAAAGCGCAGTCATCCAGTTGTTCAAATTTGAGCACTCCCTTTTAAAAATAGTTGAAAGCAGTATTTACTCCTTCCCGAAATATCTTTTGCTTGAATGGGAGTAAATATGTTAACAATTTATTGGGAAGAGTTGTTTTACTCTTTGGTTAATTTTGATTGTAGGTACTCGTTTTTTAGTTACGTTTTAAGCAGTGGTGTCAACTTGCTGAGTATTTGATTTAACTTTTGGCTGTTATGATTGTACATTTGTTTTGCTTCCATTGATTCAGTTTGAATAGTAAACAATTCAAGATCAGCTTGGCATTTCTTTAATGAAGCCAGAAGCAATGGTTTTTCTTGAGGTGTTGGAACTTGGATCTTGTCATCATAAAGATCTACTGTTAGCTGGCCATAGGAATCGATCTGTCCTAAAAAAACATTATCAACAGATACACCTATTTTCTCTAATTCCTCATTCAGCCAACCTCGGTTTAATCCGATTGTTGAAAGTGGTTCATCAATGACTTTCCCATCCATAATGACGGTTTGGGGTTCTTTAATAGGAGCTACTTTTAACTGCATGTCCTTTGCAGTAAGAGGCTGATTTTCCTTTTTTAATAAGACGCTTACATCGCCATTCGGCTCAATTACTGCAAACTCAACATCAGAAATTTGAAACACGTTTTTGCTTCTCAGTTCCTCCATCAATTCATCAATGGAGTATCGTTCCTTTTTTAAATTATCCTCCATTACTTTCCCATCTTTGATCACGATCGTTGCTTTTCCTTCAACAAAATCGCGCACTTTCTTGTTTTTTAAGGATATCAATCCCATAACAATAGGAAATAACGTCCATATTGACATCGCTATTATTCCATGCATAATATGACGTTCCAATCCCATCGTTACTTCAGCTGCGATACTTCCGATCGTGATCCCTGTTACGTATTCAAAAAAGGAAAGTTCTGCTAACTGTTTCTTTCCCAGCCATTTTGTTAATAAAAAGAGTGCGATTAAAAAAATAAAGGAACGTATAACAATTTCTACCCAATTAAGCATAATGGTCTCCTTAAATAAATCTGTCTATTTTCCTTTATATTGCGGCTCTTCAAATTCAAGCTGCCCGATTCTCATTTGCAGATCAATAATGATCTCCTCTACCTCCATCATACTCTCATGAAACGTTCGCTTCGCTTCGTCATCTCTTGATTTTTGCGCTAATTTACTTAAAGTTTCTTTAGCGCTTTTCAAAGTCACCATGCATTGTTTCACATTTGATGCAATAGTCATGTTTTCTCTCCCTTTAATTTTTAGCCTTTGGGTTTAAACAGTAATGCTCCAATGAATCCGAAGATGATCGCAGCGGAGATCCCGGCACTTGTTACTTTAAACATTCCTGTTATTACTCCGATGATTCCGTGTTTTTCTCCTTCAGCCATCGCTCCGTCCACAAGGGCATTTCCAAAGCTCGTGATCGGCACTGTGGCACCTGCACCCGCAAAATCGATCAATGGTTCATATAAACCGACTCCATCAAGTATTGCACCTGCTACAACTAATGTTGTCATCGTATGGGCAGGGGTTAATTTGAAAACATCAAACATGATCTGTCCGATTACACAAATCGCTCCGCCTATTACAAAGGCCCAAAAAAGAATCGCCATTTATTCTGTACCTCCATATTCGATAGACACCGCATGTGCGATGCATGGAATGGATTCATTCTGCTGAAAAGTCAGTGGAGAAAGAAGGGCTCCTGTCGCAACTACCAGCATCCTCTTGAATTCTCCTTTTTTCATACGGTTCAATAAGTGTCCATATACGACGGTAGCTGAGCATCCACAGCCACTCGCTCCAGCAAGCACAGGCTGCCCTTCCCGGTAGATCATCATACCGCAATCCTGAAATTGTTCTGCGGTTAATGAGAATCCATGTTTATTAAGCAGATCTAGAGCGATCTCGTGACCGATCGATCCTAGATCACCGGTTACGATCAGGTCATAATAAGAAGGGTCGATCTCCATGTCCCGTAAATGGGCTTCTATCGTATCTATAGCAGCAGGAGCCATTGCGCCGCCCATATTAAAGGGATCAGTCAATCCCATATCAACGACCTTCCCGATCGTAGCCGAAGTCACACGAGGGCCCTCACCTTGATCACTTAACAACGCACTTCCCGCTCCTGTAACCGTCCATTGCGCGGTCGGCGGTTTTTGTCCGCCATACTCCGTAGGATAGCGGAACTGTTTTTCTACAGCTGCATTATGGCTCGCTGTTCCTGTCAATAAGTATTTTGCTCCTTTGCCATTTACGATGAATGCTCCCATAGCGAGCCCCTCCATAGAGGTAGAGCATGCTCCGAATAAACCGAGGTAAGGAGCTTCTATCGTCCTGCAGGCAAAACTTGTACATGTGATCTGATTAATTAGATCACCCGCTAGAATAAACTGTACGTCTTCTTTTTGGATATTTGCCTTTTCCATTGCTTTTTGACAAGATTCTTCAAAGAGGACTTTTTGTGCTTTTTCATAAGAATCTTGGCCGAGCCATAAATCTCCGTGAAGAAGATCGAAGTCGTCAGCTATACGCCCATTCGCCTCGAACGGTCCCCCGACCGTCCCCGTTGATATGATTACCGGTTTATTTTCAAACACCCATGTACGATGGCCCTTTAGCATTTTACAGACCCCCGTATTGAATTAAAATCGTTTTAATGATCGCGATTACAAAGGCGGAAAACACACCAAATAGAATGACCGATCCTGCAAGCTTGAACATATTGCTTCCTACGCCTAAGACGAATCCTTCTGTACGATGTTCGATTGCAGCAGAAATGACAGAGTTGCCAAAGCCCGTAACCGGAACCGCCGTACCTGCCCCGCCAAATTGAGCCATTCGATCATAAACACCAAACCCGGTTAAGAGCATTGAGATAAAGATTAAAGTAGCCACAGTCGGATTTCCGACGTTTTGTTCTGTAAAATTAAAGTAGGTCACGTACATAATGGAGATGAGCTGTCCAACAAAACAAATAAAACCTCCGACAAAAAATGCTTTTATGCAATTCGTGAATACTGGTCTCTTGGTTTCGTGCTGATCTTGAAATTTCTGATATTCTTGTTGTACCGGTGTCAATTCTTTATCTTTGCTTGCCATACAAACACTTCCCTTCTTCTACTCTTAAATAGTTAGGCCTCATCCGTTGATTTCTTTTTTATCTTTTTCAATTCTTTTTCGATATCCTGGCGGCCTAGTTTTTTATCCAATTTCCCCTCCAGCTCACCTAGCAAAGTAAATATCTTTTGATCGGTGCTGACAGTTACTTTCATTTCGGGATTGTTTCTCTCTAACTTCTTTTTTATTTTTTTCTTTAGACTTGTTAATTGGAACCGCTCCATATGTTTTGGTTTTACAGCCAAAAACATTTCATCCTTAGAATTCACCGCTTTTACATCTGTTATTTCTGGCATAGAGAGAACGGTTTTTTTGGCTTCTATCGATGGAGATTGATTATTTTCTATATGTGATATTGGAGTTGGTGAATCGTTCTTAGTTCCTCCCTCTTCTTTTTGGTTATTACATCCGGAAACGAAAATGACAGATGAAAATAGGGAAACCAGAAGAACCTTGGAAAATCTCGTTTTTTTCATAGAGCTTACGTAACACCCTTTCATCAAAAATATGTATAAATGCAAATAGAAAAGGATGAATTTTCACCCTTTTCACCATACAAAAGAAATTCTTATTGTTTATATTGCGGCTCTTCTTGTTCTACTTCCTGTAAGCGGGAACTTAGAGAGTCCACTATGCCTTGGGTTTGTTGGGCTGCATTTTGATACAACTGCTTCGCTTGCTGGTTTTCAGTATCAAGAGCAAATGTTTCAAGACTGGCTTGAGCACTTTTTAATCCTGCAAGGGTCGTTTTTATATTATTAGCTACTGTCATCTTTCTCTTTCTCCTTTTTAATTTGATTTTGTTTAGATATATATTCCTGAATCCATGTTCCGAAATTTCTTCTTAGAACAATTGTTAGTATTACAAAAAAAAAATGTTTAATACTTTAGATTGTTCAACTTCTGATCAAGATCTTATTGAGGACTAAATCCTCAAAGACCAATTTAATAAACGCCATTTCGAGGTAATTTTTTCTAATCATAAATCTTTGATGGAGGGTAAATATATTGAAGTATTAAAATTTTTTAAAGGAGCGATCAAGATGCCTCAAAACATTGATGTAAACCAATTAAATCAAGCTAAAGCTAATGTTACGTTAACTCAAACATTATTGAGCCAAGCGATTGAAAAATCTTCTTCCGATCCAACACTGGCACAAGAAGCAATCAAACAAGCAGCAAATGAAATCACATCAGCTCTTACAGCAGTTAACCAAGTACAAGGGACATCGAGTACAAAAAAATCTCAATAATTTTATCTCTATACTGCTTTTAACCAACTTCTTCGGAATTAAATTTACCCTGACAAAAACATTGTGGGGATTTATAAAAAAGCCTGATAACCATTGGTTACCAGGCTTTTTCAAATGATCCAAACAAAGTATTATCCTTCTACTATCAAATAACACTCATTTCTTTTAGTACGCTTCAGCGTTTACGATGAGCTCTTCTTCTCTTAAATCTATCCATTCCTACAAACATAAAAGATTAGATAAATAACCCTTTTTTGCAGAAAATATACTCCTCTATTATTAAAAGTAACATGGGTCATTATATTGATTATAGATTCGCAACTTTACAATTAATTTACAAAGAACCAAATAGATATTAACAATTCACTGTTAGTTTGGTACATATGCTCCTGCATAACTTTAACTGTAAAGCGAGGGAAATATATTATGAATAAATTCAAGAAGAAGATGGGACTCACACTTGCTGCTGTCCTGACAACCACTGCATTATCTGCTGCATATGTGACGACAGATTCTTCAGCTGCACCATCCGAAGATGTGAACGTCATCAAGAATGATGAACCCACATCCGATCGGATTGAACAATTAACAGACATCGCCATGCACTTTTACTGGCATGGCGGCGATATTAAGAAAGCAGAAGAAGAGATATTCAAAGGGATTACGCTCAAAGGGAAGTTTGATGTTGTCGAGAACGCATTTAAGGAAGCTACGACACTTGATCCTCTCGATAATGATCTGAAGATTTCTCTTGCCTCTACACAGATCATCCAAAAGAAAGTACCGGAAGCATTAGAGACCTACAAACAGGTGCTGAACCTAGAGCCGGATCATTATAACGCTAACCTGTTGTACGGGACCTATTCAAGAGTAAACGGTGACGAAAAAACGTATAAAGAATCATTAGCCAAACTTATGCAGATCGATCCCGCAGCCACAAAAGAATATATACAAAAGTTTGAATCCACAGAAGAGATTATGAAAACTGAATTTAACACTGATGTTCCAGACGGACTCCCACAGAAGGACCATGCGATCGTAATCTTAGGTTACGCGCTTGCAGATGATGGCACGATGAAACAAACATTGATCGAGCGCTTAAATGCAGGTCTTAAGATCGCAGAACGATACCCTAATTCTAAAATTATCGTATCGGGCGGAGTTCCTAAACAAGGAGTAACGGAAGCGGGTGCCATGAGTGAATGGCTAATATCAAAAGGAATTGCTAAAGAACGAATCATCCTAGAAGATAAATCGACTG
Organism: Fictibacillus barbaricus; assembly: GCF_014635025.1. Lineage (GTDB taxonomy): Bacteria > Bacillota > Bacilli > Bacillales > Fictibacillaceae > Fictibacillus > Fictibacillus barbaricus. The sequence continues at coordinate 1,082,642 of NZ_BMCE01000001.1, read as the reverse complement.
ACACGGTAGAGAATGGTCTGTTCTCGACAGCCAAACTCGAAGACGCAGGGTTAAAAGATGTTACCCTCGTAACAAGCGCGAGCCACATGAGAAGAGCCCTGACTGTTTTTAACGAAGCAAGTGACCTTCGGGATAAATTGAACGGGAAGGAAACAGAGAGAGACTTAACAAATATGGTCTATCTAGATTATCCAACGATCGAGGAAGCACATAAAGTCACGAAAGATGAAAAAATGGTCGTCTACCGTGATCTTCTCAGAACTTCAGGTATCTGGCAGTACCCAGAATTGCAAAGATAAGTCTCAAACTATAATAACTAATAAAACCACAAATGTCATAACATCGCAAAACGCCCAGATACATCCTATCTGAGCGTTTTTTTTGTTTTTTAAAGAAAACAACAGAAGTTAAGTTGTGTCTTATTTCTTATTAATCACTTGCAGCAATGCCTGAAAAGCTCTCAGGTCCGACACGGGTTACTCCTACTAAACTTGATGAAACAAACATGGTGTATGTTAACTGTGCTGCAGCTGGAGGATTAAAATCTAGTGCATTTAAAGTAAATACTTGAGCCCCTGTTATGTTCAAGTTCATATTTTCCGTTGCCGAGTAGACTAATGGATCAGTGGGTAAAGTACCTCTTACTACTGTTAATGTAATGGTTGTGGCCGCAGGTAATAGAGGGAGTTGTAAAGATACAGTACCAAACATAGTAACACGGATATTCGTTCCGGCATTCTGTGTTGCTAATCCGATTCTGCCAACCAATTGAGGAGTATTAATCGCTAGAATAGGAACAGAGATCGAGTTTGCATAACTAGCATTTTGACTAGTTCTTAAATCTAGAAATCTTGCCAATTTTTCCACCCCCTTCCTATCAATATTCTATGGATATTGAAAGAAGAGTGCTTGTACAAATTAAGAAAATGGGATTATATACTAACGAGTTTTAAGGGAGCAACAGGCTTATGTAGAGTTTAAGTTTGCGAGGATCAATCTAAAATTTTGGGCAGACAGCCAGGATCACCAAACAAGATCAGCAAGCTTGTATTGTTTCGCTTTTTAAGGTCTGCCATATTTGCGTATCTGCTTCAAATCAAAATCCCAAACTATTTTTTACGGAAAGTGAAGATAATGTATCTCTTCCCTTTAACAGCGAGACGACTGTACTCACCTTCCCATCATTAACGAACAGAGCCTGCAGACGGTCAAAATCGAAAGTACGGTTCAGTTTTCAGCTAATGTCGCCCTCGGCCTGACCTCTTTTCAATACACGGTCATTTTGAGTCTGCGGCTTAAACGGAAAGCTCCTAACCACAAAAACATTGGCACAGGGCTACATTATTGCTAATAATTATATCCCTATTTTAATTCGATACAGCTTGTTCATTGATACGTTCAACTTGAAAACAAATTGATGATTTTATATGTACACACAATACTGACCTGCTACAAAACTAGCGTAGTAAACAATAGTCCGTCATGTGCTGCAGCCAACTATGTTTCATTCAAAAAATATTAATGCTCTAAATGAACCTTGGGAAACTTAATTAGGAAAATAGTACCCCTCCCGATATCGCTCTTAACTTCCACCGTTCCTCCCAAAGCTCGGATGATACTGAATGCTACCATAGTGCCAAGACCAGTTCCATTGGAGCCCTTTGTAGAATAGTAGGGTTCACCTAACCTGTTTAGTTGATTCTTTGTCATACCTGTACCTGTATCTTTTATCTCGATACTTATATGATTTCTTTCTTTTAGCAGAACAATGGATAGAGATCCTCCTTGCGGCATTGATTCGATACCGTTTTTTATGATATTTAACATACACTGTCTAAACTTCTGCCGGTCACCTTTAATGATGGATCTTGAAGAGAACTGGGTTGAGAAATGTACCGAATTTTGATTAGCCGTTGGTAACAAGATATTAATAATTTGTTCGAGTTCTAATTTAACATCCAGCTCTTCCATACTTTCGATGGTTGGTTTTGAAAATGTCAGGTAATCTTGTATGACTTTCTCAGCCGAATCAAGTCCCTCTTTTATCAAGGCGAGGTACTCCTTTCTTTTAACAGCAGGAATCTCATCCTCTTCGAGCAGCTGAACGAATCCTTTTGATACGGTCAGTGGGTTGCGGATCTCATGAGAGATGGCAGCTCCCATCTGCTCAACTGCATTTTGCTTCTCTGTTCGAAATAATTGTTGGCGCATTTGAATATATGTTCGGAACAATTCGATCAAGTATGAAATAATCCCTATACCTAAAGGGGGGACAATTAGGTAGGCAAAAAAAGCATCAAACCGATCAATCGAAAGGTTTTCAAAGGCCATATCTGTAACAGTTAATACACTTATAATAAAGATGAGTCCTACTGCTATAACAATTCGCATCTTCGACCCCTGCTTCCAGAACCATGGATATGTACGCCACAATATGAAACTTAGAGGGCCATATAATATAATGCTAGTAAAAAAACCAGAGTCCAAACCATACAATGCACGGATAATGATCGTAGATAATGAAAGTATGGGACCGATCCCCATATATAACCCACCGATTACTACAGGAACTGCTCGTAAGTCGAATCGAGTAACGTCAGTCTGCTCATATGCAAAGGAAATACATAACCATATCGATACAACTCCACAAACAACAGCTGCTCGTTTTGAGATCGGTGTACCATTTCTTTTTAAGGACCAAATTAGACAAACAAATATAATGACCATGATTAAAGAAAGATTGAAGAACATATGCTTGGTTATTTCCAATCAACTCACCATCCATCTGGAATTGTTTCATTTTTTACCACTATGATACAAACTACGATTTTTACACGAACTCCCATTTAGAAATAATTCAAAATAAAATGAAAAAAATCCTCTTTTTTAATAGAGAGGTTATATAAGAGACTTTAGTAACAATTGAATAGAGAAGAAGTTGTTCATATTAATTTTGCGCGGGAATAAATAAATGTTTCATTTCAATATTAGGAACTCTGTACCCGCCTTTACAAAAGTAACAGAACCCATATTATTTTTTACATAATAACAATGGAAGCTCTACATCGTCTTGATATCCTCTGATTGTGTCAAAAAAAAACAGAGGAAATGAGTGATTGTATGGAATTGTTTAAGTTGAAAAGAAGGAAGGCAATCCAGATCTTGAACGCCGGACTAATGGTGATGGCTCTGAATGGTTTTGGAACCACCACTTTTGCAGAGGATGATGAGACAGATCATGAACGCGAAGTAGAGGTTAAGGTGATGTCATATAATATCCATCATGCTGAAGGAATTGACGGTGAGTTGAATCTAAAACGAATCGCACGAATCATTAAAGATGCTGATACAGATATTGTTGGACTGCAAGAGGTCGATAACCACTGGTCTGAACGCAGTGACTTTCAAGATCAGGCAAAAGAGCTGGCAAGACATCTTGGGATGTACTATACATATGCAGCTAACCTAGACCTGGAACCAACGGAGGAAGGAGGACACCGCCGACAGTACGGAACAGCGGTTCTGAGCAAGTATCCAATCACCGATTTTAAGAATTATCCACTTACGAAGATCGGGAATACCGAACAGCGAGGGCTGCTGGAAACTACCATTAATGTTAAAGGGACTTCCCTGCATTTTTATAATACGCATCTCGCGTTGACTTCTGCTGAGAGAGAGGTTCAGATTAAGGAAATGATCGAAATAGCTGAACAGAAAAAAGGTAATAAGGTGCTCATGGGTGACCTGAACGCGACACCAGAAAGTACCGAAATGAAGCCGATGTACGATGCTTATGCCGATGCGTTTGCAAAAACGCCTGAGGCTTACACATATCCTGCAGAGAATCCATCAAAACGGATCGATTATATTTTTACATCTGAAGATATTGAGATTGAGGATACAGAAGTGATTTCAACACCTGCATCCGACCATCTTCCATTGACTGCGGAAATTGAGCTGGAACGCTAAACACAGTTAGAAGAATTTTCACACCAAAATCTTGATGTAGGAGTGGCTAAAGATGGATCATGAAAAATGGTTAAAAGAAATGAATACAAAAAAGATCGACCGTCGCAGTTTTCTTGGAATGACAGGAAAAACAGCAGCTGTGGCGACCCTTGGACTTACAATCCCATCTATGCATCAGGCCGATGCTAATGAAGAACTAACTTTTTCCGATTACCCCTTCTCGCTTGGTGTTGCATCGGGTGACCCACTGCCGGATAGTGTCGTATTATGGACTCGACTCGCTCCGAATCCTCTGGCAGAAGATGGTCGAGGGGGGATGATACAGAAAAACTTTACCGTCCATTGGGAAATGGCAGAAGATGAAGATTTTACGAAGATCGTCCGTAGTGGAACCGAGGTAGCTACACCTGAACTCGGGCATTCTGTACATGCAGAAGTTTTTGGACTTAGAGCCGGTAAAGAGTACTATTATCGGTTTAAGGCAGGTAATGAGATCAGTCCTGTCGGCCGTACTAAAACTGCACCAGACTCAAGTGACCACTTAAAAAGTCTTTCCTTTGCTATAGCTTCTTGCCAATCATGGACCGGCGGACGTTATGCTGCCTATAAAAATATGATTAATGAAGACATTGACTTTGTTCTCCATCTAGGTGATTACGTATACGAGAAAAGGGAAACAGAAACCCTTGCCGACTTTCGTATTAATCATGCCCTTTACAAGACTTCACCTGACTTACAGGCTGCACATGCAAAGTTTCCTTTCATAGTAACGTTTGATGATCACGAGATTGAAAATAACTGGGCGAACGATGTCTCTCAAAATGACGGAGAAGAATCGAATGAACGTGAGCGTTTCCTTGCTCTTCGTGCTGCCGCATTCCAAGCATTTTACGAGCATCTGCCGTTAAGACGCCGGTCTAAACCAAATGGTTCAGACATGTTGCTCTATCGAAAATTTACATTTGGTGATCTGGCTGAGTTCAGTGTTATGGATACTCGTCAATATCGTGATGATCAGCCAGCAGATGGATTTCCAGGGGCTCCACTTCATCCTGAAGCATCGAATCCCTCTAGAACACTTCTAGGCTCCGAACAAGGATACTGGGTTCTTAAAAACCTTGAGCAATCAAGATCTCGATGGAACGTACTCGCTCAGCAAACAATCATGGCACAATTCGACTATGATACTGGTACGGGGATAAGCGTGAACCATGACCAATGGGACGGCTACTCCGCTGATCGGGACCGTCTATTAACCTATATAAAAAAACGTCGGCCGTCCAATCCGGTCGTCCTTAGCGGAGACTGGCACTCAAGCTGGGTAAACGATTTAAAAGAAGACTTCAACAATCCTAAATCAGAGACATTGGCAACAGAGTTTGTCGGTACATCAATCAGCTCTGGATGCGGTTGGAAAGAGCAAGTTGAGGCAGCTCTTTCTGTTAATCCGCACGTTAAATTTTTTAATGGTGATTACCGCGGATATATTAGCTGTCATGTGACACATAATTCATGGAAGAGCGATTACAAAGTCGTCTCATCGCCTAGTAATCCAGAAGCTGCAGCTAGTACACTTGCTTCGTTTTCTGTTCAAAACGGAAAACCTGGCGCTATTCAAATCGGAGGAATTAATGTGTCGGGTGCAACCGCCAATACAATGTTTGCTGGAAAGCCAAGCCCTGTTTCGATTCCTGTGAGCAACGGGGCCAACAAACATGTCAAAGTAACCGTGAACATCCCTGTACCTGCAGGATGGAAGAGTGAAAGTGAATCCAAAGTTCTTGAACCTTCCGAAACTGCCACATTTGAAGTGATGGTAACTCCTCCCGCTAGCGTTCCGGCAGCTGAAATACTTAAGATTGAAGTCAACGCTGATAAAACTGCCGTATACGGCCTATTGGAGAACATCCAGGTTGTATCTGTACCATATGGGGAAGGACTCCCGCTTGCTCTTGATGCAGGCGATGAAACGAGCCCAGTACTGCCCTCTTTCACAAAATTATCACCTAAGAATACCTGGGATGTTGCTAGTGGTTACGGCTGGGTTGGAAAAGTGCCCTCTTCACGGGACAGAAAAAAAACGGATCCCCTTCAAAGGGATTTTACCCTTTCACGTAATGAACCTACTATCCTAAGACTTGCAGTTCCCATAGGGGTGCACAAAGTGTATATTCTTACTGGTGATGCTTCGTATGGATCTGGTAACACCATCATACGTTCTGATAATAAATTCCTTGCTGAATCAGGCAATGAATTATCACCTGGACAGTTTAGATGGATTCATTTCGATTTGGATGGAGGAAATACCGGAAAAGAAGTGGACCTTGAGATAACTGGTGAACTCCAGGATGGATGGTGGCGAATCGCATCATTGGTCATGATGAAGCAGTAGACTTTTACTAAGGTCCGTATGATCATTTCATACGGACTTTTTTATTCCTCTGATAACAATAAGAAAGCCACCTTCCTAGGGGGTAGAAGGTGACCATAACTTTAATTTATAACAGGTTTTAATCCACGTCGGTTAATTTCTTGTTTGAGGGTTTTTGCAATCTCACTGTTTTTTTCGTGTTTTAAAGCTTCACGATAATTAATGATCAATTGTTCGTTGCTCAAAATATTGTTCAAATGCATTCCTCCTCATAATTGCTTTTGTCAGATAATAAATCTAACATGTACTCATTCTAAGTGAAAAAATTCGATATGAAAAGACAAAAAGTTCTAAAAATTTAAAAAGGTACTTTAGAACTTTAAAACCACGAAACATTCATGCGGCTAAATTCCCATATGGAGGTCAAATTTCTTATCGGTATTTTAAGCTATTGATACAATGAACCTTCCATCTCGAACTTGATTCATTCACTTTTCCGAGGTTTTTCATAGGCTTGAACTTACTGGGTTTATTTATTACATAATTTCACATTCACACCGTGAGCTCGTAACACAAAAAAACTGCCGCAAGATAGCTCTTGAGGCAGCGTTAATCTAAAAAAGATAACAATTAGAGTACTTTACTTAAGAATAACTTTGTTCGTTCATGCTGGGGATTACCGAATAATTCATTTGGAATGTTTTCTTCGACAATATAACCGCCATCCATAAAGATAACACGATCGCCAACTTCACGGGCAAACCCCATTTCATGAGTGACCACGATCATCGTCATTCCATCGTTAGCTAACTGTTTCATAACTTCGAGAACTTCTCCAACCATCTCGGGATCCAGGGCAGAAGTCGGTTCATCAAAAAGCATGATCTTCGGACTCATGGCTAATGCGCGAGCAATTGCTACACGTTGCTTTTGTCCACCAGACAATTCCCCGGGATAGCTGTTCGCTTTTTCTTTTAAACCTACTTTTTCTAACAGATCGAGTGCTTTTGATTTTGCAGACTCTTTTTTATCTGAACGTACCTTGGTTGGTGCTAACGTAACATTTTCAAGTACCGTCATATGAGGAAACAAGTTGAAGCCTTGAAAAACCATCCCGACATCTTGACGGACTTTATTGATGTTAACTTTCGGATCTGTAATATCATGGCCATCGATTATCACATGCCCACTCGTGATGTCCTCCAATTTGTTCAAACAGCGAAGGAAGGTGCTTTTTCCTGAACCTGACGGACCTATTACACAAACGACTTCTTTTTCTTTGATCTCAGAGTTAATATCTTTTAGAACTTCCAGCGTACCGAACGATTTTTTTAGGTTAGTAACTTGAATGATGCTCATCGCAACTCAAATCTCCTTTCAAGGAAGTTAGCTAAGAGTGAAAGCAGATAGATTAAAATAAAATAGATTACCCCAACTGCAAACCATATTTTAAACGCTTCAAAGGTAGTTGCAGTAGCTACCTCACCCTGTTGTGTCAGGTCAGCAATCCCAATGATTGATAAAAGAGAGGTATCTTTCAAACTGATGATCGACTGGTTCGTAAACGTTGGAAGCATTCTTCTAAAAGCTTGTGGCAATACCACGTAACGCATGTTCTGCGAACTTGTTAAACCAAGGGAACGAGCTGCTTCTGTCTGCCCTTTATCAATCGACTGAATACCAGCACGAATGATTTCAGCAAAATAGGCCCCCGCATTCAGACCAACTGTAATAATCCCTGCTGTTGTTTTATCAAGAGAGATCCAATCCAATGTATTAAGCCCAAAATAGATAAAGAATAATTGGACTAGTATAGGAGTTCCCCGAATAGCATCAATATAGATTTTAGCGATCCAATTTAATATTTTTAAGGGTGCAAGTCGGAATAGCGCCATGATTAACCCGATGATTAGTCCTAAAATAAGTGCTGTAACAAATATATAAAGTGTGACTTGTAGTCCGTCTAACAAATACGGGAGAGCTGTTACAATAGCTTCCATCTAATCTTCTCCTTCCAAAAATACGACGCGCTTATTAGGCGCGCCGTAATAAAATAATAAAATTCAATTATTCCCCTAAATATTTATTTACGATTTTATCATACTCGCCGTTCTTTTTTAGTTCAGCAAGACCTTTGTTTATCTTTTTCAATAATTCCTCATTCTCACCTTTTTGAACAGCGATACCGTATTGGTCACCATTCAAACGGTCACCTACGATCTTTAATCCAAGGTCCTTTTGAGCGATAGCATATGCTACAACTGGGTAATCTTCAATTAATACATCAGCATTACCATTAGAGACTTCTTGGAACATAGAAGGACTGTCATTAAATTGAACGACATCTGCACCATTTTCTTTAGCAAGATCTTGTGCAAATTTTGCTCCTGTTGTCCCTTTTTTAACAGCTATCTTTTTCCCTTTTAAGTCATCTGGCGATTGAATGGTACCGTTGTCTTTAGCAACAACTAATGTTAACCCTGCATCAAAGTAGGGTTTTGAAAAATCCACCACTTTTTTTCTTTCATCTGTAATACTCATACCTGCAATAGCGACATCAAGTTCACCTGTTTGTAGAGCTGGTATGATTCCTTTAAAATCCATCGGTTCGATCTCGATTTTAAATCCTTGATCCTTCGCAATCGCTTTAATGAGTTCGATATCGATCCCTTTTTGTTCACCTTTTTCTTCAAATTCAAACGGAGGATACGTTGTATCTACACCAACTTTTACTACGTCCCCTTCTTTTCCACCACTCGTACCGCAGGCTGCTAAAAGTAGAGACAAGATTAATAATAAACTAAAAATGTTAATTTTTTTCATCTGGTTACCTCCTAGGCTGTTAAATGATGTCCAAAGATTATGTTACCATATTTTTTTAGAAAATACAGAATGATGTATAAAAATGTCGAATGAAAAAATTTCCTTTTAAAATACAGAACACTTTCTATATCTTCTTAAATCCCAGAATCGATCTAGTATATTTTGATTTTCAAATGCTTAAATTATTCACTCTTTACTGGATTCAATCTACTATGTTTATAGCCATAAGCAATGTAGATCACAAGTCCTAGTACAAGCCACACAACAAATCCTTTCCATGTGAAAGAAGAAAGCTGAAGCATGAGATACACACAGAAAATGATAGCTAAAGCAGGAATTAAAGGTACCCACGGAGTTTTAAAACCACGTTTCAACTCCGGTCTTGTTTTACGAAGTACCGCGACTCCAAGTGAGACAGTGGCGAAAGCGAACAAAGTACCGATACTAGTCAATTCTGCTAATCTATCCAAAGGAACAAAGCCTGCAAAGAGTGCAACTAATCCTCCCGTTACCCAAGTGCTTGGCAAAGGAACTTTTGATGTTGGATGTACCATGGAAAGCTTCTTTGGAAGAAGACCATCTCGGCTCATTGCAAAGAATAAACGAGTTTGACCAAACATCATAACGATAAGAACTGTAGTAATTCCTACAATTGCTCCAAGTGAGATAAACCCAGCTGCCCAATCCTGACCAATGAACTGTAACGCAAAAGCAACCGGATCCTTAACGTTCAGCATGTTGAACGGTACGATCCCTGTGAGTATAAGAGAAACCACAATATAAAGGACAGTACAGATCGCCAAAGCAGAAATAATTCCAATCGGAAGATTACGCTGCGGGTTTTTTACTTCCTCAGCAGCTGTTGATACTGCGTCGAAACCAAAGTAGGCAAACACGACTACTGCAGCACCCGTTACAACGCCTGAAAAGCCGAATGGCATAAACGGTTCCCAGTTGACAGGTTCAACGTACCAAACCCCAACTGCGATAAAAAGAAGGACAACTGCCACCTTAACAATTACCATGATCGCATTGAACTTGGCAGATTCCTTAACTCCTTTTGAAAGCAACAAAGTAACCAATAGAACGATTATAACCGCTGGTAAATCGATTATAGTACCTTTTGAGGGATCAAAGGCACTGGTTAAGGCTGTTGGAAGATGAATTCCAAAACCGTTTAACAAGCTTTGAAAATACCCTGACCATCCACTCGCGACAGCAGATGAGGCAAGTCCATACTCAAGAACTAGATCCCACCCTAAGATCCAGGCAAATATTTCTCCAAATGCCACATAACTATACGTGTAGGCACTTCCCGATTGCGGGATCATTGAAGCAAATTCTGAATAACATAATGCAGCAAATACACAGGCTAATCCAGCAATGATGAAAGATAGTATCAAGGCAGGGCCAGCATATTTTGCAGCGGCTACTCCGGTAAGTACGAATACACCTGTACCGATAATCGCACCTACACCTAACATGGTTAGATCCATTGCACCTAATACCCTGTTGAGTGAATTATCAGAATATTCATTTGATAGTTGTTTTTTCCTAAATAAACTCATAGAAACCTCCAGAATTATGTCGAATATAGTCGAATGCCCTAGGTAATTTTACTAATATATAATAAATTTGTAAACATATAAATTTTCTGAATCATTGCCAAATATAGGTTTAGAAGGAAATCATTCATTTGATGCGTTCATGCAATTTTCAAAATATATTGTAAATAGAAGGTAATAATTATTTTCAATATCACTTTTCCACTTCACCATTTATTTATTGAATTTTTACAAAAATCAAACTCCCTTATAATAATGAATAATTAATCTATAACTAGAATCAAAAATTTATGTTAAAGGGAGATTTTACGTTATGGAAGATAAAAACCTAAAAAAAGGATTAAGCAGAAGGGATTTCTTAAAAGCAGGAGGAATGAGCACACTTGCACTTACCATTGGGGCGAATGGAGTATTATCCCTCGGTTCTAAAGCGTTAGCGAATAATACTGACAACCCTTCAAGCGGGTTTGGCGGCTATGGACCTTTGGTTCCTGATCCAAACAGAATTCTCGATCTTCCACAAGGATTCCATTACAAAATTATCTCCGAAGAAGGGAACCTATTGACAAACGGAAGAAAAATTCCCGGGGCATTTGATGGAATGGCTGCATTCGAGGGGCCAAACAACACGACCATTCTTGTTCGTAACCATGAATTAGGGACAAGTGCTTCAAATCCTGTAGTTGGGACTAATCCCTATGACCCTGCTGCAGTAGGCGGAACAACCGCTTTAGTAGTAGGTCCAAACCGGGAAGTGATAAATGAATATGTAACCTCTTCAGGTACGATTCGAAATTGTGCTGGAGGAGCTACTCCATGGGGGACTTGGCTGACTTGTGAAGAAACCCGTTCGGCGACACATGGTTATGTGTTTGAAGTGGATCCGCAAAAGCCAGAAGACGAAATATCCAAAACTCCGATTATAGATATGGGTCGCTTCTCCCATGAGGCTTGCGCAATCGACCCGGCGACGGGATATGTATATTTAACAGAAGATGCAAGCCCGAGCTATTTTTACCGTTTTATCCCAAATGATGTCAGTCAAAAACCGGGAGCGTTACAAAAAGGCGGTAAGCTATATGCGGCTGCGATTGAAGAGATACATGGTCCAGCAGCAAGCACATTTAAAACAGGACAGAAATTTGGGGTAGTTTGGAAGGAACTAGATCCTTATTTCTGTCGCGAGGATGCTGATAAACATGGCTGTATTAAGTTCAAAAAACTTGAGGGAGCGTTCTTCCAAGCAGGTGTCTTTTGGTTTGATGACAGCTCAGCAGGTGAAAAAAATCTTGGCCGTATTTACCGCTATTTTCCTGCAACTAATACACTAGAGCTTTTCTATGAGGCAACGGATGCACAAAACATGGAATCTCCAGACAATATCTGCATGACTCCATGGGGCGATCTTTGGTTCGCAGAAGATGGTTCCGGCAACGATAGACTTATGGGGATTACACCTGAAGGCAAGATCTATCCTTTTGCCTCCAATCGTCTCAGTGGATCTGAATTAGCAGGTCCTATCTTCTCGCCAGATGGAAATACGCTTTTTATGAATATTCAAAGTCCAGGTAAAACCTTTGCCATCTGGGGACCATTCGCACGAAGTAACTCATCACGGGCAAGGGAAATGTCTTATGCTGCACCTGCTAAAGAATTTGCACCAAAAGTGTCGGACAAACTGGTTGAGTTTGCTGAGAATCAAGGAATGTCCATTCTAGAAGCAGCAGCTTTTAAGCGCCACGGACTGAAGATTTAAACTTAGATACCTATAAAAGGATGTAAGCCTACACGTGTATGGTTTACATCTTTTTTTAATACAAAGTATTATTCCTCAATTGCAGCAGATGATAAACAAGGCTCAATACGAAGAGAGAAAGATACAGTAAGAGCTAATCCGAAACAAGTAGCACGAATTATTATGAAGTTTGGACCGTATACAGGATTGTACTTTTGGCACTGTCATATTTTAAAGTACGAGGATTATGAAATGATGAAACTATATATGGTTATAAGATAAGATAACGTAAAAAAATCCTCCTTAAAACAGGGAGGATTTAGTGCACTTCAATATAGGCAACCATTGGTCCATTATTTTTGATATTATGATGGGCAGTACAAATAAGCCTATAGACTCCTTCTTTCTTAATACGTAAATTCAAAACAGTTTCCTTGCCTTTTTTGACAGTTCCTTTAATGTTAGTTCCTTCTATATAAAAGGGATGTTCTTTACTGTTCACTCCATATATGCTTAGTTTTATTGGTTCATTTTTAGGTACATAAATTGTACCTGGATCCCAGCGGTAAGCTTCAATCTCTTTTCCATCATCACCTGTAGATGTAAATTCTCCGGTGACCATATTAATTTCGAATTTTTTTGCCCCAGTCGATGGTCCTGTTGTCTCAACTGCTTCTGGTCTTGTCATAAACCAGCCTCCAACCAAAAGGCAGATGTAGATAACTGATAAAAATAAAAACCATTTCTTGTCAATATAAAGAACCTTCATGAAACTCCCTCCTAATAGGCTTGTCTTTTAATTTGTATGTTAAAAGAAGGAAGAAGTTGTCTATTTATTATAATTATTAATTCACCAAGGTTAATTGGAAATCAAAAAGAAAAACTCCAGTTGAATACTGAAGTTTTCTCTCATCTGCTTAACTTTCCTTGTCTAAGAATACATTTCAAATCAGAACTAAAACATTTACGGTGATAACGTTGCACCTTTTTTATAATATTCGTTCATCGTTTCTTTAGGAACCATACTTCCACCGGTAGCCCATATAAGATGTGTAGCATTTTTCATTTTATCTGTTAAGTTATGACTTTGTATGTATTCTTTTCCTTCTTTCTCAGTACATAACTTTACCGGTCCTATTGCACCGGCTAATGCGGAAGGCTCCAGGTGAATGTTTTCTGTATCGACCAATGCGCTTAATAGTTTAAATAATTCATTATCACTTACCGTATAACTTCCGCTTAATAAAGACTTGATGGTTTTACCAACGAATCCTGATGGCCTTCCAACCGCAAGGCCGTCTGCTGATGTGATGTTGTCAATTCCAAAATCTTGTACAGAAACTTTATCATGAAGCCCTGTTACTAGCCCCAGTAACATACATGGAGAATGTGTAGGCTCTGCAAAGAAGCAATGCACTCGATGTTGATACATTAGTTTCAAACCAAAAGCCACTCCTCCCGGCCCACCGCCTACTCCACATGGAAGGTAAACAAATAGTGGATGGTTTTCATCTACAGTTACATTTAAATCTTCTAATTGTTTTTTAAGTCGAATTGCAGCCACAGCATAGCCTAAAAATAAGTCACGAGAGTTTTCGTCATCAATAAAGTAACAATTCGGATCGTTATGCGCCTGCTTTCGGCCCTCTTCTACGGCTTTGCTGTAATCTTCCTTATATTCGATAACGGTTACTCCTTTGCTTTTAAGGAGATCTTTTTTCCATTTCTTTGCATCAGCAGACATATGGACCGTAACTTTAAAACCTAATTTGGCACTCATGATACCTATACTTAACCCTAGGTTGCCTGTAGACCCTACTGCAATTGAGTATTGTGAAAAGAAGTTTCTGAATTTTTCACTTTCAAGAATGGAATAATCATCATTTACCGTTAATAAATCATGTTTAAGTGCTAACGTTTCTGCGTGTTTCAACACTTCGTAAATGCCGCCGCGTGCTTTAATGGAACCTGAAATAGGAAGGTGGCTGTCACATTTCAACAAAAATGTCCCTTCTAATGGATGCTCATGCATATTTGATAAATGTTGATGCATCGCCGGGATGGGTACGATAGGAGATTCAATGATTCCGTTTAGTTTTCTTGTTTCAGGAAAAACTCTAGCGATGTAAGGAGCAAAACGCTTTAACCTTTCCTCTGCATCTTTTACATCTTTCTCATTAAGTAGAAGTTTATTTAATCCAGTTTGAAATGGTTCATATTTAGGATTTGACCAAAATACTTCCTTTGTATCAATTAACTCGTTTAGTAAAGGAAATTCTTTTATCCAATCTTGAACAGTTTTCATCTCTCTTCTCCTCCATAGTGATCGTACCTTTTTCTGTATCAACATATTTCCATCTAAAACCCTTATCTAATGGCCAGAAGTCATTTTAATACCTACCGCCCCAGAAATAATACACATAATCAATAGGGTTATTCTTAAACTTCTAGGTTCATTAAAGAAGATCATCCCTGCTAAAACACTTCCAACAGTGCCGATCCCGGTCCATATTGCATACGCAGTCCCTACTGGTAGAGAAGTTAATGACAAAGAAAGAAAATAAAAGCTTAAACTCCCAAAAAATAGACACGCTGCAGAGGGGAGTAATTTTTTAAACCCGTCTGCATGTTTCAAGCTAATAACACTACCAATCTCGGCAACTCCGGCAATAAGAAGAAAAAACCAAGCCATTGAATTATCCCCTAACCTTGTATAAATCATTTCATTTTCTTTAATGTTTAGGTTGTGCTGAACTAATTTTTATTCCAATTATTCCTGATATCATTAAAGCCACAAAAAATACTTTCAGTGGATTAATAGTCTCTCCCCAAAATAGCATCCCAGCTACTACTGTTCCCACCGTACCCAATCCAGTAAAAATGGCGTAACCAGTTCCTAAGGGAATTGAATGTAAAGCTTTTGAAAGGAAAAAGAAACTAATGATGATAATAACTACTGTTACTATACTAGGTATAATTTTGGTGAATCCGTGTGAATATTTTAGACCGATCACCCAGAAAATTTCCAAAATTCCTGCCATTATGATATAGATCCATGCCATTTTAACGCTCGCTCCTTCGGCATTGACACTTACTTTTGAACCACGAAGTTCTCCATATATCGATATATCGCATAAGCTACCCCATTCTCATCATTTTTAAGGGTTGTCGTGGTACAAACAGCTTTTATGACATCTTTCGCATTTCCCATCGCTACGCTGTAACCAACTTTCTGGAACATGGATAAATCATTGTTGCTGTCCCCGATTGCCATAGCATGATCTAAAGAGCCATTCATCAAGATAGCCAATTTTTCAAGGGCCATTCCTTTTGAAGCCCTTTTACTAGTAATTTCAATGTTATGATCAGCAGATGAAACAACCATCAACTCATCAAACTTTTTGAATTGGTTCCATGCTTCGTCTAATTTATTTTTATCAAAAGAACATGCCAAAATGTTATAGAATTCTTCTTCCTGTTTTAAGATATCATGATAGTTTTCAACTAAAACATATCCAAACTGGTCAAATTGCCTTTCCGCCACTTCAACTAATTCTTTCATATCTGTATTCAAATCTTCGCTTTTCAAACTTTTAATCTCATTACGGAAATGTTCTCTTCTCTCTTTAAGCGTATAAATGGCTTTATCAGTAAACACTTCGTAATAATAATTTCGTCCATCTAACCATTGGAGAATAGATTCGA
Source organism: Fictibacillus barbaricus (assembly GCF_014635025.1). Lineage (GTDB taxonomy): Bacteria > Bacillota > Bacilli > Bacillales > Fictibacillaceae > Fictibacillus > Fictibacillus barbaricus. The sequence continues at coordinate 1,066,474 of NZ_BMCE01000001.1, read as the reverse complement.
CACGATCTTTAGTCATCGTAATAGAAGAAATGCACTTTCCGCTTTTTGAATGAATGGTCGCGCCATTTGTCCCGATTACAAATGGAGAAATCCCGGCTTTTTCACAAATGGTTTGAACGTCAAAATAAGCCCGTCCTGTTGAAATAACTACTTCAAAGTCTCTATCTTGGGCATATTGAATCGCCTTTATATTTTCTTCACTAATTTCATTCTGGTCATTTAATAATGTTCCGTCTAAATCTATCGCGATGAAACTCATGCTATATAGCTCCTTTTCTCATTCTATCTATTAAATTTTCTTTCTAGCTATTTTACCTGCCATCAATAAAAATCTAATCAAATAAGAGAGGACTCCCTCTTCCGTCTCGACATGTCCTTTTATGAACTGACTATGCTTTAATCCAATTGATTTCCTCTAATTTTGAATGATTTCTCCATTCCTCTGGAAACGGTTGCTCGCAGACAATCACATCGACTTTTTCTAGAGGACAAACTTTACAAAATGTGTCGACACCAATTTTAGAGTAATCGGTTAGCAATATTACTTGCTTTGATACCTCGACCATCTTGCGTGAAACTAATGTTTCATGTAAATGATAATTACTAATCCCATTTTGAATAGACACACCACCAGCTGAAATGAACGCTTTATCAATATTAAATTGATTTAACATTTGTTCAGTGAGACTGCCGCATATAGATTGCTGCTTCGGATCAATTTGTCCACCTAGTAATAGAATTTGTCCTGTAAACTTATATTGATTGAGCGATTCGGTCAACACAGACGACACAGGAAGAGAATTGGTTAAAATCGTTATGTCTTTTTTATTTTCAAGACACTGCGCAAATTCAAGCATGGTTGTCCCTACATCAATAACAATCACATCTCCGTTAGAAATGAGTTCTACCGCTTTTTTCCCAACTTTAACTTTCGCTTCTTGATTCACCGTTGTACGCTGTGTAAATGGAGGTTCCTCAAATTCAAAGACTGTTTTAATCGCTCCCCCGTAAACCCTCTTTAAAACTCCTTTTTCCTCTAATATCATCAAATCGCGTCGAATCGTTTCCTCTGAAACATTAAATTGATCAACTAATTCCACAACTTTTACTTTTCCCATTTTGTTAAGTTCTTTTAAAATTTCATTCTTTCTTTCTTCTGGCAAAACAGACATATTTCTTCCTCCACGATCATTAATAATTTATAAAATGATGCATTCTTTCTTCGGTACAAGAATATGAACGAGTGCTCCTTGCTCAAACATTTTCCCACGGTGGTGAAGATAGTCTACATGGAAAGCGGACTCCTCTGTTTCTACTTCATATCTTAAAACATTCCCTGTCATGGAAACATCTTTAATAAATCCTTTTATTCCCCAGTTCTCCTGTAAATCCAAGCTATCCTCACCAACAGAAACTAATTGTAAAACCTCAGGACGAATCGCGACTTCAGTTCCCTTTAATTCTCTATTGCGAACGATTTTACGGAAAACTTCCATATCATAAACATTGTAGTTTCCAATGAATTTCGCCACAAATGTATTGACTGGAGAAGTATAAACTTCTGATGGAGAACCGGATTGTACGACTTGTCCATTATTCATGACAAAAATTCGATCCGACATCGTCATTGCTTCTTCCTGATCATGAGTAACAAAAATAGTTGTAATATCTAATTCTTTCTGTATTCTCTTTAATTCTTTTTGTAAACTTTTTCTTATTTTAGCATCCAATGCGCTTAACGGTTCATCTAAAAGCAGTACTTTCGGCTCCATGACAAGCGCACGGGCAAGAGCAACCCTCTGCTGTTGTCCACCAGATAATTGATGGGGATATGACTCTTCTTTTCCTATTAAATCAACCATCTCAATTATCTTTTTTACTCGTGATTTAATATTTTTTACTTTCTTCATTTTGAGACCGTAAGCGATATTATCAAAAACGCTCATATTTGGGAAGAGCGCATAAGACTGAAATACCATACCGACTTCACGCTGACGCGGTGATAAATTAGTAATATCAATTCCATCGATTAATATTCTTCCTGCATCAACGCCTTCAAGCCCCGCAATGGAACGTAATAATGTACTTTTTCCGCATCCGCTTTGACCAAGAAGTGTAGCAAATTCTCCTTTTTTTAATGTTATAGAAATGTTATTTAAAACGACTTGATTTTCATACCCCTTAGTCACTTGATCGATGGTTACATAGCTCATTATTTTTCACCTTCTAAAGCAGTATTTTTATGACGGTATTGTTTTTTAAACAATGAAAGAATTCGATTCTTATTTGACACGACAGGATTTTTCTCTTTTCTAAAAGAAAGTTTTAATACAGTCCCCGTTAATAGTAAAATCATTGAATAATAAGTAATAACAATTGCACTTGTTAAGTGACCACTGCTGTTTAGTTTGTCAGCTAGATAAATTTGAATGGTTTCAAATCGGCCCCCGACAAGCAAATTGGCAAAAGCAAACTCACTAAATAAAAGAGCGACTGATAATAAGGTAGACACTAAAATCCCAGATATAATATTGGGAAACACCACTGTGCGGAACGCCTGGAATTTTGTAGCACCCAGTAATTCAGCTGCATCAACAAGCTGCACAGCATTAACCGTCCGAAGACTGTTACGGATACCTTGATACATAAATGGAAGAATGGTTATGAAATAAGCACCAATTAGAATCCAAGGTGTTCCGGCAATTTGAATGGGTCCATCTGAATACACCTTGATTAATCCAACAGCTCCAACAATAGGAGGAATTCCATAAGGAAGCATAGCTGCTGCTTGTAGAAATCCTTCCCATTTACTGAAATATACTGTGATGATAAAAATAGTCGGAAGCATAATAACAACACTTAGACCTACAGACATGACAATTAAAAACAGTGTTCTTCGAAAAGCATCATAAAACCGTTCATCCTGAAACAATTCAATATACCATTTCATTGTATAACTCTCAGGCAAAATGGTATGATCCCATTTACCAGCAATCGAGAATAATAATGTTCCTACAAGCGGAATTAATAAATAAATAACAAGTAATCCAACCATCAATTTATGAAAAGTCAATGAAGCTTTCATCGAAGATCCCTCCTAATGCGACGCATCATTCGTTCATTGAACCACATCGCCCCTATCATGGTCGCTGCTAGCAGAACTCCCATCGCACTACCCAGCTGCGGTTTTAACGCAACGTCACTAGCAACTAGAGAGGCAATTTGCAAGGACAACAAGTTATAGTTGCTGCCGACCAATGCATAGGCTGTAGCGTAAGCTCCCATCGCATTAGCAAACAAAATACTGAAAGTCCCTACAATACTCGGTAAAAGAACCGGAATCCCAATGTGAAGCCAAAATGATGAAGTTGATCCTCCTAATAATGAAGAGGCTTCTTTCCATTGTTTCTTAATTCCTTGATAAGACGGGTAGATGAGCATAACAGCAAGCGGAATTTGAAAATAAATATAAACAAGGATGAGGCCTGTCCATGAATATAAATTAAAATCTGCAAACACATCCCAACCAATCTTAGAAAAAAGCAACGTAAACAGCCCATTGTTTCCAAGTAAAATAATATATGAAAATGAAAGGGGAATCCCCTCAAAGTTCGACGTCATATTAGTAATCATCAGTAAACGATTTTGTATTTTTTGTGAGAACTTTGTAAGCGAATAAGCTGCAATGACTGCTATAATCACAGAAGTTACAGCAGAAAATAAGGAGATAACAAGGCTGTTTTGAATGGCTTGTAAGTAAAATTTACTTTTAAATATGGTGATATATTGATTGATCGTAACTTGAATTCCATCGTCTGCATAAAAACTATTTTTAATCATCGCCACCAATGGTCCTATTTCAAATCCAATCACAAACGTAATAAATGGCAGTAAAAGAGCTAATAAGTAAATTTTTTGTTTTTTTATTTTTCGCAAGACTTCTCGCTCCTCTGTGTTCTCTAACAATTTGGGAATTGGTTTAACAGTACGTTCGTTAAACCAATTCCAGTCAACCTTCATTCTTCATTTAAATATTGAATAGGTTATCCCTTTTAAATGGTGATTTTCCCTTTTAGGCCCGGCAATTGATATGAAATCATCTTATTGGAAGGCTCAATATTTAAAAGTTCACAAACGAGCGGTGCAAAAGCTAATTGCGGAATCACTTCACTGTAAACGCCAGGCTCAACTTTTGGACTAATGATAAAGAGCGGTACATCACGCTCACCATCAGTTATGCCGCCATGGTTGCCATATTCACTCATGCCATGATCTGATGTAATCAAAATGTGGTAACCTTCTTTGATCCAAATTGGCAAAAGCTGTGCCAACAAGCTTCCCATTTTTAAGATTTGTTCACGATATTCTTTCGATTCTGATCCGAAAATTTCTCCTTTTACATCCACACCGAGCGGATGGATATATAAAAAGTGCGGGTCATATTTTCTGCGCAAGGCTTCTGCATCCATTAACACATGACTGTCTGGATAGTCATCGTCCCAATAAAATTTCCCATATTGAATCGGGTTAGATTCATCCTCTTGCTCACGATCTTCAATAAAATGGAATGGCGCGCGATTATAAAGTTCACTTATCCAGTAATACGATACCGTCCCGTTTCTTAAGCCGTTTTCTTTCGTAAGATGAAAGAGACTTTTCTCAGTAGATAAGCGTACGGCTTGATTGGACGTTATTCCGTTCACTGATGCCGGTGTACCCGTTAACAGCACTTCATATAAAGGACGGGAGAGACTTGGGAGTTCAGACTTTACTTTGTAAAGTGCTGCCTGATTGGTTTCAACTAGATGTTGAATATATCCGAGAGCTTCACATCCTTTATCATATCTCATACCATCAACAACAATTGTTATTACTTTATTTGACATGGACTAACACCTCTTCTTGCCAAATCTGCGGTAAATTTTTAGCCGTTTCTTCCCAAGCTTTGTAGTCTTCAATTGGTTTTGCATTTTTGTATTGTTCTTCTGGAACCATTTTTTCAGCTACTTCTCTCGGAAGCTCTACATCGCGAATCGGACGGGCAAATCCTTTAGCTAAGTTAATTTGTCCTTCATCGCTTAAGATATATTCTCTAGTTGCCATCGCTGCATGCGGATGCTTTGCATATTTGTTAATAATAGTTGCGTACCCGCTCACGACTGAACCTTCACTTGGAATGGTGACATCAAATTGATCTCGGTTGATTTGGTCAGCGTAACCAAGGGCATTGAAATCCCAAACAAGGGCAACTTCCACTTCCCCTTTTTCAATGTTGGCCGGCTTGGCATCAGTTAAGCTAAGGCGTCCTTGTTTGGCAAGCTTAGCAAAATAGTCAATTCCTGGTTGGAGATTTGTTTCATCACCGCCAGAAGCGATAGCCGCAGCAAGAACGGCCATTTGGTTCTGTGTGCCGCGCTGAACATCTCCAACAGTCACTTTGTAATCTCCTTTTAATATGTCATCCCAAGACTTTGGCGGGTTATCCACTAATTCTTTATTAGTAAAGAATGCAATTGTTCCTTGGTAGCCAACAACCCAATCTCCGTTGTCATCTTTTGCCCAATCAGGTACCTCGTCCCAATAGGAAGTTTTATATGGCATCGTTAATTCTTTTTGTTCAGCGATTGGTCCAAAGGAAATTCCTACATCCCCGATATCAGCTGTTGCATTCTCTCCTTCAGATTCCATTTTGGCAATCTCTTCGGCACTGGATAAATCTGTATCTTTGTGTTCCAATGTATATTTTTTTGTCACTTCATTCCACGTTTCTCCCCAGTTAGCCCATGAATCAGGCATACCGACACTATTAACGCTTCCCTCTTCTTTTGCCTTTGTTTCAATTTCTTTCAGGGTTAACGAACTTGGATCCTTAACAATAGGAGCAGCCTCCTCTTGAGCAGCTCCACAAGCTGCTAATCCTAGTACACTCACTCCTAACATCACAGCTTGAATAGACTTGTAACATTTCTTCTTGAATGTGTTATTCATAAAAAGTGCCTCCATTTAATGTGGAATTTTTAATGTTTATTGCTGTTTGTTACGGTTTAATCATAATCAGACAATATTAACCCCACATTAATCCAACGTTAAGATTTTGTAAATCAGCTCCGTTAGCAAAACTCGGTAATAAATACACTTTTCATTAATTTTGTGTCGGTTGCTTAAGGTGTATCAAAAAAGAATGATGGTTATGAGTATCAATAATATAATGAGGTGTACTAGGGAAGGCGCAAATAAAAAAACCAGCCGCATTGGCTGGTTTGTTTTTTCGAATAAATGATGCTCTCATTAATCTTTTTTATTTTTCCCTCTAGGATCTTGTTCTTCTGCGAACTCTGTCGCGTATCTAAGGCCTGGTCTAAATCTTCTATGTTGTTTTCTCTCTGAATTCTTTGCTGAAATATGTTTAAGTAAATATTGATGAACAAAAACTTCTGATGCTGTAATAATCCCTGCTGCAATTACACTTCCCCAAGCAATTTGAAGGTATCCATCTAAGAGAATTGATCCAAATATCCAAACCACTACGTACGCCAAAATAAATTCTGCCATCAAAGTGTTTCTCTTACCTATACGCGGCAGCAGGATGCGGTCCGCAATAATATACGTAATAACTGTGGTTGTGACAGCGAAAGAAACAATATCACTTAACGTAGCATCAAATAACAGATCTAATCCTATCCAAAAAGCAATTAAACATACAATAAGTTTCATGATAATGACTTTTACTTGTTCCATATAAAGCCCTCCTTCATCTGTTCTTAGTTTGCAACAAAAAAAGGAGGTTCATACTTCAACAAAAAAGAACCCTTACAAATATACATGGGTCTTGCCTAATTTTCGGATACAGCGGGGATCATTGTTCCTTTTTTCAGCTTCTTTTTAGACACATGTACTTTTATCAAAAATGAAATTGCAGCCCTATAGCTCTTTTTCGCTTCTTTCATTCAGAGCAAGCTGCTAATTTTTTAACTTCATATAAAGTACATTTTTTATCAGATTTTTCTCATGAATTAATTTGTAATAATCATGAAATATTTTTGTAATAATTTTGAAACCATTTAGAATATAACCTCGTCTAATAAGTAACAAGAAGTTAATGAGGGGGATAATAAAATTGAAGAAGAAGAGTAGTCGTGCGATTATCTTTGCAACTGCAATACTATTGATCATTGGAGTATTAAACTATAGTGAAATTGAAAGCAAGGTCAATGCAACTAACCAAAAAGTTATTGTTAATAGTAAGTTGGTATCTGTTAATCCCCCAAATCAATCTTTAAAGACAAAAGAAACAGTTAAAGTAGATAGTTTGAATAGCGAAACTCATCCTGCCAAGCAGGAACCTCAAAAGAAAACGGAAACAGTTAAGACACCTGATCAGCAAACCCAGACTGAGAGTGAAACAAAAAAAGTAACCACTCAAACACAAAATGAGATGCCAGATATAAAAGTAATTGACGGGGATAAATATGTTAATTTAATGAGTAGAGCAGAAGAAAATCTAATCGATCTAGTAAATATTGCAAAGAAACATGATGCAACGTTATATGCTATTGAATACAGCGATTGCTTTGCTATGTTTGACAATACTTCTAATCAAGTGATCATGATGTTTAGTACTGGTTCTAGATCTGTTTCTGTTGAGAACGTTGAGATTCTTTATGACATGCACCCTTATATAAAAGAACAAATTAAGAGTGTTGTTGAAACAGGAAAAGAAGCAAATGTTAAAATTGGAGAATACGAAAGCTATCTCATTTCAAAAGTAGATGGACGAATCCGATTATCTTTCTAATGAAAGAAAAAGCCCTATTAAATCTGGGCTTTTTTATTTCTTCTTTATTTCCTTTAATGCTACTACCTTTAAAGCAACGAGCTCATCATCTGTTACTTTTTCAAGTAATTTTTCATATACGACAAGCTTCTCTTGCTCGTTTAATCCTTTACTTACCTTTTCTCTTATGTTAGCTAGTTCATTGATCGTATATCTTTCGGAGATAAGTTTTACTGCCTCGTTTTTTGAAGTAAACGGTAATTTCTTCTTAGGTGTTTCACCTGTTTCGATGTACTTTCGTATCTCTGGATCTTCAAGTAGTTTATTAATTTCTTCTTCGTTTGCCGTTAACTCTTTCGTGATTTCTTCCATTGCTTTTTCAGAGGCATAGTCCATCGTGTATAAGTACCCTATCACCCCTAAGGCTATGAAAAACATACATATAACACCAAGCCACCATTTTATCACATCATCACCCACTAAAATGAGATAATTCATTCATAACACACCTTCCAAGCTTTGGAAAGGAGAAATATTTATTTTTGATAAACAACATACAGCCTTTACATGTGCGGGATTTTCTTATGTTATTATTTACCATAGTGGAAGATTATCTTATCTTGGAGGAATTGTATGTCTCGTCTAACCAACCATTTAATCGTTATATCATTTGACTGTCTATCTTCCCTCGATTTTCCAATGCTGGAGCAGCTTCCCCATTTCAATGATTTCATACAAAATGGGGCTTATTGCAGATATGTGCAAACAATCTATCCTTCTGTTACATACCCATGCCACACAACAATCGTGACAGGAAACTACCCTAAAAATCATGGCATTGTGAACAATACTTTTCTTCAGCCGGGAAGAACTTCTCCGGACTGGTATTGGCACAGGAAACATGTAAATGGAACAACCTTATATGATGAAGCTAAAAAAGCAGGGATGAAAACGGCTGCTTTATTATGGCCCGTTACTGCTGGAGCAGACATTGATTACAATATGCCTGAAATATTTGCAAACCGTAAGTGGCATCATCAAATTCCTGTTTCTCTAACAAATGGAAGCATTCTGTATCAATTAGACATGAATCGTCGATTTGGACACTTCCGTAATGGTTTAAGCCAACCTGAACTCGATGATTTCGTATTAGAATCCACTGTACATACTATAAAATCTAAGAAACCTCATCTTTTACTCATACATTTTGTTGACCTTGATTCACAGAGACACTACCATGGATTTTCTTCCGAAGAAGCAAAGGAAGCTGTTAAGCGGCATGATAAACGCCTTGGCAGAATTGTTCAGGCCGTAAAAGAAGCTGGGATTTATGATGATACAACCATTGCGATCTTAGGAGACCATAGTGCACTAGATGAATCAAAAGCTATTAAACTTAATGTCTTATTTAAGAAATACCAGCTAATAGAAGTCGATATGAAGAAAAGGTTAAAAAATTGGAGAGCCTTTTGCAAAAGTTGTGATGGCTCCGCATATATTTACTTAAAAGATCCATCGGATAAACAAACAAAGGAGGTCGTAAATGAGCTTTTGGAGAATCTATTAGTCGATGAAGCCAATGGTGTTGAAAAAATCTTCAATCAAGAAGAAGCAACAGCAATGGGGGCTGATGAAAATTGTTCCTTTATGGTAGAGGCGAGACATGGCTTTTATTTTAATGAAGATATAGATGGAAGCGTTATTCATCATATTACTGAAAAGGATGTTAGAGCAAAAAGGTATACACATGCATGTCATGGCTATTCTCCTGAAAAAGAAGACTATACCACTCTTCTTATGTTAGCTGGTAAAGGGATTCGGCAGCATACAGTTGTTCCCTCCATGCATTTAATCGACGAAGGACCTACATTTGCTAGATTATTAGGTCTTTCACTAGGACACACAGACGGTAAGGTGATCGAAGAGTTCTTTTCTCTTAGTCCATCTTAAAATTGCAATAGAAAGGACCAAAACCAATGAAACGGTTTACGAAAGAAGAGAATAGCTGGATGTATTATGATTGGGCAAATTCTGCATATTCCATTATTATTTCAACTGCTGTCTTTCCTCTATTTTTTAAGGCTTCCGCTACTAGAGCAGGAGTTAGCCCAGCTGATTCAACAGCCTACTTAGGTTATACGATTGCCATTGCAACCTCTATATTAGCGATGCTAAGTCCTGTTTTAGGGACAATTGCTGATTATAAAGGGCTGAAGAAACGATTTTTCACCTTCTTTTTTGTACTTGGCCTTGTTTCTACCGCTTCACTAGCATTTATTCCAAGTGATCAATGGCTGCTCTTATTAGTTTTTTATACGTTAACAGCTATAGGCTCTAGCGGATCCAATGTTTTTTACGATGCTTTTATTACAGATGTTACGTCTGAGGAAAGAATGAATAGAGTATCAGCAAGAGGCTTCGGGTTAGGCTATATCGGAAGTACGATTCCATTTTTAATTAGCATTGCTATTATCGTATTATCTCAAAATGAAGTCCTTCCAATCTCTACAACGATCGCAAGTAAGATTGCTTTTGTAATAACCGCGATATGGTGGGGTATTTTTACGATTCCTCTTCTGAAAAATGTATATCAGAAATACGGTATCGAACGTGAACCCCAACCAATCATGAACAGCTTTAAACGGTTAGGAAACACCTTAAAAGAAATAAAAAAATACCGTCCTTTGTTTTTATTTTTATTAGCTTATTTCTTCTATATTGATGGAGTCGGAACCATTATAACAATGTCTACAGCTTACGGATCTGATCTAGGGATCAGCTCTACCAGCCTGTTGATCATCCTTTTTGTCACACAAGTGGTTGCAGCGCCTTTTGCGATTTTGTATGGAAGGCTAGCAGAAAAGTTTACAGGTAAAACGATGCTTTATGTTGGAATAGCTGTTTATATTGTAGTTTGCATTTATGCGTATTTTTTAAAAACAACGTTAGACTTTTGGATCCTTGCTATGCTTGTTGCTACATCCCAAGGAGGGATTCAGGCATTAAGCCGTGCTTATTTTGCAAAATTGGTACCGAAAAAAAACTCCAATGAATTCTTTGGGTTCTACAACATTTTCGGCAAATTCGCTTCCATTATGGGACCATTGCTTATTGCTGTTACGGCTCAAGTTACCGGCAACTCAGCAAGTGCAGTATTTAGCCTTGTCATCTTATTTATCATTGGTATGACCATCCTTCTGTTCGTTCCAGAGCCAAAGGCAGACTCTTCACATACGATTAGTGCATAAAAAAGACTGCTCTAAAATATTCTTTTAGAGCAGTTTCGTTTTTTTATTAAGCTGTAATTTCACTGGGTTGATCTTGAACCCTATTCCCCTTAAAGTTAAATACAAGAAAAGCTAATAGTGAAAAAACAATAAAGAATGTAAGCAAAATTGTCATGTTGTAAACAGCTGTCCCGAAATCATTTAGCGTGATTACGGACTTAAACCCTGCGATAGAATACGTAAATGGCATATATTCACTTATCGTTCTTAAATTTTCCGGCAGCATTTCAATCGGGAGATTTGCTCCCGTTATCGATAGTTGCATGATGACCAATCCTAATGCGATAAATCGGCCTATGTTTCCACCGAGGGCTGCTAAGAATAAGACAATCGCCGCAAAGGCAACGCTTACAATCAGTGATAATAAAATCAAACCACCCGGATTACTAACGTTCACTTTTAATACAAAAAGAACAGTGATAAGCAGGAGGATTGCTTGAACAATAGAAAGTGCTGCTAAATGGATAAATTTTACTAAAAACCAATTGAAACCTGAAATAAAGTGTGGTCTTTTAAAATTAATAAAGAGTGACATAATTAAGATTCCTACAAACAACCCGAGTGTTATAACGTATGGAGCAGTTGAATCGCGGTAGTATTCATATTCATTGACCGTTTTACTTTTAAGTTTGACAGGTGACGAGAACATGTTAATATTATCGTTCTCTGTGTTCAATTTCCCTGTTTTCTCTGCACCTGACTTTAGACCAGAAGTTAGTTTTTCACTTCCTTCATTCAATTTCCCTGCCCCATCATTTAACTTCGTTGCTCCTTGAGATAGTTTTCTCCATCCCTCATCTACCTTGCTGTTTCCATCTGAGATCTTTGCTGCACCAGAATCTAATTTTGTAACACCTAATATTAGTTCATTCCATCCTTTATCAACAGCGGCATTTCCATCTGCTATCTGCTTTGCCCCAGCTTCAAGTTTTACAGCTCCTTGATCAAGCTTGCTTTGACCTGCTAACAGTTGATTAAGCCCTTCATTTAGTTCAACTGTTCCTGGCGCTAAATTATAAGCGATTCCATCCGCTACTGAAACTGCTCCTTCGTTCAAAGCAACTGACTTGGCTGATAGATTATTTAAACCACTTGATATTTCTTTGGCTCCATCTAGGATTTGTTGATAATAAGGTCCAATATTCACAGTCGGATTGGCTTTCTTATATTCTTCCAGTCCGGCAACTAACCGATCTGCTCCAGCTGCTAGTTTAGAAGATCCATCTTTTAAACGGCCTGTACCATCCGCTACTTTTCTGCTTCCTGGTACCAATCGCTCTGAAACCCCCGTTTTTAGTTCCTCGCTTCCTGCTTCAGCTTTTTCTAATCCATCTAAAATTTGAGAAGAACCACTTTTTAAGGTGACCAATCCACCATGTAACTGATCTGCACCAGAAGCTAATTTATGAATATCACCGGATTTCCCTTGTAGATTATGAAGTAAGAGCCCTGTACCACTTTTGAGTTCTCTCGTGCCGTTTGCAAGCTTTGATATATCGGATTGTTTGGAAGTTACAGTTGCTGCTAACTCGTTTGTTCCTTTATGCAGCTGATCAGTTCCTTCTGAAAGCTTAGAAGATCCATCAGCCGCTTCTCCAAAACCTTCTGAGACCTCTCCTAAGCTGGCAAACATATTCGTTACATATTTTTGAGTGATTGTATCGGCTAGCTTTTCCCGCATCTTTTGGGTAGCTGTTTCAGTAACTTTTGAAGCTAAAAAATTTAGACCTTCATTTTGAATATACTCTAACTCAAGCTTTTTCGGATTTGGATCTAAAACTGTAGTAACCCTTTCAGAAAAATCTTCCGGGATGATAATCGCCATATAATATTCGTTATTCTGAAGACCTTTCATAGCTTCGGTTGAATTTACAAATCTCCACCCTAAGTCTTTTCCTTCTTTCATGTTCGCAATTAGATCATTGCCCACATGAATAGCTTGATCGCCTGCCGCGGCACCTCTGTCATTATTAACGACCGCTACCGGCAAGTTTGAAAGATGATCGTAAGGCCCCCAAGTAGCGGATAAAAGAATACCACTATACACAACAGGGACGAGCAATGCTGCAATTATAGAACATAAAATGGCCTTATTAGCGGAAAGTTTTGCAGACTCATTGAAAAACAGCTTAGCTAAATTCATTCATTCACCTCCCTAAGGTTGTTTAACACAAAATGAATGAGCAGCCATTCATTTAATTATCATAATATTCAAACAATATTATAAAAGCTAGTAATTCTTAAAAAACACATATTCTTTACTATATATACTCCTTATAAAGTAGTATTTTGATATTTTAATCATATAGGACATTCTATACAAAAAAGCTTTGACCGATTTAAGTCAAAGCTCCTTTTTACTATATTCTATTGTAGAGACCTCGATTATTGAGTTGGTCCACCATGAGGAAACTGGTTCATGTGATTACTTCTGGTTTAATATCTTGAAAAATAAAAACTTGTTAAAGATGAACTATATTTACCTTAGTATCCATTTTGGTCCAAGGATCGTTTGTATGCGATAAAAGTTTCCATATGAGGCATTCACTTTATATGTTCCTGCGTACAAACTTGCCGCTGCCATTTTGTGATTCACGTTTGGTCTGTCATAAAGGGGTACCTTTTGCGTAAGCGTTATTGTTTTTGTTAAGGGTGTTATCCGATTCTCCCAGCGCCTATCTCCCTCTATCGCCATGTAAAGGCCTGCTTTTTTATTTCTTGCCCATTCTTCTGGAAAAATGGTGATAGACGGGTTCGTTTCACCTGCATACGGAGCAAGTTCAAACGTAAATCCTGGCCTTTTAAATTTCTGGATGAACCAATCTTTATATCCTCCTCCACTTGATAAGTTTGTATCAGGCGGAATCAGCCGATAACCTGTCATGTTTGCTAGAGCAGCACCAAGCGTTTTATCTCCTTCGTAAGTTCCGGTTCCATAATTAAAATGATAATAAAGAATTCTTCCAGCTGTATGGTAAGAATTTGTTATTTCAGGATCGACTAAATAAGTAAGTGCTGAAACTGCTTTAGCTTCAGCAGTCACAAGGGGTGCAGTTCCTTTATAGTCTTTGTAAGAAGGCGATTTGGCATTATTATTGATTTCTTCCCATCTGGCAGGATATTGCCTGTTCAGATCAATTCCTTGAGCATTGGATTTCCATCTTTTAAAGTCTTTGCTTCCGCCGTTCATTTTAATAAGGTTTGCATGTGACGCAGTTGGAAAAGCCGCCAATCCTTTTTGCTGAAGTGTAACCCCATCTGGATTGGTCATAGGTATAAACCATATCGATGTATTGTTTAGCACATGCGCAACATTATAGCCATCCATTGAACTATTTAACATGTACTTTTCACTATATTGATCGATCATTTCCATGACGATGTTTGTTGTAATCCATTCCCTTGCATGATGGGATGCATTATATAGAACAGTAGCATCCCCTCTCCCCAGCTTCACTGCCCATATGTCTCTGCCGTAGGGCGTTTTACCAAGTGACCGATACTGAACAAGCCCCGGGTATTTTTGGGCTAGCGTTTTGATATTACTTGTCATCATCTCATATGTATACGTCTGGTTAGGATTTACGTAGCTTGCCGCTTCTCCTTTATGACTCCAGATCGATAGGCTTCCAAGCAAAATCCCCATGAACAACATAAAACCCTTCTTCAACGAATTCTCTCCTTCCAAAATCTATTATTATTTGAATATATTAATAATATAGGAATAAAAGAGAGCCATTCGCATGAAGATAGTAACCTTTATTGTTTCAATTTGATTACTACAATTAAGCAAAATCTCATAGGAATTTGGTATTTAAAAACAAAAAGAACAAGACTGACCTTAATTTTATAAAAATTTGGTTTTGCATGTTTCTAGTTATGGGAAGAGTAGTAGGACGGATGACAAAATTTGAGGGACTATAGATGAAAAATAAAAACAAAGTAGATGTACCAGATCGGCAGTACTTTTTCCCCGTCCAGATTATTGAATACTTTATTGAAGAAGGAAAGGCCTCTCTACAGATCACGAACTTGGCACAATTTATTTTATCATTTATGGCAGGAGCTTTTATTGCGTTTGGGGCACTTGGCTCCGTGCTTCTCTCCATGCAAGTCGACACACTTGGGACATATAATCTCTTATCTGGTGTCGGGTTTGCTATAGGGTATACGATGATCTTTTTATCAGGCTCCATTCTTTTTACAGAGATTAATATCTTGCTTCCAAGTTATATCCTTCAGAGTAAGTATTGGATTAGCAAAAAAGTTCTTCGATTTTGGGGAATTTGTTATATCGGAAATTTTCTAGGAGCTTTATTTGTTGGGTTTCTCTTAAATCTTTCAGGCTCATTAGACAAAGAGTTTTATGAAGGGCTCTTAAAATTTATGGAGAAGAAGATGGAATTTACAGATCGTGGTACATGGGGATGGTTTCAGGTTCTTTTCTCTGGTATTCTTGCAAACTGGCTGATTGGCATAGCAGCCGTTTTAGCTACTGCTGCCCGTGATGTAATGGGAAAGATATTCGGTATTTTATTGCCAGTTATTATTTTCGAAGCTGGAAATTTCCAGCACGCTGTAGCAAATATGGGGTATTTCAGTATTTCTGTTTTAGAGGGCTTTGAATATAGCTGGTATGAATTTATTCTGCTTAATTTAATTCCAGCCACTATTGGAAATCTCATTGGAGGTGGAATCTTAGTCTCTTTATTACTATCATTTGCATTTAAAGAAGATATTGACGATGACATTATGAAAGAAGAAGAAGAGGATGTTGAGAAGATCACAGAAAAAATGAATCAATAAGATAAACTGGGTATAAAACACTTTTATTGTCATATACAATAAAGGTGTTTTTTGTTAGAGTTCAATTAGTAGTCATTATTTAGTTAGAAAAGGATGAATGGGTATGCCTTATCAAACGAGGATTGCCTTTTTTTATGTAGCCATAGGAGCTTCGCTTTGGGGGATTATTGGTTATTTTGTAAAAGAATTAGCTGAACTTGGCTTTACTCCTCTACAAATCGTTTTCTTAAGAGCAGCCAGTGCGTTTCTATTTTTTTTGTTATGGATTGTCGTTCAGCAGCCTTCTCTTCTCAAGATTAAGGTCTCTCACTTGTGGTATTTTTTCGGTACAGGTGTAATGAGTGTTTCCTTCTTTAATTGGTGCTACTTTACCACCATTCAAACATCTTCAATCGCCATTGCAGCAATCCTGTTATACACTGCTCCTGCTTTTGTGCTGATCATATCTCTTTTTGTATTTAAAGAACAACTTACGAAGCAAAAGCTGTGTGCATTGTTTGTTACTTTGCTGGGCTGCACTCTAGTATCAGGTGTATTTTCAGCTCAATTAGAACTTTCTATGCAAAGTTTGTTGATCGGGTTAGGGGCTGGACTTGGATATTCGCTTTATAGCATCTTTGGGAAGTTAGCCGGTAAGAAGTATGAGACATTGACCATTAGCTATTATACGTTTTTATTTGCAATGGTTGTTCTTTATCCGACTAGTCATATTTCATCTTCTGATGCTAATGTATTCAGTACGAGTGCCATTCTTTATATTATGGGTCTTGGGCTTTTTCCGACCGTTTTAGCATATTGGTTTTATACGCAAGGCTTGAAACAACTCGAAGCAAGCAAAGCTTCTATTGTGTCTACCATTGAACCAGTAGTAGCCACGATCATGGGGCTGTTGATATATAAGGAAAACGTATCCCTGATTCAAGCAGCCGGGATTTTACTTGTGCTTGGTGCCGTTCTGTTGATTCAAGAACGAAAGCCTAAAACAATGGCCACCGAAAATACTATATAATAAACGTTAAAAAGGTGCAGCTTTATCATGCTGCACCTTTTCATATTTTTATAGAATAGAACTTAAAAAGTCTTTCGTACGATCTTCTTTTGGATGATTGAACAGCTCATCAGGTCTTCCTCTTTCCCAAATCTGACCGTCATGCATATATACCACTTCATCTGCCACTTCTTTTGCGAATCCCATCTCATGTGTCACAACGACCATCGTCATACCTTCTTGTGCAAGTTCCTTCATTGTAGCTAATACTTCTCCGACTAGTTCTGGGTCAAGTGCTGAGGTCGGCTCATCAAAAAGCATAATATCCGGTTTCATGGCAAGTGCCCTGGCTATTGCAACACGTTGCTTCTGTCCGCCAGATAGTTTTGCTGGATACACATCTGCTTTATCTGATAGTCCAACTTTCCCTAGCAAGGCTTTTGCTTCTTTTTCAGCTTCTGATTTATTTTGATTTTTCACCATAACAGGTGCCTCCATAACGTTTTCCAGAACGGTTTTATGAGGAAAGAGATTAAAGTGCTGAAACACCATCCCCACTTTTTGCCGCACTTCGTTTAAGTTATGCGATTTAGGATCAATTTCTTCCCCTTCGATAACGATTCTTCCGCCGTTTTTTATCTCTAGGAAGTTTATGCATCGAAGCAAGGTGCTTTTTCCCGACCCACTCGCTCCGATTAACACGACTACATCACTTTCATGAACTTCTAAATTGACTTCTTTTAAGACTTCTAGATCACCAAAGCTCTTTTTTAAATTCTCAATCCGTATCATTTCTTTTTTCAACTCAAACGCCTCCTATTCTCCAGCTGAAAGTTTCTTTTCCAACAGGTTTACAAGTAGAGTGAAAAGAAGGACGAGGATTAGATAATATAAACCTACGATGATCAAGTAGGTCATTTCATCAAATGTTCTAGACCCTTGTGTTGTTGCAATACTAAACAGTTCGTTTAGAGCGATGAACGATGCAAGTGAAGAATCTTTAAGGCCGATTATGAATTGATTGCCAAGTGGTGGAAGTGCTCTTTTAAAAGCTTGGGGCAATATAATTCTTCGCATCGTAAGTCCGTAAGTCATTCCTAATGAGCGTCCTGCTTCCATTTGCCCCTTATCAACAGACTGGATGGAGCCTCTAAAGATCTCTGCAATATAAGCCCCGTTATGCATAGCAAGACCAAAAGCAGCAGACCAAAAAGCAGATATGCCAAGTTCAGCAAGTCCAAAATAAAAGATAAAAATCTGAACGATTAAGGGTGTACCCCGAATAAGTGCGATATAGATATTAGCAATCCAATTCAACACCTTGATCCCTGAAATCTTAAATAGAGCAAACACAAGTCCGATACCTGTACCAATTAGAATGGAAACAAAGGTAAGTTTTAATGTAATCCAAAGTCCTTTAATAAAGAGCGGGTAACTTTCCATTAATACGTCTATAATGTGTGCGAGATCAAACATGCCATACTCCTCCCCTTTTCCTCTCTTTTCTACCTTAATTTTTCACTATCTTTACTGATAAAAAGAAAGCCACCCTGCAATAAACCATGCGGGCGGCTCTCACACCATTATTCAGGCTTTTTCGTGATATCAGCACCGACGTATTTTTCACTGAGTTTAGCAAGCTCTCCGCTATCCTTAAGCTTCTTTAAAGCTTCATTGATTGCTTTTAACAGTTCTTTATCTTCTTTTTTAACAGCTATCGCTTGTTCACTCGTACCTAGCTGTTCTTGTTCCACAATCTTAAATCCTTTTTCTATCGCTTGTTTTCCTGTGATCGCATCTGTAATCACCGCGTCATGCTTCCCTTCACTTAGCGCACGCAGTGCTGTCGCATCACTGTCATAATTTTTAATTTGATCTGTATAATCTTGAGCGGATTTTTCATAGGTAGAACCTTTTGAAACAGCAACTTCTTTTCCTTTTAAATCTTCTTTTGTTTTAATATCACTATCTGGTCTTGTGAATATAACAGGACCTGAATAATAATATGGCTCGCTAAAATTCACTGCCTTCTTTCGATCTTCAGTGATTGTATGACTTGCCACTGCTGCGTCAAAACGATCTGCCTTTATTGCGGATACAGCACCATGAAACTTAAACTTTTCCGGTACGGCTTTTAACCCTAGTTCATCTGCTATAGCTTTACCTACTGCAACGTCAAAGCCTGTTAGTTCTCCACTGCTATCAACTGAACTAAATGGAGGGAACTCACCAGAAACAATAAAATTAAATTCTCCTTCATTTTTCAGTTCAGGTCCCCCATCACTTGAATCACTGCTGCCACAAGCAGCCAATAAAGACATTAAAAAAACCACCACTAAAACACCCAATTTTTTCTTGAAATCTTTCATTCTTATCCTCCTTGAATATCCCATTTTTTTGATTCCCCTACTATACTAGGGTAGCATGAATCAGGATTGTTCACAATTTTACGTCAATTCATTTCAATCATATAGATCTGATTTTTCATGCTTCTCCTCTACATTTACCCTTAATAAAAAAGTTATAAACACTTAGTCAGCAAGCAAAAAAAGGCACATTTCAGACTGGCTGAAATGTGCTTTAATAGATTATGGTAAAAGTTTATTAGGAAGCAAGATCGTGACGGTAGTCCCGATACCTAATATACTTTCAAACGTAATATTACCATGATGATTTTCAATTATTTTTAATGAAACCATCAAACCTAATCCTATTCCTTTTTCTTTATTTGAGTAAAAAGGTTCACCCAGTTTAGCAAGCCGTTCCTCACTTATTCCTTCACCTTGGTCTGTTATCTTTATAAACACATACCCTTCATCATGAATTCCTGTTTCTACAAAGATCGTACCACCATTAAGCATAGATTCGATGGCATTCTTTATAACATTAATTATCACTTGTTTAATCTGATTTCCTTCACAAAGGATATTCGGCACATATCTTAGATGTGTATCAAATTGAACATTATTCAGATTTGCTTCGGAATCTAGTAGAGTAATGGTTTGCCTAATAAAATCATTTACACTTCTTTGCTGAAAGACTGTTTCTTGATGTGGTTTAGCCAAGACAAGAAATTCATTGATGATCGATTCAATCCTATCCATTTCTGATAGAATAATCTCGCTATGCAGATCCTCCATGTCAGGTTTCATTAACTGAACAAACCCTTTTATGCTTGTTAGCGGATTGCGTATCTCATGAGCTATTCCTGCAGCAAGTTCACCTACTACAGTGAGTTTATCTGACTTCCTGAGCAGTTCTTCTTTTTCCTTGAGGTCTGTAATATCTTCAGAAATTCCAGCTATTCGATAAATTTCTTCTTGGTCATTCGTTATCGGGAAAGCTCTAGTTCTGATCCAGCGCACTTTTTTATTTTTACCTTGAATACGATACTCAATTTGAGACTCACCTTGAGCAATCGACTTTATAAACTCTTGTACTGATTCATTATCTTCAGGATGAACTTCATCAAACACCGATACGAATGTTTCCGAATCTTCTAGCTCCCATATATGTTCATATGCTTTAGAAACATATAATAATTTCCGAGTCTCATAATCTTTCATCCAGAATACATCTTTTGCGTTTTCAGCAAACTGCCGAAACCTTTCTTCACTTTCTCGAAGTCCGATTTCCATTCTTTTGCCTTCCGTTATATCTCTGGAAACACCAACAATGCCCTCGACTTGCCCTTGATCGTTTTTTATAGGCGAAAGAATAGCCTGATAATAATAACGCTCTCCATTGCGCACATTACCCCATTCATAAATCTGAGATCTTCCTTGTAAGACGAGCCGGCATGCTTTCTCTTGCCCTTCAGCAATATCATCACCAAAGACTTCCCGTATGGTCTTACCTAAGAAATATGATGGCTTTACCTGATGCTTCTCCATCCATTTTCCATAGATCCCCGTATGTATAAGGTTCTGATCCAGCGTAAAAACAGTGTCTTCCATCGAATCAACAAGTGAATAAAAACGTTCTCGACTCCGGCTAAGTTCTTTTTCATTGTTCATTAACTTCTGATTGTCAGTTAATGTAATCACGATTTGCTCCAGCCGGTCAAATCCATCAAATATCGGTGCTGCAGCAGCCAGAACGTATTGAATATTCCCTGTTTCTTTGCACTGCAGACCAAGTTCCAAAGGATCGGTTTTTTGGGTTTGTTTAGCCCATTCTAAGTAAACGTCTTGAAGAGAAATGTTATGGTTATGCTTATCTATCACATTAAAAGGCAGGTTATAAAAAAAACGGTCTTCTATTTCCACTTCAGCCAGCCCTAAAAGGCTGCAAGCTATTGTATTGGCAAATATCATTTTTCCAGAGGGTTCTATTACTATAATCCCGTTATTCACGGCTTCATAAAATGTGCGAAGCAACTGTTTTTTATTCTGTAATTCAAACGGAGTTTCTCGCATAGGCTACATCCTTGTTGAATTATTTTTATTATTGTTTACAAGAATTGTCTTTTCTCTATTTTTCTATTAAATACATTAAATTACAAGATTTTTATATATATTTATTTTTATATAAAAAACACACAGTCATCATTCTGTGTGCTTCTGTAATACTTTTCTAAATTCCATAGCATCGGATATACTTCTAGAATCCGATTGTATCTCATGAGGTGCATTTGCTTTTCCAATCAAATAACCGGCAAACTCTGTACCTGAAAAATCAAAGATGTATTGAAATTGCTGAATGAGTGGTAAAGCTTTTATCCGCGGGTTATCGCCTCCAACTGTAATAACAAATGCCTTTTTACGGCCCATTTTATCTTTGAAGTTTAGCGATTCATCTCTTAAACTTTGTGAGAAACGATCTATAAATTTTTTTATCACACCACTCATTCCGTACCAATATACAGGGGTAGCAAAAATAAGAATTTCGTGGTGGATAACCTCTCGCATCAGCTCGTCATAATCATCATCTACCTTTACAAAGCCACTCTTTGTATGACGCAAATCATCAATAGGATTGACTTTGTAATTTTTGAGGTAAAAAGAAGTGTACTGCATCCCTTCAAGAGCCAGTTTTGTTAAAGTCTCTGTATTTCCATGATCTCTGGAACTTCCAAATAGTACTGCTATCTTCATAGGTAATCACCTTTCTCTTTAATTTCCTTTTAACCTCTCATAAAAATTGAATCCATAGAATAGATTTAAAAATAGAGAATTGGAGGTCTATTATTTATGATTTTATTTTTAATTAGCTGCCTAATTGCTTTTTACCTTTTAACGATACACGATTCCAGGAAAGTTAAACAAGTGATTTGGCCAGTAATAGCTGTTATGGTTGTTGTCAGTTTGATCAGCTTGCTTACGATGGATCCAGACACTGTCACTTATGTATTTTGGCTGAAAATATTCTCCCTGTTATTCTTGATACCAATTTTAATGCTTGTTATTCGGAAAATCTGGCAGTTGAGTGCAGGAACAACAAAGTGGATCCAATATGCAATTGTCATTCCGGTATCTTTATTATTTATTGTAACGCTATGGGTTTCTTGGAACATGCTTCCCATCGTGCTGTATATTCTTTAAAATACTGAAATCTATATTCTTAAAAAACCGTCTTAGGAATAGTTCCTAAGACGGTTTTTTCATTCGTTATTTAAAGTGTCCACTTCAGATAAACAAACAAGGACTATTTGTCTTTGTTTGGGGTCTGTCCCCCCTGCATGAGTGAAAGTACTTCTTTGACGATCGTGTTAATCTTTTGGTCGATGAATTCGTCACCAAAGTTTTCTTTTGCCTTTTTTATTGCCGTAATGACGTCTTCATCATACTGAATCAAGTCTTCGTCATCTTCTGCTTCGTTATATAAATCGATCATGCTGTCTAATCCTTCTTGCATGCGATCTATCGCTTCACTATATTTTTCACGGTCCTCTTTATTGTATTTCACAATTATCACCCATTCACATCTTTTCCAACTCTTTGTACTATCAAACTCATTAAACATTCACTGGCATGACTTTTTTCACTATTTTTTCTAGTGAAAGTATACTATAATAATTTGGTTATTATTATCTTGAAATATATATTTTTACATATGGTACGGAAGGAGGGGGAACAATTGATTCGCCGGTGGTTTACCAAAAAGAATAAATCCATGCAGCCGGGGCTTGAATCGCATCATACGGATTCAGCTTTAAGCTTATGCTCCAATACAATGGCAGAAATAGATCCTGTTAAAGAAATCTCGCATTTTAAAATGCGATTAAAGGAATTCGGAGTAGATTTTAAACATTTAGTAGCCAGTACTCCACAAGAGATAGATGATAGACATCAAGCCATTCAAGTGGCTGAAGAGATAGCGGGAGATCCTGATATGCGAAACTACTTTTTAACATGGAAACGATTGCCCCTTCTTCATAATGAGAGTACACAGCACCAGAAACTCACCATGAAAAGGCAACGAGAATACATAACCGCACTCACACTTATCTTTATTGAAAACTATCATGTGTTACTGCAGTATGTGCCGGGCACGGGAGGAAAACACTAATGAACAAAGCGATTATTGTAGAGGTCAGCAAACGCCACCTTATCGTTCTGGCTGAAGGCGGCGAATTTAAAAAGGTTAAAAACACAAATGCTGCTTACGCAGTAGGACAAGAAATCACTCTTCCTTTAGTACATGAGAAAAAGAGTTCAATCTTTTCTATTCTAGTAAATTGGAAGACGGGTACTGCTGTTGCTTTAGCGATTTTTCTTTTGTTCTTCCAAGTTCTGTCCCCCCTCTCAGGACAAGGAGCTTATGCATATGTTGGGATGGACATGGATCCAAGTCTGGAATTAAAGATCGACGAGGATATGAAAGTCCTTGAAATTGCCGCTTTTAATCAGCAAGGTCATAACGTTTTGGACCATATGCCAGATTGGGAAAAGAAAGACATCGCATATGTAACGAGCCTTATCTTTGAAACTTGTGAAGACCTTGGATACTTAAAAACACAAGAAGAAGTCTTAATTACTACAACCTTATCTGAAGAGATTCCGGAAGATATGGAGAAAGAAATGAAACAACGTGTAAACGAGGTTATGACGAATACCGCAAAAAAGAAATCGGTTGAAATGACAACGATTGTTATGAGTTCTAAAGAGCGTGAACAATCAAAAAAGATGAACATGTCACCTGGACATTATGCAATCTATACAGCAGCTAAGAAATCGGGCATTAAGATTACAAAAAATGAAATTTCTGGTCAAACCATTGAGGAAATCTCTGAAAAAGTCGGCCCGATTAAAGAGCTTTTGAAAGAAGAAGAGAAAATAGTAAATGCTTCTGCAGAAGAATCAGCAGACCTGGTATACGAACCCCCTCTTCCCATTCTAGATGAAAAAGAACAAGACGAAAAAACAAAAAAAGAAATACCTATATTACCTGTCTATGAAAAAGTAGACGAAGCTCAAAAAAAGAAACCCATTCAATCGCAAACAAGCCATGTTGTTATTTCACATAACGAAGAACACCCAGCAGCTGAACTGAAAAAAGAAGATAAAGAAGAAAAACAGGTAAAACCGAATTCACCTTCTGCAGTGGTAAGTGTACATGGAAAAGAAACTTCAAAACCACCACAAAAGGATGTCCCTGCGGCGATTGTTCCACCTAGGGATGAAACGCATAAGGAAGAAAAACCTAAAGAAGTGAAGCCTAAAGAAGATCGACCAAAAGAAGAAAAACCGAAAGAGGATAAACCAAAGGAAGCAGAAAATCCTCCTAATCCTGTTGAGGAACCTGTTCTAATCGATCCTGAACCAACTTCTGAACCAAAAGAAGATTGCTTCTATATTGAAATTATTATGGATGGCATCGTTATTGAAGTGAGGATGAAAACAGATTCACAAGTTATAAGCGAAGAACTTTATAAACAAGCTATATCACTTAACAATCAAAATTCATCAGATCCTGTTATGCAGGAGAGCTCAGTTCCTACCGAAGCAATAACTCAACAAGCTTCATAAAACAAGACCTCTTGGGTAAAACCTGGAGGTTTTTTGTTTTCTCTTTTTTCGTATAAACAGGACTCTTTTTTGGCAATAGTGATAATAGGAGGAGAGTGTACCTATGCGCGAAATCTATTACGTATATCTGAGAATGCCTATGCTAATCAGGCTAGGTATCAACTTATTTATTATTCTTTTTTTGAGCGCTGTTTTAGTCCACCTCTTCGAACCAGATACGTTTCCAACCATTTTTGAAGGTTTTTATTGGGCTGTTATGACGGCAGGAACAGTAGGGTATGGTGACTATGCGCCACATTCATTTAAAGGCAGGCTACTCTCTATCTTCTTGGTCTTTTTAGGCGGGTCTTTTTTAGCCTTTTTAACGGTTCATTTTGCCAGCACTGTCGTAAAGAATGAAAATCGTTTCTTTGAGGGGAAGAATATGTACAGAAAAAAAGATCATTTTATCATTGTTGGATGGAATGAACGTTCACGAAATACGATCCAAGCAATGAGAAACATACTTCAAACAGATCACATTGTTTTGATTGATGATTCGTTAAAAGCCAACCCGCTATATATGGAGGGTCTCCATTTTATTCACGGCAAACCGAGTATAGACTATACGTGGATAAAAGCTCGTATCGAAAAGGCTCACACAGTACTTATTACTGCCGATGCTAACTTAAAAGAATCTGATGCTGATAGGAATACGATCCTTTCCATTCTTACAGCACGAGGATTAAATACAGAAGTATCAATACATGCTGAAATACTAACCTCCGAACAGGCAACAAATGCTAGGCGTGCGGGTGCTGATCATATTATACAAACGTCTAGTCTTGCTTCACATGCAATGGTATTAAATTTAGAAAAAGAGCTCATATAAAAAAACAGATAGGATTTATAAGCCTATCTGTTTTTACTTTAAAAGAGCCGTTTCCACTTTTTGCACCAGTTCTTTTCCAATACCTATCCACTTTTTATCAATTGTAGCGTCTGGGTCTTGAGGTTCTGAAAATTGGTTTAAACTGCCTGATAGATTTCCTGTTTCAGCGTTATCATCAAGACCGATCTGATATTTGTGTGATAAAAGAAAAGGTTCACCTAATTGAATCACTGTATCTTTTTTATCCAGTTCACCCTCGACTGCTTTAAACGGGATTCTTAAAAAGGTGTATCCTATTTCATCGTCAATTTTATAGTCAAAATATCCATGGTCATAATCCCAATTACCTCCGTATGAAAAGCCCATGCTCTTCATCACTTCTTCCGCTTCATTCAAAGCACATAATTGATTCTCCAGCTTGCTTTTAATGAGTTTCATGTACGTTCCTCCTTTGTATCCTATTGTTTAGCGTATCCAAATCATGAAAAGATTATTTGGATGTTTCATCAATGGAGAAAGGAGATAAAAAAACTGGCTCAACCGTTGTTAAGCCAGTTTAAAACCATTATAGACGTTTTTCAAGTTCTTCTTTTTCTTTTTCAAATCCTGGTTTACCAAGTAAGGCAAACATGTTTTTCTTATAAGCCTCAACACCAGGCTGATCGAAAGGATTAACACCTAAAAGGTATCCACTAACTGCACATGCTTTTTCAAAGAAATAGACCATATACCCAAAGTGATAAGGTGTCATTTCAGGAATGGAAACGATTAAGTTAGGTACTCCGCCATCTGTATGTGCAAGCAGTGTTCCTTGGAACGCTTTCTTGTTTACGAAATCCATCGTTTGACCTGCAAGGAAATTAAGCTTATCCAAGTTTTGGTCATCTTCTTCAATCGTTAATTCTTCACGAGCTTGATCGACATAAAGAACGGTTTCAAAAAGGTCACGTCGACCTTCTTGTACATATTGTCCCATAGAATGAAGATCAGTAGTGAAATCAACAGATGCAGGGTAAATTCCTTTATAATCTTTTCCTTCACTTTCTCCGTAAAGCTGTTTCCACCATTCTGATACATAGTGTAAGCCTGGCTCGTAGTTAACCATCAATTCAATTGTTTTCCCTTTGTTATATAGCGCATTTCGGACGGCTGCATATTGATATGCGCTGT
Organism: Fictibacillus barbaricus; assembly: GCF_014635025.1. Classification (GTDB taxonomy): domain Bacteria; phylum Bacillota; class Bacilli; order Bacillales; family Fictibacillaceae; genus Fictibacillus; species Fictibacillus barbaricus. Next base: position 1,039,608 of record NZ_BMCE01000001.1, on the reverse strand, counting down.
TTTCTGCCAGGTTTGGATTATTAAAGTCGGATGAAGCTTCCTTAGCTCCATTCATCATTTCCTCGATGTTTACTCCGCTAACCGCAATTGGTAAAAGTCCTACTGCTGTTAACACTGAGTATCGTCCACCAACATCATCAGGAATAACAAATGACTCATAACCTTCTTCGTTAGCTAATGTTTTTAATGCTCCTTGAGCTTTATCTGTCGTAGCATAGATACGTTTACGTGCTTCTTCTTTTCCGTACTTTTCTTCCAAGAACTTTCGGAAGATACGGAAAGCGATAGCAGGTTCAGTAGTAGTTCCTGATTTAGAGATCACGTTTACGGATACATCTTTATCTTTTAATACATCAAATAGTTCTTTAACATATGTTGATGAGATGTTTTGCCCGGCAAAAAATACTTGTGGCGTTTTACGCTCTTCGTTTGATAAAAGGTTGTAAAAAGAATGATTTAACATTTCGATGGCTGCACGTGCTCCTAAATAAGAACCGCCGATTCCCACCACGATTAATACATCTGAGTCACTTTTAATTTTTTCTGCACTTTTAACGATACGGCTAAACTCTTCACGGTCATAATTTTCAGGCAGGTCTACCCAGCCTAAAAACTCGTTTCCTGCACCTGTTTTTTCGTGAATAGCATGGTGTGCTGCTTTTACAGCACCTGATAGATAATCTACTTCGTGCTGGCCGATAAAAGAAAGGGCCTTGCTATAATCAAAACTTAGCTTTCTTGTCATATGTAAGCCTCCTAAAAACATCATTATTCTTTCACTTTATACAAGTACAACTTTCAAATCAAGGAACCAAGCAAATGAAATCGGTTTCTTTAAATAGACGAAATATTCAAAACTAACGATAAGAAAAAGGAGGGGTACATCCCCTCCTTTTATAATGACATTCTTAAGATGTTTAATACATCTTCTTTATTTTGACTCTTAAAGTTACCGAACTCTCCTCTAGCCATTGCTTTATCGGCAATAAGGTCTAGTTTAGAGTCATCAATGTCATAATCTGCTAAAGCGCTTGGAGCGCCAAGAGAAGTCCAGAACGCTGATAGACGGTCAATTCCTTCAAGAGCAATTTCTTTATCAGATTTACCTTCTGATTCAACGTTAAATACACGAACAGCAAGCTGCTTAAAGCGAGCTACATTTGTATCTACATTATGTCTCATCCAGTTAGGGAAAAGGATGGCTAAACCGCCTGCATGCGGAATGTCATAAACAGCAGAAACTGCGTGTTCAATATTATGACTGCCCCAATCACCACGAAGTCCCATTTGCAGAGTGCCGTTCAGCGCCATTGTACCGCTGTAAAGGATAGTCTCACGTAAATCATAGTTTTCAAGGTCCTCTAAAAGTTTAGGTGCAGCTTCCATTACGGTTAAGAGAATGGATTCTGCAAAACGATCTTGTAACGGCGTATTTGTTGCATTATGGAAGTATTGCTCAAATACGTGTGACATCATATCAACGATACCATAGATCGTTTGATCTCTTGGTACAGAGAATGTATATGTCGGATCTAAAATTGAAAACTTAGGGAATACAAGCGGACTTCCCCATCCATATTTTTCTTGTGTCTCCCAGTTCGTAATGACAGAACCTGAATTCATCTCAGATCCAGTTGCAGCTAAAGTTAGGATTGTTCCAAATGGAAGTGCTTCTTGTGGCTGAGCTTTCAATGTTATAAGATCCCAAACATCTCCATCATATTTTGCACCGGCTGCGATTGCTTTTGTACAATCGATAACACTTCCGCCCCCCACAGCTAATAAAGTATCGATTCCTTTTTCTTTGCAGATTTCAACTCCTCTTCTAACAGTTGAAACCCGCGGGTTTGGCTCCACCCCTGAGAGTTCACTGACTTCCGCATCCATTTTCTTTAACTCATTCATGACTTCGTCGTATAGCCCATTACGTTTAATGCTTCCGCCTCCATAAACGACAAGCACTTTTTTCCCAAAGTTCCCTAGTTCATCTTTTAACGTTTGAATTTGATTTTTTCCAAATACTAATCGAGTTGGATTGTAATATATATATTCGTTCATCATGATCTCTCCTTCGGGCATGGTTAACCCGTATTATGTGGGACAGGGAAAGCAATGTAAAGTAATTAGCTTACCGAATATTAGGATGTGTTTAACTGCTTTGTTTCATTTAGGAGATTAAGGGAATGTATAAATAAAGTAAAAAATTGGCACCATATGTGGGCAGTCTATTGATACAGATCAGGAGGAAGTATAATGAGTGGATTACAACGTTTTGCATTAGCCTTAGTGATCATCGGAGCAATCAACTGGGGTCTTATTGGATTCTTCCAATTTGATTTAGTGGCTGCTATTTTCGGCGGACAGGATTCTGCATTAGCTCGAATTATTTATGGCCTAGTTGGACTCTCTGGTTTATATTGTTTAACATTGTTATTTAAGCCTTCTGAAGAACTAAGCCCTGAAGGTCAAGCGGAACATAATCGCGCTTAAATATTTGTACAATAAAAAAAACCTCTCGACTCGAGAGGTTTTTTAATTATTTCTTAAGACGCTTGTTTAGTTGAGCCTGGCGGTCAGTAGACTCTTTCAACCAGTCTTTAAGTTTTGCTTCAAGTGTGTTGAAACCTTTGTTAGCATCTTGGTTGTTGCTTGTGTTGCTCTTTTTGTTGTTGTTGAACCCACCTGGGCGGCGTTCTTTTTTAGGTGCAGGAGCTGGAGCTTCCTGTGTTTGTCGGATGGAAAGTGAAATTTTCTTGCTGTCTTCGTCAACAGAAAGAATTTTCACTGACACAACGTCCCCAACACTCAAAGCCTCATTAATATCTTTAACGAAACCATGAGAAACTTCAGAAATGTGTACAAGACCTTGTACATTATCATTTAATGCAACAAACGCACCAAAAGGCTTAATGCCTGTAACTTTACCTTCAACAATGCTACCTACTTCAAAATTCATGAAAACACTCCTAACTATTTTTTAACCTGTTAAGTATAACATAATTAAATCGTACAAGCAAAACTAATACAAGGAGTGTTATTGGCTTGAAACAGTCATTTCATGAAGCTGTTTCGGTGTAAGTAAATATTCTTCACCAAAGTCATATGTTTTCTCAATATTGATTTGGTGCCATAGCATAAACATAAGCACGGTCCAGATCTTTCTGCTGTAGTCGCCACGCCCTGCACGATGACCTTCTAACAGGTCTAATACAACATCTTTTTTGATATATTGATCGGTATCGCTAGCATGGATTAATTGTTTAGCCCAGTCATACATTTCACTCTTCAGCCAGTGGCGGATCGGTACTGGAAAGCCTAATTTTCTGCGGTGCAGCACAGAATCAGGAACAATTCCTTTCATGGATTCTCTTAGTGCATATTTAGTTGTTCCATTCGTAACGGTAAGATTAGGATGCAATTCTGAGGCCACATTAAACACTTCTTTATCGAGAAACGGCACACGTAATTCCAGTGAATGAGCCATCGTCATCTTGTCTGCTTTTACGAGGATATCTCCTCTCATCCAGGTATGCAGATCAATATATTGCATCTTATGAACATCATGGAACTGAGCAGCCTTTTCATATAAAGGTTTTGTAACATTTTTATAGTTGTAGGCTGAACGATAGTTCTTTAACAGTTTGCTCTTTTCAGCTTCAGAAAACATTTTGGCATTTCCGATATAACGTTCTTCAATTGTCATGCTTCCTCGTTCGATAAAACTCCTTCCTTTAACACCTTCAGGCAATAGGCTCGCAATTGCAGCAAGACCCTTTGTGATTCCTTTTGGCATCGAAGAAAGATGTCTTAAAGAGTGTGGTTCATGATAGATATTGTATCCCCCAAATAGTTCATCAGCACCTTCACCAGAAAGAACAACCGTAACATGCTTGGCTGCTTCTCTGGCTACAAAATATAACGGAACAGCAGCAGGATCTGCTACTGGGTCATCCATATGCCAAATGATTTTTGGCAGTTCTCTCATAAACTCATCTGGTTTTACAAGGTAGTGAATGTTCTCTACATTTAGTGCCGCTGCCGTTTGGACCGCAACATCAATCTCACTAAACCCTTCTCTTTCAAACCCAACCGTAAATGTCTTTAATGACGGATGAAGTTCACTGGCTAAAGCTACAATCGTACTGGAATCAATGCCGCCTGATAGAAAAGCACCAACAGGTACATCAGAACGCATATGCACCTTAACAGAGTCTCTCATGACTGAACGAATCTTGTCCTTTGCTTCTTCCAAACTCAAGTTCTTAGGAGCAAAGTTTGGCTTCCAAAAGGATTTTATTTGTAAAGGTCTTCCTGCTTTTTTTACGAAATAATGACCCGGCTCTAACTTCTTTATACCCTTTGTTAAAGTCATCGGCTCGGGAACAAATTGATAGGTTAAGTAGTGGTGCAAACTTTCGGCATCCACTTCCTGTTTTTCTTTTACAAGGGTAATGCTTTTCTTTTCAGATGCACAATAAAGCCCTTCGTCATCTTCTAGATAGAAAAATGGTTTAATGCCGAAAGGATCTCTTGCTCCAAAAAGCTCTTTTGTTTCTTTGTCCCAAATCAAAAAGCCGAACATACCGCGAAGTTCCTTAAAAGCATCTTCTCGATTTTTACTAAAAAGTGCCAAGATTACTTCGGTATCCGAATGAGTTTTAAATTCAAACCCTTTCTCTTCTAGCTCTTTTCTTATTTCAACATAATTATATATTTCACCATTGAAAATGATCCAATAGCGATCATCTTCATAGGATAATGGCTGTTTACCACTTTCTATATCTATGATGCTAAGACGGCGAAACCCAAAGCGTACGTACTGATCGACAAAATGACCACTATCATCCGGACCCCGGTGAGTTATGATATTTGTCATATTAATTAATTGTTCCGTTTCCTTTTGTTCTACCGTCTCAGGTGTATTTAACATATACCCAATAAAACCGCACATTTTCAAGTTCCTCCCCAAAAACAGTTCAAATACCCACTTTTCATTTCAATACCGAGTTTCCAAATTTGTTTTCCAGAATATTAATTCATTCCCTATATATGTGAATGAACTTCTCTATTATACCTCCGTAACTCCCACTCTTCACTACATTTTTATTTATTAAATGAAAAACAAGAATTCTGTACTATAATTGTCGAGAAAACCGATGTAAAAGTTACAAATCCGTATTTTTATATCATCGATTTAGGATCTAAGATACGTTCAGCCTCATCTGGTGAAAACAGTTTTTTCTCAATTAATAAATCCTTTAAGATTTTACCTGTTTCAAAGCTTTCCTTTGCTAATGCTGCTGCTTTTTCATAACCGATATGCGGGTTAAGCGCTGTAACAAGTGAGAGACTTTGATTTAGCCATGCTTCAATATTTTTTTTGTTTGCCGTAATTTCTTTTAAACATTTCTCCGTGAAGATCATTATCCCATTACTTAGGATCGTGATGGATTGCAAGACGTTAAATCCGATTACAGGCATCATTGGATTAATTTCCAGCTGACTGCCGATCGCTGCTGTTGTTACACAAGTATCATTACCAATAACTTGAGAGCAGATCATATACAGATTTTCTAAGATAACTGGATTGATCTTTCCCGGCATTATAGAAGAGCCAGGCTGTACTGCAGGCAAGGTGAGCTCAGCGAGCCCGGTTCTGGGCCCACTGCTTAAAAGTCTAAGATCACTTGAGATCTTTATAAGATGGATGGCTAATTCTTTTAAATGCCCGCTTACACGAATTGCAGCATTCGTGTTTTGCATAAACGCATACGTGTTCTCACTTTTGGAAAATGGCAAGCCTGTTCGTTTTGCAATCTCTTTAATGGCAAGATCTGCATAATCTTTATGGGCATTGATCCCAGTACCTACTGCGTTACCGCCAAGCCCTAGTAAGTATAGAGATGCTTCAGTATGTTCTAATGCATGCTTAACAGATTCAATAGCTCCTCTGTACCCTTTAAATTCACTCCCTAATCGAATGGGGACAGCATCCTGCAAATGTGTTCTTCCTGCTTTAATAACACCATGAAATTCTTTTTCTTTCTCTTCCAGCACATCGAGTAACTTGTTAAGTGCAGGGTATAAGGTTTTGTGAAGCTGATCAGCGACAGACACTTGAATAGCAGTTGGAATTGTATCATTTGTAGACTGAGACATGTTCACATCATCGTTAGGGTGGACAATCGAGTAATCCCCTCTTTTACCTCCTAAAATCTCTGCTGCCCGTGAAGCAAGCACCTCATTGATATTCATGTTTTGCGAGGTGCCAGCCCCTGCCTGGTAAGCATCTACAACAAATTGTTCGTTCCATTTTCCAGCAATCACTTCATCTGCGGCTTTTATGATCCCTTCTGCTTTTTGATTATCCAGTACACCGCATTCCTTATTCGCATATGCTGCACCGGCTTTAATAATGGCTTGTGCTTTTATGAAGGAAAACGGCAATCGCAACCCGCTAATGGGAAAGTTCTCTACAGCTCTCTGTGTTTGAGCTCCATAATATGCATCTTCTGGCACACGGACTTCACCTAACGTGTCTCTTGCAATTCTGAATTTATCCATACCTGTTCGCTCCTTTATTAAACATCATACAACTTGTATCCCCTACTCAAAAAAGATGTAACCCTTTTAATAAAATGAGTTTAAAAAATGTACAATCTGATCATAATTGATGTTGTAAATGCATTAAGATATTCCCCCCTTTTGACTGGTCTTTTCAGGATCGGTCTTTTTTTATTTCCAAACGAAAAAACCGCCTAGAGCTAGACGGTTTTCATCTTATGAAGTGAAACGACCACAGCAGGTTCTTTTTTTATAAACTTATGCTCTGTTTTGTACCCTGCTTTTTTCTGTTTCAGAAAGGTCTTCTTGGAAATTGGACGGGGCCTTGACCAGGAAAGGGAGTCAAGATTTTTCCAATTATCATGTGTAATGATTTCACTTTTGTAATAATAACAGTTTCCGCTAACGTACTCCTCACATATATAGCGGACTGTTTGTCGACTATGCATAACATCTCTCCATTTTTTCTTTCATTATCCCCGCATTGCAGTTCATCCATACTCAAGCAAAAAAAGGCCTGAAGACCCTACCTCCAAGCCTTGTTTTGTTAATCTCTAGTGTTCCACCACCACCAGCCACCGAAAATCAATATGAGAATAAACAAGATTATTATTACAGCCCAGACCCAACCGTAACCATAGCCACCATAACCACCATAGGCACCATATGCATACGGATAATAGTAAGGATAATATGGAAATGCCATCCTGCTACCTCCTTCTTCTTTATGCGTTCTTACTCCTTAATAAAATATGTACGAAGTGGGTAAAGAGGAATAGAGACAAACGCACAAATTTAGCTAGAAATGCCGAAATGACCGGGTTAGCTCCGACAAGCAAATAATCTCCTGAACGAGGATACGCTTTTTGTATCCAGGAAAGGAGAGAATTTGACCTCGAGGAGCTGGTCATTGAGGCTGGACAGTAGAAATGCTGAAATGACCGGGATAGCTCCGACAAGCAAATAATCTCCTGAACGAGGATACGCTTTTTGTATCCAGGAAAGGAGAGAATTTGACCTCGAGGAGCTGGTCATTGAGGCTGGACAATAGAAATGCTGAAATAACGGTTAATTCCGACTTAGAAAACAAGGCAATCGCAATTTCCTTGACGATATTGCACTAGTGGTACAACAAACGTTTTTCTGTTTAAATCGGAAGAAACGAAAGGAAATAATTTCACCTTGTATACTTAACCCACTTTGGTAAAACTACACATAGAATTCTGCGGACGGAGGTAGGACATTCATGGCTGTTAACGAAGAGCATATTTATTCTCCAGGATATCGTTTGATTGTAAACAATGTTCAAATTTATTATGAATACTATGAACACGAAGATCCGGATGCACAAGTAGTTGTTCTTGTTCACGGATTTTTATCCTCCACGATCAGCTTTAGACAACTTCTGCCCTACTTAACCAAAAAGTACAAAGTGATCGCTCTGGATCTGCCAGGCTTTGGGCAAAGCGAAAAATCGACTAGCTTCATCTATAAATTAAGTAATTATGGGCAGCTGATCATTGACTTCTTAGATAAACTTAATATTCAAGATGTGATTTTAATAGGTCATTCAATGGGTGGCCAGATTTCCATGCACGCTGCCAAAAAAGCACCAAAACGCATTCAGAAGCTTATATTACTCGGATGCTGTTCATATGTTAAACGCGCAAGCAGATCGTTAATCGCATGTTCTTATTTGCCTTTGTTTACTTGGGGAATGAGAAATTGGATTCAAAAAAAAGATGTAAAGCAAAATTTATTATCTGTTCTGCATGATTCAAAACTAGTCACTCAAGAAATGATTGAAAGCTATAAAAAACCGATAAGTGAAGCAGCTTTTATTAACTCATTAATAAGACTGTTAAGACATCGTGAAGGGGATATGAGTTCAAACGAGCTAAAAGAAATTAAGCAGCCTGTTTTAATGATATGGGGTAAAGAAGATAAAGTCATCCCAGTTAAAACTGGATACCGTTTAAAGCATGATCTTCCGAATGCTAAACTTATCATATATGAAAAGTGCGGGCATCTAGTGATGGAGGAAAAACCACAAGAAATCTCCAACGAAATTATTTGTTTTATAGAGAGAGAAGAGCACGAAGAAGGCATACATCAGGAAACTTCATAAAAAAAGCCCGCTGTTCATCAGCGGGTCTTTTATTTCTTATTTTTCACGGCTTTTTGTCATCTGCTGCCAAACTGTACCAGCAGCCTCTTCACCGCTTTGAATTCGTTCGATTGCAATTTTTACCTGTAAAGCAACTTCAAATTCCGGATCATCTTGAGCGGCTTTTAATGCAGGAAGAGCTGTTTCGTCGCCGACTTCAAAAAGAAAACGAGCTGCACGCCATCTAACAAGCTTATTCTTATCTGAAAGTGCATCGCACATAACTGGGATAGCCATTGGATTACCTAAGTCAGACAAGGCATCACCAGCCGTACGCCGAACTGAAACATTTTTGTCTTGAAGTGCCAGATATAAAAGAGGAAGAACGGCTTCATCTTCAATCATCCCTAAATACACAACAGCCAAACGTCTGATGGACGGTTTTTCATCCTTAAGTGCTTGTTTAAGTACCATTACATCATCTATTGTAGGGTTCATTTTCTCTAGAGCCGCATATCTTGTCTGCCAATCCGTATCCCGAAGTTTTTCAGCAACCTCTGAGGTTGAAACAGCCTCCTTATTTAGTTCTTGATCTCCATTTGAGCTATAGGCTTGTTTCACTAATAGATCTAAACGTTCTTGTGGATAAACTGCAGATAGCTCTTCAGCTACTTCATTTCCTACTTGTTCAAAAGTCCCATAACGAATCCCTTGTTCTTCCCATTTGCGTTCCATGACAAGGTTTTCCGATGAATCCTGAGCCTCTAGAGCCGCTTTTGCAAAACGCTCAGGTAATCCCACACGTTTTTCTTCATGTTCTGTCTTTAGCTTTATTTGCATTGGAAGACCACGGAACATCTGAACAAGAACTGTGATTTCTGTAATTTCATCTTCTTTTTGGGCTTCTTGCTCCTGAGTGCCGAATTCTTCATCTTGACCAAAAACTTTTCTTACTCCTGCAAGTACATCTTCCCATTTTGCACGGGGATTGCGTTCCAGCGCAATAAAGTCTGCAACATGATAGATGCTTTTTACTCCTTCTACTTTAAGGATTTCAGAAATAAATTCAGGAGCTTTGTCCGCCTGATCTTTTGTATAATTGTAACGCTCGGTTCCGGGCAGTGTTTCCGTAAGGTTGATCTTCATTGAATTTGGGCTTGGTGTTGGTTCAATCCCTGTAATTTTCATCTAGCACTCACTCCTTCTCGACTCTGTTTACACCTGCTTTTTGCAAGTAGTCTGTAATCTGAACCTTTTCTTTATCCGTAAACTTATACTCACAGTCTACGCCTTCATCATGAGCGATAATCTCTTGCAGCTCTCCATCTTTATCATAAACAGCTAGTGCACTCGGTTCTGTTAATCCCTCTGGCAAAATCTCAACATTTTTGATCTCAAAAAGAATGTAGACATTCAGCCATGGACCAACTTGAACTGCATCATGACCTGTAAAGTGCAGTTCACCTTCAAAATAATTCGTAAAACCATACTTGTACATAACGTTCCTCCAATGTATATCTCTTTTCTATTATAAGGAACTGCTAATAAAATCTCAAAAGTGCAGTTTTAAGTTAAAAAGAAAAAACAAACACAGATCTGTGCTTGTTTTTTTCATCATCTTTTTTTATATTTCCCTTAGTACAGCTCTGACAGGGCTTCCGTCACCATCTTTTAAAGGAAGTGGCAGTGCGATTAATTCATAGTCTCCTTCAGGCACATCATCGAGCACCAAACCTTCTAGAATATGAATGTTATGTTTGTAAAGTGCGTGATGTGCTCCCAATTCTTTGCTGTCCAACTGATCGACTGAAGGCATATCAACACCAATTAACTGAACGCCGCACTGGTATAAAAAAGGCACAGCGGCTGGTGAAATAGGAACGATTTTTTCCGGAAACACCGTCCGATCTTGCCAGCATTTTGTTTTAAAGAGTACTCGTTTAGTACCATCCACAAGTTTTTCCCTTATCCATTCAACTGTAATCTCCTCAACACCTGAAACATCAATGACCAGAGCTGGTCCCATATATAAATCCAGAGGAAGATCGATAACCTTTTCCCCTTCATTATTAAAATGATACGGGGCATCTACATGCGTACCAGTATGATTGCTCATTTCCATTTTTCCGACATTTACTGAACCGGATGCTTCTTTTGTCCATGCCAGCTCAAAGTGATAAGGAGTATCACCCGGCCATCCAGGTACACCATTATAGAGAGGCATAGAAATATCGAAGAGCTTCATCCATATCCCTCCTTAAGCGATAACTTCCCTTTTGTTTTCATACTTTTCATATTCACGTGTTTTCATAATCTTACTCAATATCCCTACCGCTTTATATACATCACTGAATGAGTTATAAAGAGCTACAGGAGCTAGCCGTATAATATTTGGAGCTCTAAAGTCTGGAACGATGCCATTATCTTTCAAAGCTTTACAGATTCGTGCTGCATCATTGTGCATAAGAGCAACATGTCCTCCACGCCTTTTATCATCGAGTGGATTTACGATGATGAATTCACTTTCAAGTTCTTGATTCAGCAAGTCCATCAACAGTGTTGTTAATTTTAAAGATTTGCTCCGAATTCTTTCAATTTTCGCCTCTTCAAAAATAGACAATGACCCGATTAAAGGAGCCGTGCTCAGCATGTGAGGTGTACCGATCTGATAACCCCCTGCAGAGTTTTCTGCATCAAAATGATGATCCATATCAAATTGCGTTTCTTTCTTGCTGCCAAACCATCCTGAAAGACCAGGAGTTTTTGTAAAATGCTTTTTGTTTACATATAGTCCGCCGACTCCTCCTGGCCCAGCATTTACATATTTATAATTGCACCAGAAAGCAAAATCAACATCCCATTTACTTAATTCATGTGGAAGAGCACCGATTGAATGACATAGATCAAAACCGATCGGAATATTGCGTTTATGTGCTTCTTTTGTAAGTCGCTCTATATCAAGCAATTGCCCGCTTCTGTATAGTACAGATGGTAATAGAATAAGTGCTATATCATCTGTCATTGCATCTATAATATCTTCTTCATTAAGTGTTAATCCATTTTCACTTTTAACCTGCACCAATTCTGTATCCGGATTAAATCCTTTTAATCTCAATTGGCTCTGCAATCCATAAATATCAGAAGGAAATGTCAGTTCGTCCGCTAATATTTTTGATTTTCCTTCTTTAGGTTCAAAAAACGTAGCAACTAGCTGATGAAGGTTCACTGTCGTTGAACCTGTAACGATTACTTCTTTTGCTTCAGCTCCTACCAGTACAGCTAGCTTCTCTCCTAACTGTTCACTCAACGTGAACCAAGGGTATTTCCCACCCATCCAGCCGTCTATTCCTTGCTCTTTCCAATCATTCAAAACATCTAAAAGGGACTGTTCTGCTCGCTTGGATAGAAGACCCAGTGAGTTTCCATCTAAGTATATTGAATCATCTTTTGTATAAAACTCGTTTTTAAAGGAAGCCAGTTCATCATTTTGATCTAAAAATTCTACTGTTTCTGCTGTAATTTGTCTCATTTTGTACTTTCCTCCTGAATGTTCTGATTGGAACCGTTTTCAATACAAGGTAATTTGACATATACATATCCCCTCTTTTTCCATTATGATAGAGCCAAGGGGGGTGCTGCCAATGAAACGTATTTGGTGGTTTGCCGGAATCGTTATCGTTTTCTTTTCGACAATCGCACTTATATATATGTATAATACCGCAGATTTAAAGACGGTAGAAGAAAAAAAGGCACCGAAACAAGAAAACAATGCCTTACCAATAGAGAATAAACCTAAGCCAGCAGCAGAGAAGCCTGTTGAGAAAACAACAAACCTAACTCTTGCAGCCGTAGGGGACATATTGATCCATGATAGGGTTTATAATAAAGCCAAAACACCATCCGGGTATGATTTTAATCGTAATTTTCAGCCTGTAAAGCCTTATTTAACTGGGCCTGATATTACAATTGCGAATCAGGAAACAATGATTGGCGGTAAACAGCATGGGCTTTCATCTTATCCATCCTTTAATTCACCTCATGAAGTGGGTGATGCTTTAAAAGCAAATGGGGTAGATCTTGTTACACTAGCGAATAACCATACTCTTGACCGAGGAGAAAAAGTAATCTTAAGTGCCCTGAACTATTGGAATCAAATCGACGTGATGTATACAGGTGCATTTTTAAATGAAAAAGACAGTCAGAATATAAGATTGATCAAAAAGAATGATATAACTGTATCTTTTTTAAGCTATACTTACGGAACAAATGGCATACCGGTACCAACCGGGAAAGATCATCTTGTGAATTTAATTGAGGTGGAGCGCATCAAGCATGACATTGCCCAGGCAAAAAAACTGTCTGATGTAAATGTGGTCTCTCTTCACTTTGGAAATGAATATGAACGCATGCCAAATGATTTTCAAAAGGAAATGGTGAAAGTTGTAACGGAAGCTGGCGGTGATATTATTATTGGACATCATCCTCATGTTCTTCAGCCAGTCAAGTGGGAAACAGCCAGTGATGGTTCTAAAACGTTTGTAGCTTATTCTTTAGGAAACTTCTTATCAGGTCAACGACGGGAATTTAAAGACATCGGAGGCATTGTTCAACTTTCCGTTACAAAACGACAAAAAGGATCTCAAATCAGCATCGAATTAACGGAACCTAAATTTCTTCCAACTTATGTCGATCAACCGTTTGTTATCCATCCCATGAAAGACCTTCCTGCCATGAAAAAATCTTATGAGGAGATCAAAAGCCACATGAAACAGTGGGTGCCTGAACTTACCTTTTTTGAATAAAAACAAAAAGCTGACTCCATGAACGACGGAGCCAGCTTTTTTTTATTTTCCTTTTGATCTAGGGCTTTGTGTATCTCTTTTTGGAATGTCATCTGAAAATTTCTCATCCGAAAACTCAACGTTAGCCATGCTTTCTGTTGGTGTTGAATTATTCTTTGCTGCTGCGTTCCAAGAATGTTTTCGTTTTGCCACTGCTTATCCCTCCTTACCACATAGCATGTGTATTTTTTTATAAAAAAATAAAGACAGACTCTAAAAAGAATCTGTCCTTTGAACTCTCTATAACACCATAGCAGCTATAAAGCCAAATGCGATCAGCGGCAAGTTGTAATGCAGGAAAGTTGGGACACAAGTATCCCAGATATGGTTATGCTGATTATCCACATTCAAACCAGAAGTTGGTCCGAGTGTACTGTCTGAAGCAGGTGAACCCGCATCTCCTAAGGCCGCAGAGGTACCTATAACCGCAATCGTGGCCATAACACTTAAACCTAATTCCGCTGAAAGGGGAACGAATATCGTTGTAATGATTGGAATCGTAGAAAACGATGAACCGATTCCCATGGTTACGAGCAAGCCGATAACTAACATAAGAAGAACACCTAGTGCTGTGGAGTTTCCAATAAGTGCTACACTGTCTTTCACCAATGTTTCGACTTCACCTGTTTCACGCATAACAGCTGCAAAACCAGCGGCTGCAATCATAACAAAACCGATGAAAGACATCATTTTCATTCCTTCCGTTAACAGCCGATCTGAAGTATTCAGTTTTAATTTTCCGCTAAAATAAAGAACGATAATTCCTGATAGAGCCCCAAAGATCATAGAGTCTGTTTTTAGTTGGACGACCAGAGTTGCGGCAATTGCTAAAACAGCTACGATAATGGACTGTTTGGTGTAATTTGTTTTCTCAGCTTCGAATGTGTTCGCTATTTTATCTTCGTACTTTCTTGGTTTTCGGTAGGAAATAAAAACAGCAACCAGAAGACCAACAATCATCCCTAAAGACGGAATGGTCATCGCAGATGGTATTTGATCAAGGTCTACCGTTAATCCACTGTCTTTCATATTGGTCTGCAGAATTTCATGGAAAATCCCTCCGAAACCTACAGGGAACCACATGTAAGGGGTGATCAATCCAAATGTAATCACGGTTGCTACAAGTCTTCGATCAAGTTCCAACTCATTTAAGATGGTTATAAGTGGTGGAATAAAGATCGGGATGATGGCAATATGAACCGGGATCAAGTTTTGTGAAAAACAAGAAATCATTAGAATGACAAATAAGATAAGAACCTTTGATAAAGATTTCTTTCTTCCTTCACCTTCCCTGCCAACAAGGAGAACAGCTTTACTCACCATCAATTCTGGAAGTCCTGTACGTGATAATGCTACTGCAAAACTTCCTAGTAACGCATAACTTAAGGCAATAACTGCATTAGAACCTAACCCTTCAGTAAATACTGTTATGGTTTCTGTCAACCCCATTCCAGCAAGTAGTCCGCCTGTCAAAGAGCCTACAAGCAATGCTACTACAACATGTATACGTAAAAGGCTAAGTACTAGCATAACTGCAACAGCTAATACTACAGCATTCATTAGTATTTCCTCCTTAGAAGCTTTATTGCTTTATTTCGCTAAATCGCTAATTTGTTAAACCTTTAACAAATTAACACGGATAGGTAAAAGTGTCAATCAGAAAACAAAAAAACTGAACCTCTTATAGAGATCCAGTTTTTGTATATAAAATTAAGCTTTAAAATTTCTTACGAATGTCGTAAGGGTTCGAACCATGACTCCTGTAGCACCTTTTGGCCCCAGTTCTGTTGATTTTGAAGAATAGGCAGTCCCTGCGATATCCAAGTGAACCCATGGAGTATTCTCAGCAAACTCTCCTACAAACAAGCCTCCTGTAATCGCGTGTCCTAATCTGCCTGTAGAATTGTTCAGATCCGCAACATCACTCGTTTTCAGCATGTCTTTAAATGGTTGGAAGCTAGGAAGCAGCCATAAAAGTTCTGCTTCATCTGACGCTGATTGTCTAATGTGTTCATAGAAACTTTCATCGTTGGTTAGCGCACCTGTTGTACAGTCTCCAAGTGCTACTAACACGCCTCCCGTTAGCGTTGCAACATCAACAATATATTTAGCTCCTTGTTCTTTAGCGTACGTAATGGCATCAGCTAAGATAAGACGACCTTCTGCATCCGTATTACGTACTTCAATCGTTTTTCCGCTTAGTGAAGTAATCACGTCACCCGGTTTCATGGCTGTTCCGTTGATCAAGTTTTCAGAAGATGGAATGACAAACATTACATTAATTTCTGGTTTTAATCGACCAATCGCTTCCATTGCTCCTATAACAGCTGCACTTCCACCCATGTCGCTCTTCATTTCATGCATATTAAGTGCCGGTTTGATCGAATATCCGCCAGCATCAAACGTTAAGCCTTTTCCAACTAAAGCCACATAAGCATCCTCTGGTTTTCCACCTTGATATTTTACTGTGATCAATTTAGGAGGCTGATCTGATCCCTTGCTTACAGCCAGAATAGCTCCCATACCCAGCTTTTCCATATCTTCTTTTTCAAGAATTTCGTATTCCATGTCATATTCAAGTGCTACATCGATCGCTTCTGCAGCAAGATCTGTCGGCGTAAGAAGATTTGCAGGAGTATTAACAAGGTCACGAGCAAGATTGATGCCTTTAGCATAAGCGTATCCGCTCGTTAAGCCTGCTTCTGCTTCATTATTCTCTGTATAGACCGTAACCGTTTCTAATCTTCTTTGTGGTTCATTGGATTTCTTTTTATAATCTTCAAAACGATAAACGGCTGTACCTGCCGCTTCACTAAACGCATGTGCTAGTTTTTCCACTGAGAGTTGGTCTGTAAGAAATGTATCAAGAAGAATAGAAAAATGGGTTCTTTTCTCCTTTAAAATTTCTTGTACAGCTCTTCCAAAGGAACTTCTAGCTTTGTCATAAGTAAAATCTTCACGCTTCCCTAGACCGGCAAAGTAGATCCTCTTCGTTCCAAGCTGACCTAATGTATTTAGTTTCTTTATATTTTTTAATTTGTTAGAAAGATCTCCGTCTTTAATCAGTTCCGTAATATTTCCATTTAAACTTTTATCCATATCTGCCATTACACCAGTAAGTTTTGGTTCTTGAAATAAACCGACCAGTAGGACTTCTTCTTGTTCGTTAGTACTCCAAAGCTGTTTGATTGTAAACACGTGAAAGTTCCCCCTTATTCGTTTTCCTAATCTCCATTTATTATACTCCTTCTATTAGAATATTTCGAATTCACGGCTCTTTATTCTTCTAAATTTAAATAGAGTCTCGGAAGTGCTGGCAATGTATGAATCTCTTCAAACTTCACTCTGTTTATATGTAAGGGAATATCAAGCAAACACTTATCAATATATTTGAGGACGGGAACTAAGTTTAATTGCCAGTGAACGGGCTTATACGGTGTGAGATAATGTTTTGCAACCTTCAACATTTCTCTAGCTCCTTTTACATTCCCATATTCATAATGATACAAAGCAACGGTCATCTGCAGAAGACCCTTAATGAATAGATTGCTGCGATCTGTCAGCCATACCGCCTCTAACAGGTCATGCCCTGTGTAATAATCACCATCATTAAAAACAATGAAAAACTCATAATAATCTTGAGGAAAAATATCCATTCTTGAAAACCTCCCTCTTTGTTCATGTTACCAGAGATTGAACTTAATCGAAATCGGGTAACAACTATCTAAAATAGCCATACTATAAAACACTACACTGAGAGGAAGCTCCCTATGCCTGATATACTATTTAATTTTCCTTTAATCGCAGCCTTATTAGGTGTATTTTCTGCACAATTCTTAAAAATTCCTATCCACTATTATCAAACAAAAAAAGTTAGATGGGATTTATTTATAAGTACTGGTGGAATGCCGAGTTCGCATTCTGCTTCGGTTACTTCCTTAGCAACAGCCGTTGGGGCTCTTCATGGATTAGGATCTTCCCTATTTGCCATCGCAGCTATGTTTGCAATTATTGTTATGTATGATGCAAAAGGAATACGCTGGCATGCAGGAGAACAAGCAGCTGTATTGAATGATTTAGTAGAGGAATTCAGAGACCATGTTAAGAAGACTAATGAAGATTTCAACCAGAAGAATGCTGATGAACAAAGAAAAGAGTTAAAGGAACTTCTAGGGCACAGTCCAGCTGAGGTTTTCTTTGGCGGTTTACTTGGTATTCTTCAAACCTTACTTCTATCATGGCTGTTTTTAGCATAGGAGGTACTTCAACTTGAAATTGATTTCTATTTGTCCAAGCAATACAGAGCTTTTGCACTTTTTAGGTTTAACATCCAACCTGATAGCAGTTGACGATTTTTCCGATTGGCCAAAAGCCTTGCAAGATCTTCCGAGATTAGGACCAGATCTATCTATTGATATGGATAAACTTGAGTCATTAAAGCCAGATCTCGTTTTAGCTAGTTTAAGTGTACCAGGTATGGAAAAGAATGTAGAAAAACTCAAAGAGAGGAACATCCCACACGTTGTTTATAATCCACAGACCCTTATTGACATCCAAAACGATCTTCTCGATTTGGGAATGAGAACAAATAAGCAGGCTGAAGCTCATCAGATGGTTACATGGATGAGGAATGAAATCCATACATACGAAACAATAAGCCATAGCATAAAACAAAAGAAAAGGATTTATTTTGAATGGTGGCCAAAGCCTGTATTTACCCCTGGGAGAATAAATTGGCTTACTGAGATCGCTCTTCTTGCCGGCGCTCAAAACGTCTTCGATGATGTAGAGCTAGCAAGCTTACAAACAACATGGGAGGACGTTGTAACCCGACAGCCTGATATAATCGGAATGGTATGGGTAGGCGTCAAAACAGCAAAGATGCAGCCTGCTCACATTACAAAGAGAGAAGGATGGAATCTGTTAAAAGCCCATCAAACAAAGATTATAAAACTCGAGGAATCTCTTTTTTGCCGCCCGTCTCCTAGGCTAATTTTCGGATTAAAGCGGTTAGCAGCACTTTTACACCCCACTGAATTTCCTGCTTTTTTGCCGGAAGATGAAGAAAGCAACATAGAAGAGCTTCAGGTTACCACATAACCTGAAGCTCTTTTTGATTTAATATAGATATTGCTGCCTAAACACTTGCATCGTTTTATCTTCGTTCAAGCTTTTTAATTCTGATTCTGTAATCTTTCCATCGCCACGCTCTACCACATATACATCAATCTTCTTTTTGCCCCATTTTTCATATACTTCTTCAACTGTATTGTAATAAAGATCGATTCTGTGACCTTTAATGGCAGAACCCGTATCCGCTACAACACCAAAACCGTAACCTGGTATCCAAAGAACCGTTCCGATCGGAAAAATAGAAGTGTCTGCAGCAATCGTAGAATAAAGGTCTCTTTTTACTTTTAAACCTGATTTTGTAATCCCATATGCAGGATGACTTTTTGTCTTACCTGTACTTTCCTGTCCTGCCGTATACCCTGTAGCCGTTACATTTACAGCAGGATATTTTGAATAGTCAATTGGTTCAGTTTGTTTGATCTCGGCTGAAGAAAGCATCCTATTTGGTGCATAGATCGCAGGCATAGCTTTTAAGGAATCGGAAAGAACGTTTAGCGCAGCGTCCACTAAGACGTTATCAGATTTTTTTTGGTCAATCCATGTCGCAATATCATCTGCCTGTACACCAGAAATCGATCTAAAGGTTGTAAAAATGGCACAAATAAAAAGAAACGTAATAGTGGTTCTCTTTACAATTTTTCTTAAAATCAGCAAAAATTGTCCACTCCTCTCCTCTCTATTCCTTCCCAGGAGGGGAAAAATGTATACACATTTCTGAAAGAAGGAGAAAAGTGGAAATAAAAAAGCCCCTTGAAACAGGGACTTCTTAAAACATTTGATATCCGCGTACCCGCAGCATCTTAATGGCGGTACCGGCTAGGACTGCACCGATAAAACCGCACGTTAGTATGGTAATGTCTGATGGTGATAGGTTGAGAAGATCACTGCCAAGCAGTTGAAAACTGTTTCCCGGCTTTGTAAAATACTCAAAAAATCGAATATCATCGACAATCATTATGACAACTAAAGGATATAAAATAACCATAAACCATGTAGCGCGCAGAAGCATATTGAATAAGAAACCAATACCAAAGAATAAAACCATGAACAGCAACATTGAAATGATAACTTGTGGCAAAAGCAAATCCATGATGTAGCACCCCCATATATCTGAAGATAGTTTACTAAACGGGGGCAACTACGTCAATCGGGTTTGAGAGCGTTACCTGTTTTAAGCTCTTTTCTTTCCGCTTCCGCAGCATTCTACACACGTTTCAGAACCGCCAAGCAAGAGCTGGAAATAACCCTTCCCTTCACAATAAGAACATTGATCTTGTTTTGTCTGAATCGCATGTTTTCTCATGTTGTAACACTCCCTCTTTTTTGTTTAAATTTTCAGATAATAATAACAGGGAATGCGTGTATTGAAAAACCTATTTTAAAGTTAAATAAGCCAATGTAAGCGTAATCATCTTGCACAATCTCTAATTATCAGAATATTTCGTACATTTTTACCTGCAATCCATTATTTTATATGTTGTATATCCAAATACATCGCCAGGGTTTATTTTATCTTCTAAGAAGCTCTGTTTGGAGTCCATAAAATAGTGAACCATCAATGAGGTATCAGGATCTTTTTTTAACTCTTCACGGGTTAAAAAAGCTGCGCATTCAATTTCATCGCAGTTCTGAGAAAGGCTTCCATCCTTTTTACTCAATAAAAAAACGACCATATTATCGCTTATGGTCTCCTTAATCACTCCAGACCGGATACCCAGGATAGCGGAAACCTCGGCTTTGATGCCTGTTTCTTCAAACACTTCTCGTACCGCTGCTTCATCTACTGTTTCTCCTGAATCCACAAAACCTGCTGGAATGGACCACTTTCCTTTTAGGCCGCCATACTTTTTCTTAACTACAAGCCACTTGCCGTCTTCATCTATTAATAAGCCCGCAGCTGCCAGCCATACCGTTCCTCTGTCTTTTTTTGCCATCTGACTGCCCGCCCTTTCTAAAGGTAATAAAAAAGAACAGAAGCTTCTGCTTCTGTTCTTAGTGTACCATTATCCATTAAAACAGTTTTAATTTACCTTTTTTAATAACCATCGGTACGCCGCCAAGTAAGAATAAGTAACGGTTATCGATTACTTTTTTCATAGCTGATGCAGTTGCACCAAATAGTTTTTTGTTTCCTACTTTACCGATTGCTTCACCTTTACCTAGTGATGCAACTGTACCTTTGATATCTGGCTTAAACTCTTCAAGCTTGCCACCGTTCATTAATGCTTTAATGTTACGGCCGATTGTATAAGCTTGTTGAATTGCGATTTGAGCTGTTGGAGGATAAGGACGGTTTGCTTCCTCATCAATGATAAGCGCACAGTCACCTGCAACGAAAATATAGTCGAAGCCAGGCATACGAAGATCTTTTTCAACTTTAACGCGGCCACGCATCGTTTCAAAACCAGCTTCTTCAACTAAGTGGTTACCACGTACTCCACCTGTCCAAACGATTGTTGCTGCTTTAATTTCTTCACCGTTAGCTAAGATAACACCGTCTTCATTACACTCTTTGATCGGTGTGCTTACAAGGAATTCAATCCCGCGGCGCTCTAGGTTGTTGATTGCGTATTCAACTAGTTCTTCATCGAAACCTGGAAGAACCGTTGGAGCTGCTTCAATGTTTACGATACGCACTTTTTCACGTGGGATATCGTATTCACGGCAAAGCTCTGGAACACGGTCAGCAAGTTCCCCAACGAACTCGATTCCAGTAAATCCAGCTCCACCTACTACGATTGTGATAAGGTCATCAGGCTGTCCTTCGTTATTATAACGGGCAAAAGAATAATCAATGTGCTCACGAATTTTACGAACAGAGTTAATGCTGCGGATGCTGAACGCATTCTCTTTAAGACCTTGGATACCAAATGTTTCAGGATCAGATCCTAAAGCAATTACTAAGTAATCATAAGTTAATTCTTGATTTTCTAAGATAACGCGCTTTTCGTCTTTCTTGATCTCAACAACAGTATCTTGGACAAAATTAATTTTGTTCATGTCGATGATGCTGTCGATCATGATACGCGTTTTGTCATGGTGTAATGTACCTGCTGCATTTTCATGAAGCCAAGTTGTTTGATAATGGTAGTTATGCTTGTTTACCAATGTTACTTCTGCTTCGTCTGATCCTAATTCTTTTTGTAAACGTACAGCTGACATGATCCCGCCATAACCGCCGCCTAATATAAGAATTTTTGGCTTACTCATTCAATTCACTTCCAGTTCTCATTTTTTTTAGTTTGACCTTTTCACTCATTAAATATGAAGAAAAGGAATAGATTGTGATATATTTCACGTAATAAGACATAAAAGAGTGCAAAAAATGTTGGAATATCGACATTTTTTAATCATACATCCTCATCTTATTCCTTTTTTCTTGTTATTTCAACCTTTTTTTCGTTATGATATTTATTCAAATACTTGTTCCTTTTAAGTCAGTTATATAGGGGCAAATGACAAATTATACAAAATGAAAAGAGGACTTTTCGCTTCTCTCAAGAATGTAAATGGGAGATAGTAAGAAGATACTTGGGTCAGAACATATTACATGTTCGTCAGTCATAAAAAACAGAAGAGGTGAAAGTGATGTCAAAAGAAATTTACGATATTACAATTATAGGTGGAGGTCCGTCAGGATTGTTTGCAGCTTTTTACGGTGGTATGAGACAGATGAAAGTAAAGATCATCGAGAGTATGCCGCAGCTTGGCGGACAATTATCTGCGCTTTATCCTGAAAAATACATATATGATGTTGCCGGTTTTCCTAAGGTCCTCGCTCAAGATTTGGTGAACAACTTAAAAGAACAGGCAATGCAGTTTAATCCGACTGTCGTTTTAGAGGAATCCGTGCAGAATGTGGAAAAAAACGAAGAAATCTTTGAATTAACAACGGATAAAACTGTTCATTACAGTAAAGCTGTTCTCATTACTGCTGGCGTAGGTGCCTTTCAGCCTCGTCGCTTAGAGTTAGACACTGCTCAACAATATGAAGGCAAGAACCTGCACTATTTCGTGAACGACCTTAATGCTTTTGCTGGAAAACGCGTTTTAGTGTGCGGAGGCGGGGATTCTGCTCTTGACTGGTCCTTAATGTTAGAACCGATCTCTCCACAAGTAACATTAACCCATAGACGAGATAAATTCCGTGCCCATGAACACAGTGTTGAACAATTAATGAACTCCAAAGTAGTTGTAAAGACACCTTATCAAATCACGGAATTAATCGGTGATGGAGAAAACATTTCCTCAGTTGTATTAGAAAATGGAGATGTAAAGGAAACGATAGAAGTAGATGCGGTCATCATCAACTATGGTTTCATCTCTTCTCTAGGTCCAATTAAAACCTGGGGATTAGACATCCAAAAGAACTCTATCGTTGTAAACTCCAAAATGGAAACGAACGTTAAAGGCATTTATGCTGCAGGTGATGTATGTACGTATGATGGAAAGGTAAAATTGATTGCATCAGGATTTGGTGAAGCTCCAACAGCCATCAACAATGCCAAAGCTTACATCGATCCAAACGCAAAGACACAGCCTTTGCACAGCACTAGCTTATTCTAAATGATTCATGGCGCCGGATTTAAAATTCTGGCGTCATTTTATTTAAGAAAGGAGTCACTTACGATTGAATAGACAATTTTCCGAAGAAGAAACGCTTGTGGCAGATTGCCTGCAAGAGATGAAAAGGATTATCAATCAACTTCACATAACGGATGAATCCTTCTTAGAGGATACTAGACAAGAAATTCCCCATTTAAAAAAGCTTTTAAGTGAAATGGAAAGATACACGGTGGAATAATTTGCTTGTAGAAAAAACACTTCGCTTTTGTTATGATGTTTGTGAGGCGGACAAGTGCCGCTGAACAATGTGTATTTTCACCCGGTGTTGGCGCACCGGGTTTTCTTTTACCCTTTTTAGTTAAGGAGATAGACAAATGGAGTTTAACTTGATACTAGGCATAATCTTTTTTATAGCTGGTACCTTTTTAATGCCTCTTGGTTTAAAACAGCAGAGCCAGCAAAAGAAATACATACTTATTGGTGCATCCATATTGGCAGATTTAATTGGTGTACTTTTTATCTTTAATAAATTTTAAAATCAGAAAAGCTCTTTCCCGTAAGTGGGAAAGAGCTTTCTTTAGGAGCTGAATTTCTTTAGCATTCTTCCGGTGTTCCTGCGTTAGCAGCTGTACGGAATGAAGAACCACAGCCACATGAAGCAATGGCATTCGGATTTGTAATCGTAAATCCTCCACCCATCATGTTTTGTTTAAAGTCTACTACAGTACCTTTTAGAACTTTTGCACTTTCTTCATCTACTACCACTCGGATTCCTTCAATCATTTCTTCGTGATCGGATTCACTCTTATCACTATCAAATCCCATACCATATGATAATCCCGTACACCCGCCACCTTTTACAGCCACACGGAGAAATTGATTTTGGTCTTCTTCATCAGCAAGCATTTCCTTAATTCTGCTGGCTGCACTATCTGTTATCTCAACGATCATTTTATACACTCCTTTAAATAAGGATCTATTGTATATAGTATAACGGCTTCAACAACTGCTCTCAAGCAATCGGCTTTAAATCAATATTTTTTTTGCTGCATCTCCATAATCTTATTATGCGTTTCATCAATTTTTCTACTATAGTTTAAAACCAATGGATGCTGTATTCCTAACGTATTTGCCGTCTGTATCATTTTATTTCGCAGCGCTTCTAATTGTTCGATCTTTTCTAGTTTATCTGCTGCAGATGTGGCTTTCATTTTAGTCACTCCACTCTAAATTTAAACATAATCTTTCCTTTTATTTTACATTTTCTTCAATTATTAGACAATAAACCTTGAATAAAAAAACCTAACTTTTTTTAACTGCAAAATATGCAACAAAAGCGACTTCCCTTGTCCTAATGTTTGATTAGGATTATAATGATAAGTGCATTCAAGGCTTGTATCCAATGATACATATAAGTATTCGTATAAAATTGGTAAAGAGAGAGTGTAGTGTTTACTCTCATTAGAAAAATGTGAACATCATCCGAACATTTCATCTGAAAAATTAGGGGGATAAATAATGGCAAATATATTGACTTTCGATACCCGAATGGAAGCAATTGCAGAGAAAGTTAAACATGGTGAACGTCTTACCATTGAAGACGGTTTATTTTTATATGAAACAAATGATTTGTTAAGCGTAGCAACGCTAGCAAACGAAGTAAACACCCGTAAAAACGGGGATCATGTTTATTTTATTGAAAATCTGTACATCAATCCTACAAACGTATGTGAAGCAACATGCAGCTTTTGTGGATTTAAACGCAAGCCTGGTGAAGACGGGGCTTATACAATGAATAATGAACAGCTTTTGGATTATGTTCAAAAACGCTGGAACGATAATATCCGTGAATTTCATATTGTCGGCGGCCACAATCATGAAGTGCCTTTTGATTATTATTTAGACACCATTCGTACATTAAAACAACATTACCCGCAAGTAACGGTAAAAGCTTATACTGGTGCAGAAATTGAGTTCTTCTCAAGAATTGCCGGTCTTTCTATGAAAGAAGTATTAGAAGAACTGATTAAAGCCGGACTTGATACAATGCCTGGTGGCGGTGCAGAAATTCTTACAGAACGATACCGCTTAAAAATGAGTCCTGATAAAGCATCAACGGATCAATGGCTTGAAGCCCACGAGATTGCACATGGATTAGGATTAAAAACACATGCAACGATGCTGTATGGTTCAATCGAATCTAAGGAAGAGCGTTTGATACACATGGATCGTCTTCGACAGCTGCAGGATGTTACAAATGGCTTCATGGTATTTATTCCATTGGCAATGCAGCCTCGTACACAATCTATGGGACTGATGAGAAGAACCTCTGCTTTTGATGATATGAGAACGATCGCGATCAGCCGTCTTATGTTAGATAACTTTGACCATATCAAAGCTTATTGGATCAATATCGGTGTTCAGCTTACACAGATGGCGCTAACGTTCGGATCAAGTGATATTCATGGTACATTAATTGAAGAACGAATCTCTCATGCGGTAGGTGCATTAACTTCTTCTGGTATCACTCGAAAAGAACTCGTACACTTAATCAAGACAGCAAACAAAGTTCCTGTTGAGCGTGATACGTTCTATAACATTATCCAAAAATACTAATAAAAAGTGGAGGCATCTAGTGCCTCCACTTTTTATTTTATATAGAATTCACCTTTACAAATAACCTCTGCTGGACCTGTCATCAAAACATCACCATTATCCTGCCAGTTAATGATAAGGTCTCCACCAGCTAAATGAACCATAATGTCAGTATTTCGTTCGGCTTTATGGTTTAGGATGGCAGCCACGGCTGCGGCACACGCCCCTGTACCACAAGCTTGTGTAATGCCAGAACCTCTCTCCCAAACTCTAAAATGCATCTCTTTATCAGATACCATCTCAACAAACTCAGCATTCACCCAATCGGGGAACATAGGATCTTTTTCAATTACCGGACCAAGTGAGTGCAATGGCGCTTTATTGATGTTATCAACAAAGAAGACAGCATGCGGATTCCCCATAGATACTGCAGTCATATTCAGATCGTTCCCTTTGAATGAAACAGGCTCGTTGATAATGTAATCCAGTTTTCGGAAGCCTTTTACAGGAATCCGGTCAGGATGAAGGATAGGATTCCCCATGTTTACTGTCACTAAAGAAACCTTGTTGCTGTCATCTAGCGTTAGACTCGCTGATACAAGTCCGCCAAGCGTTTCAATATGAAACTCTGTTTGTTCCACAATTCCATTTTCATACGCATATTTCGCTACACATCGAAGACCATTGCCACAGTTTTTTGCTTCTGAACCATCGTTGTTAAAGACCCGCATCTTAACTGGCGCAATCTCACTTGGACAGATTAAGATCATTCCGTCTGAGCCGATTCCGGTATAAGGATTGGAAACAGCTACTGCAAGATCTTGCAGGTCCGTTTCTGCAATGGTTTCTTCAAACATGTTTACGTAGATGTAGTTATTACCGAGTCCATGCATTTTTGTAAATTTCAATGTGTTCATGTTCCCTATTGCTCCTTATTGTTGCCCTCTTAATTTTTCATCTGTATAGAAATAGTCGTCATCCGCATTAAGGATGGTTAACTTACCGTGACAGCAAGGCATGATCAATAGTTGCTTAATGCCTTCTTTTGCTAATGCCAACTGTTCTTTCTTAAAGTTTGTTAATACATTATCTTGCTTACAGAAAGGACATTCCGATATATAGATATCATTCATCATTCTTTCATATGGCCATGTATATTCAAAGGTTAATTTCATGTGTTCTCATCCTCTATTGGAAGGTCTGGTCATTGCATATTCGTTCACAACTAACATTTTTTAAAGTATAATAGGTGATGTAATAAAATACAATAGCGATCCATCTTCGGGGCAGGGTGAAATTCCCGACCGGCGGTATTTGAAGATTCCCTCTTCATCAGCCCGTGAGCGATTGGAAATGCTGAAGCGGCTCGTTTAAAAGCGACATTGGAAACACAGTTTGCGTTTTTAGCAAGCTGATGTTGAACTTGTGCCTATGGTGCAAGCGCAAAAATTTTCGAGTGAGAACACGCTTTTTGTGTTACACGAAAAAACGTTGCGACCTCGAGCTTTTAGCCGCTGAAGCTGGACATTACTTCAATGTCCCCTCTTTGCTGATCTGGTGTAACTCCAGAGCCGACAGTATAGTCTGGATGGGAGAAGATGTTGGTACAGCGGTTCATGTAAATTATGAACCTTTGTTTAAGTGTGCATTTTAACAAGAAAAAATGCTTCTTTTTCATGCTGTTCATCATACAACTCCCTTAGTCCATTTTTTTGACTAAGGTTTTTTTGTGTGAAACAGGCTGTGCTGCATTCGAAATCATGAGATGGCGCAACACAAAGAGGAGAGATTTCAATGCAAAAGGGAAAAATCAAACAAATGGTAGCCGTGTCTATGCTCAGTACGATTGCATATGTACTGATGATGTTCGACTTTCCATTTCCAGGACTGCCTCCATTCTTACAGATTGACTTTAGCGAGGTTCCTGCTTTACTAGCAGCGATCATTTTCGGGCCAGCAGCAGGTGTAATGGTTGAGGCAATTAAAAATGTGCTTCATTACGGGATTACCGGAAGCTTTACAGGGGTACCAGTAGGACAATTAGCCAACTTTGTGGCAGGAATCCTTTTTATTCTTCCAGTATCCTACTTATTCCGCAAAAAACATACGGTTAAACGTCTTTCTATAGGCTTAGTCTTTGGCACAGTACTAATGACATTTATGATGGGATTACTAAATTATGTGATCATCTTACCTGCTTACACATGGTTCCTAGGTGCTGATCCAATGTCCAGCCAAATGATGATTGAATTAATTCTAAAGGGAATCGCTCCTTTTAATCTGATCAAAGGTACAATCATTACATTGTTATTTATCGCTTTATACAACAGAATGCAGCCATGGGTAATGAAACAAATTACTCAACAGGCTTAAAAATAATGGTTAAAACCGCTGCGAGAAAGTTTCGCGGCGGTTTTTTTATTATTGGTGCTGTCGTTCGCTGTCTTAAGATGTCGACTCGCTGATATATGATGAAAACTCGCCGGATTATCTTGAAAACTTGCTGAATTACTACTAAATCTCGCTGGATTATTTATGATTTTTCTTGAATTATGGTTTTGCCGTATAAGAATAGTATAAAAAATGTGCCTAAAGCAAAAAGCTTTAGGCACATTTTCCATCAAATCAAATGATTTATTTTTTATAAGAATAACCCTACGATTGTTCCAGTTAATACAGATCCCATTGTAGCAACAAGCAATACTTTTAAACCAACTTTAGCAAGCATCGAAGCTTTTTCACCATTGATTGCTTGAACAGTACCTAAGATAATTCCAATTGAAGAGAAGTTAGCGAATGAGATTAAGAACGCTGATACAATCCCTACTGTTTTAGGATTCATATCCGGAATCATTTTCATGAAGTCCAGCATAGCTACGAACTCATTTGCTGCAACTTTAGTTCCCATTACTGAACCTGCTTGTACGATCTCATTAGCTGGAATACCCATGATAAAGGCGATTGGAGCAAATACATATCCTAAAATTTGTTGGAACGTCAATCCTGTGACTGCATCGAAAGCAAAGTTAACCATTGAAAGTAGTCCAATGTAAGTAATAAGCATCGCACCTACGATCAATGCTACTTTACCCCCATCTAATGCACCGTTACCAATTGCTTCGAATAAAGATTTCTCATTAGACATTTCTTTAACATCAATCTCATCATCTTCCTCGGCTGTTACAGGAGCAACGATAGAAGAAAGAATTAAACCAGAGAACACGTTGATCGGTAGTGCTACTAAAACATATTCTGCAGGAATCATCTGCATGTAAGCACCTAAGATCGAACAGCTTACAGCAACTAATGAAGATGTTACAACTACGAACAAGCGGTTAGCCGATAGTTTGTGCAATTGAGATTTAACAGAGAGAATAGCTGTAGTATCACCAAATACCATTGAGTTAACGGCAACGAAAGACTCAATCTTAGGCAGCCCTGTAACTTTTGCAACAGCACCACCAATGTATTTAATAGCTAAAGGTAAAATTCGTGTATAAGTTAAGATTGAAAGTAAAGCGGATACAAAAACGATCATCATTAGGACGTTGATGAAGAAATATTCTTTCCCGCTTAAATCACCGAATACAAATGCGATACCGTCATTACCAAATGAAAGAACCTTATTAAAAACGTTTACAATTTTGTTTAATACGGTCTTACCAATTGATGTATTGAGCATGAAGTACGCTAATGCTAATTGTACAACGAGCATGATTCCAACCGCTCTGTAATTAATATTCTTTTTGTCATTCGACATTATGAAAGCGATTGCAATTAATAGAAGAATACCCAAGATTCCAATAAGAATTGACATATTAAATTTCCCCCTAATTGAGTATAAAATATTTGATTGTTTCTTAATTGACGTCCAGATGTCAGACATCAAATGACTGACCCTTTACTAATGTAACAAATTCCGACAAAATTGCAATCGTTTTTATAAAAATCATTGCTAGATATTTTTCCCATAATAAAATAACCTAACCATTAAAAAAACAGCTTCCCACTAGTAAAGTGAAGCTGCTTCTTAAAACATTAGATTTTCTTCTATATGAGTGTAGATATTCTTTACAAGTTCATCCGGTGTTTCTCCGTGAACGATATCTCCGTTCACAAGAGCAAAAAGCGACTTGGCACAGTGTCCGCAATATCCCAGACAACCATACTCAATCACATCAAGATCATAGTCTTTCTCGAGTTCTTCGAGTGCTTTTTGTGCACCGCTTGCTAAGTTACTTACACAAAACTCTATAATCGGTCTCATCTATCTCTCACCTCTTGATGAATCCATCCTAAAGGATTATTTTTGGCTAGTCAATGTAAACACTCATTCATACTGTGTTTTTTCCATAAAAGAGTTGTGAAATTGTTGCAAAGTGCTATACTTAAACATGTCAAAAACGTGAAATCGTTTACTTATAACGAGTTAAGGTTATTTAATATATATAGCAATATAAAAACAGATAAGAATTGTCTTGAAAGAAAAGGGGAAATGACAAATGAAACACCTCGTTTTACTTGGCGGAGGATATGGAAATATGCGTGTGTTGAAGAGACTTCTAAATTCCTCAGACCTCCCTGAAAACATTCAGCTTACGCTTATTGACCGTGTACCTTATCATTGTTTGAAAACCGAATATTATGCACTAGCAGCAGGTACCATTTCCGACCATCATGTTCGCGTTACATTCCCAGAACACCCGCGCTTAAATATTAAATATGGTGAAGTAACTGGAATTGATATTGAAGGCAAAAAAGTATTGTTAAAAGATCAAGATGCTATTTCTTATGACGACCTAGTTATCGGACTTGGCTGCGAGGACAAGTATCATAATGTACCTGGTGCCGATCAGTATACTTTAAGTATTCAAACGATCGATAAATCTCGGCACACTTATCAGGTTCTAAATAACTTGCATGCAAATGCGGTTGTTGGTGTTGTAGGAGCAGGACTTTCTGGTGTAGAACTGGCATCCGAACTTCGGGAAAGCCGCCCTGACTTAACCATTAAACTCTTTGACCGTGGAGATATCATTCTTTCTGGGTATAAGAAAAGATTAAGCAACTACGTACAGAATTGGTTTGTCGAACATGGAGTTGAAGTGATCAATAACTCTAATGTGACTAAAGTAGAAGAAGGCGCACTTTACAATCACGATGAAAAAGTTCCTTGCGATGCTATCGTGTGGACTGCCGGGATTCAGCCTAGTCGCATCGTCCGTGAAATGGATGTTGAAAAAGACAGTCAAGGACGAGTTGTATTAAGTGAGCACCATCACCTTCCTTCTGAAGAGCATGTATATGTAGTAGGAGATTGTGCAAGTCTTCCTTACGCGCCGAGCGCACAGCTTGCAGAAGAACAAGCCGAGCAGATCTCACAAGTACTTTTGGCTCGATGGAACAGCCAGCCACTGCCTGAAATGAATGAGATTAAGTTAAAAGGCGTCATGGGATCCCTTGGCAAGAAAAGCGGTTTTGGTACTATGGGAAGTACAGCCCTAATCGGCCGAGTTCCTCGTTTATTAAAATCAGGTATCTTATGGTTATATAAATATCAGGTATAAAAAAAGACCCATGCAGCAGCTGCATGGGTCTTTTAATGTCTTTACCACCAAAAAGGACGGAAACGGCGAATTCGGAAAAACGGAAAACCGAATAACCCGAATCCTGGAAAAAAAGGCCCAACAAAAATAATACGGCTATTACGATCTGCAGTCTCTCCTGGCATGATCATGTACATGTTATCTTGGTCATAACTATGCAGTTTACCGTGGTAGATATTCCCATCATTCAACTCGATCGTAACGTTCTGTCCCATATACTTGAGACAAAGATCATGATAATGATGGTGATGAGGTCCTGCAAACGATGGTGACTCATCTTTATAACTTTTACCTTTCGAAGGGTTTAACAATGCTATTTGCCTCCTTTTTCTTCAATACATCATATTCCTATAAGAAGTGCAAAGCATGTGTACAAACCCAATATATAAAAAATAGGCGCTTAACTTACAGCGCCATAACCATTCTGTTCAATAATGCTATAAATAGTCTTTAAGTTCGGATTGCCTTCAGCAACAACCTTACCGTCTATCACAACAACGGGATAAAAAAGGTCCTCTTCTATAATTCTTTCTGAAAAAGCTTGATCTGCTTCATTTTCCGGTCTTTCCATATCAATATATAGAACTTGAAATAACGTAGTCGGAAATTTTCTAGAGATCGCCGCCTCCAGCCATTCCGCCGTTTCTTTAGCAGATGGGAGATGAACACAGCTGGCACATTTTTGTTCTGCACCATATACTTTAATTATTAGTGAGTTACTCATGAAGAATCACCTCAATGTGTGCGCTTATTTGCTTTCATCATACCTTATTTTGAATGAAAGAAAAAGGCACAATTATCATGATGCTTGTGCATGGATTTTTTATTCCATTTCTCGTATACTATAGATAAGTTCTTTTTAAAGAAAGGAGCCTTGATAGCTATGGCTGAAACACAAAACTTAGAGATGCGTGAGCAAGTTGAAGAAGTTCTTGATAAATTACGCCCGTTCCTTCTTCGTGATGGAGGAGACGTGGAATTAGTGGATATTGAAGAAGGTGTAGTTAAAGTACGCCTTATGGGTGCTTGCGGAAGCTGCCCAAGTTCCACAATTACTTTAAAAGCTGGTATAGAACGTGCACTTCTTGAAGAAGTACCTGGTGTAGTTGAATTAGAACAAGTATTTTAATGAAACATTGAAGCCGCTCTTATTTGAGCGGCTTCTTTCTTTTTAGCTGTTCTTTGGCACAATTCGTAGTTGTTGATTTCTGCTTACACGTGCTCGCTTTCCGCGGGGCGTGCGGTGAGCCTCCTAAGCGCTTTTCACCCTTAGGAGTCTCCCATTCAAGGAAGCATTTGTGCCCCTGCGTCTGTAAGCTAATCCAATTTGAAGCTGGCTTCCTCGTCGCATGCCTTGCGAGAAGTATTCTCAGGTCGTTGGCGTGATCCCGCAGGAGTCTCGCACCTTACGCTCCAATCAACTTGCCATGATGCGTCTCTACAAAAACTCTTCGATAGCAACCATTCATTTAAAAAAGAGATTTCTTTACTTAAGACAGTAGATAAACAAGCAATGCTTTTTGTGCATGAAGACGGTTTTCTGCCTCAGGAAAGACAACAGAATGATGACCATCAATGATATCGGCTGTTACTTCTTCCCCCCGATGTGCAGGTAAACAGTGCATGAAGATGTAATCTTTTTTTGCATTTGAAACAAGTTCTTGATTCACTTGAAAAGGTTCAAAATGAGATATGCGTTCAAGTGTTTCACTTTCCTGCCCCATACTCGCCCACACATCTGTATAGATCACATCACTGTCTTTTATTCCATCTATCGGGTCATTCGTTACTTCGATAGTGGAGCCGCTTTGTTTTGCAACCTCCTTCGCATAGGACACGATGGATTTCTTTGGTTCATATTCTTTTGGGGCAATAATCGTGCAGTCCATCCCAACCTTAGCGGCGCCGATCATTAATGAATGCGCCATATTGTTCCCATCCCCAATATATGCCAGCTTCTTCCCTTTAAATGAACCTTTGTATTCAAGTATCGTTAATAGATCTGCCAGCACCTGGCATGGATGAAAATCATCCGTGAGACCGTTGATTACTGGTATGGAGCTGTTATGTGCAAGCTCTTCCACTGTAGATTGGTGAAAGGTTCGGATCATCAATCCGTCTAGATACCCCGACAGCACCTTTGCCGTATCGGCTATCGACTCTCCTCTTCCCATCTGAATATCTCGTGTTGATAAATGGATAGCGTTTCCACCAAGCTGCAGCATCGCAGCTTCAAACGAAACACGAGTACGTGTTGATGATTTTTCAAAGATCATGCCTAAAATTTTTCCTTTTAATAATGAAGGTGCACCTGGGCCCTGCTTTTTTAAATCTTTTGCCAAATTCAGTAAATCCATTATTTCATCTGTGGAATAATCCCTGAGCGTAAGAAAGTCTTTCTTTGTTTTGGCAGAGTGTAACGGATGAACGATTGACATCAGATCACCACTTCCTTTCTTGTTTTGTTACGTGCATGAATGGCTTGATAGTATGCACGTGCTGTTTCTATTCTTGTCAGGACATGTACTCTTTCCAGTACTGCACATTTTGCATCATGGCTTTCACTGTTATTTGTAAAATTCATATAAGCTGTCTTATCCTCTGTTTTTAACCAGTCATCAAAAGAAATATCCGCTGCGGTCTTGATGTGATAACCGTATTCGGCCCACTTGTTCGCTTCATCTAAAGCTAAAGCTCCTTCTGCAAAAATACTTCCTTTGCCATTCCATACATCGGATAATTGAAGACTAGAACCGATAAGTGCTTTTAGCAAAGCTGATTCATATTCTGTATCGATGCCGATGACTTCCCCTGTTGAAGACATCATCGGACTTAATACAGGTGAAACACCTGGAAGTTTAATCGTTGAAAACACAGGTGCTTTCACTGTAATCATTGGCTGCCCGTTATGTTCCTCTTCTAGCTTCAATGCGTTTATGGAATCTCCCAGCAGCAGCTGTGTAGCTTTTTGAATAAGGTTCACATTTGTTATCTTACTCATGATCGGTGCTGTTCGGGATGCCCTTGGGTTTACTTCGATTACATAAATCTGTTCGTCTTTTATCGCAAACTGAATATTGAAAAGGCCTTTATAGTCCATATTTAAAGCGATTTTTTTTGAATATGCGAATAGCTGACTCGTCACATGACTTGTGAGCGTCTGAGGTGGAGTAACGGTCAAACTGTCTCCAGAATGAACACCGGTTCCTTCGATGTGCTCAAAAATTCCGGGTATAAAAATGTCTGTACCGTCTGTTAACACATCAACTTCTGCTTCTTTTCCTTGTAAGAACGTATCGATAAGGACAGGAAAGTTAATTCGTTCATGTTTCAAGAAGTCTGTTAAATCTTCTTTGGAGTATAAAACCTTCATGCCACTTCCGCCGATCAC
The DNA here is from genome assembly GCF_014635025.1 of Fictibacillus barbaricus. Classification (GTDB taxonomy): domain Bacteria; phylum Bacillota; class Bacilli; order Bacillales; family Fictibacillaceae; genus Fictibacillus; species Fictibacillus barbaricus. Next base: position 1,004,805 of record NZ_BMCE01000001.1, on the reverse strand, counting down.
ATATGACGGGCGAAGAAGAATAGGAAAGCCAAGTTTATCTGCATAGAACTTTGTTTCTTCTTTATTCTTAGCTGTGTACCCAGCCACTTTAGGAATGTTTATAGAATCTAAAAACGCATAAAAACGATCTCTGTCTTCCATTTGGTCAACCGTATCAGCCGGACTTCCTAATACAGAAAACCCTGCGCCTTCTAGCTCCTTTGCTAAGTTTATGGACGTTTGACCGCCAAACTGCAGGATCACATCCGTAATTCCTTCAAATTTTAATACATGATAGATATCTTCAAACGTTAATGGCTCAAAATATAAAGAGTCTGACACTTCATAGTCGGTACTCACCGTTTCTGGGTTGTTATTGATCAGAATAGCTTCATAGCCAGAACGGTTCAAAGCGATGGCGCTATGGACACAGCAATAGTCGAACTCCACCCCTTGCCCGATACGAATTGGTCCTGACCCAATAACAGCTACCTTCTTTTTCTGTTGAGGTTCTTTATCGTTTTGTCCGCTCCAGCTCGAATAAAAATAGGTAGTTTTTGCTTCAAATTCCGCTGCACATGTATCCACCATTTTGTAAGAAGGCGTGATGCACCATTCTTCCCTCTTACTTCGTATCTCTTGTTCAGAAACAGACCAAACGTTAGAGAGATATTGATCTGAAAAGCCAAACTTTTTAGCTTGCAGGAGCTGTTCTTTATTCACTTTTGTAAAGTTTGTGTTCTGTAGAGACCGGTCCAAAGAAACCATTCCGCTGAATATCGATAAAAAATAGTGTGAGATTTTCGTTAGGTCATGTATTCTCTCGGAAGGAACATCTCGGCGTAAAAGTTCCAGTACGACAAAAAAACGGCGGTCGTCTGCGGAAACAACAAGATTTAATAAATCATCTTCGCTGAAAACAGATAGTTCTTCTAAATACATGCCATCTGTTTTCAGTTCTAATGAACGGATTGCCTTTTGAAAAGCAGAAGCCATGTTTCTCTCTAGTGCCATCACTTCGCCAGTTGCTTTCATTTGGGTTCCGAGCATTCGGTCAGCACTGTAGTACTTATCGAATGGCCAGCGCGGCATTTTTACGGCCACATAATCCAGCGCAGGTTCAAAACTTGCAAAGGTGGTTCCTGTAACTGGGTTTTTTAACTCATGGAGGTTATATCCGAGTGCGAGTTTAGCTGCTATCTTCGCGATAGGATAGCCCGTTGCCTTAGAAGCAAGAGCTGAAGATCTACTCACACGTGGATTTACCTCAATTAAGTAATACTGGGATGTTTCTGGATGAAGTGCGAATTGTATGTTGCATCCACCCACTATTTCAAGTGCGTTAATGATTGTTAGAGATGCTTTTCGTAATTGTTGATACTCTTCATCTGTTAATGTTTGGCTTGGAGCAACAACAACTGAATCGCCAGTATGCACACCAACCGGGTCAACATTTTCCATGTTACAGACCGTGATACATGTTCCGTTTTGATCACGCATCACTTCATACTCGATCTCCTTGTAGCCAGCTATACTTTTTTCAATCAAACATTGATTGATCGGGCTTGCAGACAAGCCTTGCTTTACAAGAGAAGCAAGTTTTTCTTTTGATGTGGCAATGCCTCCACCAAATCCACCAAGCGTATAAGCTGGACGAACAATAACTGGATACCCCGTCTTTTCGGCAAATGAGATAGCCTCCTTGTCAGAAGTAACAATCTCACTTTCTGGAACAGGTTCCCCAAGTTCCTTCATCAGCGAACGAAACGAATCTCGGTTCTCCGCTTTTTGTATAGAATTTATATTCGTACCTAAAAGTCTTACTCCGTATTTTTGCAAGACGCCTTTTTGATGAAGATCCATAGCCAAATTAAGCCCTGTTTGACCTCCAACTGTTGCCAGGAGTCCGTCTGGCTTCTCATTTTGGATGATTTCCTCTGCATACTCGGCCGTTATCGGCTCAAAGTAGATCTCGTCTGCAAAGGTGGTGTCTGTCATGATTGTTGCAGGGTTGTTGTTGATCAAAACTACCTCTATACCCTCATCTTTCAGAGCTTTGCATGCCTGTGTACCTGAATAATCGAATTCTGCAGCCTGCCCGATTACGATCGGGCCTGAACCGATCACGAGTACTTTCTTGATTTCTTGTTGTTTAGGCATAGCTTCTCACCTTCTCTTTATGTTTAACTGAGTTGATAAACTCCTGAAATATTTCACCGTGTTCTTTTGGACCAGGTGCTGCTTCTGGATGGAACTGTACGCTCGAAATTTCATAATGACTATGCCATAGCCCTTCCACGCTCTGATCGTTCACATTTTCAAACCAAATGTTAAAGCCGGTATCTGTTAAACTCTCTTTTTTCACCACATAACTATGGTTTTGAGAACTCATCGATACTTTTCCGGTTTTCAAGTTCATAACAGGGTGGTTGGCACCACGATGACCGAATTTAAGCTTTTTCGTTTCACCGCCAAACACTAATGCTAGAATCTGATGGCCTAGACAAATGCCTAGTACAGGATAGCGGACGGCTATATATTTATAACTATTAAAATAGCTTGAGAATCTCATGGGATCACCTGAACCATTTGAAAAAACAAAAGCATCCGGATGAAGCTTCTCGATATCAGCTAGTTCATAATCATAAGGAACTACAGTAACGATACAGCCCTCGTCAACGAGAGCATCAACAATTGACTTTTTATATCCGAAATCAATCAAAACAATATGGGTGTTTCCTGAACCTGTTTTTGTCAGAACAGTATTCGGCCAGCACTCATCTATAGAAAAAGAATCAGGCTTAAAACCCGGCATATGCATAACAGCTGGCAGAGATCCTTTTTTCCGAATCTGTTGAATGAGCGACCTTGTATCCACATTTGTCAGAGCAGGAACATGATTTGCCTCCAAAAAATCCGCCAAAGACTTACAGTTCCCTTTTTCATTAAATGAAAAGCAATCAGCCATTACAACGCCCGCTACTTGAATTCTTTCAGATTCCATATTTTTTTGGTGAAAGCCATAGTTTCCAATGAAAGGGTAAGAGAAAACAACGATCTGTCCCTGATAAGAAGGATCAGTCAACACTTGTTCATACCCTGTCATTCCTGTATAAAATACAACTTCTCCTGAACAATGATGATGTTCGCCAAGCCAGTCACCTTCAAAAGAAGTGCCATTTGATAAAGTGATACAGCCTTTCATATAAATTCCTCTCCTTGTATAAAACAGTTATAAGATTGTATTTTTATACATGTTTACGTATAAAAAATAAGGATTATTCGTCCTTTATATTGAATTCATATATATTTTTGAATGTATGAATAACAATTTCTAAAGCTTTTTCTAATTCTTGATCTGTGACCGTTAAAGGCGGCAACAACCGGATGACGCTTTCACCAGCTGGGACTGTAAGCAACCCGTTGTCCTCAAGATCTTGAATAAGCCGAGCAGCATTTTCACACTCTATTCCAATTAATAATCCCTCTCCTCGAATGTCTTTAACGAGTGAATGTTTATTTAATGCCTCTATTAGTTTCTCTTTCAGCCATTTGCCTTTTGCTTCTACATCACTTAAAAATGAATCGTTAAAAACGATATCCAATACCGTTTGGCTTACTGCACAAGCAAGCGGATTTCCTCCGAATGTGGTTCCATGACTTCCTGGGCCAAAGGCTTCAGCTAACTTACTTTTACCGAGCATAGCTCCAATTGGATAACCGTTCCCTAACCCTTTTGCGAGAGTCACAATATCAGGATCTAACCCAAAATGCTCATAAGCATATCTTCTGCCAGTTCTGCCGATCCCTGTTTGAACTTCATCAATGATTAAAAGAATGTCATACTCTTTACAGATCCTTTGTACTTCTTCATAAAACAAAACATCTGCTATACGAATGCCGCCTTCGCCTTGAATCACTTCCATCATGATTGCTGCTGTTTCAAAGTCAGCAGTATTCTTAAGCTGCTCTGAATCGTTCCAAGGCAGATGCACAAATTCCGAAACGAGGGGGCCGTATCCTGCTTTTATTTTCTGCTGTCCAGTCGCTGACATAGAACCGAATGTACGTCCATGAAAGGAATCATTAAACGTAATGATCTTATTTTTCCCGGTAAACTTTTTTGCTAGCTTAATAGCCGCTTCGTTCGCTTCGGCCCCGCTGTTGCAAAAAAAGGCATGATCTAAATTGGTGGGTTTGACTAGGTTTTCAGCTAAGGTTTCTTGTAGTTCAATCTGGAAAAGGTTAGATGTATGCCAGATCTTTTCACTCTGTTTCTTTAATGCTGCAATAACTTCTGGGTGACAATGTCCTACACTTGTGGCAGCGATGCCGCTTGTAAAATCTAGATAACGGTTGTTATTTTGATCATAAACATATACTCCGCTTCCCTTTTGAAGCTGAATCTGTTTTCTTTTATAGGTTGGAAATAGTGAACTCATGAAACCACAACCTCCTTTACCACTCGTGTGCCCGTAAGCGTTTGATCTGTGATCTGCACTTCATCAATGTTTAACTCCAAGCATTTTATAGCAGACTCTACCTTTGGCAGCATCCCTCCATAAATTTGACCATCTTGTATACCATTATGGATTTCAGAAATTGTTAATGAATCCTCCCATTCCCCGCTGATTTGGATTCCTGGCGTATCTGTCACAAAACAAATCGATTTAGCTGAAAGGGCAGCAGCTGTTTCTCCTGCAGCAGTATCAGCATTTATATTTACTGTTTCTCCGTTGTTGGTTACACCAAGAGGTGCAATCACTGGCACCTTTTCTGCATCAAGCAGTTTTTTTATAACACCCGTATTTATCTTTCTAACACTTCCAACCCATCCATACTGAACATGATCTAGAAAATCGCATTGAATAAGAGATTCTTCTGATCCGCATAGACCCACTGCAGGAATATTCTCTTGCTGTAATCGTTTTACAAGAGCTGCGTTCATGATATTTTTTAATGCAGCCTTCACACAGGAGAGAGTCTCTTTGTTTGTAACTCTTATTCCGTCTTTCTTCTCTACTGCCAGTCCTGTTTCTTCTAGTTTTTTATTGATTTCTGGCCCGCCTCCATGAACAATAACAATTTTCTCGCCATTCTGGATCTTTTGTTTAACACTATTGAAGAATGCTGGCTCTAAGTCAGCTAGTGTACTGCCTCCAATTTTTATTACATGTAACACAATACTCACATCCTTTTACGTACGATAGCTTGCATTGATTTGAACATAGTCATACGTCAGATCGCATCCCCATGCTCTGCCGTTTCCAATTCCTTCTGCCAAGATAACGGTAATGTGAATCTCATGACCTTTTAAGTAGTTTCGAACTTCTTCTTCTGAAAAAGAAACAGGTTCCCCGTCTATAACAACTTCACTATCTCCAATTAAAATTTTTACGGCATCTGGATTAAAAGAAACCCCGCTGTATCCCGCTGCAGCGATAATTCTGCCCCAGTTTGCATCACATCCAAAGACAGCTGTTTTAACAAGAGGTGAACCTACAACGGTTTTGGCTATGATTCTAGCTTCTTTTTCTGTTTTAGCACCTAACACGTTAACTTCAATCAGCTTGCTTGCTCCTTCTCCATCTTTGGCGATCAGTTTGCCTAAATCTTCACAAACCAGGACAAGAGCGTCTAAAAACAGTTCCCATTCAGGATGATTCTTGTTAAGTTCTTCATTCTCACCCATTCCGTTAGCCAGCATAAGAACCATGTCATTTGTTGAGGTATCACCGTCTACCGTAATGCAGTTAAACGTGCGCTCTACTGCATAAGATAATGCTTCATGAAGTGCATCCTTATTAACAGCAGCATCTGTTGTAATAAAACCGAGCATGGTAGCCATGTTAGGATGAATCATGCCAGAACCTTTAGCAGTCCCTGCAATCGTAATATCTTTATCATTAATTTTTAGTGAGTACGCTGTGTTTTTTGAAACAGTATCCGTAGTTAAGATGGCTTGTGAAAAATCGATTGATCCTTTTAACTCGGAATCTAGAACTAGCTTTTGTATGCCTGAAGAGATTTTATCCATCGGCATATGTTCACCGATTACCCCTGTAGAGGCTACTCCAACATAATGTGAAGGAATTCCTAGCTTTTCTGCGGTTTGAAGCTGCATTGCCTTAGCATCAATTAAACCTCTTTTTCCTGTACATGCATTGGCGTTCCCTGAATTAACGATTACTGCCTGAAGCTTTCCTTCTTGAGATAAGCTGTCCTGAGTAACCTTTAATGGTGCTGCCTGAACCTGGTTTGTCGTATAAACTCCAGCTGCGGCAGCTGGAATAAGGCTGTACAATAACCCAAGGTCCAGTTTCTTATGTTTCACTCCACAATGAAGACCGCTTGCATAAAAACCTTTTGGTGTTGCAATATTGATTCCTGTTATTTTGTGAATAGCTGCCTTTGTCGCCTGCATGTATACTGCCTCCTTTAGTTAAGGGAACATCGGTAATTGATTCAGTCCCTCTGACTCATCTAGATCAAACATCACGTTCATATTTTGCACCGCCTGACCAGCTGCTCCTTTTATTAGATTGTCAATTACAGAAACAACTGTAATCCTGTTGGTACGCTCATCTACCGCATAAGTTAGGTCACAATAATTTGAACCATAGACTTGTTTAGTAAACAAATTTGTTTTTTCGTTAAAGATACGTACAAACCGTTTTTTGCCATAACATTCATGATAGATTTCTTTTATAGATTGCGAGTTTACGCCAGCTGCTAGTTCTGCATACATCGTAGCCATAATTCCCCTTGTCATCGGTACTAGGTGTGTAGTGAAAGTGATGTTTGTATCAACATTTGCTATTGTTTTTATAGTTTGTTCGATCTCGGGAATATGCTGATGTTCGTTGATTTTATAAATGCTGAAACTGTCATTGGCTTTAGAAAAGTGTGTTGCACTTTGTGGTGAAGCACCCGCACCTGAAATGCCGCTCTTTGCATCAATCACAAGTGATGACGGGTTTAGGATTCCTTCTTTTAGCAATGGAAGAAGACCGAGCAAAGTTGCTGTTGGATAACACCCCGGATTCGCTATCAATTCACCTTTTTTTACTTGTTCTCTGTTCCATTCTGTTAGTCCGTAAACTGCGTTGTCCGCCAGTGGTGCAGGTGGTGGTTCTTTTCGGTACCACTTCCGATATGTGTCTGCATCATTTATACGAAAATCCCCTGCTAAATCAATGATTTTTAAATTCTTTTGGGTTAGTGGGGGAAGCAGTTCAGATGAAACCCCACTCGGAGCAGAACAGAATAATACATCTAAACGGCCGGGATCAAGCTGTTCGATCGATCTGAGCTTAGTATTAAAAATTTGATATAGATGCGGTACCTCATTTGAAAGTTCTTGACCTGCTTTTGAGGATGAAAATACAAATAGTTCATCAATCTCCGGATGTGCAGATAATAGCCGGAATAATTCTAACCCGCCATAACCGGTCACTCCTATAATTCCTGCTTTCAAATCACACCCACTCCTTAAATAAGTTAAGGTTCATTATATGACTGTATAAAAATTAATTCAAGAGTATATTTATTAATTTTTTATTTCAAAAAAAAACTGACTTCCAGGTTTTAAGATTAAACCCAAAAGTCAGTATTACCATTTATAAATTATTGTCTTAAAAATCCACCCTCTGAATGAATGATCTGTCCTGTAATCCATTCAGCTTCAGGACTTGCTAAAAACGCAATCAATCTTGCTGCATCTTCCGGTTTTCCAATCCTGCCAAGCGGAAACTTAGGGAGAAGGAATTTTTGAAGATCTTCAGTCATCCATCCAGTATCTGTTGGTCCAGGATTTACAGCATTAACCGTGATTCCTTTAGCCCCTAGTTCGGCGGCCATTGTCACGGTTAGCGCATCAATTGCTCCTTTTGTTGCAGCATAAGCGAGTTCACCTGTCATCGGACCTTTTGACTGACCCGAAGTTAGATGAATAATGCTGCCTTTTTCACCTGAGAAGCATTTTGCAAATTCCACGCTCAGAAGGGTCGTTGCACGGAGATTAACCGCATAATGCAGGTCAAGAACCTCACTTGTTGTCTCTTCCCACTTATGTGTTTGTGAAAAACAGGCATTATTGACTAGAATATGGACTTTTCCAAACTTTTTCTCCACATTTTCAAAAAGGGAAGGAATGGAGTTTGAGACAGTAAAATCGACCTCTTCATAAAAAGCTTTTACACCTAAGCTCTCAAGTCTTTCTACAAGCAGATCTCTATCACTATTGTAATTGCCATCATGCATTTGTTTGTCATATGCACCCCATGTAGTAAAAAAGATATTCGCCCCTCGTTGTGCCAACTGTAAACAAACCGCCGCACCGATCCCGTTTAAACGGCTTGCTCCTGTGACAAGAGCTGTTTTTCCCTCTAATGAACGAAACAATTGTGTTCCTCCTTATGTAACAGGCGTTTCTGGATCTTTTCCGTCTAAGATATTAGAAATGTTTCTACAGGCGAGTTCTGCCATCTTCATTCTTGTCTCTACACTGGCACTGCCAATATGAGGCAAAGCTACAACTTGATTCATCGTTAACAACGGATGCTCTGGATCGATTGGTTCTTTCACAAAAACATCCAGTCCTGCACCCGCGATCGTTTTACGCTTAAGAGCTTCAACAAGTGCATTTTCATCAACTGATGCTCCTCTTCCTGCATTTATAAAGATTGCACTTTCCTTCATACTTTGAAATGCTTCACGGTTAAACATCCCTTTTGTTTCTGAAGTTAGAGGAGCTAAAGAGACAACAAAATCTGATTCCTTTAGAAGCTCATGAAATTCTCTGTACTCAGCGTCCAAAGAGAGTTCAGCTTCTGGTTTTCGGTTTCGATTATAATATAAAATTTTCATATCAAACCCTTTTGCTCTCCTTGCGACAGCCTCACCAATCCTGCCCATCCCAACGATTCCAATTGTTTTATGATGTACGTCGGCTCCGGCAAGAAGTAAAGGTCCCCAACTGTTCCATTTTCCTTCTTTCACGTAATTTGCTGACTCAACGATTCGACGAGCTGCAGCAAGAATGAGTGAGAAAGCCAAATCTGCTGTTGAATCAGTCAGCACATCTGGTGTATTACAAACGGTAATCCCTAAATTAGCAGCTGAAGAGATATCAATGTTGTCATATCCCACAGCTAGATTAGCGATTACTTTAAGTGATGATGCATCCTTAAGCAAATCAGCATCAATTTTGTCTGAAAGCATGGTAAGAAGTGCATCAGCTTTTTTTGCCTCCGCCATTAGTACTTCTCGAGGAACTGCTTTTTCTTCATGCGGCCACATGTTAACTTCTGCTCTCTTCTTTAACTCAGCAAGTGTTTCTTCAGGTAATTTTCTTGTAACATACACATAAGGTTTTTGCATCCGTTTTCACTCCTTATTCATATTTTCTCATGTGGACAGTAAAAAATAAAGAAAAGCAAGCTGATCATGATGTGATGTTGGGTAATTGAGGAGAATCTTAATGTTCGTCTGAAACAATAACCCGTTATTCATTTTTCAACTAGTAAAAGACAAAGACTCAAAAGTTTACACTTTTGAGTCTTCAAATTCGTTAAATCATTGGCACTAGCCAGTCAACAACCGGAATATTCAGATCTCGAACCGGCAAACCGATTGATCTAAAGAAGCTTTTTAAGAAATATTCATTTTGTTTTTCGTAGGAGATTAAGTCAGTAAAGCGGCGTACATATAATTCTTTTCCTATATCTCTCTCGTTGGCATAATGGTCTTCTACCGTATCAAAATATTGTGAGGGGAAAAGAAGTCTTCCATACAGCAGACGCCAAGCCCCTTTTGATAATGGCTTAACTTTTTCATAATCATCAATTAAATGTAAGACCTCATGACTTCTAAACTCTGGCTGATAAATTTTTTCGCGGATACATTCGGCAACATCTCTCATCGGACTGTCGATCACCCAGCCAACAGGCAGTTTGACAAAGGTATTTGATGTTCTGATCCAGGAACGTTCACTGAACCGGTCATAACAGATGGAAGCTGATCCGATTCCCTTTGGACCTCTTTCCAGCTGATAATCCGTGATGTACTGGATAGCATTTTCCGCCAGTCCTTCATAATACGGAAATGTAGTTAGGAATAGATGATCAAAGTCATTTTTTTGTTTTCTTGCCGATATTTCTGAATATCTGTTGTGCATTTCGTCAACACGGTTTATCCATAATAAAGGCCATTGACCGTATGCGACTTGCTGCATGGGGTAATATTGCTCTAGCCCCTTACCTCGTTTATGAAACTCAGCAAGTTCCATTCCTAGTGATAAATTTCGTTGTTCTCTTTTTTGGTGCTCGACTTTAAAAATGATAACCGATTCACCATCGACATAAGCACTTGGCATGTTTGTAATAGTTGGCTGCAGCACTGGCAGTTGATCTTCTCCACGCTGCTGCAGATAATCACTGATATACGTCATTTCTTGAAGCTTTTCATAGGACATTTGCTGTTGCGGAATCACGATATACTGATTTCCCTTGCACGAAAATGTCCGATAGCCTGATTCTGATCTTCTGTCTTCACAAACCAGTTGGTAGTGATGAAATATGTCTCTTTCAAACAAAGGCGATCCCCCCACCTCTTCAGCTTTCCTGCGGCTGTTGCTTTTTTAAGATGTTCAGCTGACAATCCGCATTAATGGATACAACATTGTATGCCTATATGGGCGAAGTGGTTAGCACTTTTTATAAATTCATAACTTTATCATGAAAACATATACTATACAAAGCTAAGGAGACTAACCGAGAAAAGGAGTACAGGGATGTCAAACAAAAAAGTGGAAAATGTCGAAGAAACAGCACGCAAACTGCTGAACGAACGGGGCGTTACGGTAAACGATATAGCCGAACTCGTTTATTTTCTCCAAGTCCCCTATCATCCTGACCTAAAGATGGACGTGTGCAGGGAAAATGTTGAAAGAGTCATTGCCAAACGAGAAGTACAAAATGCAATTCTTACCGGCATTGGACTTGATGTATTAGCGGAAGAGAAAAAACTACAACAACCGCTTCAAGAGATATTGGCCAGAGATGAAAGCCTTTATGGGATTGATGAAGTAATCGCACTCTCTATAGTGAATATATATGGTTCAATCGGTTTTACAAACTACGGATTTATTGATAAACAAAAACCAGGCATATTAGAGAAGTTAAATGATAAATCCACAGGAAAAGTCCACACATTTTTAGATGATATTGTAGGTGCGATTGCTGCAGCAGCTTCAAGTCGATTGGCACATCGTGCCGTAAATGAAGAATAAAAGCAAGGCTTAAGAACAAGAGAGATTCATTTCTTTTGATCTTTAAGCCTTTTTCATTTATTTAATTTCCCATTCGTCTAGCCCGTTCACCGTATATGTTGGGTGAATCTCAATGTCTTCAAGATGTTCTTTTGTCGTCACACCCGTATGAACAAGTAACGTGTCTAATCCTGCTCGTATACCGGCTAAGATATCTGTTTGGTAGTTGTCCCCGATCATAAGCGTCTCTTCTTTTTTTGTTCCAAGAGTCTCTAATGCCATCTCCATGATAATCGATTCCGGCTTTCCGATAAACGTTGGTTCTTTCTGCGTTGATACCGTAATTACAGAGGTCAAGGATCCATTTCCAGGCAGAAGCCCTCTTTCTGTTGGAAGAGCAATATCACCATTGGTAGAGATAAAGGCTGCTCCGTTTCTAACAGCAAGACAAGCTTTAGCTAGCTTTTCATATGTGATGGACCGGTCAATTCCGATAACTACGAAGTCAGGATCCTCTTCTACAAGTTGTAATCCTTTTTCTGCAAGTGCTTCTCGAATTCCGTCTTCTCCGATGCAATAAACAGATGCTTCCTTTTTTAACTCCGCTATGTAGCTGGCAGTTGCCATGCTTGTTGTAAAAACATGTTCTGCAGTTGCTGGGATATCAAATCCTTGCAGTACTTCTGCTACTTGATTCTTTGTCTTAGAGGAATTATTCGTCACAAATAGATAAGGTAACTCTTGTTCGTTCAGCTTTTTCACAAAATCAACAGCTTCAATAATTCTTTCTGTACCGCGGTACATGGTTCCGTCTAAATCAATCAAAAAACCTTTATATGCCTTCATCTTTTTCTCTCCTTTTATGTACAATCTCATTTTGCCCACTTCAAAAAAAAACACACCTGAAGCGTTTTAGACTTCAGATGCTGACTCTTTTTCTTTTATCATGTAGCAGCAGTAATCTCCGCCTTTTGCCATACATGTCTTTCTCTCAACATCATCGGTATGAAGCATTCGCTTAAATAGGGAAAGTTCACATGAACAGGCTTGCTGATACTCATTAGCCACCATAGCGATCGGGCAGTTGTACTCTGTCAGTACATACGTGCCGGGTTCTTCCCCCTTTTTCCAATCAACCATGTATCCTGCCTCATTTTGAATGTTAGCAAGTTCATTTATTTTTTGCTCAAAATCAGTCAAGGCATTCATTCTATCTTTATATTTATCCTGCAGACGATTCTCACGTCTTTTAAATAATTCATCAACTGTATGTGTTCCGCTTACCTCTTCAATATCTTTTAAAAATTCAACAGTAAGTCCTGAATAGTTGCGAGGAAATTGTTCGTCCCCGCTTGCTGTCAGATGATAAAAATGGATTGGTCTTCCCATCGCCTGGCGCACGAGAGTCGTCTCGATCACATGGTCTCGCTCTAAAGTATTAAGATGGCGTCTAACAGCCATTTCGGTTATACCGAGGGATTTCGCCATTTTTGTCACGGTCATCCGTTTATTTCTTTTTAAAAGATAGATGATTTCATCACGGGTTGAGGTGTGATTCTTCATGTTCATCACCATCCTTTTTTACCATTTTACCGCAGATCAAAGAATTCGTACATTTTTAAATATAAATGTATAAAAACTTTCTTATTCAGGTAAAAAGGCTGAAACTGGCCCTAGTTCTTCTTCTAAGTAGCGTTTGATATGAACAGGAAAAGCAGAAAGTTCACTTTGATGTTTCGTTATAGTTTCAAATGTGGCTTTCACATCTGCTGACGTATATTCCTGAACAAGGAACTTCCGAAGATTTATTACTTGTTTTAATGCCACAGCTTCGTTGTTAGGAACTACTTTTTCGTCAATTAATATATCGAGGATATCTTCAAAACTCCCCGGATCACGCATGATAAAGCCATCGATGATCATATTGCCAACGTCCATCATCGATTCAATAAGCATATGGGCAATTCTTTCTACTGCTAATATTTCCACCTTATTCACTGGAGATGGCATTTCTTTCAACGCTTTCAATAGATCGTTCATATACGCTAGATGCTCATTGATTTTCTTTCTATCCACGAAATACATAGTCATCACCTTTTGTAAGTTTCTCAAGTAAAGTGTAACATAAAAGAGGAGAATTCATTTATCAACAGAAATGAAAATTTAGTATTGGATTTCAGGAGGACTAAGAATGAGTGAAGAAACATTTTTCTTATATGATGATAAGGAAACGACTGAAACGCGTTTTGTCAGCTTCATGGGAAGAAACACACGTTTTGATCTAGCTATTGTCAAAACAACAAGACATTATGGAAAGTCTCTCGTTCTCAATATGCTCGGCAGCCATTATGCCATCATTGGGCAGGATGACCTTGAGGAAGAAGGTTATCTAGAACATGCTTTTAATTTAACAGAAGAAGATGCGATGGAGCTCCGTGAATTTTTAGCAGATGTTGTTTAAGTAGTAATCAAAATGTACCAAGAAAGAATCATCCTTTATGGGACACACTTTAGGGTAAGGATACCTATATCCTAAACTGGCCTGTGAGAGGATGGTTTTTTTGTTCGAAAAAGAAAAAAGGCAATACACTGATTTCTCGAATGTGGAGACCGGTCGCAATTACGTACTACCTGAAGATCTGCCTGAAGGTCCTTATGGTTCTCCCATAAAAAGGGCTTTAGGTAAATCAACACCTTGGAGAGAAGAACAGCGATACTATAGTGCCTTTAACTATGAAAACAAAAACCTTCATGAAGGGCTGGAGAGACAGGATCCAGGGTCTCACCCAACACATGATGACCCAGAATATCAAACGGAACAGCCCTACGATGATTCTCGAGGCTCATAAGAAAAACCCCTGGATATACTCAGGGGTTTACTTTTTTTAATACAAAATACGGACATCCGAAATTGCAATATTCATAAATGTATTCCGGCAATGTGCTGATCTTTGTATCAAACGTAGCCTTTTCATGGTTATCTTCAAAAAAGCCACGCAAACGAAGCTGTTCGTATCCGAGATCACCAACAATATAATCGTATTTATGTAAAATCTCACTGTAGCGCGCTTTAAATTGTTCCTCATTAAAGGCTTCACGTACATCTTCAATCACTTCATAGGAATAATTACCAACTGTAATCAAAAATGCTTCACCTCATTTCCTGATACTTATTTTACCATGTTTGTGCCTTTTACAGCCAACAATTTCTTCGTAAAGTAATTGAGTTTAAGGCCATTCTATAGAGTAAGGAGGTGAAACACCTGTGAAAAAATTAGGAATCCTTTTAATGATCAGCATCATGCTCTCCGGCTGTGGTGGTGATGATCAAAAAAAGATGGGTCAGGAATATAAATTTTCAAAAACCAACGTAAAAGATGAGAATCGGATTGGCGACAACACGAACTATGGGGATTTTGGATATATGCGTCATATGTCCGGGGATAAAGTAAAATCAGGAAACGGAGTTCCATACTTAAATCGTCAAAAGCTGGCAGACATGATTTCGGATATGGTTCTTCAATTGCCAAACATAAAGGATGTCGGCACCTTAGTAACAGATGAAGAAGTATTAATCGGGTATAAAACAACAAACAAAGACCGAAACGCTGCTGCTGATCAAGTTAAAATGACCGCTTTTGCTGTTGTACCGCGATACTATCATGTTTATGTATCAGATGAAAAAGGCATGATCGATAAGATTGAGCAGTATCAATCATTAAATAATGATACAGAGGAAATCGAAGGAATCATGGACCGATTGATTCAAGAAATGAAAAAAGCTCCTCAAGGAAAGAAATGGAACTATGGGGAAAATGAAAACGGTGAGATGAATGGCGAAACAAATCCTATGCGGAGTAAGATGGAAGGAAAATAAAAACCAGAAGCAGTTCGTTGCTTCTGGTTCTTTTTTGTTTTTGATTAAATATTTTGTGCAGCTGCATTCACTTGTTCATCCGCATGATAAGAAGAACGCACAAGCGGACCTGATTCACAATGTTTGAAGCCCTTGCTGAATGCAATATCACGCAGTTCCTTAAACTCATCAGGTGTATAGTATTTTTGAACTTTTAAATGCTTCTTAGTAGGCTGCAAATATTGTCCGATGGTCATGATATCAACGTTGTTTGCACGAAGATCGTCCATTGTTTCAATAATTTCTTCCCATGTTTCACCTAATCCGATCATAAGACTGGACTTCGTTGGGATATTTGCATTCATCTCTTTAGCACGTCTTAAGAATTCCATTGTGCGATCGTACGTTGCACGTGCACGAACTCTTGGAGAAAGTCTTCTAACCGTCTCGATATTATGGTTCATAATATCTGGTTTTGCATCCATCAATGTTTTCAGTGCATCAAAATCACCTAACATGTCTGATGGAAGTACTTCGATCGAACAAAACGGGTTACGCGCACGAACAGCACGAACGGTTTCGGCAAAAACATGTGCACCACCGTCTTTCAGGTCGTCACGAGCAACCGCTGTAATAACAACATGCTTTAATCCCATTTGTTCAACAGATTCAGCTACACGTTCTGGCTCTTGCAGATCAAGTTCTGTCGGCAAGCCCGTTTTTACCGCACAGAAACGGCATGCACGTGTACAGATGTCACCTAAAATCATGAATGTAGCAGTTTTACGAACTGCCCAGCATTCATGAATGTTAGGACACTTTGCTTCTTCACAAACAGTATGTAACTTCTTTTCACGCATCATTTTTTTAAGCTCTTTATAATTTTCATTCGTGTTTAACTTTATTTTCAACCACTCGGGTTTACGTACGTATTCTTCTTTTTTTGCCATCATCATCACCCCAAATTTTCTTGGTCTTACGTATAATGAACGTTTACTTTTGGTTTTAATTAAACATTATTCCCATGAATACTCTACCATACGACAGGCAAAAACTCCAAATAAGAGTTTTTTCCAACATTTTTCCTTCATGATTTCCCGCAACTTCAACAAACTAATGGTAAATGAAAGAAAGGAGTGGATTGGGACGTATGAGGAAATTTACTGTCCTGTTCCTCACTCTGGCAGCCCTTCTAATAACCTTTCTTCCCGAAAGCAAGAGTGAGGCGGCCGAGCGATTTACAAAGGAAGATGTAGATAGGCTGAGCCTTTATAAAAAAATGGAGTCTGTCACGCTTATTCCGTGGCACTATTTTGCCGGTGTGGATCAATATGAAAGAAGTGTAAGAAAAGCACGCAAGGATCTGCCCGCTAGAAAAGGATTGGTCGGTATATATTTTTCGCCTATCCAATGGTCTGGCCCCATTAACCCAATGATGGACGATACAAACCCTGAAAGGATATCGATGTTTGGCGGAATCGGAAAAGATGGAAATAATGATGGCATTGCTGACCGAAACAATGATGAAGATATCTTATTTACTTTTGCTGATATCATTCAAAAACATGGTCATGATATCGAAAATTTCAGGATTGGATTATGGAGCTATTATCAAAGAGACAAGGCCGTTGACATGATTATGGAAAACGCAAAGATCTATGAGACATATGGTACGGTTTCTTTAGATAAACACAGCTTTATTGTGCCATTAAGATCAAACTACAGCTATCGAAGTACATGGGGAGACCGCCGTGGTTTTGGCGGACTTCGTATTCATGAAGGAACTGATATTTTTGCTGATTATGGCGTACCGGTAAAGGCTGTCTCTTATGGCATTGTAGAAGTAAAAGGCTGGAACCGTTTTGGCGGATGGAGAATAGGGGTTCGTGACATAAATAATGTGTACCATTACTACGCTCATTTAGGCAGTTTTAATAAAAGCATTGAAAAAGGCTCGATTGTAGAACCAGGTACGGTTCTTGGTTATGTTGGAAGTACAGGCTATGGACCTCCCGGAACTTCAGGGAAGTTCCCGCCACACCTGCATTTTGGCATGTACCGTGATAACGGGTATACCGAATGGGCATTTGATCCGTATCCATATTTAAAAGCGTGGGAAAGACAAGAGCGAATCAGCAGCAGGAAAAGATGAACAAAAAGAAGCTGAAGGGCTTCTTTTTCCTCTTTTAGCAGCAGCAAGTTTAATAAATGCTCGTAAATCTCGGGAAGCGCTCATAAATCTCGGATTGCGCTCGTAAATCTCGAATTGCGCTCGTAATTCTCAGATTGCGCTCGTAATTCTCAGATTGCGCTCGTAAATCTCAGATTGCGCTCGTAAATCTCAGATTGCGCTCGTAAATCTCGGATTGCGCTCGTAAATCTCGGATTGCGCTCGTAAATCTCGGATTGCGCTCATAAATTTCGAGCGAAGCTCTCATTGATGAGCTTTAAACATAAAAAAGCTGGTTCTTCCACATAAAGAACCAGCTTTTTCTTTATTTTCTTTTTGAAACGCGAACCACGTTAGAAGGCCGGCACATAGAATCACCATTCCAATTACCATCACAAATTTTCTTCTCCCCTGTCCATCGCATTTGCCATTATGAACATCAGAAAAAGTGCCCGGTTTACTACCAGACACTTTGCTGCTTAAGCTTTTATTCATTTTTTCCGTGATTCTATTTTTTTCTATTCTGCCGCTTCTTCAGCGGGTTCTTCATTATCGCTTTCCTCAATTATTTCAGTATCCTTTTCCTTTTTATCTTCCTCTTTTTCTTTAATATCGGGATCAATTGGCAAAGCAGGCTGTATCGGATCACCAGATTGATTGTAGTAAATCGGGACTTCCCCAGGTATGAACTGGGCCATTATTTGGATAGGTCTTGTTACTGTAGCCGTTTCCGTTGCAAAAGGAATAACCACTTTAGCCTTAACCGTCACGATAATATTAATCGAAATCCAGGTGTTATTAATACCGACCGTTTCTATTTTTTCTTCGATATCAGTATTTACATCTCCAACAATGGTAAATTTAATAGGTATTCTAGGACCTAAGTTGGCGAGTAGCGAGTTTTCTGTTGCTTGCCCCAGTGGAATTTCCATGATTACTCCTGGTTCATTAGAATGGTTCTTTTTAAAATTAAGGTCTTCTGATGCTGCAATGCTCTCTGGAATCCGCCCTTCTTCAATTTCTTTCAAAAACTCTTGGACCACTATAGCAGATTTATTTTGAACATTGTTTACAATCTTTTGATTCACTCCTGCATAGACAATATTTCCATCTTTATCTTCTTTAGAAATTAGAATATCTTGCATATCAATCGAATCAAATAGTTTATTAATAATTGCTTCATTGATAGCTAATGAAGCGATTTCTTCCGTTTTCCTTTGTGCTACATGCATCAAAGTAGGTTCAATCCCCCGATCAACAAGCCATAAACCTTGAAGAGTTATAAATACAAAAAGAGAAAATGAGATTAAAATGACATATCGGAACGGAAGCGGACCTTTTCGAAGTTTCATTTTTCGACGTTTAAGCAAAAGGTAACCCCCCTTATATCTACATATGTATGCAGACAAGAGGGGGGCTCATTCAAACTTTATCGTTTAATTTTTTCATATTCAACGTAATCATGTGAATATTTGTTTTTTTCGTCAACGATTCCTGATTTACGTGATACTTCACGCCACTCGTCTCGATCGATTTCCGGAAAGTAAGTATCGGCTTCAAAGCTGTGATGGATCTCAGTAACATACAGGTAATCTGCAACAGGCATAAACAGTTTAAAGATCTCCGTTCCGCCGATCACGCATATTTCTTCAGCTTCTTTCTGCATTACTTCATCTACAGAATGTACAACTGTTGTTCCCTCAGCTTTGTAGTTGTCATCTCTTGTAACCACAATATTTTCTCGTCCAGGAAGCGGCTTACCGATTGATTCGTACGTTTTACGGCCCATAACGATTGGTTTTCCCATCGTTACATTCTTAAAATGCTTAAGATCGTTCGGTAAATACCATGGCAGGTCATTGTCTTTCCCGATCGCACGATTTTTATCCATTGCTACGACAAATGAAATCATACACTTACCACACCTTTAATGTGAGGATGCGCCTCATAGTCAACGAGTTCAAAATCATCATAAGTGAAGTCAAATATACTTGTTACATTAGGGTTTAACTTCATTTTTGGCAACGGCTTAGGTTCACGAGTAAGCTGCAGTTCTACTTGTTCAAGATGATTTGTGTAAATATGGGCATCCCCAACAGTATGAACAAACTCACCAGGCTTAAGACCCGTTACTTGAGCTACCATCATTGTTAATAGCGCATAAGATGCAATATTAAACGGCACTCCTAAAAAGCTATCTGCAGATCGCTGATAGAGCTGACATGATAGTTTTCCATCCGCTACATAGAATTGAAACAGCAAGTGGCATGGAGGAAGAGCCATATTCGGTATATCAGAAGGATTCCAAGCAGAGACAATCAGCCTTCTTGAATCAGGATTATTCTTGATATCTGAGATCACATTTGTAATCTGATCAATGGTCTCACCATTCGGAGCTGTCCAAGAACGCCACTGATGACCGTAGACAGGACCTAGATTTCCATCCTCATCCGCCCACTCATCCCAGATTCGCACCTTGTTTTCTTTTAGATATGCGATATTTGTGTCACCTTTTAAGAACCAAAGCAATTCATGGATGATCGATTTTAAATGAAGTTTTTTTGTCGTAACTAGTGGAAAACCTTCCTCTAAATCAAACCTCATCTGACGGCCAAATACAGAAACCGTTCCCGTGCCTGTCCGATCTTCTTTTTTCGTACCGTTATGTAAAATATCTTGAAGAAAGTCCAAGTATTGTTTCATCCCTCATCGCCTCCTCTATTTTCTTTTTATCGTATCATATCCGGATCCATTTTTGTTCATCAAAAGGCCGTAAAAATAGCGTTAACACCTAACACTTTTTACATAATTACACATAAAAATAATAGGGAAGAAAGGAGTGGAAGCATGTTAGAGATGAACCCAATCTTAATTGAAGGACATCCATTTACCGCTGTCACCCTTCGTTTGCCAAAAACAAATTTTATGGCTGTATTTAACGAGAACGGATATATTATGTGCGGAGCTTTAGACGTAGCACTATTAAACGAAAAGTTAGCAGACCGTAAAATTATTGCAGGGCGTGCTGTTGGTGTAAGAACCATTGAACAGTTGCTGGATGCACCTTTAGAATCTATTACACTTGAAGCAAAAGAAAAAGGTATTGAAGTTGGTATGCAAGGGAGAAAAGCACTGTTAAAGATGCTTTAATTTTTGCAGGTCTCAAAAAAGATATTAAATATAACGGCATATAAAGAAAAACCTCACCTAAAAATCACCAATTACCTGCTTGAATTTTAATACCCCCTGCATAAAATGCAGGGGGATTTCATGTTATTAAGCTTTAAAGCGGTCTCTCGTGACCTTTAAAGATATTAAATTAATACATAACACAAGGGTTAAAAATTGAATCCGTTTTGAATTGTTCGTAAATATGTATACAAAAAGCAAGTAAACGCCACTGACGATAAAGGCAAGTTGTAAGTAGTACATCATCTGAATCAATTTTTTAAAATCCAAAGTGATCCCCACTTTCTTTCATCCAGCTCACGTTATTTAATTCACCCTATTAGTATATCAGGCTATTTTGTAAAGTGAATCGTTTACCACTTTTTGAAACTTATTTGTAATATAAGGAAAATAAGGCCCTTAAAATAAATCCAACTGACGTGGTGCCAAGAAGTCATATTGGATATCCAAGAGATCAATCATCTGTTTGGCATTATCTGCTGCATCCCCGCCAGAGTTATTATTAAACAAAATAGTTAGATCTTTTGTTTCGGATGCAAGCTTTTGGAAGCGTTCCTTCCATTCTTTCAGTTCAGCCTCATTATAACGGTAAAGATAACGAACTTCTCTCCAATTGGGCTGACCTTGATTATTCCAGCCATATACGTTTCGGCCATGCATGCGTACTAATGTTTTATCTTGTGTTGTATGCATGACGATTGGGATCGAGCCCATACCCGCTTGCGGTTCATCACAAACCGCATGGATCCAGCCTTCCTCATCTATGAAACGGAGTGTTTTCTCTTTCATATCCTCTTTGAACCAAGTTTGATTACGGAATTCTATTGCAACAGGTATATCGCCCATCATTTCTTTAGAAAATCGGAGCATTTGTACATTTTCCTTTTTACAATCAAACCACGGAGGATATTGAAATAATACCATTTCAAGTTTTCCTGATGAGATGACAGGCTGAATGGATTGTATGAACGCTTCAAACATTTCGTTAACCGATTCAAATGGTATCTTACCTCTCGAATGGCCTGTCATACCTTGATAAGCTTTTACAACAAAAGAAAAGTCCTTCGGAGTGGCCGCGACCCACTTTTCATAGTTCTTAACAGGCTGAACTGCATAAAAGGAAGAATCGACCTCTACTACTGGAAAATGGCCGCTGTAAACAGCAAGCTTGTCTTTCGCAGGAGTGCCATCTGGATATAGAGAGTCGTGATCTCCCCATCCTGTTACACCGATCTTTATCATTCTTTGAAGTCACCTGCCTCTATCTACTTACGATTTATTTAATCCTTTTGACCGGACAAAGTCTTTCATGTACGTACGTTTTGGTGATGCCATAGAAGCTGTTATTTGGGTAACCCAGCCTTCTGTACGTTTTCCGCCAGTTCGCTCTGAATAATATTTTGCTGTTTCGATCTCATATTTTTCTAATAGGTTTGCTGTCTCTTCTTTTGTTTGATAACTATCTCTATGAAAGACGGCTGGCAACGGCAAACGTGGTTTTATGCCTGGCTCAGCGTCAGGATAACCAACCGCTACGCCAAACAGAGGGAGAACATATTCTGGACAGTCTAATAAGTCCGAAACTTCCTTAAGACGATTACGGAGTCCTCCAATATAAACGATGCCTATTCCAAGAGATTCTGCAGCTACCGATAGGTTTTGAGCAGCTAGGGCAGCATCCACCGCCCCTACAATAAATGCCTCGGTCGATTCAATTGTTTCTTTAATATCTGTTTCCTTCATATCAGCAGCAATCATGTGACGATTGTAATCCATACAAAATACAAAGAAATATCCATTGTCAGCTACATATGACTGATTACCAGCTAGTTCAGCCAGTTTTTCTTTCTTTTCCCGATCCTCAACGCCTATAATCGTACAAACTTGTTGATAGCTTGATGTGGATGCAGCTTGAGCACACTGGACAAGCGTAGTGATTGTATCTTCACTTAACGGTTTGTCTTTAAACTTACGGATAGATCTGTGAGCTAAAATGGTTTCAATGACTTCGTTCATGGTACATGCTCCTTTTTGAAAAATTATGGTTGTTTGCATTATATCTTTTTCGAAAGCAAAAAAGCGAACCCAAAGGATTGAGTTCTCCTATGATCTAACATAATTTCCACTTCTCTTTCAACATGAAAAGTGTTATACTTGTCAAGCGATGAGCTTATTGCATAAGTCGAGATTGACGCGCCTTTTAGGCAATGCACTATGTGGAGTGCTGTCTCTCGCCGCAAACGCACAAAAAGACGTCCTATGGGGCGTCTTTTTTCTATGATAAGAATCTCACTTTATAGTTCATACACATTTCTTTAAGGATTTTTAGGGGGATCGTCGTTATTGACGAGGTGACCTCTTTGTTAGAGGAAATACCCTGGAGTTAATTTAATGATGACCCTAAAAATAAATCAATCAACCAAACAACTACTTTTTATGGATATCACATCCATCATCATCACATATAGCTCCATCTTGGTCGTTTAAAACGTTGATTTCATCCTCTGCGATGATTTGTTTCAATGCATTGACAAACACCTCAGTTGGCTGTGCACCTGTAAGGGCGTATTTTTCATTAATAAGGAAGAATGGAACACCGGTTATGCCATATTGTTGTCCTGTTTGCTCATCAGTACGAACGGCGTCGGCCATCTCATCGCTTGCAAGCATTTTTTCTACGGCTTCCCGGTTCAATCCGACTTCTACTGCTAACTTTGTTAATGTTTCATGATCTCCAATATGTTTGGACTCGGTAAAATAAGCACGCAAAATCCGTTCGGTCATCTCTTTCATTAAACCATGTGTTTTAGCAAACATCGTCAACCGATGAGCATCAAAGGTGTTGGTTAAAATTAAAGTATCGAAATGAAAATCTAATCCAGCTTCCTTGGCCATTTGTACCATGTTTTGAGTGTTTGCTTTTGCTGAAGCTATACTCATCCCATATTTTTGGGATAGTTTTTCATACATATTCTCTTTTATATCTCTTTCCATTGTTGGATCCAACTCGAAGCATCGGTATGTTACTTCAATTGAGTGGTCTATCTGCTTAATAGCGTCCTCCAGACGCTTTTTGCCAATATAGCAGAATGGTCAAGCAAAATCTGTCCACATTTCAATATGCATATTTTCTCCCTCCAATTGTTGTTTTCTCCCTTCAGTATAGAAGTTAAGCTAGTATATTACACGTGATTTGATTCCTCTAACCCCCGTACTTCTTTTGGAATATCTCAACTAACCTGACCCTAATTCAAGTTTCTCCTCCTTTAAGAGTTACATCCATGTTCAACAAGAACAATGTTTAGTTGCATCTACTACTCTTGATTTATTTATTAACATTAAAAAAGTGCACTTCTCTTTGTGGAGAAATGCACTCGTTTGTGTTAATTCTAAAGGAAATCCGCCTACAAAAAGGCGGTTAATTAAACTATCGTTCCCAGCAACTGAAAAGGGAGGCCTACTACTTACAGATATACACCCGATTGTTAACAAGGATTATTTATTGTCTAATAATTTCTCAGCTAAAAAGTCCTTAGCCATAAAATAAGCATTTGCTGTGAATAGTTGTGTTTTTATCTGATTCGTTCTGAGCAAATCTCCCAGATTATCATAATCAAATAAGTGCACATTTATGTTTTCGGTCTCATCTAAATCTTGTTCGAATTCTTTAAAAGCATCCATTATGAGATAAGTAATTACTTTGTTGTTTTGTGTAGCAGGGTTAACCATAAACTCTCCTAATTTAATCGGTCTTGTCATTGAAGTAAATCCAGTTTCTTCTCTAACTTCTCTAAGTATACCTTCCTCGCACGACTCATTCTCCTCTATTTTTCCAGCTGGAATTTCAAAAAAAATATCATTCCCTGCGTATCGATATTGTTCCACTAGTACAATCTTATTTTCTTGAGTTACAACGATTGCATTAACCCAATCAGAGTATTCATTTATAAAATAATCATTAATCACTGCTCCGTTTGGAAGTTCACATTTGTCTTTTCTTAAATTGCCAAATGGAGTCTTATAAAAATATTCAGAGCTTATTGTCTTCCATTTTTTCATATGTGGCCTCTCCATAAAAATTAATTTTTTCTCATCCTCCTATTTCTTCCATACTAAAAAGCATTTCTCCTTCTCGAAGAAATGCCCCCATTACTAAATTTGATCAAAGTAAAATAAAAACGGCGAAGATTAAACTTGTCGCCTTTCTTATTGATCAGTCTCAGGAAAACTATGTCGACTACTGTTTAACCTAGCTAACCTGCCTCTATAAAACGTATCCTTCATTTCTTCCATTCGGAACGGTATGATTGGAGATAAATAAGGTACTCCGACAGACCGTAAAGAGATCATATAAATAATCATTATCGTTGTACCGATTACCAAACCAGACAGACCAAAGAAATTTCCAATCACCAAAAATAAGAGGCGTAATATCTTGATTGGAGCTCCCATCCCTTTATTAATGATAAGAAAGGTCGCTATAAATGTTATCCCTATACAAATTAGACTGAATGGGTGAATCAGTTTGGAACTAACAGCCATTTCTCCAATTGTAATCGTAGCAACTAACGAAATTAAAAAAATGGTTCCTTGAGGTATTCTGAATGTAGCATCTATAAGCATATTTAATAAAATAATCAGGATCAGCATTGTCCAAAAAGCTGGAATCAGTTCATCCCCTTTAAACAATGTTTTTGATACTTTTTGAGGTAAATCGTTAGCATAATATTTAGACATAACTACATAAGCAGCTGGTATATATACAGACATGATTAAAGCAATGAATCTTAAAAGTCGAAGAGTGAACCTTCCATGCTTTTGATTATATTCGTCAGGGGCTTCAAATGAGGATATGAACAACCCAGGTAATATAATTCCAAAAGGATTCCCGTCAACAAAAATGACCACTTTGCCACCATATAAAGAAGATATAATGACATCTGGGCGTTCTGATTCCTCGCTTAGATTAAAAAGAGAATACTTTCCATCTATTTCTTCTGTGACTACTCTGGATTCAAGTATGTAGTTTACTGATATTTGATCAATTATTTTACGAACTTCACCTAAAACATCTTGATCAACAATGTTTTTTAAAAAAAGCATGGAAATCTTAGTTTTAGAATATTTTCCCACATCCTTTGATTCAACACATAAATCAGGAGTCTTAACCATTCCAAGGATCAAGCTAACATTGGTATCTATATTTTCAGTCAATCCAACCATTGGACCTCTTGGTGACCGTTCGCTCGTTACCTGTTCTAAATTCCGCTCTTTTAACTTAGCCGTTTTAGCAATAATTCCTCTGTTTTGCCCTTCGATAAGTACAACCGTGTTTCCGTTAATAATGGCATCGATTATTTCTTCATATGTTGAAGTTATTTTTACGTTTGCGGTTTCAATAACTTCGTCAGCAATTTCATCTATAAGAGAACTACTTTTATACAAGGTTGTAGCCGTTGATTTAATAGGCTTTATTATATATTCTTGAATGTTATCAGTGTTGGCTATTCCTTCAAGGAATACTAGATTAATCTCTTTTAAACGTTTTGAATCGACCTTTACCTTTCTCACAGTTAAATTATCCTTATTATAAATACTATCCTTTATTTTCTGGATATTTTTTTCAAGTGATTCTGATATTGTATTGCTCATCATTTTTCCACCTTAAATACATGTTACATTTTAGTATGTTCATTCTTAAGACGAATAAGACCTTCTCCACGTAAAAGCCTGTTGTTGAGATCCACGTTCTTGCCCAGAAAAAAAGAGCACAATTCTTTTTTCAGAATTGCACACTTTTATGGAATAACAAAAGTATTTTATTATCTTCCTTTTAATACTTTATATATTTGTTCTGATTAAAAAAATGACGAGAAATTTCTAAAGCAAGCTCCTTATTACCTGATGCGTCGTAATAATCGAACAATTCTTTTTCTGAACGTTGAATTAAATATACGTAACCGTATTTTTGAAAAAACGGTAAACCTTCAGTCATTAAATAGTCACAATACAGATCTTGTTGCGTATTTATTAAATACATAAGAAGATTGAAGAGAATAATAAACAATTTATTCTGTACTTCCATTGCTATTGTCAATCCTTCATTAATATATGTTAAGAGTTCCTCTCGTGATAATATGCCTGCTTCAAAGGTGCTTCTAATGTAACCTTCCAACGACAGCAAGTATTCATTTGAAGTTCTGTTTTTTAGCTCACATGACTTTTTGTATAGTTCGCTTGCTGCTTCATACTTTTTATGAATAAAGTAAAAAAATGCTAGGTTGTGTAAAAGCTTTGACTTTTTTCTATTCTCGTTGAAAATATCGCACGTCTCAATTAAAATTTCATACTTTTTTACAGTATCATTAAAATCAGGGTGATGCTCGAACTGCAGTTGAACAAGCATCAGCATCTCAGTATCAATGACTTTAAGGAAGTTATTCGTCTTTTTAAACTCGATCAAAGCTTTGTCTGCATAATGATAACTCATGATTTGAGAGTTAATATTATGGTAAGCCACCGCAAGATGATAGTAGTATTCGGGATTGTTATAATCCTCATAAGTAACATCGTTTAATTTCTCAATCGCTTTATAAAAATCATTTTTTGCTAAATAATATATTCCTTTTACATGCTTGAATAAATTACTCTCATATTGTGATAAATGAATGCTGCTCTTTTGTAGGTCCTTTATGATGCCAAAAGCTTTATCACTTTGGTTATGGATAAGGTCGTACCTTGCTAAGAGTAACTTATATAGGTCTGTATAAGTAGAAATTTCGATAAAAGGGTTTATTTCTAATTTTTCTTTAATGCTTTCAATTTCTTGAACTCTTTCTTTAATTATCATTTCATGCCAGCGGTCAAGAAGTTTTTTGATTAAGTTAAGATTTTTTATTTCTAGTTCCATGTTTATACCCAAACGATTAGCTACGATATTCATTGTTTTTGAAGAATATTCTGTAGAACCTCGTTCAATTTTACTTAAATGGGTTACCGAGCAAATGTCTTTTACTAACTCTTTTTGTGTTAATTTCGCTTTTTCTCTATAAAATTTTATTATCTTACCCTCAATCATCTTTAATCCCCCTCCCAAACCTTGTAACTGTAGCTATAATTACAATTTAATTACTCATACGTAGAACTATTTCTTTATTAAAAAGGTGCCTTTAATGAAAGGCACCCCTTTTTATTTAATTAAAGTTTTTTTTCAATTCTTCTAATGTTAGATTCTTAGTTTTTTCAACTGGTTTATTGGACGTAGGGAAGTATGGATTGATAGACATGAAGTTCTTTTCGATATAGTTGAAGTCCTTAATGTCAACGACTCCATCCTTGTTAAGATCTTCTTTCAATCTATCACCTGAAATTCCAGCACTATTTGCAACAAGCTTTGCATCATAAATGTCGATTACATGATCTCCGTTGACATCTCCAGCAGCAGCTGTATCTGTATATATAGAATAGAAATTGCCTTGGACTTTTCCATCAATTGTCCTGCTTAAAGTTAATTTTTTACTGTATAGGAAATGACCAGGAATATCTACGATTAACGTATATTCATCTTTCGTTGCAGGAATATCCGTAAACGTCATATACCCATTTTCTGAAATATCCGCAGGGTACTTTTTACCGTTTTTATCAACCAGATAGGCTTTTGTCCCAATCTTGGAATAATCTAAATCATAGTTGTCTAAATTAACTGCTTCACCATGATAGTAACCTTCTACCCATGAGTGCTGGGAAATGAATTTAAACCTTTCGGCAAATGTTGGTAAAGAAGACTTACTACCAGAACTTGTTTGATATGAAGATTCTTGATAATAGAATGAACTTTCAACCATGTAATTATGGTCATCGACTACTTTTAATTTGATATCCAATAAATCAATATCATCATTAATTGAAACTGGTAATTGTGTCTTTTTGTCTGAAATATCTACAGCAAATGCTGAAATATTAGACCAAGTGTTTTCTGTAATTTGTGGCTTTGCAACGCGAATAGTCCAATTATTTTTCGTTGCAAGATCCACTAGCTGTTTTGATGGCTTAACGTCTATAACTTTATAGAAATTTGGGACATCGATTGTTACAGAAGCACTTGTTAAATCTTTCGCGTTTTGAACTGTAAATGTATTTACAAACTCAGATCCAAGACTTACAGTTTTTGTATTTGGTTTTATTGTGGAATATTTATCCCCTTTATTTATAAAAGTAAAGTCTGGGAAAATCGGATTTCCTGCTGTAGCGTAATCATAAGTATAGATGGCTACATTCGTTGGATAGTTTGCGTATTCTTCTGGTAGAACACCAAATTTAAATTCACCATTTGCATTTGGGAAAAATTCAGCTGTTGGCCAATAAGAATCTTGATAAGCGTACACGGTATTTGCTTCTTGAGTAATGTCATGTCCTCTACTTTTTAAATAGTCAATCGTATCATCATACAATTTTCCATGCACCCAATACGCAGTATAGTCTTGTCCGTCATAACTTTCAGTTGTTAAATCTGAACTTGTAAGTTCTTTGATTCCTGTTTCCTTATCAAATTCCAGTGTTGGAGCTGTATTATCGATCACCATGTCATTATCAATTTTATATGTTTTACCATCTACCCCTGTACCAATATAAGAAACAATGTATTTACCTTCTTTAAGTGGTTCATATTCAAGTGCTAAAGGTTTATTCGGATCACCT
Source organism: Fictibacillus barbaricus (assembly GCF_014635025.1). GTDB lineage: Bacteria > Bacillota > Bacilli > Bacillales > Fictibacillaceae > Fictibacillus > Fictibacillus barbaricus. The sequence continues at coordinate 975,645 of NZ_BMCE01000001.1, read as the reverse complement.
GTAAAATGTTTTACTTCACCTGAAAATCCGAAGAAAATTAAGTAATCCGTATCAACTGCCGCATTTTCTAAATTAAACGTGCCATAAACCCCAATTGGTTTTCCATCTAGATCGCTAACCACTACATCAATCGTTTTCATATGACTATTTAACTTGAATTCAACTGGTGTAAACGGCTGGATGTATGGATGGAAGTTACTAAGGTCATTCGTTATTGCATGTTTAAAGAATTTTAGTTTTTCGAATCCAGGTTTAGCATAACGTACATGGAAAGGAATTTGATATTCTGCAGTTTTTGACTCATTTTCAATATAAATATATCCCTGATATATACCAAATTCTGCATTAGCTGGAATTGATATTTCTGCATTAATATTTTTACTCTCATTTCCATTCACTTCAATCTTGGATGGTAATTGAAGCGTCACACCATTCTTTTCAGCTTCCTTTGAGACACCATCGATTGTTAAAAATTCAACTCTCGTATGATATGTTTCTACTTCACTACTTAAATTCTTAATAGAAATCGAGGTTGCTCTATTTTGAGTCTCACTTGATTGTGCAATACTACCAAAAGGAAGAGAACCTGAGATGTCATCGATTTCGATTTTTAATCCTTCTTCATCCAAGGTAGTCGCTTTATTTTGTACTTCAAATAACGTTGTATTGTGGACTGCCTCATAAGCGTCTACACGTCCTGCTCCAACTTCATTCACATTGTACGTACGACCTTTTAAAGGATCAGCAGTATTCATAAGCGCTGCTTTTACATCTGCAACTGTATAATCTGGATGTGATTGTAATAATAAGGCTGCAACCCCCGCTACATGTGGTGTTGCCATGGAAGTTCCACTTAAACTAGCATAACCACTCGAATAATCCACACCATCTTCTGGACTATTAATATATTCTGGTACTGTAGAGAATGTAGACACCCCAGGTGCTACTACATCCGGCTTAATATCAAAGTTATTTCTAACTGGACCACGTGAGCTAAAATCAGCTAACACATCACCTGTAGTCATATTTGACTGTAGGTCTGATAATTTAAGTTTAGCTGTAGGATCTGCTTTTAATTTTTCTGAAAGCTTTACTCCGTCGGCCTGTAACATTTTAAATGTTGGAATATAACCATGATTTTCACCTAAGAAAAAGGGAATTTCGCCATCAACATTATTGAATATCAATACAGCTACAGCACCTTTTTCTTGAGCACGACGAATTTTTTCATCAAATGATATCGTACCACGAGCAATTAATGCCACTTTCCTATTTACGTCTTTGTCAGTAAAATCCTCTTCTGTGCCAATTCCTACTTCAACAACATCATACTCTTTATCAATTAACTTTAGATAATCCTTACCGAGGCCATGTCCCATTAAAGTATTTTGAACTGAAATATCTGCTAAACTTGCCTTAACGGTTGGTATATCAGTCGGCACATCACTTGCACCAACAGTGATTGCTAGTGGAGAAGCACCTGGTGAACCCAACGTACCAGGATTTGGCCCTGAATTTCCTCCGGCTATAACTGGTATGACCCCTTTTATTGCTGCATTGTTGATTGCTACAGATGTAGCGTCTAAAGAATGATTATTACCATTACCTAAAGATAGATTAATAACATCCATTCCATCTTCTACCGCTTTTTCTATACCTGCTATAACGGATGAATCATATCCTGATCCATATTCTCCTAATACTCGATATGCATACAAGTCAACATTCGGTGCTACACCTGTCATTGCATATTCAACATCATTTTTAGGATTGGATGCGATTGTTCCAGCAACATGAGTTCCGTGTTCTGTATAGTATGTAGTACCATTTATCGTTTCAGGTTGACCAGATGCAAGCCATTGCTCTCTAGTTGTTTCCATTGGATCAGAGTCATTTTCGACAAAATCATATCCGCCTTTATAAACATCTTTTAAATCAGGGTGATTATAGTCAATCCCTGTATCAAGTACCCCAACTTTGATTCCTTGTCCTTTTAAGCCCTCATTATGTAAACGATCAACTCCTATATGAGGAAGCGCAGGTGGAACTACCTTTCCAGTTGTTGGTTCTTGAGTAATAGTCGATTCATTTTTCGGTAAACTAACGACATTGTCTTTCCAAATCCTTTTAACAACACCGGTCTCAAGCAAGGTATTAATTTCGCTTGTAGGAATCGTCATAGCCATTCCATTAAATACATTCTGGTAAGTTTGTTTAATTTGATATTGGAGTGATTTTTCTTTTGATTTTGGGTTCAATTCCTTTTTTTTATTGAAAAGCTCTTCTAAGCGTTGCTTGAAATGTTCCTGTTCACCTTTAATCTTTACTGCTTTATTTTTTGATGTACCTTTTGATCTTGATTCCTGCGTATTGTCGATCGGAGCTGTTTTGAACTCAACTATGACATTTGCGGTTTTATCTTTAAGTGACAATAAACTTGGATCAATGATGAAGCCTTCTTGTGGGGTTAATCGTTTTATAGACTGTCTTTGTTCTTCTGATAATCCATTTAAAATCGATTCAGTAGAATTTGAGATTGCATAAGATTTTTGTTGCAGCAATGTAAAAGATGTAAGAAAACTTGATGCTAGTACACCTGTTAACATAACATTTAGAAGTTTTTTCTTCTTTCGAGATTTCATCCATCAACACTCTCCTTAATAAAATAGCAAAATAACATTTACTGGCAATGAAATGGTTGAATATTCCTTAGGACATAACATTCCTCCTGAATGAAAGATAGTGTAATATTAGAATATAAATAATTTTGAAAACTCTATTAATTCAATTGTACTTAAGCATTTATGTAAGGTAAATTGGGGGAAATTATTCATCAAGTTGCTTATAATTCACAGCTAGTATGTAAAAATATTTTAAAACTAAGATAAAATGAACAGTATTTTTGTAAAAACTTAAAATATTGGATAACAAGTAAAAAACAACTACTAAATGTTATAGAAATTATTACCTTCTACTTGGGGGAATCTTGGTTTTCTATTACTCGAACTGGTCAAAATACTATGTTTCTAAAAGGAGACTTTCCTTATGAATGAGGGGAAAATCATTAGGTTTTATCGTGAAAAAAACAAATTAACTCAAGAGCAATTAGGGAGAGGTATATGTTCTGGTACACATCTTAGTAAAATTGAGCGTTTACACACTGAATATGCACCTGAAATTATTACTCTATTATCAGACCGTCTAGGAATAAATATTGAATACGAATTAACAAAACTAAATAATATCAAAAGGCTCTTAAATCATTGGCAAGACGTTATTATCATGCAATTGTTTGATGAAATGGATCTTATCAATCAAGAACTTGAGCAGGAAGATTTAATTCAAATCTCAGATTATAAAAATCTTTATCAATTACTTCGGGTTAGATATTTACTGATGCATGGTTTAACCGAGGATGCATTAAACATCATCTATGAAATACAAAAGAAAGAGCATAAATTATCAGCCTACGAAGCTAATCTTTTTAAACACGTATTAGGTATTTACTATTTAGCGAAACATGAAAATCTCAAAGCTATACAAGCATTAAAATCAATAAATGAAACAGATTATAATAACAAAGAGTATACATACCATTTAGCAGTCGCATACCATTCCATCGAATCACCAGTTATGGCTTATTTTTACGCAGAGAAATCACGTCAATTTTTTAAAGAAATTAATAATTATCTTAGAGTAATTGATGCAGAAATGCTTATGCTGATTCAAGTAAAAGATGATGGAGATTTTAAAGAATCCATTCAGAGGTTCAAAAAGTTAATCAAAAGCTGCGAACTTTGTAATTCACCTGATCGAAAAGCAAGGGTATTCCACAACTTAGCTTTTGAATACTTTAGAAGAAATAATTTTGAACTCGCAAGTAAGTACTATAAAGAGTCAATGAGTATTAAACATAAGGAATCTGGCCCTTACTTGCTATCTTTAGAGGGATATATTCGAAGTTCATTAAATGGGAGCATACTTCCACAAGAGGAATTATTACAGCTAGCAAAAGAGGGACTAGAAACGGCTGTTAAGAAAAAGGAAAGTTTATATATCAATTTATTTAACCTGCTTTGTTATTTAATTCAAGATAAGGAACAAGAATACCATCGATTCTTATGTGATCAAGCATTACCTATGTTTAAACAATTTGGTTTTGTCTATTTAATCCAGCGCTCAAAAAAAGAATTGTTCAACTATTACATTAAATTAAAGCAAACTAATAAAGCTTTAAAAATGGCTGAATTACTAATCAATCATGAAAAAAAGGCATGTCACTTTTCATAAGAGACATGCCTTTTTTCACCCTTTATATCATTAAGTTCATTCAGTGGCCTTTTCAAATAAAAAAAGAGCTGCTAAAACACATGATTTATCAGTAAAAAAGAAAAAGCTATCAAACTCCTAAAATAAATAGGAATGATAGCTTCTTAATTAATCATATAATTACTTACAAATTATTGGCGGACAGTAATTTGTTCCGGTGAAGAATGTACTATTAAATCACTTTTAGTAACAATATCAGCTGAGATAAAATAAGTACCATCTTGTAGTTCCGGTTTAGGTGCCCATTGTGTTCTTAAAGTATGTTCATTTTTCACTTCAAATGAATCTACTATATTTCCATTTACATCTCTTATATTGATTGTCCAGTCTACTCGGTTTGAAGCATAGCTAATGATTTCGGCTGGATTGTTTTGGTTAACATCTGTAGTAGGACTTACCCAGAAAAATGAGATGACCATATTTTCATTAACATAACTTGGATCTCCCCAAACTGCATACGATTGATTGTATGCATAATCGGCTCCTAAAACAACAACACTTTTCGGTTCTTCATCAACGAGTAAAGATTTTTGTTCTCTTCCTACTTCAAAATATTGTCCGTTACACCAAATAACTGCTGCATTAAATCCGCTTCCGTTTTCATTATCTTCTGCATTGAAGGAAATTTCATATTTTCCGTCCTTTGTTGTTACTTGAATATTAGAGATTTTAGGAGCAATTGAATCTACCTTAATCGGCATTTTAACCTCTTGTGGTTTTGCGTTTTCGTAATCTAATGTCGTTTTAATAACATAATGATAATTTCCATCAGGTACAAATTGTCCAGACTGGTCTTTCATATCCCATTGATATCCACCATACATATAATCCCCATATGACATAATATTTTTTCTGAACTTCCACGGTTTACCTGTATATTCACTAAAGTCACCTAAATTTTTAATAATATGTCCTGTTTGATCTTCTACATACATCTCAACTTTTTGTAAATTACGTAAAGAAGTAAAGGTAGAATAAATACCATTTGCGAAGAAGTTTGGCGAGAATGCAATATGGTTAAGATCAAATCTTCCAGTAGCAGGATCATATCCCATTGGGTATCTTTCTGATACTTCGTCCCAAAGTGCTGTATAGCCTAAAAATGCATCCTTCTCCCATGCCGCAGGGTCGATATTTTTTGGCTCGTCCCATTTTCCAAAGTAGCCCATATATGGAATCGTTAATGGCACTGCTTTATCTTGGTCTTTTACTGCTGGAACTAAACGGACAAATCCTTCAACGAAACTATTCTTCTTTAATGTATCCGGTAATGACACGTTAACAGTAAGCATTTTTGTTTGACCAGGTTTAATTTTAACCGATGCACCTTGTGTTTGCGTTACTTTTTTGTCATTGACAGTGACGACTGCACCGCTAACTTGTTCACTTTGTAACGTTAAATACTCTTTTGAATCCATATTCCCATCATAATCTAAATCAAATTCCTTCATCTCAGTCTGATCTTTTAAGACATCTACATACACATTGTATTCAATATCAGCTTTATTCTTAGGAGTATCAAATGCTTCTAGGTTTAATTTAAAGCTTGTCTTTTGATCTATTTCTTTTAAGGCAACAGCCCCGGCCTGCTCTAAAGGAGTGTTTCGACTAGTGACAATTGCTGGTGTGTTGATTGCATTTTGAATTTGCATTAAGCCAGAGCCTTGGACTCTTGGTGAATATGGCACAGTTCCATTCGTTTTAGGATCCTTTACAACTTTAGCTGTATTCATTAAAGCAAGCTTTGCTTTTAAAACCGTATTTTCTGAATGTGGCAATCCTTTTTCATAAAGTGCTTGCAATAACAATACAGAACCACCTGCTACATGAGGCGTGGCCATTGAAGTTCCGCTCATTATTTCATAATCGTTACCAGGTACAGTTGAATAGATATTTCCACCAGGTGCAGAAATCTCTGGTTTAAAATCTAATGTGTGTGGTGAACCAACTGATGAAAAGTGGGACATCGTGTTTTTCGTTGAGCTTTCTACCCAAGTACCACTTGATAATTTCATTTGGACAATTTCTCCACTAGTTAGCTTATTTACTAATGCTTCACTGGAAGCCTTGCCTGTTGTTGCTGCAGGAATTGAATAAGGGCTTAAACCTAGGTAAGGGTAGTCAGCCATACTATCAGGTGGGATAATAATAACTGCTATCGCTCCCCCATAACGCTGTGCATCAAATTGAAAACTAGAATAATGGCTATATTGATCCTTCAGTTTTACTACTGCGATTTTACCTTGTACCTTTGGTTTTCCATTTTGATCTAAATAATCAGCTTTTTTTAGTCCATTTCCCACATATACCAATTCATAGCTTTGAGTTGATGATAAAAACTTTGAAAGTTTAAAGTTATATGATGAAGGAAATTGGGTTTGATCTTGGAAAGGAAGCTGTAATCCGTTTGAGTCAGCTAATGTATTTAGATGTATTTTTGTATTTTCATATGAAGCGACCGATAGTGCATATGGGCTTACAGATGGTTCACCAACTACCCCAATATCTGGATTTTCTGCATATGGTTTTAATGAAGGTAAAATTAAATTATTCTTCGTACTGTATGATGCATTACCTGCTGCTACAACTACAAGTGATCCCTGTTCTGTCGCAAATCGAATAGCTTTTTGAATCGGATCATTTTCTTCACCAACATAACCCGAATCAGATCCTAAACTCATGTTGATTACATCTGCACCCATTGTAACGGCATGTTCTATTCCTGCTATAATATCATCCTCAAATGCTCCGCCACCATTATCTGAAAAGACCTTCTCTGCTAATAATTGAACACCAGGTGCAATCCCTTCCACACCGCCATTATTTTCGTCACCGTTAGCTCCCACTGTACCAGAAACGTGCATGCCATGAGGACTTCCATCCGGCCCAGGAATTACATTTGTATCATCGTCTGCCCAATCATAACCAGTCGGTATTTTATCTGTGTACCAAACTTCATTTACATCTGTTTCTTCAAACTTACTAGCTATACCAGTTTGAGTTAACTTCTCTTTTTCTTTTCCTTTTTCAGTTAGTTTCATATCTTTATGGGTATAATCAATCCCGGAATCAACGACTGCTACAAGTAACCCCTCACCTTTATAACCATATTGATTCCAAACTTTTTGAGCTTGTATTAATTCTTTACTTGCTCCCATTGATGGCTGAAACGTTTTAGCGATATGAACATTTGTTACGCCAGGAATTGATTGAATCTCTTTCATATTTTGAAATTCTGTTTCTAAACTAAATCCATTAAATCCTTCAAAAAAACGTTGTTTTACTTTTTCAGTAGCCTTAGATTTAGATTTCTTTATCTTTGAGATTTCTTCTATCACTTTGTCTTGTTTTTGCTTATATACTATTTTTTTGTTTTTTTGTGATACGTCTTCAGAGATTGGTTGTTCGATTTCAACAATTAATCGAACAATATCATTCGGTTTATATGCTTTAGCTAAGCCTTTTTCTTTTAGATCTTTATAATTAAAATCGTCTTTACTAGATTCAAATTGATTCTGATCTAAAAGAATTTGTCTCCCTTGTTCCACTATTTCTTCAACAGAGAGTTGCTGGTTTGATTGTTCATTATTTTCGGCGAAAGCTGTAAAACTAGTGAAAAATAATGAGGTTAAAGCTGCAGTCGTCATTACTTTAAATGCATTCTTTTTCCTGTTTTTCATTAACATAGCTCCTTTTATCATTATTATTAAATAAAAAAACTTGAGATTTTTATCTATAAGTTTTTATATTTTTTACGAATGTTTCGGAGATTACTAGTTAGTAATCGTAGTTCGCCGAATAAAAAGAAGGAAAACTAGTATGACAATTTAAAGAAATAATGGAGTAAAGATGTTGTAGGGTTGGAGTTACACTCAACTATTTTCTAATAAGTGGAATGAAAAATTTTATATTTTCATTGTACAAATGTCTTAAAATAATGTGTATTGGGGGAATTTCAAAGGATAATGCATTCAAAAATCGACTAATTTTTCAATTTAAATTAGATATATTGTCGTTTAAAAAACTATTAAATAAAATTTAAGTTTATTTGATGGAAATATGTTTTTTCTTTTTTCGAAAATTTTACTTTTTAAAAAAATTAACCAAAAAATTGGGGGAATTTAATTATGATTCCTTCTAATATGTGAATAGATGATAAACTTTAATAAAAATGGACTTAAAATAAAAATAAGCCTTATTCAATTATCTGGCCCAATTATTGAATAAAAAAGAGAGCTGTAATCAGCCCTCTGGATCTTCAACTAAAGCACCCGATTGTGGAGCAATATATTTATTTTTTGAGCTGAATGATACCCTCTATTTATAAACCAAACGATCAGTCAAAACGCTATGAAAGAAAAAATAGGAAGATACACCTCATTAAAGCATGCGGCTTTTCGGACGGAGCACCCACGAGGCGATATTTAGTGCAGCATATAAAAGCGGAAGGATAATATGAAACCCGTAATCACCATAATCGTTAACAAACGCATGAGATAAAGCTGCACCAGTCATTAAAAAGAAGATACCAGCGTGAACCCATTCTTTAAGACGAGTAAAACCTGGCACGACGAGAACAATGACTCCAAGTACTTTCCAAACCCCAAGAATGGTCAAGATGTATAATGGGTAACCAAGATTCGTCACTAACTCGACGTTCCCCCCATATTGCATCAGTTGCCCGATACCACTCAACATAAGAGCTGCTGCGAGTAATAATGTGACAGTCCAGTAAGCAATCATTTTTCCTCGGAACTGGTTTTCTACTTTCGCGGCTGTTTCCGCGACGATCATCTTACTCATTTGTTTCCTCCTCATAATGGCATATGACCACAAAAACGGAAATAATGGGCCTACATTTCCGATCAATGATCAGAATGCTCGTGGCTTTAAATCTATTCAATGTTTAATAAGATGGTATACTCTCATGAATGTTTGTAAACTCTAATTTGAAAATGGATAGATTCCTCTACCGCTTTTACCTGCTTTAATATTCTCCTTTAATTACAAAGAACGAGCCCCGAATGACTCCAGCGAGTTTCGACTTTTGCCTAGCAAACTTAAACTTTCCTTCTAATTCCTTTGGTACCTCCATCCCTTCAGAAAGCTTAAAACCAACTGCACGCTTCTTAGGGTTATCAATCGTATACATGACGTTGACCGCAAGACCATCCTCATAAAAGACATAAGCAAATTTAATGTTTTCAACTTGAAACCTCGACGTTTCCAAAGGTTTAGCTGCAAACTCAATATCACGTTCTTTTAAAATCCGGTTCACATAATCAAGGGTCTCCTGGCTTTCCCTAGCTGGTTCAACCGTAAATTCATGCTTGTATTTGTTCATAAAGTAACGGGCTTCATTAGCACGTAAACCAGCAAGCGCTTCTACTGCGGGTGAAGACTCTAAACCAACTGCAGACACATTTTTATAATCAACGATAGTGGACATTTCCACCACTCCCTTTTTATTATTTTCTGACAACAGGAATCCACATTTCACCAAAAATTATGCCGTTTCGCCGCCCCATCTCAACACTTGCATTTGGTCCGCCAACATACGCAATATTCTTTGCTTCTGGCAAGACCTGACCAAAGGCAATGCCAGCAAGCTTGTTATTCAAATCATCAGCCGTTTTCCCTTCTCCTTTAACCACTACGTATTCCCCTTTAGGAAATTGAATCACCCTAGCTTCTTCTGGTGCCGATGCCTCTGTCATGACTCCTGCATAATGCATCATCTTGTTATTCACCGCTTCGTTCACAGCAAAAACGAAGTCATTTGCGGCCATGGATTTTAAAGTGTCCAGCCTTCCATCTTGGCTGACAGCCTGCCAAAAATCTGACTTTTCCTTGTTTATGCCCTCATAGTCCGTGTAATCGCTCTTAAGCTCCGTTCCAAGACCGATCACGGTAAAGCCTTCTTTTTCTTCTAGCGTATAATTTGCCATTTACAAAACCTCTTTTCTAATTTTTTAATTATTTGTATTTTTCACTTGATAGGTATATCATATCCTTAAATCATGTCAAAAAATGGTACTGTTTAGGAGTCCTTATGAAAAAAGTTGAACGGATTAATGTCATCATGCGGTATATCAACAACCGCGCCCACTTTACCATTTCTGAAATCATGCGGGAGTTTAACATCTCTCGTTCAACAGTTATTAGAGATATTAGAGAAATTGAGGCCATGGGTATGCCGCTTGTCTCTGAGGTTGGAAGAGATGGTGGTTATTTTGTCATGCACAACTCCGTCCTGCCTGATATACGCTTTACCAATAATGAGGTCAAAGCTCTTTTTATTGCTTTTATGGCCACAAGAAATCAGCAGCTCCCCTATCTTAAGAGCCGTCAGTCTTTAGCTGAAAAATTACTGGGACTCATCTCAGAAAACCAGCAAGATGACCTTGTTCTTTTAAATCAGATCTTGCTTTTCGAAGGGACCAACCCCCATAATCCCGAATTGCTTGATCTGTCAGACCTCCCCCATCCCATGCTAGAAACACTCATCCAGACTCTTCTTGTGGATAGCTATTTAATCATTACCATCAAAGAAGAGAAAGCGATCAAGTCTTATCCCATTTATCTCTTGCACCTTTATCATGAAAAAAGCGCTTGGTTGATTGAAGGCTTTGACTTAAATGAAGAAAAGAAAAAATTTTTCCCTGTCGACCATCTCATCGATGTCGAACCCTACCCGACGAAAAAAAGATTAAATAAGAAAAAGATATTAGAAAAACTAAGTAAGCAGGAAGAAGTAATCAACCTTGTCCTTGAACTTGGTCCAAAAGCGATTGCCCAATTCAAAAAATACCATCCTATAAAAGTTTCAATTTCCTATACCAATCCTTACCAAACCACAGCCATTCTAAAGATTTTTATCAATGTCAATAATCCCGAAGAATTGACAGAGATGACAAATTGGCTACTTTTTCTAGGTGGGGATATTAAGGTCAGGGAAGTGCCAGAAGAGGTGTTAGAAGGTTTACAAAAGAGATTATGCTTATACTGCCAATAAGCAGTGGTCAACCCTTTTTCATAAAAGCACCCTTTAGGTAATTATCCTAACGAGAAAAAGTGTAATTATTTATAAACGGTATAACTTTCTTCAAAACGGTTCATCTTTCTTTCAAATCTACAGCAATTCCTATCCCGGACAAGCACCCGATTGTTGAATAAAAAAAATTTAATTAGATGATAGAAACTCTGGCTCGTTTCTTGAATAAAACAAATTATAAATCTTTATAAGGACTATTTTTTTATGCTAGAAAAAAATATTTTAAGGTATGAAAAATATTATGATATTCTTGATAATCCAGTGCATAAAAAGACTTTTAACAAAATCTGAATCGGCACGCAGTTAATTAAGACATAAAAAAGCCTTGGTATATTCCTTATATACCAAGGCTTTTCAGACTTTATCCGATTGAACCTTCCATCTCAAACTTGATCAGACGGTTCATCTCTACTGCATATTCCATTGGAAGCTCTTTTGTAAACGGCTCGATGAAGCCCATTACGATCATTTCTGTTGCTTCCTGTTCAGAAACACCACGACTCATAAGGTAGAACAACTGATCTTCAGAAACTTTCGATACAGTCGCTTCGTGCTCAAGCGTAATGTTGTTGTTTAGGATCTCGTTGTACGGAATCGTATCTGAAGTGGATTGGTTATCCATGATCAGTGTATCACACTTGATGTTGGATTTTGATCCGTCAGATTTACGTCCGAAGTGAGCAATACCACGATATGTTACTTTACCGCCATGCTTTGAGATTGACTTCGATACAATTGTAGAAGAACAATCTGGTGCAAGGTGCAATACTTTTGCTCCCGCATCCTGATGCTGTCCTTTACCTGCGATCGCGATAGAAAGGATCGTACCTTTCGCTCCGCGGCCCTTCATGATAACAGCCGGATATTTCATCGTTAGACGAGATCCGATGTTTCCATCTACCCATTCCATCGTTGCGTTCTCTTCAGCTACCGCACGCTTTGTAACAAGGTTGTAGATGTTGTTCGCCCAGTTTTGAATCGTTGTATAACGGCAATACGCGTTTTTCTTAACGATGATTTCTACAACAGCACTATGAAGTGAGTTTGTAGAATAAACGGGTGCTGTACATCCTTCTACGTAGTGTACAGAGCTGTCTTCGTCTGCAATGATAAGCGTACGTTCGAACTGACCCATGTTCTCAGAGTTGATTCGGAAGTAAGCTTGAAGCGGTGTATCACATTTAATGCCTTTTGGTACGTAAATGAAAGATCCACCAGACCATACTGCAGAGTTTAGCGCTGCAAACTTGTTGTCGGTAGGAGGTATAATCGTTCCGAAGTGCTCACGGAAGATTTCTTCGTGCTCTTTTAAAGCTGTATCTGTATCCGTGAAAAGAATACCTAAGTCAGAAAGATCTTCTTTCATGTTGTGATATACAACCTCTGATTCATACTGTGCAGATACACCTGCAAGGTATTTTTGTTCAGCTTCTGGAATTCCAAGCTTGTCAAAAGTAGCCTTAATCTCTGCAGGCACTTCATCCCAAGACTTCTCAGATTTCTCAGATGGCTTTACATAATACGTAATATCATCAAAGTTTAAGTCCTTCATGTCTCCGCCCCATTGTGGCATTGGCATTTTGTAGAACTGTTCCAGTGACTTCAAACGGAATTCAAGCATCCACTCAGGTTCACTCTTCATGCGTGAGATTTCTTCAACGATCTCTTTTGTTAAACCACGCTTCGATCTGAAAATGGATACGTCTTTATCTCTAAAACCATATTTATATTCGCCGATATCCGGCATTTTCTTAGCCATTACAGAATCCCTCCTTACTGGATTGGCACTCTATTACTCATTATCAAAAAGGAACTTATTCTTCCTCTTCCTCTTTTTTCCCTATTCCTTGCTCCATCGCCTTCCACGCAAGTGTGGCACATTTGATGCGAGCAGGAAATTTGGAAACGCCAGAAAGAGCTTCGATGTCACCTAGATCATAGGACTCAACATCATAGTCGTTCCCTAACATCATATCATAAAAAATCTTTGAAAGCTTTACAGCATCTTCAACGGCAAGACCTTTTACAGCCTGTGTCATCATGGATGCAGATGCTAAACTAATTGAACATCCTTCACCGTCAAACTTAGCAGACTCGATCTTTCCGTCTTCCACTTTTAATGTGAGTTGAATACGGTCGCCGCATGTCGGATTGTTCATATTAATCGTTAGTGCACCATCTTCAATAACCCCTTTGTTGCGGGGGTTTTTATAGTGGTCCATGATTACTTGCCGGTATAGCTGATCTAAATTAGAAGACATGACCGAAATACTCCTTTGCTGTTGTTAAGCCTTTAAGAAAAGCGTCGATGTCATCTTTTGTGTTATACAGGTAGAAGCTAGCACGCGCTGTTGCGGTTACATCTAACCACTTCATAAGGGGCTGTGCACAGTGATGACCTGCGCGAACAGCAATTCCTTCTGAATCAAGAACAGTTGCTACATCATGCGGATGAACATCATCTAGATTGAATGTAACGAGCCCTGCACGTTCCTTTGGACCAAAGATCGTAACACCTTCTAGTTCTGAAAGACGTTCCATCGCATATTCTGCAAGTTCGTGCTCATGCTTTAAAACATGATCAAGACCTATTTCCTCAAGGAAATCGATCGCTGCGCCTAACCCAATCGCACCAGCGATGATCGGTGTTCCTCCTTCAAATTTCCAAGGAAGCTCTTTCCACGTGGATTCCTGCAGACCGACGAAATCAATCATTTCGCCGCCGAACTCAACAGGTTCCATCTTGTTAAGAAGCGCTTTTTTTCCATAAAGGACACCAATACCTGTAGGTCCACACATTTTATGTGCAGAGAAGGCAAAGAAATCACAATCAAGATCTTGAACATCAACTTTCATGTGTGGGGCACTTTGGGCACCATCTACAACCATAACAGCGCCGTTCTTATGAGCAATCGCAGCAATTTCTTTGATCGGGTTAATGGTTCCTAATACGTTTGATACCTGCATAACCGAGACGATCTTAGTATGCTCTGTTACCGTTTTTTCAACATCCCCAAGGTTGATCGTGCCATCAGGCTGCAAAGGAATGTATTTAAGTGTTGCACCAGTTACTTTAGCAACCTGCTGCCATGGAATGATATTGCTGTGATGCTCCATTGGAGTGATCACAATCTCATCACCTTCAGAGAGGTTAGCCATTCCATAGCTTCTTGCAACCGTGTTGATCGCTGTTGTCGTTCCACGTGTAAAGATGATCTCCTGAGTGGATTTAGCACCGATAAAACGGCGAACCTTTTCACGAGCTCCTTCATATCCATCAGTAGCACGGGTTCCAAGCGTATGAACACCACGGTGAACATTTGAATTGTACTCTTTATAATACTTATCTAGTGTTTCAATTACTTGTATTGGTTTCTGTGAAGTGGCTGCACTGTCAAGGTAAACAAGAGGTTTGCCGTTAACTTCCTGATCCAGGATAGGAAACAGCTTTCTCCATTCCTTTGCACTCATCTTAGCGCACTTTCCTTTCAATAACCTCTACTAAACGTTTTTTAACAGATTCAAGCGGCATTTGGCTGACAACCGGTGCCAGGAAACCGTGAATGATCAGACGTTCAGCTTCAGCTTTTGAAATACCGCGGCTCATGAGATAGAACAATTGGAGCGGATCAATCCGTCCTACTGAAGCAGCATGACCTGCAGTAACGTCATCTTCGTCGATTAAAAGAATAGGGTTCGCATCACCGCGTGCTTTTTCACTCAACATAAGAACACGCTCTGTTTGCTCACCATGAGATTTTGTAGCACCATGCTCGATTTTAGTAATACCGTTAAAAATGGAGCTCGCACTATCTTTCATTACCCCATGAGTCAGGATATAACCTTCAGAATGTTTTCCGTGGTTAAAGATCTGGGCAACGAAATTTTGTTTTTGATCGCCGCGTCCAATTGTTACAGTCTTTGTATCTGTAAATGAACCATCGCCGATTAAGTGTGTAGTATTATCAGAAACTGTGTTTCCGTCGTTAAACTGACCAAGCGCCCACTCGATGCGAGCATCTTTTGCAGCACGGCCTCGACGGTTTACATATGTTGTCATACCTTTAGCAAGGTTATCAACTGCACCAAACACCACTTTTGCGCCACTGCCTGCAAACACTTCAGCAACGATGTTTGCTACAGATTCAGTGTTTTCATTTGTAGAAAGGTAGTTTTCTACATACGTTACAGAACTGTTATCTTCTGCTGCAATGATTACGTGGTTAAACAATGCTGCCTCATCATCTTGATAATAAACAGCTTGAATCGGGGCAGAAAGTTCAACATTTTTTGGAACATATAGAAAAGCACCGTTCACGAAAAGGGCTGCATGCAACGCTGTTAAACGGTTTTCATCTACAGATACCGCACTCTTCATAAAATATTTTTTCACTAAGTCTTCATGTTCTTTTGCTGCCGTTAAAATATCTGTGTAAACAACACCTTGATCTTTTACAGCTTGCTCGAGAGCAAAGTAAACAGGTGTTCCATTATGGATAACAAGAACATTTTTCGCTTCTTCTTCTGAACCGATCAATGCCTTAACATCTTCAGGAAGTTCGTTAAAAGCGACTGGATTACCAGTTGCTTCATGTTTAAACTCAGTAAAATTCCATTTATCAATCTTTGTTTTATCCGGTTTAGGCATTGGCAGATTTTGAGCCAATTCCAATGCTTGCAAACGAAGCTCCTGCAGCCAAGCGGGTTCCTGTCTGCTGCTTGAAAAACCGTTTACGTAGTCCTTATCAAATCTTAGGCTCGTATCAACTGACATGTTTAGTCCCCCTTATTGCTTACGCTTCTTGACCAACAGTTTCGTCTTTAATTCCTAGTTCTTCTTTAATCCAGTCGTACCCTTCAGCCTCAAGACGTTGAGCTAGTTCAGGTCCGCCAGATTTTACGATGCGCCCTTGCATCATTACGTGTACTTTATCTGGTGTGATGTAGTTCAATAGACGCTGATAGTGAGTGATGATTAAGCAACCGAAATCAGGGCTGCGCATTTCGTTAACACCTTTAGCTACAACTTTAAGAGCATCGATATCAAGACCTGAGTCAATCTCATCAAGAATTGCAAGTTTTGGCTCAAGCATCATCATTTGAAGAATTTCGTTACGCTTCTTTTCTCCACCAGAAAATCCTTCGTTTAAGTATCGATGAGCAAACGCATTGTCCATTTCAAGATGATCCATCTTTTTATCCAATTCACGGATAAATTTCATTAGAGAAATTTCGTCGCCTTCTTCACGCTTTGCGTTTATCGCAGAGCGAAGGAAATCAGCGTTCGTAATACCGCTTACTTCAGATGGATATTGCATAGCTAGGAATAGTCCAGCTTGTGCACGCTCATCAACTTCCATCTCTAGAAGGTCTTCACCGTTGAACGTAACTTTACCAGAAGTTACTTCATACTTAGGGTGACCCATTAAAGCTGCAGAAAGAGTGGACTTTCCTGTTCCGTTTGGTCCCATGATCGCATGGATTTCTCCACCATTTATTTCGAGATCTAAACCTTTAATAATCTCTTTATCTTCAATAGATACACGAAGATCTTCAATCTTTAAATTAGGTGCTGACATAATACAACCTCCAATATGAAATCATTCTCAAGATTTTTTTGATAAAAGGCACAAAATAGCCATTCTCAATTTATTCTCATTCTAATCTTATAACAAATGAAAAGTATCTTCAAGGGAACGAGTCAGAAAGTAAGGGTTATTCTATTCAGTTCTAATCCCAAAACTTTATCATTGTATTCATTTCAAACGTTTTTCAATGATTTGAATGTTAAAAAGGCTTACTCACGAGGCAAAATACTACCTTTCTGAGTAAGCCTTTTACTTTCATATTTTAATTTCATATATTACGGCATTTGGTTCCTGATCGCATCTGCCGCTACTTCTAAGCCTTTTTTGTATTCTTTCTCACGGTCTTTCTCAACATCTAACCGTTTTTCCAAATCCCTTTCATACTCTGCAAAGCCACAACCGTGTGATTGGTGCATTGCCTTTTCCATTTCGGACGTATGTTTTACTTTAATGGGGTGGATAATGAATCAATCCTTTCGAAGTTAGTAATTATAGCGTAACAGCATCAGTCACAATGCTCAACTTGAGTTGATACACGAATTTACATCTCTAAAACGTCCATTGCGTTTATTATAAAGATCAGAGGTAAATCTCTCCGTTTTCCTGCATATTACGCTATATAACTTCCATTACCGTTAAGAGTGATTCTTAAACATGTTAGTATGGTCAATTAAAAATGGCTTATCAGTGGCGAGGATTATTTAATTCTTGGATACATTCTTGAACAAGCGTTACACCTTGACTCATGGCAGCTCCACCGCCAAATGCAGCTGAAACTCCTACAGCTTCAAGAATTTCATTTTCAGAACATCCTTGATCAAGACACCCTTTTGTGTGATAGATAATGCAATACTCATCTTGGGAATAAATACTGATGCCTAGTGCGATCAACTGCTTATACTTCTCTGAGATTTCTCCCTCTTTGAAACAATGACGAGTAAATTCATTAAAAGCATGTGTTAATTCAGGCATATTCTCGTTGTATTTTCCCAAACCTTCTTTATAACGAATCAGGTGATATTGAGCTGAGTTTGCACCTGGTAGAGGCTGTTCTTCTTGTTTCATTTCATTCACTCCTGTCACCAAAATAGTAAACAGGATTAGTATGGGTTATTACAGGAACGGTTATGTAATAAAAGATATTTCATAATGAGACAAGACAATCACATAAAAACACCTTAAGATCACATAAAAAATATGCTTTATCACATAATTTCTTCATTTGATCACATAAAAAATGAACCTAATCACATAAAAGTAACCATATAGACTGTAGTCACCTAAAAAAAAAGGATGTCTCACTACAGTAGTGAGACATCCTATACATTATTTATTCTGTTACCGGTACAACCGCGCCTTCATATTTCTTTTCAATGAAGTCTCCGATTTCTTTTGAACGCAATACTTCTATCAATGCCTTAACAGATTTCTTATCTTTATCACCTTCGCGAACTGTAATGATGTTTACGAATGGAGAATCAGAACCTTCAAGAGCAATTGCATCCTTTTGCGGGTTTAAACCAGCATCAATAGCATAGTTTGTGTTGATTAGAACGGCATCGCCTTCACCATTTTTATATGCTTTTGGCAGCATACCAGCGTCGACATCAGCTTTAAACTTAAGTTTCTTAGGATTCTCAGCGATATCTTTTACTTGTGCTTCATATCCTGCACCTTCTTTAACTTTGATCAAGCCTTCTTTTTCTAATAAAGCAAGCATACGTCCATGGTCAGCTACAGAGTTGGACATGATGATTGTTGCGCCTTCTGGCAGTTCATCAAGTGATTTGTACTTTTTAGAATATACACCGATCGGCTCAATGTGAATACCGCCTGCATTTTCAAATTTATAGCCATGGTCTTTCATTTGCGCCTCTAAATAGGGTATATGCTGAAAGTAGTTAGCACCGATCTCTTTTTCATCTAAAGACTTATTCGGTAGCACGTAGTCCTGGAACGTCTTGATTTCAAGCTCAACACCTTTTTCTTTTAAAAGGGGTTTTGCTTCTTCTAAGATTTCAGCGTGCGGAACATTAGATGCACCAACAACCAATTTCTCGTCGCTGATCCCGCCTTCCGTTTTATTCCCGCAAGCCGTAAGCGCTGCTGCAAGAAGAGCTAATAAAAGAAAAGATAATACTTTTTTCATGTGAAGTTCCTCCTTGTTGTCTAAACGTTATCTCTTATCTAGAGTAGTAGTGATTCGATCTCCTATCCATTGAATAATAAATACGATTATTAAGATAAGTACAGTTGATACAAGTGTCACATCTGCATTATCTCTTTGGTATCCTTCCATGTAGGCCAAGTTACCTAGCCCTCCTGCACCTACAACTCCAGCCATTGCGGTATAACTTACAAGTGCAATCGCCGTAACTGTAATTCCCGATACAAGAGCTGGCGTACTTTCAGGAATTAAGACTTTAAAGATGATCTGAGTATTTGTAGCTCCCATTGACTTAGCAGCTTCAATTACCCCTTTATTAATCTCTCTCAAAGCGATTTCAACCATACGAGCGTAAAATGGTGCAGCTCCTACGATTAACGCAGGAAGTGCTGCTTCTGCCCCAAGCATGGTACCTACAATAAAACGAGTAAATGGAATCAATAAAATGATTAAGATAATGAACGGGATCGAACGAAAGACGTTAACGATAATAGCGATAAGACTGTTTAAAAATTTATTTGCCCATAAGTTTCCTGGAGATGTCAAGAATAGAGCTAGCCCAAGCGCAAGGCCCAAAACAAAAGTTATGACCACTGATATAGCAGACATATAAAGTGTTTCTTGTGTCGCTTCTAAAAGAACATCCCATTGTACATTAGGGAACCATGTACTAAGCATTGTGAATCACCTCTACTTCAACCTGCACGCTGTTTAAGAACTCCATTGCGTTAGAAAGTGCAGCTTCAGAACCTTTTATCTGGATAAATAGCGTCCCATAAGGTCCATTTTGGGTTTGTGTAATTTTCCCTTGAAGGATATTAACATCTACTTCGTAGTTACGAATTAGTTCTGTAATTAATGGCTGTCCTGCCCGGCCGCCGACAAAAGTAAGCTGGACGATCCTGCCTTCAGGAAACTCCTGAATAAACTGCCTGATGGTATCTACTGTTTCTTCTGGCTCTGTGACCTGTTTAACAAAATCCTTAGTAATGGGTTCTTTTGGATTTTTGAAAACGTTTAGTACATCGCCTTCTTCTACTACTTTACCTTTTTCCATAACCGCAACACGATGACAGATCTTTCGAATAACATGCATTTCATGGGTAATGAGAACGATTGTTAATCCTAGCTTCTGGTTGATTTCAACTAGAAGATCAAGAATGCTGTCAGTTGTTTTAGGATCAAGAGCGGAGGTAGCTTCATCACACAAAAGAACCTTTGGCTCATTTGCAAGAGCACGAGCGATACCCACACGCTGCTTTTGCCCGCCACTTAATTGTGAAGGATAGGAGCCGCCTCTGCCCTCTAAACCTACAAGATCGATCAGTTCATCAACGCGCTGTTTGATCCTATCCTTTGGATAGCCGGCAATCTCCAGCGGAAATGCAATGTTTTCTCTTACTGTACGAGACCATAAGAGATTAAAGTGCTGAAAGATCATACTAATCTCTTGTCTGGCTTCTCTTAACTTTTTAGAAGAAAGTTCTGACATGTTTTTCCCGCCGATTGTAACGGTTCCGCTGGTAGGACGCTCTAACATGTTAAGGATTCGAATAAGGGTACTCTTACCAGCACCGCTATATCCAATAATCCCGTAGATTTCTCCTTGTCTTATGTTTAAATCTACCGTATCAACAGCCTTTACCTCACCATCCTTGGTTTGAAAGACTTTACGGACTGACTGTAAATTAATCAAGATCCTTACCTCATTTCTTATCTAAATAAAAAATGCCTTTCTGCTTCAATATGAGCAGAAAGGCATATAGTATTCTATGCACGTTCTCCTCATCTCCCAAGGCTTATAAAGCCTCGCAGGAATTGGCACCTTTCTAGTTCTATAGTTAGACAATAGATCTAGCGGTTGCCGGGTTTCATAGGGCCAGTCCCTCCACCTCTCGTGATAAGTAAAAGTGTTACTTTATTCAGTTAATTCGTTTCATGTTTTGAATCACTGTGAAGAATATTATCACCCTTGTCGATATGTGTCAAATATTTTTTGCACTTTTTAATAAAACCCCTGCAGATATTTGCTCCCAATGCGAGCTCAGATAAAAAATGGCTTCCCATTTTAATCGCTGCCTAAGTGTTCCATGAAATTCAATCATCTCTTGACGCAACAAAGTGGTTAGCTTCATCTTCCCTTCTAACATTAAAGAAAGATATCTCGGATCCCCTGTAAACGTTACAGTTCTGTTCCGCTCTCCCTCTCTGTATTCAATCCTTAGGGTAAATTCATTATTAAAATTAAAGTTTGGTTTAACCGGGATATTATAAAGTGGCAGATACGGACTTTTGGCAATTTGGTCTTCATAGTGATGGATATCCAACATTAAAAATCCCCCCCGAATTGGTTGTTACTTCACCGATTCGAGAGGAATATTCATATACCTTTATAAACTCTTCGACAGCTGCAAGGAATCGTTATTGGTATTGCGACAGGTTTACTCACAATTAGTGTTTATGTTTATTTTTATGCTGTTTTTGTTGCTGATTTTTAGCACTTTTGTTGTTTGTCATCCGTTTCTTTGCAAATTCTTTTGGTTTTTTTTCTTTTGGTACAGCTTTTTTTTCTTTTTGCGGCTGGTCATTGTCTCTATTGTTGTATTTGTCATGTTTGTTGCTTTGAATTGAATTGGATTTTTTAGGATTAACTATTTTTTTTTCTTTAGTTTTATTCAGGTGTTGCTTGTGATCAAGGTTTTGTTGTATCTTATGATCTACATTCATTTTAGGCTGCTGTTGTTTTATCTCTTGTTTGATCTCGTGCTTCGACGACTTAATCTGACGAGGATGCGGTACTACTTTTATATCCTTTTCAGAAGATGCATTTACCTTTAATTCTTGAAATTTAACTTCTTTTATCTTTTTTTCTGTATACGGTTTCCCGTTTTTCTTGGCTTTTTGGAAAGCCGTATATCTTCCGGAAGACACTCCTAGCTGTTTAGCCTTCTTACGGGTATCCTCATTCGTTTCAGATACTGTAATAGCCACCGGGTATTGGACGACCGCTTTTTTTACGATCGTATTTACCGCTTGGTCTAAGGCGGTTTCTGTCTCTTTATTGCTGGACTTTTTCGATATTGTTGTAATCAGCATAGACTGATCTGCCTTCATGTAACCTTCTGCTTCATAAGCTTTAATTAATTGATCAGCAAATATTTCAAACAAGAGTGAATCATCTGCTGAAAGGTTGTATTTTTCTATAATATGCTTTGCTTCTTCATTAAACGTATCAATTTCTATAACGTTCATATCTTCATCTACGCCTACTTCTAGGCTCGGGTTGATATCAAAGCTTACATATGCTGCAGCTGCAGGCTGACTGCTAGTCGGCATCAAACCTGATATAAAGAGAAAAGCAACTAAAGCCGCGACCGATAGAGAGATTGATGGCAACACAAAAAGACTTCTTTTTCTTTGTGAAAAATAAGAAGCCTGATACTCATTGCCTACAAGAGGCTTTTTACCTGCTGGTACTTTTACCGTAACAAATGTTCCGTCCCTCATAAGCAAAGTAGCCTTTTTATTTGTTACTTCAATCACAATGCCGCTGCCTTTTTTCAATGATATCCCTCCCGCATGTAGCAGGATCAGTATAGATTACAGGTAAGAGAAGACGTATTCTCTCTTACCATGTAATCATCATTACCTCACCTTAAGGCTGAATGTATGATTTCAGCGCTTGAAAATCGCCTAAATATATAAGTGATACTGCTATTATATACTTTCGATTTCTCTCTATGGTTTTACGACTACAGGATACCATATTTAACAAATCTTTTATCGGTAATTGTTTCTTTTCTTTCAGAAATGCGGCAAGTTCTTCGTTTTCAGCTAAAAGTCGCGCGATCTCTTTAGCATTTTCACGCGCATCAACATGCTTAGGACAGTGTTTACTTAACACTTTAAAGTTTAAGCCGAATGATTTTAAAAGTTTTTGGTATTCTTCGATCTCGTATACACGATTTTCAACTTGAATTTGATCTTCAAAGTGGTCCATTGCAGCCTTTTGTTCTGCATAACTTTCTTCTAAGCGTCCTTCTTCATCTTCCTCATCTGGCTGTAAGAAGATAAGTCTGTTCTGGCGGACTTCTTTTCGAATATAGTCAATGACTCTTCGTCTGATAACCATATCCGCAAAGGATAAGAAACGGCTTCCTTGTCCTTCCTGGTATTGATCAATCGCTTCATTAAAGGCAAAAAGACCTACACTAAATTCATCCATTGTACGATCTATATATTGACTGCAAACTTTTGACGTCACTTTTTTAATGAATGGCTGGTAATCACCGATTAATTCATTTCTTAGTTTCTCATCGTTTCTTTCTTGGATCGTTAGAACTTTATCTTCTATGCTAGTTAGTTTTTTCTTTGCTATCGGAAATACTGCATTTAGGTTTAAAGATGTCATGATTATCAATCACCTCTGTTAAAAAAATTACGTTCAATTATTCCAGGAAATCTTTTGTTTTTGTTATAAAAGTAAAATCATTCTTATTTACCACAATTAGCCCAGGAGCAAACATACAAACAAGCTCTCCTATTCATTTATACCATGACTTTTGACATTTGTAGGATACAGTTCTATAACAATGTTACAGCGCTCGTAACATTTGTGACGTTATTGTTAAAGTACTGAATACACAAAACTAACTGATAATTTAGCGATTTTTTTAAAAGCCCTATATCACAAGGGTTATGATGGATTTTAAATCAAAAAGCACACCCTTCATTGTTACAGAAGAGTGTGCCGCCGACATTAAATTCCCATTTTTTTCTTGCTTAATTACCCCCGAAAAAGCTATTTTTTTGTAGAATTAGATACTCATGATCAAAATATGGGCATTTTCCCACACTTTTTTTCAACGGATTTTATTCCTTATCCAATAATTTTAACATAGATTGATAAATATTTCCAGCTGATTGCAAGGCATAAATTCGATTGATCGCAATACCTCTTGAGAGAATAAGTAAGCACGGAACACTTGTTATACCATATTTAGAAGCAAGTTCAGGCATTTCGTTTATATTGCTAACCCCTACTTGTATGGATTCGGCTCTTTGAACCCGAATCGTCTCTACAGCCACTTCAAACATCTTTTTCCCCATCTTACATGTACCGCATAATGGGGTCTCCAAGTATAAAAAGAATGGTTGATGCAGAGATTGATCTATAACTGTTTCCCAATTACTACGTGTGATTTCTTTCATCATTTACTCCGTTATTTATCTAATGATAGTTTAAGCCGCTTCTCATTATCTTGAGAAGGCCGCCCTCTTCCATCTGTATTATTCGTTACAAAAAATAAACCGACTTCTTTAATAAGGATATCACGAATTCGTACTTGTTTGGTAACGATTACGTCTGGCTCTTTGGAAAATGTATTGACTGTTATTTGATCTGAATGCGGTTTTCGGTCCATTTTCCAGCCTTAAATATTCATTTCCGCCATTCTGTTTAAAGTAGTTCCATCAGCTTGATATGGGTAATAAGCATATGCTTTTTTGTTGTTTCAAACTGTATGTCTTATAAACCTAAGAAAACCTCCTTTCCCCGCATCAGAAATCTTCTTTAAGATTCAGGGGAAAAGAGGTAAGTTTTTACTTTGGCCTTTGAAACAATCCTTCTGTTCGTAAACTAATCCATATCTCACTTTGGGAGCTGTTAATTTGCCAGGGTATATTTAAATTTTTAGCGATGACATCATGTCATACAGGTTGTTTGTCTTCGTTGTTTTATAATTACATCCATTAACTAAAGTAAAAGACGTTCATATATAAACCCATTTTTTCATCATCACTATCCTAAACAATTCTTATGAATATTAAAGTGTGCACCCACCAATATTTTTGCAAGGTACATCAGTGGTGTTTTTGCAACTTCTCTGTACATTTTATTAATATATAAATGCTCTGCATTCGGAAGCTCGCGTTGTAGCTGTTTTCTTAATTTGTGGCCTGCATCATCAGCATCCACCAAGATATATACATCTCGATCTTCTATAGCTAATGCAAGCTCTTCTAATTTATCCAAACCTAATGTTCCGTTTGTACAAATGATTTCCACAGGTTCATCTAAGATGGCCGCTAGTTTATCTTTATCTGATTTTCCTTCGACAATGATCACTTTATTTATGCTTTCATTCATTACTCATCTCTCCTATACGTTGAAGAACTATTAAATGAATGCATCGCTTAGATTATATATTTGCTTTATTTTATTAAAATCCTGCAAGAGATGTTCTTTATTACTATACCCCTTTTTCCTATATTCCTACTCTTATATGAAAGTCGTATGCGTTTTGTCCTAATTCTTTGTAAAAGTGTTTGGTTTCCTAGTAATTGAGGGAAAAAGGAGGCATAAACAAAATAGGGAGGAGTGTTAAAATGCCAAAAACAGAAGCAAAAATGAGCCGAGCAGAAGCAGGCCGCTTAGGTGGAGAAAAAACTTCCAAGTCTCGAGGGAAGGAGTTTTATCAGGAAATTGGAAAAAAGGGCGGTTCTTCTACCGCAAAAAAACATAGCAGTGAGTTTTATCAAGAAATAGGGAGAAGAGGCGGCAGCACAACATCCCGCACCCATAGTAAAACCTTCTATCAGCAAATAGGAAAAAAAGGGGGTATAACAACCTCTCAGAATCAAGATAAGAATTTTTATCAGAAAATAGGAGCTAAAGGCGGAAGTGCTGGACGACAAAAGGGTGATTGAGAAAATTAAGCAAAAAGAGGATGAATGCAAACTATTCGTTTGACATCATCCTCTTTTTTTCTCTAGCACCAGCCCTTGTCACATTCGTCTACATATTTTGATGGGTTCGGAATCTCTGGCGATTTGTCACGTTTATATATTTTATCCGCATCAAATTCAAATCCCTCAGCCATTTCATATAAATTCCCCTGATTCGTGAAACGAATTTGACCGATTTCATCTTTATCCAGGTATAGGGACATCGAGCCGCCTTTCATTTTTCCAAATACTCTTGATGTCACATCGCGTCTATCTTGGTTCATAAAAAAATCCCTCCAAAAAAGAATAGCAGTATGTCTATTCTTTCCTGAAGAGATTCTTTTCATTAATCTTCTTTAATTAATTCTTCGTATTGTTCAGCAGTCATTAATTTTTCAAGCTCAGAGGAATCTGAAAGCTCTACCACTACCATCCATGCTTTCTCATATGGAGATTCGTTAACAAGCTCAGGGCTGTCATCAAGATCAGCGTTAACTTCTACAACTTTTCCAGAAACAGGAGCATAAAGCTCAGAAACTGTCTTTACAGATTCTACGCTGCCGAATGGCTCGTCTGCAGTAAGTTCATCACCAACTTCAGGAAGCTCAACGAACACGATATCTCCTAGCTCGTCTTGTGCAAATGCAGTAATACCGATACGAACTTTATTTCCTTCTTCTGTTTTTGTCCACTCGTGTTCTTCTGAATAGCGTAATTCTTTTGGAAATTCCATGTGTAATCCCTCCAGCTTTTTCTTTGTTTTTATAAGAACTACAATAAAAAATTTTTATCATAGTTAGTAACGCATCACTTTTTCCAAGTCTTTTCGTATTGTTCTTCTTTAAATCCAACTGTGACCTGCTTGCCATCTGTTGCAATCGGTCTTTTAATGAGCATACCATCACTTGCCAAAAGTTCTAGCAGTTCTTCTTCAGTAGCCGTTTTCATTTTCTCTTTCATACCCAACTCGCGATATTTCATCCCGCTCGTATTAAAGAACTTCTTTATCTCTAATCCGCTTAACTGAATCAGATTCTTGAGCTCTTCTTTTGTAGGAGGGTTGTCCACTATATGTACAGGTTCAAAGGCTACATCATTTTCTTTCAGCCACTTTTTAGCCTTTTGACATGTGGAGCATTTTGGATATTCATAAACTTTCAGTATCATAATATCACCCCTATTCATAGTACCACAAAATAGTGTCACCAATAAAACAAGAAATTCTACACTTTTTAAAATTTGTTTAAAGAAAAAAAGCCCTCTTACATACGTAAGAGGGAAGATAGAATTTGAAGGATAGCGTGAATAGATTCAATTAAACAATATAACGTTCTTCCTCAAGAAGCTGCACAGCCATCTCGCGCTTCTTCTTAATCACATTGATTGGTGTGTGACGAGTTAATTTCTTTAATGCAGATAACATCATACGCAGCATATCGCCTTCTTCTGCAGCGATAATGGATTCTTTTGCATGAGCTTCAATACGGTTAAAGGCTTCCTGACAATAAACTTCTGTATATAGAAGTTTTTGTTTTGCCTTTTCGGCTCCAGATCTGCCGATTGCTTTTTCAGTACGTAATAATACAGATTCCATGCTATAGATTTCACTGATTATATCAGCAAGGTTTGACAATACTTCCTGCTCTTTTTCCAAATTCGTACCAAATTTCTGTACCGCTAGGCCGGCCGTCATCAAGAAGATCTTCTTAGCCATGGAAACTAAGTACTTTTCTTGATCAAGGGCTTCGGAACCAACTTCAATAGGCATCAACATCATCAATTCTTGCTGAAGAGCTGTTGCTTTTTGAATAAGCGGCAATTCATTCTTCATTGCTTTCTTGACAAGTGTTCCTGGTACAAGTAAACGGTTGATCTCGTTAGTTCCTTCAAAGATGCGGTTAATACGAGAGTCACGGTAAGCCCCTTCGATCTCATACTCAGACATGAAGCCATAACCACCGTGAATTTGAACTCCTTCATCTACTACATAATCAAGGGCTTCTGATGCTGATACTTTGTTTAATGAACATTCAATCGCATACTCTGCGATCGCCTTCGCTAATTCACGGCCATCTTTTTGCTTTTCATCTGATAAAGCACCAAGACGGTTTTCAAACAAACCGACTGTTCTGTATACAGAGCTTTCAGCAGCATAGGTTTGAACAGCCATGTTAGCAAGCTTTTCTTGGATTAAGCTGAAAGAACTGATCTTGCGTTTGAATTGCTGACGCTCGTTTGCATATTTTACAGACACTTCAAATGCACGTTTTGCAGCACCCACACAGCCTAAAGCCAGCTTATAACGACCAATATTCAAGATATTAAAGGCGATAAGGTGCCCTTTGCCTGCTTCCCATAATAAATTTTCTTTTGGAACAGCTACATCCTCTAGAATCAATGTACGTGTAGAAGAACTCTTGATTCCCATCTTCTTTTCTTCTGGCCCAGTTGATACACCTGGGAAGTCTCTTTCCACGATAAAAGCAGAGAACTGCTCACCATCAATCTTTGCATAAACAACGAAAACATCAGCAAATGCAGAGTTCGTGATCCACTGTTTCTCGCCGTTAAGGACATAATGTGTACCTTCTGAATTCAGTTTTGCTGTTGTTCGTGCGCCAAGTGCATCTGAACCTGAGCCTGGTTCTGTCAGTGCATACGCAGCGATCTTTTCACCTGTTGCAAGTTCCGGCAAGTACTTTTTCTTCTGTTCTTCATTTCCAAAAAGAACGATTGGAAGAGAACCGATCCCCACATGAGCACCGTAACTGATCGAAAAACCGCGTCCGCGTGCAAACTTCTCAGTGATTAATGAAGAAGAAATCTTATCAAGTCCAAGACCGCCATATTCTTCTGGTACATCTGCTCCTAGAAGTCCAAGCTCCCCTGCCTTTGTTAACAGCTTGCGGGATACTTCAAAGTCATGATCCTCCATCTTTTCCAGTTGAGGCACAACTTCCTTTATAATAAAATCTTCAGTAGTTTTTGCAATCATCAGATGTTCTTCAGAAAAATCTTCCGGTGTGTAAATATCTTCTGCAGCAAGGTCTTCAATTAAGAAACTGCCTCCAATAATTTGTTTTTCCGCTGTGTTTGACATTCTTTCTCCTCCTTTTTATCCTACAAGTTCGAATACGCCAGCAGCACCCATTCCGCCGCCGATGCACATCGTGACAATTCCAAACTGCTCATTGCGGCGTTTCATTTCGTGTAATAGCGTAAGTGTTAATTTTGTACCTGAGCACCCTAACGGATGGCCGAGTGCGATTGCTCCACCGTTTACATTTACTTTTTCTTCAGGCAGGTTCAGTTCACGAATAACCTGCACGCTCTGAGAAGCAAATGCTTCGTTCAGCTCAAATAATCCAATATCCGATAATTCGAGCCCCGCCATTTTTAGTGCTTTAGGGATGGCAGCAACAGGTCCGACTCCCATAATGTCAGGTGCAACTCCCGCTACAGCAAATGAACGGAATTTTAACAATGGCGTTAACCCTTCTGCCTCTGCTTTTTCTCGGTTCATAACAAGAACAGTTGCTGCTCCATCACTTGTTTGCGAGGAGTTTCCTGCTGTTACAGATCCCGTGGGTGTAAAGGCAGGACGCAGCTTGCCCAGGACATCAAGTGATGTATCAGGGCGTACACCTTCATCAACGGATACGGCAATCTCTTTTTCTACAAGTTTGGATTGCTCATCAAGCCAGCGTTTCATAACATGCACAGGTACGATCTCATCATTAAACTTGCCTTCTTTGATTGCCGCAGCTGCTTTTTGATGACTGCGAACTGCAAACTCATCTTGATCCTGCCTAGAAACACCAAATCTTCGAGCTACTTCCTCTGCCGTGTGACCCATCCCCATATAATATTGAGGAACCGTTTCAACTAAGTATGGATTTGGCTTTACAACGTGGCCCACCACAGGTACTAAGCTCATGGATTCCGCACCGCCTGCAAGAATCGCTTCTGCAGCACCGAGCATGATTTTCTCTGCTCCGTATGCAATACTCTGCAAACCGGATGAACAAAAGCGGTTGATCGTAATGGCAGGAACGGTTTCTGGCAAGCCTGCTCTGGCACCAATCAGACGCGCCATGTTCATGCCTTGTTCAGCTTCAGGGACAGCACATCCAATGATTAGATCATCGATCGGACCGCTATAATCACCTGCACGTTTTAACGTTTCTTTTATCGTTACTGCAGCCAGTTCATCTGGTCTCATATGTGCAAAAGAACCTTTTTTTGCTTTACCTACTGCTGTTCTTGCACCTGCTACTATTACTGCCTCTTTTAACATTGAATTCTTCCCCCCTTAGTTTCTTAGCGGCTTGCCTTTTACAAGCATGTGCTGCATTCTTGCCTGGCTTTTTGGTTCTCCAGCTAGACTGAGGAACGCTTCTCTTTCAAGGTCAAGCAAGTATTGCTCATCCACAAGTGTTCCTTCTGGCACTCTTCCTCCAGCTATAACGAATGCTAGTTTCTTGGCAATTTTGAGATCATGTTCTGAAATATACTGGCTGAAGTGCATCGTTTGAGCACCTAAAGCAAGCGTGGCATACCCTGCTTCACCGACAACCGGAATCTTCTTTCTAACAGGAGGTGTGTACCCAAGATCAGCGAGTGCAAGCACTTGAGTTTTTGCATCGTGTAAAAGGTGGTCCCCATTTACAGAGATGCTGTCTTCTTTTCGTAAGAAACCTAGTTTTCCAGCTTCTTGAGCTGATGTTGAAACCTTGGCCATCGCAATCGTCTCGAATGCTTGGTTTGCAACCTTTTGCAGATCACCCTTCGATCCTTCAGGGAGCTGTTCTAATAGACGCAGATATAGTTCCTTGTTTCCTCCACCGCCCGGAATTAGGCCGACACCCGTCTCAACAAGTCCCATATAAGTCTCAGATGACATTTGAAGTCTTGCTGCAGGCAACGAAACTTCCACTCCACCGCCTAGTGTCATGCCAAAATTGGCTGCAACCACAGGTCTTGCACTATAACGGACCCTTGCCATCGCTTGTTGAAATTGACGGACCATCATATCTAGTTCAAAGAAATTATCATCTTGTGCTTCCATTAAGATCAGCATAAGATTAGCACCAACACAGAAGTTTTTGCCTTGATTTCCGATTACAAGCCCCTTGTAATTCTTTTCAACTTCATCGATCGCTTGATGAAGCATCATGATGATCTCTGGTCCGATCGCATTGTTTGGAGAAGTGAACTCCAGACCTGCCACATCATCGCCAAGATCAATTAAAGTTGCTCCACCGTTCTTAGTGATCACGTTGCCCTTCTCTTTTAAGCGGCTTAGATGAATAACTTTTTTGTTTTCTTCAACAGGTAAATATGTTCCATGATGGTAGTAGGACTTATCACCTTCTGCTTTTGTGTAGAAAGATGTTTTTTCAGAGCGAATCATTTCTTCGATCCACTGAGGGATCGTTTCTCCTTCAGCTTTCATTCTTTCTACTGATTCTTGAAGACCGATTGCATCCCAAATCTCAAACGGACCATGCTCCCAGCCGAATCCCCATTTCATAGCTTGATCAATGGCAACTAGGTCATCCGCAATTTCATAGCACTTTTCTGCTGAATATAAAAGCACTGGCTTGATGATATTCCAGAGCAGTTTCCCTGCTCTGTCATCGCTATATAAAAGCGCTTTCACTTTCTGGTTTGTTGTTTTCATTTGTTTGGCTGCTTCAAGTGTTGCTGTTTTCATCTTGGAGCGCGGTTTATATTCAAGAGTTGCAGGATCGAGCTCTAGAATCTCACTTCCTGTATTGCTTTTTTGCTTTAAATAAAATCCTTGCCCGGTCTTGCTTCCTGTCCATCCTTTATCGACCATTTCATTCAGAAAAGCAGGAATCTCAAATACTTCTTTTTCTTTCCCATCAACTTGTTCGTACACGTTGCGGGCAACATGCAGAAATGTATCAAGACCAACAACATCAAGCGTTCTAAAAGTAGCTGATTTCGGACGGCCGATGAGCGGGCCAGTAACTGAATCAACTTCTCCTACGCTGTATCCCTGTTTCAGCATCTCTTGCATCGTAACCATCAGTCCGTATGTCCCAATGCGATTAGCGATAAAGTTTGGTGTGTCTTTCGCTTCAACGACGCCTTTTCCTAGTACATTCTCACCAAAGTTACGCATAAATTGAACAACTTCCGGCTTTGTATCGTCAGTAGGAATAATCTCAAGAAGCTTTAAATATCTTGGTGGATTAAAGAAATGCGTACCTAGAAAATGAGCTTTAAAGTCTTCTGATCGTCCTTCTGCCATGGCCCGAATGGAGATTCCAGACGTATTGGACGTTATGATGCTTCCCGGTTTACGGTATTGATCAACTTTTTCAAAAAGTTTCTGCTTTACATCTAAACGTTCTACAACGACTTCAATGATCCAGTCAACGTCATTTAATTTTTCTAAATCATCCGTTAAGTTTCCAATCGAAATCAACTCAAGGTTTTCTTTTACCGCGAGCGGAGCCGGCTTTTGTTTTAGTAATTTTTGTGTAGCAGACAATGTAAATTTGTTTCGGAAGGTCGGGTGATCTTCTGTGATTCCCTTTGCTTTTTCCTCTTCACTTAAAGAAGGCGGTACGATATCCAGTAGTAAAGTTGGTATTCCGACGTTTGCTAAGTGAGCGGCGATGCCTGATCCCATAACACCAGAACCCAGTATGGCAGCTTTTCGGATTTCTCGAGACAAAATAGACTTCCTCCTTTATTGAATGAATACTCATTCATTTTTTAACCATAAAAAAATAATCAACCTATACTCAATATAAAATATATTCAGAATTTTAGCAATAGTTGAGAGCTATTTCTTTCAAATAAGGAAATTGTTTTAATTCGAGCTAATTTGAAGGAAGGTCACCCCAAACTATGTCTTCCTGGTACATACAAATATGAAGGATTTGTATTTGTATGGGGTCTGTCCCCTAATCATTCAACAAAAAAAGAACCCAAAATTGGGTTCTTTTTTACTTTCTTATTTGCCGAATACACCTTTTAGCACAAATAGTACGTTTGCTGGGCGTTCTGCAAGACGTCTCATGAAATAACCGTACCAGTCATTTCCGTATGGCACGTAGATACGCATTTTATAGCCTTCTTGCATTAGCTGGTCTTGGCGTTCTACTCGGATTCCATAAAGCATCTGGAATTCAAACTGATCATATGGAATGTTGTGTTTTTCCACAAGATCTTTCGTATATTGAATGATTGCGTCATCGTGTGTAGCCACTGCTGTATAGTTTCCGTTTAACAGATGTGTTTCGATCAACTTTTTAAAGTTATTATCCACATCACTTTTCTCTGGATAAGCAACAGTCTCCGGTTCTTTGTATGCACCTTTTACAAGCCGCAAGTTCGGATGATACTCATCCAGGCTTTGTACATCCTCTAAGGAACGATACAAGTATGCCTGGATAACTGTTGAAATGTTATCATATTCACTCTTCAACTGTTTAAAGATCTCTAATGTTTTCTCACAACGCGTATAGTCTTCCATATCGATCGTGATAAAGACATTATGTTTTTTAGCTGTTTCCATGATTTTTCTCATGTTGCTTAGAACGAGCTCATCACTGATATCTAACCCCATGGAAGTCATTTTTAACGAAAGCTGTGAATCAAGCTTTTCTTTGCTGATCGCTTTGATCGCTTCGATGCAATGCTCTGTCATTTCAGCGGCTTCTTGTTCGTTGTCAACAAATTCCCCAAGATGGTCGATCGTAACAGGCATACCCTTTTCATTTAAACGTTTAATAGCTGTGATGGAGCTTTCAAGTGTGGCTCCTGCTACGAAACGCCCCGCTCCAAAACGCAGACCATATCTTTTAGCAAGCTTTGTTAACCATTTATTTTTAGCAAGAAATAAGAAAAAATTGCGCATAAGTTGTTCCAAACCAACTACCCCCTAGTACCCTTAAAAATTTAAATAGATTAGTTATATACTTTTTAATGATGTAACCGCTTTAAATATATCATTCTTTTTGCGAATAATGTCGATTTTGAAAAATTAAAAATATTTCAATGTAAAAAGAAAGGACAGCACGAAAACTGCCCTTACACCATGATCTATTTTTTTGCTTCCCGGTGCATTTCATTTAACATTTTTATTTCTGTAATTAACTGCTTCATCGCTTCTTTTGCATCAGGATATTGCTCGTTCCAATGCTTTGCAAGAGGCGGCATACTTTTTGCAATCGAAGAGTAAAGGATATACGCTTTCACCATTTCAATATGTTCTGGGTCTGTGCTCCCAATTAATAACTCAGCGTACTTTTCTGTCAGTCCGTCTAACTGTGACTTTAGTTTTTTATCCATTTTTCTTTTTTTCCCTTTCTCATTTTTATAAGGTTAGAGAAGACATAATCGCTAAATAGATTGCTCCTGAAGCAAGGATGGAAGCTGTCGTAACAAACGCAATACCTTTGCTTCTTTTAATCGCTGTAAAAACAGTGAAAATAAGCAAGGCAGCAACAGCAATCCAAATGAGGCTAATGAATGAAAAATTAAAGGTCAGCATAGGATTCTCGCCAGGACTCAGCCCTGTAATTAAGGTAAACAATGGTGATGGATCCTGCATTTGCAGCGTTTCCGCTACATCATGCGGCGGTGTTTGCTGACTCATAACAGCTGTTGTAACAAAAGCAAGAAACAAGATAATTCCTTCTGCTTTGATCCACTTTAACAACGATAATGAATTTGATCCCTCTTTGATCTTCTTCTTTAACCAAACTCCGTTTATCAAACTATAAAACACGATAATAAACAAGAGTATATGCTTGATCACTAATGCTTGTCCGTAATTCAGCATATAGCTGTTCACATATTCAGGCACGATATAAGACATGAGCCATAATCCAGCTCCGATAACAGTGAACAAGCAAGCAAGTGCTAATGGCGTAAACCATTTATAGAATGACAAGACAGGACCTTCACCATTACTGAAAAAACCGGTTACTAATAATACTCCAGACCAAGTGATAACAGCAAGGAAGTGAAGTGTGTGAGCTAATATACCAAAAGATTCTAAACTTGCAGCATGACTCGAATAACCTACCGAAACTCCCATGCCAATGAGTAAAAACAGAGATAAACCTGCAAAGAAACGCTCTTCTGCCACATTATTAAATAAAACCATGAAAAACAGCAGTACCGATATGCCAGTAAGGAATATCCATCCCTTTCCGACTTCAAAACTAAAGACTATGTTTTGAAAAGTAAGCCAATAACCAAAATCTTCTCCTAAATGATTGGTAAGTCTAAGTAGTTCACCCATACCAAACAAAGGGATTAATCCGATCAAGATTAAAAGTACTTTTTTAGAAAGTTTTATTTCAAAGCGCTTTGATTTTGGTACGGTAAACAGTATAAATGCTCCCATAAGAATAGCAAAACTCACATAGAGCATCACCTTAGCAACAATAAACATAAAATAATCTCCTTCACCACAATCTATGTCTATTGTAGCAGGGAAAAGGAAATAGCAAAAAAATTAAGATTGACAATATAGCGAATTTCCTGAAATACAAGGAAAAGCTAACACAGTTAGCGTATTGTCTCTTAACGCTTCTGAATTAGCTTTTACCTTTTTATCGGTTCCCTCTTTGTACCACTTTTGATAGAAACTTAACTCCATCACCATAGCTGAATTTTTTCGCAGCACGTCTAAATTCTTTTAATCCTTTGCGCGTTACATTGAAATACGGATCAATCAGCCCTTCTTCTTTTAAATGGTTGGCAGTTTCGATCGTAATCGAATGCTGGATCTCTCTCATTTTATGATTAAATTGTTCTAGACTAGCGTTTAATACAAACTCTTTTCCAAGCAATTGAACGATGTCTTTAGCCCTTGCTGTTTGGATAGAGTTCTCATCATGATACTCATCTGAGTTCTGTTGTTCTACTTCTTCATCAGCATCTTCTTCGGGTTCTAATAAAGAAGTAATCCTTACAATCTCTTGTTTTGCAAGCATAATTTCTTTTTCCTTTTGAAGCAGGTAGTCAATATAATCCTTTTTGTCCTCTTCATGAAGGTCTTCCGTTACCAATCGATTTTTAATTTCTTGTTGTACTTGTTTCATTCGTTTTACTTGTTCTTCTTGCGATAACAATAATCGCTCAAGTTCTTCCGCTTCAGTTTCTGTTAAAGTATCTTCTTTTATTTCTGCTGTGTGATCTTGTGGCTGTTCTTCTGCATCATTAAGATTTTTTCTTGGAAATGGCAGCACAGATTTACTTGCAGATGCAAATGCCTGCAATGCTTCATTCACTTTTACATAAAACATGCTGCAAATACCAATTGCAAATATGGCTAGAATGAACGCCAGCATATCCGAAAAATGAAACGTGAATTTAGTTACAGCAATCTTAAACATGAATACCAATGAAAACAGGCTGATCAAAATAATTTTAAACCAATGATTGCGGAGTTTAATTTTCTCATCTGTTGTTCTCAAAACAATTGCCCCCTTTAAGCTCGTTATTCTATAAAGGAATAACCATATACTATTCGTGTTCATTCTGTTTTTTTGTCCGGAATCTTAATAACAAAAACAAACAGCTATCCTAATAAGGACAGCTGTTTATATCGCTGTATGTATGAGAAAAGAGAGCTAGATATACAGAAGGCATTCCGTTTAGAGCTCTGGAATGCCTTATTTTCTAAGACTTCATTAAACGAGTGCAGTTTCGATATTATGGCTGATAAATGTTCCTATATCTTCGCCATTGCATATTTTTAAAAACGAACCTTCTTGATTAAAATCAAACAGATGTATCGGTAGTCCATGGTCACGAGCTAAAATGAGTGCAGATTGATCCATTACTTTTAAATTATTTCGAATGGCTTCATCATACTGTAATGTCGCATATTTCCTTGCCTGTTTAAAGCGGTTCGGGTCGCTGTCATATACACCATCTACCCCTTGCTTCGCACAGAGGATGGCATCACAGTTCATTTCCAAAGCCCGTTGGACGGCTGGATAATCTGTTGTTACATAGGGCTGTCCGTTACCCCCAGCAAAGATAACCACATAACCTTTGTTCAAGTGATGAACAGCTCTTAACCGAATATAGGGTTCTGCAACTGCGCTTATCGGGACAGAACTCATCACTCTTACTTCCTGTTCCATTTTACTTTTCAGAACTCCTCTAAGCATTAAGCTGTTGATAACCGTCCCCAGCGTACCGATCTGATCTGCCTCGACTCTTTCAATTCCCCAGTAGTCTGCAAGGTTTCCCCTAAAAATATTTCCTCCGCCTACAACGATACCTACTTCAATGCCTTTTTCAATGACCGATAAAACTTCTTTTGCGATATGATTTAAAGAAAGATGATCAAACCCTGTTCCCTGAGTGCCTGCAAGAGCTCCGCCACTTAGTTTAATGAGTACCCTTTTATAACGCATCTTCTTCTCCTCCTGTCCTGTATACAAAAAAAGAACAAATGACAATTAAAAGTCATCTGTTCTTTCTATTTCTGGGGACGATTTTACGGATGTGTTGAACAATTTTTGGTATGGTGTTAAACCCATCATAACTCGCCTCCCCATTTCTACTCTTCATCCATTATATACATAAGAATATATTTAGGTGAAATTTAAACGATATCTAACCCAAAAAGCAATATGTTTCACCTAAAATACTAAATATAGACAAGTGACCTATGCCTTTTTGCTTCCTTGTTACATATAATGCATGGACAAGAAATAGTCAATATCACCATCAGGAGGAAATTTTTTTGGGTTGTAAAAAGAATATACTCTCGCCACGAGAGTTAGCAGAATTATTATGTAAATTCGTCACAGTTAGCGGCGATGATTTTGAAGAGTCAGGCAAATTAGTCTGCGTTGGAAGAGATTTCATCGCAATCAAAACAGACGACAGAGAAGTTCTCTACTTTCCGCTAAATAATGTAAGATCGGTTACTGTCGAAGCTGACAGGAGCTGCTGTGATGGAAAACGAAGAAGAGTGTGCAATGATACGTTCCGAAGCATATTAAGGAAATTAATCAATTGCCGGGTAAGAGTTAACGATGGTACCAATGATAACGGGGAAGTTGAAGGTATTCTTACAGCCGTAAGACGCCAATCCATTCAAGTTGTCAGTAACGACGAAATTGTAATCATCGGAATTGGAGCTATTAACTTTATTGCTCAAGCTGGCGGGGATGACCATGACTGCAAAATTTTATGCTGTCAAAAAGAAGATCCTTGCAGAAAGAGAGATCACTGTAAAAAAGATGATCATTGTAAAAAAGATGATCATTGTAAAAAAGAATCTTCTTCATCTTCAACTGCTTTTTTCTGTAAGAAAGAATCTTCTTCGTCTTCTTCATCTTTTCATTGTAAGAAAGAGTCATCTTCTTCTTCGTCATCGTCATCTTCATCGTCTTCGTCTTCTTCCTCTTCATCTTCAAGTGATTACGATCATTGGATGAAAATAAAGAAAACACATAAGAAGGGCCATGACAAAAGGAATTTATCTGATCTAGAAAGTAAAGGCTGGTTTAAACTTTAATTCAGATCAATGTCCTGTTCATTTGAACAGGACATTTTTTTTATCTTCTTGTGTGGTCATCCTACGAATAATGGGTAAGAATCAGAGAACTGAGCAGTCCTAATGAGGTAATAAAACCAACAGCAGCACCAGCATCTTTATGTGCTTCGGGAAGCATGGTAGAAGCCACCATCGCCATGATGGCCCCTCCAGCAAAGGCTCCAATTAACGAAAGAGAAGCTACAGTTGCATTTTGCAGAAAAACAAATCCAAGAAATGCAGCCAAGGCTGAAATGAAAAAAACGGAGATCCACATGACAATGATTTTCCGCCTCGAGAACCCTTCCTTTAGTAATCCGATCGAACTAGATAAACCTTCAGGAAAATTACTTAAGAAAATAGCAATAACAAGCAGCCAGCTTACTTTACTATGATCGATCAAGCTTGCTCCGATCAAAACAGATTCGGGTATAGCATCAAGCAGAGTGCCGAAATAAATCGCCATCCCTGCCCCTTTTGTCTTCTTTTCCCCTGATTTTTTTCTTTCATGACCTCCCTTTTTTGAGAGGATGCTATTTATCACGGTAAAAATCGCTGCACCTACAATAAAACCAGTTGCTGTTACCATTAAACCACTTTGCTCAACAGCTTCTATCAAAAGTTCAAAAGAAACAGCTCCGATTAGGATTCCTGTTCCATAAGCCATGATCCACGCTGTCCATTTTTGGGGGATGCGAAAAACAAGGGCTGTAAAACATCCTAACAGTACAGCAGATCCAGCTATTCCTCCCCAAAAGGCGGCTTGTTGCATTCTTAACTTACTCCTCTCTTTTTTTATCAACTTCTCCCTAAAAGCATCCTTATATACACAAAGAAAAAAGAATAATGGACAAAAAAGATTGTCCATTATTCTTACTATTTACAGATTAAAAATCGTTTCGTTTTGAATTGTTCTTATTGATACCAAACTCATCACTAGGCGTGTTCAAGTGATTAAACTGGCGATCTCTTGCAATCGTGTGAGGCTTATCAAGATCAACATTTGTTGAAGAATGATCTTGTTTAGATGAGTCTGTACGGAAATCTTTTAAACTCGTCTTATCTTTCCATTGTTCAGGATCAGGACTTTGAATAGTCGTCTGTTCCATTCTTCTGCTCCATTTATTCAATGTTCGCCCTGCAGCTTCGCGTCCTCCGAGACCGAATGCTAGACCAAAAGCGATCGTAAAGCCTCCTAAGATCAGAATGAATGCAGCATTAACAATCGTTTTGGCAACACCAAGCTGATCGAGAGCCATAAAGAACGCAAGCGTAATAATCGTATATTTTGCAATGTTTCCTAACAGCTTGCCTTCCGTTTCCTGTTTTACCATGCTTTGTACAACACGTTTTACAAGGTCTCCTGCGTAGAATCCAACTCCAAGAACTAGTACGGCAGTTAGTACCATTGGAATATAGGCAAGTACAACACTCAGAATGTCAACTAAACTTTCAAGGTTCACTAGTTGAAGCGCTTCGATTGTAAACAGTAGAACAACGACAATTTGAGCTGCATAGCCAATGAT
This sequence comes from Fictibacillus barbaricus, assembly GCF_014635025.1. GTDB lineage: Bacteria > Bacillota > Bacilli > Bacillales > Fictibacillaceae > Fictibacillus > Fictibacillus barbaricus. The sequence goes on along the minus strand of NZ_BMCE01000001.1, from coordinate 935,705 downwards.
TTCTGAAATGGTTAGCGTTTGGTTTGTCTTATGAAGTGAACCAAGCCCCATCTTGTGAAAAATACCATTAAAGCCAACTCGTTCTAGCAACCCTGTAATGGCATTCTTTACCCATTTTCCAATCCATAATCCTGCTGCAACCAGAATGATTGCAACGATGATATTCGGGATCATGTCCATAATTTGGCCAAGCATGCCGATGGCTGGTCCTGAAATACCGTTAATATCAAGGGTTTCGAGTGCAGAAATCACAACCGGTATTAAAATAAAAACATAAACAATCGTTCCGATGATTTGAGAAAGTGATGTTTTATCCAAAGCACGGTCAGCACCAAGCTTTGATGCTAAACGATCTGTTCCGATGCTCTGCAAGAAATTTACTAGAATCTCCTTCACAATCTTGGCTACTAGCCAGCCAACAAATAGAATAATAGCTGCACCGAGAAGTTTTGGCAAGAAAGCAAAGAAGCCTGTAAGCATTCCTTCTAATGGTTCAGAAATAGCATCGATACCTAACGCAGATAATACAGCTGGTAAGAAAAGAAGCAATGTAAGATAAAACACTGCTTTAGATACAGAAAGTACTGCTTTATCTGACTGACCCGGGTCACGAGTAAGCTTCCAGCGGTGAAGCAATCTTTCAAATCCTGTGTTTTGTCCTAGTTTTTTAACTAAAATGGATAGACCAGATGCTATAAGCCATGCAACAGCAGCGATCAAGGCTGCCTTTAATAGATTTGGTATTGCAGCAGCAATCACACCTAATGCGTTTGAAATCGGCTGTGCGACATATGGAAGACTAAGCATGTTCAAGAACATAACAATCGCAACTGCCATAAGAATCCAAAATACAACTTTACTTATAATTTCTTCGGAAGAATATTTTCCTGACCTCTTTTGTTCTCCTTGTTGCCCGTTTGAATCTGGTTTCATCCATCTTGCCATCTTGTTATCAAAATCTGTCTTGCGTAAGCCCTTCTTTACAGCTTTCGCAACTAAGGAAGCAATCAGCCAACCAATTAGTAAAACCAAAATAGCTAGAAGCAAATCTGGCAACCTACCCAAGTAAGCCATCCAAGAATCTGTTATTCCGTTGTAATCGTACATATTCTTCCTCCTTTTTTAGAATCATTTATTAAGCTCTACACTAGCTCTACTTTCCCAAAGCCCTGTTCAGTTAAACTAAAAGCTTATATTTAAAAGTAAAGGATATATTTTACAATCACATGAAGTTTCGATATAATACGTTTATTCACCATTGTGCAAACGTTTTCAAAAGGAGAGGGATTAAATGTGGATTTCAATCATACAATCAAATTAATTTCATATCCCTTTCAAACCTGACGTCTCACGTGAGCAATTTAATATAAATTTCATATGCACACATGCCCGCAGGAATTAGGTCTGTGGTTTTTTTGTGTTCATTTTTAAAAGGAGAGACAACATGATAATAGTTAATGACCTAGAAAAACACTATAGAATCGCTAAACGTGATCCTGGATTAAGAGGAGCCATTAAATCATTGTTTCATAGAAAGTATGAAACCAAAAAAGCAGTTAAAGGAATAAACATGCATATTAATGCTGGTGAAATGGTGGGATACATCGGTGCAAATGGTGCTGGTAAATCTACAACGATAAAAATGCTAACCGGCATTTTAACTCCTACTTCAGGGGAAGTAAAAGTGAACGGAATCGTCCCTTATGAAAACAGAAAACAGAATGCCAGTCATATCGGTGCCATTTTTGGTCAACGCACTCAATTATTTTGGGATATCCCTGTCAGAGAAAGTTATGAACTGTTAAAACATATTTATGAAATTCCTCAAAAGCAGTATGAAGAAACATTGGCTGAATTTGTTGATGTTCTTCATCTAGGGCCTTTGCTTGGCATTCCCGTCAGGCAGCTGTCATTAGGACAAAAAATGCGTTGTGAACTTGCCGCTGCTTTTCTGCACCGCCCCAAAGTGGTCTATTTAGATGAACCAACGATCGGATTAGACGTCGCTGTTAAAGTACGAATTCGAGCATTTATTAAACAGATGAACGCCAGGTATGGTACGACTGTACTCTTAACAACCCATGACATGCAGGACATCGAAGAAATCTGTCAACGGATTATTATTATTGATGACGGCAATGTCATCTACGATGGCTCCATCCAAGATATCAAATCTCAGTTTGGTGAAAAGCGAGTTATTCATTTTGAACTGGAGGACTCCATCACTGAATGTGTTTTACCTGAAGAACTTAAAAAAGTAGCAAAAATTCTTCCAAGAACGGATGAAGATCACCACAATGTGTCTATTTCCTTTAGCAATAAAGATATTTCAGGAGCCGAAGTGATTCATAGCATGATGAACCAATACTCAGTTGCTGATCTAACCATAGCCGATGCAAAGATTGAAACAATCGTAGAAGAAATCTATGGAAGAGGAATGAAAGGCCGGGTGCATCATGAGGAAATACATTGAGTTTGCCAGAGTACAAATGCAGGTCCATGCGGCTTATTCAGCATGGTTTTGGGCGAATACCTTCTCAGTATTATTAAGAATGCTTGTTATTTATTTCTTTTGGAAAGCGGTTTACAGCAGTCGCACTGAAATTGAAGGTCTGCATTTTGATGGAATGATTACTTATATTATTATTGCCATGTTCTTGCAGATGTTCGTGTCAGGTGTTGGACGCGAACTGGCTCATACGATAAAAGACGGCAATGTAGCCATTGAACTCATGCGCCCCTATCATCTGATCACACGGTTAATCGCCATGGATATCGGTGATAAAGTGGTTTATTTTATACGAGGAGCACTTCCGCTCGGTTTACTCGCTTTTGTTTTTATGGATATTACACTTCCCGAAACTTGGCAAGGTGGGGTTCTATTCTTGTTTAGTGCAATACTGGGGATATGGATTGGTACCTTTTTTGATTTATTGATAGCCATCCTCGCATTTTGGACGATTAACCTTTGGGGCCTTGAAGTAATGAAAGAAGCGGTGATCTCATTTTTTTCAGGAGCGCTCGTACCTCTTATTCTATTTCCTGAATGGTTTCAGACCGCAAGTCTCTTCTTACCGTTTCAGGCTATGGTCTATGTCCCCGTAGCCATTTATACAGGCATTTTAACAGGAACAGAGGCATGGCTTGCTGTAGGATCACAAGTTGTTTGGGCTGTCTTGCTCTTTATCTTGTTAAGAGTGCTATGGTCATTCGCTATGAAAAAGGTAACTATTTTTGGAGGGTAGGAGGTGGTGTTCATGATAAGGTACATGAAATTATATTATCTGTTTTGCAAGCAAAACTTAAAAGTCATGATGGAGTATAGGATGGATTTTTTACTCGGGGTCCTATCTGTTATGCTTCAGCAGTTCGCTGGAATATTCTTTGTTAAAATTGTCTTCGATCATATTCATGAATTGAACGGATGGACTTTTTATGAAATCCTATTTATCTATGGTATTGCAGCTACGGGCAGGTCTATCCACCACATATTCTTTGATAATCTATGGACGCTTGGATGGCAGTACATACGCCCAGGGAAGTTTGACCGTCTCCTTATCCGTCCGATTAATCCATTGTTTCATTTTATCGCAGACCGGCTTCAGCAAGATGGATTCGGACAGCTGTTTATAGGCATTATTGTAATCAGTACAGCCATGCCGCATTTAGATATTTCGTGGGGAGTATTGGAGTTCGCCATTTTAGTTGTAATGATTATTGCATCAGGATTTATTTTTGTTGCGATCAATTTATTCTTTGCGACGTTATCCTTCTGGATGGTTGATAGTCTTCCAATCGTATGGACAATCTTTAACTTGAGCGATTTTGCCCGCTATCCTTTAACCATCTATCATAAGGGGATTCGTTACTTATTAACATGGATAATCCCATATGGATTTACTGCCTTCTATCCTGCTGCTTATTTTATCGAAGGCTCAGGGTTTGAAAAGCTTGCTTTATTGACGCCGATCATCGCCGTAATTTCATGTATAGCCGCCTACTGGTTTTGGAACAGAGGTCTGCGAGCCTTTACAAGTACGGGAAGTTAAAGAAGATCATGAATGAAATAGAAAAGCTGGCTCATTGTCTCATCATAGACGCATGTAAGCCAGCTTTCTCTTTATTTTTTAATTACACCGCACAAAACGCGATCGCCTGAGTTCCCTGCAGGGTCAGTTTTGTAATCATCTGACTTATCATGAATCACCAGCGCTGTACCGCTTTTTGCAAACAGTGAATTGGATTTCCCTTCAGAAAGTGTCACCAGATTGGAGAGCACTTCATCTTGAACGACTCCGCTTTCATCCGCCTTTATATTGTGCATGTCACCTATATGCGGACCCTTCGGATTTAGGAAACCATGTTTTTTTTCTGTAGGATTAAAGTGAGCTTCAGCTGACTTAAAATCGGGTGGTGTACAGATTGCTTTCTCATGAAAGTGTATTCCGTGCTCTCCAGGCTTTAATCCTGTTGCGTTCACTTCCACTTTAACACCGTCAGCCATCTGTGTTAACGTCGCTTCTCCAGCCTTCTTCCCTTTTGTATCGATTAGATTTACGATATATGATCCACCTTTAACCTTACTTGATGCAGCTTGAGATTCTTCCATATCGTGATTCTCATGCTCATCCTTATTGTTGTTCCCGCATGCAGTAAGAACAACTATAAGCATTAATAGAAACACGATCGTTACAATTTTTTTCAAGATTTTAACCTCCTGATGATTAGCGAATAGTCTATTTTCCGCCCAATGATCAGGACTTTAAACATCTATTTTAAAAAAAGTGTTTCTAACTCTCTCTCTACTACTTCTCCTTCAAGCTTCTCTACATAATAGGCTCTAGCCATTTCTCTTGAACTAACTGCCTTGTGCAGTCTCCCATCAATAAAATGCAGTGCTGCTCCATCATCTGCCGCATATCCTGGTTTTAATCCATTTTTCACAAGCTTATGATAAGCAGGTCTTCTTTCTTGTTCTCCATCATAATGCGGACAGTGGCTCCCTTGTAAAAAACCTAAGCACTCAAGCTCCTTGAGTGGCCCAAAGGAATCGGTTACTCCTTCTTCAAACCAGCAAAGAGACCCTGCACTGAGTCCAGCTAAAATCTTTCCTTCATCGTAAGCTTGTCTTAATAGAACATCTAACCCCCACTCTTTCCATAGTGCTAGCAGATTCTTTGTGTTGCCGCCGCCAACATAAAATATATCCTGCTTCTTCACGAACTTCTCTAAATCAACAGGCGGAGAGAATAAAGATAGATGTGAAGGGACACAATTTTCCCGTTCAAAGGCTTTGTAAAAGCGCTCGATATACCCTTCAGCATCACCGCTTGCTGTTGGGATAAAACAAATGTGCGGTTTTTCAACTCGACATTGCTGAAGTATGTAATGATCCAGTCGTTTATTTTCGGGTTCCATGGAAAAACCGCCGCCACCCATAGCTATGATTTGTTTCAAGATGTAATCCACTCCTTTTAAAGTACGTTTTCGGGGAAAACGATCCTTTTTCCTGTTTCTGTTGGTCAATTTTCTTCTCCAGACCAACACTAAGAGAATACTCTAGTTCTAAACTATTAAAATAGTTCATAATCACGGGAAAAGTTTGGATAACCACGTTAAAATAGGTGGCAATCACGGAAAAAAGTTTAATAATCACGGAAAAAAATCTAGTAATCACGGAAAAGTGAATTTCTATAAAAACGCTGGACATCCTAAAAAGACATCCCTACAAAAAGACACCAGTCGACTTTAAACATCGGCTGGTGCTCCCATTTTTATACATCTCTTCTTAAAGCTTTAAGTACATCCACGGTCGTTGCTTTGGCAGCCGGTCTCCACCCTGATAACAGTGTTACACCCATACATATCGTAACGGAAATGACTGTAAGGCTCCATGGAATATATGAAAGGATAAAATCTTCCGGTGGTTTTTCGTTGATAAACTGCTCAATGATAATTGGCAGAGCAAAATTGACTCCATAACTGATCACATACGCCAAGATGGTTCCTAATCCCACTCCCCATAAGCCGATATAACCGCTTTCTAAAAGAAAGATGCGTTTAATCGTTTTTGGAGTAGCCCCGATTGCTTTCATGATACCGATATCCTGAGAACGTTCTGTAACCGCCATCGTCATCGTATTAAATATACCGATGGAAGCAATCAGTACTGCGATCGCACCAATAAAAATCAATCCTGCTTTAAACAAGGTAAAGTAAATGTTCAGTTCCTTCAATTCACTTACTACTGAATAGGTCAGGTAATCTAATTTCTCAATTTTTTCAGATACCGCTTTCACTTCATCAGCAGACGCTGTATATACATTCACTTCGCTATAATTATTTTCAGCTGCCTCCAACTCAGGATCTTGTTCACCTAAAATCGAAAACACTTCCTTATATAGATCTTCGGTTATAAATACATAGTTATCCATCGCCCATTCTTTTGTTGGCTTTTTCCCGATACCAACAATCTTAACTTCTAGTGTCTTTGCTTGCTCATCCACCTTTACGTTTTGGTTATCTGTTTTCATATGGTAGGTTATTGTCTTGTTTAACAGATCACCTTTATATGAAAGTTCTTTCATTTTCTTTTGTGCTTCTTCCTCACTCAATCCTTCTAAAAAGTTTTTTGGAGCATCCTTTCGTAAGTTTTCTGCAAAATGGTATCCGATTACGATCTCATTTTTGCTTTGCGGCAAACGGCCTTTCTCCAATTCAAACCCTGCTTTTTCTTCAGAAGGCATATGGGCACTCTTCACATCAGCATACGTGTTATATTCATCGATGGATAGTTGGTTGGCAGGCGTATACTTTTTCCTTGTTACCGCCTTAACACCTTTAATCTGTTCTAGCTTTTTCACATCATTCTCTTCTAACATGCTGTTCTCTTTTTGAATCTGGATCTCGTTCATCATCCGGTAGCTCATCACATCATCTATCGCTGTTTTATGAATGGCAAATCCGACAGATGCAAGCATGATTAAAAAGGCGCAACCGATTGTTGATGCGAGAATGGTCATCCACACACGTGTTCTGTTCTTCTTCATATTGCTTCTTACAAAACGATGTTTATCTTTGAACTTCATGAAGCATTCTCCCTTCCTTTAAATAACCATCTACAATTTCTACTTTACGATGAGCAATAGAAGCCACTTCATGATCATGTGTAATCATTAAAAAAGTAATTCCGTAGTCCTCATTAAGTTCTTTAATAAAATTCAATAGTTCTCTTTCGTTTTCAGAATCAAGGCTTCCAGTTGGTTCATCCGCCAAGATAAGCGGCGGATTCAGCACTAACGCTCTAGCTATGCTGACCCGCTGCTGCTGTCCTCCTGAAAGTTCACCAGGATAATGATTTTGGTATGGCTCTAAACCAACACGTTTTAACATTTCAAGTGTTTTTTCTTTTCTATCTTTTTCGTTCACCCCTTTTAAGACTAAAGGGAACTCTACGTTTTCATAGGCTGTCATGCTTGGTATCAGTTGAAAACTTTGAAAAATAAAACCAAGATGATTTAAGCGAAACTCCGCCCATTTTGATTCTGTTAGACCACTAACTTTAGTACCTCCAATCGTGATTTCTCCGATCTCAGGTCTTATAAAGCCGGAGATTAAGTTTAATAGTGTTGACTTTCCCGAGCCGCTTCTGCCAACGATCGCCACGATTTCTCCTTTTGCTACATGCAAATGAACATCATGTAAAACGGGAACAACATTCTCTTTGTCTTTTTTACCAATTTTAAAAGCATACGATAAATTACTTACGCTAATCATTACCCCACCCCTTATGTATTAAGTGTACTATTTACTATAATACACATATACCACGTCATGTAATACAATGTCAATACATTCCAAGCTATTTTTGAAAGAAGGATTTTCAGGGAAAGAGTAGTATAGATAACAAAGGCATCCATCAAGGAGGTACACATATGTTAAAGTGGCAGTCAAAAGAGGGATATACGAAACTATTAAAAGACCTCGTTTCTATTCCAAGTATTACCCATCATGATGGAGAAATGTTTATGGCTGAGCATCTTCACCATACGCTTTCTTCTCTGGAATATTTCACTAAAAATCCTGATCATCTTCGTCATCATCCGATTCCAGATGGCCGAAAACTTGTCACGGCTTTTGTCCAGAATGACCCTAGTGTGAAAGAGACCATTATTCTATTGAGTCACTTTGATGTTGTTTCTGTCGAGGATTTTGGTGAGTGGAAGCATTTAGCTTTCCGTCCTGATGAGCTGACTGAGAAGATCGTGGAAAATAAAGAGCTTCTACATCCTTTCGTTCAAGAAGATCTAAAAAATGGTGAATGGCTTTTCGGACGTGGAATTATGGATATGAAGGCTGGTGTCGCACTTCATATGTCCATGGTTGAAAAAGCAGCAACAGGACATTTTAATGGTAATGTTCTCATGATTTCGGTCCCGGATGAAGAGGTTCATTCTGAAGGAATGCTTGCTGGTGTCAGCGTATTACGGCAGTTGCAGGAAGAATATGATATTCAATATATCACCTGCCTGAACGGTGAACCTAGTTTTACAAAATACCCAGGTGATACTTCCCCATATATGTATACAGGATCAACCGGAAAAATTTTGCCTGGCTTTCTTTGTTACGGAAAAGAAACGCATGTTGGTGAACCATTGGCTGGTATGAACGGAAATGCGATGGCAGCTGAGATTACAAGAGAATTAGAATGGAACGTTGATTATGTGGAGACATTTCGGGAGGAAGCTACACCTGTTCCTACGAACTTGATCCAAAAAGACTTAAAAGACCATTATTCCGTCCAAATTCCGCATGCTGCTGTAACCCTGTTCAACCTTATGCTATTTAATCGTTCGCTATCGGACATTACTTCTATGTTGATGAACAGTGCACAAAAAGCTGCAAGGTCAATAGAAGAACGTCTCTTTGAAAGAAGTAAAGCTGTTTCTAAGATCGTTCCTTTTACACCTGAAAAGGAAGAGATCAAAGTACTTACCTTTAATGAACTATATGAGCATGCGGTCACAAAGTATGGACAAGAGGAATTAGATCGCAGAGAAAACATGCTGCAAACCAATAATCCGAACGCAGATGAAAGGGAACTTACCATTCAATATGTTTTCGAGCTAGCAAGTTTGTGCCGTGATATTTCACCTATGATCGTTTTATTCTATACGCCGCCATTCTATCCAGCCGTTTGTTCCAGTGACCATCCGTTAATTAAAGCGACATCCGATCAAGTGGTGAAGCATGCAAAAAGCCAGTTTAACAGCGACCTTGTTAATGTTCATTACTTTAGCGGTCTATCAGATCTAAGCTATATAGGGTTCAATGGTGATTCAAAAGATCTTTCATCCTTTACAAGTAACTTTCCGTTACTCGGATCCAGATATAATATTCCATTTGATGATATGAGAGAAATCAATATACCTGTCATTAACATCGGACCTTTAGGTAAGGATGCTCATCAATGGACAGAACGGCTGGAGATAAACAAGGTTATGGAGGAAACTCATCCCCTTATCGTGTTTGCGATGGAAACTCTATTTGAAAAATCAAAAAAACAGATCTGATAGATCTGTTTTTTTTTTGCTTGTATGGCTTTGATCGGTGCTTGTACATGCAGGGGGACTAATTCGGCTAAGTTTTTATCTCACAATCAAGAGAAGATGGTTCATGTACTAAAAACAAATTAATTCGTTTAATCTGATTTTTTATTCGTTTGGAAAATAGATCGTTTTAATCTTTTCTGCAATTATATCGATGCTGTTGGCCACTTGCTGTATGCCATACCCCATATAAAGAGGCGAAGTAATAAATCGGGGCATAATTTTACAGTATGTTCTGCCGTTATTCTTATAAAAGAACAAGTTGTAGCTTGTACAGTTTCTATGAAAGTGGTTAAGCAAAAAATGAGCAACTGTCTGTATACAATCTGCATACAAGGAAAGCTCCGCGTCTTTTTCCCAAATGACATTCAGTTCATAAAAACCTACCCGCGGCTTGTTAGAAACAGTAAATTTAACGCCTTGTTTTTCTAGAATAGTAATCCCTTCGAATTGACTTTCGGAAAAATCATGCTGGCAGTCCACTTCTTTTAAACCAATGATCTGCATATGCGGGTGGCGAATGGTACCTCCAGATAAAGGACCGTGATTTTTAAAGAACATAACCGACCTATATTCCCCGCTGCTTAACATTCGTTCCCAATGTTCCATACCAAAATGAAGAACGTTATAAAGATGGTCTTTGCTGTAGTTGGAGAGTTCACCTTCGCATTCATCGGTTTCAATAAGAACTGTTTGGTATGCTTGATCAAGTACCGTGTATTTATTTTTTACTAAAATAATCGATCCGCGCTTATCCAATACTTCCTCTAGTTCATCAATACGACAAAACGGACATGGGATTTCTTTGTTCTTAATGCTATTCGGCTTTTGAGCTCCTATTTCTGTAAAAAATGTAATATGTGTTTTATTCATGCTTTTTCACCGCTTTTGCTTGTTTCCTGTCTAATTCTATCTCATTTTATAAATTTCCTGTCTTCTGGACTTTATCATTATCTGTTATTCTTTCCCATTTCAGTACACCGTCATGTTTATTAATAGAACCGAGCCATTCGAAATTTTGATCCAGTTGGAGGAGATCAGCTTGCATGTCATTGTCTGTTGTACCTGTTGTATAGACTTTAACATTAACATAATTCCAAAGCTCTCCCAAGTTTTCCTGTGCTGCATAAGGCTCGTTTAATGTGAGATGAGATACTTCTTTTAAATAAGACTCCGTTAGAAAAATGTGTTCATCTTGAGTTAGATCTTCAGGAAACATAATATATACGGTAAGTGTATCACCTTTTTGATAGGCATCAATACCCGTAACATCATGATGGTTTCGCATATCATGTCTGGCCTTTGTTAAGATGGCTTGATTGACATAAGGAATTTCAGATGTGTTTTCAGCTTCTTTATTCTTATCCATTTTAAGCGGCATGCTTTCTGCAAACTGAATAAAGATAAAGATGAATGCTACACCTAACGCTAGACTTAAACTTTGATGGAACCAGTGATACCATAAGCTTTTTGGTGCAGGAGGTTTATTTAGATCACGTGTTTTCTGAAAAACCTTTTGCCGGTGTTCTTCTTTAAAAGCTATACTTTTCAGACGGCCGTTGTTCAATATTTCAGGCAGCTGTTTCAAAGGATCTTCCATGATCTCACCTTCCCTTCTCCAATTTACGCCGCAGCATGTCTCGACCTCGCTGAAGGATCGTCCTGATTGTAGGTTCTTTCTTATTTAAAATCTGGCTGATCTCACTAACTGTAAGTTCTTTATAATAGTAGAGAAGGATAACTTCCCGATATTTGAGCGGTAGTTTTAAGACTTGTTCAGCTAATGCTTCATGTTCGCTTTTTTGTACGATAGAAAGTTCAGGTGTTAGTACTGAGGATTGTCTGGACTTCCCAAAACGGTCGATCACATGGATGTATTTCTTCCAGCCACTTCTTAAATAATCCTTGCATAAGTTGACAGTTATGGCGTAAACCCATGTTTTTACAGACGATTCATTTCGAAAATTGTCTTTATGTACATAGCATTTTACAAAGACCTCTTGTGCCAAATCTTCAGCTAGCTTTCTATCTTTCACATATGTATAAGCTAGTCTGATCACCTTATCTTGGTACAAATCCATAATGTGTATCAGCCATTCTTCCTGACTGAGATATTGTGAATTAAACTCGTTTGAACCATATTCAGATACCGTTTTCAAGGACAATCCCCCCTTTCACTTTCACTAAACGTTAGACGATTCCCAATCTATTTTTTATTCAACTTTTTTAAAATGAAGCGGTAATGGGAAATCCTATTGGGCGATTCCCTAAGTCTAAATGGCCTTTAACCATAAGGGTCCCTTGTTTTTTCTTGGTTTTTATATTGTTTGTTTCAATGATCTGATCAGCTGAAAAGTGTAATTCTATAGAGCTGTATCTTCCTCCAATGATCCTGCATATGTCATCCAGATCGACCTTTGTTGGTCCGATCACATCATAGATTCTCAGCACGCCTTCACTTACCTCAAAGACTAACAAAAGATCTAAGAGCTCTGAGTAATATAATTTTTCTGCTAAGGACGGATTATACAAGTTTAGTAGCATAGAGTGCTTGTAATGAAGCGGCACAAAAACTTGGGAGTTTTCCACTTGTCTTGAAAAACACTTTTGGATCAACTTGATATCTTCCATATAATTAAAATCTATTTTTTTAAGCATGTGTTTATGTACTAAATCATCTTGGAGCATTTCTATTATCAAAATTTGTTCTTCTATCTGCTTAAATCCATATCTTTCATAAAGTCCTGGATTCTCCGTTTGAAGAAATACATATGGATATTTTCTTAAGTCTTTAAGAACTAAATTCATGAGTCTTGTCATATATCCTTTTTTTCTCTCAGAAGGCAAGGTCATAACAGATTGTATGCCGGCCGCGTCAACAACTTCACCTTTAATGATCCATTTCATCGGAATGACTGACACATTTGCGACTGCTCGATTTCTTTTAAATAATGAATAAGGACAATACAGAGGGTTCCAGAATCCTTTTGAATAATAATCCTCTAACATTTCAGGTGGTATGCCAAAAACTTGTTCAAATAACGGATAGAGTGCTTCTCTATGAAACTTCTGCAGCTTCTGACTTTTTTGTAATGTAAGCTCCATATAATTACCTACTTTTTTTGGAATTCTATCCATCTAAATATACCATGTCATTTCCTTTTCCAGACAAATTGTTACAAAACTGCGTCGAATTATGTTTCATAGTGTAATATTTTGAAACACAAATGTAATATTATTTCGCAATAATTGATAGGTAATCAATGGTATAATCACTTCAGAAAAGAAATTGGCAACATTTGCACATACAAGGAGGAGTACCCATTTTGAAACGCAAGCTTGTGATGGCTACACTGTCTCTCAGTCTAGCATTTAGTACATATACCGTCTCGGCAGAAACACTGTCTTCTATAAAAGAAAAAAAAGAACAAAACCGCTCTGAACAAGGTAAAAAGCAGAGTGAATTAAAAAAGAATCAAAATCAGCAAGAACATATGGTTAAACAAATCGAAGAATTAGAGTCTTCTATAGATATAACTCTTAAAGAGATCGGAAACAAAAAGGAGTCTATTCAAGGAACAAAAGCTTCGATCGAAAAGCTAAAAAAAGAAATTGAAGTGCTGGAAAAGAGAATACAAGAACGTGATGAACTGTTAAAAGACCGTGTACGTTCGATGTATGAAAGCGGCGGGGCTATCAATTACTTAGATGTATTATTAGGGGCTAAAGATTTTGGCGATTTTCTAGACCGCGTATTTGCTCTGAACGTCATTGCTGAGCAAGATAAGGCGATCTTAGAAGAGCACAAACGCGATAAACTAGCTGTAGAAAAGAAAAAGGGAGAAGTTGAAAGTGAACTTGCATCTCTTAATCAAGACCTAAAAGAGCTTGAAGGATTAAACCAAAAATTATCTGACCAGAAAAAACAAAAGAATGCTCTTCTATCACAGTTAGAGGCTGAAGAAGAAGAAATTCATGACCATATCATGCAGTTGGATGAGAAAAACGAATTGCTCTCTGCACAAGAAGTAGCAATTAAAGCTGAAATAGCACGTGCTAAAAAAGAGGAAGAAGAACGTAAAAAGAGAGAAGCGGCTGCAAGAGCAGCGGCAGAAGCAGCAGCTGCAAAAGCGAAAGCTGAAGCTGAAGCAAGAGCTAAAAGTTCTTCCAGCTCAGGTTCTTCAAGCGGTTCTTCAAAACCATCTACACCACCGCCTGCACCTGCACCAGCTCCAACCCCTGTATACCGTGATTTCATTTTCCCTACACAAGGGATAATCACTTCGAACTTCGGTTACAGAAGCTCTGGTATGCATTATGGTATGGATATTGCAAAGGGCGGCAGCACAGTTCCGATTGTTGCAGCAGCTTCAGGGACGGTCGCCAGAGCTTATTATTCCAGCAGTTATGGGAACGTTGTTTATTTGAATCACTATATTAATGGTCAATTGTATACAACAATCTATGCACACATGAGAACTGCCCCTGCAGTAAGCCAAGGGCAATCAGTCTCACAAGGTACATTCCTTGGCTATCAAGGAAATACGGGTGCATCAAGAGGACAGCATCTTCACTTCGAATTGCACAAAGGTCCGTGGAACGTATCGAAATCAAATGCTGTTGACCCTAGACCTTATCTTCAATAAACAAAAAGACGCAGAGAACTTACTCTCTGCGTCTTTTTATATGACTGTCCCAAGCAGCCGGCGAACCGGGTGACGTGTATACTCCGCCATTAATCGATAGTTTGGCCTGATGATCTCAGCGGTTAAAAACGCCGATACCGTTGCACCAGGCATTCTCTTTTTATTAAGTACATCGATGATCTCTCCAAATGTCCCCGTTCCTATTCCATGACCAAATACTTGCCCGTTTCCAAGGTCGATCACGTTCTCCCCCTGCCATTGAGGCGTATTTGGATGGTGCTGCGGATTTTTTATATATCTCACATCCCCCGGCAATGAATCCCCGGATGGCACTGCAATGATTTGAAGATCTTCATCATGCTCTGTACTGTAGAGAAGCAACCCGTTAAACAATTGATCAAACATCCTCGTTCCAATTGTCTCAAGAACTGCTTTATAAAACATAATCATTATGGCGGTTGTACATTCAAATCCGTATCTCTTTCCATTGATGAAGATATCTGTAATCGCATCAGAGGGACGTACGTCTGGTCTAAGCAAAAAACCGCCGTAAGCTGTTCTTCTCCAATATTGCGGATTACAGCGTGCTGTTACAAACGTGGCAAAACCTGCACCGCTATCCCGCATAGCTTCTGCAGCCGCAACAATATTTGAACGCATGATCGCTTCAAATAAAAACTGGTGCGGACTTGTGTAATAAAACGATTCCCTAGAGTTTTCAAGCTTTTTACCTATTTGTTTCTGTCTGGATGTAAGCTGATTAAATCCAGAGATTTTAGCCGTATCTACCGGATACCCATGAACAAAAATCATTTCTCTCCCCCCTGTCTGCACAGGATATTACATACTATGGCAGGAAGAGATAAGTGGTGTTTTTTATGCCCCCCTATTTTGTAAAAATTCAAAAGGTGTCTTTCCTACTGTTACTGTATTGTTTTTAGATCGTGGTTTTGCTTTTTTTCCCCTCTTCACGTGTCTCGTCTGAATATGTTGCTGAAAGCCTTCACCCATCAGCTGAAAGGAGTATATGGCGATACCGAACATGATGATCGGGCCAAGAGCAATGGACGGATTGGCTTGAATAAGGGTGTAATAATCGCCAACTAAACCAGACCATTCATTTGACAACGACTTTGGAGGATCCGCCATGAAAGGGCTAAAATCAATATCCGTCCCCCCAAAGAAAAGTTTTAAATAGCCAAGGTGTACAAAGATTATTAACACTTGCACACATTGCTGACACCATACGATAATAAGTTTCGGCAAGAGATGAGGCATTACATGTTTTCTAAAGATACGCCATCTGCTAGCACCTAAAAGGTGTGCTCCGTCAATAAAGTCTTCCTTTAAAACAGAAGCCATCATATTCCCGATCATCGAACCCAATAGCGGTACGACGAGAAGGGTTAAAATAACTACTTCAAGTCCGATTCGTTCAATAAAGCTATAAATAAAATACGGGTTTCCTTGAGCATCTATTTGTTCATTTAATATAGGTGATAAAATAAAAACTGCAACAATGGTCAGTGGAATAAAATAAAAAGAGCTAAGCAGCTGATCAAAGCTTTTTCTAACCTTATCAGGCATATAAAAGGCAAGAGGTATGGCTACTATAAAGCTCAAAAGAACCCGAAAAACACCAGTGGTAATAGCGGCTAATAATGTAAATTTCGCTCCTTGCAATATCTTATGACTAATATCATACCCAAGCCGGTCTGTTCCAAGGGGAAACATGAGTGATGGATCAAAAGGAGCGGCGCCTATTAAATTCTTGTTCTCATCATATAGCAATTGTACTTGGCGCACTTCACTGTCAAAAAATATAGCGAATATAAAGCTAGAGGCGATTAATCCGAATAGTATGGAGCAGCCGATCCAAAATTTAAAACTTCTGATCATATCGCTTCACCTCTTCTCGTAAAGTGAGTAATGATCCATTCGAAAAGGGCATAAACAAGAAAAAATGGTATAACCAGCAAGATCAAGCAAGCAGCCAACATTTCCGGCCTAAAGTCGTGATACATGTAGTGTGTTAGACCGTGAATATTGAAGATGATTTCGACCAATAGAAGGTTCGATATCATAAACCAGAGAACAGACTTAGAAAAGTGAAAAATGCCTTCACTTGTATTTCTCGTCACATGAACGATTAGTACATATATTCTACGCAAGCCTTTTGCCAGACTTGTTTCAACGTACTGTTTTTGAAGTTCTTCTTCCGCTAATAAAATCATCATTTTATAAAAATAAACAAGTGGCAGTATCATCAGACAAGCAATAGGTACGAAGTAAATTCTGTCGTCCGCTCCTAATGAAGCTACATTTGAAATAAGTATTCCTGTTTTCTTATAGATAAATACGATTCCCATCTGGACTAGTGCAAATACAAGCAGGTCTGGTAATGATTCTAAAAATGTAAGTAGATTTTTAACGACTCTTCTTATAAACAACGGCAGCATTAACGTACACCAAGTAAGCAATTGCGCTATGCAGAATGCAATGATCAGTGCACCGAAAAGAATGGTCAGGGAATACAGGTAGGGCTCCCAAATATCTCCCATAAACAAACGCTCCTTACCCTGGTTAAAATAAGTCATCTCATTTAACTTTATTACTGCAGTGAACACCGCAGTGATTTTGTCACGATAAAGAGATACATCTTTATTCATGATTAAGTCTGGCAATCCGCTTATAAGGATGATGGAAATAATCGTTAGCGATAGCTGCAGTATCAATTTTTTAAAGATTCTCATTCTCTTCCCCCTTCTCTTTCTTACATAGACGATTCACCGCGTAAAAATCATTCATCCCTTCCATCATTTTGAAGGATAAAAAAATGAAAACAACCCATATTAAGGAAGAGAAAACACAAGGAATAGAGGACTTCATATGTGGAATAAGATGGTCGTAATTCTGCTTGCTGCTTGTTTAAGTTGTATCTACCCCAGTAAAGCTGATGCAAAAGAACCGCTGACTTATTTTCCTATCGTAAAAAAAGGCGAGGTTTTAGAGTGGGATGAAGTCAATAAACTACTTCCAAAAGGTGCTACGTTTAAGGTAGTTGATCTAGAGACGGGTTTTTATTTTCAAGTACAAAGAAGAGCTGGGAACAAACATGCCGATGTTCAGCCACTCACACGAGATGATACAGCGGTTTTAAAGCACTTGTATAACGGTAAATGGAGCTGGAACCGACGTGCGATACTCATTCCTGTTAAAGGGAAAATGATTGCTGGAAGCATGCATGGTATGCCTCATGGAGCAGGAGCGCTTGAGAACGGATTTCCAGGACACTTTTGTATTCACTTTTTGGGAAGTTCGACACATCGTTCTCGCAATATTGATCCCTCTCACCAATTCATGATCTTAAAAGCAGGAGGCCAATTGGCAAAATATGCTTCAGGTGCTAGTGCCAAGCAAGCCGTCTCAATGTTTTTAGTTGGCATGAAGCAGCAGGATATTCAAATTGCCAAGCCTATTCTAACTCCAGCTTTGCTTAAAGATACAAAGATCACCAGCCTTTTTAAAGGAATCACTAGTATGCAATATGAGATTAAACCGCAAAGCAGTCGATATCCGCCGATCGTCCGAACCCAAATACAAGCAAGAATCAAAAAATATGATGAATCAGGATTACAATCAGACCTTTACACGTTTTTATTAGAAAGAAAATCAATGACCGACGGATGGAAGATCATAAAAATAAGACTTTAAAACCTTAAGGCATGTATAAAACTCCTTAAGGTTTTTTCATTTATAATAAAAACACGAATAAAATTTATATTTTTTATTAAAATGTTCGTATTTTAGTTGAAATCTGTTTTGATAATTGTTATATTTACCAAGGGAAAAAACAATTCAATAAAAACTACCATGTATTTCAAGGGGGATATTATGAATACCCATTATGATGTAATTGTTGTTGGTGCAGGCCCTGCAGGTATTTTTACAAGTTACGAATTAACAAGACAGCTTCCTGAAGCAAAAATTTTATTAATAGATAAAGGACACGATATTTATGCCCGTTCGTGCCCGATTTTAGAAAAAAAGATCAAGAAATGCCCTCCTGCAGCAGGAAGAAAAGAGTTTGCCGGCTGTTTGCCTGCTTGCTCCATAACAAACGGTTTTGGAGGAGCTGGGGCTTATTCGGATGGCAAGTTTAACATTACAAGTGAATTCGGTGGATGGATGACGGATTACCTTTCTGAAGACAAAGTGGTTGAACTCATCAAATATGTAGATGAAATCAACTTAGAGCACGGTGCAACGGATTCTATAACAGATCCTCTGACACCTGAAGTTAAAGATATCGAGAAGCGTGGTTATGCAGCAGGTCTGAAGCTATTACGTGCTCAAGTTCGTCATCTCGGTACCGAACAGAACCTTGAGATATTAAAGAGCATCTACGAATACTTAAAAACACGTATAGAGATGAAATATAAAGCTGAGGTTGAAGATCTAATCACAGAACGTACTGCTGACGGATATGTGGCAAAAGGTATCCTATTAAAAGATGGGACTTCCCTTTCAGCAGAAAAAGTAATCATCGTTCCTGGCCGCGACGGTTCTTCTTGGCTGACAAAAATATTAAAGAAACGCCGCATTAAAATGACAGCTAACCAAGTAGACATTGGTGTTCGTGTAGAGACATCTAATCTAGTTATGGAAGAAATCAACAAACATCTATACGAAGGCAAATTTGTGTTCAACACTTCTGTAGGCACGAAAGTTAGAACGTTTTGTTCAAATCCATCAGGTCATGTAGTCGTTGAGAATCATTCAGGTATCATGCTTGCCAATGGTCATGCTTATAAAGATCCTAAGCTTGGAAGTGAGAACACTAACTTTGCACTGCTTGTCTCACACCAATTTGCTGAACCGTTCGATCAGCCGACCGAGTATGCTCATGAAGTTTCTAGATTAGCGAACCAACTATCTATGGGTGGTCTTGTGGTTCAAAAGTACGGAGATATCCTGAAGGGCCGTCGTTCTACAGAAAAACGCATCAAAGAAGGATTTTTGCGCCCTACTTTAAAAGAAGCTGTACCAGGTGATCTAGGCCTTGTTCTTCCTTATAACACAATAAAAAGTCTGATCGAGATGACTGAAGCATTAGATAAAGTCACTCCAGGGATCGCTTCGGAACATACCTTATTTTATGGGGTAGAAGCAAAATTCTATTCAGCTCGTCCAAAGTTAGATGACAAGTTTGAATCCGAAATCAGCGGATTGTATGTTGGAGGAGATGGAGCTGGTATTACACGGGGTCTTGCTCAAGCAAGTGCTTGCGGTGTTTGGATCGCTCAAAATGTAGCCGTTAAGTTAAAAGAAAAAATGCCAGCAATGGTTTAATAAATAAAAAAGATGCTGAAGAAATAATTTCTTCAGCATCTTTTTTTCTTATTGGTTTAAGTCGAAAAGATAACAATTCTTCCTCTGATCAAAGCAATAATAAATCCGACAGCTGAGCCGATCAATGCTGGAATCAACCATCCGATTCCATCCGCATAAAGAGGAATATACGAATAGATTTGTTCAATCGCGCCAACCTTTATGCCAAATGCTTTTAGCCCATCAACAATAGAAACCAAGGCAGTTGCAACAATTCCACCTATATAGACTTCTTTTCTGCCTGAGAATGCCTCATGTAAAAATGAAAGCATTATAAGAACGATCGCAATCGGATAAATCGCTGTTAAGACTGGTACAGAAACGGAAATTAGTTGACTTAGACCCATGTTGGCTACACCCGCACTGAAAATACAAATAGCGAGAATAACTGTTTTGTAAGGAACTTTCGGGAACATTTTCTTTGCAAATTCACCACAAGCTGTTACAAGCCCAACAGATGTTGTGAGACACGCTAACGCTACAGCAAGTCCGAGTAATACGTTACCGGATTGACCGAATAATTGAGCAACAACGTTTGTTAAGATTTGTCCGCCATTATCAGATTGCCCCAATGTCTGGCTTGTTGCACCAAGATAAGCCAAAATGCCATACACAGCAGCTAAGCAAGCTGCAGCAATAAGTCCTGCTTTTATAACCATGTTCGTAACTTGTTCTTTCTTCATTCCTGGCTGCTTAACCGCTGTAATGACTACGATGCCAAAAGCGAGTGCCCCCAGAGTATCCATCGTTAAATATCCATCCATAAACCCTTTCACAAGAGGGTTGCTTGCATAATCGGATGAAGCCGTTCCTAATTTTCCAACCGGTGTAATAATTGCTTTTACAAGCAGTGACGCAATAATGAGCAATAATAAAGGCGTCAAGATATTGCCGATCCTGTCCACAAGCTTAGATGGATTTAACGATAGCCAATACGTTATCGCAAAAAATACAACAGTAAACAGGAAAAGTGTCAGGCCGTTATTCATGCTTTCAGGCAAGAATGGAACCACTGCCATTTCATAAGAAACGGTTCCAGTTCTAGGAATCCCAAAGAAAGGACCTATAGCTAAATATAATATTATTGCAAATATAGAACCGAATAGTGGATTAACACGTTCTGTTAAGGTCTGAAGTCCTCCACCCGTTTTGGCTAGTGCGATAACTCCAAGCAGAGGTAAACCTACCCCTGTTATAAAAAAGCCGATCATGGATTGCCAGACCATATCTCCTGCGGCCTGACCCAATGCTGGCGGGAAGATTAAATTACCTGCTCCAAAAAATAATGCAAATAACATTAAGCCCACCGAGAGCGTTCTTTTTTGCATGTTGTGATCCTCCTCCGTGGTTTTAACGAGTAAGTTCTCTTAATTTATCGAAATTTGTCGAAATAATTTTAAATCCATATGTATTTGTAACACGATATTCGATTGGAGTCAATATTCAGATATAATGAATTTTCTAATAAATGGTGACAAAGCTTAAGGACTGAGAATTTCTCAGTCCTTTTTGAGTGGTTAACGGTTTGTTGGGAATATTCGTCTTATAGTCTCGTTAAACTCTTCCATGAAACCTGTAACCGGATTTCCCTTGTTGATCTCATCTGCATAGCCCTGCATTCGATCCATAAAATCAGGATTCGTAGAAACGAAAACATCATTAATGTCAGGATCTGTACTTCTTACAACATCACCGATCTTTTTTTCAGTTTCCTTTGTAAGTTTAGCGCTTTCGCCGCCTTTAAGCTGTGCTGCAACATAAGCATTATTATCTGTTATGATAACCGTTGCGTCTTCAACTTGCTTCATATCTTCTACTTTCTTTGCCGCTTCATCTGCAACATCCATGCGTGCGTTCTCGTCATTCTGATTGTTGTCCATGCCCATATCCATGTTGTTGTTCAAGTTATCCATATTACGATCTGCACGATTGTCGTAGTTTACTTCTGTAAGGTCGTTACGCGCTTCTCTTCCCATGTCTCGATCATTGTTGTTAAAATTACAAGCACCTAAGAAAGAAGAAAGCATAACCGCCATCGAAGTTGCTAAAATTGTCTTTTTCATTATGATGACACTCCTTTTTAAAATTTTTGACTGTCATCTAATAAAATTTGTAGCAGCAAGGGAAAATATACATGAACAATGATGGTTGTAACAAACTGGGTATAAAAAAGCGCCTTCCAGATGGAAGACGCGTTCTTATTTAAACCATTCATTTGAATATGTGTTTTTGTTTTTGGGCTTAAAAATCAGCCATGCGATAATGCTGAGTATAATAATCGTTAGTGCATAGATCCCAACCTTATGAATCACATCCATAACAAGGGACCAGCGCCCCCCTAGTTGGTAACCGATCAATATAAAGAACGAACACCAAAAGATAGCGCCACTATAAGCATAAAGACCAAATTGTCGGAAGTTCAAAGAATACATGCCTGCAAAATAAGCTGTTAGATGCCGAATTCCTGGCATAAAATATCCGAAAAACAAAGCCGTTTTTCCGTATTTCAAAAAGAAACTTTGTGTTCTATTTATTTTTTCTTCGGTTATTCCAATCTTAGGACTTACCTTTTTCAATAAAGGTTTTCCGCAAACGGTACCAAAATAATAGCTTCCTGTAATACCTGCAAACGCTCCCAAAAAAGCACTGCATATTGCAGGCACTGCTGAGAGGTCCCCTGCAAAAATGAAATAGCCGACTGTGGCTAAGAGGATTTCATCAGGAATCGGTAACCCAATAATACCTAAGGCCAAGAGTAAAACAATGCCGAAGTAGCTATATTGTTGAATAATATTTATTAAGTCAAATTCCATGACGTCACCAACTTCTCTTTTTACACCTTCTACCATTGTAACGATAAATTGGGTTATTTGGGAAGGGGAAAACAAAATTTATTAAAATGGTAGTCCCTTTAATTTATGCTAAGTGGACGAGGATGGACACTGCATACAGATTGCAGAAAAATAAGCCTGCGATCCCATTTTTTCTGCTTCTTCCATCGCATACACCTTATCTCCAGCTGCTATCGCTATTTTTGTAATGTTCATGTAAGATGGGCCATCCTTTATTTGTTCTTATTTACGGGTTTGCTACAATAGAGAAAAAAGTATAGGAGTTGTATACATGGCTATTGCAGACATTACGATTATTCCGATTGGTACCGAGACTCCAAGTGTCAGTGCCTATGTAGCGGAAATACAAAAAGTGCTTCAGCAAAATAAAGATAAAGTAAACTATCAACTGACACCAATGAGTACCTTAATCGAAGGTGAGCTGCCTGATCTCTTTGATGTGATTCAGCAGCTCCATGAAGTTCCCTTTTCAAGCGGCATACAGCGAGTGGCGACAAACATCCGTATTGATGACCGCCGCGATAAAAAATCCACCATGGCTGGGAAACTCCAGGCTGTTGAGGCCCAGATGAACAAGGAGTAGTTTTGAGTTTGAGGATGGAATTAGGGCTAATATATGATTAGCGCGCTTATTTTTGGATTGCATTCGTAAATGATGGGTTGCGCTCGTAATTCTTCGGTTGCGCTCGTAAATCTTCGGTTGCGCTCGTAAATTTTCGGTTGCGCTCGTAAATCTTCGGTTGCGCTCGTAAATCTTGGGTTGCGCTCGTAAATCTTCGGTTGCGCTCGTAAAATCTTCGGTTGCGCTCGTAAATCTTGGGTTGCGCTCGTAAATCTTGGGTTGCGCTCGTAATTCTTCGGTTGCGCTCGTTCAACGAGACAAAAGCCTCGTTGAACGAGCACAAATCTCCGTGAACGAGCACAAATCTCCGTGAACGAGCACAAATCTCCGTGAACGAGCATATATCTCCGTGAACGAGCATAAATCTCGGCGAACGAGCATAAATCTCCGCGAACGAGCATAAATCTCCGTGAACGAGCATAAATCTCCGCGAACGAGCATAAATCTCCGTGAACGAGCATAAATCTCCGCGAATGAGCATAAATCCGATTCCGCCCACTCAAAATTCAGAAAAAAGCTTACTCGTTCGGGACATTTCTCCCGATTGGAGTAAGCTTTTCTTCATTATTCTCCTTTTGTTGCGGTTACTTCAGCTTTTTCCTTCGTTCCCACAGCACTCGGTTCTTTTTTCGAGAATTCGATGCGAAGATCATCGATGCTTTGACGAACATTTCCTTTGCCAGAGAAGTTCTCTAATAACTCTTTTACATCAATGCCCGATGAAGCTTTTAATGACTCTTGCAAAGAAGACATCAAGTTTGTCGCATAACCTGTAATGCGGTTCGCTCCGCCATTCTCACCGCCGCCTGTATCGACGACTGTTATTTTATCAATGTTGGAAAGTGGTGCTGCCACTTGTTTTGCGTATTCAGGAAGCATCTTGATCATCATATCCATCATAGCTGCATGACCGTACAATTCAAATGCTTCAGCGATCTTTTGCTTCGCTTCTGCTTCAGCGAGACCTTTGAGACGGATAACTTCAGCTTCGGATTCCCCTTTAGCACGTTCTGCTTCCGCCCTGGAAAGACCGTCAAGTCGAACCTTCTCCGCTTCTGCTTTCGCCATTGCCTCCACACGATACTTATGAGCATCAGCTTCTGCTAACTGCTTGCGCTTTTCCGCTTCAGCAGACTGTTCAACCGCATATCTGTCTGCGTCGGCTTTCTTCTTCACTTCTGAATCGTATTGCTTTTCACGACGAGCGATCTCTTTTTCTTCTAATTCGATCTGTTTTTGGCGTTCGATGATCTTAATCTGCATCTGCTGTTCTGTAACTTGCTGTTTTGCGATCGCTTCTTCCAGATGATAAGCCTGGTCAGCACGGGCTTTGGCAACATCTTGCTCACGACGGAACTCTGCTACTTTCAGCTGATTCATCTTTTCAGCTTCAGCCACTTCTGTTGCACGGCCAAGCTCTGACTGTTTCGCTTCTTTATCTGCTTCTGCTCGTTTGATACGTGTTTCTTTTTCAGCTTCTGCTGTTGCAATATCTGCATCACGTTTGACTTGTGCTATTCGAGGTTTCCCTAGCGCATCTAAGTATCCATTCTTGTCGCGAACATCTTTGATCGTAAATGAAACAATGATCAATCCCATTTTAGCAAGGTCTTGAGAGGCAACACGCTGAACTTCTTGTGAGAACTTCTCACGGTTTTTATAAATTTCCTCAACGGTCATGGAACCAAGAATGGAACGCAAATGTCCTTCTAATACTTCACGAGCTTCATTTTCACGGTCTTCTTTTGTTTTTCCTAAAAACTGCTCGGCTGCGGTTGCGATCTCTCCAATAGAGCTCCCAACTTTGATAATAGCCGTACCATCAGCCATAACCGGAACACCTTGTTCTGTATATACTTCAGGTGTTTGAACATCGAGCTTACTTGTAAGTAAACTTAGTGGCTTTGCTTGTTGAAATACGGGCAGAACGAACGTCCCGCCACCACGTACAATCTTAATCCGATTTCCAGACTCATCGATGTTCACGTTCTTACTTCCTAAGAAACTTCCTGTCACGATCAGTGCTTCATCAGGACTTGCTGTACGGTACTTGGTAATAAAAACACTAATAAGAGCTACTACTAAAAATACAGCAATCCCTATCACGATAAATAACGGCGAAAAACTCATAACAACCCCTCCAGTTTACTGTTTAATGAATATACGTTTGTTCCACTTGCTCATAACGCATGACGGAAACGACACCTTTTTGGATATCAATAATGAGGACCTTTTCTCCTTGTAAGATCGGTTTATTATCCATGCTAATCGCAGATTTAGAAATTCTCCCGCTAATACCTTCAATCAATATTTCTCCAAATCCATCTGTCGGAACTGAGGTTAATACAGTACCTATCCTGCCCTTTAGATCTTCATCATGATAAGCCAGCGACTCTTCTGAAGATCGGATCGGCATCAGTACGAATACGTTAAGAAGAGTAACGAGCAGAACAGATAGCAATGCGCTAAACACAAGGATAAACCAGCTGTTAAAACCGGTCATAATCTCCAACAGATAACCTGATGCTGTTCCTATGGTTAAAAAGGATAAGATCAGCGACGGGTGCAAGAAATCTACTGCAGCATCGAGCATGTCACCAAACAGAATGTAAAGAAATGTGATACACCCAAAAAAGATGAAACTGCCTAAATAAATGGTAGACAACGGATACCCAAATAGTTCCATGGTCATCTCTCCTGTCCTATTAGCTGTTACTAAAGTTACAATTAACCTGCTTTTTACCCATCCTCCTTGTCGAATTTCTTTAACCTTAACAAAAGGAACAAGAAAATATTGTAAAAATATGTCGACATATAAATAAATTCCAATATTGGTTGTATAAGTAAATTTACGAATATTCAGGAAAAAAGTTTCAGTTTGTTAAGAATTTTTTATATAATTTTACTAAGAAAGGGCGGGATTCTATGTATACCGAACAATTATGGGAGCATTTAAAAAAACAAGAGAATAAAGTGGATGCTGAACCAATGAAAAAATACATGCGGGATCAGTTTGACTTTTTCGGGCTTCGTTCGCCCATCTTAAAGGAAGCCGTAAAAAATTTTATAAGAGAGAATGGGTTGCCTGCATCAAACGAACTTTCATCATTTATAAAAGAAGCTTGGGCAAAACCTGAACGTGAAATGCAGTATGCAGCTTTAACTGTTGCAGACAAGCTAAAAAAGCAGATGACAAAAGAGGATATACAGTGGATTGAATATATCATCGTTAACAAAAGCTGGTGGGACACGATCGATCATATTGCCAAGAATGTGGCAGGCTATTATTTTATGAGATTTCCTGAAGAAATCATTCCTGTGACAGAGCGATGGATTGCTTCCGAAAACATCTGGCTGATGCGTTCGGCCATTCTATTTCAGCTAGGGTATAAGGAAAAGACAGACAACGAACTTTTGGCACACATCATCAAAGAAACCAAGTATGAGCAAGATTTCTTTATCCGAAAGGGAATTGGATGGGCACTTCGAGAATATGCAAAGGTAAATAAGGATTGGGTCTGGGATTTCGTACATAATGAGGAGCTAAGCCCTCTATCGTATAAAGAAGCCATCAAAAACATTAAGAAAACGAAACAAACTTCATAAAAAACGGTTCCCGAATAATGACGATTTTAAATGTCTGTTTTCTGGAACTTTTTTAGGTAAATTTAGTAAAAAAGTTATGTAAGAATTTTCTATAAATTATGACATTTAACCCAATGCAAATCTAAAATTATCTGCTATTATTGTTGTAAATTGTAAAATGATGTTGAAAAAGGAGGTTTAATGGTTTCTAATAGAATCTTTTTGGATTTCAACATTGACTCTTTGAGCACATCAGCATCACATTTACGGCAAAGAAACAATAATTATAAGGGGTGTCAATTATGAAGAAAATGGTAGGTTCACTAGTCGGCGTTACATTAGCCGGTGCATTATTGATTGGTGGTTACGTTTTAAATCAACCTACAGTGTTTCAAGCAGAACACGGAAAAACATTTTCTACAACCAAAAGCTAATTTCAAATTAGCAGTTAATACACCATGACAATTACCTATCATCGAAGAGGGAACAGAGAAATCATTGTTCCCTCTTTTTATTTTTCTCTCGAAATTTCTATACACGATGTACTACTATTTTGCCTATATGGTTGAAGAAAAGAAATAACTAGTAGATTTAGGATAAAAGTTAGGTTTAAATTTTCTATTAATTCCGACATTTTACTCAATCAAACATTTTTTTCCTGTGCTAATATTGTGCTGAATTGTAAAATAATGCAAAAGAATGGGGGCGGACAGTTTGGAGGTAGAGGTAACGAGTAAAGAACAAATGATTCAGCTGCTCAATAACTGGTATCATGAAATTCTGTCACAAAATGTGATTAAAGCGCGTAAGCTTAAAGTCGAGATCGATGAAAAAATTGAATCGATGGAAGTAGACCCTTCACAGACACTTTTTATCTATTATTCCTTATTGTGTTTTCGGTATCAAATCCTGATCAATCAATTATGGGAAGCAAGGTATACACTTAACAAAATAGACTTTGAGAAAAAAGGACAGACTGATGATTTTCTGTCATACTATTACAATTTTTTTAAGGCTATATATGCAACTACGACTGGCAGCTATAGGGAGGCAAAAACTCACTACCGGCTGGCTGAAAAATTATTGAAACAGTTTCCTGATGACATCGAAAAAGCTGAATTTAATTATAAAGTCGCTACCTTTTACTACCATATCCGCCAGCCTTTGCATGCTGTCACCCATGCCTTAAAAGCAAAAGAATTCTTTGAAGGAAAAAAGGGATATGAAGTCAAAATAGCAGGCTGCGAGAACATTATTGGGTTAGCCTCAACATCGCTGAAGCAATATAAAGAAGCTGAGGAAAACTTCCTCTCAGCTTTAAGTATTCTTCGTGAATATGGTTTAAACATTGAACAGTTCGATTTGATGATACGTTATAATCTCGGCTTGCTGTATGCAGAACAAGACCTTTCTGAAAAGGCACTTTCGCATTTAAATGAAGCATTTGAGGACAAAGACTCCGATTATAAAACTACCTTTTTGATCGCCCGCGAACATTGTAAACTAGGAAACAAAACCATAGCTGATGAATGGATTTTCCGGGGATCAAAAATGGCTAAAGAATTAAAAAGCGAAGAATACGAGCATCACTTTGCCATTTTGAATGCATTCAATCACTTTTTGCATCCTGACCAATTAGAAGAGTCCGTGGCAGCTGCTATTACATTTTTTGAGTCTCAGCAATTATGGGGCTACATACAAGACTATGCCGAAAAAACAGCTTCAGAGTTTTACAAAATAAACCATTTTGAGAAAGCCAGCAAATACTTCCATTTGGCTTTAAAAGCTAGAAATAATTTAAATAAAGAAACTAACTAAAATCAAACATTAATGCGGCTGAGCAATAGCAGCCGCTTTTTACATGGAGGGACACCCCGGCAAATCAAAATAATGAACAGTAAAAATAAGAACGAACTTCATAAATAGCACTAGTTCTGATTATCATTGTTAATTCGATCGCCAAGCTTAGAGACCACATACCGAATCGCGTTACGAAATGATACGAACGATAACTGATTCGTTTCTACACCGAGTGATACCATATTTTTTACCATCTCTTTTGGAAAACCACAATATAGAACCTCTGCTCCCATCAACTGGATCGAATCCGTCAGTTTTTGTATTTCATGGCCCGCTTCAGTATCCTGCAAGTGGGTTACGCCTGAAAAATCTATTATGACATAATCTGCCTGGCTGCTTAAGCATTCATTTAATAGTTTGCTGGTCAGTGTCTCCATCCGTTCTATCGTCAGTTCCCCAATTAATGGAACGAGGAGCGTATGATCAGCGATGGTCTGCAGGACAGGCGTAGATAATTCATTAATGAGAGCTTTTGTCTTTTCCTTCTCTTTTTCACGTTCTGTTATATCTTTCCAAGTCAAGAGGTAGCCCAGCTCCTGTCCTCTTACAACAAGTTTTTTTACTATTAATCTTGTAACGAACGTATTAAATAAAACGAGCTGCATATCAATTGGGAAATCGCCCCTTTGAAGCATTTCTTCCTGGTATGAAGGATTCTTATGAAACCATCCGATCGGCGTACCTATTAAATCTTCCGCACGCTCCAGTTTTAGATACGCCTTAATCGAATCTATTACTTTTTTTCCTGCTTCATTCATCCAGCCGACCCGAAAGTCTAAATCAATAAAAAAGATATTTTCCTCTAAACAATTTAATGTATCTTTAATCGTTTCCTCTAATTGATAAGCCATAAAAGCTGATCCCCTTTTATTTTGTCCTGATCCTATCATATCTGAGATCTGAACATTCTTCTATAAGATTTACACACTCCAAATCTCGTTTGTAAGCGCTCTCTTAATCTTTACAAAAAACCCTGTTGTGCGATCATTCAACTCCGTGTAAAATGTCCATATAGAACAAACAAATGTATTTTCCATAAAAACAAAGGGGCGGATTAAATGGTTACTCATGTTTCAGTTGGACTATTGGGATTAGGAACTGTCGGCAGCGGTGTCGTTAGAATGATTGAAGGAAATCGCGAAGAATTGCAGCATCGTGTTGGATGCCCAGTTTTTATTGAGAAAATATTAGTTCAAAGCATAGAAAAAGAAAGGCTTGTAGCGATTAACAATGATTGGCTGACACAGCAGCCAGAAGAAGTACTGCAAAATCAAAACATACACGTAGTCATTGAAGTAATGGGAGGTGTAGAGCTAGCGCGTGAATACATCACACTTGCACTCCAAAATAAAAAGCATGTGATTACGGCGAACAAAGATCTGATGGCACTTCACGGCGCAGAACTCTTGCAAATTGCTCATGAAAATGGATGTGATCTTTTTTATGAAGCAAGCGTTGCGGGTGGAATCCCTATCATTCGTTCACTAGTTGACGGCTTAGCTTCTGATCGAATCACAAAAATGATGGGTATCGTGAATGGAACTACAAATTATATCCTTACAAAAATGGATAAACAGCAGCGCAACTATGAAGAAGTATTAAAGGAAGCTCAAGATCTTGGTTATGCCGAAGCAGATCCTACTTCTGATGTGGAAGGAATTGATGCGGCAAGAAAAATGGCTATTCTTTCAACGCTCGGATTCTCGATGCACATCCACCTGGATGATGTCCAAGTCTCCGGAATATCGAAAGTAACACAAGAGGATCTCGAATATGCTCGTCAGTTCGGCTATACGCTTAAGCTGATCGGCAACGCAAAAAAGGACAACGGAAAAGTAGAGATCAGCGTCGAGCCTACTCTGCTCCCGCATTCCCACCCGCTTGCGAGCGTTCACAATGAATATAACGCGGTATATGTCTACGGGGAATCTGTTGGTGAGACGATGTTCTTTGGACCAGGTGCAGGGCAGCTTCCAACAGCTACATCTGTCGTATCGGATCTAGTTGCGGTTGTTAAGAACATGCGGCTGGGTGTTAACGGAAAAATTGTTGTTGCTCCTCAGTTTGATAAACAGTTAAAGAAACCAGACGAGATCGATGGTAAGTTCTTTTACCGTTTATATATTAAAGATGAAGCAGGTGCTTTTTCAGCGATTACTTCCCTTTTTGCTCTGCATGAGATCTCACTTGAAAAATTAATACAAAGTCCTGTGGATCATAAAGGTGTTGCAGAAGTGGTCATCGTGACACATGGCACAAACAAACATCAAGATAATCAAGTCTACAATCTGCTTCGTGATTCAGAAGTTGTACAAGAAATTAAAAGTCACTATCGTGTGGAGGGTGCTTAACATGCAGTGGAACGGTCTTTTGCATCAATACAAGGGATACTTGCCAATTAATGAATCTACTCCCCTTCTATCATTAAATGAGGGGCAAACTCCCCTCATTCCTTTAGAACATTTGTCAAAAGAATGGGGCATCAAGCTTTACGCGAAATATGAAGGTGCCAATCCCACAGGTTCTTTCAAAGACAGAGGAATGGTGATGGCTGTCGCAAAGGCGAAAGAAGCAGGCAGTAAAGCCATCATCTGTGCCTCAACAGGGAACACCTCTGCGGCAGCTGCTGCATACGGAGCGAGAGCAGGTCTCCGATGTATCGTGGTTATACCAGACGGAAAGATCGCTCAAGGAAAACTGGCTCAAGCGAAAATGTATGGAGCGGAAATTTTTGCGATTGAAGGAAATTTTGATGAAGCTCTTCAAATGGTGAAGCAAATGAGTGAAGAAGAAGATTTTACCCTCGTTAACTCGGTCAATCCCTATCGATTAGAAGGCCAGAAGACAGCTGCTTTTGAACTGGTCGATTCACTGAAGAAAGCTCCTGATATTCTAGCTATTCCTGTTGGAAACGCGGGAAACATTAGTGCTTATTGGAAAGGATTCAAAGAATACGATTCCGTTCATTCTTCTGGACTGCCTAGAATACATGGGTTTCAGGCTGAAGGTGCAGCTCCCATCGTTAATGGATCAGTTGTTAAAAACCCAGAAACCGTTGCAACGGCAATTCGGATCGGTAATCCTGCGAGCTGGAGCCTAGCAACAGCTGCTTTAGAGGAGTCTGGCGGGCTGATTGATTCTGTGTCTGATGAAGAAATCTTGGAGGCCTATCAGATGCTTGCATCCAAAGAAGGTGTTTTTGCCGAACCTGCCTCTTGCAGTACGATCGCCGGATTATATAAGCAATACAAACAAGGACTTCTTCCTAAAGGAGCTTCTGTTGTTGCTGTTTTAACGGGAAATGGCCTTAAAGATCCAGACATCGCCTTAAAAAGGGTCGAACAAGAACCTGTCGTTATTCCAAATGATCTCGAACAACTGCGTCAGCAGCTGAAAGGATGTGTTGTTAAATGAAAGCAGAGCCTTTTTCCATTCACGTACCAGCAAGTACAGCTAACTTAGGTCCTGGCTTCGATTCAGTAGGACTCGCTTTGAACCGATACCTAACCGTTCATGTTCAGCCATATGCACCACGAAAAACGACATTTCATGGTGAAGAGTTAAATGCGTTAAATAAAGAAGAAAATAATTTAATCGTTCAAGCTGCAAACTTTACAGCGGATTCATACGAAAAAAAACTGCCTCCATGCCAGCTGGATGTTGTCAGCACTTTCCCTACATCAAAAGGAATGGGCAGTTCAGCAGCAGCGATCGTTGCAGGAATTGAACTTGCGAATATCCTTTTAGATCTAAACCTTTCAAAGAAAACAAAGGCTTTTCTCGCCAGTTCGTTAGAAGAACATCCTGATAATGTGATCCCTGCTATTTTTGGAGGACTTACGATCAGCTTTTACAATGGACAAGAAGTTGAGACGGTGCATGTCCCGGATGTAGCTGTTGAAATGATTTTAGCTATCCCTGATGGAGTTCTTCATACGAAGCATTCTCGTGGATCACTGCCTAATCTTCTTCCGTTTAATAAAGCGGTTGAAGCGAGTGCGATCAGCAATGTCCTTGTTGCGGCATTACTTAAAAATGACTGGAAAAAGGCTGCTGATATGATGAATCGTGACCTATTCCATGAGCCGTTTCGATCTAAATGGGTTCCTATGTATGCTGAGCTTAAACAAAAGGCTGTTGCACTTGGTGCCTATGGTGCCGCTATAAGTGGATCAGGTCCCGCTATCGTCTGTTTTGCACCTCATCAAAAAGCAGCGTCCATTACAGAGCAATTGAGTTTATTATTTCCACAGTACCATTTTGAGACGGTATTTCCTGACCGAAAAGGTGTAGTAGTGGAAAAGTGTTTATCCGCTGCCTTATAGGTCATAAGTTGTTTTTCCTCTAAATCACGTTTGGTTTTAACAAGACGTGGTAAAGGTTACTATCACCTTTTTAGGAGGGATACAGATGAGTGAAGAGAATCAAGAACATTTTAAAGAGCAGGAAAAGAAGAGACATGAAAAAGAACGTATGAACAAACAAAACGGGTTCCAAACGAACAGAACCGCATGATTGATACACAAAAAAGATAAGGATTAAGCCTGAGCGGCTTAATCCTTTCTTTTTTATTTTTTTGCTATTTTGAATTCATCACGCAAGAGCATCCAGTTTTCAGGGAACGGTTCACCTAGTACCCAATAAGCAAGGCCTCTTAGTTTATATTGCTTCACGAGCTTATTTTTCGCTTCAGCACTTTGTTCATTCTCAAACCAGACCACATGCTCTTTTCCTTTATCATCTTTATAATTAAAGAAAGGAGCTTGTGCATCGTTATCATACTTAACAGTAGCGCCTTCTTTAAGAGCAAGGTCATGGGCTTCTGCTGGTGCAATACGTTTCGCGAACTTATTACCTTTTTTATATGGCAGTGTCCAGTTATAACCATAGAGTGGAGCTCCCATTATGATCTTTTCAGGCGGGATTACTGAGACAGCGTAATCTACCACTTTCTTTACTTGTGGAACGGGTGCAACAGCCATTGGAGGTCCCCCTGACCAGCCCCATTCATATGTCATTAGTACAACAAAGTCAGCAAGCTCTCCGTGTCTTTTATAGTCATGAGCCCCGTGCCAAGGTCCTTTTTGCTCATCACTTGTTTTTGGAGCCAATGCTGTTGATACTTTAAATCCTTCTTTTTGCAATTGTGGGATGATCGTTTCCAAAAATCCGTTGTAGAGCTCTCGATCTTGTTCTTTAATATGTTCGAAGTCAATATTCAGTGCTTTGTATCCCTTTTGTTTCATCGTACTGATCACACTGCCTATTAATGTCTTGGATGCCGTTTTATCTGTAAAAATCGTATGTGCTACTTCAGAAGAAAAGTTACCCTCCGTAAAGTTTGTTAACACCATCATTGGGATGGAGTTTGATTTTTTTACTGCATTTAACGCAGCATAATCTTTGATCGGCTTTAAAGTGCCATCTTTATTCACTTGATAGCTAAAAAAAGCTACATATGTTAAATCATTAACAGCTTCTTTTACATCTTTAACCGATTGTTTTGCTTCTATCGGTTCTAAATACCCAAGTGTTTCAATCTTCGTTTTTCCATGGCTGGTTTCGGCTTTCGTTGTATCTTGTTGAGTTTTTTGCGGAGAATTAATCTGTTCAAGTCTAGGACTTTCTCTCGTTTCATTACTCATACTCTTTGGTGCGGCTTCACTTTCTTGCATATTGTCAGACCCGCCACCGCAGCCACCTAGCAAAATGGTAAACGCCGCAAAAAGTGCAGATAATCTTTTCATTTACAGACCTCCCTTTGTTTTCGTTATTTTTCCAAAAAGAGGTGTATACTATTCTTATATTTTTGATCTGTATGAAAGCTGATAAAACAGTCATCAGATAAGA
The DNA here is from genome assembly GCF_014635025.1 of Fictibacillus barbaricus. Taxonomy (GTDB): domain Bacteria; phylum Bacillota; class Bacilli; order Bacillales; family Fictibacillaceae; genus Fictibacillus; species Fictibacillus barbaricus. The sequence goes on along the minus strand of NZ_BMCE01000001.1, from coordinate 901,291 downwards.
TGGGTGCGATTGAACTTGTATTGTATTGCAAACAATAATGAACATCATAGGCAAAACCTCGTTCTATAAGCTCTCTCCCGCTTGCACAATCCTTAATGAGAGAAGACAATTGATCCTTTGAAGCCACAAACGCTTGGCTGCAAACAAAGGCTTCTGGCGATAAGGTGCCGGTTAAATACGAAATAATCGCACCTGCTCCTAGATAGTCCTCGATGCTTGGTCTAAGTATATTTTCTTCATGTGACGGGTTTTCCCATCTTTCCCCACAGGCTATTACGGTAATGGGCATGCCCGTTTTACTCTGGATAGATAGAGCTGCTTCAGCTACTGCTTTTGCATTAAGTAATGCTCCAATGAAAAGGGCAGGTACATGCTTGGAGGCAGCCACACATGCCGCCGCATTTAAGGAACAAAGAACATAAGATCTCCCTTTGCTTTCTTCAGAAAATGAAAAGGGTGAAAGTGACGGCTTTCCTGTTTTAATTGCCTCCCCTCTGCCAACAACCAATTCTGCTCCCATTTCGTTGGCATATTCTTTCGCATATTTCGTCTGACCAGGTGGAAACGGATAGATGATCGCACCATTTTCAACAGCCTTGGTTACGGTTGAAGAAAAGCTTAGTACATCTACAATGATTATGATTTCTTTTCTTTTGGCGGCTTCCCTTGCACCTCTTATACCCCAGTCCATTTTGATTTTATATGGCGATTGATCATAAACATTCATGAGAGTGCCTCCTTTTGACTGCTATATAAAAAGAATAGCGAGAAAGCAAAAAAAGAAATAGACTGTTTTTCTATAATTTGGTAGAATTTTGATTGAGGTCTGCAAATCAAAAGATGTAGAATATAAATAAAAAGACTCCAAGCTATTGGAGTCTTTTTTAGATATTTATATTGCCCAGTTTCCGTTTCTAAATAGCGGCATTCGTTTACCATCCTCGTATTCTGCATCAATCTCAAGATCAGCAGAACCGATCATGAAGTCCGTATGTCCGCGGCTAAAGTTTATTTCTTTATCTTCCATCTGCTCAGGTGTTAAGCTTCCAGCATCTTTAACAGACATCGTAATAGATGTTCCGATCGCTAAGTGACATGAAGCATTTTCATCATAGAGTGTGTTATTAAAGATGATTCCTGAATTGGAGATCGGCGAATCATAAGGAACTAATGCAACTTCTCCTAAGTACCCCATTCCATCATCAATGCTTAACAGCTGCTTAAGTGTGTCATATCCTTCTTCCGCTGAAAAATTTACTACTTTTCCGTCTTTAAACGTTAAACTAAAGTTATTGATTAAATTCCCCATTGCTGAAAGAGGTTTAGTGCTTGATACTTTACCGTTTACCCCATATTTTCTTGGCGTTGTGAAAACTTCCTCAGTAGGAAGGTTCGGGATATAGTACGTGCCAAATGTAGAATGATGTCCGCCGCCGATCCACGTATGATCAGGGTGTAAATCAATGCTCAGGTCTGTACCTGTTGATTTATAATGAAGTGTTTTAAATTGCTGCTCGTTTAAGTAGTTTACCTTTTCCGTCAGCGTTTTGACATGCTCTTCCCATGCTGCAACAGGATCAGCTTGATCTACTCGGACCGTTTTAAAGATTGCTTCCCATAATGCTGCTACCGCTTCCTCTTCATTCATTTCAGGAAATACACTTTTTGCCCATCCAACTGTCGGTGCACCAGCGATTGCCCAATGCATGTCACCTCGTAATTGACCCGCCGAAAAAGCCTGCAGCTTTTCGCCGCGGTCCTTTTGAACAAACATCATTCGCTCCGACGGAACGCCTTTATATGCGTTGGGATCATTACCCGTCACCATTAAAAAGCAATCATGATTTTCAACAAGACTGTTGAGCTTGTCAATTTCCCATGATGGAAGGTCATCTTTAAGGACCTCTTCAGCAGCATGAGTTAAATGGATGCGGTTTGTTTGTGTATCTGTCCAATCCACCATTACTCTTTTACATCCATTTTCATATGCATACTTAGATACTTTACGTGTAAATTCAGCAGCTTCAATAGGAGAATTGATTACTAACCTTTGACCTTCTGATAGACCTAATCCTACTTTAACAACCAATTCTGCATAATGATCTAATTTCTCTTCAAACGACTTCATTATTTTCCCCCTCCGATTGGTTAAACATAAAAAGCGACTGATAAGTTTATAATATTACATTATATAAAAAAATGAAAATTTAGACTAATATTTTTCTTCAAAAAAAGATCACAGAACTGAACTGTGATCGGAAGGTAGATTATTCATTTCTGTTAAGCGTAAATCCGATTTCAAGAAGTGCACTCTCTAAATTATTCGTGATCATGATCCCTTTGAAATCCACATGGATCTCAAGAGTTTTTATAGCAAGGTCGGGTCTAAATCCCGTAAGAATAGGTGTCACTCCGATCAGTTTTAATAGCTTCACAATGTTTAACAAATACTCACTGACACTATTATTAATCCGGCTTACACCAGACAGATCAATAATCATATATTCAAGCTCCAAATTTGTACTGCTTTCCAATGTGCTTTGAATAATAATCTCAGCTCTGTACTCATTTATATGTCCAATGATCGGCAGAATCGCGACACCTTTCGTAAGAGGGACAATTGGCACTGAGAGTTCTTTGATCTCTTTATTGGCTTTATCCAGTTCTAGTACATACGTTAACAATGATGCCATTGTTTGGAATAACTCAAGATGCTGTTCTGTAAAATCAAAGCGTTTTGTATCAAGACCACAGATCGTCCCGTAGTTCTCACCATCTTCGTAATAGATCGGAATCGCGATAAAGCTTCCTCCACCTAAGTTTGCCGTTACATCCAAATGCCTCGTCAGGTCATTTTCTGTTATATCTTCAATAAATAAAATTTCTTTCCCTCTTTCTACACTGAGCTTACAGAAAGTTTCATGAAATGGAAGAGTTGAACCCGCCTCAACTAAAACGGCATCTTTATTGACTGCTTTTTTTATTTCATTTATTTGTTTATCGTTTTTTGCAACAAATAAGGTGTTTATATCGATTAATTTACTCATAAATCGAAGTATATTTTCAGTCGCTTCTTCAAAGTTTCTTACAGATTTTGTATTAAGTGTGGGTGCTAATATCATAGACAAGGTAATTAACCAACCTTTCGAAATTCATGTAGTCTGACTTAAAGTAGCGCGATCACAATTTTATGCTCCACCATATCTGTTTCCCTTCTTTTAAAAAGTTAAAACAGAAGATTATATGTTTTTTTTATAAAAAATATCACCTTTGTATAAGAAGTTATTTGATTCAAAAGACCCATATTACAAACCCTTATTATATAACGAATTATACATTTTTTCCGAACAGAACCTATTAGAAAATAGTCCTTAAAATAGAAATATATACCTATTTCTATATTCAAACCTGAGATATATCACCTATTCTAGAATTCGATATAACATGGTAACATTTTCAATATGCGGAATTATCCGACAATATTTATCGGATATAAGTTATGAAACTTACAACATTAGGGGGGATTTTGATGAAAAAGGGTAAATGGGCTTCAGCAGCCCTTGCTGCAATGTTAAGCTGCAGTGCTTTCTCAAGTGTAAGTGCAGCACCAGTTAACGTATTGTCAGATATTCATAAAGCATCTGCAGTTGAAGAAAAAGGACATAAACATGCCGGCGGTCCATTCGATTTAGCCATTGCCAATGATGAAAGATTAATAGAGATGCTTAAAAAGAACGGTCAGATCAGTAGTAGTGCAAGTGAAAAGGAAGTACAGCAAGAGCTTCAACAGTTTTTAGAAAATAAACAAGAGAATGCTGCTAAATTTCCTAAAGGTGAGTTAGAAGACGAGCACGGAGATAAGCGTGAAAAAATTAGCAAGAAACATATAAGAGATGGGCTTAAAAAGGACGGTAAGAAAGAGGACAAGATCAAGAATGTAAAGGAAGAAAAGTGGAAAAGCGGAAAACGTGTAGATAACGTTCTCGTTCTGCTCGTTGAATACCCTGACTTTCCTGCGACAAATATTACATCTGAAGAAACAGATATGTTTTACGATGAGTACAACCCAGAACACTACGAAGATATGATCTTTGGTAAAAAAGGATATGAAGGTCCGATTGGGGAAAAGCTTATTTCTGTAAAACAATATTATGAACAGCAATCTGGTGGAAGCTACTCTATCACAGGTAAGGTCGGCGGATGGTACAAAGCGAAGCACCCTGCCGCTTATTATGGAGGAAACGTTCCTGATCCAGATGGCAGCGACGCAAAACCTCGTGAACTAGTAAAAGAAGCATTGGATGCAGCAGCCAAGGATCCAAATATCAACCTAGCAGACTTTGACCAAGAAGACCGTTATGATCTTGACCAAGACGGAAACACACGTGAACCAGACGGTCTCGTAGACCATCTGATGATCGTTCACTCCAGTGTTGGTGAAGAAGCGGGCGGAGGTTCTCTAGGCGGAGATGCTGTATGGAGCCACCGTTGGAGTCTTGAGGAGCCATATGCGATTGAAGGTACTGAATCAGATGTACCGTATTGGGATGGTGCAATGGCCGCTTACGATTATACAATTGAACCTGCTGATGGTGCGGCCGGGGTATTCGCACATGAATACGGACATGACCTGGAGCTACCTGATGAGTATGACACACAATATACAGGACAAGGTGAACCTGTTGCCTACTGGTCAATCATGTCCAGTGGAAGCTGGGCGGGTAAGATTCCTGGAACTGAGCCTACTGGATTCAGTGCTTGGTCAAAAGAATTCTTACAATCTTACATTGGTGGTAACTGGTTAAGCGGAGAAACGTTCGTACTCGATGAGATCGATCGCAAAGGAATTGACGTTCTTTTAGATCAAGCCAATACAAAAGGAACAAACAACGATGCTGTACGTGTTGATCTCCCACAAAAAGAAACAGTTGTAAATACACCGTTTGGCGGAGAGTACGAATACTTTAGCGGCAAAGGTAATAATTTAAATAACTCACTTGTTACATCACTTGATTTGTCTGATGCTGATTCTGCTTCTCTAACATTTAAAACATGGTATGACATTGAAACAGATTGGGATTATGCTTCTGTACAAGTGAAAGAAGAAGGTTCAGACAAATGGATTGGTATCAAAGGAAACCTGACAACTGACACCAACCCTTATAACCAAAACCCTGGTAACGGAATTACTGGTAAGTCTAAGGGATGGGTAGATGGTTCATTTAACCTTTCTAACTATGCGGGCAAGAAGATCGACTTGAGATTTAACTATTGGACAGATGGTGCTTCAATAAATCCGGGATTCTTTGTGGATGATATCTCTGTAGACGTAGATGGTTCAGAAAAGTTATTTGATGATGCTGAAGGTGATTCTGCCTTTATTCTAGAAGGCTTCACAAAAAGCCAGGGCAAATTCTATTCTGATCATTACTACTTATTAGAATGGAGAAACCATCAAGGTGTTGATAAAGGATTGGCTCATATCGCTCGCGGTAAAAGCTTAATGTCTTATGATGGCGGTCTTATTGTGTGGTACGTAGATAATAAATATACGGATAACTGGACAGGCGTTCATCCAGGAGAAGGTTTCTTAGGCGTTGTTGATGCAAACCAAGAGACACTTAAGTGGAGTGACGGAACAGTTGCCTCTACTCGTTACCTCGTTCACGATGCAGCTTTCAATACAGAGAAGGGTAAACCAATGTTCTTGGATTACAGAGAACTGCTTGGAACAACTCTAACAGATAACGCTGTTCATCCAAATCAAGTATTTAACGATAATGACGATTACAGCAACCCTGGTCTTGTCGACGCTGGACGTAACGTTCCTCAATACGGACTTAAGTTTGAAGTTACAGGAAAAAGTAAAGATGATTCTGTAGCTAAGATCAGGATTTCTCGTTAAAAAAGAATAGTAACCATAAGCCCAACTGTATTCCTGCAGTTGGGTTTTGTATACTAAGGGTACCGGGCGAATAAGGAGAGTGAATGATGAAAAAGTTGATGAGTGTATGTATAGTCTTATTCTTAATGACTGTTTTCACAAGCTGCAGCTCCCTATCCAATAAAGAAGAAGATGTTCAATATAACAAAAAGGATGCACAACATGAAAAAGCGCATTCATCAGAACAGTCAAACGAGGTGAGTACGATGATCGCTAATGATGAGAAGATCATAAAGATGCTTAAGGAAAAAGGTGAAATTCCAGAGGATGCTACACAAGAGGAAATCAGCCAAGCCCTTCAAAAGTATCTGCAGAATAAAAATCCTGTAAACCTGCAAGACGAAAAAGCCAAGAACAAGTACCTAAAAGAGATTAAAGAAAAAATACAAAATGAAAATAAAAAAACGGAGTAGAGAAATTGAAAAAGGCATTTAAGCGACAGCCTTTTTTCAAAAATGAATAGACTAAAAATATAAAAAGATGGACCAAGAGGCATGACATCCTCCTCATTGAACCATCTTTTTCTCATTCAATTAACTTCTTTTATACGGTCAACAATTTGCTTCTTCAAAATTCTTAACCAATACTGGAATCAATAATGGAAGAACACAAAAAAGACATATCCCGTTGGATACATCCTTTTCATACATTTGCTATTTTGTTTGTTTTTGCTGCTGCAGCGTATATAAGTAAAAAATGTAATCCGTTGATGCTCCTTTATGACCTTGCTGATTTAAAATCGCAGAAATATGACCACGGTGATAGGTTCCGTGATTCACAATGTGCTGAATAAGATCTTTATAGCTTGTTTCTAATGTGCCAAAGTGAGGATGATGAACGATTGTCTGCTGCGATAGATCTTTCTTTTTATTAACAAAAGCATTGTATTCGACATCAAGTTCATTAAATTTCAACTCCATGTCCTCTAGCGAAGCAGCTTGCAGCCCAGCGTATAACGGACCGACAGAAGCTATAATATCTTCAAACTTCTCCCCTTTAATAGCTTCGAGCCATACATAATCAACTTGATACATATGAACAAGCACAGCAGAAACAGAAGGAAATACACTTTTTACCTCCTTACGGTAAAGATCGGCAGGCAAACTTTTTAAATGCTGAAAGACTTTATCGTTTGCCCACGTGTTAAACTGAAGAAGCTGCATTGGCTTTTCCATGTTTAGAACCTCCTCATGATAATCACATCACTATATATATTCTGCCCTTAATAAAAAATCCCTTTAGCCGAACCGAACAAATATTCTTATTTTATAGAAAAAACGTACCCCTCGATAGGAGTACGTTTATCATTTATTTTTCATTAATGATTTCAGCTAATAATTCAAAAGAACGTAATCGTGCCTGGTGATCATAAATCTGACCATTGACGATAATCTCATCTGCTTGTGTTTCGTCCAGGAACGCTTGTATTTTCTCTTTAACCGTTTTAGGACTACCTATAATCGTTGTACGAAGCTGCTGTTCAATGGCTGCTCTTTCGTAGGAACTCCAGATTCCTTCCATACTTTCAACTGGCGGTTTAAGTTTTGTAGGATTTCCACGGACTAGGTTTACGAATTGCTGTTGCAGCGAAGTGGCTATTCGAGCTGCTTCCTCATCCGTATCTGCAACCACAACGTTTGCTCCAACCATTGCATACGGCTCATCAAGTATTTCTGATGGGGTAAACGTATTTCTATAAAGCTCTAAGGCAGGAAGTGTATTATCCGGGGAAAAGTGGCTTGCAAAAGCAAAAGGCAGACCCTCTCGTCCTGCTAAACGTGCACTAAATCCACTGGAACCGAGGAGCCAAATCGGAATGTCTTGCCCTTCGCCAGGAACCGCTCTTACTTTCATAGGTGATTCTGCTCGTTCAGGATCCAGGTAAGTGCGTAATTCCTCTAACTGATAAGGAAAATCATCTCCCATGCTGCCTAGATCACGGCGTAATGCCTGTGCCGTTAGCTGATCTGTTCCAGGTGCACGTCCGAGTCCCAAGTCAATTCTCCCTGGGTAAAGTGCATCAAGTGTTCCAAATTGTTCAGCGATAACAAGGGGCGAGTGGTTTGGGAGCATGATTCCTCCAGACCCTACGCGTATCTTTGATGTACCGCCAGCGACATGGCCAATAACAACAGAAGTAGCTGAGCTGGCGATCCCAGGCATATTATGATGTTCAGCAAGCCAATAGCGGTTATATCCCCATTTTTCCGCATGCTGTGCAAGCTCTAGCGTATTCCTGAATGAATCAGAAACAGTTCCGCCTTCAACAACTGGTGCAAGATCAAGAACGGACCATTTGATATCACTTAACCTTTTTTTATTGGACATCCTTAACGTCCTCCTTATATAAAGCAACAAAAAATTAGCTACTATATTTTAATAATCGTTATAAGTATAACAAGAATAATAGCTTAAATGAAAAATTATGCTCTGCTGCTTACTTTCCTAAGAAAGTACTTGATCAGCTAGCAGCTTCTAATGCTTCCTTGGCACTTTTACCCTTTGAAATCGATGATTGGTCCAATATGCTTAATTTCATAAATGACTCCCTCCATCCTCTACCACCTATTCTACTCCAATCACCCTTGTTTTACTTTCCCATTGCTCTCATGGTTAAAAGATAAAAGGACCTCCAACTAATGGAGGTCCAGTATGTTAACATTTCCTTCTTGATCTTTCTGAAAAAACTGTTGAGCAGATAATATGCTCGCTTGATAATGCAGATAGAGTTCATCGTCAGATGCATTTAAATTTCCACATAACTCTCGAACGATATGCCCTTCTCCTTTTTCCATATATCCAATAAGTTTTAGGGCAAGATTATATTTTTCATTCTCCCCTAGAAGTGCTTCTGCGAGCTCATTCGTAATCGGCAGATCATCAATGATATCTTTCATATTTTTACTAAGCAAGGTATCCATTAAAGAAAACATACCGAACAGATAGAGTTTATTTTTAGAGATTCCAATCATGTTTGCAATTCGCTCAAAAAATAATGCTCTCGTTAAGCTGATCTTTACGATCTCCATTTGGTTGTCTGTTTTGTTTAAACTTGACATCAATAAGATGATGATGAGTTTTTTTATCTCGTAAAGCCCCAATAAAACAACGGCTTGTTTGATTGAAGTTACTTTGCTTTTGAAAAAGTATGTTCCTGAATTCATGACTTTTAACAGTTTATAAGAAAGAGATAAATCTCGTTGTATTAACGTACTGATCTCATTAATATCTGGTTCTTGCTTGTTCAATTTCTCTAACAATAACATATAGTTTGCAGGAATTGGAGCGATGTCTTTACTTTGCAGGATGATTGGCTTGCTAAATAAGTAGCCTTGAAAATACTCAAAGCCCATATCTCTCGCTTCATCAAATTGTGCACGTGTTTCAATTTTTTCAGCCAAGAACGTAAACTGATCTCTATATTCCTCAATCATCTTCTTCATATCAAATGTATCCATCGCTAAATAATCCACTTTAACAATATCAATATATGGCAGGAGCAAATCGAGATCTTTATTAACAGAAACATCATCGAGTGCTATGATATACCCTTTATTCTTTAACTCTTTACAAACAGCTAATATTTCATCACTCATTCTAACGTCTTCTAAAATCTCTACCACGATATACTCAGGAGAAATATATGTAGGAATGCGGTTCAATAACAGGTTCTCAGTAAAGTTTATGAAGCACTTTTTCCGATCACCCACTTCTTTAATGCCAATTCCAGTAAAACTGTTCACCATAACATCTATCGTAGCACTATCATGATCTAATTCTTCGTATCTATTCTTATCACTATTTCTGTATAAAAGTTCATAAGCAACAACCTTCTCCTCTTTATCAAGAATCGGTTGCCTGCCAATAAATATATCCATATTCAATCCCCATTGCGACCTATTTGTTTATTTCCTATATATAGACATCAAACCATAAATTGTAAGAAAGGACAATACAAACGGCACTGTTAATATGTTCCAATTTAGATGCAAGACTGGTTCTTTCGACTCAAACATGTTCATTTACGTTTAGTTTTATTTCCCTATGGGAACATAACCTACGTATTGATCTTCTACAAAAGGAGGAATTCGATGGAAACTCATAATAAAGTAGTAGGCGTTTTCCGTACAGAAGAAGATGCAATTGATGCAATTAAAGAACTTAGAGATCAAGGGTATAGTGAAAATGACATCTCGGTTATTGCCAAAGACAAAAAAGATGTAAAACACATTCATGAAGAGACAGGCACCAAAGCTCCGGAAGGTGCTGCGACAGGGATGGCTACAGGTGGAATTCTTGGCGGCATCGGAGGATTACTTCTTGGGGCTGGTGCACTTGCAATCCCAGGCATCGGACCGATTGTTGCGGCAGGACCGATTGCAGCTGCTCTAGGCGGTGCAGCAGTTGGTGCTGGTGCTGGAGGAATTGTTGGAGCTTTAGTAGGGTTAGGAATTCCTGAAGACGAGGCAAAAGAGTATGAAAGGTCTGTTGAAGAAGGTGACATTCTCGTACTCGTTGAAACAAATGAAGTGGACAGGCATAGAAAAGTAAATGATACATTCCGTACGTACCGTTCTTCAAATGCACACCGCTATGAAGATTCTTATTCTACAAAATAAATGAATGGAGGTAGAAAATGAAAAACGATACAATGGAAGGCAAATGGAAACAATTCAAAGGTGAGGCTCAGAAACAATGGGGCAACTTAACGGATGACGATTACGATCAAGCACAAGGTGATCGTGAGAAGATGATCGGCAAGATTCAGGAAAGACATGGAAGATCAAGAGAAGATGCTGAACGCGAATACGACGACTGGTACAGCAGAATCGACCAATATTAAAGAAAGACCCGCTAAGGCTGATGCTTAGCGGGTTTTCATTCTTTTTATTCAAAAAGAGCTGCTTATATATTAATTTGTTAACATTTTGACCAGCTTTTTTGAGTAGAGGATTCTGATTATTACATCATGATAAGCAGGATAACGCCTACAAGAACTAATCGATAAATAGCAAACGGTGTTAACTTTACTTTTTCAATAATTTTTAAGAAGAATCGGATTGAAAGCATCGCGAATACAAACGCACTTATGAATCCAACTACGAAGAACGGCATAGCGTCCATCGTAAAGTATTGCCAGTTCTTCAATAAAGAAATTCCACTTGCACCAGCCATGATCGGCACGGCCATGATAAATGTAAAGTCAGCAGCCGCACGGTGGCTCAGTCCGAGAAGAACACCACCTGAAATGGTAGCACCTGAGCGTGAGAATCCTGGCCAGAGTGACAAACATTGAATGAGTCCGATTGAGAAAGCTTGTTTGTATGTGATTTGATCAACACTGTCAATGACAGGGTTCTGGTTCTTAGCAGCAAATTTATCTGCAATAATCATAAGAACAGCACCAATTGCCAAACCAATAAGCACGGTATTAGCCGTGAACAGATGCTCATCGATATAGTCTTCAAATAAAATACCTAAAATACCCGCCGGCAGTAACCCTACGATTACTTGAGTTAACTTTAAACGGCCTCCAGTTACTTCATTAGCAGCTTTGTTTCTTTTCAATCCCAGCATCTCAATAAAACGCTGCCTAAATACGACAACAACCGCTAAGATCGATCCAAGCTGAATCACGACTTTAAATGTATTTGCTACATATTTTGTTAAAAACTCTTGTGATTTTAGCCACATATCATCGACTAGAATCATGTGTCCTGTTGATGAAACAGGAGCGAACTCCGTTAAACCTTCTACCATCCCTAAAATAAGGGCTTTTAATAACAATAGGATGTCCATAAAAATTACTTATCTCCTTTTACTACTTATACTACTTATACTCTCATCTCTCTATAATAGTCTTTTTTACATGATTAGCAAAGAATGATGTAAAACTTTTTATAACTCTGTAACATGATGAGTCCGCATGAAAAACCCCGCCAGAGATATTCCAGCGGGGTTTGTTTGTTGTTTAATAGTGAAGAAGCGACTGGAGTTTCTCTTTATCCAGAACCTTAACGAGTTCTATTAGAAGCTTAGCGCTGTTTTCGAGGTCACTTTTACTGATCATAGAGGTATGGCTATGGATATATCGTGCAGCCACACCAACCACAATGCTTGGTATCCCCTTTTTATAAAGGTGGAACTTTCCTGCATCTGTTCCTCCTCCGAGCATAACATCTACCTGGTAAGGGATATTGTTCTTTTCTGCGACCTCAATCATCAGATCACGAAAACCAGTGTGGGGGATCATGGATGAGTCAAGGAAAGTTAATAGTGGTCCTTCACCCAGTTTCGCCTTGTTTGCATTTCCTCCAGGGACATCCTCTGCAACACCTACATCCAGTGCGATCGCAACATCTGGTTCCATAATGTAAGGAGCTGTCATCGCACCTCTTAATCCAACTTCCTCTTGAACCGTTGCACCGCAATAAACCGTATTTGGGTGGCTGATGTTCTGCAGCTGCTGAAGTACGTTTAACGCTGTATAACAGCCTGCACGGTTATCAAGAGCTTTTGCAAGGATCGTATCCCCGTTTGGCATCAGCTCAAAAGGACAGATGGGGAGAACTGGATCACCTACTCTTATTCCCCATTCTTTCACTTGGTCTTTATCATTAGCCCCAATATCAATGAACATCTCTTTCATTGGATACACTCTATTGCGTTCATCTGGCGTTAAAATGTGTGGAGCCTTCGAACCCACTACACCTGTAAACGTTTTATTTTTCGTTTCAATGTGAACACGCTGTGCCAAAAGAACTTGTGACCACCAGCCGCCTAGTGGAACAAAACGCAGATAACCATCTTTTGTTATCTCACTTACCATGAATCCTACTTCGTCCATGTGGCCGGCTAATAGGATTTTCGGACCGTCTGCATCTGAACCTTTTTTTTCTCCGAATATGCTTCCAAGATGGTCGTTGACTAAGGCTGCTCCAGTTTTATTTATTTCACGTTTCATGATGTCATGAATGGCTTTTTCAAATCCCGGAGCACCATTCGCTTCTGTTAACTCTTTTAATAAGTCCATTATTTTCACCTTCCTATGTCTAGGATGGGGAAAATGATGAGGAATTATTATAATTTTAGTGGGGAAATTCTAAATTTAGCACGTCTAAATCCAAAGAACGGAAATCTGAAAAGACCGAACCCGGTAAAAAATGGCGTTGCAAAGAATGGGAAAACAAGACCTCCAAAACCTCTAAAGCCTAGAAAAAACGCTTGGAATGCGTTTCTCTGTTCTTGAAATAATGACTTAGATAATATACCTAAAACAATGAAAGCCCTACCTCTCTTTCATCCTTACGGCTCCTTGTCCGTGCCAGTGTGAATCAGGATTGCAAAAATCAAGTAACTATTTTGCCGAGTAATTTTTATGAAACTTCGAACGTTAGTAAAAGAAATCAAAAAAAATAAATGGATTAGATTGTAGAAATAACAAAAGAGGCTATTACTCAAAAAGCGAGTTGAAGAAGTAGAATGCTTTGAAATGATTTACTTTTAATAAAAATAATATTCCGAAAAATTCAGGATCGGAATGCATTACATTATTTATAATTAATCTTAACTGAAACTTTTTATTTGATTTTCAGTGATTCCTTTAATTAATCCCAGCTCACTGATCAATAATTCATATGCATTATCCAACATTTTTTTTTCGCTTGAATTAAGTGCTTTTTCTTTCTTCATACGCATTAAATCACGTACAACTTCAGCACCATCTTGTATTTCACCCGTTTTCATTTTGTCGGTGTTCACTTTATACCTTTGTTTCCACGGCAGTAATCTATCTGACTCTCCATGCTGAAAAATGTGTAAGATGTGTTTTAATGCAAAAATATCAGTAACTGGTCGAATACGTGAACTCAATATTTTACTCGTTGGAATCATAACTTGCAAATTACTGATTGACATTTTAATTACATAATACTGTTGTGTTTTCCCTGAGAATGCTTTTTCTTCTATGGCTTCAATTATACCTGCTCCATGCATTGGATAAACAATGTTATCACCAATTTGAAACATATAACCCACCTCCATGTATGCTAACCTGCTTAAGCTTACCATACATGTGTTTATTTATCAAATATTTAATAATATCATAAATTTATTTTTAGAGTCAATAACTTTTTCTTTGGAAATTAGAGCCTTTTTTATCAGAATTACTAAAACGCTTTCTGAACACCCACACCATCCATAGCTTGTCCTCATAAATTGATAGTAAGACCAAGTTAAAGGAATAATCTTGGCACAATCGATTATCTTTTCTTTGTTAGTCCTCAAGAAATCTCCTTTATCTGGTTTGCTATATTTAAAAAACTATAGCTCATTGTTAATAAAAATAGAGGTGGAAAAACATGTCTAAGAAAAAACGTTGTGTGAATAACTCGGGGACAACTTTTGCTCTGCAAAATGTCGCAGAAAACCCTTTATTGAGTACCATTGATCCGTCAGTATTACTCCTTATTGCATTAATCTTGTTTTTCTTGTTTGGTGTCATATAAATTTCATTCGAAATCTAGGCAGACAAATAACTCATACTCCGTTTTTCGGAGCATGGAAAGCGATAAAAGGCTCTGGTTCATGAACCAGAGCCTTTAAACTTTCGATAGCAGAGTTTAGAGCATCTGGATAATAAAATAAATTTTTATGAAAATGAATTAGGAAACTGTACCCTCAGGATCTTCTACTAACGAACCCGATTGTTGAGTAAGGTTAATTATATATTCTATCCAGACTCTGTCATAATTTGTTCGAAGCTCCTCTATAGATTAAACGAATGATAAATTGTAATATCGACATCCGTACAAAACTTTTTCTTGATTTTTTCCCCATTTTTTATTCTATTTCATTAAAAAATGCATTTCTTCTGTTTAAGAAATGCACCCATTTGTTGAATAAATCTTTATGGATTTTAAATTAACTAGTTTTTGTCTAATAAATTATGTTTTCTGAAATTACCACCCTTAACTTCTGCTACGTCATATACGGTAACAAAAGCAGTTTCGTCAATCTCATTAATGATTTCTTTCATTTTGCTTTCTTCTAGGCGATTAATGACACATGTGATTTCCTTAAATTTTTCATGGGAAAAACCACCGTAAACTTCGTTATATGTCGCACTTCGACCTAAGCAATCACGTATAGTCTCTACCATTAATTTAGGTTGAGTTGTGATAATTTTAAAGGTCTTAGAGCCGCTTAAACCTTCTTCCACTATGTGAATCACTTTTGAAGCAATATAATAAGCAATTGCCGAAAGAATTGCTCCTTGTAGGCCGAATGCAGTTGACACGAAAATAAATACGAAGGTGTTTAAGAAAAGAATGAGATCACTTGTCCCAAACGGTAATTTCCGAGAAAGCAGTACAGCCAGCATATCAATCCCATCTAGTGCCCCGCCATTCCGCAATGCTAACCCCATCCCAAAACCTAGGATAATACCACCAACAACGGTAACTAATAATGTATCCCCTTCAATAATCGCTGGTGTATGGTGCATGAGGAATGTACCAACAGCAAGTGAAGCTATTCCTATAATCGAAAAAATAGCAAAATTTTTACCAATTTGTTGATAACCTAGCCAGATAAAAGGAAGGTTTAAAACTGTAATTAGAACTCCTAACGGTAATCCAAATAGTTGTGATCCAACGATACCAAGACCGGTCACACCACCGTCTGAAACATTGTTTGGAATTAATACCGTTTCTAGTCCATACGCTGCTATAAATCCGCCAATAATTACCATCAATCCTCGTGAAATCATTTTTAGCTTATTGAGCCTTTTGATTGTATTCATAAAAATTTCTCACCTTCAAACATGTTATATCTTATTTAAGTTACCCAATAAATTATTTTTGAACGATTCTGGTCTTAAAGTTAATCAAGAAATAATGTATATCTCATTCATGAGACAAAATATGAACTCCCTCTCAAATACATAGAGATTATTAATTTCTATTATTACGAAGAGATGTCCTGAAAAGAAATTAGTTTTTTAATCGCGATAAACTTTTCTTCAGTAATTACTTACTTTAAGTCTTCCACAATCTGGCCGGTTTATGGAATAAAAAAAAAGAGCTCACCAATTGGTGAGCTCTTTTTAATGTTTAAATTAGCAAAATCAAGAAGACCAAGTTCATTAATCAATTAATAATATATCAAAATTGATCTTAATCCACCTATGTATTGGTGGAGACGGTGGGAGTCGAACCCACGTCCAAAGATATTGGCACTTAAGCTTCTACGAGTGTAGTCGGTTTATTCGCATTTCGCGAATCCATCTGCCAGCCGACAGGCGTCCGGACCGCTAGCCTGATTATTCTCTTCCATCGTCCTCAGGCGGAGGACAACCGGCGTAGCCCACTAAGAGTGAGTCCCTTACCCTACCACATGGGCGATGGAGGGAGGAACAGCTAAAGTGCTATTAAGCAGCTAAAGCTAGGTTGTTGTTTTGTTTGCCAGTTATTGGCTTTGGCGTTTTAACGAGGCCGACCCCCTCGACTCGCAACTTAAGCTCAAACTACCCCTGTCGAATCCGTAACGTCCCCATTATTAAAATGGTGCAGAAACTTAATTCTGCCGAACCACGGAAAGAGATAAAAGCTAATTTGCCCTTATTCACTTGTGTGCTTAGTATAACATTTTCGACGCCGCGTCTCAATTGTAAGTTCCTGTAAGGAGCTCCAATTAGATCTTCTGACGATCCCTGAATGCACGCTCGATTTCACGTTTTGCATCCTTCTTTTTCAAGTCATCACGCTTGTCATAATGCTTTTTCCCTTTTGCAAGACCAATGAGAAGCTTAGCAAAACCATTTTTCAGATACATTTTCAAAGGAACAATCGAATATCCTTGTTCTTTTGTTGCACCCAACAGCTTGTTAATCTCCTTGCGGTGCAAAAGCAGCTTACGCGTACGTAGCGGATCATGGTTATACCGGTTTCCTTGCTCATACGTGCTGATGTGCATGTTGTGTAAAAACAACTCGCCGTTCTGCACACGGGCAAAGGAATCTTTTAAATTTGCCCTGCCTGCGCGAATGGATTTTATCTCCGTGCCCTGAAGGACAATTCCAGCTTCAAATGTTTCTTCAACGTGGTAATCGTGCCGCGCCTTTTTATTCTGTGCGACTACTTTCCCTTCTCCTTTTGGCATGTAAAACTCAATCCTCCCCACAGCAAGTGAAATCTAATTATATCAATTTGGTCAAATAACGTCAAGGTTCACCACTGAAGATGAACCTTGAGCATTTACCATGTTACTTTCTTTTCTTTTTCCCTTTTTTCTTCGCAACCGGCTTATAAAAAGGCTTTTTCTTTCCTTTTTTTGAATCTTGAGGACCGTTCGATCGCTCAGACTCACTATTACGGTTGTTGCTGCGTCTGCCCCGTCCGCGTTTAGGTGTGTCCCCAATGTCTATCACTTGCTGGCGGTCTTTATGACGCTTGCGTGGCGTTCCCTTCATACCGACGATCTCAAAATCAATGGCCCGTTCATCAACGTTTACGTTCACAACGCGAATTGAAATTTCATCACCGATACGGAATACGTTCCCCGTTCGTTCACCGATCATCGCCATAAACTTTTCGTCAAAGCGGTAATAGTCGTCCGTTAAGTAGCTGACGTGTACGAGGCCTTCAATCGTGTTTGGCAGCTCAACGAACAATCCAAAGTTGGTTACAGAGCTAATGACACCATCAAATTCTTCTCCCACTTTATCAAGCATGAACTGTGCTTTTTTCAGTTCATCCGTTTCACGCTCCGCATCAACGGCACGGCGTTCCATAGCTGATGAATGTTTTGCAATACCCGGAAGTTCTGACTTCCAATGACTCACTGTCTTTGGTCCGGTATCTTTTTGGAACAGATACGTACGGATTAATCGGTGAACGATCAAATCCGGATAACGGCGGATTGGAGATGTAAAGTGAGTATAGAACTCGGTTGCCAAACCATAGTGCCCGAGAGACATATGATCATACTTTGCTTGTTTCATGGAACGAAGCATAATCTTACTGATTACCATTTCTTCTGGCTCGCCTCTTACAGTCTCTAAAAGCTGCTGAAGTGACCGAGGATGTAAGTCGGTTGGCGTCCCTTTTAAGGCATAACCAAACATTCCGATGAACTCTAAGAAACGCTCTAGCTTGCCCTCATCTGGATCCTCATGGATTCGATACATGAAAGGCAGCTCTTTTTCATGAAAATGCTGAGCGACTGTTTCGTTTGCACAAAGCATGAATTCTTCGATTAGACGTTCTGCAACAGATCGTTCTCGAATGATAACATCTTGCGGATCGCTGTTCTCATCAACAATGACTTTTGCTTCTGAAAAATCAAAGTCAATCGCTCCCCGTGCAAAGCGTCTTTTTCTTAAAATTTCAGCAAGTTCTCCCATCAGCTGGAAGAATGGGATGAGTGGTTCATATTTCTTTGTAACTTCCTCATCTTCATCCTGCAGGATTTTTCGGACATCCGTATAGGTCATACGCTCTGTTGTCTTGATCACACTTGGGAAGATCTCATGTTTCACTACTTCTCCATCACCGTTGATCTCCATCTCACACGAAATCGTTAAGCGGTCCACTTTTGGATTTAAAGAACAGATACCATTTGAGAGACGATGCGGAATCATCGGGATAACACGGTCTACCAAGTACACACTCGTACCGCGTTCACGTGCTTCTTTATCAATAGGCGAATCTTCTGTTACATAATGGGTAACATCTGCAATGTGAACACCAAGCTTGTAATGACCGTTCGGGAGCTTGATCACATGTACGGCATCATCCAAGTCTTTGGCGTCAGCTCCGTCAATGGTTACAATCGTTTCATTCCGAAGATCGCGCCGTCCTTCAATATCTTTCGGATCTATTTCATCGGGCGTATTATGTGCTTGATCTAGTGCTTCTTCAGGAAACTCTCTTGGGAGTCCATGCTTAAAAATAACGGAGATGATATCCACACCAGGGTCGTTTTTATGTCCGATGATATGGATGATCTCCCCTTCAGCACTGTTCCGGCCTTCAGGATATTTCGTGATTTTCACCAATACTTTATGGCCTTCTACCGCTCCGTTAACCCCTTCTGCAGGGATAAAGATATCGTTTGGAATGCGTTTATCATCTGCGATGACAAAACCGAATCTGCGGCTTTCCTGAAACGTACCAACTACTTCTGTAACGCCTCGTTCCAGAATACGGATAATCGTTCCCTCTGGACGTGACCCAGACGTCGTATTGTTTAACCTGACGAGGACGGTATCACCACTCATCGCACCATTCATATCGGATTGTGAGATGTACACATCCTTTTGTTCACTATCTTCAGGAATTAAAAAAGCAAACCCTTTTGCGTGGCCTTGAACACGCCCTTTAATAAGACTCATCTTTTCAGGGAGCCCGTAACGATTGGTGCGTGTTCTAACCACAGATCCTTCGTCTTCTAGTTCGTTTAATGTTAAAACCAGTTCCTTGAAAGCTTCAGCATCCGGTAATTGAAGGGCTTCTTCAATCTCGGTGACGGTCATCGGTTTTTCCGATTCTTTCATGAGCTGGAGTATTTGCAGTTTATCCAAAAACTGACCTCCTTTTTTAAGGAAAGAGTCCTATTCCGACCAGTCGAGGTCTTCTAAGAAAGCATAAACATCTTCATGCAGCTGTTCTTTTTCCTTGTCCAATGTAATAACATGTGATGAATTTTCATACCATTTTATATCTTTCTTTTCACTTTCAACTTCGTTATAAATAATATTTGCAGAATCGGTGTTAATCATTTCATCATTTCTAGCCTGCACCACAAACGTGGGTGCGTATACGAGATCGACAGAATTTCTTACACTTTGAATCAGATCCTGGAGTGCTTTTAGTGTGTTCATTGGTGTTTTTTTAAATTCTTCCATTTCTTGCTCGATCTGTTCTCGTGTCTTCTGCTCCCGCTTTTTATATTCTTCAGCGTATTCACAGACCCCTTTGTACATCACTTCTTCGCTTTTGATGGACATAGGAGCGCACATGGGAATGACTGCTTTTACCGGCTGTTCTGTAGCCAATTTCAATGAGAATACACCGCCTAATGATAGTCCACATACGGCAATCTCATCGTACCCTTTTTCTTTTAAGTGATTATATCCGCCGATCACATCTTCCCACCAGTCTTCAGGTCCAGTGTGTACTAATTCTTCAGGAGGTACTGCGTGTCCTTTATACTGCGGGGCATGACATGTGTAACCTTTCTTTTGAAGGAATCTCCCCAGCATTCGTACATCTGCTGAACTGCCGGTAAATCCGTGCAGCATTAAGACTGCCCGCTTTCCTCCTTCAAAGAAAAACGGTTTTGGTGCTGTGATTTTCATGTTGCTTCTCTCCTATTCACTCATTAAAAATTGATAAACTTCATCGATCAGCTGATCTTTTTCTACATCGTGACAAATCATGTGTTTTGATTCTTTAAAATAGCAAATGCGTTTGTTGGTAGCTGCTATAGCACCATACAAATATTCAGCACTTTTTCGCGGAACAAGGCCATCGCATTCTCCTTGAATAATTAATGTAGGTGCTGAGACTTGTGAGAACTCTGGTTTGAGCAGCTTAACCAGTTTTCGAAACTCTCGAGTTGCACTAAAAGGTGTATCTTTAAATTTCTTTTTGTATCTTTTATATAGTTCATGATCTTTCAGCTGGCCACTAAATCCTGAGGAAATCATATTTGCCACATCTTTGATCATTTGTCCTGGATTTAAATAATAAGCAGAGGCATTCAGCAGGATCAATTTGTCACATCCATATTTGGAAGCTAAATAACCCGCGATCATGCCACCCATTGAAAAGCCGACAATGTAAATGTTATCGACCTTTTCACGAAGTTCTAAATAAGATCTTTCGGCTTCTTCCAGCCATTCTGTATGTGTTCTTCCATGCAAGGAAAGCTCTTTTCCGTGTCCAGGATAGGTTGGGACAGAAAGAACCCAATCCGTATGTTTCTCTAAATACTCAGTGATTGGCTCGATTTCATAAGGCCCGCCTGTAAAACCATGCAAACAAAGACAACCGATCATGCTACCACCTTTTTGACTTTAGGTTACCCTTTTATGTATGTATCAAATCATATCACATCCACTTAAAGAAAGGGTGTGCAGCGATTTTCGCCAAATAAAAAACAACAAGCGGATTTTTTCCACCTGTTGCCTTTATTGCTTTATAAGAAATACGCTACGAGTACAGTCAGAATGAAAAACAAGACTGCAAGGATAACTGTAAGTTTGCTAAGCAATGCGTCGATACCACGCGCTTTTTGTTTACCAAAAAGTTGCTCAGCTCCACCTGTAATCGCGCCTGATAATCCTGCCGAACGACCTGATTGAAGAACAACGACAATGATCAAAGCTAATGATACTAATATAAGAAGGATTGTTGCTACTGTTAGCATGTATGTTACACCTCCACCGTTCCACGTTACATTACTATAAATGTATCATAACTAGAAGGGACGAGGCAAAACTTTTTTCAGAACCTTCGTTAATTTGTCCCAAGATAATTAATATCGAATTCTTTATGAAAAATATAAAGGCGTACAGCTTTTATGACATTCAGTCTTTTATTTAATAGCCCTACTACCTGTACGGTAGCTCCTGGCTGTACTGCTTCATCTGGCGCAATATCAAGTGTCTTGTCCCCATCAAGGAGCTCGGTTTTTAAATCTATTTTTACTTTCATTACTGTTTTTTTATGATAGACGGTAAATACGTAGCCATTGGCTTCCTTCACTTTGCCTATAAAACTGATCGGATTCAATGTTTCCTGTTTGTTTTCTGCACCATCCGAAGATTCCTGTTTAAGTGGTTGCATCATAAACATCCCCTCTTCGCATTTATGGGGACATCCCCCATATTCATTTTACTGTTCTCTGTTTGATTTTATGTCTGTTTCTAAGGGTGTGTCTTTTTTTGAAGAATAATAGTTGTCATTGAATATGGATTTCTTAATCACAACATCTTCGTAAGTTTCAGATTTCAAGCGTGCTTTTTCCCCGTTTGTAATCTGCAGGTCATACGTTCTAATTAATAAAATAGTAAATAAGATAATGATAAATCTACGATATAACTTAAAACGATATGCTCTGCCTCTGCGATGCTGTCTAGTTTCCTCTACCCTCATTTTCAATTCACCACACCTATTTGGAAGAAACATCGTTATTAAAGGAGTTTTTTCCTTTTACTTAATTTACTCTCTTTTTGTTTGCTCTAAAATGGATTTATCATGATTCTTTTCTCACTCGAACATGATAAGTTTCTGAAAATTAGCTATAGAAAAAACCTGCAGGAACAAAGTGTTCATGCAGGTTTTTAAAGCGTTCTATCCAATTTGAAGCATGTAGCCATAACGCGGGACGGTAATGATTGAGTCTCCGTATGGACCAAGCTTTTTTCTAAGGCGGTATACAAGAGCATTGATTTCGTCGTTTCCAACGTCAGGCACTTCGTTCGATCCAGCTACCATTCTTTCAGGCCAAATGTGAATCTTGATCTCGTCACTGCTGACTGCTTGATTCTTTTTCCGGTATAGGAACACTAGCAGATCGGTATGTTTTCCGGATAGGAATAAAGGTACACCATCTATCGAGATCTGGCGGCGTTCAGGAATTATGTGAAGACCACTCATAATCTGAGTTCCTGTGGGTTCTATGGGTGATGTGAATTCCATCGTCAAATCTGTTTCTTCAGCTTGTGTATTTAAATAGGTTAGCAGGACAACTCCTTTTGCGAGACTGATCACATCACCAGACTGAAGCCGTTTTGGTATGTTTGGTTCTAAGAGATTGTTATTCAGCGCTGTTCCGTGCTTAGAATCTAAATCGCGTATAAAAGTGATACCATCTTCTAAGTAAATCTCAGCGTGCATCCTTGACACATAAGGACTAATGAAGGATACATCGGTTTCATTGGTGTGTGATGATCTTCCAAAGGTTAACGTTTCTCCTTCGGGTTTAAGCGGCATGAGGCTCCCTGTATCATAAGGATCCCCCGCCTCGATTCGTATATATAAACTGTCTTTCATTCGTAATTCCCCCGTACATCAACAAGTACTTGTTATAAGCATTTTAAATGATTTCAGATGAAAATAGAAGGATTATGAGTGGTGATTTTAATAAACAAGCTGTTAATTTGTTAGAGAGCGTAATGATTTGTGAGCGAGCATAAATCACTGCGAGCGAGCATAATTTCCCGCGAACGAGCATAAATCACTGCGAGCGAGCATATATTCCCGCGTACGAGCATAAATCACTGCGAGCGAGCATATATTCCCGCGTACGAGCATAAATCACTGCGAGCGAGCATATATTCCCGCGTACGAGCATAAATCACTGCGAGCGAGCATAAATTCCGTCGTAAACATAATACCTTTACATAAAACTGAAAAAAGACAAGCCTTTTTACTCATATTTTTCTATTTTTGTATAGGACAACCCTGTTTTTACGAATCTTAAGGGTAACATGATTGGAGGGATCGAAATGACTGTTTTTGAAACGATGTCGCTCATGATCAGTTTCTCAATGCTCATTGTTACCATCCTTCATTCTAACAATCGCTCTCGATAACCAGCAGGGAAATCCTTTGTAAGCTTGAAATGAAGACAGCCCCCGGATAGGTGCTTGATGCGCCTTATCCGGGGGCTGTCTTTTTCAGATAGACAAAATGGCGAATTTGTCTTTGTTTGGGGTCAGACCCCTACTTTTGTACTACTTATTTCTTTAGATTGTAGAATGCGTTCATTCCAGGGTATACAGCAAGGTTACCTAGCTCGTCCTCGATGCGAAGAAGCTGGTTGTACTTCGCAACACGGTCTGTACGTGAAGGAGCACCTGTTTTGATCTGTCCCGCGTTTGTTGCAACAGCGATGTCAGCGATTGTGCTGTCTTCAGATTCACCAGAGCGGTGAGAGATAACTGCCGTGTAGCCTGCGCGTTTAGCCATTTCGATCGCGTCGAACGTTTCAGTCAACGTACCGATTTGGTTAACTTTGATAAGGATCGCGTTACCAACGCCTTTTTCGATACCTTCAGAAAGCTTAGCTGTGTTTGTCACGAACAAGTCGTCACCAACTAGCTGTACGCGGTCACCGATACGTTCTGTTAATAGCTTGTGGCCATCCCAGTCGTTCTCGTCAAGACCGTCTTCGATTGAAACGATCGGATATTTGTTAACAAGCTCTTCGTAGAAAGCAACCATCTCTTCAGATGTTTTAACAACACCTTCACCAGAAAGGTGGTATTTACCGTCTTCTTTGTTAAATAATTCAGAAGCAGCAACGTCCATTGCAAGGCGAACTTCTTCACCTGGCTTGTAGCCTGCTTTTTCGATCGCTTCCATGATGGTTTGAAGAGCTTCTTCGTTAGAACCAAGGTTTGGAGCGAATCCGCCTTCGTCACCAACAGCTGTGTTCAAGCCCTTTTCTTTAAGAACAGACTTTAAGTTGTGGAAGATTTCAGCACCCATGCGAAGTGCTTCTGGGAAGCTTTCAGCACCAACAGGCATAACCATGAATTCTTGGATATCTACGTTGTTGTCAGCGTGCTCTCCACCGTTAAGGATGTTCATCATTGGAACAGGAAGAGTTTTAGAGTTGAATCCTCCAAGGTACATGTAAAGAGGAACGTTTAAGAAATCAGCAGCAGCGTGTGCAACAGCCATGGAAACTCCAAGGATCGCGTTAGCACCAAGCTTGCCTTTGTTTTCAGTACCATCAAGCTCGATCAATGTTTGGTCGATTCCAACTTGATCAAGTACATCGAAACCGATAAGTTCTGGAGCGATGTTTTCGTTTACGTTGTTTACTGCGTTCATAACACCTTTTCCAAGGTAGCGGCTCTTGTCGCCATCACGAAGCTCAACTGCTTCGTATTCACCTGTAGAAGCACCAGATGGAACGATCGCGCGTCCAAATGCACCTGATTCTGTGTACACTTCTACTTCAACTGTTGGGTTTCCGCGAGAGTCTAGGACTTCGCGAGCATAGATTTCAATAATCGCTGACATAATTGTCTCTCCTTTTTATTAGAAAATGTAATTTGAGAATAAAGCATTTCCGGCAATACGCACAAGGGCCCTTTGTACATATTCCGTAAAAGTGCCCTATTTAATTAACGTTTTACCAGTCATCTCTTTTGGCTGAGTACCGCCTATAAGAGTTAGTACCGTTGGTGCAAGATCAGCCAGTACACCGTCTTGACGAAGTTCCAATCCTTCTTGCGTAACGATTACAGGTACTGGGTTTGTCGTATGAGCTGTCATCGGGTTGCCTTCCATCGTAATCACTTCATCGGCATTACCATGGTCGGCTGTAATGATTGCAGCCCCACCTTTTTTGATGATCGCATCTACTACTTTTCCTAAGCACTCATCCACTGTTTCAACTGCTTTTATCGTTGGTTCCAGCATACCTGAGTGACCTACCATGTCAGGATTGGCAAAGTTTAAGATGATCACATCATGATTATCCGCTTCAATCTCCCCTAAAAGGGCATCTGTCACTTCATACGCACTCATTTCAGGCTTCAAGTCGTAAGTTGCTACTTTTGGAGAATCAATTAAGATACGTGTCTCACCAGGAAATTCCGCTTCACGTCCACCACTGAAGAAGAACGTTACGTGCGGGTATTTTTCTGTTTCTGCAATACGAAGCTGTTTGAAGTTTTGCTGTGACAGTACTTCGCCCAGTGTATTATCTAGGTTTGTTGGTTTAAAAGCCACGTCTCCATCTACTGTTTCACTAAAGTGTGTTAAACATACAAAGTGAAGGTTTTTCGGAAACGCCTCTCCACGATCAAAACCACGAAAATCTTCGTTAGTAAATACTTGAGAAATCTGAATCGCTCGGTCTGGACGGAAATTACAGAAGATAACTGCGTCTCCGTCTTTAATTGTCGCAACCGGTTCGCCGTTCTCTTTTTTCAAGACAGAAGGAAGAACGAATTCATCGTGAATTCCATTGCTGTATGAGTCTTCTACCACTTCAAACGGATCTTTGTAGTCAGGTCCTTCACCGTAAACCATCGCTCGGTATGACTTTTCTACACGGTCCCAGCGCTTGTCGCGGTCCATAGAGTAATAACGGCCAGAAAGTGTTGCGATCTCACCAACACCTAGCTCGTTGATCTTGTCCACTGTTGTTTGAATATAGTGCTTAGCAGATTGAGGAGGCACATCACGCCCGTCCAAGAATCCGTGCAGATATACTTTTTCCACGTTCTGCTTTTTAGCTAATTCTAACAATGAAAGAATGTGCTCAATATGGCTATGGATCCCCCCATCAGAAAGTAATCCAAAGATATGAAGAGCCGTTCCTTTTTCTTTAACATGGTTCATTGCTTCGATAAAGGTTTGATTTTCATAAAAATCACCTTCTTTGATCGATAGATTCACCCGAGTCAAACTTTGATACACGATACGGCCGGCACCAATGTTTAAATGACCCACTTCTGAATTTCCCATTTGACCATCAGGAAGTCCAACGGCTTCCCCACTAGCTGTAAGTTGAGCGTGCGGATACGTTTCCCAGTAGCGGTCAAAGTTGGGCTTTTTCGCTTGTGCAACAGCGTTACCTTTGTCTTCCTTACGACAAGCAAAGCCGTCTAAGATGATTAAAGCTACCGGTTTTTTGCTCATCGGCTAACGCCCTCCAAAAGCTGAAGGTAAGATTTCGGCTCAAGGCTGGCTCCGCCGACCAAAGCGCCATCAATGTCAGACATGCTCATCAATTCCTTGATGTTGTCAGGCTTTACACTTCCGCCGTATTGAATGCGAACAGCATCTGCCACATCTTGTGAGAATTGTTCCGCTACTACGCTGCGGATGTATGCACATACTTCATTTGCATCTTCAGAAGATGCTGTTTTTCCAGTTCCGATCGCCCAAACTGGCTCATATGCGATTACCGTTTGTTTCATTTGCTCATCAGTTAATCCAGAAAGACCTTTTTCAGTCTGTTCTTTTACAACATCCTTCGTTTTATCAGATTCACGCTGTTCAAGCGTTTCACCAACACAAACGATCGGAGTTAAACCATGCTTAAAGGCAGCATGTGTTTTTTGGTTAACCAGCTCATCCGTTTCACCAAAAAGCTCGCGACGTTCAGAATGCCCAAGAATAACATATTGAACGTTTAGATCTTTAAGCATAACCGGGCTGATTTCACCTGTGAAAGCACCGCTTTCTTCAAAATGCATGTTTTGAGCACCGATCGCTAAAGGCGTACCTTCAGCTTCGTCTGCTAAACAGTCTAGGAAAAGAGCAGGCGCACAGATTACAGAATCAACAGTTTCAGCTGAAGGAACAAGGCCCTTCACCTCTTCTACAAAACTGCGTGCTTCTGTCAACGTTTTATTCATTTTCCAGTTACCTGCAATAATAGGTTTACGCATTCTTTTCACCTCTTAAACGGTTTATTACTATTACCAAATAATGACAAAGAAGAAACAAGAAGTTCGATGCGCCGTCCGTTCCGAAGACCCAGCGTTTATCTACTCATAAATGAGGATCAGAGGAACCAGGCAACAAAGAAATTCGCCGCTAATTATTTGTCGTTTAATGCTACGACGCCAGGAAGTTCCTTACCTTCCATAAACTCAAGGGAAGCACCCCCGCCTGTTGAGATATGGCTCATCTTATCAGCTAAGCCAAACTTTTCAACAGCTGCTGCTGAGTCTCCGCCGCCGATTACGCTATATGTGTCAGTAGCTTCTGCAAGTGCGTTTGCAACAGAACGTGTACCGTTTGCGAATGCGTCAATTTCAAACACACCCATTGGTCCATTCCATATTACAAGCTTCGATTCTTTGATAACCTTTACGTACTTTTCAATCGTTTTCGTTCCGATATCAAGACCTTCCCAATCAGAAGGAATCGAATCAATTTCTACAATTTTTGTGTTAGCATCGTTTGAAAAGTCGTCTGCTACTAAAACATCTTCAGCAATCAGGAAGTTCACACCGTTTTTCTTTGCTTTTTCCATGAAGGCTTTTGCTGTTTCAACTTTATCTTCTTCCAAAAGAGATTTTCCTACATCATGGCCAAGAGCCTTAATGAATGTGTAACCAAGGCCTCCACCGATGATCAGGTTATCTACTTTGTCTAAAAGATTGTCGATTACATCAATCTTGTCCTTAACTTTTGCACCGCCAATGATAGCTGTGAAAGGACGGTCAGGATTGGATAAAGCTTTTCCAAGCACTTCAAGTTCTTTTTCCATCAACAAACCAGAAACGGCTGGAAGATGTTTTGCAATGCCTTCTGTTGAAGCATGTGCACGATGTGCTGCTCCGAAAGCGTCGTTTACATACACATCTGCTAATGCAGCAAACTTCTGTGCTAACTCAGGATCGTTTTTCTCTTCACCTGGGTAAAAACGAACGTTCTCTAAAAGGATAACGCCGCCTTCTTCTAGGTTAGCAACTGCTTTCTCCACTTCTTCCCCGTAAGCTTCATCTGTTTTCACAACTTCTTTTCCAAGAAGGTTGCTCAAACGCTGAGCTACTGGATCTAAACGAAGCTCTTCCACAACTTGTCCTTTTGGACGTCCTAAGTGGCTTGCTAAAAGAACTTTTGCACCTTGCTCTGTTAAGTATTTGATGGTAGGAAGAGCAGCGACAATTCGCGTTTCATCCGTAATGTTCCCATCTTTCATCGGCACGTTAAAATCAACTCTGCAAAAAACGACTTTGCCTTTTAAATCGATGTCACGAACACTTTTTTTGTTCATAAGTACATGCAGCCTCCTGACTAGTCAAAAAGATTAAAAGAATGACAATCCCCCAGGTTTTACATGGGAAAGAGGAGTAGAAGCCAGTTTAAAACGACTTCTCCCCCTCCTTATTGTTCTTCTCTATCTATTAAAGTCCTTTTTTAGCGATATAGTCAATTAAATCTACAACGCGGTTTGAATATCCTGTTTCGTTATCGTACCAAGATACTACTTTAACCATGTTTCCTTCCATAACCATTGTGGAAAGAGCATCGATTGTAGAAGAGTGAGTGTCGCCATTGTAGTCAGTAGATACAAGCGGCTCTTCAGAGTAGCCAAGGATTCCTTTAAGGTTGCCAACTGCAGCTTCTTTAAGCGCAGCGTTGATCTCGTCAACTGTAACGTCTTTATCAAGCTCAGCAACTAAGTCAACTAATGATACGTTTGGAGTCGGAACACGCATAGCCATACCGTTAAGCTTGCCTTTAAGTTCAGGAAGCACTAGAGATACTGCTTTAGCAGCACCAGTTGAAGTTGGAATGATGTTCTCAGCTGCCGCACGAGCACGACGAAGATCTTTATGTGGAAGATCAAGAATTTGCTGATCGTTTGTGTATGAGTGAACAGTTGTCATCATACCGCGTTTCACGCCAAATTTTTCGTGAAGTACTTTTGCGAATGGTGCAAGACAGTTTGTCGTACAAGATGCATTAGAGATTACATCGTGGCTAGCTGCATCGTACTTGTCTTCGTTAACACCAAGAACTACTGTGATATCCTCATCAGAAGCAGGAGCAGAAATGATTACTTTTTTAGCGCCAGCTTCTAAGTGTTTAGCAGCGTCAGCACGCTTAGTGAAGCGTCCAGTTGATTCAACTACTACTTCTACACCTAGGTCTCCCCAGCCAAGTTGTGCTGGATCGCGTTCAGCTAAAACCTTGATTTCTTTGCCATCTACAATAAGTGCGTTTTCCTTAACTTCTACAGAACCAGCGAACTTGCCATGAACTGTGTCATGCTTTAGAAGAAATGCAAGTGTGTCAGCATCTGTTAAGTCGTTTACAGCTACAACTTCTACCTCAGGGTTGTTGAACGCTGCGCGGAAAACATTACGGCCGATACGACCGAAACCGTTAATACCAATTTTTGTTGCCATGTAAAATGACCTCCTTGATTTAAGAGAGAATTTATTTTTTATATAAAGGGAAAACCCCTCAATAACATAATGAAAACAGACTTACGAACGACCCAATAGCTTGCGGGCAGCTCCTTCGTCAGTAATTAAAACCTTTTTGGGACCGTGTTTCATGAACGCTGCAATCGCATCAGATTTAGAAGATCCGCCTGCAACAGCCATAATGAAATCACTGTTCTGCAGCTCATCCAGCTGCAGTCCGATCGTGCGAACGCGGTGAACCACTTCACCTTGCTGGTTAAAATAATAGCCAAACGCTTCTGCCACGGCTTTTTCTTCATCCAGCTTTTCTAATAGAGAAGGGTTAGAGTTCCTGCGTTCTGCCATTGTTTTAGCATCGCCAATCCCGTGAAGCACTATACCAGCGGAGCGTATGAGCTCCATGACTTCTTTTACACCCGGTTCAGCCATGAGAGAAAGATAGGTTTCTTTGCTTAGCTGATCGGGCAGATGGAGAAGTCTATATTCCCCATTCGCTTTTTGAGCCATCGTGGAACAAATCGTGTTCGCTTGGTTTTCTACTTTTTCACCAAGACCGCCTCTGGCAGGGACAAACAATAACTGCTGTCCTTTTTGGATAGGAGACATCATTTCTGCTACGGATGCTAGCGTTGTTCCGCCAGTCACTGCGATGATGTTCTTTGCTGACAGCTGGCGCACAAGGCGATCGGCTGCAGCTTTACCCATATCGTTTTTTACCCACGTATCTTGATCACTGTCGCCCGGAACAACGATGACTTCTGACAGATTTAACATTTCCTTAAGTTCTGATTCTAAAACATGCAAACCTGACAATTCTTTCATCATCTCAGAAAGCTCTACTAAAATATCATGCCCCTCAGTGGTTAATGACATGCCAGCTGTTTGGATGCTTAGAAGTCCTTGATCTTTCAGAAACGAGACTTCAGAGCGTAATACACGCTCTGTCATGTTCAGGGTCGATGCTAAACTTCTTCTTCCAATAGGTTCGTGAATTCTTACAACATTTAAGACGTTGTATCTTTTTCGCATCGTTTCCAGAAGATCTGGGAGCAATTTCTTTTGCACATCTATTAGGTTTTTCATACACATTCTCCTGATTTAATGGAATAACGATTTAGCTTCGCGGGATGTTTGTGACTTCCTTATGGACTTAAAATGTCCCGGTTAGTCATTTTATGTCCCATTAGCGTAAGAAAATAACTTGGTTTAACCCAAGTTCCACATTACCTATTGTAGATTACCCTGAATGACATTATTTAAAACGTGCCAGGATTCACTTTTTGTCATAAAAGTGTCGGATTTCTTTCTGGCAAGTTTATAATATCAAATACTTTCACTACATTTCAACAACTTTTACTTATTAAAAATTAGTAAGCGCTTTCTTAACCTTTTCCTCATTGATCCTTCCGTAATCGATTTCCTCCCCTTCAACTTCTATTACGGGTATCATCAGTCCATATTTTTCGAGAAGGACATCATCTTTATAAATATCGATCGTTTGAATATGAAAAGGAATTTCTAACTGCAGCTTCTGTAATAGTTTATGCGCATCATCGCAAAGTGGACAATGCAATTTTGTATAAAGAACTACCCTTTTTTCACCCATTTTTTCTCTCCTTTTTTCTTTGAGCTATCATTGCTAGTTTATCATGCATTCCGAAAAACGTAAGAAAGATCTCTTCCACATGGAAAAGATCTTTTTATGAAGAATAACGTTTGCGTTTGGAAGAGGATGGAATGTTCAGTTCTTCCCGGTATTTTGCCACCGTCCTCCTGGAAATCGATAAACCGCTGTTTTTCTCTAAAAGAGAAGCCAATATTTGATCAGAAAGAGGCTTCAATTTATCTTCATTGTCTACAAGTTTTTTTATTTCTGTTTTTGCAGATGTAGCAGATGCACTGCCTCCGTCCTGGGTAAAGATTTTTGCTGTGAAGAAGGATTTAAGTTCCACGGCTCCTTTAGAAGTTTGAAGCACTTTATTTTTCACAGCACGACTCACAGTCGATTCATGGACACCGATCTGGTCTGCTACTTCTTTAAGGGTTAGAGGTATAAGATCTGACTTTTCAAAAGTTAAAAAATACTTTTCTTGTACTCTCACGATTTCTTTCGTTATGTTAAGCAATGTTTCTTTTCTTTGTTCAAGCGCTTTTTTTAGCCAATTAAACTTTTGAAAAGAGTCATCTAAAAATTTAGAGGTCGCATTTTTCCCGTTTAAAAGTGAACCATAACTGTCATTTAATTTTAGTGTAGGTGAATATTGTTCGTTTACAGAAATATGAAACTGACCATTTTCTTCTTTAACAGACACATCCGGATATAAATAAGCCTGATCACTTACTGGAGACAAAGCGGCACCAGGGCGCGGATCCAGGGTTTGTAGAAAATCTGCAGCTGCTTCTATCTGCTGTGGTGATACTGCAAGAAGTGAAGCAAGATTCTTTATTTTTCTTTCAGCAAGGAGATCTAAATGCTGATCGACTAATATGTAGCTTAGTGTGTTCTCAAGATTTTGTTCACGGAGCTGCAGCAAGAGGCATTCTCTTAAATTTCGAGCTCCGATCCCTGCAGGTTCAAGTGTTTGTAGCAGGGCGATCAGCTCTTCACATTTTTCTTCAGATGTTGAAAAGCGAGCTGCCGTTTCTTGAACTGAAACGGCTAGATAGCCGTTCTCGTTCACACTTAACAGCAGATATTGAAAGATTCTTCGATCCTGATTTTCGAGCGGCAGAAGAATCGATTGCTTGTAAAGATAATCATATAGTGTTTCTTTTTCTATGATGAGGTGTTCGAGTGGATGTTCGTCATTGGAACGGCCGGTTACTCCGTTCTTTCGTACACTCTTTTTCAATGTAGTGAACATGCCTTTAGGTTCAGCGATTTCGATTAAAGGATTCTCTAACGCCTGTTCTTGCAGATATGAAGTAAGTTCGTAACTGGGAACTTGTAAAATGGCGATGGCCTGACGCAATTCTGTTGTCATGACAAGGTTCATGCTCTGTTGTTGAAACAAACCCATTTCCATCTAAATCCCTCCCCTGTTATTAATCATACTACAGGTGTAAGCGCTTTACATCCTACAAAATTTGGGGACAGACCCCAGACAAATACATATTGACCTAAAATGTATTTGTCAGGAAGACAATCAATACAAAGAGTTTAAGTTATTGTTTGACCGAAAAAAGGATACAAAAAAATGCCAGCACCGCCCGAAGGCAGTCTGGCATTTTAAACTTTACTATTAAAGTTTTGTTACGTTAGCAGCTTGTGGTCCGCGCTCGCCATCAACGATTTCGAAAGATACTTCTTGTCCTTCTTCAAGAGACTTGAAGCCTTCTGATTGAATAGCAGAGAAGTGTACGAATACATCGTTTCCGCCTTCAACTTCGATGAAGCCGAAACCTTTTTCAGCGTTGAACCATTTTACTTTACCATTTTGCATGGGTGTTTCCTCCTTACAAACGCTATGTAAGCGTTTTAACTCGTTTAACCGTTTTACTATGTAAATAAAAGAGCATAAAAAAATGCGTACTCATATGAATAGTTCAGAAGCGGATTCAAGTGTTCCACTTCTTATTCAAAAGTACGACCGCTTTAAATCCAAAAATATTCACAAGGTAAATGGTTGAGATAACTATAACATGCCCAAAACCAATTGTCAAAACAAGGGATGATTTTTTTTCATATACTTTTTCTCGTTAAGCGAATAGGCTATGATAGATAATGATTTACTAACATATTATTATGGACTGTTTTATGGTTATGAGGAGGAAGAACTGTGAGTGAAGCATTTTCAGTACCCTATTTTAAGGAGAACTTTCAGCAATATATTGAACGAAATAAAGATGTTTTTACAAAAACACACGCTATGAATGCGTATTACCGTTCGATCGTAGGAACACTCATCAATGATAATTTGAATAAAAACAGTGAGATCGTACGTCGTATCCGTAATTTAGAAACTGCTTATATTGAAATTAAAAACGAGAACTAAAGCTTATCTTTCATGAATTTAGGGTAATGTTTTATGATCAAGAGGTTTAAAATCCTGCTTCGAGCGGGCATTATGATGATAGGCCATACATAAGGTGTAAGAAGGATATTTTGCAATGCTGGCGAAATGTGTTACATACAGCATATTGTTTGACCTTGTTTGACCTTTTTTGTATGATGACAGTACAGTTTAAGTTGAAAAAGGAGAAGGAGGATTTCCATGAACTTAATTCCAACAGTAATTGAACAAACGAACCGTGGGGAGCGCGCTTACGACATTTACTCCCGTCTGCTAAAAGACCGCATTATCATGCTTGGCAGTGCCATTGATGATAACGTATCAAACTCAATCGTAGCACAGCTTTTATTCCTTGCAGCTGAAGATCCTGATAAAGACATCTCGTTATACATAAACAGCCCAGGTGGATCAATCACAGCAGGAATGGCGATCTATGACACGATGAATTTTATTAAGCCGCATGTTTCAACGATCTGTATCGGTATGGCAGCATCTATGGGTGCTTTCTTGCTAGCTGCAGGTGAAAAAGGAAAACGTTACGTTCTTCCAAACTCAGAAGTTATGATTCACCAGCCGCTTGGCGGAACCCGCGGGCAAGCGAGTGACATCGAAATTCATGCACGCCGTATCATCCAAATGCGTGAACAGCTAAACAAAATCCTAGCTGAAAAAACAGGTCAACCGCTTGAAGTGATCGAGCGCGACACAGATCGTGATAACTTCTTAACAGCTGAGGCTGCAGTTGAGTACGGATTAGTTGATAAACTAATCACTTCTGTAGACAGCACAGATATTAAAAAATAATAAATTTTAACAAAAAGGACTGCTCATCAATGAGCAGTCCTTTTTTATGTTATTTAACGTACGGATAAGATTTTTTTTAACATTCATCTCTATGATCCTCTTGTTGCGTAATGAGCTTGTTCAAGATCCTATATGGGACAGTACATCCTTCTGATGTTGGGATACCATAAAGCTCATGATGGCGCTCGAAACAGCAGTGGGGTCCTCCTTATATGGACAAAACAGGGATTTGTATTTGTCTGGGGTCTGTCCCCCCCTCGATTGCTTTCAGCATGGCTTTGGCTTTATTGATCGTCTCTTCGTATTCCCGCTCCGGTACAGAATCAGCAACAACTCCAGCACCTGCTTGAACATATGCTTTGCCACCTTGAAACACGATGGTGCGTATCGCGATACAAGAGTCCATCTGCCCGTTGAACCCAAGATAGCCTATAGCGCCACCATAGACACCACGTGATTCTTTCTCGAGTTCTGAGATAATCTGCATGGCTCTAACTTTTGGTGCTCCAGACACCGTTCCAGCAGGCATACAGGACCTCAAGGCGTCAAAGAAATCTTTATCTTGCTGCATCTTCCCTTTTACGTGTGAAACCATATGCATGACATGCGAATACCGCTCAATCTCCATATAGGATTCTACGTCTACTGTGCCATATTCACTTACCCGACCTACATCGTTTCTCCCGAGGTCAACGAGCATAACGTGTTCAGCTCGCTCTTTTTCATCAGCTAAAAGGTCTTTTTCATAGGCTAGATCTTCTTCAAGCGTTTTACCTCTTGGACGTGTCCCGGCGATCGGACGATTTTCCACACAACCGTTATCTACTTTTACGAGCAGTTCTGGTGAGGCTCCTACTATGTAGGTATCGTTTGATTTGTAATAATACATGTAAGGTGATGGATTCATCGACCGCAGAAGTCGATACACATCAAACGGATCAGCTTCTGTTTCCTGTTCAAAACGCTGTGATAGGACCACTTGAAAGATGTCTCCGGTTTTGATGTATTCCTTTGCTTGCTTCACCATGGAACAAAATTCTTCTTTTGAATGAGAAGAACGTACTTTTTCATTCTGTTCAGCAGATGCAGATCGCCCAGTTTTCTGGACCTTCCTTTTCGGCGGATGTTGCAATTCATGCATTGTGTTTCGGATATTCGAACACACTTGATCATACTTTTGTTGGATCGTCTTTTTATTATCATCAGGAGATACGTGCAGATTGCAAAGAATCGTGGTTTTTTGCTTCAGGTGATCAAATACAATGATTTCATCTGTGAACAAAAATTCCATTTCATTTTTTTGATTGGAAGCAGATTGTGGTTTTGGAACTTTTTCAAACGTATGAATCAGGTCATATCCGAAAAAGCCAACGGCACCTCCTGTAAATGGAGGCAGAGAGGAGAGTTTAGGAGATTTATATCGTGACATATATTTCTTCACAATTTCTAATGGAGAACCTTGTTCGTGTATGTGTTGATTCTCTTTTATAAAAGATAATTCTACTTCATTTCCTTTTGAAGCAATCACTAAAAAAGGCTTTCTGCCGATATAAGAATACCTTGCCCAGCGTTCTCCGCCTTCAACACTTTCAAGCAAGAACGCATACGATTCGTGACGCACTCTCTCAAATTGAGAGATGCACGTTTCATGGTCTGACAAATAGGTAAAACCGATAGGAATTATATTATAGTTTTCTTTCGATAGAGACGTGACGTCTTCTAAAGATGGTGTAAACATATTCTACTCACCTCTTCCAAATGATAAAAAAACCTCTCGCTTGTTACAGCGGAGGCTGGTTTGTGCATCATTAATAAACTAAGAAAGAGGTTTAATCCAGGATTAAAATCTCTCAACTCAGCTCAAGCTATGCTCTCTTCTCTCCACTCATCTCAACTAAACTTATTCTCCTGATTAGTGATTAATATATAGGGTTACCCCTTATCTGTCAACTGTTGATGAAGTAAAAAACATTATCGATAAAAGGAGTGTCGAATCACCCAAACCCAGCAAACACTAAAAAATAAAATCAGACTAAAAATGACGGTAATCATAAATGCTAACCCAAGAAACAGCCCTGAACTTTGAGGATATTGCAAAGTGTAACCCATCAGAGCGATCGGATAGATAAAAATAAAAATGAGCATCGAACCCCAATAGATCAGCCGGAGGGTACTTTTCCGAGGTTTAATGAGATAGAGCGTACAAAGAATATTTAGCAGCGTTAATCCAGCGGCAAACGACCAGTCATGCATAATACTCGTATGATGCAAAATAATCGCCTCCCTTTGCTCTTACTAACAGTATATAAGGAGAAGCTGCTAGGCCAACCCTATTTAAAAGAAAAAACCGCCTTTTGTCCTTTCCACACGGACAAAATGGCGGTTTGTATTTGTCTGGGGTCTGTCCCCCTATAACTATTCTGCTTTGGAAACGAACGCGGCTAGTGCTTCGATTGCTTCATTCTCATCAGGTCCATGAACAGCTAACACAAGTTCAGAGCCAGTACCTACTGCTAGACTCATAATTCCCATGATACTTTTAGCGTTAACTTTCTTGCCTTCTTTCTCAACAAAAACATCTGATGTGTAACGGTTTGCTTCTTGAACAAACAATGCGGCCGGGCGTGCTTGCAGTCCACTTTTTAACTGCACGGTTACTTTCTTCTCAACCATTCTACTTTCCTCCTATATCCTTATCTCTCTATTGGAACATCAATTGATGGGTTGACCGTTTCTAATTTTCGTTGCGATTTCATCGATCTTTCGCAATCGGTGGTTTACACCTGACTTACTCACTGGACCTGATGAAACCATCTCGCCCAGTTCTTTGAGTGTAATTTCTTGATGAGTTACTCTTAGTTGAGCAATCTCTCTCAGTTTATCTGGAAGTACTTCAAGACCAACTTGTTCATCAATGTACTTTATATTCTCTACTTGTCTCATGGCCGCTCCAACCGTTTTGTTCAAGTTTGCCGTTTCACAGTTCACAAGACGGTTAACGGAGTTACGCATATCTTTTAAGATACGAATATCTTCAAAGAACAAAACAGCATGATGGGCGCCGATCAGTGTTAAAAACTCTGAAATCTTTTCGCCATCCTTTAAATAGATGATATACCCTTTTTTGCGTTCGAGTACTTTTGCTTTTAGCTTAAACTTGTTCATCAGTTCAGCTAATGCAATCGTATGCTCTTCGTACATGGAAAAAATCTCAAGATGGTAGCTTGTTTCAGGATGATTCACTGAACCACCTGCTAGAAAAGCACCTCTCATGTATGCACGGCGACAGCAGCTTTTTTTATTAAATTCATCTGCAATGTTCCGCGTAAACGAAAACGACCCGTCAATAATCTTCAAATCTTCCAACAATGCTCTTGATTCCTCTGAAACACGAACAATATAGACGTTATTCTTTTTCAAGCGCATCTTCTTTCGTACTAAAAGCTCTACGTGGTATGGATAGACACGCTTAATCAACGTATAGATCCTTCTTGCGATAGCAGCATTTTCAGTCGGAATATCCAGAATCAATTTTCTGTTGCTGAAAGAGATGGAGCCATTCATTCGAATCAAGGCAGCTAGCTCTGCTTTTTTACAGCAATCCTTTAGTTCGAGCTGCGTTAATTCTTTTTTTGTATCTGCAGCAAAAGACATCTGCATCACCACCCCTCTTCATTCCATAACAAACACCGTTCTATTTTTCTAACAGCCCTAAAAGCAAATCAGAAACCCGTTTAGCATCATGTCTTACAAGCGTTCCATATTGTATGATGTTGTCGCACACCAAGCCGATTCTAAACGACTTTAGCCGTTCTTCATCAAATTGAACTTGAGATGCACCTTCTTCCAGATAAAGATCCAAAAATTCAGAAGGAATCGTTTCATTGTTCACGATGACAACATCAATAAAGTTATGGCCGACATGGTCGATCAACGCCTGGATATGATCTCCAGCCGTATAGCCTGTTGTTTCACCAGGCTGAGTCATCACGTTGCAAACATATACTCTAGGTGCCGTTGCCTCGCGAATCGCATTAGAGATTCCGGTTACAAGAAGATTCGGCAGTATGCTTGTATAAAGACTTCCTGGTCCAATAACGATCAGATCTGCTTCTTGTATCGCTTTAACGCTTTCACGGAGAGGTTCAATTCTTTCATCTGATAAAAAGACTCGTCTGATTTTCTTATTCGACAGCGGGATCTTAGATTCCCCCTGCACGATCGAGCCATCTTCTAGCTCTGCGCATAAAATAATGCTGTTCTTTGCAGCAGGCAGTACTTGACCTCTTACGTTTAAAACACGACTAAGTTCCCGAATCCCAGTTAAAAAGTCACCGGTAATATCATGCATCGCAGCAAGAAGCAGGTTCCCAAGGGAATGACCGACAATGCCATCCCCTACTTTAAACCTGTGCTGAAACATTTTTTCCACGAGCGGTTCAACTTCAGAAAGAGCAGCGATCACGTTTCTCACATCGCCAGGAGGAGGCATGTCATAATCCCTCCTCAATCTTCCTGAACTTCCGCCATCATCTGCAACCGTAACGATAGCAGTTATATCAACAGGATAGCGCTTTAATCCGCGTAGCAGAACAGAAAGTCCTGTTCCTCCGCCAAGCACTACCACTTTCGGCTGCTTTTTCATCTATACTTTATCCTTTCCCATATCTCTGTGAGAGCTGAATGTAACAAATTCTTTGGAAAGTGAGTTTCCAATGTATTCAGCTAGAGCTACAGAACGATGTTTTCCGCCTGTACATCCGATCCCGATTATGAGTTGGCTTTTTCCTTCTCGTTTATATTGAGGAACCATAAATTGCAGAAGGTCTAACAGCTTTTCTAAAAACTTAGTTGTTTCAGGCCACTTTAATACGTACTCAGAGATATCAGCTTCAAGTCCAGTTCTTGGTCTCATATGTTCGATATAATGAGGGTTCGGCAAGAAACGCACATCAAAAACCAAGTCAGCATCAATCGGCATGCCGTACTTAAATCCGAATGACATCACATTGATCGTAAACGGATGTGCAGCATTAGCTGAAAAACGCTGAATGATTCGTTCACGCAGCTGAAGAGGTTTTAGATCTGTTGTATCTAACACTTGTTGCGCTCTTCCCTTAAGCTCCTCAAGCATCTCACGTTCTTGCGTAATGCCTTGAAGAGGGTTTCCACTTTTCGCCAAGGGATGTGAACGGCGTGTTTCTTTATATCGGCGTACCAGCGTTGCGTCCTTACAGTCTAAATATAAAATCTGCGGCTGAACATCCGACGAGATCGCTAATTGATCCAGCGTTGAAAACAGCTGATCAAAAAATTCACGGCCTCGAAGATCCATCACAAGAGCGACTTTGTTCAGCTTGCCAGCAGATTCTTGCATCAATTCTACAAATTTAGGGAGTAATGCAGGTGGAAGATTATCAACACAGAAGAAGCCTAAATCCTCAAAGCTCTGCATGGCTACCGTTTTTCCGGCCCCTGACATTCCTGTAATAATCACCATTTGTACATCGTGTCTCTCCATGCCATTTCCCCCCAGTATGCTATGTTTTCAATTCTTATGCAGCCAGCTGATAGTTATGCTGGATCTAATCGATAAGAAAGCAATTCAAAATCAGGTGTATACGTAAATGTGCCAAAAATCATATTGCTTCCGTTTGTCACATAATCAAGGATGTGATGATCACCTGGTGCCATCGGCAGTTCACGCACTTCATCAACAGGCTTCCAAGCAAGAATTCCTTCCTCACATTCTTCTAATGCTGCCCCTTCAGAATCTGTTGCTAAGAAGGTAAACATCATCCACTCCGAAACAATTTTGTCACCTTGTTTGATAATAAAATTAAAGACACCTTTGAGTTGAGGATTCTTTAAATAGATTCCCGTTTCTTCCCGGTACTCACGAATAACAGAATCTCGAATCGATTCTTCAGACTCCATTTTCCCACCGGGTGCTACCCACCAGCCCCGTCTAGGCTTTTGAAGCAAAAGCACTTGATTATCTCTTATTAACACACAGTTTGTTACTCTTTGCACTTGTTTCACCTCAGGGCTATGTCCTACTTGTTAGTATACTAAATTATGTAACCCCTCACAATACAGATGCCTCAAGGGTTTCACGTATTTTAGCATTCTTAAATTATGGTATAGAATTTTTTATTATTATGTGAAAAACATCAGAAAATAAAAAAGGACACGGCGCATAGCTCCGTGTCAAAGTCTTGCCTTTATAAAAAGGGGGTCAATTTCTTATTTTTATAATACCCCACATTTATTTCACCACTGTTACAATCACATTAATTGGAAGTTACGTTTTTTAACTTTTCAGCCAAAGTTTCTACATAGTGCTGAGCCGCCTGTGCCGCAATACTTCCATCACCTGTTGCGGTAACGATCTGGCGAAGCGTTTTTTCACGAATATCTCCGGCTGCAAAGATACCTGGAATTCTTGTTTCCATTTGTTCGTTCGTCTCAACATATCCGTTTTCGTTCGTGATGCCAAGATTTTTAAACGCATCGTTAAGTGGCAGCATACCGATGTAAATGAATACACCATCTGCTGAGAAGTCTTGCTCTTCACCTGTTTCAGAGTGAACAAGAGTCACTTTATTCACTTTGTTGTTCTCACCGTGAATCTCTTTTACTGAATGATTCCAGATGAAATCGATCTTATCATTGTCAAACGCGCGCTGTTGCAGGATCTTTTGAGCACGAAGCTTATCACGTCTATGAACGATCGTTACTTTGGATGCGAAGCGTGTTAGATAGACACCTTCTTCAACAGCAGAGTCTCCACCGCCGACAACAACCAATTCACGATTCTTAAAGAAAGCTCCATCACAGACCGCACAATACGATACACCGCGTCCAGAAAATTCTTTCTCTCCAGGAACGCCAAGCTTTTTGTATTCTGCACCCGTTGAAATGATGATCGAACGAGCTTTATACGTTTTGCTTCCTGCTTTGATCGTTTTGTACTCTTCACCGTCAACGATCTCTTTTACATCACCATATGCGTATTCAGCACCGAACTTCTTTGCATGTTCAAACATTTTGTTAGATAACTCTGGTCCTAAAATATGATCGAAACCAGGATAGTTTTCAACATCTTCTGTATTAGCCATCTGTCCGCCAGGGATACCACGTTCAATCATAATCGTATCCAGATTCGCACGTGATGTATAAACAGCCGCTGTCATACCGGCTGGTCCTGCACCAAGAATGGCTACATCATAAATTTTTTCTTCAGTCATAAAGCACACTCCTTATATAAGGAAATTCTTATTTACTATATCTCTATCCTATCGGCTCAAAGGGATAAAGTCCATCATTCTGCTCAAACGTTACGATTAACCCAGCCGATCAGTTTTTTGATCCTTAAAGAGAGCACTGAAACCGAAACTTCGTACTGCTCAGCAACAGCTTTTTGCGTTGATCGTCCTTTTTGCTTACGAGCTAAATGATCAATTGCCGCTGCAATAGCCTTTTCGTTGTCAAAAATTCTTTCTCCAGTTAGATCTGCAAACTTAACTGCTTCTGACCAGTAAAATAGAACATGTTCATCTAGCGAAGCCCCATTTTCTTTTACTGTATAAAGAACATCCAAAGCTTGGCTTATCATTTCGGATGGCATGCCGACTTCTATAAGCTCATCATCGTGTGCGAGCTTTACAGGAAGTTCTGGCCGATATTCCAGCATAATATTTGCAGCAATTTCCTTAACAAAAAGGGATTCTTCTTTACGCATGCAAAAATCACGAAGAGTCTCATAGGCCTCTTCATTTTTATTCCCTCTCAAAAGAAATAAATGCGTAATTTTATTTTTTTCCAGCCCTTTGCGCACCTGCTGAATGTGTGCCATCGCTTTAATCTGACGATCTTTCTTCGGCTTGTTCTGATTGCTCGTCGGAATGCGGTATTGATAGTCTCCGCCAGCCACTGTCAGTTCATCCTTAATGGCTTTCTCCATATAAAACGGTGCGACACGTCCTTCAGGATCCAGGTCCTTGACTTTTTTCCACGTCTTTAAAGAGAGCTCTTTCTGGCCGAGCGCATAATAAGAAACAGCAAGCATATGCGTGGTTACAGGATCATAAACAAAAGATGATTTTCTTAGTGTTTGAAGCCATTTGTTCGCATACGTATGCTCCTCTAATAACCCAAACGTATTGCCGAGCTTGTAACGGTGCTCCGGATGCATCGGGTGCACCATCTTCAACCGTTCAACTAGCTTCCCGCCAGGCTCATCCATTCCCAAATGAAACAGGAATATGGCTAAGTTACATAGCGCGTTCAAATTACCAGGGTTCTTATCAAGAACGTCTTGAAGAACATCCATCGCCTCATCAAACTCACTTTTATAGAAATGAGTAAGTGCTAAGTTGTTATAAGCTGCCCAAAACTTAGGGTGGTTCTTGATAATATCTCGCAACTGCTGCTGAGCAAGCGGGAGATCGCCCCGTTCGATCGATTGCCTTGCCTCATCGTGCAGCTTAATCAACTCTTCCTCTGTAGAAAGTGGCAAATTCGTGGATCTGTTTCCTGTTTCAAGTGAGATTAAATCCAGCAGTTCCTGAGTGTCATCGACAAACTCACCGTCCGGGTCGTGCTGTATATATAAAAGAGCATGCTCTTCCGCATCAGAATACATCCCTAAATGTGCAAAGTTGTTTGCCAAAAAAAAGTGACATTCTGAAAGGTCAGAACCTGATTGCTCTAGAACGTTCAATAAATGGCGATTCGATTCTTCGTATTCAC
Organism: Fictibacillus barbaricus; assembly: GCF_014635025.1. GTDB lineage: Bacteria > Bacillota > Bacilli > Bacillales > Fictibacillaceae > Fictibacillus > Fictibacillus barbaricus. Next base: position 857,856 of record NZ_BMCE01000001.1, on the reverse strand, counting down.
CAATCTCAGCAAGCGTTGAAGCCAGCTGACACAAAAAAGAGGGCTCTTCCGGCTGGAAAGTAACGGCCCGCTCAAACATTTTTTTTGCTGTATATAAGTCACGCCTGTTATAGGCTTTAATTCCTTTTTCGAAAAAATAATCCCCATCCTGGATAAAGGGAAGAACGCGGCCGCTAGCTTCACTGGCCCTTTCTTGTTTTTGCATAATTTGTTCCTCCATCTACTATGTAAACCCCTGTAATTCTTTATCGTTCAGTTTACAAAGTTTTCAACCCAAAAATTATAACACAGCCTAAAAAGACTAACACCCCTTAAACTGTAATTAATGGGCAGGAAAGTTTCGACAAAAAATTGTGATGTTAACCATGATGGGTAGATGGTATTACCACAAGCAGTATTGTCTTCCCAAGGTGGACACTTAAAGTCTGAAATTCATTATTTATGTAATGACTTAATGTTTTTATGTGGTGAACTATTGTTTTTATGTGATGACGATCCATTTTTATGTGATTATGTAATTCCCCTAAAAAAAACAACCGAGAAACGAATCCTCAGTTGTCACTTTTCGTATGTCTTTCCTTTAAAGTTGCTAAAATTTCATCAAACGGTACCTTTTGTTCCTGCAAAAGCACCAAAACATGATAAAGAAGATCAGAAACTTCCCACCTAAGTTCTTCAGGGTCTCGATTCTTCGCAGCGATAATAACCTCGCCAGCTTCTTCCCCAACTTTTTTCAGTATTTTATCTACTCCGTTTTCAAAAAGGTATGTCGTATAGGCTCCTTTAGGCATCTCATGCTCACGTTGAGCAATAATCTCCTGCAATTCAGTTAAAATTGCATACCGGTCGGGAATGGGTGATGAATTTTTATCTTCAGCATTATACAAGGTTTCTGAAAAACAGCTGTATGCACCTGTGTGGCATGCAGGTCCTTGTGGCTCTACCAGAACCACTAGTGCATCTTGGTCGCAGTCATACCGAATGGTCTTTACTTTTTGTATGTTGCCCGACGTTTCCCCTTTATGCCACAATTCTTGACGAGTTCTTGAAAAAAATACAGTTTCGCCAATTTCAACTGTTTTTTCAAGCGACTCACGGCTCATATAGGCGACCGTTAAGACCTCTTTAGACTGGAAATCTTGGACTACGGCAGGAATCAGACCGTTTTTGTCAAACTTCAGTTTTTCTAAATTCAACGTACAGACACCCCCAGCTTTCGCAATTCTGTCTTTACCTCTTTAATGGAAGTTTCTTTATAATGAAAAATACTAGCAGCCAGGCCTGCATCTGCTCTACCAACTTTAAAAGCATCGAAAAAATGCTGAGCTGAACCTGCTCCACCTGAAGCAATGACAGGAACGGTTACAGCTTCACTCACTGCTTTTGTCAGCTCTAGGTTAAAACCAGACTTTTCTCCGTCTTTATCCATGCTGGTTAATAAAATCTCTCCAGCTCCCCGAGTAACTGCCTCTTTCGCCCATTCAGTGACTTCCCACTGAGTGGGTTTACGCCCTCCATGGGTATAGACGCGCCACGACCCGAGCTCTTCATCGAACTTCGCGTCGATCGCCACTACTATGCATTGTGCACCAAAATAATCCGACCCTTCGGTGATCAATTCTGGCCGCAAAACAGCCGCTGTATTAACTGAAACTTTGTCTGCTCCAGCTCTTAGTACACGCTTCATATCTTCAAGCCTGTTGATGCCCCCACCTACTGTAAAGGGGATGGCTAGTTCAGCAGCTACACGTTCAACGACTTCCACCATCGTATCACGGCCTTCATGGCTTGCTGATATATCCAAGAAAACAAGCTCATCTGCTCCTTCTTCATCGTAGAAACGAGCAAGCTCTACAGGATCTCCTGCATCAACCAGATTAAGAAACTGGATGCCTTTAACAACTCGTCCTTCTTTAACATCCAAACAAGGAATAATTCGTTTTGTAAGCATCAGTTCACACTTCCTAACGCCTCTGATAGTGTAAATCTATCTTTGTATAGGGCTTTTCCGATGATCGCTCCCGCAATTTTCCGTTCATCATTTTTTAAATTCACTAAATCTTGTATAGAACTTACTCCGCCTGACGCGATGACTTCTTTTCCAGTTATGCCAGCTAACTCGCCGATTGCATCAACGTTTGGTCCTTGCAGCATGCCGTCTTTTGAGATATCGGTAAAAATAAAAGTTTCGGCCCCTTCTTCTACCAGCCTTTTCGCCAGATCAACAGCTTTGATGTGGGAGGTTTCAAGCCATCCTTCTGTTGCTACATACCCTTCACGGGCATCGAGTCCGATTGCAACCTGAGAACCCCCATAACGCTTTAATGCTTCACGCACAAACTCAGGATCAGATACTGCCGCGCTTCCTAAAATGATACGGTCAACGCCCCCATCTAAATAATAGGAAACGTCCTCCATCGAACGGATGCCTCCGCCAATCTGAACTTTCACCGGAAGTTCTTTAGCAACGCGCAATACATGTTCATGGTTGATCTTTTTTCCGTCCTTTGCGCCATCCAGGTCTACCATATGGATCCAATCAGCACCTTGATCGGCAAACTGCATAGCCATATCAAACGGTGAATCTCCGTAAATCGTCTCTTGGTCATAGTCCCCTTGCATCAATCTCACACATTTTCCGTTACGCATATCAATTGCTGGATATAGGATAAATGCACTCATATTTACTTTCCCTCCTCGACGAAACGGCAGAAATTCTGCAGCATGCCCATGCCAGTCTCTGAACTCTTTTCAGGGTGAAACTGCGTACCCATAATTCTGCCGCGTCCTACTACAGCCGGAACTTCAACGTCCTCGTAGTTAGCGACTGCCGCCAACACTTCTCTGTTTTCTGTTTGAACGACAAAGGAATGAACAAAGTAAACATAACCCTCTTCTAAACCTTTCAAGAGAGGTTGATCATCTTGCAAAAATTGAAGGTTATTCCAACCCATATGAGGTACTTTATAAGCAGTTCCCTCGCTTGTTTTTCCTAAAAACCGATTCACTTTTCCGGGTAAGAGTCCAAGGCCCTTTGTTAATCCATTCTCCGTACTTTCATCAAACAATAACTGCATACCAAGACAGATACCCAACAGCGGTTTTCCACCTGCAGCTTCTTTTTTCACAAAATTATCCAGGCCGGTTTTCACCAGTCCATTCATGGCATCTTTAAATGAACCTACTCCAGGGAGCAGCAACCCATCGACTTCTTGAAGTTTTTCAGGGTTACTTGAAAGGATGTACGGCTGATTGATTCGTTTTAATGCAGAACAGACAGAGTGAAGATTCCCCATTCCATAGTCTATAATTCCGATCATTTATAACATTCCTTTCGTAGAAGGCACTCCTTTAACACGTGGATCGATCTGTGTTGCTTCATCTAGGGCTTTTGTAAAAGCTTTAAAAATAGCCTCGATGATATGATGCGTGTTTGAACCATAGTGAACGATTACATGAAGGTTCATTCTCGCTTCTAATGCGAGCTTCCAGAAGAACTCATGGACAAGCTCTGTATCAAACGTACCGACCTTCTGGCTTGGAAACTCTGCACGGAACTCGAGATGAGGTCGATTTGATAGATCGATAACCACTTGAGCAAGTGTTTCATCCATCGGCACAAACGCGCTACCATATCGTTTGATTCCCCGCTTATCGCCTAAAGCTCCTTGAATCGCTTGTCCAAGACATATGCCAACGTCTTCTGTTGTATGGTGGTCATCGATCTCAACATCCCCAGCTGCATTTACAGTAAGATCGAAATGTCCATGGCGTGCAATTGCATCCAACATATGGTTTAAAAAAGGTACGGGAGTTTGGATATCTGCTTGTCCTTCTCCGTCAATATTTAACGAGAGCCTGATTTGTGTTTCTTTCGTATTTCGTTCAATCGAATGTTGACGCTGCTGATTTCCCATTTACTTATCCTCCAATCGAAGATCGATCGCTCTCGCATGTGCTTCAAGTCCCTCTAAACGGGCAAATGCAGAAATTTTCCGTCCGTTCTCTTTTATGGCTTGTTCGCTATAACGAATCACGCTTGATTTTTTAGTAAAGTCATCCACATTCAATGGGCTTGAAAAGCGTGCTGTTCCACTTGTCGGAAGTACATGGTTGCTTCCTGCAAAATAGTCTCCAACAGGCTCTGAGCTGTATTCCCCAAGAAAGATGGCACCGGCATGTTTTATTTTTCCTAAAAGACTGATCGGATCTTTTGTCATAATCTCTAAGTGTTCAGGTGCGATTTTGTTGATCACATCTGCACCTTCTGAAAGAGACTTTACCAAATAGATTGCTCCATAATCTTTAATGGCTTGTATCGCAATATCTTTTCTAGGCAGTCTACTAAGCTGTGCCTCAACTTCTGCCGCAACCTTGTCAGCGAGTTCAGCAGATGTTGTTACTAAGAATACTGCAGATCGCGGATCATGTTCAGCCTGGGATAAAAGGTCGGCTGCAATAAAACGTGGGTTTGCTGTTTCATCTGCAAGAACAGCAATCTCACTAGGTCCTGCGATCATATCTATATCACAAACGCCGAACACTTCTCGCTTCGCTAAAGCCACATAGATGTTACCAGGTCCTACAATCTTATCCGTCTTCGGTACCGTCTCAGTTCCATAAGCAAGGGCTCCTATCGCTTGGGCACCACCGATTTTAAACATTCGTTTAACACCTGCTATTGATGCTGCAGTTAAAACGGCAGCCGGGAGCTTCCCGTCTTTTCCTGGAGGTGACACAAGTACGATTTCCTTAACACCAGCAACGGCAGCTGGGATTACTCCCATTAATACAGAGGATGGATACGCAGCTGTTCCACCTGGAACGTAGACGCCTACAGAATCAAGCGGTGTTATTTTTTGACCTAATAATGTTCCGTCTTCACGAGTGAAAAACCAAGACTCATGTTTCTGTTTCTCGTGATACTCACGAATGTTACGAGCAGCTTCAGAAATAATATCAACCATACTTGGATCAAGAGAAGCGACCGCTTCATCAATTTCCTTATTTGTCACTTCAAGTGTATCTAAAGGCACACCATCAAATTTTTCTGTGTATTGAAAAAGGGCTTTGTCCCCCTTCTCCTTAACATCCTTTAAGATATCAAGAACTGCTTTTCTTTGACTCTCTGTGTTTTGTTCGACGCTTCTTTCAAGAGTCTTCAATTCTGATACTTCATGTATTCTCATTAAAGTTCCTCCTTGCTTTCAACAAGTGAACGCATGCGTTCCACTAGATCGTTAATACGTGAAGCATGAAGTCTGTAACTTGCCGGATTTACGATCAGTCTAGAAGTGATATCTGCAATCTTTTCAAGTTCAATGAGTCCATTTTCCTTTAACGTTCGGCCAGTTGAAACAATATCGACAATACGGTCAGCTAAACCGATAAGAGGAGCTAACTCAATCGATCCGTTCAGTTTTATGACTTCCACTTGTTGGCCTTGCTCTCTAAAATAATGAGAAGCTACGTTTGGATACTTTGAGGCGATCTTTGGTGCTGCCTTTTGATAGTTACCGTCTGGAAGACCCGCGACAGCTAAATAGCATTCTGAAATCTTCAGATCTAATACCTCGTATACATCACGTTCTTCTTCGAGCATAACGTCTTTTCCGGCGATACCGATATCAGCTACTCCATGTTCAACATAAGTCGGTACATCCATTGGTTTTGCTAAAATAAATCGAAGTCCTGCTTCGGGTGCATCTATGATCAACTTTCTGGATTCTTCAAATTCCGGAGGCAGTGGATATCCTGCTTGCCTTAAAAGTTCGACCGCTTCTTCAAATATTCTTCCCTTCGGCATCGCCATCGTTAGAACCGTACTCATAAAATGTCCTCTCCCTGCTGACTTCCTATCAAATAGTGGATTTCATCAAAACGTTTGCTAAATTCATCAACATTCTCAACACCAGAAAGATCTTGCATCACCACGTGCCCGCCTTCTTCCCGTTTAGATCGGGCCAACTGCAACGCTTCTTTTCGGCGCTCCCCAGTATACAAAATACACTGTCTTTTCATCTGGTTATTTTTATTTCCGAGTGCTTCAACAAAATAATCCATTCGAATCGCAAAACCGATCGCGGGTGCTTTTCGTTCAAATCGGCTTAAAAGCTCATCATAACGGCCGCCGCTTGCAATAGGTGCACCGATTCCGGCAGCATAGCCTTCAAATACGATTCCTGTGTAATAACTCATATGACTAAACAATGTAAAATCAAAAACAATATTTTTTGCTGCATCGTACTCTTGAAGAAGTTTATATAAGCTTTTTAGTTCTTTTAATGTTTGTTTGCCTTTTTCTTTTGGATTTAGAGAAGAAGCTTCATCAAGTACTTCGATTCCGCCTCTTAGATCTAAAAGTTTTAACAATCGTTGTGTGTCGATCGATGAAAGTGGCAGCTGCTTTACATGTGATGTATAACCTACATAATTCTTTTCATTTAAATATCGCAAAAGTTCCCCTGCTCGGGCTTCATTTCCTAAAATATCTCTTAAAAGTTCTTGTACGAACCCAATATGGCCAACAGCTACAGTGAATGAATGAATACCGCTCTTCTTGATCACTTCGGTCATTAATGCGAGTGCTTCAGCTTCTGCACTTGCCGTTCCTTCTCCTATCAGTTCAATGCCAACTTGTTCAAATTCCGCCGGACGCCCGCCCTCACGCTGCTGAGCCCGGAAAACAGGAGAATTATAAGCAAGCCGCAGCGGATAAGCTACATTTTTCATGCTTGAAGATACGACACGTGCAATTGGAGCGGTCATGTCTGGACGAAGTACTAATGTTTTCCCTTCCATATCAAGCAGTTTAAAAAGCTGCTGATCTAAAATGGCTGACGCCTCCCCAACCGTATCGTGATATTCAAGTGTCGGAGTCTGAATAAATTGATAACCCCAAGACTCCATTTCTTTTTTTATCGTATTTTTTATTTCCTCATTTTTTTGATAAAAAGCAGGAAGTGTATCTCGCATGCCTGCAGGCTTTTCAAATACAAACGGTTTTGACATTTTCCTTCATCCTTTATATGTGAAGTAAATTTTTTAAAAGTTTAAAACACTTTAGTTCGCTAATATACTACCATGATAAAGATTTAGTTGTAAGTCTACACTTCGCTTTAAAAACTGTCAACCCATTCACTTAAAATTCTTGTTTCATTTTAGTAGTTAAGAAATCGGATTTCAGGGAATAGTATGTAGAAATAAATCCATACATATGAAAGGACGGAATGCTCCTTGTTTAATCGCATCTTTTTTTTAGCAATCATTATTGGTGTACCGCTTTCTGTGTTTGGCAGCATGCAGCATTGGCCTGCGGTCATTCTTTTCGTGATCTATTGTGCCACGATCGTAGCACTTGCCGGTTATATGGGACGTGCAACCGAAAGTTTAGCTATTGTCGCTGGACCCCGGATCGGCGGACTGCTTAACGCCACCTTTGGAAACGCTGTTGAACTTATCATCTCTATTTTTGCCTTAAAAGAGGGCCTCATAAGTGTAGTATTAGCGTCATTGACAGGTTCTGTACTCGGGAATCTTTTACTTGTCGGCGGATTGTCCTTTTTTGTAGGAGGATTAAAGTATAAACAGCAAAAGTTCAACATCTATGATGCTAGGCATAATGCTGGGTTATTAATTTTTGCTGTTGTGGTCGCTTTTGTTTTCCCTGAGGTCTTTTCCTATAATTTGAACGACGCGGACTCACTTACGTTAAGTGTCTGGGTTTCTGTCATCATGATCATCCTTTATTTAGCTGCCTTATTCTTTAAACTTGTAACTCACCGCGGGGTTTACCAAACGGAACATGATGAATCACATTCAGATGAAGTGGCAGAATGGAGCAAATGGAAAGCACTTATTATCCTTGCTCTTGCAACGATTGCGGTAGCATATGTATCTGAGAAGCTGGTTCATACGTTTGAGGAAGTGGGAGAAACATTAGGTTGGAGCGAAGTCTTTATCGGGGTTATCATTGTAGCAATCGTAGGTAACGCCGCAGAACACGCCTCCGCCATCATCATGGCATATAAGAATAAGATGAATATTGCTGTGGAAATTGCAATCGGGTCAACATTACAGATCGCGATGTTTGTCGCACCATTGCTTGTGCTGGTTTCTCTGTTTTTTGAAAAATCGATGTCCCTTGTATTCACCTTGCCAGAACTAGTAGCAATGGTCCTTTCTGTCTTCCTCACGATTTCTTTAACAAGCGACGGGGACACAAACTGGTTTGAAGGATTAACACTTTTAGCAGCTTATCTGATCATGGGTGTCGGCTTTTATCTTCTATAATATGTATATGGATGAACGCGGTGAAGGGAGTTAAGTCCTTCGCCGTTTTCTTTTGCACTTTCATAAATCATAACCTGTTAAGAGATGATATTCGACGTCGTTACAAGTTAACGATTAAAGTATAAGTGCAGCTATGGCTGACGGAAAAAGACCGAGCCTAGTTTTCTTAAGCAAAATAGGAATAAATAGGGCTGATGTTTGATAAAGTTTAGAATAAGGACAAGTTTTGAGGCGGTGTGATGATGGAGAATTACTTATCGATCGGGTCTTTTCCGGTAAAGATGGTGTGGCTTGCTATCTTAGGTGCAGCATTAATCGCGTATGGACTTTTGGGATTGAAACTGAGAAAAGAACCAGATAAAAAAGATCTGCTGGACGTTTTGAGTAATGGAGTAGTGCTTTGTTGGTTCGTGTGGAAAATCAGCTATGCTGTTTTACATCCTATCCTTACCGTTAAACAGCCTTTTAACCTTTTGTATTTTAGTGGAGGAGAAACAGGCCTTGTTTTAGGAATTATTGCTACGCTTTTGTACCTTTTACGGACCTCTGGAAAATGTGAACTGGACAGGGGCAGAGTTTTCTATGCTGGGATTTTAGGCCTAACCCTATTTTTCACGTTTTATTATGGAGCTCAATATATATCAGCTTCACTATTAGCAGATGGCTTGATTTCACTGTTCTTCGCGTTGCTTTCTATCTACTTATATACTTTGGGTTCATTTGAGTTAAGAAAAACTGTGCTTTCTATGCTTGTAACAGCCCTTTTCTTTTCAGCACTTACCAACTCACCGCTTGGAGGCAAGAAGGAGGATGCAAAAGCAGTCGCAGCTGTTGCATCTGGAATCAAACCTGGAAACCGTGCACCTGATTTTGAACTTCAAACGATTGAAGGAGATACGATAAAGCTTTCTGATTTAAGAGGCAAAGTGGTATTTGTTAACCTTTGGGCAACATGGTGTCCTCCTTGCCGCGCAGAGATGCCTGAAATGGTTCGTTATTATAAAGATCACTCTTCAAAAGATATCGAAGTGCTTGCCGTTAACTTAACAGACAGCGATTCCGAAAAAGAAGTAAAAAAGTTTGCACAAGACTTTAATCTTAACTTCCCTATCCTTCTAGACCCTGAAGGGAAAGTCGGCGATACTTATAAAACCGTTACGATTCCTACCACTTTTATTATTGATAAAAAAGGGATCATTAAGCAGAAGCACATTGGACCGATGAGTTATGAAATGATGGAAGACTTTTATCAGGCCGCTAAATAAAATACACGAAAAAGCTGGAGTATGTACCTATATAGGAATATAACCAGCTTTTATGTACGTTTGCTATAAAAATCAAACCCTCTCGAACAAATAAAGCTTTGCATTTTCAGGCCTGCCGAGTCTTGGTCCCTTAAAGCCCCGACGGATCAGCTCTTTACGCATAAACATCATGAGGGCACCATGACTGACTACTAATGCGTTCTGTTCTCCCTCTTCTAAAATGCGGTCAATTATTTTAGATACACGCTTTTCCACATCTGTTCTTCGCTCAAGCTGGGATTTATGGTTAAAGAACCATGCTGTACGTATACAAAGCGGATAAAGGATCATCGGAATCCTGATCTCTCTTTTAAAGAATGGATACACCGGAATCTCGCGAAGTTCATCCGTTTTGATCAATTCTCCTTGATAGATCTTTTCTGCCGTATATTCTGCTCTTCGAACCGTACTTGAATAGCACTTTTCCCATGTAATGTCCCCTAGATCAACTTCTGTCTCTTCCACATCTGATGCTTCATACTCTTTCATCCATTGATCAAATTCAGTTGGTGTGATCCATTTTTCAGTCGGGTACCCCCGTGTCACTTTAAAGTGACGTACCAGTCCAATCTTCATCTCATATCACTGCTCTCTTTTCTTTATGAATCTTGATTGTTTTCTGCCATATCTTTTAAAGCTCTGGCCCTTTGCACTAAAAAGTTTGTCATATATTTTTCCAGGAACAGCCAATCTGCTAATCTGCCAACCCACCCAAATGGGGATTTGTAATGAAAGTGGTCGATCATAACTGTTCCGTTATCTGTTGGTTTGAAGGTGTGTGTGTGGATAAAAGAATGAAAGGCTCCCTCCACCATCACATCTATGAACATATGTGGTCTTTCCATCTCCATGATCTTAGCTGTAAGTCTTTGTTTCACACCTAAGTGCACAGCTTCCCATGTTACATAGTCTCCTTTTTCCATAAGACCTGATGTATTCCCCCCAACAGCTCTTTCCTTAGTATGGGCAGTTGTTAGTGTATGTACGTCCACGTTTCGAGCAAGGTCGAAACATACTTCCGCTGAAGCTTTTATAAATTCACGATGTTCGATTATAGGCATAAAATTAATCTCGCTTTCCTAACGATTAAAAACACCCCACATTGGTGAGGTGCTGCACTTGGCATTACTTTTTAACTATTCTACGCGTAAAAGGAAATTCCTTCACTTATTTGGTCCTTAAAAAAGGCAGTCAGATCTGGCAGAGTAAAATAGCTTCGATAATCTTCGTTCAATCCAAAAACATCTTTGACATACATGATGCCGAGTTGCTCTCGTTCATCAAATAGTATTAAGCCATAGCCATCCCGCATTGTAAAAATGACAGGACACCCCAACTTTAAGCGGTACATAAACTGCTCCTGGTTTTCAATTGGTATTAATGACTCCCGTGTATAAATCGGTCCTAAAAACCACTGTTTGACTTTATCTTTAATACCCATGTCATTCACCCCGCTTATTTCATCATATGCGGGTGCAGTTTATTGTTACATCCGGTTTATTCCAGTAATTTTTTTCTTGAAAAATTTTATGTAAGCCTTTTTAAATGATCATGTTGTTTCATTAGGAGCATAAAAAAGAATCTCTCCTTTTCAAGAGAGATTCTCATTTTTATTCATTCACTAATCTTTTAGCTTCCTCAAACTCACGCTGAATGGCTTCATTAGGTTCCTTCGTTAAAAGGCTGACAATAACGATTGCAAGAGCACCTGCAATGAAACCTGGAATGATCTCATATACATCCGCAAATGCCGGGATCAGCTCCCACACGATTACAGTGATGGCACCTACTATAATACCTGCAAAAGCAGCCCATTTCGTCATGCGTTTCCAATATAAACTTAACAAGACAACCGGTCCGAACGCTGCTCCAAATCCTGCCCATGCATAACCAACAAGATTTAAGATCGTTTCACTCGGATTAATCGCTAATACAAATGCGATGATTGCAATGACCAGAACGGCTAATCGGCCAATGAATACGAGCTCCTTATCAGAAGCTGAACGCTTAACAAACGCTTTATAAAAATCCTCTGTCAGCGCACTGGACGTTACAAGCAACTGTGAAGAAATCGTACTCATTACAGCAGCAAGAATAGCAGCTAACAAGAACCCCGTAATGATCGGATGGAACAGGATTTCAGATAACAAGATAAATACCGTCTCGGCTTTCGCCTCTCCTAGAGGTGCACCCGTTTGATTGAAATAAGCAATTCCTACAAGTCCTGTGAACATCGCTCCAACGATTGAGAAAATCATCCAGCCCATACCGATTCGTCTCGCACTCTTCATTTCTTTTACAGAAGTGATTGCCATAAAACGAACGATGATATGAGGCTGTCCAAAATATCCAAGACCCCAAGCAAGCAAAGAGATAATACCGATTAAGCTTGTCCCTGTAAATGCATCCAATAAAGCAGGGTTTATGCTTTCGATTTCGTTAAATGTTGCATCCCATCCGCCAACTTTTAAAATGGTAACAAAAGGAACGAGAATAAGTGCTAAAAACATGATGGCACCTTGTACAAAGTCTGTGTAGCTTACAGCTAAGAAGCCGCCGAATAAAGTATAAATGATAACTACACCAGCAGTAATAATCATTCCCCACATGTAGCCTGTATCAAAAGCTGTTTCAAAAAGCTGGCCTCCAGCAACCATTCCTGATGATGTGTAAAAAGTAAAAAAGATAATAATTACTAATGCTGAAGTGATTCTCAGAATTCTAGATGTGTCTTTAAAGCGATTCTCAAAATAATCTGGTATCGTAATTGAATTATTTGATACTTCTGTGTACGTTCTTAATCGTGGTGCAACATATAACCAGTTTAAGTAAGCACCTATACATAAACCTACTACAATCCAGCCTGCACTTAATCCAGAAATATACATAGCACCTGGCAGTCCCATTAACAGCCAGCCACTCATATCTGAAGCCCCTGCACTTAATGCAGTGACAGCTGGTCCTAGGTCTCTGCCGCCAAGCATGTAATCTGTAAGGTTGGATGTTTTTTTATATGCATACAGTCCTATAAGAACCATACCAATCATATAAACACTGATCGAAAAAATAACACCATAATCCATAATTGGTTTTCCTCCTGTTCTCTCTCGTTGTTAGAGCGCTTTCAATTTTTATAAAATTTCAAAAAGGAACATTTTTATTATAAAGACATTTTTCGACAAAGGGAATAAAAACTTTTTGGTAAAAAGGCAAAAAAAACTGACACCCATCAAAAAGGCGTTTGGGCGCCAGTTTAAAAACTTCTTATAGTTTCTTTCGTCTTAACCGTTTTACTTTCACAAAATGATTAGTAAACTGATCCAGCTCTTCGTCTCGATAGATGTAGAAAAATCGGTGGTGATGGCCGTCTTTCATCTCTGTCAGATCACACTTCATGTGGTCATCAAGTTCTTTACGCGTCAGTTCGACCGTATACATCTTGCCGTGACTTGGGATATCCAGTTGGATCTCGTTTAAAAAATGGAGTTCTTTAAATAGATAAATAGAAGTATCAAGGAGAAATTCACAGATTAAGTCTTCTGTTCCAAAGTAGTGTTGAAAGTGTTCGCGTGTAAACGCAATATGAGGTACTTGACGCTTGTAGGTAGAATAATCGCCGTAAAAAACCAGCTTAGCACGTTGGCTTTGTAGTTCATAATGCTTCAAAAGTCCATGGCCTTTCATTTTTGACACAGCGGTCCGGAAACGATACGTATCACGGGCAGCCAGCTGTTCGGCCTTACTTTGTGGATGGGACGCCTTAGGTGCATGCTGAGATTGACAGTTATCTTCTACTAGGTGCCCAATTTTAAATGTATTCTTCATAAAAACGATCGAGAATGATTTCCTTCTCATAGTATGCGCCTCCAGCTTTCGCTTTTTTGCCTGTTTTTAGTATACGACGAAAACAAAGAAAACCCAAGAGGGGAACATCCGACAAATTTCTAGCTGTTTTCTATTTCCCTCTTTGATCGTTCTTCTTTTGTATAAATAACCTGCATGGGATTGCCGCCAACAAATGATCCTGCAGGTACATTTTTGTGGACAAGTGTTCCGGCTGATACGATCGCACCGTTGCCTATCGTAACACCCGGCAGAATCGTGGAATTCGCACCGATCATCACTTCATCCCCCACGATAACATCACCAAGACGGTATTCTTTTATTAAATATTCGTGCGCTAGAATCGTTGTATTATAGCCGATAACACAGTTGTTCCCTACCGTTATTCGTTCAGGAAACATGATATCAGGCATGACCATCAATGCAAATGCTGTACCCTCTCCGACTTTCATCCTCAAGAAGGTCCGATAAAGCCAGTTTTTCACCGGTAAAAATGGCGTATAACGGGCGATTTGAATAGCTATGAAATTTTTTACAACTTTCCAGAAGGGAACCGTATCATATACTTGATACAATGAGTTCCTTCCCTTAACAGGATAACGCTCCGTATTACGCACTTATCTCTCTCCTAAAACATCCAGTAAATCCGTCATCTCATTCAGCATGTAATCAGGATTAAACTGCTGCAAATAATCATTGCCTCGAATCGTCCAAGCCACACCAGCTGTTAATGTACCGGCATTTTGTCCAGCAAGGATATCATACTTGCTGTCCCCTACCATGATGGCGTGTTCTGGAGATGACTGTAATAATGTTAATGCCTTTAGAATCGGTTCAGGATCGGGCTTTGCTTTTTCAACATCATCAAGCGTAACGACCGTTTCGAAGAATTTATCGAGCCCAACAAGCTTCAATCCCATTTCAACCGTGTTTCTCATTTTAGTCGTTACGATGCCCAGCTTGTAGCCCTTGTTATACAATTTTTCTACGGTTTCAAAAACTCCTTTAAACTCAGTCACAAGCTCATCGTGATGTGAGATGTTATGTTCCCGGTAGGTTTGAACCAATTCCTGAACCTTCTCTTTATCAAACTGTTCCATGGTTTCGACAAGAGGCATCCCCATTAAAGGCAGGATATGCTCCCGATTGTATTGTTCAGGAAAATACTTATCGAGTGTATACAAAAAAGAAGCGATAATCAGTTCATTTGTGTTAATTAGGGTTCCGTCCAGATCAAATAGTATTGTGTCGCGTTTCATGTTGAAAATCCTCTCTTGTTAAACTATTTTTCCGCTCCATCTTGTTCCAGAAGTAAGCGACTGTTATGGTAAGAACGATTGCTGTTACAAGTCTAATGATCAAAAGCGGCAGTATCGGAATACCAAGTGGAACAAAAACAAGTGTATCTTCCACTACTGCATGACAGCTTACAAGAAAGATAAAGGCTAGATACAGGTCTTTCTTAGATACACCGTCCTCTTTTGCAGCCTGCATCATCACGCCAGCACCGTACGCTAGACCGATCGTAAGCCCTGCAGCCATTGTCATCGATGTGTTTTCTTTCATCCCTAACAGTTTCATAGCGGGTGACATCCAATTTGAAAACTTGTTGAGCCAGCCTTTGTCCTTCATAAATTGCAAGATGATCATGAGCGGAATCACGATAAGTGCCAGCTGCAAGATGCCCAGTGATGCTTTTTCAAGAGCAGCCAGTGTAATTTCTCCCCATCCATTCGGAGCCGATTCAGGCTTAGAGATGAAACCGTACTGAGCAACTTCTGTTCCGCCATCCCATAAAAGGTTGATCATAAATGCCGAGAATAAAGCCAATCCAATACGTACAAGCAGGATGACCCATAACTTAATGCCAACACTCGCTGCAACGCCTGATTCGATAAAAAGATTATGAGAGAACGATAGCATCACAGCTAAGATAAATACATCTTGCACCGTTAGCGAATCAAGCGTTAAGATACCGCCAATCCCGGCATAAAGGTTTAAAAAATTACCGAGTACGAGCGGAATTGCCGCTTCACCCGGAAGTCCGATCCACTTCATAGCAGGTGAGATCACTGATATAAGCCAATCCAAAACAGGGGTATAACTTAACAGCGTGATGATCAGCGTTACCGGGAAAATGATTTTACCCAGCGTCCAAGTGGTTTTCAAGCCTGCAAGTGTGCCCTTTTTTAGTATCCCCACTTTTCATTCGCCCTCCTTAGCTTTCTAAATAACGTTTTTCAGCCAAGCCTGATTTTCTTCTATATACCCAAAGAACGACTGCAACAGCAATCCACAATAAGCTCATGACTTGAGCAATTCGAAGTGACTCTGTCAGCATCAAGCTATCCGTACGCAAACCTTCAACGAAGAAACGGCCTACTGAATACCAGATCAGATAGGTTAAGAACAATTCTCCCCTGTGTAGATTGACTCTTCTTAAAGAAAGAAGCACAATAACACCAAGGAAATTCCAGAGAGACTCGTAAAGAAAAGTTGGATGATAGTATGCGCCATCAATATACATTTGATTAATGATAAAGTCGGGCAGCATCAAAGACTCTAAAAAGCCTCTTGTTACCTCTCCTCCATGAGCTTCTTGATTCATAAAGTTACCCCAGCGACCAATCGCCTGGCCAAGCAAAATACTTGGAGCTGCAATATCAACAAGTTTCCAGAAAGAAATGCCTCTTTTTTTAGAAAAAATAAGTCCAGTTAAAAACGAACCGATCAATGCACCATGTATTGCGATTCCGCCTTCCCAAACCGCTAAAATCTTACCCGGATTATCTTTATAGAAATCCCATTCAAACGCGACATAATACAGTCTCGCAGAAAGAATTGCTACAGGTACTGCAATCATTACAACATCAACAAACGTGTCCTTTGATAGACCGCGTCTCTCTGATTCTCTAACTGCTAGCCAAAGGCCGAGCATAGCTCCTAAGCCTATGATAAGGCCATACCAATAGATCGTAATAGGCCCTAACTCCAGTGCTACACGGTCCAAGGGTTGAATCGATTGTTCCAAAGTCTCCACTTCCTTTTAGTTCTTATAGGTCTTCGTCATCTCCAGCTTCAATCACATCCGTTAAGCGATCGGAAAATTGCTGTGCAGCATTCATGCCCATCCGTTTTAAACGGAAGTTCATCGCTGCCACTTCAATAATTACAGCCAAGTTTCGACCAGGACGAACTGGTATCGTCAAAATCGGAATCTCCGTATCAATGATCTTAGTTGTCTCTTCTTCCAATCCTAGCCGGTCATACACCTTCTTAGAATCCCAAGCTTCAAGATTCATAACAATAGAGATCTTTTTGTAGTTTCGGATTGCTCCCGCACCAAAAAGCGTCATCACATTAATGATCCCCAGACCTCTGATTTCCAGCAGGTGCTGAATCAATTCCGGTGCACTTCCAATAAGCGTATCTTCGTCTTCTTGTCTGATTTCAACAGAATCGTCTGCAACCAATCTGTGACCGCGCTTCACAAGTTCAAGCGCGGTTTCACTCTTACCAACTCCTGAGTTACCTGTAATCAAAACGCCAATCCCATATATATCGACAAGTACACCATGCTTGGCAGTTGTGGGTGCCAGACGGCTCTCAAGATAGTTGGTGATACGGCTAGAAAGACGGGTTGTTGTTACAGGTGAACGCATAATCGGCACACCGCTTTTATGAGAAGCCTTAAGCAGCTCCTTAGGCACTTCGATATCACGGGAAACAATGATTCCCGGCGTCTCATCTGTACAAAGCGCTGATAAACGCTCCATCCGTGTATCAGGATCAAGCTCTGAAATGAACGAAAGCTCGGTCTTCCCTAATAATTGAAGACGCTCTCCTGGATAAAATGTAAAATACCCAGCCATCTCAAGCCCAGGCCGTGAAATATCACTCGTTCGAATCGTACGGTGGATACCTTCTTCACCACTAACGAGCTCTAGTTGAAATTTTTTAATTAATTCATGAATATGTACCTTCGCCATAGGGTCCTCCTCGACTTTTTCCAATGTCACTATTGTATCACTTCAACCCCGTATAACCAAAAGGTACACACGGTTATTTAATGATCTTTCGTCCAAGTATATACATGCACGGGTATCGTGTTAAACGTCGTCTCCTTTTGAAGAGACATTCCTAATTTTTTTGCTACTTTAATGGAGTTTATGTTATTTCTCTGAATCAAGCAGATAAGCCGTTGCAGTCCAAGCTCTTCGGAAGCATAATGCTTAAAAAAACCTGCCGCTTCTACTGCAAATCCTTGGCCCCAATATTTTTTGGCAAGCCAATAACCGATCTCAAACTCTTTCTTGCCATCTACTGTCTGTTGAACGATTCCAGCGTGCCCTAGTGGAAACCCTGTTTCTTTATGAAGAAGAAGATAAAGTCCTCTTCCTTCACGATAGCCAGGAAGCAGCCATTCTTCAAAACTTTTTCGAGCTTCTTCCTGAGACCGAGTGACACCTTTGCCAATATAGCGAACTACATCCGGATCTGCCCATAATGAGGCGAAGAAGGAAAAATCATCTGGATGGTATCTTTTAATATGAAGCCGTCCTGTTTCCATAAGTATCCGCTCCCTGATTAAATATAGCCGTTTGTACAGTACAAACGGCCTCCGAATCAATTTACATCTATTAAAATTTTATCATGAACAGAAAGTTTTTTGCTTGGTTTCGTTAAACAATTATTCAACCTGATGTTTCCAGCCTTTATTTTGTTTGTAATTTCAGTACGGCTCCATCCTTCGATGTGGTCGGCAAGGGTACAGTCTAATCGAAAGTTTCCGGCGACTCCTAAGATTTTAATTTCAATGGTTTCTATCGGATTAATTGTAATCTTTTCCCCAGGCTCGATGGCTTTAAATTCTGTAGGTACAAGCGAAGCTGGGTCAACATGGTCGGAAAATGTCTTGTAGATATCGAGCTTTTTGTTCCATGAGTGGTTTTCCGGACATTTATAGATGGCAAATTGATAGATATTTTTCCCGTTGGCATTATGTCTCCGGATCGTAGTATCTGTGAATAGGGTTACTTTACCGCACATCTTACATTGTTTTTTTACTGAATCAGCTTTTCTTTGTTGCTGAAGTACTAATGAATATTGTTGAATTTGCATCATTTATTCACCTCGAAAATTAGTAACGAGGGAATACAGCTTCTATTTGAAAGTCTTGCAGAACGAAAAAAAGCTCCCCTTATAACAAGGAGAGCTTAGTAAACACGCAGTAAAAAATTAACGGACTGCAGTTCGCTGTATTTCCTCTGTAATGGGATGTAGACAGACTTCTCCCGTGGTCAAAAACAAACTGTTTTTTAACGGCTGAGAAGCGATCCAATTGTTTTCCATTACAGATTAGTTGTTGGCATACAGGTCACTGAAGTTCCTTTCTTTCAAATAGATTATTTTTAGCTTACCATAAATAGAATAATTTGGGAATAGGAGATTAGTCATACCTCACCTCCCTTTACATGAGTTGTACTCCTCAGGTGAACACGGAAATTGCAATTGTGGATTTATCATCAATATTTCTTGAATTCTTACTAAAATATCTGGAATTATTGCATGTTTTTCTGGAATTATCTATAAATTTTCTTGAATTATTTAGCCGTATATACCGCCGCCATGGATTTTCCAGGAAGAAAAGATGCCTCACTTTTCTTAAAATAGCTGAAAATCCTAGAAAAAAATACCTCCCGCTAGATTGCGAGAGGTATTTGCATCATTATTTGTAGATTACGATTGAACCAACTGATTTGTCTTTCGCTTGTCCGTTAACGCGAACCTTCAAACCATAGTTTGTAATGTTGCGCCCAGCGTCATCCATATATGGATTCTTAAATGACTTGCTGTCATCGAACAGTGATACAGCAGACTGGCTAGCAAGGTTTAATGTTTGTACACCAGGATAGTTTAAATTCAGACCAGATGTACGGTCTAAACCAAACGCAGCATCAGCAATATGGAAGCGGCTGCTTGCTTGAGCTGGCTCTTTACCTACAACGTTCCATTGAAGATCAGTGTTCACGTGAGCGTCAACTACTCCAAGGAATCCATCTCCTGGGTGAACGCCTGTCCAGTTTTCTGTGTAAGACGGGTCAACATACCATACAACGAGACCGCCATCATAGCTCATTAGAGACTGACCACGCTTGATATTCTTAAGACCCATATCTACTCCGGCATGATTTCTCCACTCAAGTAAATAGTAGTGATCACCATAACGGTATCCATCTGATTTATCAAACCCTTTGTGATTGAACGAGCTTGTACCCTCTGCTCCATCTTCAAACACCGTAGCACCATCAGCAGTTACTTTTACATTATCTACATAGAAACCTTCTTCACTAGTTCCCCAGTCCGTAATGTAACGGAACTTTAGTTGTACCTTTTGTCCTGCGTATGCAGAAAGATCAAACTCTTGTGCCGTCCAGCCATTTGAGCTTCCCGTAAAACCAGGAAGGTTTGGAGCAATCGTTGGATACGCACCTGGAACTGGATTAGAAGTAGTGTTTGAATTTCCTAGAGACTTCCATGTTGCACCATTGTCAGTTGACACTTGAACAAATGCATAATCCCAGTCTTTTTCAATCTTGTACCAAGAATCAAAGTTTAATGTAGCCGATGTTTTTCCTGTAAGGTCAACAGTTGCTACCATGTTAGTGTCAATTTCATCGCCTACTCCACCAAAGTATTCGTAAGTACCTGTTTTAGGTGTATTTATTAACGTTTTCTTTTGTGGAAGATTTACTTTGATAGCTTGATTGTTTTGACCATTTGGCGAGTTACTTTGATCTAATAAGAACTGTGTTCCTTTAGATGATACTTCATCCCAATCTAATTCGGCTGTAGATGTCCAGTTACCTCCCAAATAAGATTGGAAATACGATTTAGCTGCAGGAGAGAATCCTGTAGGTTCTGTGCCTGCAATTTTCCCAGCCCACGAACCAGCTGACATAATAGACCAGTATCCTACTGGCTCACCAGTTCCAGAGTAAATTGTGTCATACTCATCCGGATATCCTAGATCGTGTCCATATTCATGAGCAAAAACTCCTGTAGCTCCATCTTCAGGCATCATCGTATAATCATAGAAACCTGGAAGGCCTTTACCTAGACCATCTGGATCATAGAATGATGCTGAACGGTGAGACCAGATTGCGTTGTCTGCAAGTGAACCACCACCTGCTTCTTGTCCCATCCCAGCATGAATAATCATTAAGTGATCAACAAGGCCGTCTGGCTCACGCAAGTTTCCATCACCATCTAAGTCATGTACATCTTCTTGGTCGTAGTCTTGAAGTGGGACACCTGCATTCTTAGCTGCAATTAATGTATCTTTAACTAACTGCTTAGATCCACCTGGCGCTACGTTATCATGTCCGCCTCTGTCTGCATCATCAGCTCCGTAAAAAGCAGCAGTACCAGGTACTTTTAACCAGCCATAAGCTTTACCTTCAACAGTATAAGAACCACCTGATTGCTCTTCATAATACTGCTTCATCGAAACTAGGTCTTCACCATTTGGTCCTTTAACACCATCATCACCAAAAATCATATCTTCATAATGTCCTAGAGTATAATCGCTGTAATAATTGTCTGTTTCACCTTTTTGTATATTATTGTGGACATAATCCGAATACTCTACATTAAGTACGAGTACTTTGTCTTTACGAACTACACCATTGTATTCCGTTTCTTTAACTGGTCCTGGATTACCTTTAAGATGGCCATTCTTATTTCCATCTCCGTTTAGCAAACCATTATTGAATTCTTTAAAGTCTTGTTGCTTCTCAGCTTCAGAAGCTTTTACTTTAGCTGCAAGCGGATCATTTCCTTTTGCTTCAGTATTTTTCCCCTTAAATTCAAGGTACTCATGCAATTCTGCTTCTTTTTGTTTCGCAGAAGCATCTTTAGAGATCACACCTCTTTTAATGAGTGAATCTAGTAATTTTTCCTCATTCACGATCGCTAGATCCAAACCAGAATGCGAGTGACTGTGATTGTGATTCCCTTTCAACACCTCATCTAACGCATTTTGTACTTTTGCATCAACTGTTCCAGCAAATAATGAAGATGATGCTAGTCCAATTGATAGACTGGTAGCAAGCAGAGTTTTACCCCAAACAATCTTCCCTTTCCCCATAACGTTCCCTCCTGTTTGACTAATATGAATATTCAGTTATTTATTTCTACTAAAATGTACCATATAGTCTACTTTTTTAAATTGGACTATATTACCACAAAGGCAACCGATATGATGGGTATTTATACTTATTTTTACTTTAAAAGCAAATCTTTCTTCCTGAATAATAAAAAGCACCTCTGTTTTCAGAGATGCTTACATTGACTTATTTTCTTTTTCTTTTTTTCATTTTCTTCTTTTCTTTAATGGTTCTAAGATAAAATTCGCAAGGAACATATTCAGTATAGAAATAATTACAGCAGCCAATAGAGCCATTCCAAAACCATCGATATTAAACGAATCACCCATCAGTTCTGCAGTTAACGATAACAGAGCTGCATTTATGACGATTAGAAATAAACCAAAGGAGAAGAGTGTAACAGGCAATGTCAAAAGAACCAAGATAGGCTTTAAGAAGACATTAAACAGTGACAATAACACGCTGGCCAAGAGAGCTGCACTTATATTCTCTATGTGAAAACCATCAAAATAACCTGCAACGACCATTAATGCAATAGTATTGATCAGTAAAGAAGCCAGCCAGCTCATTGATTTAGACTTCACTTTCAGGCATAACTGCCATAGCAATCATATAGGATATGCCCACAGGAATCACTGCCGTGAACACAGCAAGTGCTACTGTACCTAGCCGAACAACGGTCGGATCAAGATTCATATATTCAGCAATCCCGCCGCATACTCCTGATATTTTTGCGTCATTCGATCGTTTCAGTTTTTTCATGATGTTAGTCACCTCTATTTCGCTTTTAACACCGCAACAGAGCCTGTTTTTGCCTCTGCTTCGAGCTTAAATGAAGGCCATGTTGTTCCTTTATTCGCGATAAAAGAAAGAAACTTGCGCGTGACTTCTTTCTTTTCTTCTCGTACTTCCACAGTATCGAAATCACAAATAAATCCACCTACTATTGTTTTGAGTTCAGCATCTAGCTCGAGTGTTTCTGGGAATTCTGTTTCTATTTTTCCCGTCACCGTCTTAAAAGATGCATACCCCTCTACTGCTGACGCAAAACGGCAATAAATCGATCCATTAATGGTTTCTGATCGTACTTGGGCTGCATCAATCGATAATCGTACAGGGCCATTCATGGTTTCTGCTTCAACATCTTTAAACTGACAATCAGTTAGAGTTAATGAACCATTTGCCGCTGTTGCTTTTGCTGTTTCTCCAGTACAATGATTGATCGCGATACCTCCTACAGTCGTCTTGACGTTGAGCGTTTTTGCATGGGAATCACTTATTTTAATGGGACCATTAAAAGTCGTAATTTTAATTTCATCATATGATTCCCTTGGGATAGAGATAACCGCATTCACCTTTTGATGTTTGTTTCTTGAATAAAAACGCATTTTTGTAGCATCACAATCATAGAAGGTTTCATTTCTAAATTTTGTTTTAGCAGAAGACCCTTCTGGCACTTTGTATACATGTGCATCACATTCCACTTGTACGTCCTTTCGATCCCATGGAACAATCGTCACTGAACCGTTGTACACCTCTACGTCCATTTCCTGAAACATAACATGACTGTCTTGAAAAACATAATGTACCGGTTCAGATGGACCAAAATTCAAATCAAAATCTACCGTTCTGATACGTTTTACGACACGGTCAAAGAATTTTGCCACTTTATAGCCCGAAGTCGGCATCTTTACCGCAGTTGCTCCATTAACTACCTTCTTTTTTAGACTTAAAGAGCTAATTGGGCTCAGCTGCATCTTTTTCTTATCATTAAGGGCATATAGAAGTTTCTCTGCTTCTTCAGCAGAGATCTTTCCTTCGTTCAACATGTTTAAAATCATTTTGCGTTCTTCCATACATTGACGCCTCCTTTTGGATTCCGTCACCGGCGCCGGCTGATTCTAAGATGCTTAAGACTTTCCGGTATTACTTGTACAAAAAATTATTTATGAAAGAATTACCTTTATTCCTTTAACAATATTCCAGATCATCACAATTAATGTCAGCGTACCAAAAATGAGTGCGCTAATCACAATTGCTGCAGGATGATATTGTGTTTCAAAAATAATAATAATGCCTAGTGGAACTGCAATGATTGGCAATATGTGGGATAAAAATGACTTCTTTGCGTGTTCCATGACTTCATTATCATCTGCTATAAAATAGACAGCGATGGGAAATAAAAAAGGAGCAAAAAATAAACTAAAATAACAAAGTGCTGAAATGATTTTCTTCGAGCCTTCCTTCATCAAGCCAAGACCTCCTGCTTTAATAAGAACGATTCCTGAACTGCTTTGCAAGCAAAAGGCATGTGCCTTTTTTATTTCGACCTCATTAAACAAACATCCTTTATCTCTAGAGGCATTCGACATAACTTCTAAATTTCCGTATCATTATGACAAAAACACCCAAGGGAGCGACTTTCTTTGAAACAGATAAAATCATTAAGGATTCTTTTTATAGTATTAGCCACACTTATGATCACTAGCATTATATTCGGTGTGATCACCGAGGATTCTATGGATCTAAACGCGACAGATCGAATACTTGCAGGTTTATTCGGTTCGTTCATGGTGTTAGGAATCAATTATGTAATCTATAAAATTCTTTCTAAGATATGGAAATAAAACACTTATCTATTTTAAACGAAAATTGTCGTTTTGAGGAGAATTTGTTTAAAGTTAAATCGAAAAAGGAATGGTTAAACAAATATACGAACAGGAGTGATGTCTAATGGCTGAAGATAAACGGAAGCAAAAAGGAAAAATGGACAACCCTGAACAATACGACACTGACAAAGAAAGCTTGTTTGATAAATTTGAAAGTGAACGAAACGTGGACCCTATTCCTATGGAAGATTTAAAACAAGAAAAGCGTGAAGAAAAGGATAAACATGGTACAAAGGATACTTCGTCCAGCGAGGAAAAGTATAAACCATAAGTTTTTTGTGCTCCTTTTATAGGAGCACTTTTTACTTCAGCCGTGCATCATCTAATACCATACCTAGTGAGACAGTCCATTATGGTCAATATCTGAAAATAAAAAAAGAGATCAAACCACTTGGATGTGTGTTTGATCTCTTTCTTCATTTAATTTGCTAGCTTTTCTTTTTCTTTAATCTTCCCGGTCATTCGTTTCTTATCTCGTTTTAGAATCGGTGCCAGGTAGCGGCCTGTATGAGATTCCTCGATCTCTGCAAGTTCTTCTGGAGTACCAGCTCCCACGATCATGCCTCCCTTGTCCCCTCCTTCAGGTCCAAGGTCGATCAAATGATCACACTGTTTGATTACATCCAGGTTATGTTCGATTACAAGTACAGAATCTCCATTATCAACCAAACGCTGCAAGACAACAAGTAAACGAGAAATATCATCTACATGAAGGCCTGTCGTAGGCTCGTCAAGAATGTAAATAGTCTTTCCGGTAGATCGCTTGTGAAGTTGTGATGCCAGTTTCACACGCTGTGCTTCCCCGCCGGATAGTGTTGTGGCAGATTGGCCTAATTTAATATAACCAAGTCCTACATCAAGGATCGTTTGGAGTTTCCGCCTAATCTTTGGAATGTTAGCGAAGAATTCTACTGAATCCTCTACCGTCATATCCAAAATGTCCGCGATGTTCTTACCTTTATACTTCACTTCTAATGTTTCACGGTTATATCGTTTTCCATGACACACTTCACATGGTACATAAACATCTGGCAAAAAGTGCATCTCAATTTTAATAATTCCGTCTCCACGGCAAGCTTCACAGCGTCCGCCTTTCACGTTGAATGAGAAGCGTCCCTTTTTGTAGCCACGAACTTTTGCTTCGTTCGTTGAAGCAAAGACATCACGAATGTCATCAAAAACCCCTGTATAAGTTGCAGGGTTTGAACGTGGGGTACGCCCGATCGGTGACTGATCAATATCGATGACTTTATCAATATGCTCTAATCCTTTGATGGACTTATGAGCACCTGGCTTATCTTTTGCACGGTGCAGCTTTTGCGCCAGTGCTTTGTGAAGAATCTCGTTCACAAGTGTACTTTTACCTGATCCGGAAACCCCTGTAACACCGGTAAATAATCCTAACGGAATTTTAGCAGATACATTTTTTAAGTTATTTTCTGTTGCACCTTTTAACTCGATATATCGGCCATCTGGTTTCCGTCTTTTCTTAGGAAGAGGAATGAACTTCTTACCGGACAAATATTGTCCAGTTAGTGAGTTAGGGTCTTCCATAATTTCTTGAGGCGTACCTTGTGACGTAATCGAACCACCGTGTGCACCTGCACCAGGCCCAATATCAATAATATAGTCAGCCGCAAGCATCGTATCTTCATCATGTTCGACTACGATAAGGGTATTTCCGAGTGAACGCATTTCCTCAAGCGTGCGAATAAGCCGATCGTTATCGCGCTGGTGAAGACCGATTGAAGGCTCATCCAGAATATAGAGAACGCCCATCAAACGGGATCCGACTTGTGTGGCGAGTCGGATACGCTGTGCTTCTCCGCCAGATAATGTCCCTGCTGAGCGGCTTAATGTAAGATAGTCCAGCCCGACGTTGATTAAGAATCCTGAACGATCAACGATCTCACGCAGAATAAGTCGTGCGATTGCACGTTCTTTGTTTGTAAGATCTAGGTTATCGAAGAATTCTTTTGCTTCTGTAATAGAAAGTGAAGTTGTTTCTCCGATATGCTTTCCATTAATCAAGACAGACAGAGCTTCTTTTTTCAAGCGATGCCCTTTACATGTTGGACATGGCTTTTGTGCCATATACCCTTCCATCTGTTCACGGATGTAATCAGAACTTGTCTCCCGGTAACGCCGTTGAATGTTTGCAAGAACACCTTCAAACTGAATCTCGTTTTCACGAACTTGTCCAAAATCATTCTTATAACGGAATAAAATATATTCTTTATTGCTTCCAAGCAGAATTTTATCCATTTGATCATTTGGCAGGTTTTCTACTGGAACATCCATATCAATACCAAAATGGTTACAGATGCTCTCTAAGAGCTGCGGATAATATTGCGAACTGATCGGTTCCCAAGGCGCGATTGCGTTATCACGCAAAGAGCGGCTCCAGTCAGGGATAACGAGATCAGGATCCACCTCAAGCTTTACACCCAATCCGTCGCATGACGTACATGCCCCGAAAGGACTGTTAAAAGAAAACAGACGAGGCTCTAACTCTCCAATTGAAAATCCGCAGTAGGGACATGCATGGTTTTGTGAGAATAAAAGTTCTTCTTCTCCCATCACGTCAACGATCACACTTCCGCCACCAAGATTAAGAGCGGCTTCAAGGGAGTCTGCTAATCGCGTTGCAATGCCTTCTTTAACAACGATACGGTCGATCACAATTTCAATGGAGTGCTTTTTATTTTTTTCAAGCTTGATCTCTTCTGATATCTCGCGCATTTCCCCATCTACACGAACACGTACATAGCCTTGTTTTTTGATATCCTCAAGCGCTTTAACATGCTCACCTTTACGTCCCGAAACAACCGGCGCTAAGATTTGCAGCTTTGTTCGCTCTGGGTATTCTAGAATACGGTCTACCATCTGTTCAATCGTCTGAGAGGTGATCTCTACGTTATGAACAGGACATACCGGTCGTCCGATACGCGCGAATAGAAGACGAAGATAGTCATAGATTTCAGTAACTGTACCAACGGTTGAACGGGGATTACGGCTAGTTGTTTTCTGATCGATCGAAATAGCAGGCGAAAGTCCCTCGATCGAATCAACATCTGGCTTGTCCATCTGCCCTAAGAACTGACGGGCATAAGCGGAAAGAGACTCGACATAACGGCGCTGACCTTCCGCATAGATCGTATCGAAAGCAAGTGAAGATTTCCCTGAACCGGATAAGCCGGTTACAACAACCAGCTTATCGCGCGGGATCGTAATATCTATATTTTTTAAATTATGGGCTCTTGCACCCTTAACAATGATGTTTTGATTGGTTGCCAACTGCAATCATCCTTCCGCTTTTAACTCAAGAATGAGGTCACGAAGCTCTGCTGCTCGTTCGAACTGAAGATTCTTGGCTGCATCTTTCATTTCTTTTTCCATACGCTGGATAAAAGCTTCGCGATCCTTTTTGCTCATTTTTTGCTTAGGAGCTTTTGTATCTGTATAAGTTGCTGTGTCTTCAGCAGCTTGTGTAGCACGGATAACATCACGTACTTCTTTTTTGATCGTTGTCGGTGTGATGCCGTGTTTTTCATTATGTTCCATCTGTTTTTGACGCCGGCGCTGCGTCTCATCAATCGCAATCTGCATTGATTTTGTAATTTTATCACCATACATAATAACGTGACCATTCGCATTACGAGCAGCACGTCCGATCGTCTGAATGAGTGATCGTTCTGAGCGAAGGAAGCCCTCTTTGTCTGCATCTAAAATAGCGACAAGTGAAACTTCCGGGATGTCGAGTCCTTCTCGGAGCAAGTTTATCCCCACTAGAACATCAAACACACCAAGGCGAAGGTCACGAATGATCTGGATTCGCTCAAGCGTCTTGATTTCCGAGTGCAGATAACGAACTTTGACACCTAGTTCTACAAAATAGTCTGTTAGATCTTCAGACATTTTTTTCGTTAACGTTGTGACGAGCACTCTTTCGTTGCGGGCAATTCGCTCGTTTATCTCACCAAGCAAGTCATCAATCTGGCCTTTAATCGGACGGACTTCCAGTGTAGGGTCAAGTAATCCTGTAGGACGAATGATCTGCTCAACAGGCTCTGGTGCATGTTCGAGCTCATAAGGACCTGGTGTTGCAGAAACATAGATATGCTGGAACTTTGTATATCTCTCAAATTCCTCAAATGTAAGCGGACGGTTATCTTTTGCTGAAGGCAGACGGAATCCATGATCTACAAGAACACTCTTTCTCGCCTGGTCTCCATTAAACATTCCACGAATCTGAGGAAGTGTAACATGCGACTCATCGATTACGATTAATGAATCGTCTGGAAAATAGTCTAGCAAAGTGTATGGTGTCGATCCTAATGGTCTTAGTGTCAGATGAACAGAATAGTTCTCGATCCCTGAGCAAAAGCCCATTTCAGCCATCATCTCAAGATCGTATCTTGTACGCTGTTCAAGTCTTTGTGCTTCTAATAGTTTGCCAGCTTCGTTAAACTCTTTTAGCCGTTCCTCAAGTTCAGCTTCGATCCGTTTGATCGCCAGCTTCATTTTCTCTTCACGAGTAACGAAGTGGGATGCCGGGAAAATGGCAACATGATTTCGTTCACCTAGTATCTCACCAGTTAGAGCGTCTACTTCTGTAATTCGGTCAATCTCATCACCAAAAAACTCCACACGCAAACAATGTTCATCCCGTGAGGCTGGAAAAATCTCAACAACATCTCCTCTAACACGGAACGTACCACGTGTAAAGTTAATGTCATTACGGTTGTATTGGATATCTACAAGATCACGCAGTAACTGGTCGCGGTCTTTTTCCATTCCTTCTCTTAAGGAAATCACCATGTCTTTATATTCTTCTGGAGAACCTAGACCATAAATACACGACACACTGGCCACAATAATAACGTCTTTTCTTTCAAAAAGAGCCGACGTTGCTGAGTGGCGAAGTTTATCGATCTCATCGTTGATGCTTGCATCTTTTTCGATATACGTATCTGAATGAGCGATGTAAGCTTCCGGCTGATAATAGTCGTAATAGGATACAAAGTATTCTACTGCATTGTTCGGGAAGAAATCTTTTAGTTCACTATAAAGCTGGCCGGCTAGTGTTTTGTTATGTGCAATAACAAGAGTCGGTTTGTTTACTTCCTGAATAACGTTGGAAACCGTAAACGTCTTCCCTGTTCCGGTCGCACCAAGGAGGGTCATACTCTTTTTCCCTGCGTTAATATTTTCCACAAGGTGTTTGATCGCTGCGGGCTGATCCCCTTGGGGCTGATAGTTTGATTTGATTTCGAACATTTGACTTTGACTCACAAAACCGAACCTCCGTTCCTAAATTCTGGTTACTCAAATTATAGCACAGCCCCTATCCAAAAACCTAATAATTACGAACAAATATTCGCAGAAGTTTCTGGAAAGAAACTAAAGTGTTATACTAATGGACAGGCGCTTGTTGGGAAATAAATTGTTTGGGGTCTGACCCCATTTCCCGCAAGCAATACCAATGGGTGCGGGAAAATTGTAGTAGGTGTGTCCCCAAAAGGAGTTTTTTTCGAATGGAGTTTTTCTATATATTACTTGGTTTGTCCATCGGGATTTTTTCAGGAATCTTCGGAATCGGCGGAGGATTCATCCTAACTCCGGTTCTTATCTTATTCGGCTTACCACCATTATCAGCGATTGGCATTAGTCTGATGTATTCAATCGGAACGAGCGTATCAGGCGTTGCTGCGCATTTAAGATATAAAAATATTATTTGGAAAACAGCTGCTGTTTTGGGCTCAGTCGGCATAGTAGCTACCCAGGTAGCTCATCCGCTTGTTGTATGGCTTGAAAAAGGGTATGACGATACAATCATTCCTGTATTCTATATTTTGCTTCTTGCCTACTTTGCCCTTTCCCTGCTTTATAAGCAAACAAAACACAATAAAAAGACAGAGTCTTCTAATGGGATTCATTTTTCCTGGATCAAAGCGATCTTTATTGGATTTACAGGCGGATTCATTTCTACCACACTAGGAGTTGGTGGAGGGTTTGTTATGGTACCTATGCTCATCTCTTTAATGAAATTCCCTTCTCGAAAAGCTGTTGGTACAAGCTTAGTCAGCGTCTTCTTAATAGTGACGGCAGGATTTTTAACCTATGCTTCATCAGTGCAACTTGATTACAAGCTTGGCATCTTATTAATACTAGGTGCTTTAGTTGGTACTCAGCTTGGCGCAAAACTTACTACGATCTATTCAAATGAACAGATTCAAAAATATTTAGGAGCGCTTTATATCACCATCTTAAGTTCTGTTGTTCTAAAACTCTTTAACTTCGATAAAGCAGGATTAGGTGTTATTACCCTTTATGTGCTAACGATGCTCATACTCTTCCTAAAAGAAACGATTACTTATACCAAAAGAAAGACGTCAACCTCTTAAAGGTGACGTCTTTTTTTATTTAACTTTTCGTTTTTGTTTATTATAAATTTTAAGTCCAAGAAAGAAGCCTATGATCGTAAAGATTAAAGCAACGATTTGGAGAGGCAGCGGTTGATTCAACCCATCAAAACCAAAAATTAGAATGATGATTGTCATTCCTAACGGTAAATACTTTGTAAATAACACCCTATTAAAAAGCAGCTGTAAAAACACAGGCAACAGTGCTGCAAAAACGTACTCCAACATGAAACAATTGACCCCTCTCCTTGAACATCCAAAAACACAGCTTCTTTAAACGTTCATATATACCTCTTTAAATTTAACAAAACTCTCTAGACAAAAACAAGGAAATTGTTGAGGGAAATAAATTGTTGGGGGTCAGACCCCATTTCCCAGACCCCATTTCCCATCCCCGATGAAACTTTCTGTTTAAAAGTACGTACAGTAGGATATTGCTTAAAAAGTTCGAATATCATTAACAAGTATCTTTAAAGGAGATGATCATTTATGTTAAAGAAACTATTAAAATCATTATTGGGACACAGCAGCTATAAAAAATACAGCAGCTCTGGATACAAATATAAGAAAAGTCATAAGAAATACAGCAGCAGTGACTTTGGCAAGAAGCATTATGGCGGATATGGACACAAGCATTATAAGAAGAAAAAGAGAAGCAGCTTCTTTAGCAGCTGATCTAAACTAATAAACGAATACGATGGTAACTGAACTTTGGAAAGGTCTGCAAAGGACGTTATTTGACAGACCCTTTAAATCCGGCCTCCACATTCATGAGCGCTATCGCATCAAAGAAGTGTTAGGAATGGGGAGTTACGGGATTACTTATTTAGCACTTGATATATATACACATGAGATAATTGTCTTAAAACAGCTCAGGAATACTAAAGCAAAAACAGAAAGCGGTCTTCGGTCTTTTCAAAGAGAGTCTCAGATTCTGAAAGCATTACAGCATCTACAAGTTCCAAAGCTGCTGGACGCCTTTCAAAATGAACAAGGCTTCTTTATCGCTATGGAATGGATAAGGGGAAATACCTTTGAAGATCTGATTTTTCGTGACCACCACACATATAGTGAAAAAGAAACGATAGGATTATTGCTAGAGCTATTAAATATAATTGAATGCTTCCACCAAAAAGGAATAATACACCGTGACCTTCGCATTCCGAATATCATTCAACGGGATGGAAAACTTATCGTTATCGATTTAGGTCTTGCCTGTTATTTGTCAGACAAAGAAATTCAAGATCCAGATGATCATCCTGAGAAACTCCGAATGCGGGCAGTCACGGTTAAAAGCGATCTGTTTGCTCTTGGTCATTTTGCACTGTTTCTTCTTTACTCTTCTTATGTACCTCAGACTAAGAAGGAAAAAAGCTGGGAAGAAGAGCTAGATATCTCACAGTCCCTTACATCCGTTCTTCGTAAAATGCTTCAGCTGGACGAGCCTTTTCATTCCTCTTCTGAGGCTCAAAAAGCATTAAAACGTATTTAAAATAAGGCTATTTTCTAAAAGATTGTTGTTATGTATAGGATTTGTAAAACAATTCGATGAAAGTTGATTAGAGCGTAAGGTGCGAGACTCCTGCGGGAGCAGCGGGACAGGTGAGACCCCACAGGCTTAAATAGCCGAGGAGGCTCACCGCACGCCCCGCGGAAAGCGAGCATCCTGAAGCGGAAATCAACCAATCCTTTCATTTGGTTAGATAGCAACAAAGTTTACGAAAACAGCCTAAAATAAAAAAGCCCGGATATCATTCCGGGCTTAACATGTCTTAAGAAGATTCAGGATCTACTCACTTTTTGCTTCTTTCTAAGAACTCTTCATATTCTTTTTCATGTTTTGTCGTTACTGCCAGATTTTGCAGAGCTCGGTAAAATTGCTGATAGTCTAAAGCAAATAAGAAAAGATTTTCAAATCCGCTTGCAGTGAACACCCCAAATTCCCAAACAGCATTATAATCACGCTTATTAAGAGATTTTGCCATCAGATCCAGTACTTTCAGTAATTCAGTACACACAATTACATTATCTTTTGCGTAGTGCCTAATAGAACCAAATGCATTATATAAATAATGATTAAAGTCTCTCTCTTGTAAAATCACACGCAAATTATTGTTTTTATCCACTAAATACTTCGAAAATATCGATCCCCGTGAAATAGAAGCAAGTACTTCTCCAAGTTGATAGATGGCGTTTGTCGCAGTTTTAGGATCATAATTTCCGAGAGATCTTATCGCAACTTCCACCAGCTTATTTATACTAAATTCAATATCTTGAACTTCCGTCTGCCTTCTTCCAATACTTATGAGTGTCAGATATTTATGTTCATCTACTTCATTCTCACCTTTTTTCCAATAGGTGATGAATGGTGTTGAAGCAAACACATAACTTCCGATCGTATACTCCAGCTGGATAACAATATCATCTCGTTCAGCCTCATTAATAATAGAAATAAAATCCACCAGTTGAATGAAGCCTGATTTACCAGCTGTAATCGTAAAACCCTTCTCTTTGCATATTTTACTATTCAGGGTGCTTAAATCGTTTACTTTATAAGGATCGACTTCTTCCTCCAATGTACTTTTCATAATGGATAAAGCTTCATTTTTCATGTCATATGTCATCTGATTCACTTGCAGCCAAGCGACGGCATGGTTAATAAAAAAGATAAACGTTCCCATTGATAATGCAGCAATCAAAGCAGCTAATACAGGTACAGCAAAATAATATTCTGCGAGTCTTTTATTCAAAAATAGAAAACTTAATAACATATAGATAAAACTGGATGTAAATATCCCTAGCACTCGCTGTGTTGATTTACTCGCAATAAAATTTTTCAGCATGCGCGGGGAAAACTGTCCCGAGAATGTTGTGAAAACAACCAGAATCAAGTTAAATGTAAAGGTAGTCAATGTCAAAATGGCAGCTGTCAGCGTGCCTACCAAATCCCGAGTAAGATCATAATCCACTGCAAAAAAAGGTCTCATTTGATTTCCTAAATCATATTTAAGATCAGATGTTAATGTAGCAATGACTAATAAAGAAGAAAAAAGGACATAGAGGACGGGTGTAAACCACATATTCGATTGAACCGTATGAGATAATTCCCGCTCTGACATCCTCGTATATTTCTTTAAATAATTATCAAGCAGATTCATCCTAAACATATGTACATCCTCTCTTGAATGAAAAACTACCGTTATTAAGAAACCATAAACATATCCATATGAGCTCCTATCCTATTTTGTCCTAATGAAAAAAAGTCAAACTGCCAAAGTTCTATTAAGAAATAAAAAAACGATTCTTCTCAAAGAATCGCTCTAAAAATAGTTATCTTTTAACTGCAGAACGTTTGGACGATTTTCCCCTCTTTTGTCCGCTCCACAAACTGCCCTTCTGTATATTCATTAATCACTTTTCTCCAAAAAGCTTGAGCAGGCTTGTTCTTTTCTATCTGAAATACTTCCCAATTTCCTCTATGCCTTTCAAAAATTTGATGTGCCGCATATTTACCTAACCCGCTAAGCCGAAATTTTTTCATTATAAAAAATTCAGAGATTGACCAGTAAAGCTTATTTTCCTCTTGGACTTCTCTTACTAAGACAAAACCTGCTAGTTTTCCATCTTTCTCGATAAGATAAGGGATTCTCTCTTTTTCTTCCCAATAGTTGTCCAAATAAGAATACACACCAAATAAACCATCGTTACCAACGTACGCTTCAACAAACTCTGAGAAATCGTAAAAGTAAAATTGCATTAGATTTTTAATCGTTTCTTTATCTTTTAACTCTGCTTTTTTTATTACTGGAATTGGTCTAGTCTTCATAGATCAATGACTCCCTGTTCTACTTTTTTAAAGATACTCATCACAATCTGGATGATATCTGTACTTTTCCATATCAATTGTGCTTTTCCCTTTAAATTGCACTCCTTCGCCTTCCAATAATGATTTTTGTGTAAAAAATAGTTCTTCATCCTGAATCCCGATCTCACCCCTTGAATTGATTACCCGATGCCATGGCAGTTTATGTTTTTTACTCATAGCATGAAGGATACGAACTACTTGTCTCGCTCCTCTTGGCTTACCGGCAACTCGCGCGATCTGGCCATA
This sequence comes from Fictibacillus barbaricus, assembly GCF_014635025.1. Classification (GTDB taxonomy): domain Bacteria; phylum Bacillota; class Bacilli; order Bacillales; family Fictibacillaceae; genus Fictibacillus; species Fictibacillus barbaricus. Next base: position 823,044 of record NZ_BMCE01000001.1, on the reverse strand, counting down.
AGACATTACCTTGCCGCTTGGGATACTTTTAATAATCTCCATCACCATTTCGGTAAATCGCTCCACACCTTTCTCCCCCTTTAACATGTACATAAAAAAGGAGCGTTAAATCCTGTTTCAGACTTAACACTCCTTTTTTAAATTATTGATACATAAGCTGACGCTGTTTTTTCAGCTCATCATTTGCCAAGTATTCATCATAAGACATCTGCTTATCAATGATTCCTTTTGGTGTGATCTCGATGATACGGTTCGCAATCGTCTCAACGAACTGATGGTCATGAGAAGTAAATAGCAATGATCCTTTATAGCTGATTAAACCGTTGTTTAATGCAGTAATAGATTCTAGATCCAAGTGGTTCGTTGGATCGTCCATGATCAATACGTTTGATCCACTAAGCATCATCTTAGAAAGCATACAGCGTACTTTCTCTCCCCCTGATAATACAGAAGGCTTCTTCATTACTTCCTCACCAGAGAAAAGCATGCGGCCAAGGAAACCACGAAGGAAGCTTTCCGTCTGATCTTCAGGAGAGTACTGTCGCAGCCAGTCAACAAGTGTCTGCTCACTGCCCTCAAAATACTTAGAGTTGTCACGCGGGAAGAACGCTTGAGAAGTTGTTACACCCCATTTGTATGTTCCGCTGTCCGCTTCCATCTCGCCCATCAAAATTTTAAACAATGTGGAAATCGCAATTTCTTCTTTACCAACAAAAGCAATCTTGTCATCTTTGTTCATAACAAAGCTTACGTTATCCAGAATTTTTACGCCATCGATCGTTTTTGTAAGTCCCTCTACACGAAGAAGGTCATTACCGATCTCACGGTTGATGCCAAAATTCACATACGGATATTTACGAGAAGAAGGTCTGATATCATCTAAAGAGATTTTATCTAAAAGCTTCTTACGAGATGTAGCTTGTTTGGATTTAGAAGCATTCGCACTGAATCGCGCAACGAACGCCTGAAGTTCCTTGATCTTCTCTTCTTTTTTCTTGTTTTGATCTTGAGCCATCCTAAGTGCTAATTGAGAAGATTCATACCAGAAATCATAGTTTCCTACATAGATCTGGATCTTACCGAAGTCAAGGTCAGCCATGTGCGTACATACTTTGTTTAAGAAGTGACGGTCATGGGATACAACGATAACAGTGTTCTCAAAGTTGATCAGGAAGTCTTCAAGCCACTGAATCGCTTGAAGGTCCAAGTTGTTCGTAGGCTCATCCAGCAATAGAACATCTGGTTTACCAAAAAGTGCTTGAGCAAGCAACACTTTTACTTTTTCAGAACCAGTTAAATCAGCAAGTTTCTTCGTATGAAGGTCTTCTTTAATACCAAGACCTTTTAATAGGATCGCCGCTTCAGACTCAGCTTCCCAACCGTTTAGCTCAGCAAACTCACCTTCAAGTTCAGCAGCACGAATACCATCCTCGTCAGAGAAATCAGCCTTCATATAGATTGCGTCCTTCTCCAGCATCACTTCATAAAGACGAGTGTGTCCCATGATAACCGTCTGCAGCACTTCTTGATCTTCGTATTCAAAGTGGTTCTGCTTTAATACTGCTAAACGCTCACCTGGGGTCATATGCACGTCACCTGTCTGTGCCTCGATCTCACCAGAAAGAATTTTTAAAAATGTAGATTTTCCCGCACCGTTCGCACCGATTAGACCGTAGCAGTTTCCTGGTGTGAACTTTATATTAACGTCTTCAAACAGCTTGCGGTCGCCGTAGCGAAGACCAACGTTAGTTACCGTAATCATAATAGGTTCTCTCCTTTATAAAAAACACATTCCCAATGATTGTATCATAAATGAAACCTGTTCAACTTTACAATCTTGTACCCACTGTGAATTTTTTAAACTTTAACTGCACAAAAAAGCCCAAAAGCCTAAGCCTTTGGGCTTGCATTCAATCAGAGCGCTGGTGATGATGGAGCTTGCATGTTGTCTTTTTTTAATAGCCAGTATTGGCTTCCAAGCATAAGAGCAAACGCAGCAAGACCGATCGCACTGTAAATGCCCTCCGGGTAGATAAGCAGGAAACCGATCACAACTGCTGCTATTCTTTCTAACCAATTAAGAGGACGCATCCAATATCCGATCATTCCTGCCCCGATCGCGATCATTCCAACAAATGCCGTTGAGATGACCCACACCGCTTCAGTCCATGTCGTATCAATCAGCATGAGCTGCGGTGAGATAACGAAGATGTAAGGAATAATAAACGCCGCAATAGCGAGTTTCGATGATATGATCCCGGTCCGTATCGGCTCACCGCCAGAAACACCAGCTGCAGCAAATGCCGCAAGTGCTACCGGAGGCGTGATATCTGCAATAATGCCGAAATAGAATACAAACATGTGCGCCGATAGATCCGGAACACCGAACAACAGAATAGCAGGTGCCGCAATGGTAGACGTTATGACATAGTTAGCTGTCGTTGGTGACCCCATGCCAAGTACGAGCGATGCAACCATCGTTAAAATCAGCGTTGGAATCAAGTATCCGCCTGAAAGTTCAAGCAAGCCGTTAGCCATCTTTAGCCCAACACCCGTTACCGTAACAACACCGACGATCATACCTGCTGCTGCCGTAGCCGCTGCGACGCCAAGAGCAGTTCTGGCACCATCTGCTAACGCTTCAATAAAGAGCTTTGGCCCCATTCGTGTTTGCTTATTGAACATGCCAACTGCAATCGCACTGACGATCGACCATAGCGCGGCTTTCGTTACACTCATCCCGCCCATTAAGAGGATAATAACCACGACGATCGGAATCAATAAGTAAATTTGTTTGATAACTCTTTTCGTTTCGGGCATCTCTTCACGGGAAAGTCCTCTTAGACCGATCCGTTTCGCTTCAAAGTGGGTCATGATCCAGATCCCTGCAAAATAGAGAATAGCAGGGATGGCAGCAGCTTTTGCGATATCCCAATACGTGATGCCGCCTCCGATAAATTCAACCATAAGGAATGCTGCAGCACCCATAACCGGCGGCATGATCTGCCCTCCTGTAGAAGAAGCAGCCTCAACAGCTCCAGCAAAGTTTTTATCATAGCCTAAACGTTTCATCATCGGAATGGTAAAAGCCCCAGACGTTACAACGTTTGCAACCGAACTTCCACTGATCGTTCCTTGAAGGGCACTTGAAAAAATCGCTACCTTAGCAGGGCCTCCGACACGTCTTCCCGCAATAACGATAGATAGATCATTAAAATATTCCCCTACACCTGTCTTGACAAGAAATGCTCCAAACAAGAGGAATAAGAAGATATATGTAGATGAAACCGCGAGCGGTGTACCTAGAATTCCTTCTGTTGTAAAAAACATTGTTCTTACAATACGTTCAATAGTTAACCCTTTATGCTCTAAGAACCCTGGCATATAAGGTCCAAAATAAGCGTATAGCAAGAAAAAGCCCGCGATGAAAGTAATCGGAAGTCCAACGACGCGTCTTGTTGCTTCCAAGACAAGAAGGATTGCAATCACACCTACTATGAAATCCTGAGTCGTAAGTCTTCCAACCCTCATTACAAGGTCGTCCATAAATACGTACCAATAGGATCCGACTGCTATGGATAATGCAGCAAGCACCATGTCATACCAGGCTACTTGAAAACGCTGTTTCTTCTCACGCTTCTTTTTAGATGCCGGAAATAATAAAAAGATTAAAGTTAGTGCAAAACCTAAATGGATCGTGCGTTGCAGCTGAGCAGGCAAGACACCGAAAATCGCTGTATACAACTGGAATAAAGAAAAAGCAACTAGGCCGATCAGTGTAATCCAGTATAGGGCACCTTTTAATTTACGAAAACCTGCTTCAGGATCGTACTTTTCCATCAATTCCTGTACAGCTTGATCTGATATTTGTTCACGCTGCACTTCTTTTTTGTTATCCAAGTTTTTTCCCTCCAATCATCCATTGCCATACATTCAACTTTTCTGTTTTTAATCGGACCCATGAACCTTTTTCACTAAAGCTTGAAAACGGATATTCACGTCCTTCAAACAGAAGTGTATGATTGGCTATAATCTGTCCGGTCCGAATATCTAGTGAAGGAAACGTTCTATTCATGTTTGACAAAATATACGTTCCGTCTTTTTGTGTAAACACTTCGTTTCCGGTTGCCCCAGAAGGCATACCAACGCCAAATTCCTCGAACCTCATTTCAGTCTGTACAATCTGCCCCTCTTGATTGATATGGTATGTTTCGAGAACAGGCGTTTTATGGATTGAGTGTATGTATGTGATACTAAATTCTTTACTTGGCTCCATTTTAAAGAAAGCCAGCAATTTCCCCGTCTCACCCTCTTCTATAACCACGCCCGACAAGAACGGATACATCATGGCAGCAGAGAGACACATAACAACAAAGATGATTACATTAATTCGCTTCATAAAGAATACATGGACTAAAGAAATCTCTTCAGCCCATGCCAACACCTCTTATTTTAAAATTCCTTTTTCTTCAAAATACTTTTTAGCTCCAGGGTGAAGGTCGATTCCCATTCCTTCTACTGCTTTCTCTGGAGAGATAAGCTCACCTTTTGCGTGACTGATCTTATCTGTATTGTCAAAGATCGCTTTTGTAATCGCGTACACTGCGTCCTCTTCCATATCTTTACGAACAGTCAGCATAGAAAGAACAGCTACCGTCTTCACATCGGCTTCCAGCTTATACGTTCCGCTCTTAACTGTATCCTCAATGTAATAAGGATGTGCTTCGATTAGTTCTTTAACCTTGTCGTCAGCGATTGGAATAATCGTAACAGGATTTGTTGCGGATAATGCTTCAACAGCTCCAGTCGGTGTTCCCGCTGTGATAAATGCAGCTTGAATGTTTTTGTCCTGAATACTTTCTGCAGACTCATCAAAAGAAAGGTGCTGTGCATCAATATCTTCCATCGTCATACCATGAATTTTTAAGATTTGTTCAGCATTGGCAAACGTTCCGCTTCCAGGTGCTCCAACCGAAACCTTCTTGCCTTTTAAATCTTCAACACTCTTAATGCCGCTGTCTTTCAGCGTAACGATTTGAATCGTTTCAGGATATAACGTACCGATTCCTGTTACTTGATCGACTTTCTCTTTGAACATCTCTTTACCTTCTACTGCGTAGCTAGCAATATCTGTTTGTGTGAATGCCACATCAGCATCACCATCTTGTAGAAGCTGCATGTTTTCAACAGAAGCTCCTGAAGCTTGTGAATTTGCCTCAATGTCTAACTCATCACCAACAATTTTCGCCATTTCTCCACCAAGTGGATAATATGTACCACCCGTACCGCCTGTCACAATACTGATTCGGTCAAGGTTTAATGCAGGACTTTCACCTGATTCTTTCTTTTCAGATGGTGTTTCAATCTTCTGCCCACATGCTGCAAGTGAAAATGCCAAAAGTAAAACGAAAATAAAAGCAATCCCCTTTTTCATGTTTTTCCTCCTTTTGGAATTTGTAGTTACTTCAAATATTTTAGCATAAACCACACTAAAATGCAGAATTATTACAATTTTTAGATAGATAGATACAAAAAAAAAGAGCGACTCAAGTCACTCTTTGTCAATTCAACTCACAAATGCTCGCAGCATCCAGTTATGTTTTGCAAGGCTTTCACGAACGGAAAGAAGCATATCATGGGTAACCTCATCACCTTCACGCTCAGTTACTTCCATACCTTCTTTAATCTCAGAGATCAAAAGCTCAAAATCTTTAATAACACTTTGAACCATTTCCTCAGCTGTTTCGCCGCCATTCGCTTCTTTTACAGTAGACATCTCAAGGTATTCTTTCATCGTAGCAACAGGCGTACCTTTTAAAACGAGCAGTCGTTCTGCCAATTCATCAATGTTTGTTGCCGCCTCATTATAAAGCTCCTCGAATTTCTCATGCAATGTAAAAAAGTGAGGTCCTTTAACGTACCAATGGTAGTTGTGCAACTTTACGAATAGCATATTCCAATTGGCAACTTGGCGATTCAGTACATCTTGGATCGTATTCATCGTATCATCTCCTATTTTGTTTCTTCGTTTAGAACACGGTTTAATCGTTTACGAAGCATGTCCATTCCGCTTCCACCTGCTTGGAAGTGGCGCAGCTTTCCTTCTTTATCAAAAACATAGTATGCAGGCACATATTTGTTTTCAAATGCATCAGTGAGTTTATGCTCACTGTCTACGTAGACCGGCTGAGTAATATCATGTCCAATTGCCATCTGTTCAATTACACTCATATCAAGATCGTTTTCAGATCGAGGCATGTGGACCGCCACTACGTTCAGATCATCTTCATATTCGTCACGCAGTTCATTCACTTCAGGCATAGCTTCCTTACACAGTCCGCAGCTAACAGACCAGAAATGAATCAAAGTAGCTTTTTCTCCAACTAGTTCTTCTTTTTTTACTTCATCATTTAACCATGCTGCAGCACCATCAAGTTCAGGCATTTGTTCACGTAATTTCATCTTTTATTCCCTCCAAAGTTAAACGTTTGTTCAAATTTTTTTTATTAAGTGAGCCCTGTTGATTACAGATCTTTGTTATTAAAGTGTTTTTTGTCCTGGCTTCCAGTTTGCAGGGCAAAGGCCACCTGTTTGCAGTGCTTGAAGAACACGCAATGTTTCGTCAGCATCTCGTCCGATGTTGTTGTGGAAGACAACTTGATACATCATCTCACCTTCTGGATTGATAATGAACAGCCCTCTTAGGGCAATCCCTTCTTCTTCAATTAATACGCCATAGTCACGGGACACACGGTGGTTCGTATCTGCAGCTAGAGGGTAATTTAATTCTCCTAGTCCGTTATCTTCACGGCTTGTGTTAATCCAAGCTAGATGCGTGTGGACGGTATCTGTAGAAACGCCGATTACCTCTGCATCCAAATCTTCAAATTCCTCGTAGCGATCAGACAGTGCTGTAATTTCAGTCGGACACACAAAGGTAAAGTCCATCGGATAAAAGAAAAGAACAGTCCATTTTCCATTTTTCATGTTCTCTTCCAAACTTACTTTTTTCGTTTCTTTATTTGGCATGATCGCTTCCATTTCAAAGCGAGGTGCTTGTTTACCTACCATACGTTCTGCCATTGAAATCTTCACTCCTTTTAAGTGATAATGAAAATCATTATCACGTTTTCTTCACATTCTTAATTATACTTACTTCTTATTTGAAGTCAATACTAATTTATAATAATTATTAATAAGGAACAAGTATTATGCTCAAAACACGTAAATCATTTGTTCATTCAGAATTAGGAAGGTCGAGGACGTGAAGTTTTGAGGAAACGGATTGTAACTCTATTACATGAGTACCGTAAAACCGAATCTGACGAGATTTGCCGCTTTTCAATGAACAAAACAAAAAACCTTGCTTTAAATCTTAGCAAGGTTTATACATTATCTTCTTTATGGCGCTGCATCTGATCTGTCATCAGCTTTTTATTCTTTACGATTACCGGAATACATGCTACGAATAGAACTAAGGTTACAGCTACAGCAATTGCTGTCCCGTTACCTTTAATAAAACTGTCACCTAACAAATTGTATGCGAGTGTACCTGGAAGAACTCCGAGCATTGTTGCAAAAATGTACGATCTAAGCTTCAGTTTTGAAATCCCAGCCACGTAACTTACAAGATCGAAGTTTAGAATGGGGATGATTCGGAGTAACAAAATATATAGAAATCCTTTGTCTTTCAATTGGTTTTGCCATTGCACAACCCTGGAAGGTGTATCTGTTTTGTTCTTTAGCCATCTCGAACCAAGGTGTTTTGCAATATAAAACGAAAGGATAGCCCCAATAGTTGCAGAGAATACAGTATAAACGGTACCCCAGATGACGCCGAAGGCTAAACCGCCTGCCAGGGATAAAACAGAGATTGGAAACAATGTAAAAGGGCGAATGACGTTTAATATGACATAGATTATAGGTGCCACCATACCAAAGGATAGGACCCAATCACGTAATGAGATAGGGGTGACTTTAAAAACAAAGTGGTTTAGTGCTAACAAGGCAATAACAATAAGAAGTATGGCCGCTAACTTTACCAACGTGTTCTTCTTCATAAAGCCCCCCTCTTTGCAGTCATTATTCAGTACTTTCTTTTACATAAATCATTCCCAGATAACCTATAGCTGTAAACTTAACGTGACTTTATGATGACACCATTGCCCGCAGGATCTTTTAGTGTTAGTATCTCTCCTTCTTTTCTAAAAGGAGTTTGACTGATTTCAAGCGCACGCTCTACATGTTGGATTTCTGCTTTTGACGGAACAATAATTTCATAGTGTAAAAGACCTGTTGTTTCAGGTGAAACTTTGACAGCATTCGGACCATTCCAGATGTTTAATGCGATGTGATGGTGATATCCGCCCGCTGATATGAAAAGCGCATGGTTTGCCATTCTGGTCTGTTCTTCAAAACCTAGAACATTCACATAAAACTCTTCAGCTTCTGGAATACTGGTTACATTTAAATGAACATGCCCCATAACTGTCTTTTCAGGAATGCCGCTCCAAATTTTTGCATCCCTTTCCTCTAATAATCCATGTACATCTAATGGTTCGCTGACTGCAGGCAATTTTCCTCTTTCATCCCGGATCCAATCTGCACGATCTACGTCTCGATAAACTTCGATGCCATTATTTTCAGGGTCCTGTAGATAAATAGCTTCACTAAACTTATGATTGGATGCACCAGCTAAATGAGTTTTGGTTTCAATAAAGTGATAAAGAATGTTGGCAAGATCTTTTCTGGTTGGAACAAGTAAAGCCAAGTGATATAACCCCGCACTTTTAATGGGCCTCTGTTTAAGCTCTGGATTTCCTTCTAGAATGAGCAGCGGTGTTTCCCCATCCGCTGTTAAATGAACAACAGACTCAGTTTGAGACAAAATTTTCAACCCCATTGTTCCTGTATAAAAGTTAGTAATGCTCTCTAGATCTCTTACTTTTAATGTAACGCTACCGATATGTGTGTCTTTATGAATAGGTTTCATTTATACTACCTTCTTTCAAATAATATAACTAATTACTTTATGTAAGTAATTATAAAATAGTTATTAACAAACCTCAACTCCTATAAAAAAAGAGACTGAATGATTCAGCCTCCGATATAGGACATTTCTATTTTTTTGCGTTCACTCGCGCCTTGCTCTCTTCTTTCATCTGAATAACGATCAGATCGATCGCGCCACGTCTCAACCACTCGCATATAGAGCTCATCATCAGAAGCTCCCTCACGAAGGAAATCTTTAAAATCTGTCCCTTTCCCAGTGAAAAGACATGTGTATACTTTCCCATCAGCAGATAATCTTGCTCTTGTACAAGTGGAACAAAATGTATCACTAATTGAAGAAATTATTCCGATCTCCCCTTGGCCATCTTTATAACGGTAACGCTTAGCCACTTCACCGTAATAATTTATACCAGCCATCTCTAAAGGGAATTCATCTCCTATGATTGACAATATTTCATCCTTTGAAACTACATCATCCCAGTTCCAACCGTTAGAGGTACCTACGTCCATATACTCGATGAACCTTAGCACATATGGAGTATTCCTAAAATAACGCGCCATTGGCAAAATTTCTCTATCATTGATTCCTTTTTTGACCATCATATTTATTTTCACAAAAAGTCCTGCTTGGTGTGCAGCTTCTATCCCTCTTAATACGGGGTCTACTCCGACGCCTCTTCCATTAATCGTACCAAAGAGAGTATCATTAAGCGTATCAAGGCTTACAGTTACTCGGTCCATCCCGGACTCTTTCAGTTCCGTAGCCATTCTTGGAAGCAATACTCCATTCGTTGTTAATGCGATATCCCGTATACCATCAATGGAACGCAGGCGTTTCAGAAGCTCCGGCAATCCCTTTCGGAGCAGCGGCTCACCGCCTGTAATACGAATCTTTTCAACACCTGCGCGGGCAAATTGGGAAGCAATCCGCTCAATCTCATCAAACGAGAGCAATTCTGATTGTGGTAAAAACGGATAATCAGGTCCAAATATCTCCTTAGGCATACAGTACGTACATCGAAAATTGCATTGATCTGTAACGGAGATCCGTAAGTCCTGAAGAGGTCGCTGAAAACGATCTGTAACTCGATTCTTCTCCTTCATATATCATCACGCCAATTATTTTAGTATTTTTCTAAATGTACCACGAATAAAAGGAAGTTAAAACCAGAACCGCTTCTAAACCGCTTTTTGGTTATTTGTTCCATTTTTAGTTCTTAATCACTATTTGCTGAAAATTCCTAGACCATTGTTACTAAATTTCCAAACGATTGATCAGCGTTATCCCCTGCCGTTAAGGCTTTTTGAGGTACTCCCCATTCATTAGACGTCTCCTTTCTTCAGTTGCACTTGTTTATTGGTTAGTAAAGTGTTACGATAAAAAAGAATTATTTTTGTTCGATTGTACATGGTAACCGATTATCTTGATATTTTTGAGCAGAGATAGTATTATTGTGCGGATTGGCACGACAGGGAGGCAACAAAAATGGAACAAGGTAAGGTTAAATGGTTTAACGCAGAAAAAGGTTTCGGATTCATCGAGCGCGAAGGTGGAGACGATGTATTCGTACACTTCTCAGCTATCCAAGCTGAAGGTTTCAAATCTTTAGACGAAGGTCAAGACGTAACGTTCGAAGTTGAACAAGGACAACGCGGACCTCAAGCTACTAACGTACGTAAAGCATAATAACCCAATAGATAAAACAGGACTCTCTTAAGAGGGGCCTGTTTTTTTGATTGTCTTCTTATTCTAATCCATTTTTTTCTCTTGAATTTTAATTCACACTTTCAAATTAAGCAAAAACAAGATCAGAGTGAAACCACCATCTTATCGCTTCTTTTTAACTCATCGTTTAACATTGTAATGGTCTCTTCTTCCCAAGCAAAAGGGTCCCCATTTTCAGGATCCCCCTTCAAAATACATAATCTTTAAATAGTTTATCTGATTTTCCCAATAAAAAAAGAGGCATTCTCTGCCTCTTTTTTAGATCTTAATTTACTTATTAATTTCTTTATTTAAATGAGAGTTCTTTTTAGAGTAGATGAAGTAAATCGCTGCACCAATAACTAACCAGATGATAAAGCGAATCCATGTGTCTCCATCTAGCTGAAGCATGAGGAATCCACAAAACAGAATAGCTAATAGCGGAATCCAAGGAACCGCTGGACATCGGAAAGCACGCGGAAGGTCTGGCTGTGTTTTACGAAGAACCAGAACTGCTACAGAAACCAATATGAATGCAGATAGCGTTCCAATGTTAACTAGTTTTGCAAGTTCATCAAGAGGGATTAATGCTCCCATAAGACCTGCGACAAGACCAAAGAACCACGTTGATCCGTATGGGGTTCTATATTTTTTATGAACTGTTCTAAAGAACTTCGGCAATAGACCGTCACGTGACATCGCATATGATACACGTGTTTGTCCATAAAGCATAACAAGCATAACGGTTGTCATCCCGAGGATGGCACCAATATCTATAATCCCAGCCACCCAGTTTTGTCCTGCAACTTGAAGAACAAGCGAAATCGGATGATCTTCGTTACCTTTAAAGTCAGTGAAAGGTACAACACCTGTCATGATGCCCGTTACTATAACATACAGAATCGTACAAATTAATAAAGAATAAATGATACCTTTTGGCAAGTCACGGTTTGGATTTTTTGTTTCTTCAGCGGCAGATGCGATGGCATCAAAACCAATAAATGCAAAGAAAACGAGTGCAGCTGCTGCAAAGATTCCGTCAAAACCAAATGGTGTAAACGGAGTCCAGTTGTCTGGCTTTACATAACCTACGCCTACAACGATAAACAGGATGACTACAGCCACTTTGATAACAACCATGATGTTATTTACACGTTTCGATTGTTTAACCCCTAATGAAAGTAATACGGTAATAAGCATAACAATTAAAAATGCAGGAAGATTAAAATAGGTGGTTGCTCCTTCTACTGCACCAGGTGCTGCTGTAAAAGCTGTTGGAATTGTAATACCAAAACCTTTTAGCAAAGATTGAAAGTATCCAGACCAGCCTACTGAAACGGCACTTACAGCCAGTAAATATTCTAAAATCAAATCCCATCCGATAATCCATGCCAAAAATTCACCCATTGTAGCATACGTGTACGTATAAACAGATCCAGATACCGGAACCGTAGAGGCAAATTCAGCATAAGAAAGGGCTGCAAATAAACAGGCTAGCCCAGCAATGATAAAAGAAATAATAAGTGCAGGCCCTGCTGTAAGAGCTCCTGTTCCCGTTAAAACGAAAATCCCTGTACCAATGATTGCTCCGATTCCGAGCATTGTCAGGTCCCATGTACCTAGTTCTTTATTTAGTGTAGTACCTGTTTTTGAAGCTGCAACTAAATCTGAAATACTTTTCTTCCTGAAGATACTCATATGAACCCCCTCCAAAACTATAATTATTTTCTATCTGAATCTATTATATTTCATTATTCGTAATTTTTCGACACTTTTTTTAGGGTTGATTCTTATTTTTCTGATTTTAAGCATGTGATTCTTGATTAATATTACAAATTTGGTCGATTGATGTTAGAGTACGTATGGGACGGACACCATAATAGGTATTTTGAATTTTTCTAAAATGAACCGCATTTTTTCCGTGATTATGGCTTACTTTTCCGTGATTAACAGTCATTTTTCCGTGATTATCCTTGTTTTTTCCGTGATAATCATTAGCAGTGTACATTCAGAGTGGACTAAGGGATGAAAGCTGCTAATCCACTTCCGAGCATGACAAGCAGATCACACTTCATCATAATTTCTCACCATAAAAAAAATGACTTCAAAGAAGAAGTCATCTCTACCTTACCTTTTGTTTTCTACTAATTTTCCATCTTCCATATATAAGACCCTATCGCATAAATCCAAAACCCGCTGATCATGCGTAACCATGACCGCAGCTTTACCTCTTAGCTTCACTTCATCTGACAGCATCTGTACAACTTCTCTGCCTCGCTCAGCGTCGAGACTCGCTGTTGGCTCATCCGCTAAAAGGATCTCAGGGTCATTCATCCAAGCGCGGGCAATAGCAACACGCTGCCGTTCCCCGCCTGATAAAGTTTCTGGATAATGATGAACGCGGTGAGACAGCCCGAGCCTATCCAATAATTTATTTGCTTTAACTTCAGCTTCTTGCTTATCCTTTCCAGCCAGCACTGAAATGAGAATAAGCTGGTCTAGGACCGTTAGATAAGGGATCAGATTCGATGATTGAAAGACAAAACCGATGTTCTTTAAACGAATCTCATTTAATTTATCATCGGATTCTTTGCTAAGATCTTTCCCATTGATAAACATACGTCCCTTTGATGGACTGAGCAAAGCACCTGAGATGGAAAGAAACGTACTTTTTCCAGACCCAGAAGGGCCAACCACTGCGACAAACTCACCTTCATTTACTTTTAAAGATAGTTCATCTAAAACGGTGACTTCATGATCACCATCTGTAAAAACTTTACTGATTTTCTCTAGATATAATTTAGCCTTCATCACGCTGCCCTCCCTATTGCTTCAATGGCGTCAATCTTAGCTACTTGATACAAAGAGAGTACCGAGCCGAGCAGAGCCACCCCTAAAAAGAGCAGCGAGCATCCTAAAGCGAGAAGTGGACTAAGCACGAATGGCAGACTAGCAGGCAGCATGAAAGATACACCATACGTCAAACCATTGCTGATCAATAAACTAACCGAAGACAAAAGAAATACCTGGTACAGAATATTTTTTGCTAAATAACCCGTTTTGGCACCAATCGCTTTTAATACACCAAATTGATTCATTTTTTGAATCGTAATGACATAAAAGAAAACAGCTAGCACAAAGGCAGCAATAATGAAAAGAAAAATAATCATCATTAAAAGGGAGCCTTGCTCTTCTTGGTATCCTGGTATCCCTTTTAACGCTTGTTTCTTTTCTACTGCTTCTATCTCAGAATATGATCTCTCTATTTTGTCCGCCGTATCTTTATCAGTTTTTAGGGCGATTGCATTCATTGTCTCTTTTGAATAAGGCCTACCTAGATGGGACCAGGTCTTCACATTCATATGAACAACCGGTGAGTGGCTGAACGTTTGGTTTTTTGAAAAACCAACGATGGTAAACGTCTTTCCTGAGAGTTCGTCCTTGATCTTGTCTCCGAGTAAAAGCCCCTCTTCTTTTATAGAACGATCAACGACTACCTCGTTTGACCTATCATTAGAAAACATCTTTCCTTCGACCAACTGAGGTTTCAAAAAGCTTGTTGCATCAATGGCGAAGAAGGCAACATCAATCTTTTTATTCTCATTTTCCACGGTGGACATTTGGATACTGACCGGTGCTGCATCATCTTTTTGTACGAATTTCCCAATATCATTTAAAGATTGTCCAGATAAGGATGAACGAGTAATCTTTTGATCACCATCTTTTGAAAGAAGCAGATAATCAACACTGCTATATTGAATTGAAGCTGCATTATCCGATGATAGACCATTTGCTAAACCCGTTACAAAAAGGACGAGCCATGCAATTAAAATCATGATTAAAGAGATTAAAGCGTAACGCAATTTCGCATGCCTTAATTCACGTAATGCCAAAAACATGATGATTCATCTCCATTTCTTTGATTTTCTTTTTGAACAATCAAAGTATAGAGGATGAATATGAACGGAAGATGAACGGCATTTTACATTCGAGGCAGGTAGATATGAAACACTGTCCCCTTATGCAGCTCACTTTTTACATGAATGCTGCCATTATGGAGGTCTATGATTTTCTTCGTGATGGAAAGCCCTAAACCACTGCTTCCTTCTGTTCGAGTTCGAACCTTATCCGCTTTATAAAAACGGTTAAAAATGAAGGGAAGATCATCCTTCGAGATTCCGACACCTGTATCTGTGATTTTTATGTGATGCAGTTCAGGCAGCGCTTCTACGTGAATCGACACCGTGCCGCCAACAGGCGTATATTTAATAGCATTTGTAAATAAATTGGTCCAAACTTGATAAAGTAATTTTTGATCACCAAAGATATAGGCAGAAGAAGGCAAATCCAACTCAATCGCTAACTCTTTTTCCTGCCAGCTCCATTCTGTCATAAACAAAACTTGCTTAATCTGTTCCGCTATATCGAAGGTACTTTTATCTAATTGATGGTCTTCTTTATCTAATGAAGCTAGAGTGAGCAAATGCTTACTGAGTTGTGACATCCTCTTCGCTTCTTCTTCAATAATAGCCAAGTATTTATCTTTTTGTTTTTCAGATATATTTTTTGACTGCAATGTTTTAGAAAAGCCTTGAATAGCTGCGAGTGGTGATTGAATCTCGTGGGAAACATTTGAAACAAACTCCTGGCGCATCTCTTCTAATTGCTCTAAATTTTTTGTCATCTGAGCAAAATGACTTGCTAACTTTCCTATTTCATCTTGACGATTTACTTTGAGATCGACTTTATAGTTGCCTTTTGAGATGATTTTGGTCGCATCTGTTAAGCGAATAATAGGTTTTACAATATATCGGGTGCTAACGAATACACATAATATGCTTAATAAAACAGTCAATACTAAAAGCAAGGCAAAGAAAATCCGCATCTCTCCAAACTGAACATCTAAGTTAGGACGTATAAAAAGTGCGTAATTTTTCCCTTGTTCCTCTATTGGAACTCCAATTGTGTTTCGTAGATCATTATCAAAAAAACCAGTAATAAAGAGAGTAGTCGGGAAATTCTTTATCCCGTGATAGACCTCACCAGAAATAACTTGCTGAACCACTCCAGCATCCAATTTCTTCTCCCGAAAGGCTTCTCCATAAAATGTTCCATTTCCATTCGCATCTGCAACATACAACTGATAACCTAGGTTTCCAACACTTTTTAAATAAGGATCTACATTTTTGTTTTCTGTTTGATTAAAGAATTGAATCTCTTTCGCCATCTGGGTAATTTTCTGATCATTTGCAGGTTTTAAGTAATACTGGTAATACACATTGGATAGGATAAAGGCAAAAACAGAGCTGATGATCATCACGAAAACGGTCGTGATCACGATTCGTAAATATAATGTTTTCACCTCTTACACTCCAATTTATAACCGATTCCTCTTACAGTCAGTATTTGAAAGTCATCTGTATTTTCTTTAAAACGTTCACGGAGTCTTTTGATATGTACATCAACGGTCCTGTCATCCCCACTAAAATCAGAACCCCAAACCAGCTGAATCAATTCATCTCGGTTAAAGATCCGCCCGGGATAACTCGCTAACTGTGCTAGGAGCTCAAATTCTTTCATTGGGAGCATAAGGATTTTTCCGTTGCTTTGCACTTCATAACTTTTGCGGTCGATGACTGTTTTGTGCAGGATAATTTTTTCAGCATTCACAAACTGATATCTTCTTAATAATGCTTTTATTCGAAACAGTAGTTCTTTGGGCTCAAACGGTTTTGTGACATAATCATCGGTTCCTGCTAAATACCCTTTCTCTTTGTCGGTAAGCTGATCTTTTGCGGTTAATAAGATAACGGGAAAATCATAATACGTCCTGATTTCTTCGCATAGCTGATAACCATCTTTAAAAGGCATCATGATATCGATAACGGCTAGATGAACCTGTCTAGTTGAAAGAATCTGTGAAGCTTCCTCTCCGTCCTTCGCTTTATGGACCATATACCCTTCTAATTGAAGGTGATGCTTTAAGAGTTCGCGAATGTGATCATCATCATCAGCAATCAATACATGAATCATCGTCCTACCTCCGTACCCGTTTAATAAATATCAGGAAACTTTCTCCGTTATGATTGTTGCCTCTTTTTCAGGAATCGTCAAGAAAACGACAGCTATCACAATAAATGCTCCGCCTAAAAGCTGATATCCTCCAAACGATTCATCCAGCCACATAATAGACAAAATAGCCGCGATAAGCGGTTCAATGCTTGATAGCAGGCTTGTCTCTGTAGCCGTTAAATACTTCAAACTTCCTATATAAAGTACAAACGAAACCGTACCGCTGAGAATGATAAAAATCAGCATAGATAAAGTTGGCAGCGTTAACGTTTTTGCCATTTCACTAATACGGAATGAGGGATTCATGAAAAACAAAACCACTCCTCCTAGTAACATCCCCCAGCCTACTATGACTGATGTACCCCATGTCTTAATCAATGAAGCCGGATGCAAGGTATAAAACGTAAATCCTAATGCTGTTAGGATCCCGAAAATGATAGCCTTTTTTGATAATACAATGTCTTGGACAGATCCGTTTGTAATGAGATAAAAAACCCCTGCCAGTGCAGCAAATAAAGCAATAAACTGTACAGCGGAAGGAAACTTCTTATTTAAAATGGCGGCATACACCATAATCAAAACAGGGCCAAGAAATTGAAAAAGAGTAGCCGTTACAGCATTGCTGATATAGACGGTCTCGATAAAAGCATATTGTGCTCCCAGCATGCCAAGCACTGCAAAGATCACAAGCTGAATCCAATGCCGAGGGTGCTTCCAGATCTTAAAGATATCTTGTTTTCTAAAAAATAAAAAACAGAGCGTAATAACGCCAGCAGCTATTAACCGTACCACTAAATAGTCAGCTGAAGTTAGATTTGTATGTTGAAAAAGCCACTGGATCATAGGGCCAGACACTCCCCAGAGTACAGCACCGGTAATGATCATGACTAGACCAATATGACGGGTTGATTTCATGTTGAATACCTCCTAAGCTGCAGCTTCATTTTACGAAATTGAATTGATTAGCATAGAGGTATTATAATGAAAGAGTGACTCTATAAAAAGAGCCAGATTCATTAAAACTGAGGGGGTCAGTTGTATGGTTGAAATTACACCAAAACTTGATACGCAAAGTGCAGAACCTTTGTATCTTCAACTTTATGAATTTATAAAACAAGAGATACAAGCAGGTCATCTACAGCACCATACAAAACTTCCTTCTAAACGAAAGTTATCGAAGCATCTGGATATTAGTCAAAACACGATAGAAGCTGCATATAATCAGCTAGCCGCTGAAGGATATATTGATAGTTTTCCAAGGAAAGGATTCTTTGTTTGTGATGTGAATCAGGACCGGATGGATGTAAAAGAAAAACGTTCTTCCATCAAAGAGAAAAAATTCCCAAAGAAAGATTGGAAGTACGATTTCAATAACGCAGGAATCGAGATAAATTCTTTTCCATTTTCCGTTTACCGTAAAATTGCAAATGAAGTACTTAGAGAAGAAAACAATGATTTATTGCTGCTCGGACATCCACAAGGAGAATTTGGACTTCGTGAAGAAATTGCAAAATACCTTTATGAAGCTCGAGGTGTACGATGTTCTCCGAGTCAAATCGTAATCGGGGCCGGATCACCTTTTTTGATTAAGGTTCTCTTTCAGCTGCTTAAAGGAAGCCGGTTTGCTGTCGAGGATCCTGGGTATCACCGCAAACTCGTTTTATTTGAGAAAAGAGATGAAGATGTGAAACTGATACCTCTTGATGAGAGCGGGTTAATGGTTTCAGAACTAGAAAAGAGTGGAGCAAACGTAGTTTTCGTGACCCCTTCTCACCAGTTTCCATGCGGAATGGTCATGCCGATATCACGGCGTCACCAGCTATTAAACTGGGCTCAGAAAGAAAAGAATCGTTTTATTATTGAAGATGATTATGATAGCGAGTTCCGCTATGTCGGTAAACCGATTCCAGGACTTCAAGGGCTGGATTCATACGAGAATGTTATCTATATGAGTACTTTTTCTAAAGCACTTATTCCATCTTTACGGATTAGTTATATGATTCTCCCAAAAACGCTTATCGAAATGTATCAAAACGATTTCTTTTTTTATACACAAACGGTTTCACGCATAGATCAAAGAATATTGCACCGTTTTTTACAAGATGGGCATTGGGCAAAACATATTAACAAAATGAGGGTTGTCTATCAAAAGAAAAGAGATGCTCTCGTTTCCGAGATCTCACGATGTTTTCCTGATAGCGTTGAGGTGATCGGTCAAGATTCAGGACTCCATGTATTGATTCGCCCGCATAATGGAATGACTGAAAAAGAGCTAGTGGAATCAGCCGCCGCTCAAAACATAAAAGTTTATCCCGTATCATCTTACGGCAGAAATGATGATCAAACCGTGCTGCTGGGTTTCGCGGTATTGTCAGTGGAAGAAATAAGAAAAGCTATTGAACTGCTTCAGAATGCTTGGTTTTAAACAATTGTTTAACATAAAAAAAGAGCTGCTCTTTTCCTTGAGTCCAGCTCTTTTTTATCTAAAAATGTTTAAACAAACCGAAACTTACTCCATGAGTGAATCTGATCCAGCAGAAAATGTTCTTGTTCCGGTATTCGACCTACAACATTTTTCTTTCCATATGAAGGCATGTCTCTCAGCGCAATCTGCAGTTCACCGCGATAGTGGCCGTACAGATCATTAATGATCAATACGTCTCCCTTTTTAATATGTTCAGTGCTATGAGGCGGAAATGAATGTTCTCTGTACTTCACCCGGCTTTGGGTCGAACGAATAACATATTCCGAAACATCTCCACGATTAAAGTGCTGTTCTTCTAAAACGATCTTCCTTTCTAGATCGGTCGCTGATTCTGACCAGTCTACCTTTAACGAAAGAACATCCATATCAATCATACTTAACGCTCGAAGTTCCTCTTCACTCGCAAAAGCATTTCCGATAATGATATCATCGATCAAACCAGTTGCAAACAAATCTTTTGCCTGTACATCGATGCCCAGTTCACGGTGTTCTTCTAATGTACATAATCCCTCAGAAACCGGCCAGGGTCCTATTTCACCGTTTGCCGAACTAATGAAAGCAGCCGTTCTTAACCCATGTGCCTTAAATTGTTGGCTGGTTTTCAGAAAATGTTTCCTCGAGAGTCCTGTGTACGCTTGAGGATAAAAGTTATGACAGCCAATGAGCATTTCGGCGTCGGGCTTAAAGCTCATAATGTTCTCGATCTGCCGTGTACCGCTGCTCATGTTCAATTCGATCTTCAATTCGTGACGATTGTACGTCATAGCGGCTTCTTTTGATCCGTCAAATCCTTCATCAAGCCGGATACCCGCTGCTCCAAGTTCATGGAAAAAAGATAAATCGTCATACGAAAGATTAAGTTTATGAAAAAGAGAAGGGGCAACATCAACGATCACTTCCATACCAAGTGATGCCGCTTCCTTTAAAACGGGCTGATACTGATTTAAAATCTCCTGCCTGCCTCCTTCAGCAGACAGAAGACAAGAAAACACGCGCTTAAAACCATATCCTGAAGCAAGCTGCAAATATTTAACCGTTTCTTCTAGCGGCATTTGATCCGGATAGATCGATAATCCAAGCCTTTTCATGTTGTCCTCACTCCCTGCCTTCCAAACGGTCAGCAAGACGTTTGTGAAGATCAATGATTTCCTTTGAAAAATCACGTGCTGTCATTGCGTTCATCAGATGATCTTGGGCAATATCTGTACTCTCTCCTCTTGTTTCATCTTGAATGAGTGCCGTCTGTATTTTGTGTGCTTTATTCAGTTCAAGTCCTGCTTTCTCGATCAATTCTTCTGCTGTTGTAAAATCACCTGCTTTTGCATACATGATCGCTTCCATACAGCTGCTCTTAGCATCCCCGCTATGAAGTATTAAAGAGAATATCGTTTGTTCAATCGTTTTCAATAGGTTTCACCTCTAGTTCGATATGCTTTTCCCGTCTCCTGGCACGACAGAAGTTTTGTTCTTCTTTGGAGCATCATATTTTTTAAGATAAAATTGTCGTTTACTTTATTTAGTCCTAGAATTTCTGATATTTCTTGTGCGGTAACACCTTCTGGCCAGCAACATCTTTAACTGTCTTTAAAATATCCTTTTTCCTCACTCAATCCCTCCTTAAAGAAGTGCTCTGATTTTTTGATTATTTTTCTCGTTCGTTATTCGGTATCCTTTTAAAAATTTTTCCATATTGAACAAAACCACAATTTTTTAAGATAAAATGAATTTAGTTATTCTTTTGTTAACCACAGCTTAATTAAAGGAGATTGGTATGAACTTAGAACAAATGAAATACCTTGTTGAGGTAGCAAAACAAAGTTCGATCACGAAGGCTGCAGACAAACTCCACTTATCACCCTCGGCTATCAGTCAGTCCATATCACAGCTTGAAAAAGAGTTTGGAGTTCCAATCTTTACACGTTCGAGACATGGCACCATTCCAACTTCGGAAGGAAAATTTATCGTTTCAAAAGCTTATGAAATACTTAAGAAAATGCAGGAATTACATGAAGAATTAGCGGCTAAACACCAAGCAAAAAACCATGTATTAAAAGTAGGTTGCGCCCCGGCTCTCATGTACATGGTGTACGATGCCTTTTTATTATTTCATGAGCAGTTTCCAGAAACTAATGTCATGATTAGAGAAATTGATCAAGATCATATCTTGGAGGAAATGAAAAACGGTCATATAGATATCGGCCTAAGCCCTTTTACAGAGTATGAATTATCCAACCTTCAGCACGAAAAAGGAATGGGATATGAATTATTGTATACCGGATACGTTTGTGTTTGTGCAGGCAAAAAATCTCCATTGTTTTATAAAGACTTCCTAACTCCTGATGAGTTAACAGACGAAAAGATGGTTATCTATAATTCAAAAGGCGGCATTACTTTTAACGATAAATACTTAAAAAACGAACAAATACTCTTTTCATCCAACAACATTGAAGTATTACGTTCGGCTATACTGGATGGGCACGCTTTTTCTTTTGTCTTTAATTTTACGTTTAAAAATAATATGGATGTAAAAAACGGTAATTTAGCGATCATTCCTTTTAAGAAGCCGGAGCTTATTTATCAAGACTTCTGGACACTGTACCCTCTAACGAAAGGGTTATCACGTGAAGCAAAAGAATTCAAAGAGAAAGTAAAGTATTTACTGGATCAGTAATGGTATCTAGTGGAATTAATTTGAATTGTAATTTTTCTGCATTATTCTTTTTTGATATTGAAAGATCAGTTTGTCTAACTTTTGACTTTGTTTTACTAATTTCATATCTGAAAAATCATTGGAGCGTGGTTTGAGATGATACATCTCCTGACGACATATTTTAATTTCTTGCAATAATATACTCAAATCATCATCCATCATGATTTCCTTTCTAAATACAAAATACTTCCAACTGTATAGGTATGCATTTATGATAGATGTTCCGTGTTTTCATGTAAATTTAGAATTATTTAATGAAGAATTAGTATTTCTTAATCTATTCATATTTGGCGCTTGAAACGAATAAAAAGGAAAAAGGCTGACCATAGGAGGTCAGCTTTTTTCCTTTATCAACGCAGGACTTTGACTCTTTCTTGTTTTACAGTCTATAAGTACTAAAAAGTATGAGCTTGATCCTTTGCCCGTGCAATTGCATTTTCTTTAATTTCATTTGCCTTATCAGGCATTGCCGCATGACCTTCTACAAACAATCCCTCAAAAGTTGGGACTCCAAAGAATTGCATGATTATACTTAAATAACGGTGACCCATCTCCATTTCAGCTGCTGGGCCCTCTGAATAAATCCCGCCTCTTGCCTGGATATGTATAGCTTTCTTATCCGTTAAAAGGCCGACTGGTCCTTGTTCTGTATACTTAAATGTTTTACCTGCTACTGCAACAGAATCAATATAGGCTTTCATTACTGGAGGGAATGAAAAGTTCCATAACGGTGTTACAAAAACATATTTGTCTGCTGCAATAAACTGTTCACATAGCTCAGACAATCTGCCTACTTTTGCTTTTTCTTCAGAAGAAAGCTCTTCAAATCCTTTTCCTGATTGAAGTTTTCCCCATCCACTAAAAACATCTACATCAATTTGGGGAATATTTTCTCTATACAGGTCAACATGAACTACTTCATGTGAGGGATTTATTTGTTTATATTGCTCGATGAATGCTTTTCCAACTGCCATACTGTAAGATTGTTTATCATCGTGGGGATGTGCAGTAATATATAAAACTTTTGTCATAGAGATTAACCCTGCCTTTCTTATGCCGTATTTTTTTATTCACCTTGGGTCATGAAAGGATTGCCGCTTATATTGGCTCTCATCTCATCTGTAAGTACAATAGGTTCTTGTGTTGTGTCCGTGTAAGCTTGTTCGTGGTTTAACATAGTGCCATCAAAATGCAGTGGTTTTTCTTTGTTCATCTTACGTCACCTCCAACAAAGTTAGTTTGAACGGTTGTTTAAGAAATGATTCATTCAAGTTAAATAATAAAAGGCTACCTGTACGAGACAGGCAGCCTGAGCCATGATATTTAATTGCAATTAGCGAATTTGTCCGCCTAATTGAGATTGTGCTTGTGCTACTAGACGCTTAGTGATTTCTCCACCTACAGATCCGTTAGCACGAGAAGTTGTGTCACCACCAAGTTGTACACCAAACTCAGATGCGATTTCATACTTCATTTGGTCAAGAGCTTGTTGAGCTCCAGGTACTACTAATTGGTTGTTGCTGTTGTTTCTAGCCATATTTTTCACCTCCGTTTCTGTCCTTAGAATTCCACCATGCTATCTTCTTATTCGCAAATAAGAAAGGTAGTATTTTCTAATAAGACCGATGCCATAATGAAAGGTACGTTTTCGAATTGTCCTGGTTAAAACATAACTTTACGATTGTACAGCTACTATTGTTGAGTGATCCGCTTTCTCCTTCGTGACAAAAAAAGGGCAAAAGCAAACCCTTTTGATTTATTTGTATGATTGTCCAAGCAATTCAGACAAGCTTGCGTAAAATAATGTAGAAAAGAGAAACGATTTTCTATTCTCTTTTCCTAGTTACAATTAGGGGGTTTCTATTGTGAGAAGTCTTATCAGCTTATTAAATGGTATTCTTACTAACAAAAAAAGAGCGAAGAGTAAGAAGAACAAGAAGAGAATTGGCTAACCTAAATTAAACAATGCTAAAAGAGCTAACCAGCTGGTTAGCTCTTTTGATTGGACTTACATATAACGAATTAAACTGAAGCGTACTTACTCATAATCAATGTTTACTTATTTGTTGTATGCTTTTTATTTGGCAACTGGGTATGAGGATTACCCTTTCCTTGGTTCTTATTTTTCTCGGCCTTTTTTTGGTTTTCGTGCAATTTTTCAACAAAATCATTTGTGCTTTCCACTGATATAGCCTCCTTATATATATTTCCTTTGTTACTTTTTCCAACTTACAGTGAAAATACACACATACTTAAATAAGATCTGGTAGTTTATTTATCTGGATAAACATATGAAATTTATGTATAAAAAAGGTAAAAAAAGAGATATTAATGTTGTGATTTATTTAAAAACAGGAGGTTTATCATGAAAAAAGTAAAAATTATATCAGCTTTTATCCTTTCTCTAGCACTATTATTTGGTTGTAATAATGGAAATAATGCTGCAGATAATAACAACAACAACAATAATACAATAAGAGATGCAGCAGATAATGATGATAATTTTTCTGATACGAATAATGTTCCAAGGGATGTTACAGATAATAACAATATGACAAGAAATGTTGCTGCTACGAATGACCAAGAGGATAATGATTTGGATTTAGGATGGATAGGACTAATCGGGTTAGCTGGATTACTAGGATTAAGAAGAAGAGACGATAAAAGATAAATAACCCACATTCTTCTTTGGTAAGACATCGGCAATAGCCATTCGGTAGCTGCTGATGTGAGTAAACCCGAGGATGAATTTACTAAGCTAAGCTGCCTTCAAACATTGTGATATTGATATAGACCTAAAAAAAATCGTGAGGCGCGGACCTCACGATTTTTTATTCTTTACTTTGCTTTGGTTTACTCTTTGATTTACTGCCCTTTTTAGAACGATATTCATTTCCTTTGTTATTATCCCCACTCACAAACTCACTGCTGAATTCTTGATTGTATTGCGCTTTTGGTGAACCTTGATTTTGGCTTCCTTTGCTGCCATTGCGACTTGTCATACATTCCCTCCTTTACTCAAAAACATCCTTTTTAGTATTGCTCGTTCGATGCTTTTTTACTCATTGTTCAGTATGAAACAGTATTTGTGTTAAACGCTGATTTCACGCTATATCACAAATTAGCTTCTTGAAAAATGATTGTTTAATACTCATGAAATATTGCTTATACATAAGGGGTTTTTTCATCTAAAAAACGTTTTTTCATGTCCGAGGATAATCTTATTGGGAAAATACATGAAATATATGTGGATTAATTTACACTTTCTGCCCTCTATTTTCCCAAGTTATATTTTTCCATTTTATGTTAGATTTGTATTAAGCGTCTCTTAGAAAGGAGTTCCATTATGAACGTAGGAACAAGCGAACAAATCACACAGAAACTGGAACGTTGGCATACAGCTCTTCGTACTAATCGCCTACTAGAATCTGAGAAAATACATAAGGAAATAATAGACGAATTACAACAGATCCAAAATCCTACTACACAGCTTTACTATCAATTGTTGAACAGCCGGTACCTCATCTTAAAAAGAGATTTTTCAGCAGCTCATGCGACATTAGATACCCTCACTGGCACCCACCTCAATCGAACTGACGCATTTGGGTACTATATTAATCTTATTACAGGAATACTTTTAACCTCTGAGGGAGAGTACGAAGTCGCTGAGGCGAGATTCATCCGTGCTTATGAACTTTTAAATCACATTACGGATGAGACGATCAAGGCAGACTTCTATCATAAAGCTTCCATGTTGTATTATCATATTCGTCAGCCGCTGACCGCACTAAACTATGCGAACGAAGCATTAAGAATACTTTCTGGAATAGAAGGTTATGAGTTGGTTAGGTCTGGTTGTGAGAATATCTTAGGTCTCGCCTCATTATCGCTCAAACAATACGGAAAAGCGGAAGAACATTTTTTAAGTGCACTGGATCTCGCTAAACAAGAGAGCAAGAATTACACAACCCTTATCAAATATAACATCGGATTCCTCTACGCTGAACAGACCCTGTCGGCTCTTGCAATCCGTTATCTGTTGGAAGTCAACGAAGAAGAGGAACCTTATTTTAAGACACATTTCCTTTTATCTCGTGAATTCTATAGGATCAACGATATAGAAAAAGCGAAGGCCTTCTACAATAAAGGAATAGAGATCACGAATGACGAATATAAACATCACTTCGGGATCTTAAAAGCACTCAATACTGACATGAATGAAGATGAGCTCGAGAGCATATTTAGGGAGGCTATCGACTACTTTAAACAGCATGAACTCCATGGGTTCGCAGAAGATTATGCTGGAGAACTCGCACAATACTTCTACAACAAAGAAGACTATAAAAAAGCAAGCCAATACTTTAACAAAGCTTATGAAGCTAAACGAGCTTTACAAAAAAAGGAGGCACTAAAATGAAAAAAATAGCTGCTGGCATCATGCTCACTTCCATAGTACTTACAGCTGTCCTCATTGGAACTCTATCCACAAAAACAGTTGAAAAAGCTGAACATGGTAGAGTATTTACAGCTGCTCAAAAATTTTAATATACAGGGCCTCTTAAAAAGAGGTCTTTTTGTTTGGTCAAAAGATCTATACTAGATAGCGGGAGCACTTAAAAAGGAGACACAAAAAAAACAGAGATCCAGTAACTAGTATCTCTGTTTTTTCTTACTTTATAGAGGGAAGATTTATCGTAAAGCATGTTCCTTTTTTTAACTCGCTCTTAATCATAATTTGTCCGCCCATTTGCTTCACGATTTGATGACATACCGTTAACCCCAGGCCAGTTCCTTTTTCCTTTGTTGAGTAATACGGACTGCCTAGTTTTTTCATTTGGTCTTCGGTCATACCTACACCGTTATCTTGAATTTGAATTGATACGAAGCCATTGGAATTTTTTGCAGCCGATATCCAGATTTCCCCTTCGCTTTTAATCGCTTCAATCGCATTTTTGATGATGTTAATTAACACTTGCTGAATTTCTAGTTTAAGCCCCTCGATTTCTAAAGATGATTCCACTTGTTGTGTAATATGAATGCTGTTCAGAATGGCGTAGGAATGCATCACGTCAATCGATTGTTGAATGACGGAAGTTAAATCAATGGTTTCATATTGATCGGTTTGCGGCTTTGCGAGAGCTAAATATTGATTAATGATTTCCTGTGCCCGGTCTAATTCCTCAATCGAGATGCTAATGTACAAATGCTGTTCCTTAGTTAAATTTTCCTTTTGCATTAACTGCATAAACCCACGGACAGATGTCATCGGATTGCGGATTTCGTGTGCAACCGAAGCAGCCAGCTGGCTGACGACATTCATTTTTTCCGTTCGAATCAGCTCTTGTTTCATTTCAATTTGCTCATTCATGTTTTCAATTAAATATACGATTGCAATCAAGGTTGCCAAAACAATAAGAGAGGAGCTTAATTCAAAAATGGTTTGCCGGTGGTCTTCTTTTAACTGAAGAAAGATCCCTCTTGTGATCGGGATCATCATATAAAACAAGCTGATCACTATGACTTTACCTTTTATTCGATAACGGTGAAACATACTGGTTACTGGGAGTAACAATAGACAAAACACTGTATAATTGCCTAATAGGATCAACAGCCTCTGGTCTGTAAAGAAACCGGTTACAATCAGTGCCAAAAAGGCTGCAAATCCTGCCCTTTTGCCTCCGTATAAAAAGGACAGGATTATAGCGACTGCTTTAAAGTCATACTTATAGATTTCGGAATAAAGGACAGGCTGGCTCATAGTAAAAACTAAAATAATGAGCATGAACAGAAAAAATTTCGAACGAATTTTTTTCCGTTTCTCTTCTCTTTCTTTAAAAAAGACTTGATAGATAAGGATTGTAAAAAGAATGAAGACCACGTGCAAGCACATACTTTGAATAGACTCCCACATACCGTTCCCTACTTCCTAGATTTACCCACTTTATTTGATTTTCGACAAAATTTAGGAATATCCTTGTCAATAAAACTAAAATTCTAGGTATTTATATCTATAATTTTTGATGTTAGTTAGTCTATTAAAGCAACCCTATGTTTGTGTTGTATGTTAGCTTTAAAAAAGTGTTTTATCATTTTTTATTCATCATTTTTAAATTCCAATCGACTGACCTATCTATAAGTCCAAACCTTCCATGGCTTGTCCTCATAGATTAATAGTAATACCAATCAACAGTGGATTCTTGTTACAACCAATGACAAGAACTGTTCTGATTGGTTCGCTATAGGGTAAGCCTCTATAGTCATGGATAAAAGGAGGATAAAAAATGACTAGATATGACCATAACGATTGGTATGGTGTTCGGCCTCTCGGATCACCAAGGCCATTAGTAGGGAAAAGTAGAGGATGCAAAAGCGATAAGAGTGAACGGTGTGGATGCAACTCCGCTTTTAGGGCTATCAAGACAGTTGGTCAACAAGTTCTACAAAATGTTCCTACTCAAGTTCTATATCCTGTGGAACAATACGATACCAACAATGAATATGATCCGGCTACATCGACGTTTATTCCTAAACAAAGTGGTGTATATTCCATTATTGCAAGTATATTAGTGAGTTCTAGTCCGGATGTAAGTTTTCGAATAAACATACGTGTAAACGGTAACGATGTAGCCAGTGACAATGAAAATTCGACTATTACACAATTAACGGGATTAAGTGTGTCCACCAACATACGTTTACAAGCGGGCGATAGAGTTCAAGTTTTTGCTGAAGTACCACAATTTAGCATTTTAGTGGGTGACGAAGCATTCTCACATTTTGAGGCAACGCGAATAGGTTAAGAAATTTTTGTTCAATATAACCTTTATGTGAATAATTCAGTAACCTTTTGCGTTCAACACAGCACACAAAATCTCTCGCACAGTTTTGCATTAAAAAAACGACTGTCCCTTTTAGAATAAAAACAAAACAAAAAAAGCTTGCCGTTTGTAAGCTTTTTTTTTTTTTCATAATTTGTTAGAATCAAACGCTGTTTTAATATTGCAGCGACAGTGCCCGTACTGTGCTTAAAAAAGTAATAACCAACTATTAGGTTGGTTTTTACTTTTGTCCTTTTTCACAATTCAATTTGTTCTTTCAATGTGCTCATAAATGTTCTGTCAATCTTCCATTAAGCACCCGTTTTTTGAATAAAGGCTGAACTTTACGCTCGAAATGTTTTTCCCAATTGGTCACCCAGGCCAAAATAATGACGGAAATTATAAATTAATGGGCTCCATTTTTCAGGATCAATGTGATTTTCCTTTGAAAGAATGTTTTTGTGTGCATGAACATGTACAGCATATGTTTCGACTATAGCTAACTCCTCACAATAATCTGGAACCCTAATTTCGTTTATTTTTGCTTCAATTTGAATTGGACACTCTTGAATACGGGTAGGCTTAACACTGTTTGAGTTGATTGGAGTTAGTTTACACGCTTCAAATTTTTGATTGTTGTATGTAAATCCAATTCTTTTTTTATTCTCCGGTACAGGGTTCTTACCTGTAAATGAAGCTAACAACTCTACGTTTTTCCACAGGTTTGGACCAGGGATATTGATTACACATTCAGGATGGCGCTTAAGGTTTTCAAAAGCTTTCCCCCCAACTCCGAGTCCCATGATGATGTAGTCTCCCAATGCCCATGATGAAGAAATTGGGCTTATATTAACGGTCTCATCTTCGTTAAGGGTTGTTAGTAAAATAACGGGTGTCCCATAGTACAGTATTTTCGGGTGGATAATTTTTGTTTCCGTATTAATTAATGATTGTTCCATTTATTTAACCTCCCTATTTGTATATTCATATTGTAAAGGAATTACATTTCCATTATCATCGAAATATGGATTACATAGGGGGATTAAGAATGAATATCTTGAAAACAATGAAGACTCCTTTATCGTGACCCAGAAAGGGGAGAAATTTTTCGCCTGAGCTCAAGATTGACCTACAAGAAGTTAGAAAAAAACGTCGTACTTATATAAGCAAGTGTTTAGACTGGAGTGAACGTCGCCATCATATTTCAGGAGCTGTGGGCAACGCACTTTTAGTAAGATTACTGGAACTTCAATGGTTACGCAGACATCATGATACACGGGCAATCAAAATAACAAAGGAAGGTGAAAAAAATATACAAAATATTTTTGGGATTATACTAGAACCTCTACTATAAAAAATGCTCTATCCCTTTTTGGATAGAGCTGTTTTTCTCTTCTTAAAAATTATCATTAAATATTTCTACTGCCTTTACTAACCATCTATTCTTATTTCAAGATCTTGCCCATTTCATAAAGAAGAGTGTATTTCTTATTACAGAATTGCACCCGATTGTTGAATAAAAAAGAGCGCACCTTTCGGTAAGCTCAGATGAAAATTAAAATAGGAGTTATCGACCATCTGAAACACCGAAATTCTCGGTGTTTTTTATAATCTTACAATCACTTCGGTGCCGTCTTGGGCTTTCACATTAACTAACTCTAGACCTTTGTGCTTTTTCAGTTCTTTAATAATACGTTTGAGTTCTATTTTATCTATGGAAGGAATGGTAAAGGATATGTTCTTCATATCTAGATGAGGTTTGGACCATTTGTTTGCATGTCGAATCAGCAGTCTGGAGGTTAAGATCGAAACACCGATGTTTAAAAGGATATAAGGAACAGGTATCGTGAACTTTGCCCCTTTTGTTTTTACATTTACATGTAACATGTTCTGTATCCTCTTACTCAATAACTATTGAAACGGTGTCACCGTTTGCCGATTTCACATCAACAATCTGACCGTCCAGTTCATTTTCGATCGCTTCAAGGATTAGATCAATATTAATATCTTTTACATATTGTTCAGATTGTGGAATCTTTGAAGCGATGCTGTGACCTGCTGCTAAAACGACCTTTACTAGTTTAATTGGAAGGTTCACATTTACGTTGTCACTTTCAGCAGATACGACACGAATCTTTAATGTTTTGTCGATGTAACTAGAAGGTTTATGAGTCGTATAGCTTAATGGTCTAACAGATGTACTTTGTTCCTTTTCTTTTAAAACTTGAATTAATTCAGAACCCTTTTCAGTGTCAATCTTACCTTCTTGAACCATTGTTAAAACCTTTTCGATCTCACTTTTCATTTCACATTCCTCCTATTCGTCTTTTAACATTTTGATTGCTTCATCTGGGGTAATCTCACCACGTTCAAGCATCATAACGATTTTTTTCTCGTCTACTTCATTCTTCTTTTTTTGTTCATACCCTAATGAAGATGCAATGTCGTTCAGCTTGCCTCGAACGGTTGGGTATGAGATCCCAAGTTCTTTTTCTACTTCTTTAATATTGCCTCTACATACGAGAAAGACCTCAACAAAATGAAGCTGCTCTCTAGTTAGTGAAGCAAATTTGGATAATTCGAATTCGTTCTCGATTGTCGTTTGGCAATGTGAGCAATGCAGTTTCGTAATCTTGAGTGTTTGTGTACAAACAGGACAATTCGTTAGTAATGGATGGGCCATAATAGATTCCTTTCTTTTGATTTAATTAGATTATATACAATAAACTTAAAAAAGTGAACGTGATTTATAAAAATATTTAATTTTAATATTAAATATTTTAATTTTCACGTAGAGTATGTTTACTTTTTAAAGTTTTTTATTTCGAAGATCCTTAATCCACAATCTGGCCCTTTTCATAAAAAAGAGCCCATTTCTTATTACAGAAATGCACCCGATTGTGGAAGAACTCATTAGAGAAATGCTGCCCTTTGAACAATTCCAGTATAAATATCCCCTACGTTTTGATTCAGACCCATGAAATTGGGAATACAGCGGAAAGCACAAAAAAGGCAATTAGGACGTTAATTGCCTTTTTGAAATATGGTCAATGTGACCCCAATCATGAATATTAAATATATGCCCTAACCTTATTTATTCTTTTAGATCGAATGTATTTTATTATTTTTCGTAACTGAACGAATAAATGACTCGACCCTCTCTCCGGTCTCTTTTGGGTACTGCATCCATACATAAGCATGCATACCTTGGGTGACCACAACCTCACTATAGCTCTTAACTAAACTCTGAAAATATGATAAGGAGTGGGTAATTTTAGGATTTTCCTTCTCTTCTCTACTCACTAAAAAAAGTACAGGACACTGAATCTCCTTGTAGTAGTCTTCAAACTCAAGATTCCAGTATGTTTGTATATATGCTGTACGTACCCTATTTAGATAATGGCTGGTGTACCTTCCATCTTCCGTCTGAGCCACTGTACTATCAAGGTATTTTGAGAAATAGGGATTCCAAAGTTTGTTTTCGACTAATTGAGAACGTGCTTCCGCTAAATAATCAGCCTTCGAACCATGAAACGGTACCTTTCTTTGCATCAGTTCTTCGGTCAACTTTTCTTTTTTATCTTGAATCTCTTGTTCAGTTCCGTTAAACAATCCGTATTCACCAAATTCGTTATAAATGGCTCCTTCACATACAAGTGATAAAACCATTGAAGGGTGTGATGCAGCTAGACTCAGCCCAACTTCAGCACCGAGAGAACTCCCTATAATATGACACTCATTAATCCCAAGCTTACGCAGAAGTAAATAAACATCATTTGCCATATCGTCGATGTGATAGCTGTCAGCCGGTTTATCTGATTTCCCATGTCCACGTAAATCCGGTACGATCACTTTATAATTATTTTCAAACAGAGGAAGTACCCCGTTCCACATATGAAGTGTTCCTCCGCTAAAATGAAGAAAACAAACTGCCGATTTCTCCGATTCATTGACCTGGGCATTAATAGTCAAATCGTTTTTTAGTGTAGCTTTTATTTCGATCATAGCTATCTCCTTCTTTAAAAAAAGGTTACTTCTAAAAAAGAGCATTTCTTCTTTGAACAAATGCACCTGTTTGTTGAGGATCTGTATTTTTTTCAACAATATGCCCTTTAATGGAATAACAAAGTACAAAATATTTCTTCGTTCGGTCAACGATTTGATGGCCACGACCCTTGCATTTTTCTTAATTGAATAATTTGGCCTGTATGATAAGCATCATGAAGCATGATATCCAGTAATTTCCTTTCAAGTGAATTTTGATCAAGCTCTTGGTCGGAAATTGTACTCAATACCTGTCTTAATTTGCGTTGAGCGTTTTCGGAACGTTCAACGACTTTCTTCCATTCCTTATCATCATTAGATTGATCGGTAAGATAAAAGGTTTCATTACCGTCAAGATTATGTGGCCATTCCCGACCTTCCAAGTTTGCAGCAAGTCTCTCTTTGTAATAAATTAGATGATTAACGTTCTCCCAAATGGTTTTAGTTGCCTCTCCAAATGGTTTCCAGATAGCCTGTTCGGCTGTAAGTCCTTCTATAGCATGTTTAAACGGTGCATACCAGCTTTCTTTTTCGAATGTTGAATCTAGTACTTTTAAAAGCAAATCAGTTCGCTTCAAAGTCATCAACTCCTTGAATATTTAGAATTCCAAAAAATCCCAACAAATTAAATTACCTCTGTTGAGATTCTGCATTTTAATTAAACATCCTGCTTTTTAATTATCCTGCTATTTCTTATTCAACAATCCGCCCATGGAATAAAAATTATTATTGTTAGTGAAATTTCCTTTTCATTATAAAAGAGCATTCCTTATTACAAAGAAATGCTCTATAAAACTTAAAACTATTTAATTTATAATTTGTTCAACTAACCTGCTTGTTAGCTCAATAAGCCTTACTCAATTAAATGGTCCTTTTCATACAGAAAGGCTATTTCCTTACTCGGGAAATCCGCCCTTTTGTTGAAGATCGTTATTGAAGTAAAGCACCCGTTTGTTAACAGCTCATTATAAGAACTTAAAAATTAAAAAACTTTAAACAAATAAAGCCATTAATATTAAATCTTGATATCCATTTTCTATTTTAACAGCTTTCATTTTCCTTCCTTCTTCCACAAAGTTCATAGATTTATATAAATTAATTGCACCATAATTTTCTTCCATTACCTCAAGACAAATCTTTTCAATTTGATCGTTGTTTCTAGCCCAGGTGATTAGTGATTCTACCAATGCCTTTCCAATACCATTGTTTCGATATTCAGGTAACACTGTCATCGCAAAAGAGCCTTGATGTGCTATTTTTTCTTTATCTCCATTCCTAAAATCGATTGCACCAACAAGTTTATTTTCAACTTCAGCAACGAATTTTACATAATTAGGGTTTTGGGAGTAAAATTCTAATAACCCTTTCATATCTTCAAGAGTTACCTTTTCTATATCCTCGACTGTACTTAGCATGTATGGGGCTTCTACTAATGCTTTTGATGCAGCAATTAACATCCTTTCCGCATCCTGTACGCTGGCTTCCCTAACTGTTACTGTTTTTCCACTTTTTGTTTTATAAGAATTAACATTTGTTGATATAATACCAACACTCCCTTTCAAAATATTGATATTCTTATTGATTATTATTAAAATATTTTTCAACCTTTCCGACTTTACCTTTACTTCAACAAAAAGAGCTCTTGAAGAAATGCACACGATTGTGAACTTCGTACAGGTTTGCTACCCTTTACTTCAATTAAAAAGTCCCACTTTTTCTTTAACAACGTTATAATATTTTCTGGTATTACTTAACTGAGATATAAATATCAACTTGACTATTTTGAGGATCTTTAGCATTTTCACCATATACTTCAAAATCTGTTTTATAGGCTCTTTCTCGATCTTCTGACCAATCCCATATCTCCTGCCATGCCTCAATAACTACTTCTGGAATAGGTCCCTTTCTAGTAGTAAAAACAATATAAGTATCATCAGCGATTTCAAAAGACTCTAGACCTTTAGAATCTTTCGTTATCTATTATTTCTGTACCAATAGCATATGTATAGGTGCCAGTTTCATCAGATTCGTAATCGGTATATAGAGCTATAATAATTGAATTCTCTTTATTAGGTATAGAGTCCAATACTTTATTCTTATAAAACCTTTCCCAAAGTTGTGGGATTTCCCCTTCTCCTTTCATCTCAGCTTCATTACTTGTTCGTATTGAACTTCCTAAGAAACTAAATCCGTTTCGTTCGATCACTTTACTCTTAATTATTGTGTTTGACATAAATATTTCTCCTTTTCACCTATTTCTTTTATTTCTATAAACAGGAATGAATTCCCTTCTTATTCCAATTATTAGCTATTTATAAAGAAAGGCACATCTCTTATTAAAGAAATGCGCCAGTTTGTTAAGGAACTTATAATCACTTAAAGCCGTTTATCTTTATAAAAGAAATGTATCTTTTGGGAAGTAGAAATTAACTGGGATAAATACTCTTTAAGATCGAAACGCTCATCCTTAACAAATTCACTTAATTTTACTGTACTGTTTAACATTCTAGTTCCTCCCCTAAAATGATTGTGTTATCTAAATTGTTGCCAAACTATCAAGCTCTTAAACTGGAATAATATGGACCTGTCTATTCCATTTTCTAGCGATAAACTAAATAAGTTAATAGAACGATGGGGGACAAATAGGATGAAAAAAGAGAAGAAGCTCTCATTCTGGAAGGAAAAAAATATAGAAGAAAAATTAGTGGATTATGAAGAATGTCAAATGAACTGTATAACCTACGCTGATTGGAATGTTGGAAGAGGTGGAAGCACAAGTTTAAACTCTTTATACAATGATCCTCAAGAGTGTTTAGAGAAAGAAATATACATATGGAAAAATGATGGGTCTGAAATAACAAAAGGTGAAGCTGAACTCGTATTTGATCAGTCAAAATATTATTTTTCAGAAGAAGAATTAAACGATGAATTTAAAACAAAGGAAGAAGGACACTATTCATTAATCGAAAGTATTCAGAACGAATGTGAATCTACATTAATTTCTGGGTTTACTTATACTTATTATTACGATGGTTTTGAATATATCGTTGAGGATTCTTCAGGAGAAAAATCGAAAATGAACGAAAATGCATTTAAGGCATTATTTAAAGTTAGCAAAGAATCAAAATAAATAAGGACAGGAATTATAATGATAAAATCAAGAAGTACTAGACACCTTTTTCATTTCAAACATAGAGCATTAAAATTACCTTCTATCCTGATTTAGGAAAGAAGGTTTTTAGTGTTAGTACAATCGCACCCGTTTGTTGACCAAGTAAGTTAAATTTTGACGAGGCTTAGCTTATGGATTCAGTGTCAAAATGATATAAATCAATTTCTTCAATTAATTAAAGTTTCTTCCGAAAAATCTACATCTACGTTTAGTCCCAAAGAATTAAATAAACTTCAACTTCCCACCATGATAGCAATAGTAAGTTTTGGCTTTAAGGTTTTTAATCTTCTTTAAAGAACGTTCTGCTTTTTCAGTATTCAAACAAAATTGTGGATTCGCAATGACCAATTCATGATTCTCATTAACAGCTGCATCCCCAGTAATTACACTTTTTATGCTTGGAAAATATAATGAAATATGCCCTGAAGTATGCCCTGGTGTTGCTACTATCCTACATTTGTTATCTAAAATCCAATCACCATCTTGTACTTTTTCATCTATTGAAACATGCTTTAATTTATTTAATTGTTGTATAAACCATTTACCAAATTCGATTTCTTCAGAATTCATATTTCCAAGCAATTCCTCAGCTTGAACCAATCTCTCTGACTTCATTAAACCACTAATGTATTTTGATTCAATTTCACTTGCAATAATATTAATCCAAGGATACTTTACTTTGAGATCATTTAATGAACCAATATGATCAATATCATAATGAGTAATAATTATATTCTTTAGATCCCTTATTTCATATCCATTTTTATTAATTTTATTTTCAATTAAAGATAAAAAGTTTGGATACCCTGTATCGACTAATGTTAGTTCATTATTCGATATAATTAAGCTAGGAAAAATGTGATTTTTTTGGTCATTAAATTCATATTCAATAGGTAGTTCTATGATTTTCATCTGTTTTCCCCCAAGTCCCAGAATTCTAATCATAAATATTCTTGTTTATTATCCTATTGCATTCTTCACTTTTTAAACAACCTTTCTATGAACCTGTCTTGATATATAAAGTGCACACCGTCCCCGCTTCCTATGCCCATGGGTCCTTGTAGTCTGGGGAGGATTGGAATTCTTTGATGAAGTCCTTTCCTTCTTTGTTGGATAGGAATTTCATGAGTTTCAGGTGATTCAGGGTGGTATCGTCTTTTAGATCGCCTTTTAGTTCGGAAAGATTTTCAAAGTAGTTTGAGTTTAAGGTTTTCTTGCAGTATTCATAGTCTTCTTTTGATAGTTCTTCTCCGTGTGCGGCTTTATTTCTTATACTGATAAGGCCTTCGATTTCAGCCATGTCCATGAAATGAAAATTGGCCGACCTCATTTTGATGATTTC
Source organism: Fictibacillus barbaricus (assembly GCF_014635025.1). Lineage (GTDB taxonomy): Bacteria > Bacillota > Bacilli > Bacillales > Fictibacillaceae > Fictibacillus > Fictibacillus barbaricus. Next base: position 785,687 of record NZ_BMCE01000001.1, on the reverse strand, counting down.
CTCGCATAATTTCCGCAGCATTAATTTTTCTTTTTTAGGATTACTGTCTATGAGTCTGATAACGTTTCTTAATTCCCGTTCGAATACGCTTAAATAGGCAACCACCCAGCCGTTATAAGCAAAAAGGTCTCTTGATTTGTTAATACTGATCTCATTTTCCTGCAGCCTGACAGTGGACAATAGTTTAAGAGAGTGTTTATCGAAGTTCGGGTAGCTTTTTGATAGATTCTTATTTTCATTGTATATCTTATCAAGCACATTCCATTGTATAAAAAATCCGCTCGAAGAGTTCTCAGGATTACCAGATGTTAGTTTCCAATTGACGAGTACATCATTCGTATCGACACTTAGAGTTGCTCCGGCATATTTCGTCTCATCACTCAGCCCCTGCAGGATTGCTTGATACGCAAATTCACCATTAACCCGGATGGCTGCGTAATCGACTTCCTGGTTTATATAGTCGGTAAGGGTACTCTCTGCAATGATTTCCGCAATGACGATCTCATTAGTTGATAAGTTTTGATACTGCTTGCTTAACCATATCTTTAAGATTTCGGTGCAAGCATATTGAAGGACACGATCATTCTTTGTGTCCTTACCTAACTCCGAAAGAATCAAATCTAGGCAGGATAAAACAGCAGCCTTTTTATCGGTGTTTTGGGTGAAATTCAAAGTTTTTAAAAGTTCACTGTCGGGTTTTACATTTCTGAACCTGGAAACCAATGCATTTGCGACTACATCTCTGATATTACTTTCGTCAATCAGGATCGATTTGGCTGTTAAAATTCCTTTGTTTATAAGCAGTTTTTGTACTTTTTACCCGAACCACAGTTGCACCGGGCGTTTCTTTTCAAGTTAGTCATGGATGTCTTTTACCTCAAATTTCAAAATATGTAAAATTGCTCTTTTATATTATAAATCCCACTGGGAAAAGGTTTCAATGCATTTTTCCATTTCGCTAGAAGAGGAAGGACTGCTCCATCTTATTCCAAAATCTGGCCCCCTTCAAAAAGAAAGGTACATTTCTTACTACAGAAATGGACCAGTTTGTTGAAGTATTAAGAATATTGTTTTAATCCTTATGACTGCCACTAATAAAACACAGAAAAAATGTGATGCATCATTTAAATTTAGGAGATGATACAACTTGGATATCTTAAGTTTTTTAACGTTGGTAATAGCTGGATTCACTGCTTGTGCTGAGTTTGCTTCATACGCCTTGGTACATCCAGTTATTCGTCGTTTACCTCAAAAACTTCATATACGCTTTGAACAAGGTTCACTAAGAACCTATGGAATTATTATGCCCGTACTAATGCCTTTTTGCGTAATACTTACTGTGTTATATGTTGTATTTAGTCAAGATCTTGAAAGTATCGAATTAATAATTCGTGTTTCTTGTGCTGGAATGTACGTATTAGCAACGATAATTACTATTATATTTAATGTTCCTTTTAACAAGAAAATCAAACAATGGGAATCAGACAATCCACCAACTGATTGGAAGGAGATAAGAAATCGATGGATGTTCTTTCAGGCTATCCGGTCATGGTTGCTTCTAATCGGATTTGTGTTACTTTGTTTCTCAGTTACCATATAATTTTATGTTCCAAACTTCCTGTTCTATTTTTTAATAAAAAGATGCATATCTCTTTCTTAAGGAGATGCACCCGATTGTGGAATAACATACTACAGTAATGTTTGCCTTTAATTCCTGAGTAGACTGTTATTTTTTATACACTTTTACAAAAACTGAACAGTTTGGTTTATCTAAATTTTTTTAGAAAAAAATTTATTATGCACAGGTTTATTTAAATTCATTCGAATGGTTTAATACAACGATACTCCCTATTGTCCTACAGTTAAAAGCAAGCTGGCCGCTTGCTTTTTTCTATGTATTAAATACTTTTATTTCATTTACTCATATATAACTGCCTTAACAGAATACCAGTCGTATTTATGGTAAACACAAGCATAAGAGTACCCAACCAATAGTTTAAAGCCCCGCATTTTTTGCGGGGCTTTTTATTCCAGTACCATACTTATGCGGCAGATTCCGGTTCAGTTTGATAATTTCGTCCTGTTCTAGCTACTTTATTCCAGTTTTTGTTGTTAAAGAAATAAGCGATTGTACCGTATATCACTGCGGTAATGGTAATAAAACGATAGATAAATATATCGAAAAAGATTGCATGCAATAATTTATAACTGTCCTCATCTTGGAAGGAGTAGCCGTAATGATCTGACATTTCAACAGCGAGCACATCATACGTATATCCAAGAATGAAAACGCACAAGGTATAAATGATTAGAAAAGAAATAGAGAAGAATTCACCAGTAACAATATCGAATAGTAATACGGCAGTCATAAAATATACGGCTAAAGTTCCTGAAAGGAAGCCTTCAAATAAATAAAAGAAGGAGACAGGCTTTTTAAACAGTGATTTCAACAAGAACGGCGCAAAATATAATAAACAATCTACAAATGCTTTTTGCCATCTGACACGCTGTTTAAATAAATCTTTAATGGTCTCTGGCAATTCCGTATAACAAACAGCGTCTGGAATAAGCATCACTTTTCTTTTTTTCTTTTTAGAAATATACTTGTGCATTTTAAGTGTGATATCAATGTCTTCTCCAATAGTAGAACGATACCCGCCAACATCTAGTAAAGACTTTTTGGTAAAAATACCGAAAGCACCAGATATTACCGCTAATGCATGAAAACGAGCTAGTGATACTTTGTTGACATAGAACGCTTTTAAAAAATCCAAGGTCTGTGCCTGCACCAAAAGATTTGCTTTACTTAATGACAACCCGTATAAAGGTTTTGCCGCTTTTGTCTGCAAGACATGTACCATACCACCAGCTGCAACCACGTTTTCATCCTGAAAAGCTTTATTGACAGCCGTTAGCGCATTATCATTTAGAATGGTATCTGCATCAAGTGTAATAACTAAGGGCTTGTCCGCATACTCTATCCCCGCATTTAAAGCATCAGCTTTGCCCCCATTTAATTTATCTACTACAAAAATATGAGGATAGATTTCTGATTGGTAAACCATTTTTACTTTTTCATATGGAAGTTCTCGTTTTGCTGGCTTATTAAAAGGGTTTAACTTCAACAGCTGATTTAAGATGATTAAAGTTCTGTCTGACGAACCATCGTTTATGTATATGACTTCCGAATTTGAATAGGTTAATTGTTTCATACTGCTTACTGAAGTCTCGATGATACCTTGTTCGTTATAACATGGCACTAAAATACTTATACCCTTTTTGGCATATGACTTGCTTAGCTTGTTACTTTTCTTTTGAAAGAATGGTAAACAATTAATTGAATGAATGACGGGGAAAGTGATCGACATGATAAAGAATATCAACAGCAAATAATCCAAAATAAACCTCCTAATCCTAATTGTTATCTTAATATAACTTGGGAATAGGAAGTCCGTTTTTGTGGGTTGAAAATAAAACAGATGATATGTAAGGGCTTACTTTACAAAAACGTAAACTTTTTTCCAATTAAATAGAAGTTTTCAATAATATTATCCCCCCACATAAAACTATATATCTTTTTTGATATTTTTCTATTATTATCCTTGTTTATAGAATTCTTCATAATCCCCCGTTTGTTGAATAACTATTTCTTTTTTACTAACAGTGTTCTCTCATATATTTCAATGTCATTAATGTCGGAATTATTAAGAATAAAGGTTTGATCTAATTCTTTATTTCTATTTTCTTCTTCATCTCCTGCCCAACATATGAGAAACTTCGTACACATACCTAGTTGAAAAATGTTTTTTTACATTTTCTATTGTTTCGTCTCCAGGGAAGTTCTCAATAATCAAAATTTTTTCATCACTATTAATATCACTAGCTGGACATTTAAAATTGCATCCAAGATAATTAAATATCGTCATTGGAAATACCCCATTTTAAAGTTCTTTTTTTAGTGTATCGGCTTTTCTAGTTTTATAATCCTCCCTTTTATCGAAATAAAAAAGAGCACTTCTCCTTCTTGAAGAAATGCACCCGTTTGTTGAATAAACCTGCTTGAAATTGCAGCTAATAAATCTCTTGTTCTTGTGTTGGTAATTTTAACTTCAATATAACTGAAACGATGATACTCGACATTCCTATTAAAGCAAACAACCAAGTAAACAATTCTAGACCCGTTGTAGGAGATTTGAAAGTTAACAAGCTGGCTAGAATTAATGAAAGACCGAGTATGCTAAAAAATAGGACCAGTTTATTTGTATTATTTCTTAAAAGCCATGTAGCTATTAATACAAGGATATATAGCATACTTATCGTCATGAGTATGGGATAAAGTGGTTTGAATTTTGCTGCGTAAATAAAATGGTCGAACCCAGAGATTTCAGAAGCATTTGTTATCGTTCCATGTTTCCATTTAGAAAAAATAGCCGAGTAATTCCATTCCCATGTTTTATCTCTTAATTCACTTCCTTCATACCATGCAGAAAATGTTGAAAATAAAAACACAAAGATCGATAAAGCATATTGAATTATGTACGCCATAGCATTTCCTCTCGTTTTCATTTTAGAACCTTATTTTACCATGAATGACCTAATTGCTGCTTATAACTATTTAACTAAATTTTCCATCAATAAGAAAAAGCTATTCCTTATTGAAGAAATAGCACCCGTTAGTATAATAATTAAATTTAAAATTATTCCTCTTTATTGTTAAGATCTGTATAAAATTCATCTACAATTGGATAAATATCTGGTTCCGTATGATAGTAATAGTCATTTACTTGTGTTAATCCAAATTGGAAAGTTTCTTCATCATCTTGGAAAAGGGTAATTGAATAAATAAAACCATCTCTTGCTTTTTGATTTTCATCTAGAATGAACTTTATATCTTTTATATCACCAAGAAAATCCTCTATAATTATATTATCTGTAATTGTTTTTTTATATCCTGTATTCCCATCAACAATCACTATTTTAGATACATCAGCAAGGTCTTTCTCATAAAATTGAGGAAGCGTCTTTGTTTCTAAACCACAACCAGTCTTAAGAAATATAAGAAAAAACGAGAATACTAATATATGATTTTTCATTAAAACACCTCCTACTTGAATGACTAACTTATTACATTCCTTATTAAACTATCCTGCTACTTTAACGGAATAACTTACAATTTCAAGAATGACCATTACAATCCCTTCCTTATTCCACCATATGGCCCGTTAATGGTATAAAAAAGAGAGCTGCTAAGAGCCCTCTGGATCTTTAACTATCGCACCCGATTGTTAAACAAAAAGACACCTATTTGGCAGCACAATCTATAACCCTTGTAAAAATAAATTTTGATTCTTTCTTATATTTTGTGCTTGAGGTTATTACTCAGACTTCTCATCTGAAGTCTTCGTTTATGTTTTTCATTAATTATTTTCTTGTTAAGAATCCTAACTTCACCAACCATTAACAACCTCATATCTTCTACGATATACTTAGCTAACTCTTCATCGGTAATATCATCTCCATCAATATCAAGACGAAATTCCTGCCCTTGTATTCCACCGCCATTTGTAAAATCGATTTCAAAGTCGAATTGAACTCTTTTATCCATTATGAATCCCCTTTTTATTATTTTTGGGTTGATATTATATATATTCTAGTTAATTGAAACAATAACCTACCTGACTTAAACTGCCTTTCACTTCACTAAAAAAGGCACTTCTCCTTCTTGAAGAAATGCACCCGATTGTGGAATAACTAATGCTTATAATAAAGGTTCTAAAAATTCATGTACTATTTTATTAAATTTGTCAGGTTCCTCTAAATCGGGGAAATGGGCACTATTATTAAACAATACCATTTCACTATTTCTTAATTCTTTATGGATTAATGTTGAAATAGAAATTCCTGTATTACGATCAAATGCACCAGCAATAATTAAGGTTTCTTGTTGAATTTCTTTTAATCGATCTAATAATGGGATTTTAACAGGATTTTTTTTTAAGGCTTTATACATTAATCCCGTGTTTACTAAATTACTTTCCGCCCACATTTCCCTGTTCCTTTTTGCTATTTCTTGATTTTCAAACAATAATAAATCAACTGTTTTACTATCCGCCAGTTCCCAAATCTTGTTGTATGTTTCGTCGATTGTTAACACCTTTTTAAGGACATCTTGCATCTGTCGATACAATTGGATATCAACCACGGAACAAATTCCTGTGATCTGAACCATCTTGTTTATTTCTGAATTTATTAAACTTGGTCCGGAAAGAACTATTCTATTTATAACTGTTGGAGCTGCAAGGGCAATCTCTAGAGCTAATTCTCCACCAAAAGAATATCCCAGTAGATCTACTTTCTTTACATCTAACCATTTCTGTATAGATTTAAAATCCTCAACCAGCAAATCTATAGAGTACTTAGTATCGTCAGAAGGTTTTTCAGTCCTACCGCATCCGCGCTGCTCATAATAGATAACGGTTCTACTATTTGAGAGTAAAGGACCAATTGTTCGTTCAAATACATAATGATTCCCACCTGGCCCACCGTGTAAAATAACTAAAGGCATTGTGTTGTTCTCACTTCCTACCACCCTTATCCAATGGGTAATTCCATTTAATTTTACTTTATATTCTCCATCCATAAGACTCTTCAATTAAAGGCACCTCTTATTCACGTGAAATTCCAAGCCTTTATTAGTTCAATAAAAAAGAGCACATTCCTTTCTTAAAGAAATGCACCTGTTAGTTGAATAATCTTAGAGTTTCAAAAAATGGAGTTAAAGTTTTTCCAACGAAAATACTAAAGAACTAAAATCGGTCTCAAAACCATAATCGTTGCACTTATATACTAATACGCCGTTTTTTTCGCTTATCAACATTCCTGAAGAGTATGCTTGAGATTCTTTTCCATCACCTTCATCCCAAATGTTATAAATACTCAACTTCCCATCAGTTGTACGACAGTTGATTATAATTTCTTTTGGAGCTGTCTCTTCCCATAAATTTATGTTTTTTTTACTTCATTTCCTAAGACAGGAATCTCAATACCTTTATTTGTCCTTAGCCAGATTCCCTGTCGGTGATGTGAATTTGTAGAAATAAAAGTAATTTTGATGGATTGACCATCTTTTATATTTTGAACATCCCATAAAACTACATTATCTAAGCCTCTTTCAGTAAAGGCAGCATTAAAAATGATCTCAGTTCCTATCTCCATTGTTCCTCCTAATTTACCTTTATGACATTAAGCTGCTAGTCTACTTCAATAAAAAAAGCATTTCTCCTTCTTGAAGAAATGCACCCGAATGCGGAAGATCGTTTTTTTACATGAAAGCACACGTTAGTGAAATAAGGAAGTCAATCAAATAATGTTTAAATTCAATTAATAACACGAATTATTTATAATAAAGTGTAAGAATCACATATTCAGAAGATCTTATCATAACCAGAAAGGTGATACTAAAATGGAAAACTTTTATCTGTTTGTCCTTATGTGTATTTTTCTAATTATTTTACCCGGTCCCGATACTGCCATTGCTACAAAAAATACTCTCACCGTTGGGAAAAGGGGAGGTCTTAAAACAGCTTTAGGTACTTGTTGTGCCCTTCTTATCCATACTTCTGCTGCTGTATTAGGACTTTCAGCAATCATTGTTAAATCAGCGTTATTATTTTCTGTCTTCAAATACATTGGTGCAATTTACTTAATTTATATGGGTATTAAAACATTGTGGTCTTTGAGGAAAAAAGAAGAAGCAGCAAGCGTAGAGATGAATACAAAACAATTTGAAAACACATCTTGTTTTAAACAAGGGTTCCTTACCAATATCCTAAATCCCAAAGTTGCGGTCTTTTTCTTAACCTTTTTGCCTCAATTCGTGGACTCAGGAAGTAATACCTTTATACCGTTTCTTATAATGGGTATCACTTATACTGTATTGACTTCCATATGGTTTTTACTTTATATCTATTTAATTAATCAGATTAGTGCTGTTATGAAAAAACCTAAAGCACAAAGTATTATTGAAGGAATCACAGGTACAATACTGATAGGTTTTGGAATAAAACTAGCACTAGAAAAGTCCCATAATTAGGATATTTGTATTTATAAGGATGACCCTTGATTTCCATAAATCGAAGGGTCTTGTTTTTTGGCAGAATAACTAATCTTTAATCTTGTTCAACTAACTGGGCCGATTTATAAAAAGAGCGCATATCTTGTTACAGATATGCACCCTTTAATGGAATAAGAGAAACACTCAAACTACTCAGACATTAATATCGATCTTCAGTTACTGCTTATTTGGCAAGAACATATCCTCTATTTGTTTACGGAGTATGAATTTTTGAATTTTGCCGCTTGCGTTCCTTGGGAGCGCCTCACAGAAAATATATTTCCGTGGGCGTTTATAATTGGCGATTTGATCACTGTTTTTACACCACTCATCAAGGTCTCCTTCTGTAATGGAAGAATCCTTCTTTACAACAAAAGCCGTGACCGTTTCCCCCCAGCGGTCATCCGGCTGCCCGACAACTGCCGCATCCAGCACACCTTTATGGGCATGTAGAATATCTTCGACCTCACGCGGGTATATGTTCTCACCGCCGGAAATGATCATGTCATCCACGCGATCCTTGACCCACAAATAACCTTCTTCATCGAGATAGCCAATATCACCTGAATGGTACCAGTCCTTGTACAAAGCCTTTTCTGTAGCCTCTTCCCTTTGGAAATAACCGGCCATCATACAAGGTCCTTTGACGATGATCTCACCCGTTTTACCTGTCGGCATAACATCATTTGGATCAGACGGACCATTCTCGTTTGGGCGGACAATACGGATTTCGTGGTTCAAGCAAGCCTGCCCTGCAGATCCTGCTTTTGTAAGTTGGTCTTTTTCCCCGAGAAAAGTAATCGCCGGACCCATCTCTGTCATTCCATATGCTTGGACGAGAGTAATTCCTAATTGATCGTGGCACGCATGAACAAGGGAAGGAGCCATCGGTGCTGCCCCGTACAAACCTGTTTTTAAACTCTTAATATCGTACTTCTCCAGATCTTCTTGCAAAAGCATATTCCACATTGTCGGAGCAGCAAAAAATTTCGTAATTTTTTCTTCTTCAATCAAGCTAAGCACTTTTTTCGGATCAAATTGATGAAGAATAACATTACTTGCTCCGACATGGATTCTTGGTAAAAAAGCACAATGCAGTTCAGCACAGTGGAACATTGGTGCGGTCACAAGTCCAACATCGTAAGAATCAAGCTTTGTTGCCCCAATAACAATTAAACTTTGTTCTACAATCTCACGATGGGAGTGAAGCACACCCTTTGGCCTTCCGGTCGTCCCACTCGTATACATGATGGCATACAAGTCATTTTCATCTATAGTTATGTCAGGTAATTCTTCTGATGCTGCTGCTATTCTTTGGTGATAGCTCGCGGCATATCCAGGGTTTTCTCCGTCAATGTGCCAGAATGAAGTTTTCGAAAACCGATCTTTAACCGCCTTTACAGTTGGCTCTAGTCCCTTTTCAAATAGTACGACCTTGGGTGTTGCATCATGAAGGATAAACGCCACCTCTTCTGCCGTCAGACGGAAATTGATGGGGTTGAAGACAGCCCCGATTTTAGTACAGGCAAAGAAAGCAGTAGCGAGTTCTTCCGTATTGAATAAAAACGTTGAAACGCGGTCTCCCTTTGTCACTCCTTCAGCAAGAAGTGCATTTGCAAGCTTATTGACCTGTACGCTCCATTCGCTGTATGACAAGCGTTGGTTCTTCCTTACATCATAAATCGCCTCTTTGTTTGCATACTTCTGCACTGTCAAATCAAAAATTCTGCCAATCGTTGTTCCCATCTCAATTCCCTCCATTATCAATAGGATCCATCTTTTTAACGTTCGTATCGTTATGAATCAAGTCGTTCAATGATGGTTGCATTAGCCATTCCGTGGCCTTCGCACATCGTCTGCAGTCCGTATCTGCCACCTGTGCGTTCAAGCTCGTGCATTAGCGTAACCATCAATCGGGCACCGCTGCCTCCTAGAGGATGCCCTAGGGCGATAGCACCTCCATTCGGGTTCAGTTTCTTTGGATCGGCGCCTGTCTCATTTAGCCATGCAAGTGTAACGGATGCAAACGCCTCATTCACTTCAAAAATGTCAATTTCGTCAAGGGTAAGACCTGATTTTTCTAATGCTTTCTGTGTGGCTGGAATCGGACCGGTCAGCATCAGCGTTGGATCGGAACCAACCACAACACGGGTATGGACTTTAAAACGCGGCTTCAGTCCAAGTTGTTCCGCTTTTTCCCGGCTCATCAAGAGGATTGCAGCAGCTCCATCACTTATCTGGCTTGCATTTCCGGCATGGATAACTCCATTCTCTGTAAAGGCAGGCTTAAGACTTCCCAATGCCTCTAGGGAAGTCTCTTCGCGTGGACCCGAATCCTTGGAAAACACGGTTCCATCTGAAAGCTGAACAGGAACAATTTCCCGGTTAAAATAGCCTTCTGCCTGTGCTCGAAGTGCTCTTTTATGGCTTTCCAGTGAATAACGATCTAAGTCCTCTCTTGTAAACTTGTATTTTTCAGCGATTCGTTCTGCCGACAATCCTTGATGAATCACTTCATACCTTTCCATGAGGGCTGGGCTGAAGCCTTTTCCCTGATAGTTCGATCCCATTGGCACGCGAGACATGCTCTCTACACCGCCTGCGATGACGATATCCATATCTCCAGAAAGGATCGCTTGTGCAGCAAAATGGACAGCCTGCTGGCTTGACCCGCACTGACGGTCAATCGTGGTGCCAGGTACCTCGATCGGCAGACCGGCAATCAGCGCGGACACCCTTGCAATATCACCAGCTTGTTCACCTGACTGAGTGACACAGCCAAGAATGACATCTTCTATTAAATGAGGATCTAAGCCTGTACGGTCCACCAGTTCCTTAATGACGATTGCCGCCAGATCATCCGGGCGGATGTCCTTCAAACCCCCGTTTCTTCTTCCAACTGCTGTTCTTAACCCCTCTACGATTACTGCTTCTCTCATTATTTTCTCCCTCACTTTTCTTTGTGCAAAACTTTCTACAGTCCCAGATTTTTAGCAATGATCACTTTCATAATTTCGTTTGTACCAGCGTATATGCTCGCAACCGGAATATCCCTGTACCTTCTAGCAATCTCGTATTCTTCCATATAACCATAACCGCCATGCAGCTGCATGCATTCTCCAGCAATGTGCTTAGCCGTCTCTGTGAGCTTCCATTTCGCCATCGAAACCTTAGTCACGATATTTTCGCCCGCGATATGTTTGGCGATAAGTGAATCAAGAAATGCCCTACCCATCTCAATTTCAGTAGCCATCTCTGCCATTTTGAACTGCGTGTTTTGAAATTGACTGACGTGACGTCCAAATGCCTCCCTGTTCTTTACGTAGTTAAACGTCAGCTTAAACATTTCCTCAGCCGCTGCCTGCGCTCCAATAGCCACTACAAGCCTTTCCTGCTGCAGCTTTTCCATTAAATAGATGAAACCTTTTCCTTCTTCACCAAGCATGTTATCCTTATGGACGCGGCAGTCTTCGAAAATAAGTTCTGATGTATCCTGGCAGTGAAGCCCTACCTTATCTAACTTTCTCCCCCTGAAAAAACCCGGTGTATCCCTTTCAACGACAAATAAGCTGATACCCTTGTGTTTTGGTTTTGCATTGAGATCTGTTTTGCAAGCCACAATGACCAGATCGGACTGAATTCCGTTCGTTATAAATGTCTTTTGTCCGTTTATCACGTAATGGCTGCCTTCAAGCTTCGCTGTCGTTTTGATGCTGGCAAGATCCGATCCAGTGCCAGGCTCTGTCATGGCAATAGCAGTAATGGTTTCTCCTGTCACACACCGCGGCAGCCAACGCTTCTTTTGCTCCTCGGTTCCATATGCCGTGATATAAGGAACAACGATATCATTGTGCAGCCCTATTCCAATAAGCCCTGATCCGACTCGTTCAAGCTCTTCATTAATAACTGCAGAAAAGCCCCAGTCAACTCCGCTCCCACCATACTTTTCATCCACATCCGGACAAAGGAAGCCCTGGTTGCCCATTTTTCTCCAAAAAGAACGCGGAATCATCCGATCTTCTTCCCATTGTTCATAAAACGGATACGCCTCTTTTTCTAAAAATTTTCTTAATGATTTACGGAACATCTCATGTTCATCATTCAAAAAAGAACGTTTCATTTTCCGTAACCTCTTTCCATAGTTGTTATTTATTACAGTTTGCATAATAAGCTCATTTACCAAATTGCATTTCGTCTCTTCAGCTTATTATAATGTTTTTTTGAAGTTTTTAGAATTTTCTAACTTAACAAAAAATAGAGGGAGCCTCTTGATGAGGAACCCTCCTTATAAAAGGATTATTGATTTTTAGGATTATTGGTTTAGTTCATAGTGCAATAACTTTTTAAAGACTTACTATTTTGGTTCATAGACTCCATCAGTCTTTCTCTACAAGCTTTAAAAGAATTAGGGCTGACACCAAAAGGTACCTTTACGATTCCTTTTCGGTCAATCCCTTCTTTTTCAATCATTATTTTGGCTGCATTCGAATTGCCCCATCCAGACGGATGGTTTCGCCGTTCAGCATCGAGTTCTCGACAATGCTTTGTACGAGCTGGGCATACTCTTCCGGAAGTCCTAGTCTTGATGGAAACGGAACCATCTTTCCAAGTGCAATCCGAGCCTCTTCAGGTAGCATTTCAAACATCGGTGTATGAAAAAGACCCGGGGCTATTGTCATCACTCGCACACCATACCTGGCGAACTCTCTTGCAAGCGGGAGGGTCATCCCCACCACTCCGCCTTTTGAAGCGCTATAGGCAGCTTGGCCGATTTGGCCTTCGAACGCAGCTACGGAAGCAGTATTAATGATGACTCCTCTTTCACCATCGGAATTCTCCACGTTTTGAACCATACTTTCTGCTGCAAGCCGACATACATTAAACGTGCCGATCAGATTAACGGATATCACTTTGGAGAAAAGATCCAGGCTATGCGTTCCCTTTTTTCCAAGTACCTTTTCGGCAATACCGATACCGGCACAATTGATAACCGTATTAATGTAACCCATCCGGTTCACGGCTGAAGCAACTGCTGTCCTGACTTCCTCATCGCTGGTTACATCCGTTTTAATAAACGATACAGCTGATCCAAGCTCCTCAACAACTCTCTTTCCTTGTTCTTCGGAAAGGTCAAGAATCACAGCCTGGCCTCCGTTTTCAACAATTTTTCTTACCGTCGCCTCCCCAAGACCTGAAGCCCCGCCTGTTACAAGTGCTTTGCATTCTTTTATATTCATTATCATCCCTCCCAACTAAAAACAGTAAAAAAATAAGCCATTATCCTGTCTTGATGTCTAGTGTTTGTTCATCTTAAATTATTTCTGGCAAAAATTGAAATTGCACATGATTTGAGATAAACGTATGTATAAAACACAGTAATATTACTGCCCATTTTCTTCTAATTATTCTCTTGTCTTTTTATAAATCCCTTCTTCATATAAAAAGGCGCATATCTTATTCCTTCTTGAAGAAATGCACCCGTCTTTTGAATAATTAATTTACTGTAATGTCGATATTATTCTTAATGAGTCGTAAGAGCTTATATCGTTATTTCTATAAGGAGTACTGCCAATGACACTACCCCTATATTGATGATTTTTTTAAAATTTTTTTCGATGGGCCAGATGATCTATACGAAAGGGTTTGAGGGGGAGAATTGCCCCTCAAGATTATGACTTTTGCTATAATGGCCACTATGTAGGTTTAATTTTTAATAAATACGGAAGCGGAGTGGAAAATGGAAAATAACGTTTTTGAACAGATGGCAAAAAGATATGATACTGAAGAAAGAATTGAATTAGCTAAAGTTATAGTTAAGGAAGTACGACCAGAATTACGAAATAGTAAATCAAAATCTTTAATAGACTATGGGAGTGGTACTGGTTTAATTAGTTTAGAATTATCAGATTTAGTAGATTCTATTTTGTTGGTAGATTCATCAAAACAAATGTTGGAGGTTGCGAAATCTAAAATTTCTCACAAAGGAATTACCAACTCAAAAGTATTTTATTCAGATTTTACTCAAGAAACTCCTGAACTTAAGGCAGACATAGTTTTAATGTCACTAGTCCTTCTTCATATTCCGGATATTAAAAGAATTTTACAAGAATTGTTCAACATTTTAAATAATGGTGGCAAGCTAATTATTATTGATTTTGACAAAAACGATAAAATAAATCATCCGAAAGTTCATAACGGTTTTTCGCATGAAGAACTAAAAAAAAGAATTTCCGAAGTTGGATTTCAATCAATTGAAATTAAGACATTCTATCATGGTAATCGTATTTTTATGAATCAAGATGCCTCAATGTTTATATCCAGTAGTATAAAGTGATTTCTTGTTTTTTATTTCTTAGTTCACATAATCTCTAAAAAAGAACCATTCATATCAAGGGTTTTGGCCTTTGACATATGACTGGTTCTTTTGACATTTTTAGTCGACTTTTTTAGTTTGGCTTGTTCCACTAAAACACCCGTTTGTTGAAGAAACAGATGATAATAATATTGAAGTATCAGAAGGTACGATCTTGTCTTACTTATCTAATGTGGCATAGCCTCCTACTTGCTATATTTGGCTAATCATTTCCTTTATTTCATCACGATATTGAACGGTTGTGTCGTTTTTATTTGGGAAAATCGCTGTGGCACCGCCGTCATTTTCAATATCTACTAGTAAATCGTCTAAAAATATTGAAAGTGGTAGGTTGAAAGCTTCGTATGACTCTTCCAAATTGGCAGCTTCCATTTCAGCAAAGCTTCGACTTGGCCAAACAGGTAGTAAAAATGAACAGTCTTCATTATCTTCCAATAGTAATAAGTCGCCATTTTCGTCGCGTAGTAACCATACCTGTTCATCCGTTGCAACCATACTATAAAAATAGACAAGACGCTTTTCAGCAGGGCGGTTTAAAATAAATCGTTTAATTAATTTCATATCGGTCATTCCTTTACGGTAATTATTAAAGAATATAACAAACAGAACTGAAAGTTACTATATTTTTTCATTTCAATACATTGTCAATCGCATGATGCATTTAGACTTATGCAATTCAAACTACAAATCATGATGAATTAATCAAAACGTTTGATTAATAATTCAATAAAAAAATGCACTTCTCCTTCTTGAAGAGAAATGCACCCGTTTGTGGAATAACTAATTACAGGAACGCTGCCATTTTTATATGAAAGGTACTCCATATCACAGTAAGTTTAAGGGCATTAAAAAAACTACACTTTTGATCATTTGTACAATCGAGTTTGGCAGATCTACTTTAATAATAAAATCTAGACTCAAAATGTATTTTTTCAATATTAAAGAACTTTCATTTTTATTTAAGACCTACTACACTAGCCTTCACCTTATTAGCTGCATCATTTGTTGGCTTCTTCCAGAACAACGTTAAAACTATTCCTAGAGCTAGAATTATAGTCGCAAAATAGTACGGGTAGTTAATATCTATATCAAATAATATACCCCCTAGAATTGGTCCACTAATGTTGGCTAAACTTGTAAACATAGAGTTCATTCCACCAACGAAGCCTTGTTCATTCCCAGCGATATTCGAAAGATAGGAAGTAACAGCTGGTCGGAATAAATCGAATCCTACAAAAACAATAAATGTAACAAGTAAAATAGAGAAATATGAATGAGCAATTGTCATTAAAAAGACAAGGAAGGCTGATAATATTAAGCTGTATCGAATCAGTTTAATTTCACCCCAAATCCGAGTTAGCCTATCAAATAGTATAACTTGTGAAACAGCACCCAAAATCGCTCCACCTGTGATAACAATGGCTATATCAGATGGTTCAAATCCAAATTTGTGATCCACAAATAGACTAAAGAATGATTCAAAAGCTGCTAAACCAAATGAAGCAATAAAAATTAAAATAAACGCAACGAAATACTTTGGCACGGTTATACGTTTGAAGCCAGTCTTACCTTCTTTGTTTTGTTTATTATTTTCTTCTTCTGTACGATTGGGTTCAGTTAATAAAATAATAGAAAGAATAGCAGCAAATGTACCAAGTGCCCCTGCAAAGAAGAATGGTAGCCGTGTCCCAAATTCCGCTAAAAATCCACCGATACCTGGACCAATAATAAATCCTGTACTAATTGCAGCTGACAAATAACCGAGTGCTTTGGGGCGAGTATCCAAATTTGTAATATCAGCAATAAAAGCTGTTACAGATGGCATAATGAATGCAGCACTAATTCCACCTAAAATACGAGAAATAAATAACAGTTCGATTTCTTTTCCGAAGCCAAATAAAAATTCTGATATCCCAAAAATAAATAAGCCAGTTACAATCATAATTTTCCTACCCCATTTATCTGCTGCTTTCCCTGCAAATGGGGAAACAATTAATTGAGCAATTGCAAAAGCTGCTGTTAAATAACCAACTGTTGTTCCAGTTATGCCCAATTCATTCATCAGTGTAGGTAGGACTGGAATTACTAGACCAATTCCTAAAAAGGCAATGAATAAATTCATTAATAATAATATTAAAGTGATTTTGTAAGTCTTCATCTTCTACATTCTCCTTAACAAAAATAATTACCTAAGAACAAACTTTATTTGTTTTCATTTGTTTATAAGATTATCCTAGTGTATATAGTAACTATATAGTCAAGGGTGGTGCTGTAAAAGATGAATAAAAAAGATGGGAAATATTTGACTACAGGTGAATTTGCGAGGCTTTGCAAAGTAAACAAACAGACAATCTTCTATTACGATCAAATTGGACTTTTGTCTCCGGTATTAAAAAATGAAAAAGGGTACCGTTATTATTCAATCCACCAAATAGAATTATTCTTTGTTATTGATTTATTAAAGGATCTTGGAATGTCACTTAACGATATTCAACAATACATGCAAAATAAATCGCCTGAAAAATTTTTGTCATTGATGTATCGAAAAAAAGAGGAGATTGTAAAAAAACGTCAGGAGATTGAAATGAAGGAAAAAATGATAGAGGCAAAAATAACATTGATGGAAGAAGCGTCACACCTTGATTTTCATCAAATTACGCTCGAACATTTACCAGAAGCAACACTTTATCTAAGTAGAAACATTCAAAATATAACTGATGAAGAATTTGTAGAGGTCATTTCAGATTTTATTAATGAATTGAACATATCGCATCTTGATTCTGGATATCCAATAGGTTGTATAACGAAACGGGAGAAAGTAATAAAGGGAGAATTCTCTAATTATAGCTATTTATATATTGAGCAACCAAACCCTAAGGAAGGATATCCGTATTTTCAAGCAGTAAAGGGTAATTTTCTCATTGGATACCATATTGGGGATGAAAAAACAATAAATCATACATATAAGCGGCTTTTTTTAGAGATGGAACGTTTAAATTTAGCCTTAGGAGATTATGTTTTTGAAGAGTATATTTATGATACAGTTGTAAAGAATCATAAAGAACATTATGTAACCAAAATTATGATACAAGTCGATCAAAAATAATCATCCATGCTCTTCATAGATGAGCTTGGGAAGATTCAACCCAAGCTCCCGATAAAAAATTGCAAAAGAACCTCTCTTTACAATATTTTTTTGTAGTTCTTTTTTAGTAACTTCCTTGTTCATTTAACCTGCCCTTTAATTCATAAAAGAAGCATATCTACTTCTTGAAGAAATGCACCCGTTTGTGGAATAAGTAAAGGTTTATTCATAGGAATGCTCCCCTCTAGCCAATACTCGTGCCTAATGCAATGCATATTTCCACTAATAAGGAACATTCAGTAGTCCCTTTTGTTTCCCTTCTTTACAAAGTCCCAATTAACTTCAACATTTTTCCTAACTCTGCAAAGAAGATTATGGAGAAGATCTGTTTCTTCTTTGGATAATCCGGAAAGGGCTACCTTATTGGAATAATCTCCTTCTCTCTTTAAAAAGGGATAAATAGTCTCACCTTTCTCAGTAGAATAAAGTTTTTTAATTTTCTTGTTAAAATTATCGTCTCTTTTTTCAATAAAACCTTGAATTTCTAGCTTTTTTATCGCACGAGCTGCTGTTGTTCGATCCACCTTGATCATTTCTGCCAATTTTTCTTGTATAATTCCTGGATTTTCACATATTCGAACAAGATACAAATATTGTCCTTTTGTCAGGTCAAATTCTTTAAATTCTATATTACTTATAGAATCTAGTGCCCTTGCAATCATTCCAATTTCACGAAGAATTTCCTTCATTATAAAACCTCCGATATTTTGTTGCATTTACAACAAAATAAATTCCATATATAATACTATATGATTAACTTTATTATGACTTGTCTTAAATAATAATTCCAGAAAGGGCTGAGAATTCATGAATTCAAAGAAAATCATCATGGAAGAGGATTTAAATGCCGCATTTTATATTAGGGAAGAAGTCTTTGTTAAGGAACAAGGCGTACCATTAGAAGATGAATTCGATGAATTTGACACACTTAATGACCAATGTAAACACATATTGGTCTACTACAATGAAGAACCAGTTGGAACGGGAAGATTAAGAGTTGTTGATGGATTAGGAAAATTGGAGAGAATTTGTATCTTAGAACCGTATCGTAAATTTGGTATGGGAAAAGTAATTATTAGAGGTTTAGAGGAAATAGCAGAAGAAAAAGGAGTATCCCAAGTAAAATTGCACGGTCAAACACAGGCAGAGGGTTTTTATAAAAAACTTGGCTATCAGACTTCATCAAGTGTATTTATGGAGGATGGGATTCCTCATATATTAATGACAAAAAAATTATTTTCGGGTAAATATGAAAAAGCTGAGTAAGCAGCAATTTATTTTTTATGGATTAGGTATTTTGATATTGACCCTTGGAATTTCTTTTACTATTCAATCAGACCTCGGAACATCTCCGTTTGATGCACTTTTGGTGGGACTATCAAGGACTGTTGGGCTAACTGTTGGAAGTTGGGAAATCTTACTTGCCTTAGTACTAATTTTTTGTAACTCGTTATTAAAAAGAAAGAGACCAGAATTTCTTGGGCTACTAACAGCTTTTTTTACTGGACTAGGAATAGATTTATGGCTACTTTTATTAGGGACTCTCATAACCCCAGAAATATGGTTCAGTAAACTTGTTTGTTTTAGTATGGGATTAATCCTAATTGGTCTAGGTACTGCAATCTATTTACAAACAAATTTTGCACCAATTCCTATTGATCAGTCAATGTTAATAATACGAGACTTAACTAAAATGAACATACTGTTTTCAAGAACATTACTATATCTCCTGTTCTTAATAGTGGCTATTATATTAAATGGACCAATTGGCATTGGGACTGTATTTACAGTTTGTCTAGGAGGCCCTATCCTTAATTACTTTATGCCAATCACTGAGAGAAGATTTAACAACATAAATATTTCAAAAAGTATAGCTACAATAGCTAAAAATGGATAAAGATAAAAGCCATTCTAATGAATGGCTTTTGCCTATCTCCCTAACTTTCTATTTAACCACAATTCACCCTATAAAAAATCAAACCCCTCGCTGATTGCAGTAGGTATCAATTAACTGTTCAATTTGATCAAAATTCGGAAATTTTCCGGAAAAAGAAAATTTTATTTCTTCTAAAAACTCTCCTTTGTTATAAACATGAATCGCGCCATTTTGGTTGATTACACTATATTCTGGTTCAAACCGATACCCATTTCGTTCCACTGCACCCATTTGCCAAATCACCTCCTTAAAACACAACAATTATTATTTAACAAATCTGCTGTTAACAATCTTAAAATTCATATTTTTCTTTTGTATCCAGTTCATAAAAAATCATATTTAACTGTTCAATATAAAAAAGAGCTGCGTAACAGCTCTCTGGATCTTAAATTAATGCACTCGATTGTGAAAATCGTAAGGTTATATTAATTGTATTTTTATTCGGGTTGACAACATAAATCCCCTTCGCCTTTTTCTAGGGCAAATTTTAAGCTATTAAGGACACCCGACCAAGCCATTTCATGCCATTTAATCGCTTCATTCCAATCCTTTTCATTTTTCCAACCGACATGATTTACTTCAACTTTTGTTGTATTTTCACCGAGTTTTTCAAATTTCACTTTAACCAGTGTCAAATCTCCTTGGTTCATTAAATCTCTAAATTGATCTGGTCCCTTCCAAGTAAAATTCAACTCTTGATTAGGAATAATTTTTTCTATTTTACACCCTTTAGTGTTCATTCCAGTAGTATTACCTGGTTCAAAATATAATTCATATGCGCCCCCGACCACTGGATCAACATTGGCTTCTCCAGCAAACCATTGTGAAACACGGTCAGAATTCGTCCATGCATGCCAAACTAATGACAGATGTACGTTAATTAAACACTCTTTCGAAAGAACTTTATTCTGAGATGTAATAGACAAAAAAATCCCCTCCTAATACAAAAATTGTTTGTGGTTTTTTACAAAGGATTTAATTCAATAAAAAAGAGTACATTCCTTCTTAAAGAAATGCACCCGTTTGTTTAAGTGAATTATTTTACATTTATCATTCAATTTATGAACTATTTGTTAATAACTATCGATAATTTATAGCTTACAAAATTGCTCAAGCCTGTTAAAAATTCATCTAATATTGCATTCGATTGAAATTTGCATTCAAGAAGATAACAACTTTCTCCACTGACTTTGTAATTATTTATGACGTATTGATTATGATTTTTTATGAAGGACAGATAAGGTTGATGATTCGTGTTTTTGGTATAGACGTGTATGATTGAGTGAACCGAATACCCCATTTTTTCTTGATTAACTTTAATGGTGTATCCCTCAATAATCCCACTGTCCTCTAATTTTGCAACTCTAGCTGAAGTAGCTGGTCCAGTCAAATGGACTTTTTCCCCCAATTCTTTCATTGTAATCCGACTGTTCTTGGATAGTTCATCTAAAATATGAGAATCGGTGTTATCTAACATTTATCTAACTCCTTTCATAAATAAAGTAAAAAGCCAAAACACTTTATTTAATCTATGTATCCTCTATGTGCCATAGTTTAGAATATACATTGTTCAAAGAAAATTTCAAAGAGAGGAGTTAATGAATATGAATATACAACATATTCGTAATGCAACAATAGTTATTGAATACGCAGGTAAAAGGTTTTTAATCGATCCAATGTTGGCGGAAATAGGGGCTTACCCACCTTTCCCAAATGCACCAAGACAAGATCAAAATAATCCTTTGGTAAACTTACCTACTTCCATTGATAATCTTATTCAAAATATTGATGCAGTTATCGTTACTCATCTACACTATGATCATTGGGATGATGCTGCTAAAGAAGCATTGCCAAAAGAGATTAAAATATTTGCCCAAAATGAAGAAGATGCGGCAGAAATTCGAAAAGCTGGTTTTCAAAATGTAGAAGTTTTACAAGTGGATACAGTCTTTGAAGGTATCCAATTAATTAAAACAAAAGGCGAACATGGAAGAGGAGAAATCTTAAAACTTACAGGTCTAGTATGTGGTATTGTCTTCAAACACTCAACCGAGAAAACTTTATATGTTGCTGGAGATACGGTATGGTATGGTGCAGTTCAAGAGGTAATAGACACACATAAACCAGAAATTATTGTGGTAAATGCTGGAGATAACCAATTCTTTGAAGGCGGTTCTCTTGTCATGGGCAAAGATGATGTCTATGAAGTGTATAAGGCTGCTCCTAGCGCAAAAATTATTGCTGTTCACATGGAAGCTTTAAACCATTGGGCATTGTCCAGAAAAGAATTAAAGAACTTTGTAAGTGAAAAAGGAATTATGTCTAGTGTATTAGTGCCAGATGACGGTGAATCATACACATTTTAAGAATAAAAAAGACAGAAAATTTTCTGTCTTTTTTTCTTTGATTTTCAACAAATCCTGCCCTTTAATTGAATAAAAAGAGCACTTCTCCTTCTTGAAGAAATGCACCCCTTTTGTTGAATAAGACATAGATGTTAAAAAGTAAATTGATTTTACTACTTTAAATCTATTAATCTCCCCAAAAGCCTGAATTTCTTTTTGGTCTTTTATTGCGAGTTTAGAATAGTGTTAAAAGGGCTCTGAAAATAATATTAAAAGGGAAATTAAAAAACTGGGAAGGCCCCGGTTTTTAAGTAATTATTCTGCAATAATTACAGGTCTTTTCTTTTCAATTTTCTTTCTTTTCTTCAAGGGAAATAAAATTGGGAATAAAATCGGAATCACAATAGACACCCCCCTTCTATTTATGAACCTAGAAAAGAGGATATTGGAATATCCTTTTTTCATACTTTATTTTACGCAAGCTTATCTAAAATGTTTGGACAAACAATTTTTTTTTGCTACTCAGATCACGCTAAGAGACACTTGGATTAGATGTTGAATAGGGGATTTTTCAAGATGTTTTATGATACTAGTTCATCAAATGCTTTGTGATAATTAATGTTAATATAAAAGTCTAAAGATATTTGCTAAAAATATCATTCCCTTTTTTAAAACCTTAAGACGATGTTTATCTTACTAGATTTGGAATACATAAGTATTTCTAATCTTCTCCAATAAATCCTCTGTAAACTCTCTTTGTTGATATTTCATATAGAGATCACTTCTTTTCATAAAAGATAGATTAAAAATTCGAGAGTTATTAATTATCTCCTTCTTCAACTATCCTGTTACTTTTGCTGAATAAGAAAAGCTGCCTGATAAGACAGCTCAATCTTCAAGTAACGCAACCGATTGTTGAATAAACTATCCAGGAATGCTGCCCTTTAATTGAATAAGAAAGCTGCCCACTTAGGTCTAAAATGATACAAAGGACAGCATGATTTCCTTTTCTATTCAATTGTTTCTTTTGAAGCAATTAAAAAATATACAAAAAACACCCCGCAAATGAATGCAACAAACCCGAATCCACCGAAAATATCATATTTAGATGAAAAGTACCCGAAACCCAAACCTGTAATAATAAGTACTGCATTCAGCCCTAATGACTGAAATGAATCAATGGTTGCTCTCATGTTAGAATCGGTTCGATGATGTAAATATCCTGTAGAGATGGGTTCTATGATCCCTGAGAATAGACAGATGAGGAAAATTGCGCCCAAACCAGTATAGTCTTGGGTCACGGATACATATAAGAACCCTACTGTAAAAACTGCTATCACCCAAGTCAGAATCGTCTTGTAACGAAACCGTCTTTTCATTACATAAGCAATTATATTTCCTGGAAGTCTTAAGACCATAATGACTGCCGAATAAAGCCCAAAGTATAAAACTGGAATCTCAAGTCTGTTTAAATAAAGCTGCCAGAACTCATCGATGAAGGATAAAGCTGCTCCTGTAATCATGCCCGAAAGCACTACAAGGCAAACGCCCTGATTTTTTCTAAAAAAATTAATAGAAGCTTTAATATACACACTGATTTCAATGGATTCATCAGATTTGCTTTTAATAGCTGGCTCAATAAGCATCAACGAAATACACGAAGATACTAGCATGCTGGAAACCGATATCCAATAGTTCATCTCAAAACCATATTTGCTTGCAAAAAAACTCCCACAAATTGCCGCTATTATAGCTGATGAATAATCACAAACATTTAAGCGGCCTAGGTACTTTTCAAATTGTTGCTCCTTATTATCTTGTAATAACGAGTCATATAGCAGTGCATTTTCTGACCCACTGCTTGAAGTACGGGCAATCCCTGCGAGAAATATTGCAATTGCAAAATGCCAGAATTCCGTTGCAAAAACTAGTATAAGAAACATGCAGCATTCCAACAACGCACTTAACACGACCATTTTCTTCCGACCCCACTTATCGGCAATAATGCCTGTTGGGACCTCAAGCAGAACAACGGTAATGGCAAAGATAATTTCTGTGTATACAACCATCTGGATGGACATGCCCCTCTGTTCCCAGAATAACCTTTCAATTACATATGCAGGAATTAGGTTATAAAAAAAAACGAAAGACATACAGTTTCCAAATGTTCGTTTTATAGTCCATAATCAAGCTCCTCTCATTTTGATTGCAACTTGCTAACCAAAAAGTTGGAGGTGCTCGTAAACGGTCTAATTTTTTAAATTAACAGGGTGGTCTTGCGTATGTTGACATGCTAACATCTCCTTTAGTTTTTATATATTATTTACACTATTATGTTGTTACACCTATCTTATGTAGATTTTGAAGATGTAATATGTGATTAATACAGATGCTTCCTCTATTCCTGATCGCAGCAAGGTTTCTTCAATTAAATGATTGGTGATCACTCCAAAAAGCAGTTCCGACCGCGGTCATAATTATTGTATATACTCAGTTCATATCCCCGTCTCCCTTATCATTCCAATCTTTGTTTTATTTCAATAAAAAAGCACACTTCTCCTTCTTGAAGAAATGCACCCGTTTGTTGAAGAGAAACTAACCAAAATTATGATTGCCTTCTAAACCTCTAGATTCGATGTTTTATTTTTTGTCTTCAAGCGTCTATAGAGAGGATAACCAAACATGTAATAACCTGAAAATGAAAGGAGAATTAAGGATAAACCTGCAAGCGTAAGAAAACTGAATCTGTACCAGTTACCAAAGTAAGATCCATCATGTAAAGTAATGAGGAAAGTTGAGTAATCTTGTTTCTTAGATAAAACTTCTCCAGTGCTTGCATCTAATTGCAGACCTTGACTATTATTAAAACGAATTTGATAAATATTCGCACTTGGTCTGTATTCTATCCTAAAGATATCTTCAACGGATGCTACACCTGGAAGGTCTTGAGATATTGCAATCGAGATGACTTTATCCATTGATATCGATTGACTTGGGCTAGCATCCTTCCCCATTTTGATATCATCAGTGACTCCGAGCGGTATCATATATACCAACAATAGACCGGTGACTGCTACGAACATAAAAATGAGAGATAAAAGTAAACCAGACCATTTATGTACTTTCCTACTTACTTGGTAGAACTTTGCTGGGTTTGACATATCTTTTCCTCCGTTTCATTCGTAACCTTCGTTTTTGTTTAATAGATGTCTCTAGTATTCAATAAAACAAAAGCAACTCCTCTGAACCTTAAGTAGGAAAAACTATATGAAGTTATATCTAATAGTTATTCCAAAATTGTTAAATAAAAAAGTTCTTTTCCGGAGCTGTTTGAACGATAAATCTATATAATCCTTTCTAATAAATCCCCCACTTTTTCTGCCATTTCCTGCGGTGGATAAGGCATGCCATTTTTTAGCCACCATTCCACTACACCTACGTAAGCATTTGCAACAAATTCGACAACTACCTCTTCGCTTTGGCCAAAATTTTTACCTTTTGTTATATCCACGTCTTTTTTGAACTCTTCGATATTATGTTGAACAAACCGGCTTCGAAAAAACGGAGCACCTTCACTCGCCAACATCGTCGAAAAAAATAAATAATTACTTTCAAGATATTCCATGCAGAGTACAGTCCCTTCAATCCAATCCATTTCAGCTTCCAACTCACAAAGATTAGCCATGTTACTGATATGTTCTTCGATGATCTTATCCAACAGGTCAAATTTATCCAAGTAATGAAGATAAACAGTTGCGCGGTTAATATTTGCCCTGTCAGAAATATCCTGAATGGTAATGCTATCGAAATTTTTTTCAGACATTAATTCAAGGAACGCTTTTTTAATTGCTTCTTGGGT
Source organism: Fictibacillus barbaricus (assembly GCF_014635025.1). Classification (GTDB taxonomy): domain Bacteria; phylum Bacillota; class Bacilli; order Bacillales; family Fictibacillaceae; genus Fictibacillus; species Fictibacillus barbaricus. Next base: position 759,916 of record NZ_BMCE01000001.1, on the reverse strand, counting down.
TCTTGCTACCCTTCGATCTATTTTTGTCATGTTAAAAACACCCTGCTTTCTTGAAATAATCAACAATTTTTATCGTTTTGTTGCGTAAACAACAAAACTGAATAAATTAACGATTTCTATGCCTTGTTTTGTTTATTTTTATATTATAAATTATTTACAGATGTCGAGAAAGCAACAATTGTAGTTTTATTTAATATGAAAGGGTGTATAAATGAAATGACTATTGAAAACAAAGTGGTTATAATTACAGGCGCAAGTTCAGGTATTGGGGAAGCTACAGCTAAGCTGTTAGCTGAGAAAGGCGCAAAAGTTGTACTTGGTGCAAGACGTAAAGAGCGTTTAGTAAAATTAGTTGAAGAAATCAAATCGAATGGTGGTCAAGCGGCGTATCGCGTCACAGATGTTGTTAATCCAGATGATAGTCAGCAGCTTGTTCAACTAGCTAAAGACACTTTTGGTGGAGTCGATGTAATCTTCTTGAACGCTGGACTAATGCCTAATTCACCACTTTCCGAATTAAAAACTGAAGAGTGGAACAGTATGGTTGACGTTAATATTAAAGGTGTATTGAATGGTATCGCCGCAGTATTGCCAACATTTACATCGCAAAAGTCTGGACATATCATTACTACTTCATCAGTAGCTGGGCTTAAAGCTTACCCTGGCGGTGCGGTTTATGGTGCAACAAAGTGGGCTGTTCGTGATTTAATGGAAGTTTTGCGTATGGAATCTGCTCAAGAAGGTACTAACATCCGCACAGCAACTATTTATCCAGCAGCGATCAACACGGAATTGTTGGATACGATTACTGATAAGAATATTTCAGAAGGTATGACTACGTTGTACGAACAATATGGTATTTCACCTGATCGAGTTGCCAATGTTGTTGCATTTGCGATTGATCAGCCAGAAGATACGAACATTAATGAGTTTACAATTGGACCAACAAGTCAACCTTGGTAATAACTACAAGATAAGATAAAACTTAGCTATTCATTTTCTAAAGCTTTGGCTGTCGAGGTCTTCTCGACAGCCTTTTAATTTCTTTTCAATATTTTATACAGATTTTAATTGAAAAAATCTCCTCTGCTCAAAACTATTAGCCCGAAAAATGGATGAATTAAAATGTCAAAGGATACTTGTCAATTGATATGGCTAATCCCAGAATGGTGTACTTATTCTAACTGGCGTTTAAATTGTTTACTGGCGAAGAAGTAAGCGATAACCGTGATGCCGACGCACCAGGCAAGCGCGATCCAGATACCGTTGCCAACAGACCCTTCATACAAGAGAGCACGAATCGCATTCACGATTGAAGTCACGGGCTGGTTCTCAGCGAACGCACGGACAATTTTAGGCATGGTTTCGGTGGGGACAAAGGCCGAACTGATAAACGGCAGGAAAATCAGCGGGTACGAGTAGGCTGTCGCCCCTTCCATAGACCCCGCTGTCAATCCGGGAATGACCGCCAGCCATGTCAGCGCCAGCGTAAACAGCCCGAGTATCCCAGCTACCGCGAGCCAATCCAGGATATCAGCGCTGGAACGGAAGCCCATCAAGAGCGCGATAAGGATAACCACCACGACAGTAAGCGCATTGGAAACAAGCGAGGTCAACACGTGAGCCCACAATACCGACGAGCGCTTGATTGGCATGGTAATGAAACGCGCCATCAGCCCGCTCTTTACATCCGTAAACAGGCGCACGGAAGTGTAAGCGACGCCGGATGCTATAGCCATCAGCAAGATTCCCGGCAATAAATAATTGACGTAGTTGTCCGTGCCTGTCTCTATGGCGCCGCCAAATACGTAGACAAACAGCAGTAACATCATAATCGGTGTAATCGCCACCGTGATAATCGTATCTGGACTACGCATGATGTTGCGCATTAAACGCCCTAGTAATACCCCTGTTTTGCTTTTCATTTACATCTCCTCCTTTTTGCCGATGATCGCGAGGAAAATTTCCTCCAATGTCGGCTGCTTCTCGATGTACTCCACTTTCGCTGGTGGGAACATCTCCTTGAGTTCGGTAAGGGTACCGGTCGTGATGATTTTTCCGCCATGCAGGATGGCGATACGGTCCGCCAGTTGTTCGGCTTCCTCCAGATACTGGGTCGTCAGCAAGATGGTCGTGCCGCCGCCGGCAAGCTCCTTGACGGTATTCCAGACTTCAATCCGCGCTTCAGGGTCAAGCCCTGTCGTCGGTTCGTCGAGAAAAATGACTGCTGGCTTCCCGATCAGGCTCATGGCGATGTCAAGCCGGCGCTTCATCCCGCCGGAATATTTGTCCGCCCGGCGGTTGGCCGCATCGGTCAGGCTGAATCTTGCAAGGAGATTGTCGGCGACTTGAGCGGGATTGGAAACTCCCCGCAACTTGGCGATCATCATCAGGTTTTCTCGCCCGGTGAGCATGCCGTCTAAAGCTGAGAACTGCCCTGTCAAGCTGATGCTCTGGCGAACATGATCCGGTTGACGCTGGACGTCAAATCCGCAAATACCTACTTCGCCGCCATCGGGCTTCATCAGCGTCGAGAGGATGTTGACCGTTGTCGTCTTGCCCGCTCCATTTGAGCCCAGCAGTGCGAAAATTTCGCCACGCCGCACCTCAAAATCCACCCCCTTTAAGACTTCCTTGTCTTTAAACGATTTTTTTAACCCTTTTACAGAAATCGCTGCATTATTCATATTTTTTCCTCCTTATAAAATCTACATGAGCTATATTGTCTATACTCTACTATTTAGTGTTACTGATAATCTGTATTACTTATTACTAGCTTGAAAATATAACTGAATAGCAAAGGTGGTGATTCACATTTATAACCAGCTATTCAGTCGGTATTATCAATTGAAATTATTTCTTTCCCAGGTGCTTCATGATGCTCTGATTCAAATCTTCACGATACTTGGCATAATAGGTTTTAGCGTTTGCCACTAGTTCGTCAGCAAAGGACGCCACGTCGTCCCCAGTAATTTCTAGCACTTGTCTGCCTTCCGCCGCTCCAGCTTCAAACAAATCGATTAATTCATACTGCATGTGCAGCATATCCATCCCGTTGCCCGCTGAGAAATTCCACATGTAGTTTTGAATTTTCTTAAATACAAACTGGTAATCCTCAGGAAGGTCTTCAACCCGTGCCATCATCATTTTGTACTCTTTTTTATCACCTATCAATTTTTTGATCATTTCCAACATGAATTTTTCCTCCTTATTTAAAATTTTTGAACAAGAACACTCCAAAAATATCTGACTAATCATCTTATGAAACTAGTGTGACTTCAAGACGTTGATTTTTGATGATAAAAAATCCCATTTTCTCCAAAACAATTCAAGTTCATGCCGGCCAGCCTCATTAAGTGAGTAAAATTTGCGAGGTGGTCCCATATCTGAAGGTTTCTTGACTATGTTTACCAATTTCTTCTTTTCCAATCGCACGAGTATGGTGTAAACCGTCCCTTCCACAACTTCGGTAAACCCAAGATCGTTCAGACGGCGGGTGATCTCGTAGCCATAGGTTTCATGGCGGCTGATGATTTCCAGCACGCAGCCTTCCAACGAACCCTTCAGCATCTCAGTTAAATTTTCGATGTTCAAAGCCTCCTCTATTTAGTCTGACTTATAATAAGTATGACTTAGTACTATGAAAAAAATTTTTACTTAATAGCTTTTAAAAAATCGCGCTATTAAGTAATGCTTATTACTTCTACATTGTATGACCGAGTAGATTAAATGTCAACTATTTTCCATAAAATATTTTTTCAGTCTCACTAATCAGTGTTGTCGGTATCTAGTGTAACCTACAACAGGTACTCGTTTTTATTTCAATATTATCCTATGCTTCTTATTGGACTGGTAAGGAAGTAAATAAATAGGTAAATTTTCTTGTATTCCATAAAAAATATCTTAACTATACAATTTCTAACCGATATAAAACATGAATCACAACACTGAAAACTTAAAAAGATAAAGGCAAACCTATGGAAACATAGCGACGCAAAGCTAAAGGGGCTTCTACATTTGGTAATGCCAGCCAGCCGCCGTTTTTCTCGGAGCACACTCCGCCAAACGGTATGAGTGTGTCTTTTTATAGTTTTCCGATTCTTTTAAGAAGAAAGGGAGAATGAAAGTGAAGAAGATTTTAAGTTCGATTTTAGCATTAGGACTTGCAACTACTGGGTTTGGACCGTCTGTATTCGCTAATACTGATGCAGCAACACCAGTGGAAGAACCTGCTGAAGAAACACAAACAGAAGAAACGGTTGAAACGACTCCAGAAACTATAGAAGAAAATGCAACAGATGATACAGTGTCTGAGGAACTTGCAGAAGAAGAAGCTCCAGACCTCGTCCCAGGAGATTTCTTTTATTTTGTAAAAATCATGATGGAAAAGATTCAACTGGCTGTAACAACTGATAACTATGAGGAAGCTACACTTTTAGCGGATTTCGCAGCTGAACGTATTAAAGAAGCAAACGTTCTTTTAAAAGATGGTGATTTAGAAGGGGCCACAAAGCTTTTAGAAGAAGCTATCGCACAGCAAGAAGAAGCTGTTGAAAAAGAGGAAGAAGCTTCTGAAGAAGTAATAAATGAGGTAACTGAAGTAGAATTAACCGAGGAAACGCCAGCTGAAGAAGGAACAGAAGACGATACAGCTAATGATAAAGATGCTCCTGAAGATGAGCCGGCATCGGAGCTTGAGAAAAAGTTTTTCCAAAATATCGTAGCGTTAATGACAGCTCTTGAAAAGATTGATAATCCGAAGGCTCAACAAGCACTTTCTAATAACATAGCAAAAGCATTTGCAAAGCTTGAAAAAAAGATCGCAAAACATGAGAAAAAGCAAATTAATGATGATGACGAATCGAAAGAAGACGAAGATTCAACAAAAGAAACACCTGGAACAGATGAGCCAGAAGCTGAAGGGCCAATTGTGGAAGAGCGAACTGAGGAAACAACGGAAACAGATGAAGGTACTGTTGCAGCAACAGTTGTACCTGTAAAAGAAAAGAAGACGAAGCAGCAGCCTGTTATTTCTGCTCCTAAAAAAGAGCAACCGAAGAAGGAAAAGCCTAAAAAGGAGGAATTAAAGGATAAAATTCCGCCAGTAAAGGAACAACCTAAGAAAGAAGAGCCTAAGAAGGAGCAACCGAAAAAAGAGAAAGATAAAAACGAAGATCATGGAAATAGCGATGATCATAAAGAAGAAAAAGACAATGATAATCATAAAAATGAACGTGGAGAAGATAAAAAAGGTAAAGAGCAAGGCAACAAAGGTAAAAACATAGAATAATTCAGAGACCCTGCCAGCTAATTTGGCAGGGTTTTTGAATTATTGAACAATCTGGCCCTTTTCATAAAAAGAGTGCATTTCTTTTTACAGAAATGCACCCGATTGTGGAATAAACTCCTCATTTAATTAAAGCACTTTATAATGAAATAACTTATTGTTCAGGTATTAAAGAATAAAAAGTGCTCTGTTTTTATATTTTAGGTGGTTCCATACCAAAGTTAGCCCATTCTTCTTTTGAAGGACCATAGATTCCTGGAACGGTTAATCCAGCTTGTCGCATAAGAACTGTCATTTGTCCTCGATGGTGGCTTTGATGTTGGATTAAAAACATTAAAAGAGAACCATTTGGTATCTGTTTACCCAAAAAGGTGATAAGTTCTTCTAAAGTTTGATCCTTCCACTGAGTTGTTATCGCTTGTACAAAAGCTTCATTTGTCCGCATATAACTTTGTGCAATAAACTTAGCTGAATTAGGAACTGGCCAATCTTTTGATGGTGCTTGAAATACTAAGTTTGTATTTGCAGCAATAATATAAATGGAAGCAACAGTATGCCATGCGATACGTCCTAAATTCCAGCTCTGTGAAGTAATTTCCTGTTTCAGTGACACATCGGTTAGATTATTTAGTAATTTCTGTGTGGCACCAGCTTCGTACTCCCAAGATTCCAGAAAATGTTTTAAAGTTAGGAACATGAAATTCCTCCTATTATTAGTATGAATAAGGCTTTCGACAAACCGAAAATTTTCCCTCCCAGAAATAACTCTTCGTATGCTCATTTTTATTAACTATTTTTCTAATAAGACATACTTAACTATCGGGTCCTAATCATAAAAAAGAGCACATTTCTTTCTTAAAGAAATGCACCCGTTTGTGGAATAACAAATTAATGATTACATTAGTTTGTATCCTTTATTAGCTAATTCTTTTAAAGACATTGATATGTAGGCCCCGCTTTGTTTATCTTTAGGATTGTTTAGTTTTGCTTGTCCTTTAAGGTCTGTCTCCATCCTTATAAGTTCAGTATAAAAATCTCTGATCTCATTGGTTGTCAAATCTGCGCTAAAATGAGCTTTATACCCAGGGATGTTAACGCTGACTGTGCAATCCACCCAATTTATATCCCAATAGTCCGTAGCATTAGGATATTTTCTACGAATAACCTCGATCTCTATCTGGGTATCTTCACCTAGGATAATAAAATTTAAAATGATCACCTCACTACCTACTCTATTATATAATCCTGACCGTTTGTTCAATAAGTTCAATCAAAAAGTGCATTCCTCCTTCTTGAAGAAATGCACCTGTTTTGTGAGATAACTTTTTTAAGTCGTGCGTATTAGAAGTTTATGTTCTTCGAGCAATTCAATATTTCTTTTATTTAATGTGAAACCTTTTATCTGCTTTTCAATATTAGCGTAAAGTTGCACATTCTCTAACTCAGATAATGGAACCCACTTAACACCAGTTTGGTTAGGATCCGGTTTAAGAGGTAGCTTAGGAATAGAACTATTTTTCAAGGTGCAATCGAACATCAAAACTAAGGTGTGAGTATTTCCGAACTTTTCCGAGTTAAGATGTGGTGCATACTCATATACAAAGGCTAATGGACCAACTTCTATATCTATGCTTGCTTCTCTAATTACTGCTTCAACTATTGATTCGTTTGGTTCTCTGCACTCCCCGTTGCAAAAACTATGTATTTTTCGATTGCAAAAAACATTATCATTTATAAACGGTCACAATTACTCCATCCATATTGTTACCTGAAATCTCAAAATATTTATTATCCGGTACGTTAATCATCCTGCTTTGAGAAATGGAGTAATAAGTAATTGAGTATTTTTCCCCGTTAATACTAGCAGAAATGTGTTTTTCTTCTTTTAGGTAATCTAAATACTCTTCGAAAGCAAAATTTTTTTCCTTCATAATTGCACTATGTGGCAAACCAACATAGCGGATATGCCACGGTTCATATTGAATACCAGTTATTTCTGTCTTATCCTTTGGATAGCGTAAAATGAATCCGTATTTCCAAGCATTTTCTTCTATCCACTTTCCTTCAGGTGCATCGGCCATCTTCATTTGAGTAGATCCTACATCAAGCGATAGGCCCAAATTGTGTTCGCTATTGCCAGCTGGCAAGGCATAGTCAGAACCCATTTCTTGATAAAGCACACTTTGCTCATCAAAGCCTCGAAAGCCACTATTAATGGAGAAATTTCGAACTCCTTCTTTTTTTGCTGTAGCTATCATCTCTGAAAATTCACGTGCAACATCCTCTGACAAATAAATTTCGCTATTTAACAATCCGTAATCCTTTGTCAATTCATTGTGCGCAGATAGATTGATGACATCCGATTTAATACTTTCCGGGTGAACCGGATATTCAATGTTGACCAAAAGCAAATTTCCTTGATAGATTTGATCTTCTGCAATCTCTTTTTGGATATTTTCAGAAGTCCTTCTATCATCTTTATCATTTTCATTTTGATCATAATTTTGTATTTCTACTTTTGGTTCAAAAATAGGTTCAATATTAACGAAAGTTAACCCCAAGCAAACTAATAATATAAAGCCCCACTTCTTCATTTTTCAGTTTCCTCCTTATTCTTCCTTGCTTAAAGAATAGGAAAAACTATTAAAAAAAAGAGTAGGGTAAATATTAAATTTTTCTTAAATCCTGTAATTACTGCTAATCTTCATTAATTGGTTCACTTTCCTTTGGTAAACGAACTTCAAAAATTGTCTTGATGACACTGCTTTCAACAGTAATGGTTCCATTATGCTGCTCCACAATATTCTTCGCAATGAACAAGCCAAGACCAGTGCTATCTTCTTGATGCGTTCGTGCTTTGTCACCGGTATAGAACATATCAAAGAGATGCGGGAGTTCATCCGGAGGAATGCTATCTCCATAATTCACAACTTGAACGACCACTTCATCTGCATCAATAAAGCCGTTAATATCGACATACTGACCTTCATATCCATAACGAATGGCATTGGTTAGAAGATTTTCAAACACACGTGCTAACAATTCTCCATCGCAAAAAATGGGTAAATGGGGTGTACTATCCATCCGAGCGACCAAATGATTCTTTTTGAATACAGGATACAATTCTTCCTTTAATTGATTAAGCAGGTCAGTTAAATTTATTCTCTTTTTTTCAACTGGAAGCATACCATAGTTCATTCTAGTTATTTCGAATAATTCATCAATTAACCTTTCTAAACGTTGAGATTTAGTAAAGGCAATCGTTAAAAAATGTCTGACTTGTTCTTTAGTCAAGCTCTCATCCTTAAGGATCAAATCCAAATATCCTAAAACAGAGGTAAGCGGAGTCCGCAAATCATGAGCTAGATTTACGACCAATTGATCCTTGCTGCTTTCCGAAAAATCTCCTCTTTCTACAGCTTGTTTCAATTTTTCACTTGCCAAATTAATATCATGGGCAATATCTCGAAATTCATCATTTGACTCAATTTGAATTTGATGTGAAAAGTCTCCCCGAGAGAGATAATGAATTCCAATTGAAATCTTGTTAAAATAGCTAGAATATCGCTGCGTGAGTAAGTAAAAGAACATGAACGAAAGCGGGATAAATAGTAGTAAAAAGACGTTAATGTCGCCAATTCGGTTCATAATTTTCCGATAATATTCCAGTCGGTCACCATACTGGACATTCGAGTGATAATAGAATTGGAGTGATTTAAAGACTATAAACGTTATAATTCCAGAAAAAATCATACTAAAACCAAATAATAGCACCATCTTTGAACGAAAGCTGTGTACCATTTTAGCCATTGAAGGAATACCCCACTCCCCACACGGTTTTAATCCATTTGTGGTTCTGTTTGCCTGCTTCAAGTTTTTTCCGCAACGTACGAATATGTACCATGACAGTATTGCCACTTTCAAAGTATGCTTCTCCCCACACATGTTGAAAAATATTTTCCACACTATAAACCTTCTTTGGATGACTCGCAAGTAAATACAAAATGTCAAACTCTTTCGGCGTAAGCTCGATGCTTTCACCATATAGGGTTACTGTGCGCTGATCAGGAGTAATCACTAACCCGCCATATTCCAAGGAGGTTTTATTATCTGTTTTCGGCTGATTTAGCTTCATAAAACGCCGGAGCTGAGCATTTACACGAGCAACCAATTCTATCGTGGTGAATGGTTTAGTCATATAATCATCTGCTCCAATAACCAGTCCCTGTACTTTATCGAAATCAGATGTTTTAGCACTCAAAAAGATGATGGGCATATTATGCCGTTCGCGAATGCGGCGGGTTACTTCATATCCATCCATTTTCGGCATCATAATATCCAAAATCAGCAAATCAATCGATTGAGTCTCGACTACACCAACAGCCTCTTGTCCATCCGACACTTTAATAACATGATACCCTTCTTTTTCTAAATGGATGGCAATCAGATCAGCAATGTCCTCCTCATCATCAGCTATTAATATCGAAATATCTCTCATCTTCCCACTCCTAAATAAAAGATTACAAAACAGGTATATATCAAGTCATATTCATTTTCTATTATTTCCTTTTCTTTTTCAAAAATATGGTCACATTGTCACATAAAATAAACACAGCTCTTCTACTAAACTGCCCCGTTACTTTAAGTACGATGCTTCTCCATGCTTGATTTGAACAATCAAAAACTCCTTAGAATCTATGAATCTAAGGAGTTTTTACGTGTAGCCTTAAGTCTATATGGGAGGTCTTTCTATGGGAGGGGACATTGCCTTTTCAAGGGAAGAGTAAAAACACCAACACTTACCTTGCTGATCCATATAATTTTGATAGTGAAAAACCTCGTCCAAGGATATCAGAGGCATTGAGGAATACAACAAAGGAAGTAGGTTCTTGCTCTTGCATCACTTTCTTCAAATAAATAGCTTCCTCCTGCTCAACAACACATAGGATCATTGTTTTTTCTTTATTAGAAAAGCCGCCGATCGAGCGGATTTTTGTAAGACCTCGATCAATTTCATCTTTAATAATAGACTGAATAAGTTCTTCTTGTTCAGTAATAATGAGTACCAGTTTGGATGGTGAGGTTTGGAGTTGAACAAAGTCAATCACTTTACTCGTTACATAAATTGACATCATTGCATATAAAGCTAGTTCTAAATTAAAAACAAGAGCAGAACTGATAACAACAAAACCATCAACGATTAACTGGGAGTAGCCACTTGATAGCCCTGTATACTTTTTAAGGATTTGTGCCACCGTAGCTAATCCTCCTGTTGATCCCTTTCCACGATACACAATTCCAAGTCCAACTCCTAGCATGATCCCCCCGTAGATAGCTGATAACAAAGGATTATCAATTTTAAAGGGAATATCGGTACTAAGCCAAATGGTGAATGGAACAAAAAAGATACCTACTAACGTCTTTAAACTAAAGTCTTTTCCAAGGAGCAGAAAACCGACAATAAAAAGTGGAATATTAATCATCCATTGTACATATGCCGGGTTATACTGATTTAGCTCATAAAGGATAGTACTTATACCAGAAACGCCACCTGCTGCAAGCCTAGCTGGTAATAAAAAAACATTATACGATAAGCCAACTAATATAGAACCTAAGATAATAGAAATGTATTCATTGAGTAATTTTGTCTGAGATGTATGTTTCTTCAACTTTACCTTATCCTTTCTTTAAAGAACATTGCTATCATAATTAGATATAATAACACTTACTTTAAGTGTATCTCAAAGGATATATTTGTTAAGTTCTATATAACGGTCCAATATAAAGTTCCGATTTACAAAATAATACCTTAACTTCAGGTCGGAGTTGCCGCTAAACCTCAGCAGAATCACAACCAAGACCTCAGTTACATTATTGCGATTGCTTCAGCAGATTGAAGAAATGCACCCAATCGTTGAAATTTATAAAGTGTGTAGATCTTCAATTGTAAAAGACAAACATTATCACATTTATCTACAATTACCGAGCAAGATAACGTTAAATATTTTCTTCGTATTAAATAAGAGTCTCTAAAATTAATAATAATAAAGTTGTTTAAAAACCACCTTATTCAACAATCGCACCCTATTGTTGAATAACATAAATCTTTGAACATTTTTTTTAATCATCCGGGCAACCTTCCATGAAGTCATTTATAACACCATGTTTTAATCATGAACTACTATTTAATAACAATCAAAAGTAATTACTACAAACGTTTTGGATACCTTTGGCATAAGGCTCTGACGTAATAGTATGATGTAATAGTTTTGCTTCTTCTGTGGCATTTTTTAACAAATATCCATGTTGAACCGCTTTAAGCATTTCAATATCATTCCCACTATCCCCAAAAGCAAATGTATTTTTAAACGAGATCTTATACTGTTTCATTAAAAATTCTACTACTGCTCGTTTACCTGTTTTTTGTGGAATAAAATCTACATCAAAAGCATTTACTGGATCTCCTGCAAGAGGGTTACAACGGTTAATATTAATATATATTCCGCTATTGCCTGCTAATCTTCTTATAGTATCAAGATCATACTTAACCCTTACATGTTCCTCTATAAAATAATAATAATTCATCTTAAACAATTGTTGACCAAATTGTGTTTGTTTGTGTAACGTTATCCCGTACAGCAGCCTTAAATCATTAATCAACTCTTCAACTACTCTATGACTGAAGCCCGACCTTTTTATTCTTTTCAACCATGTTTGATTTTGATAAAATTCTCCCTTTTGATTGATCTCCCACAACTCTGTTCCTAGGTCGGAAGCAATAAAATGTGGAAGGTAACGCATCCGGGCTGCTCTCATTTTTTTATGGATATCAACCAAACTACTCCCTGTTACCCAACCAATCCGGACATTTTTCTCATGAAGAATCTTTTCAAGATAATCCTCAAGCTCATATAAATCTTTTAACTGCCAACCTTTTAGCTCGTGTGGATAGTATGTCTCATCAAAATCAAAAAGCAATAAGTATTCAGGATTTCCGTTAGAATGGTATACTTTTAATGGCACCTTTAATCCCTCCTGTACTATGTGTTTTATAGGTTACAGGCAGGGAACGTTCCCAGGTCAATATATTTTTTAAAGAGGACAAAAAATGGCTACCATTCTTGACATAGCTCGTCTAAGCGGTGTTTCTAAGTCCACCGTGTCGCGTGTTATCAATAATCATCCACATGTATCAGAAGACAGTAGAAAAAGAGTAATGAAAGCTATTGAGGAATTGTCTTTTGTTCGAAATGCCAGAGGAGTACATCTTAGAATTAAATCAACTAACACTATTGGTGTGACTATACCTGTCCTTGATCACCCCTATTTTAGCCCGCTTGTGAGTAAAATCGCTGAAAAATGCCGAAAAGCTGGATATAAGATAGTAATCTTCCAAACATATTATTCTATTGATGAAGAATACGAGATTTATGAAAAATTAACTGAAAATGAGTTGGATGCGGTAATTATCACACATACTCTGTTAAGTGAGGAAGAGATAAAACAAAGAGTTGGGGATAAAATCGTGATGGTTTGCAATGAGCCACTTCAAACAGGATGCTTGGATGTCTTTTCACTGAATGAAAGTGAAGCAGTTTATTCGGCTACCCGATACTTGCTCAAGGAAGGTCGTAACTACCTGTTGTTTTGTGCGGATGAAGAAAGAACGCCACTTCAGCAACAAAGATGGGAAGGGTTTGTACAAGCTCATCTTGATTTAAATAAAACATGTACGATTCAGCAGAAGATCAGTGGTTACTCCACGATTGAAGAAGGTATTATACTAGGAGATGAAATTTTTTTAGATAAAAGCAATTATGATGGAATTCTTGCAGGCAGCGACTTTTTAGCAGTAGGATTACTTACTTCCGCTAAAAAACATGGTGTTTCTGTTCCAAAAGAACTATCCATTATTGGTTTTGACAACCATCCCATTTGCCTGACAACTTTCCCTGCACTTTCCAGCATTCAAAATCAGACTGAAATGATGGTCAACGACCTAGTTACCTGTTTGTTAGACAGACTTGGCCAAAAAAAATTTTCCACTATCAGAAGGGTCTATAAAGGAGAACTAATAATTAGGGGGACCTAGAATAAACAGGTGATATATTTGTTAAAATAGATTTTCGTATTATTTTTTCTCTAATCCTGGAGTAAATTTTGTTGAATAAATACATCCAACCGATTCACAATCTGGCCCGCTTCATAAAAAAACGGGTACATTTCTAATTACAGAAATGCCCCGTTTGTTGAATAACTTATTAATTGTATTGTGTTTAATAACAGTAAGTAACGGAAGTGTTGTACATTAACAGCCACAGTTTTAACCACTTAAATTACACCGTTAATTCTATGAGATTGCCTTCAGGGTCCTCAATCACACTCTCGTAATAACCATCCCCCGTTACACGAGGACCATTCACGAGCTGGTATCCATCATGCTGTAAACGTGCTGTTAACAGATCGACGGACTCCCTACTTCCTAAGGAAAAAGCAATATGACCCCATCCGATTCGATTGCCAGAATCCAGCTGATCGATGCCTGACTGACGCATGATCTCTAATCGTGCACCACCTTCAAACGTTAGAAAATAAGATTCAAATTCTTTGTTTGGATTGTAATACTTTGTGTTTGAGGTTCCATTAAAATACGTGACATAAAACCACTTCATCACTTCCAAGTTTTTAACCCAGATTGCCATATGTTCAATCTTCATTTCGCTTTACTCCCCAAATGTTGTTTTTCCCCCATTTAAAAAATCTTCGCGCGAACTCCAACGGTTCTTGTTCAATAGACTCGTTAACTTTTCAGACCCCAAAAGCATGATGGCTACAAACCCTGCAACCACGAACGGGAAGATTCCGATCGTTGAATTAGCAGCCATGAAACCGAAAAGAGGTGGCAGAAATGTACTGCCTGTATAGGCAACTGCCATTTGATAGCCCATGATGGTCTGAGAGTGATCCTTCCCGAATCGTGCTGGTGTCTCATGCAACATACATGGAAAAATAGGTGCTAACCCTAATCCGATCAGGATAAAACCAATCATTGAAAAAATAGATGGCAACGGTAAAAGTAACAGGATCGTCCCAGCTAACGCGGTGATTTGCCCGATTCGAATGAGAAGTTGGCTGCTCATCCACAAGGTAATAAATCCTGTGATAAATCTTCCAATGGTGATCCCCGCATAATACAAGGAAACCCATTTAGCCGCTACACCTACCGATAAGCCTTTAACATTGACGAGAAAACTGCTTCCCCACAGTCCCATCGTTGCTTCCGTCCCACAGTAAAACAAGAATGAAACAAGAGCTAACTTAACTCCTTTTATTTGGATAGGTTTTTGGTGTTTCGTATCTCCACCAATTCCATCGTTTATTTCTTCTTGCCTTTTCGTCGCGTTTATCTTACTGTTTTCTGAAATCTTATTCCATAAAGGCAATGTGAAGAAAAGGATCATAACCAATGCAAACTGAAGACCTGCGATGGCAATATAACCGTTTCTCCACGAGTTTTGCTCTGAAATAAACTGAGCCATGATGACGGGACCCATTGTAGCCCCAATTCCCCAAAAACAATGGAGCCAACTCATATGTTGTGCTTTATAATGGGTAGCAACGTAATTGTTTAATCCGGCATCAACTGCCCCTGCCCCTAGTCCAAGTGGTATGGCAAAGAGAAATAACCAAATTAATGACGGTGCATAATAAAAACCAAGAAGTGCTGCAGCTGTCATGAAACAACTAATAAATGTGACGATACCCGTTCCGAAGCGTTTCAGTAATGTTCCGCTAACAAAACTGGAAATAATCGTTCCTCCTGCGATCGTCATAAAAAGCAATCCAGCGGTCTCGAGCCGTGCTCCAAATTCCGGCTGCATCATGGACCATGACACGCCTAACAATGAATCCGGTAAACCTAAGCTGATAAATGCCAAATAAATAATTACTAAAAAAAATGTAGCCATAATTAACCTCGCCTCTTTTTGTTTTAGCTGCTCATTCCGTTCATCATACAATCCAGACCAAGACGCTGTAAGCCAAATAGA
Source organism: Fictibacillus barbaricus (assembly GCF_014635025.1). Taxonomy (GTDB): domain Bacteria; phylum Bacillota; class Bacilli; order Bacillales; family Fictibacillaceae; genus Fictibacillus; species Fictibacillus barbaricus. The sequence continues at coordinate 744,580 of NZ_BMCE01000001.1, read as the reverse complement.
TAATCTTGCTTCCAATCACTCATGATCAGTTCAGGAAGATGTTCTATGGGAACATACATGGAACTTTGCTTTTCAATTTGATTTATGTTAAGCTCGTTGACCTCATCCTCGCAGAAAATGATCGTATGAGGGTTTATGATCGCTACAAACGAAGCAACTAACCTGCTGATGGCATCGATTTCCTTTTCCTCGAACGTGTAGGCTTTCTTCAGAACATTTTCATTTTCTAAAGCCTGGCCGAAATTTCGGTCATCATATTGTGGAATGAATGAAACTTCTCCAGAAAAATGCGTGCTGCCCCTTGCCACAATTCCATTTACCATAATTCCAGCACCTGGACCGTTCTGCCCGAAATAAAAATAGATCAAAGATTGACCTTTCTTAGATTCCTTACGATTGTGATATCCGAGCACCGCCGCATTCATATCATTTTCGATGATAACAGGTACGGAGAAACGATTTTCCAAGTATTTCTTCAAATCGTAGTTTTGAAGATGCTCATAATTTGGTATGTAAATGATCCGTCCCTGATCGACAGAACCAGGTACCCCAATGGTGATAGAGCAGATTTTCGGATAGTTCTCTATGATCTCTTCTACACATTTTGTTAAGGACTGCAGGTCATTATCTTCTAATAAGCTTGTTGTTTTTCCCGTATCCTTCACTTCTCCTAAACAGTTAAAAACGATATAATTGGTCTCCGTTCTCTCTAAGAAGATAGCCAACCCTAACATATACTCTGGATTGTAGGCATATCGTTTTGCCCTTCTTCCCCCACTCGATTCATCTAGACCGATTAATGTAAGTTCCCCTGTCTTTTCCATCGTCGATAGAAATTTGCTTATTGTAGGAAAACTGATCCCCAATTGATCACTAAGTTCAACTTTTGTTGCACTTCCATGTTCTAAAAGAGTTTTACGAATTCCGTTAAGGATTACCTTCTTCATTGCTTTTGGAGTAGCATCCACAACGGTCACCTCCTGTGTAATAAACTTATTAAAGATATTTAATAAGTATCCGATAAAAAACTTATTAAATTGCTTTAATAAGTGTCGTTGAAACTATATCATACAGAAATAGGGAAAACAATAGCTGTTTTCCACAAATCTGCTACGTTTGTTCAAGAAGTTCAATAAAAAAAGCATTTCTCCTTCTTGAAGAAATGCACCTGTTTGTTGAATAACTAATATCTGTATATAAATATGTCTATGCTCTATAATGATCCCTTCGCTTCCTGAAAAGAATTCCATAACATTTACATACGATTATACAGAAGTTTAAAATAATTCTATTTTTGCTTAAACGTTGCGGGCATAATAACCGTAACGACTTCTCCCTTTGCGCAAAGAGTTTCTTCAGCAAATACTTCTGTATAGACTTTCCATTTCTTTGGATGAACCTCTTCTACCACACCAATTGCTTTTAAAGGAACACCATGTGGAGTCGGCTTTATAAAATCTACCTTTAAAGATGCAGTCACAAATCGTGGTGGCTCTGAGTTTCCACCCTCCTTTTCCACATTTTTCTGTTGCAATGCTAATGACGCTGATCCTGTTCCATGACAATCTATTAACGATGCAATCAGTCCGCCATAAACAAAGCCAGGTATTGCTGTATGTTCGGGAAGTGGTTTATAAATCGTTATCGTGTTATCCCCTTGCCAACCTGTTCTAAAATGATGGCCATTCTCATTTAGTCTTCCACATCCATAACACCATGCAAAATCATCTGAGTATTCATCCTGAATTGCTTTTAAGACCTTTTCTTCCATCGTTTTACCTCCCTATATAATACAAAATCCAATAATTACAACGATTACGAAATCCTCTTTTCGCACTTCTCCTTCTTGAAGAAATGAACCCGTTTGTTAAATATTGATGATATAAAGTTAGAGGATCTTCACATAAATTTTAATCGATTGTGTTTCCAACTTTTTCAACTTTCCAGCTCTTTTGCAGCTTACGAATGAATATGATCTGGCCAATATGATAAGCGTTATGGGTGGTGACATTTCCTATGATTGCCTACCATTTAGCAGGTACAGAAAAGCCAATCACATCGTCTTCCATTTTTTCTTCAGATAATAAGTCTTGCCAATTCAACAAGACCTCTAAAAGACGTCCCTTCAAATGATCAAATCTCACATTTTCCGGTAGAACAAAACTCTTATCATTATCCTCTAACGAAGAGACGGCATTAACATGAGATTTTTGATATCTTATCTGCCATGTTTCATTCCAATAAAGTAGGTGTTGCACAATTTCAGCAATACTATTGCAATTTTCATTAGGTTTCAAAAAAGCTTCTTCTTCTGTAAGGTTTTCGACTGATTCGGTAAACGGAAGGTAACAGCTAGGATCATTGGCATTGGCTAATAATTGATCAGACAATAATTCTTTTGCATGAATCATATTTCACACTCCGTTTGTTTCATTTTAAATTATAATACTTTTACTTCAATAAAAAAGTACACTTCTCCTTCTTCGAGAAATGCAACCGTTTGTGGAACAAAGAATGATATCAACTATATATGCAGAATAGTATAGTTGGAGATTAATACGATATTTATAACTAGAGAAAGGTTGGATTTAAATGAAATATAACTTTGATGAAATAGTAAATCGGAGAGGGACCTATTCAATAAAATGGGATGGTGGAGAGTTAATTAAAGAATTTGGCCTGACTGAAAGATATGATGAAGAGACTATACCTTTATTTACTGCAGACATGGATTTACCTGTACCTCAAGCCTTGATTAATGCTTTACATAAAACCGTGGATCATAAAATTTTTGGTTACTCAATATTTCCTAATGAGTACTATGAAGCCATACAACGTTGGTTTAAAAAGCGACATGATTGGGAGATCAAGAAGGAAGAAATCATCTATAGCCCTGGAACGGTCCATGCATTAAATATTGCAGTAAGAGCTTTTACCAATCCAGGTGATGGGATCATTATTCAGCGTCCAGTTTACCCGCCTTTTACATCGGTGACAGAAGGTAATGGTAGAAAAATAAGAAATAATGCTCTTAAATGTGATAATGATGGGTATTATTCGATCGATTTTGATGATTTTGAAGCAAAAGCAAAAGAAGAAAAGACGAAAATGTTTATTTTATGTAATCCTCACAATCCTACAGGAAGAATATTTAATGTGAATGAACTCAAGAAAATATCCGATATTTGTGCAAAAAATGGTGTCCTTATCGTAGCAGACGAAATACACGGCGATTTAATTAGACGTGATCAAACCTTTACACCAATTGCAAAAGCTGCGGACAATACTGATCATATTATCACGTTAACCGCTATCAACAAAACATTTAATGTAGCAGGTCTTCATTGTACAAATACGATCATCCCAAACTCAGGGCTTAGAGAAATATTCGGTAAAGAAATGGGCTTTCAATTAGCATCGCCATTTACAATATCTGCCCTCATCGCTGTATACAATGAGGGGGAAGATTGGTTAGAGCAACTGAAAGAATATATTGACGGCACCATGGAATGGGTTGTTAATTTCTTGGCTGAAAGAATGACGAAAGTGAAAGTGAGAATTCCAGAAGGCACTTATATTATGTGGATGGATTTTAGCGAATATGGCCTAACACCAGAAGAAGTCCATGATCGTATCTATAACAAAGCGAACGTATTATTAGAAGATGGCGTCATGTTTGGAGAAGAAGGTGTACACTATCAAAGAATTTGTATTCCATCGCCAAGACCGATTATTAAGGAAGCATTCGATAGGATTGCCAGAGAATTTGAGCAGGAATAGGTGCAAGGCACCTATTCTTGCTTCTAATAAATAACAGCCCAATTGAATACAACTTTTCAAAGATATCCTTAGATTCACACTCTGTGCTTTATTTCATCTAGACATTTAGACGATAGACTAGTTTTCCCTTCAGCTAATGAAAATAAAGGATTAAAGGTTTAGTACTAAAAATAATGTGCAGATTAATATGAAATCCTTCATATTTTCGTCCTCTCAATTTGCTTTTTTTATACTACTTGTAATATTGAGGACAAATACTCACCTTTTCATATTCCACTAAACTGCATCGTTACTTTAAGTGAAAACCTTCACAATGTCAATTTTAACATAAATATCCAATGTCCTTAAGAAATGTTACTCCACAATCTGGCCCGTTTGTAGAATAAGGAAATTAAAAAGAACTCAAAAATAGTACCGAAAAGAAGCTTAGTGTATCAACATCGTTTTACGATTCGGAAGGAAAATCTTCTCGTATAGAAACCACGAGATCACAATAGTTTCATAAAAAAAGATGTTGTTAGTCGACCTCTATAAGACATTAATTATCATCTATAGCTATTTTGGTTTTAAAGAAGACATGTACAAACTCATATACTATCACCCAATTAAAGAGGAAATGATAGGTACTCCAGAGGATGCTCAGAAAAAACTAGAGAGAGAGATTCTTGACTTTGTGAATAAACAAAGACATTTGTTTGTATCACACTCTTATTAGGGAGATTACCATTATTAGATTAATTTTAAAACTTTTATTATAGCATTAGGTCTTTAGTATGTTAATTGGGAAAATCAATCATTGCTTAGGTTGTTTATTTTCCATTTTTAACCGTATATTTCCCAATATTTGAATTTATAGATTGTGTTACCATAAATAAGTAATAGTCAAATAATTCAGAATATACATAAAGGTGTCCGGGACCTGATTCACCATGAGCATGATTTGATTGTTGCAAAATCATGATTGGGGGAAAAGAAATGAAAGCTGTTTTACGTGCATGTAGTGCTGTTCTCAGTTTGTTGTTTGTCCTATCCCTTTTGGTAGGAAATCTCCATTTCTCTGCATCAGCAGCAACGGCTGATAAAGGACCGAAAAACTTCCTCGTTGGTTTTAAATCAGATATTCAAACAGCTCAGGTGAACGACATTAAGAAGATGGGTGGACAGGTTAAGCATCAGTACAAGTTTATGGATACGATGCTTGTTTCTATACCAGAAGCGGCAGCAGAAGCCCTTAAAAAGAACCCGAATGTAGCTTATGTAGAAGAAGATCAGATGGCGTATGCGATCGGTCAATCTACTCCATGGGGAATACCACATATTAAGGCAGATCAAGTCCACGCGACTGGCAACACGGGTTCTGGTGTGAAGGTTGCGGTATTAGATACGGGAATCGACGCTAGTCACGAGGACTTAAACGTCAGCGGCGGAGCGAGTTTCGTTGCAGGTGAGCCAAATGCGTTAATCGATGGGAACGGCCACGGTACTCACGTTGGAGGAACAGTTGCTGCATTAAATAACACGACTGGTGTTATCGGTGTGGCTCATTCAGCAAGTCTTTATGCGGTAAAAGTGTTAGACAGCTCTGGAAGTGGAACATACAGCGGCATCATTCAAGGGATTGAGTGGGCTGTAGCTAACAATATGGATATCATAAACATGAGCTTAGGAGGCAGCTCGGGATCGACTGCCCTACAGCAAGCATGTGACAACGCCTATAACTCTGGTGTTCTAGTAGTTGCAGCTGCAGGAAACTCAGGTACTAAAGGGAAGCAAAACACGATCGGATACCCGGCTAAATATGCTTCTGTTATGGCGGTAGGGGCGGTGGATTCAAGTAACAACCGTGCTTCTTTCTCAAGTGTAGGCTCTGAGCTCGAAGTGATGGCACCTGGTGTAAACATCTTAAGCTCTGTTCCTGGTAACAGCTATGACAGTTACAATGGAACATCAATGGCTTCTCCGCACGTAGCAGGAGCAGCAGCGCTCATCATGGCAGGAAATCCTGGATTATCTAACGTTCAAGTCCGACAGAAGCTGAACGATACAGCTATTCCACTGGGCGATCCATTCTACTATGGAAATGGTGTAATCGATGTGTATGCAGCAACTCGATAAATAAAAAAGTATAAAAGTATGAGTAGGTATTTCTATCGACTCATACTTTTTTGAATATCTAATACATCAGTTGATACTGAGCACCAAAGCTCCTACTACAGATCCTACAGTTGCAGATGAAACTACACCTTAGCACATTAAGGTAAGATGTTTGTCATAAAACCCCCAAAAGTTAATATGATTTAGATTCGGTCCATTTTTCAGTCCCCCGCTTACTTTCTTCTTCAACAATCCTGCTCGTTTGTGGAATAAGATTCACTCTTAAACCTTATGACATATTCAATATAACCTTCGTTTACTCCTTTTTCTCGCGGATTAGTAAGTTATTTAACAAGTGAAACAGCATACCAAATGCATCATGACAGAAATTATTATCATCTTTCTAAACGTATGCAAATTCGGACTATCAACAAAATAAATGAATTAGCTAGCTATTTGCTTTACTTTTTTATGGGTTTGTACTCTAAAAAAATTTTGTTTCCAAGTTACGCAATGCTCTTTTCTTTATTTAGAAGGTTGTACTGCCTTTACCTTATTTTCTACGATCAGATTTAGCTCTGACAAATCAGTTATCGTATAATCGGCGGCTTCTGCTTCATCCCAATGGGGGCTTGTTTTCCAGACGGCTAACATTCCGGTGTTCTTCGCGGCTTCTACGTCATTTTTCGGGTGGTCGCCCACGAACATGCACTCTTCCGTCTTAACGTTCAATCGCTCTGCAGCTCTCTCGAACAAGAGTGGATCGGGCTTCCTCAACCCCTCCATCTCAGATATAAGGATCGTGTCGAAGTAATCCTTAATTTCTAGTGCCTTAATGGTGTCATACTGAAACACACCGTATCCGTTCGTGACCAAACCGAGGCGCAGGCCTTTTTTCTTCAGTTCATTCAGCATGCTTACAAGGTTCGGAAACGGTGTGCAATGGTGTTTGAACTGTGTTAAATAGTCAGCGAGCAGTTCTCCTGGAGGCATTCTCCTGACAGCCAGCTCCTCGGCTAGCTTCTGGTACACTTTGTCCTTCCACACATAACCGTTCTGTTCAAGCTCGATAAATCTTTCTGCAAATATCTTTTTAGGAATATGGGACAGCACGGATGACAGACGGGTATGCTGGTCCTCTACAAACTTCTTAACCGACGTGTCGCGGTCCAAAAGCGTTCCGTCCAAATCAAACAATACAGCTTTAATCAAAATGACACTCTCCTATCCTTGTATTCTCTTTATAAAGGGTAAATACCCTTATTTATGACTTTGCACGCTTCATTTTACTCATTCTATTTGTGGTAAGAAAAGGGCCTTATCCTTCACTTCAATAAAAAGAGCACTTCTCCTTCTTGAAGAAATGCACCCGTTTGTTGAATAAGCTTTAAACTTATATACGTTTTTTAGTAAATATATATTGGTAATTTTATTTAATATTTTTTTGAATTTTTGATTTGTTATAGTTGCATTTTCAATTAGATCTTTTGGATTTTCGTATTCTTGGTATTCTTCACTATAAAATTTAGTTAAACATACCCCATTTGGAATAGTGGGAATAGGTGTAATAGAATACTTCTCCCCATGGAACTCAGGTTCTATATCATGTCCAATTTCTAGATACTCTTTTACTTTTTCTAAATCCATTCTTTATTCCTTCTTAAAGAAATGCACCCGTTGCTTAAGTGAAACCATTCACAATATATTGACAAGAAACCTATACAATTCTCTCTAAATTGCATCACAATGAATCTCGCCAACGTTTTTGATATTTTTAGCGTAGGAGTAATATCAGGGCGAAAACAATTTCCAATGCCCTTCGGAAACAACTTCGACTGCTCCGTCGATCACTTTGATGGCTGTCTGATCATCAATCGCATACGCCGGCCCCTCCATTCCAGCGGCCCATTTCTCTGCAGCAGCCATCGTGTTATACGGCAGCATCTCGTGATCCAGATGCGGGAACATTGCAAAATCGACCAGACTCAGCGTTTTATCACCACCGTTGGGTGGAGTCCAGCCAACGAAGAATTCCCCGATGTTAGGTGCCATCACCATGCTCCCAGCACTCATTCCAACATATACTGCGTGCAGCGACGGCAAGAGGTCTGCCAGCCCGGATTGCCGCATCCAGTGGCACAGGTAAAGGGCGTCGCCGCCCGACACCAGCAGGACGTCCGTCTCCCGAACCAGCGGTACCCAGCGGTCTTCGTCGATGCTTGGCAGCGCAGTGAGCTCCAGCACGCCCACTGACTTCCAGCCTAGATTAACCATGGGATTCTCTTCTTTCCCGCTGATGAACTCCCAGGCTTTGACGCCGGGGCCGACCCAGGGGTGTCCGTACATCGCGGTTGGGATGCACAGGGCGTTGGATTCGGCGATGGGTTTACCTAGCATATCAACCAGCGCGTCGTGAATGCTTTTATTATTGATGCCTCCTGATGTGAGGAGAAACTTCATAAAATCAACTCCTTGTCATTGTGTAGTACTGTCAAAGTTTTTCATACTTCTAAGACAGTCAACTCTTTGATTTTTCTAACTATATTTAGCATGATTAGAACAATTCTTGTAATATCAGAAGCTTAGGGTTTATGCACCCTATCTTCGAAGCTTTAAAGATAATTTTTTATAAACTTTTTAGACTACCAACTTACAACACTGATATTTTTATAATATTCTGAAAAGAAAACACTTTCAAGTGTAACATGTACTAAATAGTACACAGCCTACGGTATCCAAGTTGAATACTCTAATTGTAAAATTCCTAATGTAGTAAGATTTAATTAGATATTTAATTCCAATCTCATTTCAAAATTAATATTGTAAAACTATCCCTTATTCAACAATCTGGCCCGTTTGCGGAATAAGAAGCAGCTTTTTTAACCACAATAAAACCCCACTCTTCTAATGAGTGGGGTTTACAAAATTTAGTTCACACCAGCGTTGTATAGTGAACACTCAAGTTGTATAATTTACACTTAAGTTGTTCAGTTCACGTTCGAGTTGTATGATGCATTTCTCCTTCTTGAAGAAATGCACCCGATTGTTGCAAAAAGAAAAGGTTACGACGAAAAGATATTTAGAATATACAGATTTTTTGTTATAATATATTAAGAATAACATTTGTACCATATCATATGGTCTCAGCTTATTTAACATATAACAAGCTAATGACTCTTAAAGCCTCGCATTTTGCGAGGCTTTTTTTATTCGGCTTCATATCAAATAAACTATTAAGAGGTGTAAATATGCAAACTTTACCATGTGAAGGTTGTAAAGGTTTGTGTTGTGGTCCAGTTCCTGTTAGTGAAAACGAAGTTAAAAAAATAAAAAAGAAAATACAATCAATGCCTTCAAAATTACGTTCAGAGCTTGAGAATCAAAAAAGATATTATGGAACTTGTATTTTCTATGATCTAGATAAAGATAGATGTGGTATACATTCTGTTAGACCAGACATTTGTCGGAAGTTTGGGTATTACAAGGAACTAACTTGTTTTCGAAAACCAGAATTAGCAACAAAAAGCATTAATCAAATTGTTAAAGAAAAGTATGTTGGAATTTTAACACTCGATTTAACTTGGGATGATTTTAGATAATAGAAATACACTTTATAGTTTACTTGCTTTTTATCCATAAAAATTGCACTTTTCCTGAAGAATAGCACCCGATTGTTGAAAAAAGAAAGCTACCGAACATACAGCTTCCTATTGTTTATCAATTTTTCACTAGGATATTAGCTTGAAAATTCCTTTATTTTCATAAATCTGGCATAAAGAAAAAGTATGTTTCTTATTACATGAATTTTACTTACCCTTTTAACCTAACTTTTAAGGTCTGTATCCATAACCAAATGAAAAAAAGAAACTGAAAAAGATAAAGAGGATAGCTGAGGGAATTAAACTTAATAAAATAAATATCCTAGCTACATTGGTTCGAGCGTTAGTAAACCATGCGTGGATCAATGGGGTTCTACCGTCTTCATCTCGAATATTTATGTTCGATCCAGACTGAACCAACTAAAGTACTGATGATAACTCACCAGATATAATGGAATCAATTAAAGCACTCAATAGATGTCACCTATTTTCTGTTTAAATCAATTAAGCACTATTTTAATAATAAAGTGCACTTCTCTTTCTTGAAGAAATGAACCCTTTTCTTGAAGACTTGCATTGAGATAATTCTTTTTAGCTGCCTTTAATTTAAGCGATGTTAATTTATTTTAGAATAAATACAAGTGTCAGTCAGCTTGCTGCCATCTGCGGATAGATCCTCATTCCTTAAAGTACCTTCAAATATAAAACCAAGTTTTTCCGGTATAAAGCGACTTTTAAAGTTTCTTGATTCACATCTTATTTCAATTCTCTTAAATGCGAGGTGATTTAATCCGAAGTTAGCTAACTCCTTTACTGCTTCCGTCATATATCCATTACCGCTATATTTTGTATTAATCCAGTATCCCATTTCACATTTTGGAATGTCCCAGTCAATCCCATGAAGGCTCGTAGTTCCAATAAAGTCCTTGCCGCCACCTTTATCAAAGATAAGAAAACGAAAACTTTCTCTTTTCAAAAAATTTATATGAGCATTCCTTAACATGATCTCTGTTTCTTCAACAGTAGGAAGTTCTTGGAAAAGTGACAACCACGCTTTTAATTCATAAAATGAATCTCTAATTGCTTGGTTCACAATTTCTCCGTCTCCAGTTTGAAGTGGTGCTCGAAGAATTAGCCTTTCGGTTTCTAATTGTAAAGGAATATCTAATAACAAAGGGTTCATTTGATTTTCCCTCTCCTTGATTATTTTAGATTAATAATGAAAATCAGTAAGAGCATTTCTCCTTCTTAAAGAAATGCACCCTTTAATGGAATAGCTGTAAAGCTAATGAAGCTTTTTTAAAAGCTTCGTTTCTCTGCCCAAGCTCCTTGCATTTTACTTAGGAATACAATTTGCCCAATATGATATGCGTCGTGCATTGCTAAACTCTTCAGTTCAAGCACTAATGAATTATCTTCTCCTGGGATCTGTCTATACAAATCTTCATGTTCTGATTTTGCTAGTATTTTTTCAAGTTCACGATGAACATAAAAATATTCTTGTTTTGTTTCCTTCCAATTTTCTAACGTCTCAGTTGGTAATCGAAATGTAGATTCATTATTTTCTGCCTGTGGTTCATTCGCTGTTTCACCAAGAAATCGCATCAGAAATCTCTTTTCATAGAAAAGTAAATGACAAACTAATTCCCAAATGGAATTCATTGCCCCATCAGCTGGTTTCCAAATTGCCTGTTCAAAAGTGATATCCTCTAGCACTTTTTCAAGTGGTGGAAACCAGTCTTCTTTATCTAAGCAGCTTGCCCATTGTTGTAACAAAAGTGTCTTTACATCCATTTTCTATTCCCTCCAATTTAAACCCTCTACTAGATAATCCCGTTGGTTAAAATTCATTTGCGGCGTGTTGTTCTGGTATAACTTACAATTTCAAGATGAACCATCTAATTACCTTCCTTACTCCACAATCTGGCCCTTAACATAAATAAAGAGCACAATTCCTGCTGCAGAATTGCGCCCGATTGCTGAAGATCGTATTACTGTATGTTGGCTGTACTTTTATTCCTGAAAAGCCCCTTTTGTTCAATAAGAATAAGAGGCTTAATATTAATTTAGGAGGATAGAAAAATAATATATAGAATTAGTTTAACTTTATTACTTTAAATCCAAAACACCGTCCAACAATGAACGGTGTATGAATTACTTTATTATTTTTTCATTGTGGTTTACTTTTTTTCCATGACTGCAAAGTAATTTTCTTCATTATCAGCAAAGTTAAATACCCTACCAGAAGGCATATTTACAATTTCACCGACTTTGATATTTTTATTGGATAAATCGGTATATAATTCATCAAAGTTTTCCGAGAAAAACATTAAAGAAGGTGTACCAAGATTTAATCCAGGTGACATTTTAGCAACGAATTCCTTATTGTGCAGAATGATGCTTGTTTCTGTTTCCTTTGTTGGAGCCATTTCAATCCATCTCATTCCTTGACCGTTATCTTCATCAGAAATTACGCTAAACCCTACTTTTTTTGTCCAAAAATTCACTGCCTCATCTTGGTTATTTACATACAACATAATTTGACCGACTTTATTAATCATTGATTTTTCCACTCCCTTGTATAAGTAATTACCAAACTCCATGCTCCTAATCATTACTATAGATACTGGTTTCTTTACTGAACCGGCCTGCCGTGCGCGTGGTATTTCCTTACTTCAGGTGCTGAAGAACTTCTTCCAGACGGTCCCAAGTTTCGGTGATTCCTTGCATCATGCCCATGTCAGTGACGGTCTTGAGGGTCTCTGCCGACGCATATTCAGCACGGTTGATCAGCTTCGTCTTGCCGCAGCCCAAATCGATGAATTCCAATGTAACATCAGACGATGGCATGGCATCATTCGTATTGCCTTCGGCATCCGAGAAGAAATCGACGTAGATGATCTTCTCAGGCTCGATAATCTCCTTATAAACCCCTTTTCCCCAAGATTCCATACCGAAAAATTCACCTTGGTTTTGATCGACGCACTTCATGCAGTAGTGCCAAACGCCGCCCGGCCGGAAATCCACGTTACATACAGGAAGCTCCCAGCCTCTGGGCCCCCACCAGCGTTTGAGATGCTCAGGATCTTTAAACATTTCGAACACGAGGTCGCGCGATGCATTGAAAATACGCTCTAGCACAAGTACCCGATCGTTCTCTACTCTCGAAATTATGGTATTGTTGGACATTCGTAATTCCTCCCATTAAATTTTTTGTTAAGTTATTTCGCAGAAATGGTTTTTCGTTTTCTATGATAAAAAATATACGAACCGGCAATTAAAATGTACCCAATAATGAAAAATACCCAAGGATCGCCCACTGCTATGGTTGAATACATGGCACCCGTCAAATCAATGACAAATCCGGCATAAGCCCATTCCTTAATTCGCGGAAAGCCAGGTATTAGTATCGCTATTACACCTAACAGTTTGGCAATGCCAATAAAGGGAAGAAGGTATGTCGGATACCCTAAATGTTTAAATAAAGCAACTGCTTCAGGGGCAGACATTATATCACCAATGGAACCTAGAAGCATTAATGCAATTAACAGCCCTGTAAAACACCAGTATCCGATTGTTACTTTCTTCAGAGATACCATTTTTCCTTCTTTGGTTTGGTCATTCCTAATGAGTTTCCGATCTTCTACAGACGTCAAAAGGTTTTCCATGATCTCATTCCTCCAATATCGTTTTTTTAATCTTTGGCAGCACTCCTACTTGTCGTCATGGTTCACATCCTTTCTTTGTAGGTCCTGCAGGTAATCGTCCAAGCGGTCGAATCTCTCGTTCCAAATGTGGCGGTAGGACTCTAACCAGGAATCAAACTCTTTGAACGGCTCGGCCCTTAGCTTGTAGATCCGTCGATTGGCGATTGCATTTACTTCGACGAGTCCTGCATTACTAAGTACACGAAGATGTTTGGAAGCTTGAGGCTGGTTTAGCCCAAGTCGGTCAGCAATTTCCCCTACAGTGAGAGGGCCGTCACGCAAGAGTTCGACAATGTGTAGCCGGTTGGGCTCAGCAAGAGCATTCAAAGTTGTTTTCATGAATTCAATATACCTTAAAAGGAATATTCCTGTCAAGGAATATTCAGAATATTTTTTAGCAACGGTTTTCTGATGTTCGATAAAAAAGGATAGAGGACATTAACACCAGGAATTAAAGGTTCTAAGTCCTCTAACAAAAAAGGATTTTATTATTTCCGCTAAGGTTTAAATGTAGAGATTACATGTATGGGTCACCCGTTATTCAAGAATATGGCACGTTTCTGGAATACGAAAAAAAAGAGCCCACCTCTCGGTAAGCTCATATCCTTTAGCGATTTTGAAATACTACATAAAAATTAAATAATTTTGAATAAAAATCCTTTAGTAAGGATAGGTCAAATCATTTCTAAGAAATTATGAAAAATCACACTAGTTGTGACTTTTCATAATTTATTAGAATTAAACGCTTTTATAAAAGGAATAAAAACATATAATATTTCAAAATTCATTAGAATACAGAAGTAAAAGGTAAAAATTATGGTTCAATATTCAATAACTTAGAAAACATTATTCATTTTCTTCAACAATCGCATCCGATTTAGAGTAATTTACATTTAATGAGCTCGGTATTTTAATTTTTTGATATTAACTTTATTCTGTTTTTAAATTCAATCTCTTTAAATTCAAAAAAACACTAAGTTGTATATACCATAGGTGGGTTGTAAAATAGTCTCTGGTACCAAATCTATATATGATAAAGGATGATTAATTTGGTGAAACCTAGAATCGGTATGGTAGGACTGGGTGGTATCGCTCAGAAAGCATATTTGCCTATTCTTTCAAAAGAAATAGATTGGACATTTGCTGGTGCATTTTCGCCTACTAGAGAGAAGAGGAAGGCAATCTGTAATCAGTATCGTATACAAGATTTTAATAGCTTACCAGCATTGGCTCAAGAATGTGATGCTATGTTTGTACACAGCTCTACTGAATCACATTATGAAGTGGTTTCGGAATTACTTAACAAAGGGATTGATGTGTATGTTGATAAACCATTGGCAGCATCTATCTCTGAAGCAGAAAAATTAATCGAGTTAAGTGAAAAATCGGGAAGAAAGCTTATGGTTGGATTTAATCGCCGTTTTGCTCCAATGTATGTGGAGGCAAAGGAAAAAGCTAATAATATAGCTTGGGTACGAGTTGAAAAGCATAGAACGGACAGTGTGGGTCCATATTCTTATGAGTTCACAATGTTAGATGATTATCTTCACTTAGTCGATACAGTACGTTGGTTGGGGGATGGAGATCTTAGTGTGCTATATGGAACTGTTCATACGAACGATGAAAATCAACTTTTATATACACAGCATACATATGAATCCTCTCAAAATATACCTTTCACTACAGCAATGCATAGAAAAGCAGGAACGAATTTAGAACAAATAGAACTGGTAACAGACGGAGCAATTATCCGTGTGAAAAATATGAATACAACAGAAATCGAAGAAAACAATGCAATATCTACAACATTTTCTTCTTCATGGGAAACAACTTTAAAACAACGAGGCTTTGAAGATGCTGTACGGCATTTTATTTACTGTATTGAAAATGATGAGCAACCCGTTGTTGATGGTTTAGAAGGGTTAAAGTCTCAATTACTTGTTGATCAATTACTAAAACAAAAATAATTAAATTCATAAGTAAAGGGTGTTTTAAAGCTGGCTTTTAAAGTCAGCTTTAAATTTTGATTAATTTCCTTTAACGACGATATGGTAACTATATGTGAATAAACCACCCATTTAATTGAATGTAGTGATGTCTTGACAATGAGAAGGATCAAAAAAATTTGCCTAGATAAACCGTACCATTCTATACATTGTCCAGGAAGAACAAAGGTATTTACTCCTTAAAGCCTTAAGGCGTTTTAGTGGCTTCAAGGCAACAAAACGGTTGTAGAAATTTGATGCTGCAAGGCTATCACCTCACTACCCTACCTACTCTGTTATTTAATCCTGACCTATTGTTCAATAAAAAGATGCACTTCTCCTTCTTGAAGAAATGCACCCGATTGTTGAAAATTTTATATTGTGAAAAATGGCCATTATTACTGGATAGGTTCGTTTTTTTCTCTATTTTCCTTTTCTTTTAGATAGTTTTCATAAGCTTCCTGGACTTTGTCTTTTTTTGGTGCTATTGTATTTAATCTTTTATTTAAATCGTTTAGTAAATATATCCCTCTAAATAAGCAACCAGCAACGATAGCGAAGGCAATTAAGTCAGCATAATGAGGTTCTATCATAAGTAGAAATGCTCCTAAAATTCCACTTAGAAAAATTGATAATAACAAATACATATAATTCCCCTCCTGATTATTGCATTATATAATTTTTTAAAAAAATGCACCCGTTAGTGGAATAACATAGGTAGGATTAACAATTAACAGTCCCGATTTTTAAATCTAATCGTTATCTTCAGCCCACAAAATACCTATTTTCCTTTGATCCACTACTAGCACTCCAGTATCAAACACGGAATTCGTAATAGAGATCCAGGAACCTAAAGCGAAGAAACCTCGTTCTTCATTAAATTCACCATTTGTATAAAATTGAGCCTCTGGGGTAAATTGGTCGAAAAAATAACTACTCAATCGGTTCGCCATTGGTTTAGTGTCAAGTTCAAAATCATATGCCATATCCCTCGATAGTAAATAATCAATTATTTTATGTGCATTTTCTTTTTCAACCCTTTTCCATTTGTTTTTAATCCGTTTATTTTTCAGACCTAGTTCTTTTAAAAATTTTTCTTTAGCTTCAGGAGAACTTAGTGAAAATAGCTTAACAAATGGTCTTGAATTATAATCTATGTTTTTAATTTTATAAATTACTCTTCCATCATTCCTTGGGGTTTTAATTACACTTTCAAATAATTTTTTTATATCCTCAGCCATAATTATCAAACTCCTTTATTTCTTAAATCTTTATATCGGCTTTAGCATTAATATATCAAGTTATTTAACAGTTTTAAGTCCAAAATAAAAAACACAATCCTTAATAAAGAATTGCACCCGATTGTTGAATATTAGATAAATTACTTTTTCCTCTTGTTTATTTGGAGGTGGAGCATCTGGGTCACCCACTTTAAATTTTTCCCCTTTGCCTGGAGCCCCACAACCACTTATTAACAATAAAAACAGACATACAATTAAAGTCTTTCTTATTATATGCATATTATGACCTCCAGCATTGTTATTAAAGGAACATAGAACATATTTAATCACCTTATATATTATTCTCAAGAACTCACTTTATTGCTTATTCAACAATCCTGCCTGTTTGTTCAATAAGTTCAATAAAAAAGAGCGCATTCCTTATTGTAGAAACGCACCCGTTTGTTGAATAACATTAGCTAGGACAATTGAGACACAGACCAAATTTTTCTTATTTCTTCAACAACTATTTCTGGGTAATCCCAATGCAACATGTGGGTTGAGTCTGGGATTAATTTTACTGTTCCCTTTGTTTTTTCTCCGAAAATTTTAGCAGTCTTATTCCTATACTCATTCCAGCTGTTCGGTAACGTTGCTCTTAACAACAGGATTGAAGATGGTAGTTTTTCATAAATGTCGACTGTTTCGTGCTTATGCATGGCTTTAATAATATTTGCTGCTGTAGTACCTCTCGCATGCCAATATATTTTTCCTTCCTTTTCAACGGCCAGATCTTTTACTGCCATTTCAATCATTGGGGACCATCTTGTATACGCTGCTTTTTCAGTATTGAATCTTCCACTAACACACCCGTTTGTGGAATAACTAAGTATCAGCTATTAGCTAGTTTAGCATTAAGAAAATAAGGGGTTCACTCTTTATTGAAGTAAGTCTTAGTGGTTTTTATTTGATAGTTCTAATTTTTAATTAAAATTTCTCCTTCGCCATTTGGAATTTCGAAACCATTAAGGTAAGAAGTTAAAAGTTCTTCTGAAATTGGGAACGAATTTGCATCAGAACGTTTGTTACGTAACTTAAGTCGTTCACGTAAATCATTTGGATGAACTTTTAAATAGATAAGTTTCCATTTACCGCCAGAATCCTCAATAAGTTTTTTATACTGGTTCCTTCTTAAACGATCCCAAAAACTAAAGTCAATTACCACTTGATGTTTATCGTGAATTAACTTTATTAAACGGTTGCGTAATTTTCTCTCTGCATCTTTCCTGTATTCCTCAAATTTATCCATTGGGAAGTCAATCCCCCAACGACCATTGGTAGCCCATACTTCTTCATCAATAGAAATACGTACAAAACCTTCCTTTTCTAATAGTTGTGAAAAAGTAGTTTTCCCAGAACCAGCAACACCACACATCATCACCACTAAAGGAGTTACATCATTTTGTTCACGATAAATTAAGTCAAAATTAACTTTTTCAAACATCTGCCTATACCCTCACATTTTTTTAAGTGAATCCCTACATTACCTTAAGTTAATTCTCAATCTTAGACATTAATCCCTTCTTCAACAATCCTGCTACGATTGTTCAATAAAAGAGTTCCTTTTATTTAAAAAGCATCAATATAATCACAATAAGAGTTCCTAAACCCATAGAACCTATCAACAAATATCCGAGAATACGGATGGGTAATAGTAAACTATATAAATTGACCTTCGAAAGGTTTTTAGTTGGATAGCCTTCGATCTGCCTCATATGATCTATGACATCATTAAAAGGCACTTCTCCGTTTTTGGGACTGTTAGATTGCTCCAAACGTTTGTCAACACGTTTCTTAACCTTCTCAACTTCTTCGGCCATGTTGATTCCCTTCTCTCTATAAGCAATACAAATCCCCATGTCTTATTCCACTTTCCTGCCCGTTTTTTGAATAGAGTAAATTAAACAGCGGTATGCTTACTATTTAGTCATTTAAATAGCTTATAATTGCTTTTTTTATTTTTATTGTCTTATAATCTGGATTTTGAAACGTAATATCCATTATTTTAATGTGGTATTCTATATAATCTTCATAATTCTCCACAAAATTGAACATGCAGCAGAACCTGGAAAAGGCGAATTGTTATTAAAGTATCACACCCATTAAACAGAAACCGACTAAATTAATATCTCTTTAAATTATTTATTCAAATGAGAGGAAAGACCCCGACCTATAAGGTTTGCAGAAACTGGCTTTTTTCCTAATTCCCTTGCCCAAATTGATAATTGTCCTATATGGTGAATTTCGTGAGCAATGGCATGTCGCATGATTTCACCCCAAGTATCCGTCACAATTCTTCCATCTGGCAAAGTATCGTAAAATATTTGATTTTCCATCCTAGCATCCCAATTGTTCACAAAGTTTTCCACTTCTAAATGAAATTCAGCGTCCAATTTTCGAACCTTGTTCAAGCTTTTATAACTATCGAAACTCTCCTGAAAGTCAGTTTTACCTTGTAAGACACGTATCCAGCTCCATTCAACATCAACAATATGGAAGAGTGTATGAAGTATACTACCTACCCCGCCAGTTCGGTTGCATAGAAGATCTTCTTCACTTAACTCCTCACACCACCGATACCATTCTTCTCTGACCATCCAGTTATATTGAAAAAATGTTTGCAATGAAACCCCTCCATATTTCAAGAATATGACAACTGATAAAATACTTCACTTCTGAGAATAAAACAAAACAAACTCCAGTATTACTATTCCAACTAAATAGTATAAATTCCTTCTTAAATCATGACCGTCAGTTTAAGTGAAATTTTCACACATCTTAATACTTACAAAATCTTATAGCCAAGCGTTCTTCAACAATCTGGCCCGTTTGTAGAATAAAAAAAGAGCTAACCTTTGAGGTCAGCTCTAGATTGTAACTTAAAATTCATTCTAATAAATTTTGAAATATATTCTAACAAATTATGAAAGAATTCTAAGATTCTAAGAAATTATGAAAAATCACAACTAGTTGTGATTTTTCATAATTACGTCATCTAAAAATAGTACTTATTAACTTACTTTCTTCAAAATTTATTAGAAATCTCTATAATTCATTTAGGAATGGATTCGATATTTCATAATTAGTTAGAAAATCTTTTTTTTGTAAATAAAGTTGAATTAAATAATTATGCATTTAATCTAAGAGGTCATCATTTTCTCCGAATCGTTATTAACAATAGTTCTTTTCTCCATAATCCAGCTATTAAATTCTAACATCCTTCTTGAAGAAAAGCACCCGATTGTGGAACAACTGATTAATACCATCTAATTAATAGATTCATGAATAAAATAGATATAGTGAATAAATAGGCTGCTCCTATACTGCAGCCTATTGTTATTTATTAATCGTATATAAAAATTCGCAATTAAAAAAATGTTAAAAAATAGTCGGTACCATTCCCCCATCCATACGGATTGGAGACCCTTTAAATGCGGATGCATAAGGACTACATACAAATGTAGTTAGTCTACCTATTTCAATTGGTCTGATAAATCGTTGAATTTCAGATTGAGGTAGGTTTGTAGTCATAAATTCTTTCTCTTTCTCTGAAAAATTCATATCATCATTAGGGTAGATACCTTCAATTATTTGATGCACATTTTCAGAGAGTGTTGGTCCTGGCATGATCGTATTAACTGTAACTTCTTTTCCTTTTGTTAATTTAGATAAGCTTTTTGATAATGATAATAGCATTGATTTTGTCATACAATACTGAGGCATTTGTCCTGAAGGCATAATTGCTTCTTCACTCGCAATAAAGATAATACGGCCATAATCATTGTTCAACATTTTAGGTAAATAAAATCTAGATAATCCATTTGCAGCAAGAACATTAGTGCGGAAGTATTTTTCCCATACTTCATCCTCAACGTCCTCATATTGCATTATTTCATAAATCCCCATATTGTTCACTAAAATATCAATATTGGGGTATTTTTCAAATAAAGCTTCTCTCTGTTGAATATCCACAATATCGGCTGTAGCATTTTGAGGAGAGGTAGCTGGAAAATCTGATTTAATTTCATTTACAATTCGTTCTACCTCTTCATAATTTCGTCCATTAATTAGCACATTAACACCTTCTTTAGCAAGTTCAATGGCAATTGCTTTACCTATACCTTTCGTTGACCCTGTAACTAAAGCTGTTTTATTATTTAATCCCATATCCATAATACATTTCTCCTCTTAATTAACTTAGTGTAAAAAAATAAACCCCTAATGCTAGAATTAATTTATCGAATTTGTCCCTAAATGTTCAGTACGCCAATTTGAAGGAGTATCCCCTTCCCAAAGGCGAAAGGCGCGGTAGAACGAGTTCTGATCTTCATATCCAATCAAGAAGGCGACTTCTTTAATATCGAGTGAGGGGTCTGCCAAATACTCTCGTGCCTGCTCATGTCGGACTTGTGTCAACAGATGCTTGAAACTCGTGCCATCGTCAGTAAGCCGGCGCTGCAAGGTACGATCGCTCATCCCCAACTCACTCGCGACAGTCTGAATGTCAGGACGCCCTCCTGTTAGGCTACGTTTCATGATCCACTTAACCATCTCAGTGATTGAGCGCTGGCGTTCCTGCTCATCCAACGATTGGTCCAGTACGGGAGTTAGAATCTCCAGCAACTCTGCATTGTACGAGACAAAGGGGCGGTCAAGATCTCTTCTATGTAACTTTAACCGGTTACAATTTGCACCGATTCGGATACCGCAGCCGAAGTAAGCTTCAAGTGCCTGTACGTCGCCCATTGAGTCCGAAAATTCAACGAACCTCGCCGTCAAAGGTTGACCTGTGCCCCGACGCCCTAGCTCCAGAAGAAATGCCAGCGTGATACCAACCAGCAACGGCGGACCAGGTTGCTCGGTATCCAACCATTCCAGTTCGATTGTACAGAGCTCACCTTCCTCGGTGATGCGTAAGCTTTCGGGGGGGCACATTTGTTTGAACCTGGCCATTCGCTTTAGAGCGTCTCGGTAGTCACGGGCGTGGTAAGTCGCTAACACGGCTGGTGGGTAATGCGCTGTTTCAAAGCTGGTTGTAAGCTTGATGATTCCTTTGGCAGTGTCATCAATGAGATCGGAATAAGCCTGCCAGATCGCGAAATATTGGCCGGTGGTGACAATTGGTTCAGTAATAATGGTGAGCGGCAGTCGTGCTTTTCGAAGCACCTCGTGGGCGGCAATCCCTATTTGACTTAATCCTGCCCAAAATCCTGCCGGGATTTTAATACGAGTATGAGAAGTCATACATATGCCCTCCTTAGCTATCTACAAATTCACCAGTTTTAATTGTGAGTGCATCTTATTTTGTTGGCAGGACAGTTATTACTTTACCTATCCAATGTCGCTTTGTAACTAGCAAACGGCGACATTTTACTTGCCGATTACGTCTAATAAATCCGTTTGTAATATAAACCATTAAAATAAAGAAACTAGAATTAGTACATGCAGCTCCATTTAAAATACAAATGAAACTTGTTCCTATCAAGTATACAGAAAAAAAAGCCTATCCTTATGCGGTATAAGTTCCGTATTCCAGGACTCATGCCGTGATTGTTCTGAATGTAAAAAGTATTCAAAGAGTGGTAAAGTCGTTGAATTTTATTACTCGAAACAAACATAACACCGTTCGAAAAAGGAACGGTGTTATAAAATAGTTTTAATTTTCTTCAACAAAAATTTATGACTCTAAAATTAATAATTACTAAGTTGTTTAAAATTAAGGTTTATTCCACAAACGCACCCGATTGTTGAAGAACGAATCATAGTTTTTCAATAGAAAATATTAAATCATTAAATTCAGTATCGAATCCATATGCATTGCATTTATAAACTAATGAACCGTCTTTTTCGCTTATCAACATTCCTGAGGAGTATGATTGAGATTCTCTACCGTCACCTTCATCCCAAATATTATAAATACTCAATTTGCCATCGTTTGTATGCCATTTAATAATGACTTCTTCTGGAGATGTGTCTTCCCACAAATTTATGCTCTTATAGATTTCACTTTTTAATGCAGAAATTTCAATACCTTTATCAGTTCTTAACCAAACTCCTTGTCTATGAGGCGACGTTTTAGAAATAAAAGTAATTTTAACTAACTGACCATCTTGTATATTTTGAACATCCCTTAAAATACATTTTCCAATCCCTTTTCATAATAGGCTTTATTAAAGATTATTTCCTTTCCGGGGTAGCGTCAGGAAAATGCGGATTTACAACGATAAGGAGATTCCAAATTAAAAAGCCCAACTTCTCTACAAATCAAAATAGAGAAATTGAGCTTTTCAGTTACTTCATTTATTTATTGAATTCATTAACTGGAAGAAGTATTCAGGTTTATGAGTCTTATTTAGGTTATACCATGAATGTAATGCATCTGGTGTAAATACATCTATTTTTTTCAGTACCTCCATGGCAAATTCCAGAGGAGCTATTCCTGATGCGGTGACTAAATTCGCATCAGATACCGCAGATCCCAACTCATAAAACTTTTCTCCTTTGTAGTTAGGACATACCATTTTGGTATATTCCAAGTTATTACTTGTGTGCTTTCTAGTATCTAAGTATCCCCTATTCGCGAGGGCCTCAATTGCGCCACAAATTGCAGTAACAATGGTGCCAAGCTTTAAAGCCTGGCCGATTCTTTCCAAGATAGGCTGATGAATGTCTTCACTCCAAGTAGTTCCTCCCGGTAAAATTAAAAGATCTTTATTTTCAAAAGTACATTCATCAAGGGACATATCTGGTTTTATGCTCAGCCCTCCCATAGTCGTAATCATTTCTTTATTAGCTCCTACTGTCATTACTTTTAAAGGTGCTAAATCTTTTTTGAAATACCTTCCTGAGTTTAGTTCAGCTATTAAATATCCATATTCCCAGTCTGACATTGTATTAAATACATATAAAAAAACTTTTTTTGTTTGCATCCAATAACACTCCAATCACAATTGATATAGCCAGTATAATAAAACTTCCCTGACAGTTAGCGTCAGGGAAGTGATCATACTTCATGAAATTTTATTAATTCCGACAGAACTTTAACAAGTCTTTTCTTCAGACTGATCGGCTCAATCACTTTAATAGATTGATTGTACGGTAAAAGTAAATAAGGTACATATGTATGAATCACATCTTTTTCAAGAAGAAAAACGGCTTGATTTGAAGTCCGTTCTTGTAAATAATGTCCTATAAACCAATGTTGGCAAATATCATCCAATACACTTTTGTCCCCAGAAATAACCAAAGCAATAATCCCTTCCTTATCTTCTATAGCTGGAAGAAGATTTCTTGTAAAAAAGTCACGTGCTGAAAAATCTTCCGGCCGGTTAAACGTATTTTCGGTCAGCATTAGACTTTCAATTCGATCTACTCTAAAACTACGGATATCATTTCTAAGATGACAAAATCCAATCACATACCACTTATTATTCCAATAGATCATTCTGTACGGATCGACCAATCTATCATTTAATTGCTTTTCTCCACTTTTATGGTAAACAATTTTTACTGAGTACCCGTCAGCTACGGCCTGCTCCAACTCCTTCAAAAAAGGTTCCATAGAAAGTGAACGTAATCGACTGATTACTTCAAGACTCGTTAAATGTTGGTTTACCTTTGTTTCCTGTTCTTGATTTGAGTAGTTACTTAGTTTTGAAATGGCCCTATTTAGTGCCTCACCACCATAATATCCGGCTTCTTCTGCAAAAACAGCAGCGTGAAATAATGAAGTTTGCTCCTCAAAATCAAAAAATAGAGGAGCCTCAATAAAATTGTCCAATAAAGTGTATCCACCGTTATGTCCTGGTTCTGAAATTATAGGTACGCCACTTGTTGAAATTGTATCAATATAACGATACACAGTCCTTATATTCATCTCTAACTTTTCTGAAATTTGTTTTGCAGTAATTTTTTCACCTGAACGAAGCATCCATAGAATTGCTAACATATTGTCAATTTTAGGCATATAATTCCACCTCTATATCCCTCTATATATATAATTAATAACCATCTTACAATACCAATTATTTCAAATACTATAATATTGAGCAATCCCCTTATTCCATTAAATGGCCAGTTTCATATAAAAGAGTACATTTCTTATTACAGAAATGCACCCTATAATGGAATAACTGAAAGCTAATAATTTTTTTTAAAAGCTGCGTTTCGCTGCCCAAGCTCCTTGCATTTTACTAAGGAATACAATTTGCCCAATATGATAGGCGTCGTGCATGGCTAAACTCTTCAGTTCAATCATTAATGGATTGTCTTCAGGGATTTCTCTATACAAATCTTCTAGTTCTGATGTTGCAAGTATTTTTTCAAGTTCACGATGAACATAAAAGTATTCTTGTTTTGTTTTCTGCCAATTTTGAGACGTTTCAGTTGGTAATCGATATGTAGCGTCATTATTTTCTGCCTGTGGTTCATTCGCTGTTTCACCAAGAAATCGTAACAGAATTCTTTTTTCAAAGAAAAGCAAATGACAAACTAATTCCCAAATGGAATGTGCCCCCTCAACTGGTCTCCAAATTGCCTGTTCAAAAGTGATATCCTCTAGCACTTTTTCAAGTGGTGGAAACCAGTCTTCCTGATCTAAGCAGCTTGCCCATTGCTGTAACAAAAGTGTCCTTACATCCATTTTCTATTTCCTCCAATCTAAATAATCTATTGCGGTCGATTGTTCTGGCATAACTTACAATTTCAAGATGAACTATCTAATCACCTTCCTTACTCAACAATCTGGCCCGTTTGTGGAATAACTGGAATAAAAAAAGACTCAAGTTGAATGAGCCTTTTTATAACAATTATACGATTCCGATAAATTATGAAAAATGATTCCGGAGAATTTTGACCAGATTCCGGTTAATTATGAAAAATCACAACTAGTTCCCTACCGCAACGTTACGATCAACGACATCGTGAACGAGCAGCACACCTAATTGATGGTGTTCATTTTGGTATAGAGAACCTTGTACAAAACGAATTTCTCCGTTCAAATCAAGAACCTCGAGCTTACAATATGCAGCATTGATCTGAAGTGCTTTGTAAAGACTTGACTCGTGTGAAAGCATGACTCCGTTTACTTTTACAATCACTTCCCCTGCTTTTAAGCCCATTTTTGCAGCAGGCGTTCCAGGGACTACAGCAAGAATCATTACCCCTTTATCTCGCGGTACAAAAAACGATGGCCTCGTGTCATCCCGCTGACTTGTTACAAGTGTAATGAGTTCTCGGCCTGCAAGACCGGACGCAATCGATATGGCAATCAAAAGAGGCAGATTATAAAAATGACCAACCGCTGCAATACCTGTAACGATTATTCCTAGAAACAAAACTTGCTTGCCAAGGTGTTTAATGGCTTCAGCAGGCAGTGTATGTGTTACAAGCTGGCGGTATCCGATCGCAAAAGGAACAAGAAAGAATGAAAAGCCGACTGCTCCCATCGGAAACAAAGGCCACCAATCTAAAACAGGGATAGAACCAGCAGGCAGTACAAGAAACTGAGGAACGATCCAAAACCTTGTAGCTTCATGTGCGCCTATGTAATGACCTCTCTTCCCTTTAAACAGACGAGGTGACGTTCGATCTGCCCCTCTCCAGATTACCAAAATCCCTTCCTGTATCAGAAGAACACCAATAATAACAGCTAATGAATCAAGGGGTGTTTTTTGAACATCTACTATCCATCTGTCTAAAAAAACTAAACCAGTTTCAAACTTTGGCAGCAGAAGACCGATGACTGCTGCTAAACTTACAGCATACGCAGGGTTTAAAAAGCGCGTTTTAAACGTTAAACCGAGCACTAAATACATAATCCCGATTAAAGCGATCATCCCAAGAGGCAGTGTTACCCCGGCAGAAACAAAGATTACGGAACCAATTAGACCTATCAAGATACCAGGCAACAGTGAGAAGATCAGATTATCAATCACCGGATGGACTCTTACTTTAAATTCTTTGCGCTCACGTTTTACCCGTTTTAAACCGATTAAAAATGCAATGAGGATAAAGCCATAAAAAAGCGGGTGTAAAAAAAGCAGCCCTATGCCTTGCAGCAGTTCGTTCACAAAGGTGTCTGTCATGGGCGTTCTCTCCTTTTCTCTTCTTTTAATTCATCCACTTTTTCTTCGATTCTTTTTAATCTTCTATCTGTGCTTACAGCTCGTTTCATCAGCAAGCCTATTCCGGTAATGATTGCAACAAGTACCAGAAAGGCTGCCAGCTGAAAAAGTATATCTCCAATATTGAATGATCCCATTTTGTTTGCCCCTTTAAGTGTAAAAAGAAAATCCGCAGAGAATATTTCCTCTACGGATAGTATTCGTGTTTCAGTTGTTTTTTCCTGCCATAATCCCTTATTTTGCAAGTAATTCGATGGCTGTTTTACGCTGAACATCATTCTTTTCGTCACGGATAGAATCAATGACTTTAGACTCCATTTTGCCAGCTGTTTTTGCATCTACTTTTCCTGTTGCAGGCAAGTTGTTTGCACGTTGGAAGGCTGTTACTGCAGCTTGTGTTTTTTCGTCAAAGTATCCATCATCTCTACCTGTCTGGAACCCTAATCCATTAAGCATAACTTGTGCGTTTTTCACTTGTTCATTGTTCATATCAAATTCAAGTGCTTTTTTCTCCACCGCAATTGGGTTCGTGTAGAAGTATTCTGGCTGCTTTACTTCAAAGGTTGGTTTGACACCTTTTTTATGAATCCAGTTTCCATCCGGTGTCAGCCATTTAAACAAAGTAAGCTTGATGTTCGATCCATCACCTAGGTCGATAGACTGCTGAACGGTACCTTTACCGAATGACTTCTCACCAACAAGGTCATAGTTTCCTGCTTCTTGTAACGCTGCAGCAAGAATTTCAGATGCTGAGGCACTTCCTTTATCAATCAGACCTACGATTGGATAGTCTTTCTTTTCTTTTAGTGCAGAAACATAACGTTCCTTGTTCCCTTTACGGTCTTCTATCTGCACGAATGGTTTGTTCTCAGGAATGATCTGACGAAGAATACTGTCAACCGCTTCTAGATAGCCCCCAGGATTACCACGTACGTCAATAACAAGACCATCAATATCTTCTTTCTCAAGCTCTGTTAACTGCTTTTTAAAATCAGAACCTGTTTTCTCAGAGAACGATGTGATTTCTAGAACCCCAATCTTTTTACCTTTTACTTCTTCAATATCGGAATAAACCGTTTCGATCGGAATCTCGTCACGTGTTACTTTAATCGGCATTACATCGTTAACACCGCTGCGTTTAACACCAAGTGTGACGACAGACCCTTTTTCACCGCGAATCTTCAATACGGCTTTATAAAGATCAAGGCCTTCAACACTTTTCCCATCAATCGTAATGATCTGGTCGTTCGGCTTTAGACCTGCTTTTTCTGCAGGAGAGTCTTTAAATGGTGCAACAATCGTTACTTTTCCGTCCACCATACTTACTTCTGCACCGATTCCCTCAAAGGAAGAATCTAATGATTGTGTGAACTGGCTTGCCGTCTCTTCATCCATATAAACAGAATATGGATCTTTTAACGTTTTAACCATTCCTTGAATAGCACCTTCGAGGAGCTTATCTCGATCAACATCTTCAACATACCGAGAAGAGATGATCTCATATGTCTTTTGAAGCTTTGCAAACTCTCCGTCACTGTTGATCTTTGTTTCTGTTTTCGGCAGCTCGTTCACTTCACCATTCTGTACGTACTTTGATTCATTTCCAAAAAGCGCCATAGAGCCATACATTCCACCAGCACCAACAAGCATTGACAGGACAATCAGCAGGGCCAACATTTTTTTAGTTAAGTTCATTCTGCTCACCTCATTTTTGCAGGAAAAGGCATCACACCCTGCAAAGTGCGATGCCTTCCATTGTAAGAGTTTCGGCAACAGCCTGTCTCCTACTTCACTATATGAATAGCTTGTTTACTTTATGTGTTTATTTTACCAGTAAGCCGCAGGATTTACAGCATTTGTTTTTCCTGCATTCCATGGTCCTTTATGAAGCTCAAAGTGCAGATGCTGACCAAATGAATGCCCTGTGTTCCCCATATTGCCTAAGAACTGGCCTTTTGATACTGATCCACCGGATACAGCACGGCTGCTCATATGAGCGTAAACCGTTGTCCATTGCTGGCCTCCGATAGAGTGAGAAATGTAAACGACATTTCCGTATGAAGATGAGTATTCTGATTTAATAACAGTTCCATCTGCTGCAGCATAGATCGGAACTGTTCCGCCTTGTGCGATATCAATTCCTTCGTGCATACCACTGCTTCTCATTCCAAAACCAGAAGAAACTCTTCCTGCAGCTGGTTTAATGATCATGCCATTTCCAGAAACAGGTCCCATTGATGGAGCTGAACCACCAGACGAAGACTCACGAGCCGCTTTTTCCCTTGCAGCTGCACGCGCTTGTTCAGCACGGAACGCGTCTTCTTGAGCTTTTAGAAGTGCACCTTCATTTTCAATCTTGTGCGCTTCTGCATGAAGCTGCTCTTCTTCTTTTTCAAGAGAAGCCATCAAACGGGCTTTTTCAGTCATTTGTGCTTTTAATTGCTGCTGAAGTTTTTGAAGATCTTGCATCGCTTTTTGAAGATTAATCAGTTTCTTCTCAACAGCTGCCATCTTTTCTTCCAGCAGTTCTTTATCTTTCTTTTGTTCTTCTAGAAGCTGGCGGTCTTGTTCTGCAATCATGTTAAGTGCTAACACGCGATCAAGAAAATCACCGAAGTCTTTAGAACCTAGAACAACTTCTAAGTAAGATACTGCTCCGCCTGATTCGTACATAGAATTAACACGTTCTTTTAAAAGTTTATCACGTTCGTCAATTCTCTTTTGAACAACAGCAATCTCACTTTTTAATTGTGCGATCTCATCTTTTGTTTTTTTAATTTCTGCTTGTTTCTCCTGTACTTTCATATCAGTCTCAGAAGAAAGCATATCAATACGCTCTATTTCTTTCTCAACAGCAGCCTGGCTGCTTTTGTTTGCGTCAAGCTTTGCTTTAGAATCCAGAGCTTTCTTTGCATTCTCTTGTTGTTTTTTCTTGATGCTTGATAAAGACTCCGCGTTAACGACGGATTCAGAGTGATACACAGTAAAAGCGCCCAGTGCTAAACTTAACGAAAGCACTGTACCAACCACTTTCCTTTTCATTCGTTTTCCTCCCTAACCCCTATTAATTTGTTTCGCTTTTCTTGGATCTTTACTTCTGCTATCTCTACTTATATCTTTAAGAACTTACGGACAGATGTTAAGCTTCCCCATACGCCAATGACTCCACCGATCAACAGCATCAATAACGATAACTGCGGGATAAGCGGCGTTACTGGCAATAGCTCAATGAATACCGTCCCTAATTTTTGATTAGCAATATCAAAAATGGCTTGATATCCTACAGCGATCACGACGATCGGAAGGACTGCACCGGATACACCCAAGGCAAACCCTTCGATAAAGAAAGGCCAGCGGATAAATCCATTTGTCGCACCAACGAGTTTCATAATTTCAATCTCACGGCGACGTGTAACAATCGTTAATTTTATCGTATTTGAGATCAGGAACATCGCTGTGAATACAAGTCCTAACACGAGGACAATCCCAACGTTGCGGGCAACATCTGTAACTTTAAAGAGCTTTTCGACGGTCCCTTTTCCATACTCAACCTTGTTAACAAATTTAAATTTCTCTACTTCTTTCGCTACAGCAGCTGTATCTTGCGGCTTGTCCGTATAGATAATGAACGCATCTCGAAGCGGATTTTCATTTTTTAATGAAGAAAAGGCTTCTCCTTCATCTCCAAGGCTTTCAATCAATTCATCTAGACCTTCTTCTTTGGATTGGTACTCGACCGTTTTAACTTTATCCAGTTTCTCAAGGTCTTGTTGGTAATCCTTATAGTTTTCAGGCTTTTCCGTTCTTTCAATGTAAGCTCTGATCTGTACATCGTCTTCAATCTGACTAGCAATATAGTTAATGTTCAATAGAATAGCCAAGAACACACTTACTAGGAGTAATGTAACCGTTACTGCAGAGATGGAAGCAAAGGACATCCAGCCGTTTCTTCCCATGCTCTTAAACGCTTCTACTACATGTCGTTTTAATGTTCTAATCTTCATAGCCGTAATCCCCCTTCGCCTCATCACGTACAATTCGGCCGCCTTCTATGGCAATTACGCGCTTTGTGATTGTATTAACGATTTCTTTATTGTGAGTTGCCATGACAACTGTCGTTCCTCTTGCATTAATCTCTTTAAAGATGTCCATGATCTCCCAAGCTGTTTCGGGATCAAGGTTTCCAGTCGGCTCATCCGCAATGATAACCGGCGGATGGTTCACGATAGAACGAGCGATCGATACACGCTGTTGTTCTCCACCAGACAGCTCGTCTGGAAACATGCGGGCTTTGTTTTTTAGTTTTACGAGATCAAGAACTTCCATTACACGTTCTCTGATCACTTTTGGCGATTCTTCAATAACTTCAAGTGCGAACGCTACATTCTCGTAAACCGTTAGACGCGGTAAAAGTTTAAAGTCTTGGAAAACAACGCCGATCTTACGTCGTACTTTTGGAATTTGGCGTTCTTTTACTTTTGCAAGGTTTGTTCCGTTAATAATAATAGACCCTTGTGTTGGTTTTTCTTCACGATACATGCATTTTATAAATGTAGATTTACCTGCACCACTGGGTCCGACCACATATACAAACTCGCCTTTTTCTATGTAGACATCAATCCCATTTAGTGCCATAACACCGTTCGGATAGGTTTTCCACACATCAATCATTTCTATCAATCTAAATCACTTCCTTACTACCCCAAAAAAATATTTCCCTATTTAATCAACAATCTATTTAAGTCTTTCGACAAAAGCGCGATAAATGTCAGTTTTTTTCCGCAATAACTATTATAACATCTCGTACTGACAATTTTATTACAGTTGTGTTTCATCTTCCTCAAACAAGGGACAATGGTTGTGTTTTAATAAAACTGTAATGTATAAAATACGACAAAATTCGCTGTAATCCTTCATGATCAGAAAAAACCTGCAGGTAGACTTTTCGACAACCGGGTTCTAAAGTCGACCATTGAACTGAATTTAGGCACTTTTGTCCTGCATGCACGTTACGATTTATCGCTCTAGATGGCAGGTTTTATAGTAAAAAAGGCAGACTTAGGTAAAAAGTCCTTTAACATTAAAAAAACCAGCCGATTTGAGACCAGACTGGTTTGGGAGTGAATTTTGGTGGTACAGTTAACCTCGTTTGAACCCTTCTCCTAGTACTTCGTTCGCATTTACTACGATTACAAAAGCGGAAGGATCCACGCTTTTTACGTACTGCTTTAATTTCGTCACTTCATATTGTGCAACAACGACCATCAGCATCGGCCGCTCATCTTGTGTATATCCACCGAACGCGTTGATCTTTGTAACACCACGATAAATATGGGTAAGGATGCCCTGGCGCAGCTCATCTTCATGATCAGAGATAATAAGGGCCATTTTTGTAGTGCCTAGACCAATCTGCACAACATCAATCGTCTTCGCCGTAATGAACATGGCAATAAGTGCGTACAAAGCTTGTTCAATTCCAAAGAACAGAGCTGAAGCCAATACGACCGTACCGTCTATGAATAGGATAATGGTTCCGAGTGACGCTCCTGTGTATTTATGGACGATCTGTGCTAAGAGGTCTACCCCGCCAGTGGAAGCTTTGCCTCGGAAAACGATTCCAAGTCCCGCTCCGATTCCAAGTCCTCCGAAAATCGCACCAAGAAGCGGATCTTCTGTTGCTGCTCCCCACTCTTCAAAAATAAAAACGAAGAATGGAAGTACAATGGTTCCGACTAGGGTTTTTGCTCCAAATCGTCTGCCTAGAAAGAAAAGCCCAGCTAAGAAAAGCGGAATGTTTAAGCTCCACTGTACAATTGAAGGTTTCCATTGGAAAAGGCCATATAGGATTGTAGATATCCCGCTTACTCCGCCAGAGGCAATCTGGTTTGGAAGGAGAAATACCGAGAATGCCAGTGCCACTAGCCCTGAGCCAATCACAACATATACATATTCTAAAATGAGTTCAACTGCCGGGTGTAGAAACCCGCGTCGTTTTCGTATCGCCATCATCATCGCTGTCTGTTAACCTCAAACTTTCATATCAATTTCTTTAAACCGAAAAAAGTATATCAATCTCAGTATACCCTTGTAAATGCGACCTTAGTGCCGCGGTGATAAGGTGAAGTGACTGTTATGCAATGTAACACAAAAAACGAGAGCCGCTTATCTCTGGCCCTCGTTTTTATTCCTTTATTTTTTTTCTATTGATTTCTTCTTTACTTCATGTCTTAGGCCTTTTACTAAGGACCAGCACATGAATACCATAATAATGGCAAATGGAAGAGCTGTTGCTATTGATACGGTCTGTAAGACAGTTAAACCGCCTGCTGCTAAAAGAACGATAGCAACCAATGATTGAATAACTCCCCATGTGATTTTAATCTTGTTGGAAGGATTTAAGTTTCCTGATTCACTAAGCATTCCTAAAACAAATGTAGAAGTATCCGCAACCGTAATGTAATACGTGATCACCACCAGCAAGCCGATCATACTTAACACGGTGCTGAACGGCAGCTGATCAAATAAATAAAAGATAGATAGCGAAACATTATCCGCGATTTTATTAGCCAATTCATGATTGCCTAAGTTCTGTACAAAATGAAGCCCTGTACCACCAAAGATTGCAATCCAGAAGCAGGTGCCTAATGTTGGCGCAACAAGCACTCCTAGAATGAACTCTTTTATAGTTCTTCCTTTAGAAACCCTTGCAATGAACATACCGACAAACGGCGCCCACGCAATCCACCATGCCCAGTAAAACAGTGTCCAGTTACCGATCCATTCTCCCTTACTGAATGGAGCGGATCTTAAACTCATTTCTAGGAAATCGTTTAAATAATTTCCTAATGAATTAAAGAATAAATTAAAGATGAAAAATGTTGGACCTAGTATTAAAACGAGAAGCATGATCAAGAAGGATAGAATCATTGCGGTATTTGATAAATATTGAATCCCTTTTTCCAAGCCTGTCGTAATAGAGATCAAGAAAAGGATGGTCGCTGCAGCGATGATGATAATTTGTAAAGTTAAGGTGTTTGGAACATCAAATAAAGTATTAAATCCGCCTGAAATTTGCAATGCTCCAAAACCTAATGAGGTAGCGATGCCGAATACTGTAGCAAACACAGCAAGAATATCAATCGTTTTACCAATTGGTCCATAAATTTTGTCTCCCAATAAAGGATAGAAAGCAGAACTTATGGATGCAGGCAGCTTCTTGTTGTATTGGAAGAAAGCAAGTGCTAATCCGATAACTGCATAAATTGCCCAAGGGTGCAGTCCCCAATGGAAAAACGTATATTTCATTGCTAGTTTTGCTGAAGCATCCGTAAACCCTTCTCCATATGGAGGGTTAACATAATGAGTGACAGGTTCAGCGACACTCCAATAAACGATTCCTATTCCCATTCCCGCTCCAAACAGCATGGCTAACCAAGAGGAAGTTTTAAATTCCGGTCTGTCTGTTTCTTTGCCTAATCGAATTCGGCCATATTTTGAGAATAAGAGATAGACCGAGAACAAAACAAAGAACAATGCTGAAGCTAGATAGATCCACCCTAAGTAGTCAATCGTATAGCCATAAATATTATTCGTAACGTACGTAAGATTCTTTTTGAAGAATATTCCCCATAATATGAACACCACTGTCAATAGCAGCGATATATAAAGAACACTTTTCCCTTTACGATGATTAGTACTCAATTTAATTCCCCTTTGCACTTCGAAAATGGATACACTTCTTTATATTCACCTGTATTTCCTATTTTTATGTCCAGTTTTAAGCGAGATTCATTTTTCTATTGTACCCACATTCGGTTTATTCATAATAAACAAGTGAATAGGTGAAACAATCTATACCTCCCCTTTCTATAACTCACTTTAAAACAACAAGTTACCAGTATAGCATACGTGGCAAGTTAACTATTTTTGTCCAAAAACAAAAAGAAACAGCCTTCAGGAAGACTCGCTCCCTTATTGGCTGTCACTGTAATACATTATTGCTGAATCCCCAGTTCTGCTAGAATGATTTCTAATGTTTTTCCTTGATGCTGTTTTCTTGGCTGAGGGGAATCGTCAACGTGCTGATTTTGGAGCATGTAATTCGTTTGTACATGTTTCATATCTTTTTCATCCACCTTTCCGTCAAAGTTAATGTCTGCCCCGCGCTTTGCCGTTCCCCAAGCATTTTGGACTTCAATCGCGTCATAAATATCAATTACGTTATCTTGGTTCACGTCACCTGCTTTTACTTGCAATGCAGTGATAAAGCGGCTTTGCCCATACAGTTCTCCTTTATGTTCAAACCCGGCATACACTTTACCTTTCGTCACAAAATGCCCCGGCACCTTCATTTCCACTGTAAATGCCTCTTTTTGGATTGGAAGCTTGTTATAAACGTACTGGCCGTTGTCCGAGATTTTGGCTGATGGATCATGTGCATTGCCTTCTGCATCAACGATCTGTACGGAACCGCCTACTTTAGTCCAATCTCGTTTTTCGGTAATCGTTCCTGCTTCATTCTTAAATCCTTCTGGTGTAACATAGCCATTCGCTGTAGAGAACTGTGGATTTACTTTCCAGACATAGGGAGCTTGCAGGACAGTTGATGTCACTGCGTTGTTGTCCGTAACTTTCACAACTGGCACGACACCTGCTCGTGTTGCGTAATACTCATCACTTACTTTTAGAGTTACTTCTACGATACCAGCGTGGTCTAAAACACCGCTTCCGCCGTTAAACTGAACAGTGACGATGCCATCTTTCACATCGATGGACGCTTTGTCTTTGTAAGAGTCACTTAACTTCGCATCCACGAGTGAGGCTGCTCCATAGCTGCTGCTGTTTAAGTTCCATTCTGCTTTCGTTAGATCTGTAAGATTATCTAACTTTAGAGTTGCTTTTACTGTATCTCCTGTTTTTAAAACTTCATCCGTACTCTCCGTGTAGGATACAGGAGTACCCTCTTTTACAAAATAATAGTTTTTCTGTAATGCTCTATTTCCAGCCATGTCAAACCCGTCCATGCGGAAGTTAAGAGCTGGAACTTTTTCGTTCATCGCGATCTCTTCAACGAACTTTCCTTCTTTGTCCATTTTGATCGCAGATGATGGGAAAGGACTGTTCCAATAATAGATCATCGAGTTTGAAGATTGATCAACGTCCACGCCTGCTTCCTTCATCTCATCCACAAGTGGGTCGTTAATCTGGATGTCAAACGGATAGGTAGCTTGACCTGGTTTGTACTCTAAGAAAGGTGATTCCCCGTCAAGTGAACTTTCAAAAGTTGGAGCATCAATGTCAATGAACACATGACGATATTCGATGATTTCTTTTCCGGTTGCTGTAGTAGAGATGAATTTCAGCTTATAGTGCCCTGCTGGAGCATAGGTTGGTTCTGAGTCAATCGGCTGTTTGTCATCACCCGTGAATTTATAGTAAATTCCGCTGAACGCGTTCAACACAAAAAAGCTTTGGTTTTCGTTACGTCCATTCAAGTTCATCGTTCCGATAAATCCTAGATCTTGACCTGTTTTACCGTCTTGAACAACTACCTCCATTTTTTCCATTGGTGCTTTCATGTTGAATTCCATCGGCGTATAAATGGCGCGATATCCGAAGAATCCATCTTGGTTCAGATAGTTTGGAGCAATAGCAGGTGAAAGCAGTTCTAATGCATTGTAGCCTTCTTCTGTTATACGAACACTGAACGGAATACGGTATTGCTCAGCTTCTTTTAACTTATTCGTCAATATGATATAGCCTTCGTAAATGCCCTCTTTTGCATCTTTTGGAATCTCAATACCCGCCGTTACCTTCTTTGAATCTTCACTCGCAATTTTGATCTCATCTGGAATGTTGATGTTTATTCGATTTTCTTTTAAACCAGGTGAACCCTTCGTTCCGTGTACCTCAACAGAAAAGGTCTTGTTCACACTGTCATGGTTTTCAATCGTAATGGTTTTTGGGATAGCTAGATTCTTTCCTGCATAATGGCTTCCGTACGCGATCCCCCCTGTGCGTTCTTTGATCTTTACAAGACTGGTCGCACCTGGAACCATAGTCTCGTCATTAACCTGAAAACTCGTTCCGCTATAAATCGCTTGATATGGATCTACACGTCCTGCTCCTACTTCAAATACAGAATAATCACCGTTTAGTGGGTCAGCTGTATTCATCAACAGCGTTTTTACATCTTCCGGCTCAAGCTCAGGGTTTGCATCAAGCATTAGAGCCGCGATTCCTGCTGTGTGAGGTGCTGCCATAGACGTTCCTGAATATCTGGAATACGCATAATCATAGTTTTCTTGCTGAGTTGGATTGACCATATAAGACGGAACAGTTGAAAGCACAGCAACACCTGGTGCTGTTACTTCTGGCTTCATATCGTACGTCTGTCTGGCTGGACCTCTTGAACTGAACGCTGCTAGACGGTCCCCTTCTGTTTGCACTTCAGAATAGTTTCCAAACGTGAACTTGGATTTGCCTACTGCGATCTGTGCCTTGATCTTTTCTCCAGCTGCTTTCGTTAGAGAAAAAGCAGGGATAAAGCCAGTGGATTCACCTAGATTTGCTTCAATCACACCGTCCACATTGTTATAAAGAAGAACAGCAACAGCACCCTTTTGTTTCGCGTTGTTCACTTTTTCGTTCAGTGTAGTCTCGCCACGAGAAATCAGCGCGATCTTACCTGTTACATCCTTACCCGTGTAGTCTGCTAGTTTTCCTAAACCAACATCAACAAGGTCGTATGATTTTCCAGAAAGCTCGTTCAGACGGTCTACGTAATGACGTGCAAGTCCAGTCAGCTGAAGTCCGCTCTCAGCACCAACTGATCCAGTAAAAGAAGCCACTGTCATCGGTACATCACTAGCACCAACCGTTAATGCCAAAGCGGCTGAACCTGGTGAACCCAGCGTGTAATCGTTCGGACCTGAGTTCCCTGCAGATACCACTGCTGTTACTTCGTTAAGCACCGCATAATTGATCGCTGTACTTGTTGGATAATAAGGATCGTTTATTCCGGCACCTAGCGATAGGTTGATAACATCCATCCCGTCCTGAACTGCTTTTTCGATTCCGGCAATTACAGCTTCAGATGTACCAGAGCCATAAGGACCTAATACACGATAAGCATAGATGTCCGCGTCAGGCGCTACACCTTGAACAGATACATTCCCGTTCGTTGCTTGTCCAGCAATCGTTCCTGCAACGTGTGTACCATGTGCTGTGTAATATGAGTTTCCATTGAACTCCGGCTTCTTAGAGTCTTGCCAGTTTTTATAGGTCGTTTCCATCGGATCGCTGTCACCGTCGACAAAATCATATCCACCTTTATATGCGTCTTTTAAATCAGGGTGGTTGTAGTCAATTCCTGTATCCAAAATTCCAACTTTAACACCTTCACCAGTGATTCCTTCTTTATGTATCTGATCGATCTTCAAATAAGGAATACTCTCTACAGCTGTTCCTGCACTGCCACTGTTAAATGCTTTTTCATCCCCCAGTGTGATCGGGTCTACCTGAAACTTCACATCCTTGTATACGGCTTTAACCGTATCTGATTGTAAAAGAGTTTCTACTTGATTAGCAGGCAATTTCATCGCCACACCGTTGTATACCGTTTTATAAGTTGATGTAATCTTGTGGTTGGATTTTTTATTAGTTAAAGCTACTGTCGGCAATAGTGTTTCTAGGTCTTTTTCGAATTGAGCATGCTCTCGATCGACTTGAGCATCAGCTTCTTGACGGGATAATTTTTTTCCTTTTAATTGTGCTTCTAACACAGCAGCCTGACCTGGTTTTGATTGAAATTGGACGATGACGGAGATTTCGGTATCACTTATAAGGTCTTGCTTCTTGAAACCTTGAAGACCATGAGCGTCTGTTAATTCAAGTTGTTTTAAGGCTTCTCTTTGCTTAGCAGTAAGCGATGATAAGATTTCCTCTGCTTTAAAAGATGCAGCGTTAGTTTTTGGTGTGAAGAGAGTTGAGTTTGGAGATAACAGCAATCCTGCTGCTAATGTCAGCGCGGTAGATTTTTTAATGAAAGATTTCTTTTTCATAGTTTCCCTGCTTTCTTGATTTTTTAGAAAAACAAAAATGTAACAGGTACCTCCTCTCATTAATTGAAAATTGTGTTTATTTAAAAGTAATTGTAAAGGTAGTTTCTGAGGTTTGCTATCGGGGTTACGTTCGTGACTCATAGCCTATATCAACTGTTTACTTAATAGGGATATACGTAAAATGACTATGAGAAATAGGGAAATAGACTTAAAAAACGTAAAACCGAATTGGGGTTTTCTTTAGTAGAATAGAAATAATACGGAATAAGCTGTTTATGTTGGAGATGGGGGCAGAGAGATATGCTAGAGGGAAAAATCATTAAGTTCTTTCGTGAACGCAAAAATATGACACAAAAGGAACTTGGAGACGGCATTTGCTCCGGTACACATGTGAGTAAAATTGAACGAGGGTTAACAGAAGTCTCTCAGGAGACCATTCAATTCCTGGCAGACCGGTTAGAGATTGACATTGAAAGAGAGATGAAGACGTATACCGGATTAGACCTTCTTTTAAAAAAATGGGAAGAAGCGATCATCATGAAGCTGGATGCCAAAGCGGAAAATCTGAAGAAACAGCTTGAACAGATCGCCCTGCTGCAAATCCCTGACTTCCATCGCTCACATACTCTATTATTAACTCGTTATTACTTGATGACGGATGAAAGATCCAAGGCAGAAGCACTTATTGAAGAGATGGATAAATGGGTAGATCTCACCCATCGTGAGAGGAACATGCTTCTTCACATAAAAGGCATCTATGGCCTGCAAATAAAACATGACTATTACGAAGCGATCGATCTATTAAAACAAGTGGACTCTGCCTATTACAACAACTCAGAATATTATTATCATATGGCTGTTGCCTATCACTCTACAAATTCTCGGGTACTTTCATATTATTATGCAAGCAAAGCTCTTGCCTTTTTCGAAAAAGCACATTGTTATGTACGTGTAATTGAAACGGAAATGCTCATGCTGATTCAAATCGAACAAGATATAACAAGCGGTCCACAAAACGAAAAGTATCATGAACTGATTGAAAAATGTGAGAATTTCGGTTTAGAAAAACAAAAGTCCCTCCTTCTTCATAACTTTGGCTATCATTCTATCCGACATGAAAATTATGAGGATGCCTGCCATTATTATCAAGAATCAATGAAACTGAAAGATCCTGCAACTCCAAATTATTTAGGTTCTCTAGAGGGGTACTTAAATGCATCAGTACTTCTCGGAAAAGAGTCACCGAAAAAACTGATCGCTTTAGCTGAAAAAGGATTGAAAACCGCGAAAGAGAACGGTGCCACTACCTTTGTTCATTTCTTTCAACTGCACATCTATAAATTGAAAAAGCAGGAAGATCATTATTTTAATTACATTGAAACGGAACTGTACCCGTTTCTTAAAAAGCTCGGCTATGTACTCCCAGCAGAACATTATGAGATCAAACTGTTTGATTTTCATATAGCAAAAGGGAGCATAGAAAAGGCAAACGAATATGCGCGGTCCCTCGCAGAAAAGAATCGACGTAAGAATCATTTTGTGTAGGGATGAGACAGCCCTCAAAGTAGGTTTTTCTTCCCCTATTTTGTCGAATGGACAAATTATTGGCTCCAATTGGACAGATTCATCCATTTAGTCCATAAAAATGCTGGCTCTTCAGTATAAAGAGCCAGCTTTCTCTTCATTTTTTGACTTTATGATTTCTTGCCTAACCTTGTTCCCAATTTATCACGTTAATCATTTTAAAGGGTTACTACTAAGACGGACGTCTCATCTGCACGACCTTATCTTCCTCTTCCTCATCTGTAACGAGCTGATCTTTCGCTAACTTTCGCTTATACACCCATCTTGATAGCATGATGCTGATCTCATAGAGTACAAGAAGCGGAATGACCACAAGAAAATCTGAAACCAAGTCTGGCGGTGTAATCAAGACTGCCACAACGACTAGAGCGAAATAAGATACTTTTCGTGCTTTTGCAAGTAATAGAGGGTTTAATATGCCGAGCGACGTCAAAAACATGACGACAAGCGGAATTTCAAACAAAAAACCGAACGGCAATGTTAAGTTCATCATAAACTTGAAGTATTTTTCTGATGTGAAGAATGTCTGAAAATGGCCTTCTGACAGACTCAGTAAAAAGTTCAAAACCATCGGGTAAACGATAAAATAGCCGAATGCCAACCCTAGCAAAAACAATAGAAATAGTGCTGGAATGTAAGACAGTGTTACCTTTTGCTCTTTCTTGTTTAGTGCTGGCTTAATGAACATCCACGTTTGATGTGCTGCCACCGGAATGGTTAGAGCAATAG
Organism: Fictibacillus barbaricus; assembly: GCF_014635025.1. Lineage (GTDB taxonomy): Bacteria > Bacillota > Bacilli > Bacillales > Fictibacillaceae > Fictibacillus > Fictibacillus barbaricus. Next base: position 703,636 of record NZ_BMCE01000001.1, on the reverse strand, counting down.
CAATAACACCCGAGATCATAAAATACACCCAAAGAATCTCGCTTGGACCAAGGATGGCAAGCTGTTGATCCAAGTCTCGTATCAGCCAGTCATAGATCGGCTGAACGTAAAAGAAAGATACTGCAAGAACTGTCATAAATACAGCGAGCGTGATTATGATTCGTTTTCTAAGTTCGCCCAGATGCTCAACAAAATACATCTCTTCTGCTTTCATACATTAGCCCTCCTTTTCTGCTTAATAGAGAAAAGATGCAGACTTTAAACGACGCCCGCATCCTTTCTACTCGTTACTCTTTATTTTGCCTGCGGTTTTTCTTCTTTTTCATCAGAAGACATTAAATCTTTTGCAGAACTCTTGAATTCACGCAGCGTGCTTCCGAATGCTCGTCCGATCTCTGGCAGCTTAGATGGACCAAAGATAATAAGAGCGATGATTAAGATCAAGATTAAACCTGGTACTCCAATGTTAGTGAAACCCATGTATATCGCCTCCTCAAATTGGTGATCAATCGTTAAGTGAACGTTTAAAACTTAAATCCTGTAATCGCTACAACAGATGGTCTTGGCATGTTGCCGCCGCGCACTTGTGGCCATGTGCTTGTTGGATTTGCTTTATCTTGTGTTTCTTCTCCCGGATGCTGGATGCTTAAGAACAATGATTTTTCGTTTGGTGTGAAAGATGGTCCAGTAAGCTCAGCTTCAACAGGTGCTGAGGCGAATTGGAACGCAACCCCTTTATCAGGTCCAACAGTTGGAATCATGAACATTCCGTTGTTCCCAAAGCTTGTCCATGCTTCAGAATTCAACTTGCTTGAAGAAATATCAGTAACCGTCCAAAGGTTTGCATTTGAATCAAACGTTAAGTTATCTGGAGCACTGAATCCGCTCTGACGCCCGCCTGCTGCAAAGATTTCAAAATCAAAGTACTCTGCACCATGATCTCCGCCTTTTTCGAAGAAGCGTGTGATGTGTCCGTGAATGTTACCATGCTTGTCATTATTCGTATGTGCGATGAAAACAGTTTGATCAAGCGGCGAGATCTCAACGTCTTCTGGACGGTCAGTTGGTGTAGCACCTAAAAGGATAGCTGCATCATGTGCGTTAACAACAACATCACCTTGCGTTTTAAACTTCTCTAAAAGAGCTGCATTGCCAGCTGCTTTTTCACGAACCGCTTCAATCGTTAGAGCTACCCACTTCCCTTTAGCAAGGTCTGCAGCATATAGGGTTCCTTCTTCTAAAAGCTTGCTGTTTTCTTTTCCTTTTGCTTCAACATACTTTCCTTTACTTACAAATTTGTACACGCAAGCATCCTTTTTGTCGTCTCCCATATATACAACGACACGTCCGTCTTTTGAGAGGCCCATGCTTGCGTTTTCATGGTTGAAACGGCCAAGAGCTGTGTGCTTTCTAACTTTGAAGTTCGGATCGAAAGGATCAACTTCAATGACCCAGCCATAGTGTGTTTGATCAAGTCCAGCATCTTTAGAAGTTGTTTCAAAGTTTTCTTCACATGACATGACTGTGTTCCAAAGCGTGCGTCCGCCTGAGCAGTTTGCAAACGTTCCTTGAGCTGTTGTTGCACCTGAAACAGATGATGTTCCTGCTGCTGGACCTGTAAGAGCAAACGGTGTTAGTCCTGTTACACGGCGTGCATACTCAGAATTCGTTTCCATCATCCACTTGCCATTCTTTACTTTTACTTCAATAATTGAGCCGCCTTGGTTGTAAAGCATCTTTTCAATTTGAGCAGCTGTATACTTGCCGTTTACTTTTTCACCTTCTACATAAAGAGGGTTTGTGTATTCGTGGTTTACCCAAAGCAAACCATGTTCACTCGATTCGTTAATTGGGAAGTACATCGTAAAGTCATTATTAAATCCAAATGTATCACCTTTTTGGTTAATCACATCACCGAAAGACGCAATCACTTCATATTTATAACCTTTTGGAAGTACAAGGTCGTCTTTGTCTGTTGGTGCGATCGGGTGAAACTTAAATCCCTGTTTACGCGGTTTCATACGCATTAAGCTGTCAGATTGTGCGTTTGCTGTTTCCGTAAGAGCCCCTAATCCAGAAGTAGCCGCAGCAAGTGCAGTTGCGCCTGTTCCTAAATATGTTAAAAAAGTTCTTCTATCCAATGGTTTCTTTTCCACTTAAAATTTCCCCCTAGACAAATAAGTTTGTGCTGCATCTATAAGAATACTGTCGAAATATTAAGGAACTATGTAGGATGTATAAACAAACGTTTAAGAATTTTTTGTTTTTTTATAAAGTTGGCATCCCGGCGGACAAAAAAATAAGCAGCTTGGCGATGGTATCCAAGAGATCCAATTTATTGAAGTATTACTCTGTCAAACTTTTTATATGGTGAAGTTTCCTTCTATCAAACATATAAGTTGGGAAAATAGGGTAATTTACTTTACACTAATTGATAGAAGAGTTCTATCATTTTCCCAATTTACATTCCATTTTTTATAGGTATAATTAACCAGAGAGAGCTTTATTTGAGGTGAAGCCATGAAGATTGAAGTGGGGAGTTCGGTCGTTTATAACGGCGAAGAGTATCAAGTGGTATGGATTTATGGAAATGGGAATGTAGAAATCGTAAAAGACGGACAGCATCGAAAGATCGAACTTGTACAAAAGGGTGATCTTACACAAATACGATTATAAAAAAACTTCCGGAAGCAGATGCCCCGGAAGTTTTGTTTTTTTAAGCCTTTTTCGCAATCTTTGTTGCTATTTAAGTAGTGAGAGGAATGGTTGATTTACGCTTCAGGATACTCGCTTTCCGCGAGGGGTAAGGTGAGCTAGCTAATTGCGTCTGCGGGGTCTCACCTGTCCCGCTGATCCCGCAGGAGTCTCGATCCTTACGCTCCAATCAACTTTTTTAAAAAGGAAATATGCGACACTCCTGCGGAAAGGGAGTGGATTTCCTGTCTTTTCCTAAAGTTTTGAACGCAAGTAAGAATCAATGAACGGCGTGATTTCGCCATCCATAACAGACTGTACATTACCAACTTCTGTATTTGTACGGTGGTCCTTAACAAGGCTATACGGATGAAAAACATAAGAACGAATCTGGCTTCCCCACCCGATTTCCTTTTGCTCACCGCGAATTTCAGCAAGTTGTGCCTGCTGCTCTTCCAAACGGCGTTGTACTAATTTTGCCATCAGCATCTTCATCGCACGTTCACGGTTTTTGATCTGCGAACGTTCTGTTTGACACGATACAATCGTATTGGTTGGTGTATGTGTAATACGAACGGCAGAATCCGTCGTGTTAACGTGCTGACCACCCGCTCCTGATGCACGATACGTATCGATCTTTAAATCTTCTGTACGGATTTCGATCTCTGTATCATCCGTAATTTCCGGCATGACTTCACAAGAAACGAATGATGTATGACGGCGGCCTGACGAATCAAACGGAGAAATACGAACGAGACGGTGAACCCCTTTTTCCGCTTTTAAATAACCGTATGCGTTATGGCCTTTAATGCTTAAAGTTACTGATTTTACACCAGCTTCATCACCAGGCAGATAATCCAAAGTTTCCACTTTGTAGCCTTGGCGCTCCGCATAACGAGTGTACATACGAAGCAGCATGGATGCCCAGTCTTGGGATTCCGTACCACCCGCACCTGGATGAAGCTCCAGGATCGCATTGTTTTTATCGTACGGTTCGTTTAATAAAAGCTGAAGCTCGAAGTCGTTTAGTTTTGCGATAAGATCTTTCAAATCCTTAACAAGCTCTTTCTGAAGATCTGCATCTGCTTCTTCTTTCACAAGCTCATGCGCAATCTCCAAGTCCTCATAAGATGAAGACAGTTCTTCAAACTCGTTTACTTGCTCTTTTAACCCGTTCGCTTCATTAATAACCACTTGCGCTGCGTTCTGGTCATCCCAAAACGTCGGTGCACTCATCTGTTCATCTAGTTCAGCGATTCGTGCTTTCTTTGAATCGAGGTCAAAGAGACCCCCTAAAGTCGTTGATACGTTTCTCAATCACGTTAAGTTCTTGTTTTACTTCTACTAAATCCATATTCTCTGCACCTCATCTTGTTTTGTTCCACTTTTTAAAATATGCCAAACCCTATTAAAATAAACCTTGTTTACGTCTGATTACAAGTGCAAAGAGAGCCCTGTAAGAGACTCTCTTCACGCACGCAACTTAAGATTATTCCTGGTCAGCTCCGTGACATTGCTTGTATTTCTTGCCGCTTCCGCACGGACAAGGGTCGTTACGCTTAATGTCCTGCGTTTTACGAACTGGTTTCTTTTTTGATGCTTCTGCTTTATCGCTCGGAACAACGGCTTTACCCTCAGCCACTTGTTCACGCTGCATGTTTTGTTCGATCTGCGATTTTAGGATGTAAGTCGTAACTTCCTCTTCGATCGCAGCAACCATCGCTTCAAACATCTCGAAGCCTTCAAACTGATATTCACGCAGCGGATCGGTTTGACCATACGCACGAAGGTGGATTCCTTGGCGAAGCTGTTCCATCTGGTCAATGTGATCCATCCACTTGCTGTCAACCGAACGAAGGATAACGGCTTTTTGGAACTCTGCAATTTGTTCTGGAGGCAGTTGAGTTTCTTTTTCAGCAAATGCAGCATGCACTTTCGCTTGGATCTTCTCGATTATCTCTTCACGATCAAGTCCGTAGAAATCTTTTTCCGTGAACACAGGCTCAGTGAACATAACCGCGTTCACATAATCAGCGATCTCTTTTGTGTTCCACTCTTCTTGGACTTCCGCTTCCGGCGTATGAACCGTTACGATACGATCAATCGTAGAATCGATCATGCGAAGAACGATATCGCTCAAATTCTCTGCATCTAAAACATCCTGACGCTGAGCGTAGATGATCTCACGCTGCTGGCGCATAACATCGTCATATTGAAGTAATTGTTTACGCGCATCAAAGTTAGAGCCCTCAACACGTTTTTGTGCAGATTCAACCGCTTTTGTAACCATTTTGGATTCGATCGGCGTATCTTCATCCATACCGAGGCGTTCCATCATCGTCATCAAGTTATCAGAACCGAATCGACGCATCAATTCGTCTTCCATCGAGATATAGAAACGAGAAGACCCTGGATCCCCTTGACGTCCTGCACGTCCACGCAGCTGGTTATCGATACGGCGAGATTCATGACGTTCCGTACCTAGAATATGAAGACCGCCAACTTCACGAACACCTTCGCCAAGCTTGATATCTGTACCACGGCCGGCCATGTTTGTTGCAATCGTGACCATGCCAAGCTGACCTGCATTTTCAATGATCTCAGCTTCACGTTCATGGTTTTTCGCGTTCAACACGTTATGCTTAATTTTACGCTTTGTTAAAAGCTGTGAAAGCAATTCAGATGTTTCAACGGCAACCGTACCAACAAGAATCGGCTGTCCTGTCTTATGACGCTCTTCAATTTCTTCAGCAATCGCCTTGAACTTGCCCTGCATCGTTTTATAGATAAGATCAGACCTATCATCACGGGCGATCGGACGGTTTGTCGGAATCACGATAACATCCATATTGTAGATGTTGCGGAATTCCTCTTCTTCGGTTTTCGCTGTACCTGTCATACCAGCAAGCTTGTTGTACATACGGAAGTAGTTCTGGAACGTGATCGTCGCAAGCGTCATGCTCTCACGCTGGATCTCAAGACCTTCCTTCGCTTCAATCGCTTGATGAAGACCATCGCTGTAACGGCGTCCAGCCATCAAACGTCCTGTGAACGGGTCAACGATAACAATCTCACCATCTTGAACAACATAATCCACATCACGCTGCATGATGATGTTCGCTTTTAAAGCCTGATTGATGTGATGGTTAAGCGTCACATGCTGATAATCATAAAGGTTATCAATAGAGAACATCTGCTCAGCTCTGTTGATTCCATCTTCAGTAAGCTGTACGTTCTTTGTCTTTTCATCCACTGTATAATCCGTGTCTTTTTTTAGCTGGCGCACAAACATGTTTGCCATCTGATAAAGCTGGGTAGATTTCTGTGCAGAACCAGAAATGATCAACGGTGTACGCGCTTCGTCAATTAAAATAGAGTCCACTTCATCGACGATCGCATAGTTACGGCGCTGAACCATTTGTTCTTTATAAACAACCATGTTATCACGCAGATAGTCGAAGCCGAACTCGTTGTTCGTTCCGTAAGTGATATCTGCAGCATATGCTTCACGCTTTTCTTCTTTCGAAAGGTCAGATACGTTCAGTCCAACCGTTAAGCCTAAAAAGTTGTATAGCGGCCCCATGATCTCGGAGTCACGGCGAGCCAAATATTCGTTGACGGTTACAACGTGAGCACCTTTCCCATCAAGTGCATTCAAGTAAACAGGCATCGTCGCAACTAACGTTTTACCTTCACCTGTTTTCATCTCTGCAATGTTACCTTCATGAAGCGCAACAGCACCCATGATCTGTACAGGGTAATGGCGCATGCTCAAAACACGTTCTGATGCTTCTCGCACAGTTGCAAACGCTTCTGGCAACAGGTCGTCAAGTGACTCCCCTTTTTCAATACGGCTTTTAAATTCTGCCGTCTTATTCGCTAAAGCTTCATCGTTCAACGCTTTATACTCATCTGCTAAAGCTTCTACTTTTTCAGCAACTCTCTCATATCTATTTAAGGTCCGATCATTGGAACTTGGAAAAATCTTTTTCAAAATGCTAATCATCCGATAAACGCTCCCTGTTCTCGAGAATTATATACCACTTCTATTCTACCAGTTTGTGAAACGAGCCACAAGAAATCCCAAATCTTTTCATGATGAATTGTACCATCTGCCACGAAATCACTTTCTATTTGTGTGAAAAATTAAATAATTTGCCAAGACAATGTACCTAAATTTTGGTAAAATAATAAAAAGATATAACCAGGAGGTTCTGCATGGAGAAAACAGATCTGGACAGGACAAGCAGCACAAAACAAGATCAGCGGCGCAGTGAAAACAGGAGAACCATTATATTAACCCTTGTATTAAGTTTCATTTTTATTGGGGGCTTTGGTACATGGGGGTATTATGCGGTATTTGGTACTAAATTAGCATCTGACTTTGATCCTCCTTCTAACGAAGAAGTGCTGGCGGCTGAAAAATCAAGCGGTACTCCAATCTATAAACCGACCATCGAAGTTCCTGTAACCGAAATACAAAAGCGACTAAATGTTATGCATGAATATTGGAATGGTGAGCTTGGCTTTGATCAATGGTCGAACTATAAAGTTGGCACTCATACAAAAGAATTAGAAATGATTGCAAATGACATCCAAAAAGACCTTCTTCCTTATGTAGCAGGTCCTCTTAAGGAAGATACAGAGAATGCTGTTGCGAAGATTGAGTCTAGTCTGAAATCAAAGAGTGTTGAGCCGTTAAAAGGTGTGCACCGCATCTTCCATGATCTCGACATTACTTTAAACGGTTATAAGCAAGCAACGGACTATTGGGAAGTTACCGAAACGTGGGAATGGCTTCAGAGAGCACGATAAGGGTCTCTTTTAGACGCCGATTTGCAACATCTGCTGATTACTGTTATGATGATTATAGAATTATTTTTGTTCGGTGTAATCGATAGTTTGAGATATAACTTTTCTTCTTGAGAATAGATTTGGGCAAGGATAGTAATATATTGTGTGGCAACACACTAGGAGGCAACAAAAATGGAACAAGGTACAGTAAAATGGTTTAACGCAGAAAAAGGTTTTGGATTTATCGAACGCGAAAATGGAGATGACGTATTCGTACATTTCTCTTCAATCCAAACTGATGGCTTCAAGTCTTTAGACGAAGGCCAAAAAGTAACATTTGAAGTTGAGCAAGGTGCTCGTGGAGCTCAAGCTGCTAACGTTCAAAAAGTATAATTTTAAATAAATTATATTAACAGGCTCTCTTTAGAGCCTGTTTTTTTTATTGTTTATATAAAAAACTCAATAAAAAAACCCCACTCAAAAAATTTGAGCAGGGACATGGTACAGGCAAAGTAAATCATTTAAAGCATTAAAGGTTGTCCTTATTATAACATACTAAACGCTTTAACGGTGCCATATATAAAAGCATTGCCCTCAAAAGATTAGGGCAGTGCTTTTTTTTGTTTTATTAGGTAGCCGGTGTCATATAATGATCTTTCAGCTGATCGCGAAGCGTCCGTTTCAAAAACTTTCCTACTGATGTTTTCGGAATTTCATCCATGAACACGATATCGTCTGGAATCCACCACTTGGCGAATTGCGGCTGCAAGTACGCCATAATATCTTCTTTCGGTACTTTGCCTTTTGCCTCAGGCTTTAAAACCACACATGCAAGCGGCCGTTCCTGCCATTCCGGATGCGGAACCGCGATAACAGAAGCTTCAAATACATCCGGGTAAGCCATGATCGCATTCTCTAAATCTACGGACGATATCCATTCACCCCCACTCTTGATCAGATCCTTTGTCCGATCCACAATTTTTACGAAGCCTTCTTCATCAACCGTCACCACATCACCAGTGTGAAGCCAGCCATCAACAAACGTTCCCTCCGTTCGATCGTCGTTGTAGTATTCATCCGCGATCCAGTTCGAACGCAGAAGAAGCTCACCCATCTCGTTGCCGTCCCATTTCACTTCGCCGTTCGCGCCAATAACTTTCATTTCTACTCCTTGCACGACATAGCCTTGTTTTGCTTTGAAGTCCAATTTTGCTTCATTATCCAAATCGCTTTGATAGGTTTTGAGTCTCGTTGAGATAACAAGCGGACTCGTTTCGGTCATCCCGTACGCGTGCATGAAAGGAATGTTGTGCTTTTCCTGGAACTGTCTGATCATTCCTTTTGGTGCAGCTGATCCTCCGCATAACACCGCTCGAAGACTTGAAGTTTCGTAAGTTTTCTCATCCAATTCACGCAGCAGTCCCATCCAAATCGTTGGAACCCCGGCTGTTACCGTAACCTTCTCCATCTCAATAAGTTCAGCTAAAAGTTTAGGCGTAAACTGAGGTCCAGGCATCACTTGGCTAGATCCGAACCACGTTGCCGCATACGGAAGACCCCAAGCGTTTACGTGAAACATCGGAACAACAGGCATACAAACATCGCTTTCCGAAACAGCACCGCCATCAGCTAGGCCTAGCGCCATAGAATGCAGAACCGTTGATCTATGTGTGTACGTTACCCCCTTCGGATTTCCAGTCGTGGCAGAGGTATAGCACATTCCCACGGGGTCGTTCTCATCCACGTTTTGCGGAAACTCATAAGCCGGGTCACCCGTTTCAAGAAGTTTTTCGTAATGATAAAGAGGTTGAAGCGGTGACTGTGGCAGTTCCACCTCATCCGTCATTAATATATAAGCTTTTACGTTTTGAAGATGGTCTTTTAAATGTTCTACAAGAGGAAGAATGTCCTGATCGATCATTAAAATCTGGTCATCGGCATGATTGATAATGTATGCGATATGCTGAGGAGAAAGTCGGATATTAATCGTGTGCAGTACAGCTTCAACACCAGGAATTGCAAAATAAGCCTCAAGATGCCGATGGTGATTCCATGCGAGCGTTCCAATCCTCTCACCTTTTTGAACACCTAGGCGCTTAAGCGCACTTGAAAGCCTTCGTGTTCGCTCACCGATCTCCCGGTAACTGAACTTTCTAATCCCCGACATCGTGCGGCTCGTTACTTCTTTTTTAGCAAAATAACGCTCTGCGTGCTCCAGCATACTTGTAACTCGAAACGGCACATTCATCATCATAACTGCTACTCCTCCTTTAATTATAAAAATTATTAATGTAAACGATAAATACAATTGATGTAAGCGCTTTCTTTATCACTAGTTCACCTTGCCTCGTGCAAAATCCTGCTAGGAGAACTTATTCCGGCCGCACAAAATATAGATTTATAAAAATAATTTGAAATTCTAGCCATCTTTTACGTTACACTGATAAAAAAAGGCATAAAAAGGAGTGTCACTTATGCCAGACTGGTCCTATCATACATTTTTTAAACCGCTGCTGTTTCGGATAAAACCTGAATGGAGCCGCGACCTTACCTTGTATACGATGAACACCCTCGCAAAGCTTCCGATAGGTGATAAAATCATTCAATTTTTTGGGCATATGCAGCCAAGTGAAGAGTTGAAAAAGGATGTTGCAGGTATCACCTTTCCATCTCCTGTTGGGATCAGTGGTGCATTAGATTCTAAATTAAACGGAACGACCGCTTTTTCTAACCTTGGCTTTGGATATATAGAAGTTGGACCCATTTCGGTCAAGCCCTGCTCGTTGGAGAAACCAATCCTGCGCAAAACGGAGGATGAAACATTGTGGTATCCCCATTTACATGCCAACCTGGGGCTTGAGGCGGCACGATTGAAGCTTCAGTCACTTCAGCTAAAGATTCCCATCGGCATCGGGATAAAAGGAGAAACAGAAAACGAGTGGCAGATGCTTGTTCAAAGACTGGATGAACAAGCAGATTTCTTTATCATAGGGGAAGATGCGGTTCGGTATATGGATAAGATTCGAAGACTTACGGCAAAACCTCTTTTTATAGAATTCACCATCCATAGACTTAACTCCTTAACACCAGATGAGATTGGACTTTTGGCTGCAGATGGTTTCTTAATCCGGGAAGGTATAGAGATAGACGGTGGGATTGAGCTTGGAAAGTCAGAGATGCCTTATCTTAAAAAAGGTATTCAGCAGCTCCTTCCGTTTAATTTGCCAATCATTGTATCAGGTGGTGTTCACGAGCCTAACGAAGCGATGGAGCTTTTTCAAAGTGGTGCATCACTTGTTCAGCTTCACAGCGGGTTCGTCTACTCCGGACCCGGTCTTCCGAAACGGATAAACGAACGATACCTTTATGGCAATCATACGGAGGCTTCGCGTGATCAGACAGCTGGGTGGAAATCATTTTTCATGATGGGACTAGGTGTTTTTATCGCAGGAATCATTGCCTTAATGATCGGCTTGACGGAAGTTCTATTGCCCTATGATGAGCATTTTTTAGGTATTCAAAAAGAAGAAATCATGGCCTTTGACCACAACCTGTTTCATTTTATGTCTCATGATCGGATCTGTTTAGCTGGTGTCATGATCTCAGCCGGTTTTATGTTCATGCAGCTCTCTTATCATGGCATCCGTTTTAGTGAACATTGGGCGAGAAAAGCGTACGTGATCGCCGCAGCACTCGGTTTTTTCAATATTTTTTATTTTATGGGATTCGGTTACTTTGATAAGCTGCACTTTCTCTATTACCTTATCATCTTTCCGTTCTTTATCTACGGACTTTATCAAACCAGGAATTTTAGAATCGGGAGTAAAGGCGTGAACACATATAATTCTGCCCCTTGGAAGAGAAGCCAGCTTGGGCAAAGCATGTTTGTGATCGCCGGCATGTCCCTTTTTTCAGCGGGGATTGTGATCTCCATCATCGGCATGAACGGCGTTTTTGTTAAAGAAGATCTATTATTCTTTTCGCTCACTCCTGAACAGATCTCAGCGTTCAATGACAGGCTGATTCCGTTGATCGCGCATGACCGCGCCGGATTTGGCGGTGCATTGATCTCGGAAGGATTCCTATTGTTGACGATTGCGTTATGGGGGTACCGGGAAGGAGCAAAATGGGTCTGGTGGACACTTGCGATTGGAGGTTTACCTGGATTTATTACCGGTGTGGGTACACACTTTATGATCGGTTATGACAACCACTTCCACCTTTCCCCTGCTTATCTGTTATTTGTATTTTATATTACCGGATTGGTGTACTCGTATTCTTATTTAAATGGAGGAGTACGAGTCAGCAAAGCTCGTATGATGGAAGCAAAAAAAGTGTAGACGTATAGCTGCGTCTGCACTTTTTCTTTTAACCTATTTAAGCTGTTTCTGGTTTTGAAGAGTAATGGCTTTTCGGATTGCCAGGATCGCCCCCATGTGCAGCCCTTCATGATAAAACGTCCGGGGAAGCACTTCCGCAAACGTGCTCATTCCGAGTTCAGTGGGCTCATCCAGTTCTTGATCAAGGCGATGTCCGAACTCCTGGTCGATCACCTTCACTTGTTCCATCAGGTGATTGCGGAGCTCTTCCAGTGTTGGAGGTGTCTGCTGCCAGTTCTCAGGCATTGTCCCATAACCGAAAAGCTCGCGGTAATGTTTAGGTGCCGGATTGTCCTCGCGTGTTTTATGATACAGCCAGTCATACTGATCCAGGTAGATGTGCCCTAAGTTCCAACGGATATTGTTGTTAAAGCCCTCCGGGATGAAATCCGCTTCCTCTTCCGTCAAACCTTCAACGCAGCTAAGTGTATTATGCCGGAATGCAGCCAGTTGTTTTAAAAGGATTTCGTTTCTCATAGCGTAACCCTCCTCATCAATCGTTTCGGAGTACATTTTCGCTAAAAATAGAGGCATTTCCTCTTTCTTGGTAAAAAAGAGAAGTTTTGCACAACAAAAAACACACCCCTTACCTTGGGGTGTGCCCATACATTTTATGTTATTAGTTAGTTCCTGCAATCAATCCATATTTGCCGTCTTTACGTCTGTACACGACGTTCATCTCACCAGTTTCGGCATTGTTATAGACGAAAAAGTTATGGCCAAGTAAGCCCATTTGAAGAATAGCTTCCTCCGTGTCCATCGGTTTAAGATCGAAACGCTTTTCACGAACAATCTCAAAGTCATCTTCCTCTTCTAACAGTGCCGTTGATACGCCTTCTGTACCGTTAGCAAACATGTGCTTGGAATTGTCAGCACTTCTGAATTTGCGGTTCACTTTTGTTTTATGCTTTCGAATTTGACGCTCTAATTTCTCTACCACCAAATCAATCGCAGCGTATAAATCCAAATGACGTTCCTCTGCACGAAGCAGAAGGCCCTTCATCGGTATTGTAACCTCGATGGATTGTTCATTGTTATACACCTTTAAATTGACGTGTACTTCAGAATTCGGAGTTTCGTTAAAATATTTTGTGAGTTTCGTCACCTTTTTCTCCACATAAGCTCGGATAGCTTCGGTCACCTCGATGTTTTCTCCACGAATGTTAAAATGCATAACTTAACTCCTCCTTTCGGTGATGTATATATATTTCGATATACCCGAAAAGAATTCCTTTGTAACATTTAAAAAAGTTTGACAATTTCTTAACAGTGTCGACAAAATATTTACATTCTGCTCATTATTTTATTAAGATTCGTTTTGTTTAGCGAGTTTATCCAGTGCTTCGTGCATCTTAAACTGGACGATGAGAAGCTCACAATAGACGCGTGTTACGAACGGACCAAAAAGTATCATAAGAAACCCCATAAAAACAGCAGCTCCACCTCCATACGGTTGTTGAGCTCCAGCTACCATAGCGAATAAGCCCCCGATGACAGATAAAACAGACCCTACCAAAAAGATCACCTTTATGATTGTTGGCGTTAGCATTTTATTGAAGTTCAAAAAATCCTGCATGCTTACCTCCTATGTAAATTGACTTATTACAATTTATGAGACCAGCAGAAGGTTTAGCACGCAAAATAAAAACCCGTCTGCATTAAACAGACGGGATCACAGTTATGGTCATATTGCCAATGAATTATAGTTTAGTTACGTTAGCCGCTTGAGGCCCACGTGCGCCATCTACAATATCAAACTCGACTTGCTGACCTTCATCAAGGCTTTTGAATCCTTCAGTGTTGATTGCAGAGAAGTGTACGAACACATCGTCTCCGTCTTCGCGCTCGATAAATCCAAAACCTTTTTCTGCGTTAAACCATTTTACTTTTCCTAACATGCCTTTCACAATCCCTTCATCATGCGAATCTTTGTATAGTTAATCTATACACTTCATAGTATGACACATACCCAAAAAAGTTGTCAAAGGCTTAAGATTAGCGAATTGTAAGAAGTTTTGTCGAAAAATCTCCATTGATCAAACCGCATAAATATCCGCAAATTTATTATATTAATTCACATTAGCTTTAACACTTCTAATTCGGGCTTGGCCACATATAATGCAATATACAGCACAGGAAAATTAAACAAGTGTTTAAAGGAGGCAATGGACGTTGCTGCATATGATTGAAAAAGTCGTCCTAGGCATGGCTGCAATTCGCATTCTATCGGGAACGCTTGAAATTACAGCGGCTCTTTTCATGCTGCATTACAATACCGTCGATCGAGCGCTCGTCATCAATTCCCTTCTCTCAATCGTCGGTCCCATCATCTTTTTCTCTACAATGACACTAGGAATCTACGGATTATCCACTAAACTATCATTCACCAGTTTGATCTGGATCATGGTTGGCGTGATTTGTATTGTTTATGGGATAAAAAGATAACAAATTAAAACCTGTACCCAGATAGATAAGCTAAAAACTCTGTTTGCTTACCATGATTGTATTTTGTTAGCGCATAAGTGTTGGCGTCAGGCAGGTTCACAGAAAAGCAATCGACCTCGAGCAATCTGCCTTCTAACAATTCTCTTCTAACCGTTGACAGCGGTAAAAATGATACGCCAAGACCTTCAGAGATAAACCTTTTTGTAATATGAATCTGAGAAACTTTCATCATACGGACACCAGGATAAACCAGCTTTACACGTTTACATAGGTCATCCCAATACCCAGGGTGATTATGTGTCAAAAGATAGCTTGATAGAAGAACTTCTCTTTCCTCTAATGGCAGAGCGGCTTCAAAATCGATCCCATCATGTGGCGCAACCAAAACGACTTTATCTTTATAAAGCAGCTGACTCGTAATCTCAGAATGGGTACTGCCTAAGCAAGACAATCCTAAATCCACTTCCTCGTTTAAGACCGCATGCTCTATATCTTCAGAATCAATAATCTTAATGGAGATCTCCACTTCCGGATGTCCTTTTACGTATCTTTTTAAAACCGATGGCAGAATCGTATCCGCGATAAGCGGTGAGATGCCGATACAAAGTTTCGAGTGGTATCCTTGCTGAAAAGCGTTTAAATCCTCTAACCCGCCTTCATAAACTTCCATCAGTTTTTTGGCATGCTTTAAATATCTTCTTCCTTCCGCTGTCAGTTTCACTCTTCTTCCTTCACGTAAAAATAAAGACATCCCTAACTCAGCTTCCAGCATTTTTATATGGACAGTGACAGAAGGCTGTGACACGTGGAGGATCTCTGACGTTCTTCTAAAGTTCTCGCATTCTGCTGCCGTTATGAAAGTCTTAAGCCAAGAGAATTCCATGACATTCACCACCCTTATTAATAAATCGTATTAATTCAATTAAAAACAATTAATATCATAAATCAACTTCATTCTATACAATAGTACTAAATAATGGAAGGAGTGAAGACGATGATACAAAAAGGTCTAAAAGGAATCGTTGCAGCCGAGACGGAAATCAGCCACATCGACGGTGCTGAAGGAAAGTTAATCTACCGAGGATATGAGATTGGTGAACTTACCTCTGCCTACTCATTTGAAGAAATAGCGTATCTGCTGTGGTATAGTGAACTTCCTGAACAAAAAGAACTCGCAGCCTTAAAGAAAGAACTGATCAAAAATCGTACACTTCCCGTCCATATGAAAAATATTCTAGAACACCTGCCAAAAGAGATGGACTTAATGAGTGTGATCCGAACAGCTATCTCTTCGGAAGGAAACGAGAGTTATGGATGGAAACCTACCATATCACAAGCGATACGGCTAACAAGTCTGGTGCCGACAATCATTGCTTATCGCAAGCGTCAATTAGAAGGGAAATCTATTGTGGAGCCATCAAAAGAATTAAGCCATGTAGAAAATTACCTCTACATGTTAAACGGAGAAACTCCATCCAAGGCACAAACCCTTGCGCTCGAAACCTATATAATCCTGACATTAGAACACGGGATGAACGCTTCAACTTTTTCAGCCCGCGTGACCGCATCCACGGAGTCCGATATGGTGTCTGCTGTAACTTCTGCCATCGGGACAATGAAAGGCCCACTTCACGGAGGAGCACCATCTGGGGTTATAGATTTGTTGGACGAGGTGCGGGAAGCTGGCAGTGCTGAGAGTGTTATTCGTGAAAAGCTCGAAAAAGGTGAAAAGCTCATGGGATTCGGCCATCGTGTATATAAAACACATGATCCTCGAGCCGTCGCTCTAAAGGCAAAACTTTCAGAGTTAGTCGGTGAAGACGAATGGCTCGACCTTGCTCTAGAAGTTGAGACAACGGCTGTGGATTTGCTCAAAGAATACAAACCAGGGAGATCATTGTATACGAATGTTGAATTCTACGCAGCTGCTATCATGAAATCCATTCAACTTGACCCTTCCCTTTTCACGCCTACTTTCACGGCAAGCCGCATGGTCGGATGGACTGCTCATATACTTGAGCAAGCCGACGACAACACGATCTATCGGCCCCAGTCTGTCTATACGGGGAAGCTTTATGATAAGCCCTCTATGATTTAGACAGCATCTGTGTGTAGATTGCTGGTATGCCTGATATCAGTTCTAGAATTCCTGATATATTCTATTTATTCCTGATATTTTTATTTTTTTGCTGATAATTAGTGCTTTTTACTGATATCACTTACATGTTTCATTATATATTGCATACATGAACCTAAAAAGAAAAACCGAACAACTCTGTTCGGTTTTTTTAAACGTTTTTTACCTTTTTTTGATAGTGCTTAACACTATTACAGCAAGAGGAGGAGATCGTGATTTAAAGTAAAAAGGCACACAGTTCTTGGACTGGTGCCTTTTGTTTATTTCTTTTTATCAAAATACATCCCATCACCCGATAATGTCTGATAGGGATTAGCGTATTGATTGTTCTTGACCTTTTTCTTTTTCATTATTGTAAGGTTATGTTTGATCTCTTCAAATTGCCGTGCTAACAGCGGGTCAATGGACTCGTTTAATTTTATGATCATCTGGCCTACCCTCTGTTCTTCTGCTGAATAAGAGCTGGGAAGCTGGTTCATAGCAACCTGCCGTTGTTCTAAAAGTTCGTTTAACCGTTCAATATAAGATTCTCGGTTTTCTTTTGGAAGTCCTGGACTCACATGATTATGCAAGTTTTTCGTGATCTCAAGCAAAATCTTAATAGCAGGCATTATACGCGTCCAGTCTCGCCATGCTGCATTCGACGGTTGATCTGGATAACCTCTTTCCACGTATTCCGAAAATCCGTCACATAGTCTTCCACTTCATCCAAGATCGTAACGTCACTTTGAATGTTCGCTTCGATCAGACGACGATTAATGTAGTCGTACATCTGCATCATAGATTTTGAGATCTCGACATCCATGTTTAAGGTGACCATCAATTCTTGGATGATCTTCTGAGCTTTTAATAGATTTGTATTCTTTTGTTCTGTATTCTTAAGCTCGATCGCTGTTCTCGCAAGACCGATAAATTTCAAACACCCGTTGTAGAGCATAAGCGTCAGCTCACCTGGAGACGCCGTTTGGACTGAGTTGTTTTGATACACATTTTTTGCGTTAAGTATGGACATGTAAAGGTAACACTCCTTTTTAGTTTACTATTGTCCGCCGCCAAACTGTTGCATTAAATAAGCACTTTGCTGATTGGATCGTTGGATAGCCGCTTCCATTGCTTGGAACTGACGCCAATAACGGTCCTCTACTTGTACTAAACGGTCTTCAAAAGCCGATATCCGCTTATCAACGTCCGTTAATTCACGGCCAAGCGTGAATTGAGCATTTGTTCGAAGGGCGTTACCCGCTTTTAGTTCAATCTTTTCAACGGTTTGATCAATCGTCGTACGAAGTTTCTTTGCGATTCCATCGATATTATTAGCACTATCCCCAGTAAACATTTTCATGACTGCATCAGGATTAGCAGCTAAAGCATCACGAAGTTTCTTCTCATCGACTTCTAGCTTCCCTTTGTCCAAATAGTTACGAGAGGTTGTAATTCCAAGCTCTGAAAGCTGGTCATATTTTGTGTCCCCAGTATTAACGGAAGCGTACAAAACCGAACGCATCGTGTTTAATCCGCTTGAAAGGATGGAATCACCTCGCAGCATCCCGCTCTTTGCCTTCTCATCCCACAGCTCCGCTTCCTTATCGGATAGATCCTTACGCTGAGCATCGGTTAACGGAGGGAAATCACGATACTTTGTTTCAGCCGTTTTTTTATTAATGGCTTCAATCGTTTCGTTGTACTTTTTCACAAAATCCTTAATAGAAGTAACTACACCATCTGTGTCCGTACTAGAGCTGATGGTTGATTCTCCAAGGGCTTTTAGTGAATAAGTAACACCACTGATGGCGAAAGTATTTGAAGTTCTTTCAATTCCATTAAGACCATTAAGATCAAACGTGGCGTTTAATCCATTGTCTGATCCGGCTGCACCAAGTTTTGTGCCATCCGTTGAAAACCCAATATTATTAAAAAATGCTACTGTTTCAGGAGTTTCTAGTGATAGACTTGATCCCTTACCTGTTACGTTATTTGATATTGCAAATTTTCCAGTTGATTCATCATAGAATGCCGAAATATCTAATCCTGCTTCAGAAAATTTCTTAGCTACAGACTCTAAAGTGTCTTTAGAAGGATCTATTGATATTGTTTTTACAGCCTCTGTAGCAGTACTACCAGGTTTTTGAACTGCAACCTTTAATTCAACAGGAGCTGTAAATTTAGTGTCATCTATTGCAGCTAAAGTTGCCTTACCACTTGCTTTAGTAGTTCCACCTTTATTATAAATCTCAGTTGATACCCAACTTCGTGCAGTTGCTAACTGCGTAACTTTAATAGTAGACGTTATATTCGAAGCACTTCCTGAGACGGTTGCCGTAACAGCGTTAGGATTCGTACTTGTTACGGTTTTCTTGTTAAATGTTCCTTGCAGAGCTATACCATCTAAAATAAAGCGATCAAGCTCGTCCAACAATTTATTCATAGAACGATAGTCGTCACGCTGCCACTCCAAAGTGGTCTTCTTCTGTGAGAGTTTATCTAATGGAATACGCTCAGCCTTCATCAGATCGCCTACGAGAGTATCAATATCCATACCACTAGCTAATCCACCTATTCTCATACTCACGGTTCATCACCGTCCCTAAATTTTTTTATCTACAAAAATACCCATAAAATCAATCATCTCAGCATACATATCAAGGAACTTTTTATTTGGTATTTCCTTGACAACTTCTTGAGTCACTTGATCCACGATCTGCACGTAATAATCGTTCAGCTTTTCATGAAGCACGAACTTAGAGGAAGTAGGTGCCGGCTTCAGCATGTCATTCATGGCATCTATGACTTTTTCTAATTGATCTTTTGTTGGCTTTACTTGTGCTGAAGCTTCAGCTTTAGGTGTTGGTTCTTGTTGATTTTGGCTTTTAAGCACAGGCTCAGATTTTGAAAAAACGGGAGAACTAATCGTTTGCAGTTCCACCTTCATCGCCCCTTTTATTTTCTCTAAAATTTATATCGGATACATTAAATAATTGTTGAGGAAGTAGATCCATGCAAAAGTACAAAAAAAATTTATTACAATTCTATGAAACTTCTCAAACACCCGTTTTTTTATTGTAAAATAGTTGCTTAGGAAGATAAAAAAAATGTAGAAAAATGACCACTAATGGATGGCATTTACATATAAAAATACAAATAACATTAAATGGAAAATTGAAAACGAGAGGATAATGGCAGTAATGAAAGACCGTCACAAAAAGCAGCACATGAAACGTAGCCGGCAATCCGGTATAAAGCAAAATGAAGCCATTGAACAACCTCTAGGAAAGAACAGGTACATATCCGGATTAGATGGACTAAGAGCCATCGCCGTCCTTGCCGTCATCGCTTATCATTTAAACTTCGAGTGGGCTGCAGGCGGATTACTGGGAGTTACCGTCTTTTTTGTTTTATCAGGATACTTAATAACAGACCTTCTAGTAGCGGAATATGTCGCAACTAATTCAATAAATTTTAAAAACTTTTGGATTCGCCGGGCCCGAAGACTATTACCTGCTATGTTCACCATGCTGCTCGTGGTAATAACATATGTCACACTTTTTGAGCCCGCCATGCTTGAAAAGCTAGAGGAAGACACGGTAGCAGCTGTCTTTTATGTGAGCAACTGGTGGTACATTTTCCAGGACCTATCGTATTTCGAAAGCTTCGGTCCCCCTTCCCTTCTAACGCACTTCTGGTCGTTGGCGGTGGAAGAACAGTTTTATATTCTATGGCCAATCGTTATCATGGCTGTGTTAAAGCTTAGAGTACGTGAAGGCTATCTATTTTCTATTATTCTAGCAGGTGCCCTTGTATCCGCAGCTCTCATGACTTTGATGTACGAACCAGGCGCAGACCCTAGCCGTGTCTATTACGGAACGGATACACGTGTATTTTCTCTCCTTCTTGGCGCAAGTCTAGCTGTGATCTGGCCTAGCCGAAAGCTGTCTAGCAGTCTTCCACCGGAGATTCGTTGGAAACTAGATTTTGTAGGATTGTCAGCACTCGCTTTCGTCTTTTATATGTTCTGGAGCACAAACCAATATCAAGACTTCCTCTATCAAGGAGGAATGGTTGCGATTTCTGTAGCATCATTACTTGTTGTGGCCGTCATGGTTCATCCGTCCAGCAGACTGAACATTTGGCTCAGCTTTAAACCGTTACGTTGGATCGGCGTCCGTTCATACGGCATCTATCTCTGGCATTTTCCTGTCATCGTGCTCACTTCTCCACAATGGGGAGCGGATGCACCAAGCCTGTTTAGAACGCCATTTCAACTCGTGTTAATCTTAGTTCTTGCAAGTCTCTCTTATACGTTTATCGAGAGCCCTATCCGAAAAGGAGCATTAACAAAGTTCTGCCGCGTGGTTAAACGCGGTGAGTGGAAGCGGGAACGATCATTTATTGGACGCTTTGTCACAACGGCATGTATCTTAGGATTGCTCACATGTGTATCTGTAATTGGCTTTACTACAACTACAGTAGCGTTAAGCAAAGATAAAGTAATTAACACGATCCAAGCAAAAGTTGTAAACGAAGAGCCGCCGACGGAGAACAAAATAAAACCTGAACCTAAACCAGATGCGCCTAAAAAAGAAGACAAGAAAGATGAGCCTGAAAAGAAACCAACTGAGGAAAAAGATTCTAATAAAGAGAAAAAGCCACCTGTTCAAGATTCACGTTCTCTCTCAGTAATTGGTGACTCCGTCATGATTGATGTAACAAAACATTTAGAAGAAGCCTTCAAAAAAGTTGATGTAGACGCGAAGATTGGTCGTCAATTTAGAGAAGCGGAAGAAATCGTTCAGCAAAAGAAAAGTTCTAACAGCTTAGGAGAGATCGTGGTCATCGAACTTGGTGCCAATGGACCTCTAGCCGAGAAAAAGATGCATCAGCTGATTGAGGAAATCGGCGACCGGGACATTTACATGATAACAACACGCGTACCAAAACCATGGCAAAATGAAGTCAATGAGACGATTAAAAAGGTTGCCACACAACACAAAAACGTGAAAGTAGTTGACTGGTTTGAAATGAGTGAATCTCATCCAGAATACATTGGCAATGACGGTGTTCATCTCACGTTAACAGGTGCAAAAGAATACTCAAAATATTTGATCGATCATATTGAATAAAAAAGAAGCCAATCATCCAGTATTAGGGTGTTTGGCTTTTTTGTACACAAAAAATACTCATAAAGAAAAATATAGATACAATTGCCAAAAAACCACAAACGAATAAACAATTAACACCCCAAAAGTTAGCTTTCTTGCAATACGATGAACGGGAAAAAAGCCAAACCCCAAAATGACTAAAGAGAAAAAAAGTTTAATGCTAATAAACCATAGAGGATGATATCCATATAAAGCATTCATCAAAGGGTTTAATTCCTTTGCACCATTCATCAGAAGAAAATGGGTAACAGAAGCATCCAGCAAGTTTAAGACAGCGATACCCACGCATACCCAAAAATGAGCTTTCAACCAAACGGCTCTATTCATTTCAACACCCCCACATTAGGAGTATATCCCAATCAGAAGGATTGTTGCCTGTATTAAGATAAAAAAGCCACCGGATAAGTATCCGATGACTTTAGGTAAATTAACGAAGAAGTTGAAGAACTCCTTGTGGTTGTTGGTTGGCTTGAGCTAACATGCTTTGAGCAGCCTGAGATAGGATGTTGTTCTTTGTGAACTCCATCATTTCTTTCGCCATGTCTGTATCTCTTATGCGAGATTCAGCAGCCGTTAAGTTTTCAGCAGAAGTTCCAAGGTTATTAATAGTGTGTTCTAAACGGTTTTGAGTAGCACCAAGTTTTGAACGCTCCGCAGATACAGTTTCGATCGCTGTATTTACAAGAGTGATAGCTGCGTTCGCATTAGCTTGAGTTGTAATGTCGATACCAACTGTGTCAGCTTCAGTTGTTCCAGTACCAACTGCAAGAGTTGTAGCATCCATAGCATTGATAGTTAATGTCAGGCTTTGCCCTGCATTAGCACCGATATGGAATACTTTACCGTCAACATCAGAACCATCAAGAAGTTTTTGAGTGTTGAACTCGGTAGTTTTTGCAATACGAGTGATTTCTTTTGATAACTGGTTAAACTCCTTTTGAAGTTCTCCACGGTCAGTTGCTGTGTTAGTATCGTTGGCAGATTGAGTAGCCAATTCACGCATACGTTGAAGGATATCATGTGTTTCGTTCAATGCACCCTCAGCCGTTTGAATTAAAGAGATTCCATCTTGTGCGTTCTTAGAACCCATTTCAAGACCACGGATTTGCCCACGCATTTTTTCAGATATTGCTAATCCTGCTGCATCATCACCAGCTTTGTTGATTTTTAGACCTGATGATAACTTCTCTAAAGACTTTCCAGTGTTCGCACTGTTTGTAGACAACTGACGGTACGTGTTAAGTGAAGCGATATTGTGATTAATTCTCATTTCATTTTCCTCCTTGAATGTGTTCCGCCCACGTCCTTGTGGTTGGATGTTTTTTGAAACGCGAGTGTTTTTACCGGCCGTTAAAAACACTGTTTGTTTCTACATTACTTATATCGGAATAAGAGAATTAATCTTTAATCCATTTTTAATTTTTTTTAATGTTAAATAATTGTTGTAATTGATTAAAATTAGTATTTGAAGCTTTGTTGTTTTCCTCTTGTATTGAAAGAAAAATCTCTTTTCTATGTATTTCAATATCCTTTGGTGCTGATATTCCTAGCTTTACTTGGTCGCCTTCTATAGTTAATATAGTAATTTCAATATCCTGTCCAATCTTAATCGCTTCCTGTAGTTTTCGGGTTAAGACTAACATATTAACCCTCCCTTTTAGTAGTGTTTAAATGATGACGCGTCCCATAATTCCCATCATTTATAATCACCTGTTTTGCTTTGTTTTGTTTAGTATTGATAACAACTGGAGCTTGTAAATTAGCTGTCGATTTTTCAAAAGGTTCGGCTACTGTAACTATTACTTGCACCATCACATCACCTGGTGTTGATACAGCTAATTGATCCTGGTCAGAATTGGATAATTCAAAATCATAATTCTTAAAAAACACGAATGGATCTGCAGTTATAAACGCTAGATCTGGTGATATTACTGATTGAAGAATTGAGAACGGTGTTCCTTCTATTGGCAGCAAAACAAATTTCTTTTCTTCTTCAAATCCTGGTAAACCCAACTCAAAATCCAGAATATCAGATTCATTCACTTCTATTGTCTCTTCGAATTTCGTTTGAAGTTTCATATACTCAGTCCTTTACTTTTTCTCATCTACTTCTAAACCGATTACTTCGATTTTTAAAGATGGCCATTGTTTCATTTCTCCACGGATGACTCCTGGAGTATAGTCATGACGTGGTTTATTTACTTGGACATCTATTTCTGGTTTATTTGCTTTCCAATTAATTTTTAAATCCCCGGGCTGATAGTTTGTCTTCACACTAAAATGAGAGGGAACAAATCCTATATTGAATTCATAAATGGGGCTCTCTCCATTTATTTTCGCATGGTCAGCAATTGGAATACCACCATTTTCTATTCTCATCAGGTCATCGCCTTCTGAAGCTCTTCGTCCCATCCCGGCTAACCAATCCTGATACCCATTTTGAGCAAAGTCTTCAATTCGTTTAAAGATATGCTTTAAGTCCATGTCTTCCCAGGCTTGTGTTTGGTCAATCGTTAACTTGCCAGGTGTTGTCTCCATTTCTAATTCTGCTTTTGGTTGTTGAATGGATATTTCTGCTGCTGGCTGTTCAATTTCCTGAACCGGTTTTTGTATGTTTAATCCTAACTGCCCAAACGTAGATTCCATTTTTAATTGAGGAAAATTCATAGAGTCCCTCCTAAAAAAGAGTGTAATTGCAAGAAAAGAGCTATCACAAGGATAGCTCTAAAGTTTAGCGTAAAAAGTCCATTAAAGTCGGCTGCATAATACGTGACCCAACGCCTAGTGCAGCCCGATGAACAGTTTCTTGCATTTTAAGGTCTGTAATCACACGTTCAATATCTGCATCTTCATTATCTGAGAGAATTCGATTAGCAATAACCTCTTGCTCACTGACACGTTCATCGATTAACTCTACACGATTGTATCGTGCACCAAGTTCAGCACGCTCTGATACTAGATTATTAATGTGCTTATCTAGTTTACCAAGGAAACTGTCAACATTTGCAGGATTCGTGCTATTTAATGTATTCTCTAAAGCTGTGATATCTCCAAACAACCCATCCGGTGTAAGAGTAAATACATTCCTAGGATCGATATTCACAGCAATTTTTATCCCTTTTGATAACTCTAACTCTACAGGGTTACCGTTCGTAGAAACTTTTGAGGCGTTTAAATCCACTGGTTTTGCCGTTGTATCATTTCCGTTAAAAATGAACTTTCCTGCTACTTGTGTATTCGCAATAGAGACAAGGTGTTCTTTTAATTGTCCTACTTCTTTTGCAATAATTTCTCGTTGCGAATCTTCTAACGTTCCGTTACTCGCCTGAACTGTTAACTCCCGGATACGCTGCATAACACTCGTTGCTTTGTCGAGAGCCGCATCCGAGTTCTCCATCCAGTTGTAAGCTTCAGACAGATTCCGCTTGTATTGTTCAACTTCAGTAAGATTTGTTCGATAAGTCATACCTTTCATCGCAACGACAGGATCGTCGGACGGACGGCTAATTTTCTTTCCTGTAGATAACTGCTCTTGTGTTTTTGCCATACGCCCGTAGCTTTCGCTAATGTGTCTCAATGTGTTATTAGCTAGCATTGATTGAGTTACTCGCATTTACCTCTACCTACCTTCCACCAACACCTAAGCCGTTAATAATTTTATCTAACATTTCATCGATCACCGTAATGTTTCGCGCTGATGCATTATAAGCATGCTGATATTGAATCATATTTGTCATTTCTTCATCAAGAGAGACTCCGCTTACAGAAGTTCTTCTTTGTTGGACTGCTCCTGACAACACGGATGAGTTATTGGTTAATCGTACCGCTTGTTGAGCATCAACAGCCATTTTACCAATAGCACCTTCATAAAAGCTCTTTAAAGTAGCTGTTCCACTCGTAAATGTTAAGCTTGCATTTTTTACATCTGCTAGAGATAGAGCATTACTTCCATCTCCATCAAAGTTGCTCTTTGCAGCCGCGATATGATCAAGATTTTTAGTATCGCTATGAAGTTTAATATCTTTGGCTGCACCTTTAGTACCTGTTACATCAAAGAATGAGTACCCTGTGTTGCCATCTAATCCTGTTCCTGCTTGATGAACTCTGTTAAATTCAGTGGCAAAGTTTAAAGCCATTTCATCAAGGCTCTTTAGCATATCTGGGTAAGTTCCTTTAGATGTTCCATTATCATCATATCCATAAGATTCTAATAGTCCTTTTAATTTACCACCAGAGAAATCTTGAATATCGATTGCCGTTCCATCTACCGTTACTGTATCTGCAAGGTTATTAGCATTGTATTGAATCGAAACAGGGTTTACAGGTGTTGCAGCTGCTGAATCTAGTAACATGACTGGAGCAGCTGGTGCAGGTGAGCCAGGATAAGACTCGCCATTTGCATTTAAAAGCTCTATGTTGTAAATCCCTTCAGCAAGTGGTGACGATTGGCCACCACTGCCTGTTTTCGTTACTTTAATGTTGACCATTGTTGAGAGCTGGTCTACCAGCATATCCCTCTCATCATAAAGATCATTTGGAAGGTACCCGTGTGGTTCTATTTCTTTGATTTGTGTATTGATGTTACTAATCTGAGTTAATAGAGAATTAATTTCTTTTGCTGTTAAGTCAGCTTGTGCTTTTAAATCCTCTTGAATTGAAGATAACGAGTTTGATAGATAATTAAAGGTTTCAGCAACAGCTAGACCACGCTGCCGTACAACTGAACGAGCTCCTGAATCTTCAGGGTTCACTGATAGATCCTGCAAAGACTGCCAAAAACGATCCATCGTTTTGGCTAATCCGTTATCCGATGGTTCATTCATGATGTCTTCCATCTTAGCTAATGCTTCACTTTTTGCATTCCAGAAACCAAACTTATTGTTTTCACCACGAAATTGAGTATCCAAAAAGCCTTCACGTACACGTTGGATCGATCCAGCCTCAACACCTGTTCCCAGCTGACCAGGAATTTGCGGACGATTCATAGAAGCAGCCGGATAAGGTTCTGTTTGTGAGAAGTTTACTCGTTGCCTTGAATAACCAGGTGTATTGGCATTCGCAATATTATTCCCTGTTGTTTGTAGAGCTGTTTGCTGAGTAAACATACCCCTGCGGGCTGTTTCTAAGCCGTGAAAAGTTGAGCGCATGATCAGTTTCCTCCGTAAAGTTTAAGCTTTTGAATCAAATAATGATGTTGAGTTTGTTTGATATAGATTTCCTTTTGGATTTCGGTAAGTAGCTGGTTCATTATCTGGCTGAACCATGCTTAATGACATGTTTACATACTGAAGAGATTGTTCTAATAGCTCTTGGTTTAATTGGTTTCTGCTCTTTAAAGCTTCATAGGCAGTGATTAATTTATTTTGCAGATGAGTTAAATTCTCTTTTTCGTCGCTTTCCGCTTGCTCGAGTACATCTGATAATGTAACATTAGCAAACTTAAGCAACCTTTCTTTTTCGAGCATCTGCAGCTTCTTAACCTGAAGATCTTCTTCTTTTAATAGAATGTCGAGTGCTTTCATATCTCCCAGCTTCAATACACTCGTTTTTCGCTCACCCAATGAAAGAAGATCCTCGTGAGATCTTAATAATCGTTCTAACAATGAAGTCATTTGTGCCGTTTCCATGGAATCCTCCTAGGATCTACGCCAAAAATCAAGAATTGATTTTGCAGTTTTTGCAGAATCGACTTGATAGTTCCCGCTCTCAACTTGACGTTTAATTTCGCTTACTTTCTCCGCACGCTCTTGTTCAAACTTGGAAGAAGACAATAGCTTTTTTGCTTCATCCGAAATTTGAATTTCATCTTTCTTATATAAAGACTGGACCTTCTCTTGTTTCATTTCAGGTGTCTGTTTTTTATATGGATTACTTTGAATGGAATTATAGTGGTTTATACGCATTATTAGTCACCTCATTTAGAGACTGTTTTTCTTATTTATTATATCGGCAATTCTAAAGAATTCTTTAAAGAATGAAAACAAATTAGGTTAATTTTCATCTGTATGGTAAGAAGGTAATGCTTCTTCTTGTTTTCTTTTGATAAAGTCCTCAATGGACAGCTCTGACTTTAGCTTGTCCTTACATGTTTGACAGAGACGTCCATCATTAATTGGATTTTGACACCCATCACAGGGATACGTAAAATTCGGATAGCCTTTTACACGAATTCTCCCTTGGTGTATAAAATAGATAATTTTACTTTCTGAGACAGCAGTAGCTTCACTTACATCCACAATCGTTGCATTCCGATTCTCACTTCTTCTTATATAGCGATACACTTTATCATATTGCTGCTCTTCTTCACGAAAACAAGCATCGCATTGTTCACGAATTCCTTTTACAAAAAGCCTTCCGCACTGCGGACAGTTCTTTAAATCACCCATTACGTTCCGCTCCTTAGCACTTCTATCTTTCTTTTATATCGGAATGTGCTATAGAGTTTTTAACAGGACGTTTGTTTTATTTATCTTGCGAGGGTTATAGATGATACTTGTTTAGCACCAGCTTCTAACAGGACTTTAGCCGCATATCGCAATGTGCTGCCCGTCGTATAAACGTCATCTACCAGGAGTACCTTTTGACCTTGGACTTTATTAGGCTCGATAACTATAAATGGATTCTCTTTCTGCTCCAATCTTTCATCACGAGTCTTTTTACTTTGTTTTTCTTCATGAGTTTTTCTCTCTAATAGAAGTGCTATATGGTTGCTGATCCCTCTAGCTAAAAGTTCAGCCTGGTTAAACCCTCTTTCATAGTTCCGTTCTTCACTTAATGGTATCGGTATAATGAAAGCCTGTTGGGAAATCTTTTTATATTGTTTTTTCAAAACAGGATAAAAGGCTTTTATAAGTTCTGCGTTTCCTCGATATTTAAATTTGGCAATAACCTCTTTTAAAAAGTCGTTGTAGACATAAAGTGACCGATTCTGCTGTAGAATACCGGTCCAATCTTCGTTTTCCTCCCACCGAATGCAGTCGTTGCAACAGTCACCCTGTCGATATTGCTCGGGAAATAATGAAAAAGAGCGACCACATATACTACAAATATCCCCTTTAACCAACTCCAATATATCTTCACAGTCTAAACAGAGCAAAGTTCGAATTGAAAGGCCAAACAGATCCGTCCATGACCATCTTTCGGTATATGATTGATGACAGTACAGGCAGTAACTCAAGAATTATCCTCCTTATTCATCTCTTTAATATGCTTTATTGCTCGTACCATTTCTAATGATTTCCCATAATGAAAATAGATAACTTGTCCATTCGGATCATCCTTACTCCTGCCAGCTCGACCAGAAATTTGAACAAGAGCACTTTCTGAAAATACGTTATGATCAGCTCCAAACACTGCCACATCTAAAAAAGGGACGGTCACACCCCGTTCCAAGATCGTTGTTGATACGAGAAGCTGTATCTCCCCAGCTCGAAACTGTTCTACTTTTTCTTTCCTTATTGGATCCTCGGCATGTACACAATCTATAGGTACTTCTACCATCCCACGAATGATTTCCGTTACCTTTTTTAAAATAGAAACAGAAGGCACGAAAATCATTGCTCTTCTGCCACTTTTAGCTTGCTCCCTAATCCAATTTACAAATGGAGTCGGCAGTTCCCCGCGTTCCAAACGCTTCTTCCACTCACCGCTCCATACCATTTTCGGAACAGGCAAAGGATATCCATGAAATCGTCGTGGTATTTTTACACAGGAAAGCTTTCTATTCTTCACTGCTTTTTTCATTAATCTAGAAGGTGTTGCTGAGAGATATAGAAGAAAATGATCAGGTGTAACCGCTCGTGAGACAGCATGCTGAAGGGTTGTATCGTAGGAGTAAGGAAAGGCATCGACTTCGTCGACAACCATGATGTTAAACGCTTGTTTAAATCGGTAGAGCTGATGAGTCGTTGAGATGACGAGCTGTGCGGGTAATTCTCGTTCTTCTGAGCCACCATAATAGCTCGCAATCATGGTATGGGGGAAAACTTTCTTTAACCGTGGAGCGAGTTCTAAGACTACATCCGTTCGAGGAGTGGCTATACAAACTCGAAGTCCGAGTTGCAACGCTTTTTCGATCCCTTTAAAAAGGACTTCTGTTTTTCCAGCACCACACACGGCCCAGATTAACAGTTCTCCATCAAGACCAACTTGTTCAACAAACCGCTGAGAAGCCACATTCTGACCGGACGACAATTTCCCATCCCACTCCAGTTTGTTCTCACCAGACCACTGAACTTTAGGCCCTGTCCACGATAATAATGGTGTACACTGGCTTACTCGTCCCATCATGATGCAGTTTCGACAGTATGTACATGTCTCACTTTTACAACGGTAACAAGAAAAAGAAGCGAATAAGCGGTCCTTCTCATTTCCACACCTTCCGCAATTATGGCCATACTTTGTCCTACTTACACCAACTTGGTAATCTATAAAGCCATTCTCATAATGCTCATGAAGAGTTTCTATAGAAAAAGGAAGTTCATCAAGGAGAAGCAGCTTACCATGAAGAATTTGCTGGAGACTTTCATCAAATACAAACGAAGTATTTAGAGGTGGTGGTTTAGTAAAAGGCAACTCACTAAACGGAACTGGCTTTAAACCGGGGTCATCCACAAGGTGTTCAGGGGCAATGGTTAAACGGTTGTTTAAAAAAAGGGAGACAAACCTCATTGTGTTGTCTCCCGAAGTGTTAGAGATTTCATTTACATCTCTCCCATATTATTCTTTTATCCACGTAATACCTAGCGATCCTTCACCTAAGTGAGTACCGATGACTGGTCCGAAGTAGCTGACACCCACATCTGCATTCACAAACTTTTGTCGCAATTCTTCTGCGATCTCAACCGCATCATCTTCGCGCTTCGCATGAATCACGCTTATTGTTACCGTATCCTCAGGCAGCAAATCTTCATCCATGATATCAAAGATACGTTTCAATGCTTTTTTCTTCGTACGCACTTTTTCAAACGGAACGATTTTTTTATCCTCAAAATGAAGGATTGGTTTGATCTGAAGTAGGTTACCAACAAAAAGCTGTGCAGTGTTCAAACGGCCACCTCTGTGCAGGTGGTTCAAATCATCAACCAAGAAATATGCTGGAATTCCATTATTCTTCATCTCCAGCAATCGGTTCATGATCTCGTAACCGTTCGCACCTTCACTCGCAAGCTCTGCTGCCTTTAATACATAAAATGCCTGTGGTGAACAGCTGATCTCAGAATCAAACACATGAAGCTTGATCCCTTCCGCCATCTCACCTGCTGCGACAGCACTTTGATAAGTACCGCTAATCCCGCTGGATAGAGTAATCATGACTGCTTCCTCATAATTTTTCGCCAGCTCTTCTAATAACTCCACGAGCTCTCCGATCGCTGGCTGTGATGTTTTAGGAAGTGCTTCTTCTTTACTTACCATCTCGTAAAAATCGTCTGCTTTTATTTCGGCTTCTTCTTTGTATGTTTCTTTATCAAAAACCACGTTGAGCGGAATCATTACAATATTTTTTTCGCTGCGGATATGCTCGGGTATGTATGAAGTACTGTCTGTAATGACGGCTACCTTGCTCATATTTTTTGTCCTCTCTTATGCCAAAATCTTGTTTTCCATTCCTCTAACAGTGTACACCATCAGAAAAAGTAATTCACTAAATTCCGGTTTACCTTAAAGGAAGTATTCGCTTTTTATTATCGCTATCCTCTAAAGGTTTTTTAACTGTTTTCGGCATAATGAAAATGCACCATACAAAACAGAGCGATTTTGCATAGACGATATTCTTAATTCCGGCTTTATCGGTACGTATTTTTCAAGGTTCCCATCCATTTGCTCTAAGAAAGGACTCAGCTGACTGCCCACTCCACCGCTAATCAGAATCACTTCTGGATTTATAACTGCAGCTATATTTATCAATGCCGTTGTAATATGGCTGACTGCTTCCTCTATCATTTTACTAGCTGTGAAATCGCCACTACGAGCTTGCTCAAATAACTGCTGAGCTGACACTTGGACACCCGTCCTTTGCTCGTATTCAAAACTCATACCAAAACCGCCCGCTTTAGAACTTAAATATCCATATCCTGGACGAGCTGGTGTGAAGCCCTCTCGAATGACCGTCTGATCCGTAACCAAATATCCCAATTCACCGGCAGAAAAGTGACTGCCTTCATAAACCTCACCGTTAATCAACAGACCTGCACCAATACTCGTTCCGATCATCACATAAACAGCATGATTGACTTTCTTCAGACTGCCATTCTCTACTTCTCCTAAAAGTCCCGTATTCACATCATTACCGATAAAAACAGGAATTCCAAGCAATCGCTGCAATTTTTCTTTCAAAGGATATTGGTTCCATTTTAAACTTGGTGCTTTTATTATTACTCCTGCTTTCGTATCCACCAAGCCTGGAACTCCAAGTCCGATACAGCATACTTCGTCAAATGAGATCCCATGTTTACTCAATATATCTCCCATTTCAACCGCTATGCATTCCGCAACATCCGTCATCAATACATCCCGGGTCGCAAGCATACTTGAAGAAAGCAGATTTCTGCTAAAATCAAACAATCCACACTCGATAGAAGTTCCGCCTACATCCACTGCTAATATGTACTTTTTCTTCAAGCTTACCACCTCCATAAGCTAGACATTCAAGCTATTCATTATTCGATAATTTAATCATTAAAATTTTTAAAAGATTTTTTCGAATTAAGAAGGAATTTGTCGGAAATGGAAGAAATTAGAATATGTCACAAGATTTAAAGGAGGGTTAGCACCATTGGATCACAATCTATATATCGTAATACTTTCTCTATTCGTTTGCTTTCTGTTTACTCTTATCTCCATCGACTGGGCTATAAGGCGTTCAGAAGAGCAAAAATCGCAGCATCATTTTTTGTTAATAGGTTCCGTTACAATGGGCATTGCCCTATGGGCCACACATTATATGGGGATGCTATCTATCCAAAACCCTGTCCCATCTGCTTATAACCTTCCAGTGATGACAGCTGCCTTTGGAACTGGCATTGTCTTCTCATACATATCCTTTTACCATTTTACCTCTCAGCAGCCACAGAAGAAAATGTGGGTCTCAGTTACTTCTTATAGTCTTGGATTAATCTTGGTTCATGTGATCGGAATCATGTCCTTTCACGTTCATATGTCGATACAGCCAAACACACTTCTTATCATTCTATCTCTCTTTTCAGCTATTTTCTTTTCATGGCTTGGTTTTCACATCTTAAGAAAGAACTATCGATTTAAAAAAATATCAGCAAGTCTTGCCTTTACAGCTGGAGTTAGCTTTATGCACTATATCGGTGAGATGGCTCTAATAGCTGGTATTCCAACCTTTAATTGGTATAGTGATTTTCCATTAAACAATATTAACATCGTTGTGACGCTGCTTGTTTTTGGAGCAACAACAGTGGTTTTAGTTTTATATATTTTAGAACAGCGCAATCAAAAAAAGCTGTTTCAGCAGCGAATGGACCTTCTTGAATCAGAACATCGTTATAACTCTCTTTTTGAACTGAACCGTGAAGGTGTTTTTGTGATCGGCCCTGACCGACATTTTATAAGAGTCAATCCATCCTTTGAGAAGATTACGGGTTATACCATCGAAGAACTGCAATGTATGCCTTACACGAAGCTTTTAGACAAAAGTGAAATAGATACTTCTCTTCATTTCTATAAAAAAGTGATGCAAGGCGAAACTGCAGAACGCACCCTTACCATTTTTCATAAAAGCGGAAAAGAAGTGGAACTAGATATCACAAGTATTCCTTATTCGTTAAGCAATGATATCAAAGCCGTAATTGGGATTGCAAAAGACATGACTGCCGTTAATGAAGCACATAACTTTAAACAGCGAGCGAACACTCTGGCTTATGTTGGGGAACTGGCCGCCGGACTTGCCCATGAGATCCGTAATCCGCTCACTTCGATCAAAGGCTTTGCACAGCTCTTTCAATCTCAAAATACCATAGAAGAGACCGAGCATTTCTTAGGCATCATGCTCCGAGAAACCGATCGCATTAACTTTATCATCAGCCAGCTTATGATCTTAGCAAGGCCGCATATGATTTTAAAACATGATCACGATTTAAACGAAGTGATTAAACGGTCTTTAAAATGTATGGAGGATGAAACAGACTTTCAAACAACTAGACTCAATTTAGAACTTCCTGATCAACCAGTCCTTTTTACATGCGAAGAAAATTTGATGACTCAACTCTTTTTAAATATATTAAAAAATTCCTTAGAAGCTACTTCTTCACGGGGAAATATCTTGGTGAAACTCAAGAATAATGATAAGAACATTCAAATCATCATTCAAGATGATGGCCCAGGAATACCGGATCATCTTCTATCAAAACTCGGACAGCCCTTTTATACAACAAAAGAAGGCAACCCGGGTCTTGGCCTGCTCATCTGCTATCAAATCGTTCAAAACCATGGCGGGAAGATGCACATTCAATCAAAAGAAGGCTGCGGGACAAGGGTTTCCCTCGAGTTTCCATTGAATGTGCCATCTGAAGAATTAGCCCTTGAGATGAGTTTTTAGCACTTTTAACATGATCCACAATGATTCAAACATAAATCTCCGTTTCAAGCCTCCACGCTTTTTCCCGCTTCTTCAAACAAAAAAAGACCTTCACTACAGAAGGTCTTTTCTCTCCATTCATTAACGAACTTTTACCCAGCCATTTTTAATCGCTTCAACAACTGCTTGCGTACGGTCGTTCACATTCATCTTTTGAAGAATGTTACTTACATGGTTCTTAACCGTCTTCTCACTGATATACAGCTCTTCGCCAATCGTACGGTTGCTTCGCCCATCCGCTAAAAGTTGAAGAACTTCACATTCACGACGCGTTAAGATGTGCAGCGGCTTGCGGTATTCTACTTCTACAAATCCCGCTTTGTTCTGCTGAGTTTTTGTATTGGTAGATAATCTGCGAAATTCATTTAAAAGGTTATAAGTAATCTTCGGGTGCAAATACGCCCCTCCATCAGCAACAACTCTTACAGCTTCAATTAGAGAGTCTGCGTCCATCTCTTTTAATAAATAACCAGATGCACCCGTTTGAACGGCATGGGATACATATGTCTCATCATCATGGATGGAAAGAATAATTACTTTAGTGTCCGGAGATTTCTCTACTAAACGACGTGTTGCTTCAACACCGTTGATGTTCGGCATATTGATATCCATCAATACTACATCTGGATTATGATCTCGGACGATGTTTTCGGCTTCAGAACCATCGTCACCTTCAGCGACCACAGAAAATTGATCTTCCATATCTAGAATGCGTTTTACTCCTTCACGGAACAAACGGTGGTCATCAATGATTGCTATTCTTGTTTTCTCAGGTGCTGAGGCATTATTTTCGTACACATTAATATTATTCATGTGTGAACCCTCCTAGTCTTGAATGGGAATTTGAATGTAAACACTAGTACCGAAGTTCAAGCGGGATTTAACTTTTAATGTACCTTCGAGCAGTTCGACCCGCTCCCTCATCCCCATCATGCCAAAGGAATTGGATTTCGCAGGTTGAGCCATATCGAATCCTTTGCCATCATCTCGGATATATAATGAAATAAACTTTTGAGTGAATTCCAGTTTAACTTCGATCAGCTTGGCATCAGAATGTTTAACTGCATTGCTGACTGACTCTTGCACAAGACGGAAAATCGCAATCTCCATTTTGTTTGGAAATCTTCTCGTTTGACCTAGTGCATGAAGCTCTACCTCTATACCTGTACTTTCCTTTACATTTCGTAAATACTTGTCTAAAGTTGGGACGATTCCAAGATCGTCTAGAGCCATTGGACGTAAATCATATATAATTCGGCGAACCTCTTTTAAAGAGTTCCGAACCATAACCCGTAAATCTTTTATTTCGGCACGGGCAGCCTCAGTTCCTTTTTCTACAAAGATTTTCTCTAAAAGTTCTGAGCGGATAAGGACATTTGCCATTAATTGAGCGGGCCCGTCATGAATTTCTCTTGAAACCCGTTTACGCTCTTCTTCCTGCGCCTCTATGATCTGGAGACCAAATTCCTGTTTCTGTTGAGCATTTTGTACGAGCTCGTTGATCTTTCTTAAGTCCCCGTTAAGATAATTTAATACGACAGAAATCTGACCTGCTAGAGATTCAGCTTTTTGGACGGTGTCATTTAACGCACCAATTCTGCGCTCCAGCTCATCTCTTTTTTCACGAAGCTGTTTTTCTGTTTGCCGGATAATCGAAAGCTCAATTTGATATTTGTTCGCATTCTCATACGCATCGCGGATATCTGACTCGCTATACTTTTGAAAATGCTTGCTCACTTCAGCCAAGCGAGTTCTTGCCAGCTTTGCATACTCTTCCGTTCGATCAGATTTATGAATGACTTCAATAACCTGCTGCTTCACTAACTCCATCTCACGGTGCAGTTGCTGAAACTCTTGGCGAGAATGCTCGCTGATCTCAAAGATCTGCGATTGGCTTTCTGTAACCGTGTCGATGGTTTTATTTAATATTCCGTCCAACAAATGTGGATCTATCGTTAACTTAGCTGCAGACATGTAAATTTCCCCCAATTAAAACGATAAAGAAGTATAAACGGAAGTTCTAGAACCATCTTGCCTAATTTGCACATAGGACTTTTTAACTATCTAAGCAAAATATGAACAGGAAGACATCAATCCTTCTATTATACTACATTCGCCAAGATGTGGAATTTTATGACTTTTCTTACTAAAAAAATTTAAGAATTTGAACGCTTCTTTTAATCACCTTATAATGAAGGATATCATGTTCTACTTAAAGAATGAAGATTTTTCGACAAATTTGATATCGAATTCATAATATTCGCTACTTAAAGGAGATTCTTAATATATGTTATCCGACTATCTTACTGTAAAAGAGACAGGCCAGCACGAGATCGTGATTGAAAAATCTCGTTTTATCGCACATATTGCACGAGCAAAAACAGAAGACGAAGCGATTCAATTCATCCAGTCCATCAAAAAAGAGCATAACAGTGCTACACACAATTGCTCTGCCTATTTAATCGGCGAGACGGATAATATCCAAAAAGCGAACGATGACGGAGAACCAAGCGGTACAGCGGGTGTTCCGATGTTAGAGGTTCTCAAAAAAAAGGAACTGAAAGATACGGTTGCTGTCGTTACCCGTTACTTCGGCGGAATCAAGCTTGGTGCAGGAGGACTTATTCGGGCTTACGGTAAAGCCGTTTCAGAAGGCCTAAAGTCTATTGGCGTTGTAGAACGTCAGCTTCAACAGATCGTACACATCACCGTTGACTACACACTCCTGGGCAAAATGGAAAATGAACTTCGAAATTCTGTCTATCCCATTAAAGAGATGAATTACTTGGATAAAGTAGAAATTCAGATGTATGTACCGATAGATAAAGCAGCGTCTTTCAAAGAATGGATCACCGATCTTTCCAATGCACAGAGTGAGATCGTTTTTGGTGGGCAGGCGTACTTAGAAAAGGACGTATAAAGATAAATAATTTTGAGGTTATGAGATAAAACTAATGATGAGTTTATTTTTCACGGAAAGGTGTAATTCCATGAACCTTCAACTTTTCATTACTTTTATCTTTTGTTTTTTAATCGCTCTTTTGATAACACCTTTCGTTTCCAGATTAGCAAAAAAAATCGGGGCTGTTGATAAGCCCAATAAAAGAAAAGTACATCGTGAGGCAAAGCCAAGGCTAGGCGGGCTGGCTATTTATGTTGCTTTTATAGCCGGTCTTCTCATCCTCCCAATCGATTTTCATACAAAAACGTACATCTTCTCAAGTACTGCTGTTATTGTCATTACAGGGGTACTCGACGACATTTATGAACTCTCTGCTAAACAAAAACTGCTCGGACAATTCCTATCTGCTTTTATATTAATTTACGGTGGTTTTGTTATAGACTACATCACGATTCCTTATTTTGGATTAGTTGAACTGCAATTAATGACTATTCCTCTGACGCTCTTTTGGATGATCGGACTAATAAATGCGATCAACTTAATAGATGGTCTTGATGGATTGGCTGGCGGCGTTTCTACAATTGCTCTCTCCACAATCTTAATCATGGCTATCGGCAAAGATCAGCTGCTTGTTATCATGCTGTGTGTGATTGTCATGGGTAGTACATTAGGGTTTCTCTTGTTTAACTTTTACCCTGCTAAGATCTTTATGGGTGATACAGGGTCACAGCTACTTGGCCTTTTAATAGCGGTAATCTCCATATCTGGCTTCTTTAAAAGCGTAACGTTCCTATCTTTATTTGTACCTATCATGATTTTAGGTGTTCCTTTTTTGGATACGGCTTTCGCTATTATAAGACGGCTTGTAAATAAGCAAAAGTGGTCGCAGCCAGATAAGTCTCACTTGCACCATAGGCTCTTGGCAGTAGGATTCAGCCACCCTAAAACGGTATTACTTATCTATGGAATCAGCATCTTTTTCAGCATACTTGCTTTTGCTTTCTCCTTATCCACTTTAGAAGAGTCCTTCTTTTTGTTTCTACTCTTATTGCTGACCATCGAACTGATAGCAGAATTTCTAGGTCTCATGGGTCAGAAAAAACCTCTTACCCACTTTATATATGGTGTTCTAGCTCCCCATAAAAAGAAATCGTAAATAAAAAAGCTGCTTCAGGTGTTCTCCCTAAAGCAGCTCTTTATCCGGATCATCTCATTTTGTTACTCACTATAATTGGAAGATCCATTTTCAGTTGTTTCAGTATCAGATGTCGTCTCTGAAGCAGAAACTTCCTGTCCTAAGTGACTCTTTAATTCATTCTGTACATTGGCTAATCCCTCTTCTGTAGGAACATAATAATATACGCCGTTGATCGTATCATCTACACCCTCAAGTGTTAAACTTTCAATGTTCTTCTCTGCGTATTTATTTTTCAGCGTATACATTTCTGAGACAGATAAATTGGTTTCTATATTATTTCCAATATGGTCTGCAAGATCACTGAAGTTAAGCAAAGTACTTACAGAAGCACTTTCTTTAATCGCAGCTTGAATGACCTGTTTCTGCCTCTCACTTCGACCAAAGTCTCCTCTAGGGTCTTGTTTTCTCATACGAACATAAGCAAGTGCTTCTTGACCGTCTAGAGTCATCTCGCCTTCTTTAAAATAGATCTTATGTTTCTCTGATCCGGCTTCCCCATCACTAACTTCAGAGAAGTCAAATGGAACATCAACAGTAATGCCACCCAGCTCATCAATAACGTCCTTGAAACCTTTAAAGTTGACTGTCACATAATAATCAATAGGAACATCCAGCAGCCCTTCAACTGTATCGATCGTCAACTCTTTACCGCCATAAGCATGCGCATGATTGATCTTAGATTGTCCGTGTCCTTCTATATCAACATACGTATCTCTAGGTATACTCAACATTTTAATTGAGTTTTTATCAGGGTTAACGGAAGCCACCATCAAGGAATCCGTACGTCCGTTTCCACCACCGCTGGAATAGTCCTCAATACCCATGATCAAAATGTTAATTGGATCTTTTCCAATTGCTACAGACTCTTCTCTAAGCTTAGAATGTTCACCACGATCTAGTTCAGAATACGAATTATTTGCTGCTTCGTAAACATTGTAGAACATGTATCCGCCTATAGCTAAAAAGACAAACATAAAAAACGAACAACCTAATAACAGACGTCTTTTCTTCCGTTTTTTTCTATTCCTGCGTACTGCCCTTTTGCGCTCATCCATTATAAAAACTCCCCATTCTAACTTAAATAAAAAATTAAAATTATGCTGATCCTGCTTTATTCGATAAAATAATAGTTAAGGCCATATTTATTTAGTCAGTCTTTGATTTTGGTAATATCTATTGCTTGATTAAACGTCTATCTATATATTTGTATCAGGATACATTATAGCACAAAAGACCCGTGATAATATTTTACAATTTTTATTAAAAAAAGACTATCTTTGACACATTTCGACTCAAGTTTTATTTTTGTAGCGGTTAGAAATGTGTAAAATTATGTTAGGAGTACAAAATGCTTTTAAAACACACGTTCATCTACTTTTTATCAAGGGGGCTGCCTGGCCTTGTTAACTTTGCGGCAATTGCCTTATATACACGGCTCCTCTCACCATCAGAATATGGTAAATATGCACTTGTCTTATCAGCCGTAGGGTTTGCAAGTACAGGTCTGTTTCATTGGCTGCGACTTGGTCTGTTACGGTTTGCACCAAGATACACAGAGCAAGAGAACCTGTTCTTAAGTTCCATTGCTGCTGCCTTTCTTTCTCTGGTAGGTTTTTCACTTTTACTTTTTACAGGACCATTCTTTTATTTTGCAAAAACGGACGAATGGCAGGCACTTTGGCTGATCGGACTAGCACTCTTGCTTGTACAGAACTTGTTTGACATGGCTACCGAATACTTAAGATCGAAATTATCATCACTTTTATATGGAATCATCACACTTGTAAAAACCGTTCTATCACTAGGAATTTCTTTCTTGTTGATCAAATGGGGACTTGAGGCTAGTTCCATTCTTTGGGGTCTTATCGTTGGTATGATTGTTCCTCTTATCTATTTGCTGCCAAGATACCTTAGGAAGATTCGACTTAAACATATTGATTGGACACTGGTTAAAGAAGTGTTCCGGTACGGAATGCCTCTGGTAGCGACATTATCCATGAACTACATCATTTTTAGTTCTGACCGTTTTATTATCGGCTATTTATTAGGAACGAAAAGTACCGGATTATATTCTGTAGGATATGATTTGGCGAAGCAGATTTTGGTGCTGCTTATGATGATTGTTAACTTAGCTGCCTACCCGCTAGTCATTAAAGCCCTGGAGAGCGAAGGAGTTAAAGCTGCTCAAAAACAGCTCGACCAAAACACTATCTTGCTGTTCTTTATCGGACTCCCTGCAACATTAGGCCTGATCCTGCTAAGCCCAGATATAACATCCGTATTTTTAGGGGCAAGTTTCAGAGAAGCTGGAGGTATCATATTTTCACTGATCTGTGTAGCTGTATTTATTCAAACGATCAAAACGTATTATTTTGATTTAGCATTTGAGCTTGGCAAAAAAACATTGTATCAAATTTGGCCTGTTTTAATCGCTGGTGTAATCAACATTGTGCTTAACTTCATACTGATCCCGCCGTTTGGCATCAAAGGATCAGCTTACGCATCCATTATTGCTTATATCGTTGCGATCATTATGAGTTGGTCGATCGGAAAGAAAGCTTTTCCTTTAACTTTCCCCGGCAGGAATGTGGCAAAACTATTTCTAGCCGCTTCTGGGATGGCTTTATGCCTCTACCCGCTATATAACGTAAACGGCGTCATGTGGATGTTCTTAAAAGTACTGATCGGTGGAATTGTTTATCTGTTGCTTGTTTACGTTTTGAACGTAGGAAATTGCAGGGCACTGCTGCCAAAAGCATATAAAAAGATCATAAAAAAGAGGGGTTGACCATTTTGGTTAACCCCCCTTCTTTTTATTCAATTTTTGTTTTTTTAAGGGACAGCAGATGGATAAGGATAAATAAGATGATAAACATCATCCAAAAGCGTGGTGACGTAAAGTCTGCTCGATATAGAGATGTAATACTCAGATGAAGGGTGATTAAGAATCCAACCTGAGCGTATTTTCCTTCCTTACGTCGTTTAAAGAAGAACCAGAGAAAATAAACCATTAGAACAATAGATAAAATGAAACCAATCAAACCATGTTCATATAAAACATCAATATAAAAGTTATTGGACGTCACATATACTTTGTGCAGGTCATCAGGAAAGTACTGTGTAATGTTTAAATACTTAAATGAACCTGGTCCCATTCCAAACAGAACTTGGAAGAAAGTCTGTCCGTGCTGGAAGATCCAGATAAACGGCATAAGAAGCAAGAAAAGTCTTTCGTGTTCTTGCATATCAAAAACGGTATCAAGCCTTCCAATTACAGGACCGATTAATTTTAAGATAAACCCCGTATTAAAAAGTGCAGCGACTAAAGCCAATCCGATTAAAACCGCTAGACCTTTTAACACTTTCCCTTTGTATGGGTTAGTAGTTGTAAATATGATCAATAAGAAGCCGCAAAAAACGAGAAAGAAATTTAGGTATCCACCTAACGAAAAGGAAAATAACAAAATAAATAAAGCCGGCAGAAAGCTCCAGATTATATATTTTTTATATGACCTGAAAACCAATGCTCCGATTAGGAAACCATCAATTACAAATGGGACCATGTAACTTGGTTCAGATGCGAATGATGTTAATCGGAAGTCAAATAACTGAGCGCCCCCTCCTACACTATGAACATAAGAACGAGTCTGCATATCAAACATTGGGATCCCAACCGTTAAGTGAAGAAATTGCCAAAAACCAATCAATAATAAGAAAGATACAGCAATCCAATAAGCCTTGATGTATGCGTGCAATCTTTCAGTTTTAAACCTGTTAATTAGAGGTACAAAGGAAATTAAGAACACAAAGAATAAGTCAAAGTTAATAATTCGGGCTGGAAAATCACCTTTAAAATATTCGCTGTATGGATAAGCGTCAATGGATAAAAAATTATATACAGCACTTATCGTTGAAAATAAGACCGGCAGGAAAAAGCAGATCAATACAACAAGTAAGTTCTTACTCAGATCTTGATTAACAACGAATGGAAGTTTACGGGTAGTCCTTATGTAATAAATCATAAAAGCTAGAGAGATAATAAAGGTCAATAATACAGAAGCTGGTATGGGACCTGTTATGGCTCTAAAATCTTCTGATACGGAAAAAGGAATAAAAAAGATATACAAATAGAATAGATAATCTATCCATTTGTCAAAGCTGGAAGTTTTCATAAATCGTCGATCCTCTCATAATAAATCTATCTCTATTGTAACGAAAAAAACGATAATAAATACATTTTTTCATGGAGAAAACGCTCCTATCTTTAATGATAGAAGCGTTTAATTAAGAGATTTATCTTGCGCCGTCACCTGTAAAAACTACACGGACCGTACTTAATAAGATTTTCAGATCCATCATAATACTGATGTTGCGGATATAATACTTATCCAGATGCAGCTTTTCTTTTGCAGAAATATCATATCCTCCATTAACTTGTGCCCAACCCGTAAGGCCTGGTTTAACCAGTAAACGGTCCTTGAAATCGGGAATCTCTTTAGAGAATTCTTCTACAAACATAGGACGTTCAGGACGAGGACCGACAAGACTCATATCCCCTCTTAAAACGTTAATTAACTGAGGAAGCTCATCAATACGGGTAGCTCTAATAAACTTACCTACTCGTGTTACCCGTGAGTCGTTCTTTTTAGCCCATTGAGGTCCATTGCATTCTGCATCCGTGTACATGGAACGAAGCTTAATTACGTTAAAAACTTTGCCATTTAAACCACAGCGTTCTTGAAAGTATAAAGCAGAGCCTTTAGATTCTAAACGGATCGCCAGCATTGTAATCAATACAATGATTGAGGCTGGTATACTTAATATAAGAACGGCTGCTAAATCAATCAAACGTTTCACAAATAAAAACGTTGAATCATTGATTTTTGAGTCTATTGCAGTTAGTTTCGTTTCGGCTTGTTGTGTATAGGTATTATAATAATTGTTTGTTTCAGCTCGATTAATTGCCACTAACATTCACCTCATAGTTCTATCGTTGATGTCTGTTTATAAACCATTTCATATCATATCACACAATTTTCTCTAGTACATATATTTTTTTTGTCAATTTTTAGTTACTTGCACTAAAGAACCCTTGATTGGATTTCAAGGTGATATTCATTTTTTCGACTTTTTTCGATTGTTTCTGGGTATTCAATCATTGTGAATTTATTCCTTCATAAACAAATGATGTGACTCCGAGTATTAAATCCCCTGTTTACAAGGGATT
Organism: Fictibacillus barbaricus; assembly: GCF_014635025.1. Lineage (GTDB taxonomy): Bacteria > Bacillota > Bacilli > Bacillales > Fictibacillaceae > Fictibacillus > Fictibacillus barbaricus. The sequence continues at coordinate 660,103 of NZ_BMCE01000001.1, read as the reverse complement.
CAAACGTTATCATCGGTGGTGTTTACAAAAACTTAACAAAAAAATGCCCTCATAGCCGAAGCTACAAGAGCATTTATATTTATGCTTTAACTGGTGAAATGGTTGGACGTCCGATTGAAGCGTAATAGAAACCAGATGCCTTCATTTCTTCTAGATTAAAGATATTTCGTCCATCAATAATGATTGGTTCTTTCATTAATTCCTTCACTTTTGAAAGTTCCATCTTCTTCACTTCGTCCCACTCTGTCAGAATAACAACAGCGTCGCTATCTTTGATCGTCTCGTAAAGGTCTGTTGAATACTGTAATCCTTCAATTTCTTTTGCTGCGTTTTCATAAGCAATCGGATCAAAGGCAACAACTTCAGCACCTTTATTCGTAAAGTATGGAATCAGATCGATGGATGGAGCGTAACGCATATCATCCGTATTAGGTTTAAAAGCAAGTCCGAGTACTGCAAGTTTTTTACCCTTTAAATCTGGGTAGACTTCGTTTACTTTATCTGCGATTTTCATTCTTTGCTGTCGGTTTACGTCTTCTACAGCCTTCAGAATGGTAAGATCTTCTCCAACTTCTCTTCCAATATGAATGAGAGCACTAGTATCTTTAGGGAAACAAGAACCTCCATACCCGATACCGGCTTGCAAGAAGTGCTTACCGATTCTTTTATCAAGACCCATGCCTTCAGCAACTTTTGTTACATCTGCGCCGAAATGCTCGCTAAGATTTGCGATCTCATTGATAAAGCTGATTTTTGTCGCTAAGAAAGCATTAGATGCATACTTGATCATCTCTGATGTTTCGACGTTTGTAACAACAATCTCCGTGTTGAATGGCTCGTGCAGCTTTGTAAGAACTTCTTCTGCTCGTTTAGATTCTACCCCGATAACTGCACGATCCATGTTCATCGTATCGTAGACAGCTGTTCCTTCTCTTAGGAATTCAGGGTTAGAAGCTACGTCAAATTCATGCTTGCCGTGAGAGTATTCGCTGATAATGCTCTTCACACGCTGGCCGGTGCCGACAGGAACGGTACTCTTCGTTACGATGACTTTATAACCGTTTAAGTTCTCCCCAATGGAAACAGCTACATTTTCAACGTATTCTAAATTAGCCTCACCAGAAGGTGCTTGTGGTGTTCCAACTGCAATGATGACAACCTCAGCATCCTTCATTCCTTCTTCAAGCTTCGTTGAAAAGTGAAGACGGCCCTCTTCAATATTTTTTAATACTAATTCTTTAAGACCTGGCTCATAGATCGGAATGATCCCTTGTTTCAGGCGCTCGATCTTACCTTCGTCTAAGTCTATACAAGTCACGTTATTGCCGACTTCACTAAAACATGTGCCTGACACTAGCCCAACATAACCTGTTCCTATAACGCAAATATTCATTCTTCCACTCCCCAATGAACAATTATGAACGCTCGTTAACGACCTTTTTCAGCCAGTTAAGCAATGGTTCTCCAATATCTTCTCTTTCTAAGGCAAATTCAACTGTTGCTTGAACAAAGCCATATTTATCCCCTATATCATAGCGTTTACCTTCAAAGAGATATGCAAACACTTCTTGAATGCCACTTAATTCCTGCAAAGCATCTGTAAGCTGAATCTCGTTTCCTTTTCCTGGCTTTAAGTGTTCAAGTATATCCAAAATTTCTGGTGTTAGGACATATCTGCCCATAATAGCCAAGTTAGATGGAGCTTCTTCAATTGCAGGCTTTTCAACCAGACTCTTTACTTTATACAACCCGCTTCCGGAATTGAACGTGTTGTCGTATTCAACAACCCCATACTTTGAGACATCTTTCGTCGGCACTTCTTGTACGCCAATGACGGATGAATTTCTAGCTTCAAATTCATTTATAAGCTGTTCTAAGCAAGGTGTCTGTGCACGGACAATATCATCACCAAGCATAACAGCAAATGGATCATTTCCGATAAATTTGCGTGCACACCAGATGGCATGTCCTAAGCCTTTAGGCTCTTTTTGTCGGATATAATGGATATCGACCATATTTGAGATCTTTTGAATACGTGCAAGTTCCTCATCTTTGCCTTTTTCTTTTAATGTTTCTTCCAATTCAAGAGACTTATCAAAATGATCCTCGATCGCGCGCTTTCCTCTGCCGGTTACGATTAAGATATCTTCAATACCAGCATCTACAGCTTCTTCAATAATATATTGAATAGTTGGTGTATCCACGATCGGCAACATTTCTTTAGGCTGTGCTTTTGTAGCAGGCAGGAATCTTGTTCCTAATCCTGCTGCTGGAATTATGGCTTTTTTTACCTTCATTCATCTCACTCCTGTTAACTTATAGAGTCTATCTCTGTGTAGATAGTAGTCGTCGTTCATCTAGATTTTTTGACAGCATTATACGCGTAGTTCACAAAACACCACGCTGAATAAGGAAGACTTAATTTTTCAATTTCACGGTAAACAGCCCATGTTTTTTTAGCCGCTTTTACTTTATTGCTTGAGATTGAACCCTCTACTTTTCGATAGCGGGACAAAGGAATCTGCAGGCCATACGCTGTATATCCATCTTTTAAGATGGACAGCCACAGTGCAAAATCCTGTCTTGTACGAATGTTCGGCATTTTATACTTCCCTATTTTCTCAATGTTAATCATGACGGTCAAGCAGCCGATAATCGTGTTCTTTAGTAAATCATGGTAAGTAAGGGATGGTGGAACCTTGACTTCGATTCCTAAAGATTCACCAGCTTCATTCATGATGTCATAGTTCGTATATGAAAAAACATAATCATTCTCTTCCATAAATGCCAGCTGTTTCTGCAGCTTTTCCGGCTTCCAATAGTCGTCGCTATCTAAAAAAGCTATGTACTTTCCTTTAGCATTTTCTATTGCCGTATTTCGGGCTACAGCTGCTCCTGAGTTTGTTTCGAGCTGTATAAGCTTTACTCGAGGGTCTTCTGATGAGATCTGTTTAATAATTTCAACTGTACTGTCTTTTGAACAGTCATCTACGATCAGCATCTCCCAGTTCTGATGGGTTTGAGCTTGTACAGACCCTATTGTGTGCCTTATAAATTTTTCAGCATTATATGATGGAGTAATAACACTCACTAAAATTTCTTCCAATTTCCTTACACCTCAATTTTATAGCTACATGGTTATAAAGCATTCTTATTATAACCTTCCATGCAATAGGTTACAAACAAACAAAAAAGAGCGCTCCGTAGAGCCTCTCTTTTTGTTTAACGTAAGGAAGAATATTCAATTAATGCATCTGCTAACGCTCTTGAAACTTTCTCTTTAAATGCAGAAGTATTGGCAAGATTTTCTTCAGCAGGGTTGCTTACAAAAGCAATTTCAACCAGTGCAGCTGGCATTTTTGTATTCTTAATTACATAAAAGCCGCTTTCTTTTAATCCTCTGTCTCTTAAACCAGTTGCCGCGATCAGGTGCTTATGAATGGTCTGTCCGAATAGAGGGTCAGAATTATAGTATATATATGTTTCTGTACCATTCGCTTCTTTACTCGTACTGGAATTGTAGTGTAAGGACATGAATAAGTCGGCATTTTGGGAGTTAGCAAATGCCACTCGATCTTCCAAGGATACATACTTATCCGTTTCTCTCGTTGCAAGGGCAGTAAAATCAGATCTTTCATTCAACATTTGAACAATTCGTTTTGAAATATCCAAGGTTAAGTCTGCTTCATGTGTACCATTGCTGCCGATCGCACCAGGGTCAGAACCACCATGTCCTGCATCGATCACGACTTTTGTAATCTTCGTTACGGTAACGTCCCTAAAACGATATGCATCAAATGAAGCATCGGTATAGCGATCCTTCACATGAACAACAATTCGGTATTTTCCTTTATATTTAGGAATCCAGTTGATCGAACTGTTGATGCTGTAGTCGCGTACCGTTGTCCATTGTCCTGTTGTTTCGTCTTTTACAATAAATTTATATAGAGCACCATTCGGAGATGAAGCAAATGCTGAAACAGGATACGTTTTTCCTGTGTAGAACGCACTTCCGTTCATTGTAAAAGTAGTTAACGAAGCCTTAGGAACCGGCGTTACGGTAATACTTTTTTGATAAGAGTCATCATAGGCTTTTGGACTGTACTGGTCTTTTGCATAAACGGTAATCTGATAATTCCCAGTCTGTTTTGGTGCCCAGCTGATCTTTGTTCTTGTATCAAAGTTCTGAAGGATGGTTTCTTCACCTGTAGACAAGTTCTTCACAACTGTCTTGAATTGTGCGGTGATAGAACTCTTAGCTGCATGTGTGATCTGTGTAGACTGATTGTAGTAAAAAGGACGATCTGTCGTAAATCCTTGATAATCAGCTTCAGGGTGTTCCTTCACGACAACATCTTTAAACGTATAATCGTCATACGTGTTTTTGCTGTAACTGTCTTTCACGTGTACAACAACGCGGTAGTCGCCCGTTTTGGAAGGTTTCCATGAGATCCTTCCGTTAGGTGAGTATTCTTGAAGCGTTTCCCATGTTTGATCTGGATGCCTCACCAAAAATTTATAAAGAGCTGCATTGTCTGATTTGGCAGTTGCAGCGATCACATTAGCTGGTGTTACAAACATTTCATCGGTTGTTTGAAAGGATTCAATCGTTGCTTTTGATAGGTGTTTTACATCAACGTCTTTGTACAGGTAGCTGTCATACTCTTTTGTGCTTTGGGCGTCCTTTACATGCATGACCACTCGGTAACTACCCGGCTTTTGCGGTGTAAAAGATTGTTTGGAAGAGCTTGCATATTCTTGTAACGTGATCCACTCACCCGTATCTCGATTGTTTAAATAGAACTTATAAAGCGGACTTGTTGTACTTTCCGAACTTCCTGAAATCGACTCGGAGTACCCTACATATGCTTTCTCGTTCACTGATAAGCTTTTTGCTGCTGCTGAATACGCAGCTGAGACCTCGACATCTTTAGAAAGATAAGAATCATAAGACGCATTGCTTGTACTGTCTTTTACATGCACGACAACCCGATAAATACCTTCTTTTTTAGGAACCCACGTATACGATGAAGATGTAGAATAATCCTTTAAGACCGTCCACTGGTTGGTCTTTCTGTCTCCAAGGTAATACTTGTAGAGCGTCTGGTTTGCACTCGTCGCAGAAGCTTTAACGGTTGTGGACTTGCCGATCACCAAAGGATTTCCAACCGAAATGGAAGATATGTTTGCCTTTGACATACCTGAAGTGACTTCGATGTCTTTAAAGGTATATGAATCGTAAACAGCATTGCTCTGGCTGTCTTTAACATGTACAACTAAGCGATACTTACCTTCTTTCTTAGGTGTCCATGAAAAAGAGGATGATGTTGAATAATCTTTTATAACAGTCCAAGTATCCGTATTTCTGTCGCCTAAATGATATTTGTATAATGTTTGGTTCGGACTTGAAGCTTTGGCACTGACAGTTGCTGCTTTCCCTACGACTAGTGGTGTTCCCACTGTCATGGATGTTACTTGAGCTTTTGCCACATTAGCATCTACGGGTTGACTATAAGCAAACGTAAATAAAAGAATTAAAATTAACGGCACAATATATATTTTTTTAGACATTAAATCCCTAACCCCTTTTTGATTTCCTTTACCGCTTCGACCGGTATGTGTAAAATCGCTCCCCCTTTACCAATTTTTGATAGATTCTAACAATATAATTATCGTCAGATAGATTTTGTTGTTTAGACATTTTCCTACAAAATCTTCTATAATTTTAAAGGTTTTACCAACTGTCGGGAAGATAAATTTGGATTCTTATGAAAATATTTACAAAATAATAAAAGAACAATAAAAAAAAGAGCTGAACTTAATTACGTTCAACTCTTCATCGTGAATTTTTTTATTTTACGTTCGCTCCATGTGTGACAAAACAATCTTTTATTTGCTCGATCACTCTCTGTTGCTGTTCAACCGTCATATTTGAACCAGACGGCAAACAAACACCGTTATAGAACAGATAATCAGATACACTTTCATCGCCGTGTGTGAAATACTTTATCCCTTCAAAGACCGGCTGAAGGTGCAATGGTTTCCATACTGGCCGTGCTTCAATGTTCTTGTTATTCAACCAGTTGATGAGGTCCATCGGCTTAATATCCGTTTTGTCAGGATTAATCGTTAGTGTGGATAGCCATCTTGTTGATCTGCCAAATTCTGCTTCTGGCATCATTTCAATAGCGTCTATCTCTGAGAATGCAATTTTGTAACGGTCAAAGATCTCTCTTCTTGCATTCACTCTCTCGTCTAACACTTCAAGCTGTGCTCTTCCTACACCAGCTAAGATGTTACTCATGCGATAGTTGTAGCCCATCTTGCTGTGCTGATAATGCGGGGCTTGGTCTCTCGCTTGCGTTGCAAGGAAACGAGCTCTGCTCAGTGCTTCAGTATCATTGGAAACGAGCATCCCTCCACCAGAAGTCGTAATAATCTTATTGCCGTTAAAAGAGAAGATTCCGTATTTCCCAATTGTTCCGCTTGCTTTACCTTTGTACGTTGCACCCAATGATTCAGCCGCATCCTCAATAATAGGTACATCATAACGGCTGCAGATTTCCTGGATCGGGTCCATGTCTGCACTTTGGCCGTATAAGTTAACCACGATTACTGCTTTAGGGAGAGTGTTCGTTTCTTCCGCTTCTTTAAAAGCTTTTTCAAGAGCAGCAGGAGACATGTTCCAGCTCTCAGGTTCTGAGTCGATGAATACTGGAATCGCACCACAATAAAGAATTGGATTTGCGCTCGCTATAAACGTCAAGGACGAGCAGAAAACATAATCATCTCTTGTGATCCCTAAAAGATCTAATGCAAGATGGATACCAGCTGTACCAGAACTAATAGCTGCAGCACCTTTTGAGCCAACATACTGAGCGATTTCGTTTTCAAATGCATCAACATTTGGTCCGAGTGGCGCAATCCAGTTCGTTTCAAATGCTTCGTTTATATATTTTTGTTCATTCCCGCTCATGTGGGGAGTAGATAATAAAATTCTTTCGTTTGCAGACATTTTCACAACCTGCTTTCTCATAAGATTTACTTATTTGATTTAATGACCTTTGCTGGGCAACCTACAGCAACCGTATGATCCGGAATATTATTTATGACCACTCCGCCTGCCCCGATGACTGAACCAGCTCCAACCTTTACAGATTGGATGACAGAAGAGCCGATACCAATGTGAGAACCAGATCCAATCGATACATTCCCTGCAAGATGTGCCCCAGGTGAAAGGTGGACAAAGTCTTTGATCTTGCAATCATGATCCACAGTTGCAGCTGTATTAATAATACAATGCGCGCCTATGGATGCTGAATGATTAATCACACAATTAGCCATTACTACTGTGCCCTCACCCACCTCAACGTCACTCCCAATGATGGCAGCAGGGTGAATAGCGGTTCCGTTTTTACAGCCTAACCGTTCTAATTGATCAGCAATCTTCTTTCGCACCTCATTATTGCCGATCGCAATTATAAAACGATATTCTGGTTGATCATTCGTAATATCTTCAATCTTTCCCAGCAAAGTAAGATCCTCTAGTTTAGCTTGTGGATGGTCATCGTAAAAACCTGCAATCTGTTTACCGCTGGCTTTCAGGATGTCAACAATTACCTTGGCATGGCCGCCAGCCCCTATGAGTACGATCATGCTGTCCTCCTAATAAGAGATTTTCTTTTGAAGAAGGGAATCAGCAACCTCTAACTTCTTCAGAATCTCTACTACCTTTGTACTTGTTGTTCCATCTCCATAAGCATTTTTGATGGACTTTACTTCATTATTAAACGTTTCTGACAGAACTTTTTCAAGTCCTTGTTTGATATCTTTAAAGTTTGGCTGAACATCGATAACATTACCGCTTCTTTCACGTCCGTTTTGTCTAGACCCAATATTTAGCACAGGTTTTGAAAAACTCGCTGCTTCGATGATGCCAGAAGATGAATTTCCAACTAAAGCTGCACATTGCTTCAACACCGTTAAATAATCAAGGTGCTGAAAGTTCGTGACAAAATCAAAACTAGAATGGTTTTGATACTGCTTATAGATACGAAGAATATGCTCCGTCCCTGCATCTGAATTTGGCATAATACAAACAACAGACTTGCCCGTTTTCTCAACAGCCTCCAGAACATCTTTTACTTGATCTTCTATTCCTTCAATCTCTGTTGTTACCGGATGGAACACAAGAAGAATAAAATCGTCTTCTGCTTTTAGCGAGTAGATGTCTTTAACCGTTGACCAGCTTTTCAGTTCAGCATTCTGGATCGTCTCGATCCGAGGAGCACCTACTGGATAGACTCTCCATTCATCCTCCCCCATCTTACGAAGACGTTCCGCGCTCTTCTCCGTAGCCGGGAAATGGATATGTGAGAATTTCGAGATAGAATGACGAACTGACTCATCAATGGAACCCGAAACTTCTCCACCATGAAAATGGGCGATTGGAATGTTAAGGTGTGCTGCAGCAATACTTGCTGCAAGCATCTCGCCTCTATCACCTAAAACGATCAGAAGATCAGGCCTTGCTTGCTCAAGCAGCTGTGTCATCCCTAATAATCCAATCCCGATACCTTTAGACATGTTGGCATCCGAGTCCCCTTGAAGGAGCATATCAACTTTCCCTAAGATCTCAAAGCCGTCTTTTTCAATCTCCTGAACCGTCATACCGTATTGGGGTGACAAGTGCATACCCGTTACAAGAAGGTTAACGTGAAAAACAGGTTCACTCTCCAGTCTTTTTAGAACAGGATAATAGATCCCATAATCTGCGCGGGTGCCTGTTACCACAGTTATTTTATTTAGAATACTGCTCATAGCACATCATTCCAGGTTAAGACATTGTCTTCTTTCACTTCATTTTTAACCGTTTTACCGATCAGTAATGAAAAGTATTTTGGCGGTATGCCGGTACCTGGCCGCTTCACCGTCAGATTTTCTTCTGTTAAAACATCACCCGGCTTGAGGTCAGCTATAGCAACTAAACTTTTACGGGCCACTGATTTTGTATCTTCTTCAGAAGGCATACACCGCTTGATTCCGTCACCTAAACTTTCTTCCACATTACGTATCGCTTGAACGAGTTCTGCAAATTCCTCTGGATTCATTGATGCTTTATGGTCAGGTCCAGGAAGATCACGATCTAACGTGAAATGCTTCTCGATCACTTTTGCTCCCAGCGTTACTGCAGCTACGGTTACTTCATAACCCAATGTGTGATCAGAATAGCCAACAATTTTCCCAAAAGCTTGCTCCATCGTATTCATCACACGAAGGTTTACATCTTCGACAGGTGTTGGGTAGTTAGAAGTACAATGCAGGATTGCCGTTTCCGTTCCTTTTAGTGCTTCTAAAGCTTCTTCTACTTCTGTAAGATTAGCCATCCCAGTCGATAGAAGAACAGGACGTTTATAGGTGCTGATCTCTTCAAGCAGCGGGATATTTGTTAGATCACCAGATCCGATCTTGAAGGCATGTACTCCGATATCATTCAGAAACTTCGCGCTGTCTGTATCAAAAGGAGTAGAAAGGAATTCAATACCAAGCTGTTCACAATAGTTTTTTAACACAATGTGATCATCATAAGAGAGTTCCAGTTTCTTCAGCATATCCAGCTGAGACTCTTCGGAACTTGTATTCTGGGTTTGATACTTTGCTTTAGCCGCGTATTTGGACACAAGCTTCTTACTGTTAAACGTTTGAAATTTAACAGCATCTGCCCCGATTTCAGCAGCTTTTGCGATTGATTTCTTAGCAAGTTCCATATCTCCATTATGGTTTACGCCAATCTCAGCAATGATATAGGCAGGTTCACTCTGAGCAATTTTTTTATCACCGATTTGAAACATATTAAACAGCTCCATCTTTTAAAAGTACTTCTGCTAACTTAAAATCTATCTCATCATCAATATCAACAGATGACCTTTTATCCATCACATAAGGAATTACTTTATCTGTATAGATCGCATTTTCATTCATAAGGTGGTGATGATCTGTTAAATAGATCGCACCATTTAATTCATATACCTCTGGGAGGTCTTGTCTTCTCGTTGCCTTTTGTTCAGGCAGCTCCATAAAAGGAACCAAATAGTTTTCTTTCTTCACCCTCATTAAGAAAGGGGGTGTGTCTGCTAAACAAACACTCACCACAGGACATTGATTTCCAAGATATAGATCCAGCGCTTCTCTTACATGCCGTTCATTTCGCAGCGGAGAAGTAGGTTGAAGCAACAGAACATGGTCTGTCTTATACCCTTCCGCTTCTAGTAAGAACTCGATCGTATGCTTTAAAACATCAATGGTTGTTGCTGTATCAGAAGCTAAGTATTCAGGACGAAGAAAAGGAACTTCTGCCCCGTATTCTTTTGCAATGTCTGCTATCTCTTCATCATCTGTTGAGACGATCACTCGTTTAACATCATTTAGTTTTAATGCAGCTTCTATGGAATATGCGATCAGCGGTTTACCGTTCAACGGGAGGACATTTTTTCTTTTTAAGCCCTTAGAACCGCCTCTCGCCGGGATAATAGCTACAATATTCATGGAACCCTCCTAAAAGGTAAGTCCTTGCTCATTGATTAACTCGAAGATTTCTTGTTTCGTGATTAAAGGACTCGTATGTGAAGAATAAGCTTTTCGATCAGCTTTTCTAAATCCTTCTGGAGCTTGCCAATCATCGTCTAGATGAGAATAGATCGCATACATAATGTCGTTCTCGTAAGCTCTTTCTGATTCTTCCAGAGTCATCAGCTCTTCATATACCTTCTCACCCGGACGCACCCCTACTTCAACGATCTCAGAAACGTCTGTAACATTTCTTTTTTCCTTGTAATCATCAATCAACGTTTGAGCTAAGTCTTCGATCTTAAGGACAGGCATCTTGAGGACAAAAACTTCTCCGCCCTTTGCAAGCTCAGCAGCTCTTAATACTAGTCTTGCTGCCTGTGGAATGGACATCATAAAGCGAGTCATTTCGCGATCGGTTAAAGTTACAGGTTTACCAGACTCAATCTGCTGTCTGAACAAAGGGATAACGGAACCTCTGGAGCCCATTACATTTCCGAATCTAACACAAGAAAAAATTGTTTGCGCAGAACCTTTGTAATATTCAGCAGCTAATATAAGGCGTTCAGAAAGAAGCTTTGTTGCACCCATCGTGTTCATTGGGTTAACGACTTTATCTGTACTAATGGAAACCACTCGTTCTACATTGTTTTCAATCGCTGCCTCAATAATATTTTGAACACCAATTACGTTTGTTTTTACAGCCTCAAACGGATTATATTCACATGATGGGACATGTTTCAGTGCCGCAGCATGGAAAATAACATCAATATCTTTCGTTGCATAATTCAAGCGGTTCTTATCACGAATGTCACCAACCAGATAACGAACATTTGTGAAATCAGAAAGCTCGTGCTGCAGTGCAAACTGCTTAGATTCATCTCTGCTGAAAATACGAACAACTGCAGGGTTTTGGGCAAGAACCTGACGAACGATCTCGCTGCCTATAGATCCAGTACCACCGGTAATAAGAATTTTCTTTCCTTGTAACATATAATCACCATTCCTCATGTTTAGTTCTTAATTTTTGTTAAAAAGCTGTGTTCGATCCACAAGCTTGTCTGTCAGGTATAATCCAGCGATCAATGCGATAGGAAGCAATGTTCGGAGCCCGAAGCTTTGAATCTCTGAGATTCCTAATAAATGTCCGCCATAAAAAACAACATAACCGAGAGCAAGGAACTCCACTTTTCCTGATTTCTGATAGAGCCCATCCGTCATGCCGGCAAGTGCGAAAAAGAAAAGTGTAGCTACTACAATTAAACTTGCCGTTACAAGAAGGGAATCGGTCATAATGTTATCTCCAAAGAAGATCGTCGGAGCACTTCCCCCTTCTTTTCCATACATAATTTCAAAAATATATCGTTTAATAGAAATATCGTCAGGCAAAGGCTTGTCTTCAAATTCGATCCGAGTAGTCAGGCCAGCACCTTGTGTAACAAAAATCCGTTTAAGAATACTTTCGACGAATGTAAAAGCACTGTAAGGGTTCTCCCCTGCGTTAAAAAATACCTTTGTTGCAAAATAATATATAACAAAAACAAACCCTGCCGAGAAAAGGTAGATAAAACGTTTTTGGCTTTTAATCACATACAAGATAAAGAATATGATAATTAGAAATAAAGTATTTTTATTTAATGCAACAGATGTAAAGATAACAGCCATCGTTGTAAATACAACCAATAGGATTCGGTTATTATGCTTAAAGAAATTCTCTTTTCGAAGCATAAGAATTAGGAAAAAAGGAATTACGGTATTGGCTACGATAGTAAAGGTATAAAAGAAAGGAATACCCCCAGCGACGTCCGGACGGCTAAACGAAGTCTGCAAGGTTTTTCCGATCACGAGCTGAATAAGAGGGATTTTTTCCGCAAAAGCAATCACATATATAAAACACGCGGAAAACACAATCACACTAACCCATTTAATATACGTATAATTTTGAAACCCTTCTGAGAGTTTGTACTCACGATTTAAGAAAAGATTTTTTACTTTTTGCTGTACAAAAAGCCCAGCAATCATTGACACATATAAAATGCTCATATATATACTAAACCATTTTATGCTCTCTTCATTCGGGACATAGTATCTCTCTCCGCCAAAAGCATAGAAAAGCCCTGCCGGAAGAATCATGAAGGTTACCGTTACATAAAAGGCACCTGAGAAACTTTTTAGCAGGTCTTTTTTATAAGCGATATAAGCAAATATAAAGAATAATATCCATGGGGTTATAACATAAAGAAACATTTTATTTCCTCCAACTGCAGCATTCTAATTTAGTAGTCCCTGACAACATCAATAAAGTCCCCATAGTAATGGTATATCTTTTCGATTTCAGCTTGATTTTTCTCTGCTAGATCCCCCGGCTGTAAATAAAAAGCTTTAATTTCGATCAAATCCTTAAATATTTGATGACAAGTGCCTAGTGCAGATGAATAAAAAGAACCTAATCCTTCAGGCAAGTATGGGTTTCTAGTCAGCTCAAATTCTATACACGTATCGATTGGGGTAACTGAGATATTTAACTCATTTTTAATCTTGTCCAACTTCTCGGGACTTTCACTTCTATGCGGAATGTAAACCATTTCCGTCTCGTTTAAGTAGCTCTTTACATCCCTTAAATATTCAATATACCGATCTTCACTGTCCATCACATTCTTTTCACTTAGAGGTGCTCCTAAAAAGAAGAAGACAGGTTTCTTTTTCTGATCCTTGCTTAAGGAACTAAAGTATTCGTAATTATTTCTTACGATTTCCATTCGATCTGACTTAAGATCAAAGGTTGTAAAGAACGCAATATTGGTTATTTCGTTATTCTTTGGTGATTTAGGGGTTAACACTTTTTTGAACGCTGATTTTATTAAATATTTGGCACCAGAATCCTGCGGGAGCCTTCCATTGGAAATCATTTCGAACATTCTGATCGTTACGTTTCCATCATCGAGTAGATACACTTTCTTATGCTCAACAGAAACAACAAAATCTCTCATGATATCAGACCGGTAGTCCCCGATGAAAATGTAATCTACCCTGCTGTATTTCTTAACCACACTGCGAAGACTGAGCAAACGAGTAATCCATGTTACTTTCCCGGTACCGCTCCCTATGATTTGAACATCTGCCCACTCATCTTTAGAAACCATGTTCGCGATCTGTCTCATCGTATTTTCGTTCTCAGCTTGCAGGATTAAAAGAACGGCATGTTCCTTTTTAATAGAAAAATGGTGCTTGGCTTCTATCGCGTTTATTAACTGCAATGGCGATTCAATCATAAATATGTTCATAGCTTCTTCTTCACTCCTGGCTTTCAGCTTGCAACTTTTTGTTTAGATAACTTCTCTCCATAAAAAGGTTAAAAAGGAATCTTGTTAATTCTGCCGCTATCGCTGCGACTACAGCACCCCATACACCGATGATCGGAATCAAGATCAAATTGACACCAACGTTAACGGTTGCAGCTGACACACTGCTAATTCCAACGATCCTTGTATTCTTGATATAAAATAATCGGGCTACTACAACAAAATAGAAACCTCTTACAATTTCTGCTGCTAGCAAAAAGACGAGTATTCCACTTACACCATTATATTTCGGAGGAAGCAGCCACTCAATAACTAATAAAGAAAAGATAATAGCCAGTACACCCAGTACGATTACAGCCATTTGGAAAAACTTCATGATTTTATTGGCTTCTTGGTCTTTAGAATCTTTTCGCAATCGCGTATAACGCGGAACAAACGCATTATTAACACCTGTATATAGCATCCCCAAAACCATAGCCATCTGTGCAGCCAAAGAGAATCTTCCTAATTCATCTAGTGATACAAACTTCTCCAAGATAAAACGGCTGGATGCGGTAATTGCCCAACCACTGATTACATGGGGCATTAAAGGAATACTAAATGCTAAACTTTGTTTAATATATTGAGTTTTAAAAGACAAGCGGACACTCTTAAATAACACTGCAATGTATCCAAGTCCTGTTCCGATACCAGCAATAACAAAAGAAAATAAAGCGGCTTCCGGTCCTTTATTCATAAAGATAACCGCAATGCTGGTTACTGCCATTACGATTACACTCTTAATAATGTTGATGATAACAAACGATTTTGCTCTTTCCTGCGCTCTTAAGATCGCCATAGGAACTAAAGATAAGGAAGATGATAATGCAAAATATATTAAAATATCATAGTAAGGATCAATCGGAATATTTTTGAATAATAATGGCGCAACAATAGGCTTTAATAATAGAAGCAAAGCGGATGTTAAAGCTGCAAATACAATCGTAAACATCACAACAGAGCCCAGATATTCTTTCTGCTCTTTGCTATTTTCTTTGTAATCGTAATAAAGTCTCGTTATGGCTCCATGTAAAGAAAGAATCATAAGAAGCTGAAGGATCCACACATAGGATTGGACTGTTGTGAAAATACCATATTCTCCAGGTGTAAAATATTTCGTGAAAACAGGCAAAAGAATAATACCTGTCAATGGAGGCAGCATCGTTGCGAATGTATACCAGAATGAATTCACAAAGAATTTATTTGTAAGAAGCTTTTTTATCTTTGGTGTATATTTCATGTAATTACTTTCCTCACAATTTTGTTCGTCTTAATTTCGACATGTTTTTTTCAAAATCATCATAATCATACCATTGTATATCTTCATTTTAAACTAACTATATCCCACCAATACTTCTTCGCCAGAAGATTCGTTATAGGTCCCACAAGAAATATGTTATATAAATATAAAAATATTCCATTCCATCTCTAAATTTTAGTATTTTATGTTATAATTTCACTAATATTGTCATGAATTGGGAGATGAATTATGGTATTGGGTTTGAAAGCATCCAGTGAAACGAGCAAGACTGTTAAAAAATTTAAAAAAATGTTAGAAAAAATTAATAAATTAGAGCCAACTTATCAGAATCTCAGTGATGCAGAGCTCAGAGGACAAACTATTAAATTTAAAGAAGCGCTCAATAAAGGTACGTCACTAGATGAGATAAAGGAAGAAGCATTCGCAGCCGTCCGTGAGGCAGCATACAGAGTCCTTGGTTTAAGAGCTTATGATGTTCAATTAATTGGAGGTTTATCTCTACTTAATAATGAGATCGCTGAAATGCAAACTGGAGAAGGAAAAACACTTGTGGCTGCATTCCCAAGCTATGTGAAGGCACTTGAAGGTAAAGGTACACATGTTATTACAGTAAACGAGTATCTAGCGAACAGAGACTATGAAACCATCGGCAAAATTCATGAGTTTCTAGGTTTAACGGTTGGATTAAACATCTCTCAAATGGATACGGGTGATAAGCAGCATGCCTATTCATGTGATATTACATACGGAACTGGAAGTGAATTTGGATTCGATTATTTGAGGGATAACATGGTACAAGATCTCTCTCAACGCGTCCAGCGTCCCCTTCATTTTGCGTTAATTGATGAGGTGGACAGCATTCTGATCGATGAGGCAAAAACACCACTTGTTATAGCAAGCAAATCCAATGAATCTGCTCAATTGTTTACTGTCACATCACGGGTTGTCGCGCATTTTATGGAAGACGTAGACTACAGCCTTGAGATTAATACTAAGCAAGTTTTCTTGACTGACGAAGGAGCGAATAAAATTGAACGAGCCTTCGGTATCGAAAACCTCTATGATGCAGAACATCAGCTTTTGAATCATTTTGTTAATCAGTCTCTAAAAGCTCAAGTGATCATGAGAAAAGATATTGATTATATCATTCGTGACGGAAAGATCATGCTTGTAGACCAATTCACTGGAAGAGTGATGGAGGGCCGAAGCTATAGCAACGGACTGCATCAAGCTATCGAGGCAAAAGAAGGTGTAGAAATTACCGAAGAGAACCAGACCTTTGCGACCATTACGATACAAAATTATTTCCAGCTCTATCGTTCCCTTTCAGGTTTAACGGGAACTGCCCTTACGGATAAAGATGAGTTCTTCCAAACATACGGACTAAACGTGTCTGTAATCCCTACGAATCGTGAAAGACAAAGGGTTGACTTAGATGACCTTGTATATGAAACGATGGAACAAAAGTATACAAAGATCATTGAAATGGTTAAAGAGCTGTATAAGAAAAAAAGGCCGGTCTTGATCGGAACGACTTCAATTGAACAGTCAGAAAAGCTGTCTGGCGGATTAAAAAAAGAAAAAATTCCTCACCAGCTATTAAATGCAAAAAGTGAAGAACTAGAAGCTGAGATGATTTCAAAAGCGGGCAAAAAAGGCATGATCACGATCGCAACCAATATGGCCGGTCGCGGAACCGATATAATGCTGGATGAGGACGTTAAGAATTCAGGCGGTCTCTTTATTCTCGGCACTGAGCGTCATGAAAGCCGCCGGATCGATAACCAGTTAAGAGGAAGAGCTGGCCGTCAAGGAGATCCTGGTACGACTCAATTCGTCATCTCACTTGATGATGAACTTTTTAAATTATATGACCAGGAGCTTATTGATAGCTGGAGGAAAAAAGTAAAAACAGATGAAACCGGTATCGTGTTATCTCCTAAACCTGGGAAGTATATCACAAATGTCCAGCAAGCTATTGAGAGTATTCATTATTCTTCTCGTTCTCACATGTTAAAACTTGAAAACGTGATTGAAAATCAGAGGGAAACGATTTATCAGCTGCGAAATGAACTTTTAGAAACGGATAATATCCGTGATCGTGCAGAAGAGACTTTAGTATCTACCGGAATGATGATTATTGATCAAGAGTGCAATGATGAGTTGGTTGCTGAGGAATGGAACCTAGAGCAGCTCATTAATCAATTAAATGATATTTTGCCTTTTCAACCGTTTGAATTCGATCAATTAAAAGGAAAAGAAAAATATGAAATTGAAGCTGAGTTCCTTGAAAAAGCAAGGCATGCTTTTGAACAAGATGAATTGCAGCAACTATGCATGAGCGAACAAGTTCGAAGCGTTTACTTGCAAACATTGGACCGCAACTGGATTGCGCATCTTGAAAACATGCAAAATTTAAAAGAAGGAATCAACCTTCATAGCTACAGTCAGGAAGATCCAACTCGTGCCTTTCAGAAGAATGGTTTTGCTCTATTTCAAGAGATGATTAATCACTTAAACAAAGAAATCCTTCATCGCATCAAACTATTGCTGCAGATGGACTATAATCAGAATTCAGCCGAACAAGCTCTAAGCACCGTGGAGGTTTAATATGTGGTCTTTATTAAAGAGAAAAAAAGATAACCATTCTCCTTCTTTAGACAGTGATACGTCTCAGGTAGTAGATACAGCTGAAGAGGAAAAACCAGGTCGAACTCAGTTATTTATTCACCCAGCTGTTGTGGTTAGCCCGCAAGAAAAATATGTATTTCAGTTCTACCACCAACTTTTACCTGACCTAAAGCCTAATCAAATCTCGATCAATGGTTATGAGCTGATGGAATTTAATGATTCCGTTATTATTGAAGGTTTTATTCGGAATACACTGCCTTCAAAAATTCGTTTTGAAGAAGTGATTCTGTTAATCATGGATTCCGATAGCCGTATTTTGGCTCGTAAGGTCTTTGATTTTAACATGCTTGGTGAATTGCCTCCTTCCTCTTCTATACCATGGAAGTTCTTATTCGAACCAGAAGATTTTCTGGTGAACTTATCGGAATGGAACAAAGATGATTGGAAACTGGCTTTTGAGTTAAAAAAACAGAATCCTGCCAATGAAACACTCGAACTTGAAGCTTCATGGGAAGAACGTTTAAGTGAAGAGGAACAAAAGGATTTGAGAAAGCTTATCTCTACACTTCCGCCCCTTAAAAATGAAGAAGTGAATTTATTTGGATTAAAAGCAGAAAGATCAAATGAAAAAAATGTTGCCTTAACCTTGCTCATTCGGAATGGGACCGGCAAAAAAATTGAGTTATCGCAGTTGCCGCTCCAATTGGAAAGCGAAGACGGAAAGATCATCGCATCAGGTTTATTCCAGCTAAAGGACTTTTCGATAAGTCCCTACTCATGTAAGCCCTGGACATTTATATTCCCTGAGAATCTCGTACTGGCAATGCCAGAGGAGTTTACGAGCTGGAAAGTAAGTGTTCCTTCAGCAGGTTAATAGAGAAAAAGCAGAGTGCCATTGAAGGCCCTCTGCTTTTTTATAGCTCATTAATTTGTTTTTCTAACTTCGCTTTTAATTCCTTATGTTTGATTCCCTTTGCTTTCACTTTTGCTTGATCTATATATTTCAATTTTTCACTTTCTATTTGGTTCTGCTTTGCTTCATCTAGTAATGCAAGACCTTCTACGTAGAAAATGGCATCTCGGTTAAATTGCTTAGCGGGATAAACATACGTGACTTTCATATCCTTCTGTACATATGTAAAAGGAATGTCATTGAAGATTCCAGATAGTTTATCTATGGAGTCTTCCAGTTCCTTTTGTGATCTGACTGCCGCTTTAATATCAAAAGGTTCTTTCACATGTACAGCTTCTGCTTTTTGTTGTGCCTCTAACATTCTTTTACCAGATCGAACGGCTTTATTAAAGGTATTTGCTATTTCAATTTCCTGCTCTACTGATTTTAGCTGCCCTTCCAACCTCGTTTTCCGTTCACCATTTTCCAGTTCGTTTACCATACCGATCGCATGTGCATATTCCGTTCTAGCCTTATCATAAGGTGCATCGATCCCGTTAAGATAGATGCTATTATCCTGATATGCACCCCTTAGTTTCTTTGATGCATCCCTTGCTTTTTCAACCGTTATCTCAGTAAGCACTTTATCATCATGCGATGCATCGTAATACGGATTTTTTATTAAAAAACTAGCTG
Source organism: Fictibacillus barbaricus (assembly GCF_014635025.1). Classification (GTDB taxonomy): domain Bacteria; phylum Bacillota; class Bacilli; order Bacillales; family Fictibacillaceae; genus Fictibacillus; species Fictibacillus barbaricus. The sequence continues at coordinate 640,716 of NZ_BMCE01000001.1, read as the reverse complement.
CAATTGCAATTAAGCTAAAAACAATCCATTTCCACTTTGTTTTCATATCCATTCCCTTTCATGTCACAGCATACAACTTTAATATTACCATTCGCTATTCACAATGTTCAACAACGACTAAATTTTCTATACATGTTGGGTGAAATATTAACTGAGTACGCAGTTAAAATTAAGAAAAGCTGACCCGAATTACACGCAATGTGCCCCTAGAGTCAGCTTCCTTCTACTATTAATTCGTTATGTTATAGTTTAATACCCCGTAATGATCATAAGCTTTACTCGAACTTGAATCTTTCACATGTACGCTAAACTTATATGCTCCTGGCTTAATAGGAACCCATTTTAACGTTTTCTCAGGTGAATAATCTCTTAATAGGATCCAATCTGTACCATTAAAGACATTGAATTTGTACAGAAGCGATTCTCCGCCACTTGCATTGGCTGTTACATTGATCGCAGTGTTCATACGCTGCGGAGAAGGAATATCAGATGTCACACTTTGTACAACTACTTCATCTTTTGTTACCACATAGTCAATTACTTTGTATGCATCATATGATTTGCTGGAAGATTGGTCCTTTACATGGACATTAATCTTGTAGCTTCCTGCTGCAGTAGGCAGCCAATTATATGTGTTGTTCGTTGAGTAATCCTGAACTCTCACATACGCTCCGCCATCTTTTGAAATCCAGAACTTGTACTCTTTCGCAGTTCCACCAGATGCGTTCGCCGTTACCTTAACAGAGGTATTAGCAGGCTGTGGTGATGTTTTATCAGTTACAACACTATCAATTTTAATAGGTGTTCCAAATTGTCCAGAAGTTGATGCAGTGATCTTATAATCAAAAGCTTTATAGGAATCATAGCTTCTAGAGGATGACTGATCCTTTACATGTACGCTTATCTTATAAGCACCTGCAGCCGCTGGTTTCCATGCGTATGTGTTCTTCGTACTGTAATTTTGAGCAACTACCCATGATTTTCCGTTATAGATATTGAATTTGTACAGCTTCGTTGTGCCGCCTGTTGCATTTGCTGTCATGTTGATCGTTGTGTTTGTAACCTGCGGACTAGGTTTGTCCGTTGTAACACTCTGCATGACAACAGGATCTATTTTTGTTGAGATCTTATAATCTAAGACTCCGTAAGCATCATAACTTTTAGAAGAGCTTACATCTTTTACATGGACGCTAAATCGATAATCCCCTGCTGCCGTTGGTGTCCATGCAAAGGAACTCGATGATGAATACTCTTGCACCACTGTCCATTTTCCGTCTTTAAGAAGGTTAAACTTATACAGCTTTTCATGGCCGCCTTCAGCGTTTGCTGTTACTTTAATCGGTGTTCCTGCAACTTGAGGAGATGGTTTGTCAGCAGTTACGCTGTTTACTTTAACACTTGAAGCAATACGGTAATCCAGTGCTGCGTATCCATCATAAGACTTTGTAGAATACTTGTCTTTCACATGTACACTGAACTTGTAATCTCCGCCTTCTTTAGGCACCCAAGAGTATGTACTTTTTGTAGAATAATCCTGAACGATTCTCCATTGAGTTCCATCCTGCACCCAGAAACGGTACACTTTATCATATCCACCTGTTGCATCCGCTGAAAGTGTGATAGATGTATTTTGGAGCTGTGGACTAGGGACATTTGCTGATAGCCCATTCACTTTAACACCTTGATAGCCATACGATTCTTTTACGATCGATGTGTTCGGGTAGTAGAAAGAAAGAATTTCAGTATACGGCTTTCCTTGGTCCCCCATCACTTTTGCACCGAATTGGCTCATCCCGATGCTATGACCCCAGCCTCCGCCGTTTACTGTAAATCGGTCTGTTTCATTTTTAACAGATTTCACATAAGCACTTTTCATAATAGTAGAACCAATCATAGAACGAAGATCGTAGCTTTCGCCGTCCACCGTCAGTTTATGCTTTAAAATGTTGCCTGTAGCCGGATCTTTAATAAATTCACTGGTATCTGTTCTTTTTCGGTAGTACTCAATATTAATATAACCAGTTAGAACGTCATCTGCCGTAAATGAAGTTTTAAAATTCACAGCTGTTACATTTGTAATCTTTATATCCGAGTTTGACGAGATCTTTCCGCCGATCAGCTTTGATTTTAGATTCTTCATGATGGCACTATCTGCTTCTTGCACTTGTCCCCACCATAGTTCAGGTTTTTTCAGATCCTTACCTGTCATATCAATTTGAGTTTTCCTTAAGCTGTATGACCAATTAAGATTGGGATTTCCGCTTTGCAGATCATAAGGATCTTGTTTTTTGTCAAAGTAAGCTAATCGATCTGTTCCCCATGTATTCTTGTTAGAAAGAATCATACCACCGTTGCTGGAAGAGTAAAGTGCTGTTATTAAACTACCATTATATTTAATAACTTCACCATTGGTCTCATTTACGGCACGGTTTGAATTATCGAACCATGTGTAGCCTCCGTATACTTGATAGCTTTGCGTATCGTTAATCGAGGCACCTGCATATCTCATCGCATACGTTCTTGCTGCAAGCGTCTGCGCTTTTAACGCGTTAACATTCCAGCTTCCTGACATCTCACGCGGAACTACCCCTTTTAAATAATCTTCCATTAAAAGAGAGTTAATTGGCCTCACATATTTGCCGTCTTCGATTTCAAAAGCAAAAGCCCCCGTATAAGCTTTATTGTTCAGCTTCACATAATGACTTGTCCCATATTGTTCGGGATGCATAGAAAAAGTAGCCCCATACTTTTTTACTAGAGTTGTGTCTTTATATAAGTTTAGACTGCCTGCTTCTGCTTTCAAAATAAAGCCAGTGCCAGATAAGGTTCTCCTGTCGCTGTCGACAATATATTTGCCGATCACGTCAAGAGATATACTCGTCTGGTTCCCCAAAAAGTTTCTGAGCTTAACTTCTACTAATCCTTTAGGCACCTCCGCAGAAACCTTGTTCAGTAGATTAGGAGAAATCAACACCCCCAACACCAAAAAGAAAAATATTGCAAATTTCTTCATTTTCGCCCCTCTTTCAACAAATTTATGCAAATATTGTACATTATTAGTATAGTAATCTATTTTTTCAATAACAAGATAAATCAGTAAAATTAATGTAAAGTTTTCCAATAAACGGTGAGGAAAGGTTGATATAAAAGGATTCATTTTAAAAAAATAGGTATTTTCAACTAATACATTTGAAGGTGAAATTATCTTAGAATATTCCAGCTAGGAAATCTGCTCAAATGTAAGAACACTTTTAATATCGGTATGGTTACGTTTATTTTTAGGCTCGTTCCTACGGCAACTATAAAGAAGTGAACGAAATTGTGGATTCCTGATAAATCTTTAATTTTTCATGATAAAATCACTTTTTTCATGATATTTGATTCTGAATTCATGATATCTTCCTTACTCTTCATGATAAGTGGTTCATTCCTTCTTAATTTCACAAAAAATACAGCTGACCCGTATGAGTCAGCTGTATTAGAACTATTTCTTTTCACTTTTAACTAAATAAGCCACCAATACATAACGCTCAGGCGCTGCACCGACAAACGTAAAAGGGTAACAAGTGCTTACCGTTAAAGTAGCACGCGGCATAGAAACAATGACAGAACGGTCATCTTTATCAACAATACGCACTTTTCGAACCTTGTACGTAAATGTACCTGCTGTTGTTTCTACGACTAACAAATCCCCTTTCCCGACTTCACCTAGTTTACGAAACACCGTATCACGATGTCCTGAAAGAACGGAATTGTCTTTTTCACCTGGCAGCACACTATCTGCAAAATGACCGACACCTTTTTCTAGTTCATCTTCGTTTGTACCATGATAAATGGGTAAAGCAGCATCGAGCTTTGGGATTCTTAGCTCTCCCATCTGCTCTCCTACTTTTGGTCTCACATCATACAAAGTTTGATCGCTAGATTCCTCTACTTCTTTTGTACTCTCTTTTGCCTGCACCGTTTCTTTCTTTTGAGTAAATGTTTTTTCCGAACCAAACTTAAACATCAAATAACCCTTTGTTAATTGATAGATACTGGTAGAAGAAAACCATGTGCCGCCTGAAATCAATGCTACGGAAACGATAAGCAGAATCAGCTTTTTTTTCATTATTAATTCCTATTTTACTGAAATAGCGCGGTGTCTAACCCATAGACCAAGAGCAAGCATGCCTGCTCCAAGAATCATATACTCAGCATGGAACCCAGCTGTTTTAGGAAGTTTCGCCCCATTAACTGTTTTTGCAGGTTTAACAGGTTTTGCAGCTACAGGCGTTTCTTTGATCTCTTTACCTGTATCTGTGATGATTTCAGAATCAAACATATCAGCTGTAAGAATAAAATCAGCCAAGAACTCTCCATCAACTGCGCTATATAACTCTACTAAAACGCTATACCCTTTAAGGTCTTCCATAAAGATCAATTCTTTGTAGCTGATAGAAGTCTTATTTCCATCTGCATCTAAAAGATAGATTTCACCATCAAGCTTCAATGTAGTCATTAATTCTTTTGTTAGGTATAGAAGTTCTGCAACTTGGTCGTCAGTTAATTCACTAACACTCTCAAACTCTTCAAATTCCATCATACGAAGGGCAATTTCTTCAAGTTTCGCTTCGTTTTCAGGCGTACTCAGCTCTTCATCAAGCATTTCCAGATGAGCAACTAAACGGTCAACTTCTTCTCCCGTCAAACCAAAAGTTTCTGCTAAGAAGCCAAGGAATTCTTCATCAAACATTTCTTCCTCTTCTTCCCAGTCATAACCTATGTATTCCTCAACAGCGAAATAAACATCATCAATATACAGATAGTTTTCTACAGAATCGCCGTTTTCCTCCAAAACTTTTAACACATCAGTTTCAAAGACTTCATTTAGCTGTTCAACATTGCTAAGGTCAGCTAAGATGACTTCTCCTAAGTATTCTTTCATTTCATCAAGTGTTTCAAATTCATTGACCCCATCTTCAAGCAAGCTGTAAGTGTTTAAATAATCGTTAAACTCATCAGCTGTTAGTGTTGGCCAACCTCTTTCAGCACTAACTTCCTGCAAATATGCATCCAGTTCTGTCTCGTCGATTGCTGCTGATGCAGGTGATGAGAAAAAACTTAAAACCATTACAAATGCTAAAAATATCCCTACCAACTTTTTCACGTAATAGCCTCCTACCAAAATATGTTTATATTTTACTAATATAGTATAATTCGTAGGCATAAAATAATATATAATTTAATATAGACAAATTTCGACATACAGCTATTTATAAGGCTTTTACAGATTTTTTTAGGTCTTTATTCCTTAGTTTAAAATAAACATTTGTTTAAAACTCATGATGTAAAGGTCAGGTCCATTAAATGCTGCTGACTGGACATCACTACATCATCACTGGTAATCAAAAAGAAAAACGGTAAAGTACATCATGTTAAATTTTTTAAATGATAATTCAAGGCTTCTTATAGCTTTGCCTGTAACGATTCCTAAATGGAAATCGTCTCTTTAATAATAAGTCTTCATGTTGCTCTTCCGATTTTGAATAAAATAACTCAATTGCTTCGTCTATATTGTGGTGAATAAAATTCTTCTGATGATAGCTGTTTCAGACGGATCAAACATTACAATTTTTCTGGATGTCAGTATTTTGATCAAATTTTTAAACAACAGACTGAAACGCATTTTAATGACTGCTTTCTCTAAGATTTTGTAATTTTATTCATATTTCGTACTTTTTCGAAAGAATACTTTAAACTGTTACTAACATGCTTCTACAGGTTTCTTAAATGAGAGACCGGGAATTATAAAATTTGTCGAGAATAAACATATGTTCACTTGTTTTTTAAGGGGTTAAGCGTTACATTGTATATAGTAATTTTTTCAACATGTCAATGCATTTCTCACAGAACATAGTTTTCAAGATAGGAGAAATTAATGAATGAATAAAATTGAAACACCAACACAAAAGATAACAGTTCTTTTAACAGATCTTGTTCTCATCACCCTTTCGTATTTTATAGCCCTCTTCCTAAGAAGACCTGACCTAGAGGTACGAAACTGGGACGCATCGTTAGAAGTCCTGCCTTGGATCCTGGTTGTAAGCTTATTCTTCTTAGCGGCGTATGAAATGTACTCGTTTCACCGTAAAACCATCTGGGATATATACAGCAATATTTTTATCGTAACAACCTTTATAATGTTCTTTACGATGTCAGCATCGTTCATGTTCCGTGCGTTCGCTTTACCGCGTTCCGTCATTTTGCTGGCATACTTTTTATCTATTGTTCTATTAATCTCGTTTAAATTGATCTTAGTAAACACATCACGTAAAACGAATGAAGGGACAGTACTATTCGTAACAAGAGAAGCAACAGATGAGTTAAAATATCTGTACCCTTCTTTAAGCAGCATGTCAGTAAAAACAATCAGCCCAGATTCATCATTTGATGAAGTAGCTGAAGCTCTTGTTTCAGCCGATTGCTTAATGATTGGTCCAGATTGTCCAGAGGATACAAAATCCAAACTTATCTTTTATTCCATGAAAAATGAAAAGCTTGTCTATGTTGTACCATCACTTTATGATTTGCTTGTTTCAAAATCAGTTATCACATCACTTGATGATACGATGATTGTTGGCGTTAAACCTTTCGGACTTTCAATCGATCAGCTTTTAGTTAAACGAGTGTTTGACATTGTATTGTCACTCATTATGCTGATTGTTCTCTCTCCTCTATTCTTAATCGCAGCTATTGCAATTAAGATCGAGGAACCAAAAGGTACGATCTTCTACAAACAAGAAAGAGCGGGAAGACATAATCGTCCGTTCATGATCTACAAGTTCCGTTCCATGGTTATGAATGCTGAAGCTTTAACAGGGTCTACGCTTGCTGAACAGAACGATAACCGTATAACGAAGGCTGGTAAGTTCCTCCGTGCAACACGTATTGACGAACTTCCACAGCTAATCAACGTTTTAGCTGGGCATATGTCCATTATCGGACCGCGTCCTGAACGTGAATTTTTCATTCAGCAATTTACGAAAAGCAACAAGTCTTACCAATACCGCAATACCGTTAAGCCTGGAATTACAGGTTACGCTCAAATCATGGGTAAATATACAACTGACGTAGAAAACAAGCTGCGTTTTGATTTATATTATATTAGAAACTATTCATTCTGGATGGATCTAGTGATTCTGCTTCGTACAATTAATGTTGTACTGGACAAAACAAAAGCAGAAGGTGGCGCAACAAAACCGGCGAAAGAAACAAAAACTATACAAATGTAGCACTATAGGACAGGAATATTTTCCTGTCCTTTTTCTATGTTTTGGATATTATCTCAAAATATAAATACCATTCCCTATTGAAGAAAAAAATGTCTAATTATACGATATAAAAGAGAAAAATATCGTAATATCTTTTGGGAGGAAAATAATGAAGTTAGTTTTAAAAAGTCTAATCTTGTTTTGTCTGGTTTTGACTGCTGTTGCTTTTACACATCCGTCTGACGCATCAGCAGCTGCCCCTATTAATAAAACGTACTATGTAAAAGGAGATGTCGTAAACATTCGTTCTGGCACCGGAACAAACTATGCAATAGTAGCACAGGTGAATTACGGCACAAAACTTCAAGCTTTTGAATATGCGTATAATAGCAAAAAAGAAGTATGGTATCACGTAACTTTACCTAATGGACAAAAAGGATGGATCGCAAGCTGGCTGATTACTTCAACAGCTCCCACATTCTCTCCTATTAACGCACCTCTAATTTCTCAAATGCCCGAACTTCCAAGAGGATGCGAAGTAACAAGTCTTGCGATGATGCTTAACTATGCAGGTAAAAAGGTAAGCAAGATGACGCTTGCATATGAAGTAAAAGAAGATCCTACTCCCTATCGTAAAGTAGACGGAAAAGTGTATTTCGGCAACCCCAACGTAGGCTTTGTTGGTAACATGTATACATATAGCAAACCTGGATACGGCGTTTATCATAAGCCAGTCGAAAGTTTAGCTAGACAATACCTTGGAGATAGAATCGTAAATTTGTCCGGACTATCTTTTACAGAAGTTAAGAAACAGCTGGATAAAAGAAAACCAGTATGGGTAATCGCAAACTCATGGTTTACAAAGCTTCCAGAATCCCAGTTCACTTACTTCTACACGCCACAAGGACCAATCAAGGTTACATACCGTGAGCATTCTGTCCTCGTAACTGGCTATAGCGGAGGTTACATTTACTTCAATGACCCACTCTCAAATCAGAAGAACAGAAAACTGAGGTTAACTGATTTTGTAGCAGCATGGGAGCAAATGGGGAAACAAGCGATTAGTTATAATTAAAAACGAGATATAAAACCCAGCGGACTTCCGCTGGGTTTACTTGTTGCTCCATTTAGCTTTTCATTCGTTTTGACACAGGTACTAGAATTAAGACAGCGATTATAAAAGCTAGATCTAGATAAGATGATAACTCGTTAAAGATAAATCTGCATGCAGTCAATAAAAAGAGTACAATTAGGAGTAAAACATAGGTTCTTCTGCTACTTTTCATTATTCGGTACTCCCGTTCTGATCATATTTTTACAACTAAAAATACAGGAGACATAAAACATGTGGATAAATTTAATCTTACTCATAATAGCTCTAGCTGGATATATTGGAATGTGGCAGTCCATTACAGGAAAGAAAGAAGAAATTGAAAAGATTAGTTTCCCTCTTGCTTCAAACCTTGTAGAAATATTGTTCAAATTTTCATATGAGGTCTCACCAACATTTATTAAAAGAATTCTCCTATTTCTGATTTGTTTCGTGACGGCTGTTCTTGGAACACTTGGTGCTGTCTACGCGTAAGTCTCGCTGTATTAGGTACTCATCGTGTAGTTCATAACAAGATTTCTTTCCTAATAAAAAGAAAAGACCTCTGTTTATGCTAGAAGCTTTGCTTGATTAAATTTTTGCTGTTTTGCACATTGTTTTTAAAAACGATAGAAACGATAAATAGACTTATAAAAAAAGAATCTATTATTCTAACAACTAATATTCCGTACTTAAAGATTGATACGTAATCAACAATGTTCCAGAGAAACATAAAAGTTATGGTTAAAGACAGAATTGTAAACCAAAAAGTAGTTTTTTGCTTTAGCGATACTTTAGATAGATTATTCTTTGTGGACAATGCTCGAACATACATATAAATAAAGATCATCATTAACCCTGCTACAGTACTGCCATGCTGTAAAAGTTTATATAGTGGCACCTTAAATTCATACACATGATAAGTGTTAGTGAAGATAGAGTAATTCATAACCATATAGCCATCTACATGAGTAAAAGAATCCCATACTACATGAGTGACCATCCCTATTAAAGCTGAATAACAGAAAACGAGGACTCTTAAAAAGTTATTAGGATTCTCTCTTTTTGGATAGTAACCATCTTGTAGATAAAGGGGTAAATGATGTGTTAAGACTTGATGGATAAAGATATGATAGATAAAGTAAATCACAGCAACCAAGGGAAGGTTTAAGAGCATAAATCCGGACAGAGTATGTCCAAACTCTCCCAGAGGCTTCCCCCTTAAAAAATATTCAAAGTCAGGAGCCATACTCCCCAAAACCATAGCAGAAAAATTAATGAACTGACTTTTTCGCGAAAATGGCAAGATGGCTGCTGGATGAGCAAAAGTTAGTGGCATGCTAAACGCTCCTATTTTTAATACCTGTCTATAAATAAGATCCTTCAAAATTCTTGACTCATGGAAAAGGTCTTTTAATAATCCTGCAACGTATCTTACTTTCTGGGTGATCGAGGTCAGATGAATTATACTTTTTTGAATCATGCATAGGTTTATCATTTATTTAGAAATTCATCTCGTTTTTATACTTTAACCACTTGTCAATTTCAGATTTTAGAAATTTGTATTGATCATCTAATATAAGATAAGGAATAAACTGATACGTGTCATAATCACTCATCTTACTCTTATTAAAATCATCTTGACCCATAATACTCTCAATGGATTTTTCACTAATTTGAAGATAGTCAGAAAGCTGTTTGATACTCATTAACTCCGTATGAGGTACGGTATGTAACTGGATAATTGGTTCTTCGTCAGCTTTTATTTTATTTAAGGATGCTGTGATCGGACCTTTTAGGATAAAAGCTGCTGATACTATAGAAATTCCTATAATCAATGAACTTAATAAATTAGACCATTTCAAAAGTTACCCCCTATTGTGGAATGGGATATTTTAAGTATTATAAAAATTACCATTATGTTCAATGAAAAAATAAAATAATGTCCTCTTAACAGACAGCAGGACTTTAAAGTTGCATCAAGACTTCTTGTACAATTAAAACTAAATTTTTCAGTACTTCCTTTATCTTTTGAACTTTTTTACATGGCCTATTACTATTAACCTCGAATTATATTGACATTTATTTACCTTAAATTTCATAATTATGGTAAAATAATTCTGTTCCATAAACCGTCGATAAAGGAGATTAGTAACCTTGAAAAAGTTGATCAGTTCGTTACTAGTTGGAGGCTTGCTGTATATAATGCCGCACACGGCAGATGCTGCAACCCTTTCGGAAACAGAAAAACAAGTGAACATCGCAGAAAAAGCCAGTACTATACTCCATGAGAAATACACAAAAAACTTGGATTACGTAACACAAATCGGAACCCCTTACCACAATGCCCGGTATGAAGTCGGAAAAGCTAAAAGTATGGTTGATTCCCTCCCTAGCTCCGAGAGAAAAACTCAGCTGCTTACTCGAGTGGCGGGGTATCAGAAGGTTGTGAAAAATGGTAATGCCTATAATAATGCTGTGAAAACTTACCCTATTCTAAAAAATTTTCAGAAAGATTATTTAGATACTTATCTGAATGATAGTAAGTGGTATGGTATAAGAGATTATAACTATTTTAACTACAAGCTGAGCTTATTGCAGCAAAATTATGATAAGGTATACGGCAAGCTGATACAGGATGAGTTTAAAACGAGATATCTTGTCCCAATTAAGAAAACTCGGGATGATGTATACTACTTGCTAAACGCTAGAAAAGATTTAGAACTAGCTGAAAAGGATACTTATAAGAATCCGACAGAGGCAAAACGGCAATTGGGGAATGCACTAACTTGTATAAATAAAGTTAGAAACTCAAAGCAAAAAAATATACTTCTTGCCCATCATTCACTTCTTCAGAATTTAATCCAGGATAGAGAATCAGGTGATAACGAAGCTTTTTATATATCAATGGGTAGCTATTCTTTAGGTTTCCCTATGAAAATTTATACGAACCTTGAGGGAGAATCTATGACACTTTGGATTGCAGATGCTGAACAATATCCCTCCTATCAATCTTTGAAGAACGTTTATGGTGACGAAGTATATGGTTATTTTAACAGTCATCATGCCGGTCATCTGATCAGTAAATTCAATTGGTGGTATCGTGACTGGAGTTCCGCTTATCATATGAACATCGTTTGGGGATATTGGGATCTAGATTGGATCAACTATGAAGATGACGAAATTCTTCCAGTGGGCACAAAGTTTAGAGTAACTTTAGAAGTGGTTAAGGAGAATGGAGAGGTTGTTGTAAAAGAACAACCATTTACAATGACTGAAGAACTTTTCAAAAAAGCCCATGTAAAAGTGCAGTGAAACTGACTCAAGCTGAGTCAGTTCTTTTTTTATGCAAATAGCCCTGAAAAACAGCAAAAAACCAGCCGGAATCAACAAGATCCTGCTGGTTTCTTTTATTAAAACTCTACACTTAGTGTGTACGGGCTAAGGCTAGCATTACGGTTCGTATCTTTTACCTCAATGTAGTATGTGCCCTTCTTCAGGTTCGTGATCAGTACTTCATCGTCACCTAAACGGTAATAGTCTGCACGTTTCACGAGCTTGCCGTCTTTATAGATCGAAATCACGCCATCGACATCATTCTTGAAGTCAAAGGTTAGTTTAGCTTTACTGTCTTTATCCAGCTTCATTGCATACCAATCGGTATCTCCATTAGGTACCCCTGCATTCAATGAACCCGTTGCCGTCCATTTCTTAGCGTTCACTTTTTTAAGTGACAACGGCTTAGTAGGCTTATAGTTTCGGATAACGGATCCTGCATCCTCATCCTTAACATTGACAGGAGCGACTTGGGCAGAATAAGGCAACAGGCTTGGGTTTTGTGTTTCTGTAAACCCAACAAAAGCAATGATGTAGCCTTTTCCTTTTTTCGCTAAGAACGATCCACTCGTATGGCCTGTATCCAAGCCTTTTTCTACATAACGAACCGTATCAAACTCTGCTTCATCCAATTTACGATTGTTGTTCTTGTCTTCAAAAATGATCGCCGCACTATAGAAGTTGCCTAGTAATTCAGCTGGTATTTTCTTCTTCAACTCGTTTGTTACAGGATAACGATCAATATTTACACCAAATAATGTGTCTTTCTTTCCGGGGCTCAAGTAGAAAACATCTTGATCGTTCGGCATTGCAAAGTTACCAGAGAAACGCTTTGCCGGTAAGTTTTTTACTTTTTCCATCTTATCGTTGTTCTCATACTTGTCTTCAGGATTCTTGACCTTTAGCTTTGAAGTAAACGTGTATTGGTCAAAAGAGATGCTGTTCTCGCTGAAATAGTCGTTATTCACTTTCACAAAGTAAGAGTGGCCTTCCCTTAAACCAATCAGCATGGATGGGTTCATTGTTACACCATCCCAATCCCAAGTGTAGTTTCCGCCAACCTGGAATAAATCGGTATAGGTATTACCTTCCTCATCTGTAAATTCAACCATTTCGTACATTTCCATCATTGGAATATTGCCGCTTTTATTGAATGTGAAATCATAGATTCCTGTTTGCTCAGGCGTTACCGCAAACCAGTCTTCGTCATCCATCATTTGCAGGTAGCCGGATGCTTGATTACCGATCTCATAGCTTCGTGCATTTTCTTGGATCATTCTGATCATTTGTTCATATTCATCTTCTTCATCTTCTACAGCATGCATCTCATCTCTTGTTTCTTGTTTAGCTGCCACATACTCTTCTGAATCCATTTTGCCTTCTTCATATTCTTCTTCAGGTGTCTCTTCTTCTAGGAACGGTAAACCATCCTCATCTTCAGGCATTACCTTGCTCTCCATCGTTACTGCATAAGGCAGATTGGAAGAGTCAAACGAGTCTGTACCGTTTAGCATCATCTGTTCGTTCATGAAAAAGTCGAACATAAAATCAAAATAGTTCATCTTATTTGAAGTGGAGACCACATATTCCATTCCAGGCTCTGCTTCAAAAACGAGTGTCTCACCTTCACCATAGCCACGAGAATTGGAGTAGTACATCGGTTCGATCGGCTCTTCTTCATGTTGTGGAGCAACAGCCATTGTTCCTTTTTCTGCTCCCTCTTCACCTTCTCCGTCTTCTTCGCCTTCCTCTCCTTCAGCCGGCGGGAACAGCTGCTCTCCGAGATAGACGTTCAGACTTGCGTCAATTCCTGGCACAGCCGTCGTTTTCACACGAACCATCTGCTTTTCTTCTACTGTAATTTTAAAATAATCTTCGTCCCCTTCATCTCCTGTAAACGTTAACGGCGTTTCTTTCGAAGAATAAGGGAAGGAATCTACGACAATCGGATTCTCTAGGTCATTGCCGTCTTCTGCAAGTTCATTGCTTCTTTGGATGTTTAACGAGTAGTGTGACGCACCTTTTCCAGAATCGTCAAAACTTCCGTTCGCATCTTTAATACCGATCGCCAAAGTACCAGAGAAAGGAACTTTTAATAGTTTTCCTTCTGGTCTTCCTTCACGTACTTGGTTTACATCTTCAATTAGCTTGCCGTCCTTCGAATACAGGTGAAGTTTATACTTGTAATCGTATTGTGCAGCACCTTCAAGAGACGTTTGGATGTATTCCCCTTTCGTTACAGGTATTTTGATCCATTGCTCTTCGTTTGCTTTTGTTATTTTTCCTTTGTGCGTATAGCTGCCTGTTACTGTTACAGGCTTAGCTGCGTTTAAGATCTCTTTTTCCGTTGTCGGATTCTTAACAGAAGCAGGAATCTTTTTAATGTCATAATTCAACACCGCCACTGGATCAACAAGCCCATTTGCGTATTTTGTATCAAACCCTTTAGCTCCAAGATCTTTTGCTGTATGCTCGAGAACATACTCAACTTGTGCAGGTGTTAAATTCGGATGTTTTGTTAATAAAAGTGAAGCTACACCAGCAACAACCGGTGATGACATAGACGTTCCACTCAAGTAATCAAAGCTGGATTTGCGTTCCGGCTCATAGATCGGTGCATATACATTCTCACCAGGTGCTACAATATCTACAGATGGTCCGTAAGTAGAATAGCTGGATAGCTTGTTCTCTTTGTTGGTAGAACCTACTGAGATAACCCCTTCAAAAGCAGCCGGATAATTCAACCCGTCATCTCCGCTGTTTCCAGCTGAAGCGACGATAGTTACCTTCTTCTCGATCGCTTTTTTAACGGCATCTTCAATTAACGGTGATGGCATAGAGCCGCCAATACTCATGTTAATGACCTTCGCACCGTGATCTGCAGCATAAAGGATAGCATCCGCAATGGCAAAGTCATAAGCACCCCAACCACGGTCGAACACATCAATGTTAAGGATGTCAGCGTTTGCATTAACTCCAAAGCCGCCGATTCCGTTATTCTTTTTCCCTGCAATGATTCCCGATACATGAGTACCATGAAAATCTGGTGTAGGCTGATTGATCGGGTTCACAGTGTTGTATCCAGGCAAGAGCTGGCCTGTAAGATCAGGGTGATTGCGATCTGCTCCCTGGTCGATGACCGCTACTTTAATGGCTTTGTCGCTGACAAGCTTTTGTGTTTTTTCGATCTGCAGAAGTGATAGATGGTATTGCTCTTTCACTTTAGGGTCGTTCGTGCTCTGTGTCGTGTACAAGGCGCTCGGACTGGCAAGCTCTACCTTCCCCATTTTTTGATAAGCCTTCAAGACCTTTTCCATTGTTCCTTTTTTCTTGATCTTAACAACCGTATAGTTCAGCTTGGAGATCGTTTTGATCGGTGTTGCTCCAGCACGGCTATGCTCACTGGCTGAAATCGTCCTGTTGTATTTCACAATTAACGTGTCCTCACTGATAGACGGTTTTTGATCTCTCTTTTCTTGACGTTTTTCTTCCAGGAATTTAGATATGTACGAGTTCGAAAGGTTTATCTCTTTCCCTTTAGCTTGTACGTTAATAGACGAAAAACCTGTTCCTACTAAACTTACACATAAGCCAACCATTGATAACTGCTTTTTCCAGCTTAGCATCTCTTTCCCCCATCCAACAATTTACTTATTATGGTAAAATAAGTTAAATTTATTATAGCAGATATTTATTAGATTAGCAGTTTCAAATGGCATAGGATGTGTTTATATTTTTCGACAAAAAAAGACCCGTGTGAACGTTTCATCCACCTGGGTCTCTTGCCGGTTAAAGCTCTGACATTCTCTTTAGATCCGCCTCTGTTCCTTGTATGAAGAGAGGGCGTTTTGCAGGGTCCATCCATTGCATCAGTCTTAAGGCATTGCCTTCATGAACGGCAGTACAGCCTAATGTTGGACTCGTTGAGCTCTTCCACATATGAAGGAAAATGGCGCTGCCTTTTCCGATGATCGGTTTTTCATTATATCGAATAACGGTAGCGTATTTATATAGGGGATGATTGAGTCGCTCAAACGATTTCCACTTCGAATAAGGATTTCCTTCGTACACCCTCCAGCGGTTATAATCAGCTGATGTCACATCATCAATCCAGTAATCATATGCTGTTGTCTTTTTGTACGATAATTTTACTCCCGCAGGTTTAGCAACAGAACCAAACGCCTGACCCATGAAGTACATGCCCGCCGGCGATTTTCCGTCGCCTTCTACCTTCTGACTAGAGATCCCGTTCTTTCCCAGAACCGCCGGATAGGTGTATACCCTTTTCCAGCCTGTGCTTGTATGCTGGTATGCAGCCAGTACCGCCTTATAAGAACTTGCACTGTCCGCTTTTACAATAATTACTTGTGTAGATCCCTTTTTTGTAAGGGCATGGGATAATAATTGTTTTTCATATGGGATGGTTACAGCTGCTTTCGTTTGAAACGGGTTTAATAGAGTTGAAGCAAAGAACGACAGGATAAATAGAACTATTTTTTTCTTTTGCATAAAATTTTCTCCTTTACCAATTAGTTTAATAGTATACTAATTATTGCGAATAAACACAGATTTTTGGAGGGTCAAATGAAGAAAAAAATTATTGGGTTTTTGTTAGCTGCATCACTCGTTCTGCCAGTAACGGACCAAAAAGCGGAAGCGGCAGACTATGTGAATTTAACAGCAACTGCCACATACACCGGTATGACGGCTGATATTAAGGAACTGGCAACAAAATACCCTGGACTTATTACATACAAATCGTTAGGCAAAAGCCCATACGGACGCCACATCTGGGCTGTTAAACTCGGTAAAGGAGATGCTACTGTCTTCTATAACGGATCCCATCATGGCCGTGAATGGATCACGACGAACATAACGATGGAGATGCTCGATCAGTATGCGAATGCTTATAAGAACAAAACAACCTTTGAAGGCTATAATGTTTTTAATCTATTAAACGATGTATCTATCTGGTTCGTTCCAATGGTGAATCCTGATGGCGTTACACTTCAGCAGTACGGACCGAATGCTTTTCCTTCTACAGTGCGCTCAAGCTTGATCAAAATGAACAACGACAGCACGAACTTTAAGCGATGGAAAGCCAATGCACAAGGGATCGACCCTAACAGACAATACCCTGCCGGCTGGAGCAATATTGAAGGTCCAACATCGCCTTCGTATAAGAATTATAAAGGAACGAAGCCGCTTCAAACGATTGAAAATCAATTGCTTTACAACTTTACATACTATGTAGATCCGGAAGTGACGATCTCGTATCATTCAGCGGGTAGAATATTATATTGGCATTATAATAATACACCAGAAAATTATACACGTGACTACAATATGGCTAAAGTCTTCTCTTCTATGACAGGATATTCTTTAGTTGCACCAGCTCCGGGTGGTGGCGGTGGTTATAAAGACTGGTTCATTAGTGCATTTAAGCGGCCAGCATTCACACCTGAGTTAAGTTATGCTGTTAACGAAACAAACCCTCCACTGTCTGTTATCCCAGAAGAATGGAGAAGGAACAGAAAAGCTGGACTCTATATTGCGAATGAAGGGAAAAAGCTTTGGGAAGGCAAGCTGACTAACACGAACTATCTGATCACAAAGTTTGATAATACGTATCTATATGATCGCCCAGGAACTCAATACAAGACGACTTTACGTTTCAATGCACAACCGGCGACCGTTATCGCGGAAAAAGGGAACTTCTTCAGATTGAACACGGTTCACGGAAAGAAATGGGTAACAAAAGGCAATTATGTAATAGGCTCTGTCACCAATTATTCAACCCCTATGCCGATGTTGTTAACTGAACCGCTCACCCTGTATGATCTGCCGTTAACCAATAAGATCACAACCCGTACAGTGCCTGCTGGAGAATACAAAGCAGTGAAGTCCTACAAGAATTGGTATGCGATCCAGACACCATATGGCGTAAAATGGATCCAAGCGAAAAACGTGATCGTGAACTATAAGCCAATTGCGATCAATAAACAGATCAATCTTACAACGGTAAAAAATCTCTACACATATCCATTAGAAGTAAGAAAGACACCGACCGTGATCCAGCCTGGTACAGCAAAAGCTACAAAACAGTGGAAAGATATTTGGTATTACATCGAAACACCACAAGGCAACGGCTGGGTAAAAGAATATACCGCACAATAAAAGAGGGAGCGCTTTTGCTCCCTCTTTTTGTTTAATCTGTTGTTATTTCTACTGTGACCTATGTCGTTTAGCACTTTTCCTGATAAAATCTTGTTTTTCCTGATATATTTTTATGTTTCATGATATGTATGTGATTTTTCCTGATAAAATCATTTTTTTCCTGTTAAAATTGTATCATTCCTGATATATCCAAAAAGGGTGCTTCCAAATGGAAGCATCCCTTCTTTGATCACGTTTCCTTTCAGATGTTTCTCCTCTATTTAAACAGGATTTCGCTACTATACTGTTTTCCAACAAGCAAATCATACTGAAGCATCTGATAATCTTTTAGCAGCTGCTGCTGTTTTTTAGAGAGTGCAAATTGTGACTTTTGCTCTTGATTGATCAGCAAGCCCGGCTTAATACCAGGCAACTCACTTTTCACTTCTTCAAGAAACGTATAAAATGGCGGTTGTTCCATTCCTGCAAGATCAAACAGTGTCGGCCCGATAAATGCCGGACTCATGACCTTCAGATCTTCTTTTGGCACTTCATAGTTGGCGTAGATCAATAATGGTGTTTCAGAGAACTTTTGCAGTTCAACTTTTGGGTTGTAAGGTTCTGTATATTTTGCCTCTTCATAGATTGCTTTGTTCTGACCTAAGATCGGTAGATGGTCTCCCCATAAAACAAATAGTGTGGGTTCCTTTAACCGTTCAAGCTCCTTAACAAGGAGGCCAATGGCGTGGTCAGATTGAGAAATGCCTTCCACATACGTCTCCAATTCCGCATTTGATACTGAGCTTAACCCTGAGACTTTTATAGAGGTTTTATTATAGCGGTCTGCCGCATACGGAAAATGGTTCTGCATCGTCACTGCATGAACAAAGACAGGATCATCTTTACTTCTCAAGTTATCCATAATTTCATGGGTAACGGCTTCATCTGAAATATACGGTCCTGACATCTCCTTATTTTTCATGGAGTTCATATGCAAGAACTCATTGAATCCGAATGTGTCATATACTCTGTTTCGTTTATAAAACACTTTGTTGTATGGATGAAGAGCTAACGATTGATATTCCCGTGATTCTAGTTCACTGACGATTGTAGGTATGAACTCTTTTTGGTCGATAAGCTGCTGATAAGGTAGGGATCCTGCTTTTAAAAATCGCATAGAGAGCCCTGTCAGCGCCTCAAACTCTACATTAGATGTTCCTCCTCCAAACGTAGGAGAGAGTACACTTCCTGAAGAATACTTCTTCATCAAGTCCCGTGTTATTGGCAGCGGGTCTTTGCTGAACGTTACATTTTCGAGTTTAGTCGGATCCCAAAATGCTTCACTCATGATGAACACGATATTCGGATTCTCGACCGTATTTTGCCTTGCAGGCTGTTTGCTCTCTGCCTTTTTTTTAATTCTGTTCGCAATCTCTTCTATCTTCTTTTTGCTGTAACCCGCTGGTTTATCAAACGCATCAACATGTAGATTAGACAGGAAACCGAACACAAATCCATTATCCCGATAATTGGACGGCTGGTTCCATCGAATAATTTTAACATCTGAATCCTCGGCTAATGCTTTTACATATGTCTTCGGATAGTTAAAGAAGGAATAAAAGAGGAAGATTGAGAGGGCTATGAATATGCCTCTTGTCCACCAAGCGGTCTTAATCTCGTTTAATTGTGTATAGATAATAAAAAAGTACCCTATTACAAGGACGACTAGAAATGCCAGGATAAGCAGCTTCCAGAACGAAAATGCACCAACAACCATTGGAATGACTTCGGCGATATGTGTAACCTGCTTAAAGTCAGATGGATAAAGCGGTTCACCGAGAAAAGTCATCTTATTTGCGTGAGTAAGACCGACTACTACAGTTACACCCATGCTTAGAATCAGACTTAAATAAAGTCTGCCTGTAAGAGATAAAAAGAAAAAATAAAGAAACAAAATAAATACAGAACCCAACAGATAAATCTTTGTTTTCCCTTGAATCCAATCAATAAATTCATCGATGTTCAATCCGTTTTGAAAGAACTGAAGGATACCATGGAGAGCAAATGAAGACCCGATAATAAAAAGCAAAACAAATACAATACGAAGGTACCGGTTGTTAGTCATTGTGGCTGCCGCCTGCTCCCTAAACGTACAGAACATTTGAGACCTATATAAGATGCACGATAACAAGAAAGCAAAACCAGTTAAAAGGGCAAACTTTTTTGTATGCAGCTGGCCCCAGTCAATGGCTCTGTCTACATTCAGGCCATTGATCAAAGTAAGCAATACCAGTACAGTAACTAGTGCAAGAAAAACATTAACAAATAAAAATAAAGATCCTCTATATATATCCTTTTTCATACCTCTACCTTTCTAAATAAAAGTCTCAGCCTTTATCTTTGTCTATCCTTTCATTATGACAAACTTAGGTAGAAGAAGAAATAAAAATCTGAATATTTAATCTATAAGGATATACTTATATAGAAATCACTTCAGATGCAACAAAATTCTTTATTTGTTCTTGATACGCATTAATTTTATGAACCTCCTCAGAGTATGGGACTTTTATAAAACAATCATTAGTTAAATTGGTATAGTTGGGATAATAATACGCTGGTTCACCTTGGTTATCAGTGATATCAACTTCTTCTGCAATCATTATATTTATTTTTATTAATCAGGCCAAATATTCCTGATAAATTCGTAATTCAACAAAATAAAAAGCCTGCAGGCTATCCTGCAAGCTTTAATTTCTTATTTATTTCTACCCTCAAACGTATACAGATTTGGTGTTTGAATGGCTGATGATACGTTATGGACGAATACCACCATATCCAGATCTTGTTTATCTACATAATCATACATGTTTCCGCCATTTAAGCGTAGGTCGATCACATGCACTTCCTTAAAGTGTGAACTCAAGAGCGGAATCATCGGGTTGGCATAAGAATCCTTCAAAATCAATACCTTAAGATCATTCTCAGCTTTTTCATTCTTGATCACAATATTGGATGCGTTGCCGCCCATATAGACATTATAGCGGTCCGCATACATTTCTGTGTCTTCTTGTTTGCTTATATCGTAGAACGGTTTGCCGCATTGCCCTTTAATGCAAACATCATATCCATCGTAACCATCTTTTGGTTCCATGATTTCGATTTGATCGGCTTTCTCCGCATACGCTTTATTCGATAATCGAGCAGCAGAACCATAGAATCCAGGTTTTTTGAATGTTTTCACCTCAAAATCTGAGAAGTCTTTCGGTTCTCCAACCTCTGGATGTTTCTTACCTAACTCATTGATCACTTGTTGGTAGCCATAGAAAGCCGCTTTTTGTTTCCAGTGGTGATCCGTATAAAAGTACAATTGCTCATCTTGGTTCTTCTCGATAATGTTCTCACGTAGGTCTATTGTGTTTGTCTTAGGACTAAGACCATTTAAAAAGTTCTCTGCATTCTCTTGTGAGTAGTCTTCAGCAAACGCTGGCAGCTTATCTTGATTTGCCATTACTTTGGTTGGCGCCATCGTATAATAAACGTCAAGGCCTTTTGAATCTCCATACTCAATAAACTTGTTTATCTGTTGGTGTTCATCCTTAAGATCCTCGATTTTATTTACAGCTTGCAGAAGATAACTATCTTCACCTAAAAATACGCCGTTTACAACTTTTTCCTGCATAAATTCTTTCTTAAACGTAGAATAGAGTTCAAGCCATTCTTCCCTTTTATAAACTTGATCATTATAATACGTTTCAAACTCCCCAAAATACTCTCCGGAAATTAAGTCCTCCCCTTCTTCAAAAAGAGGCAGGGAAGCCATTTCCCGGTTTTCAAGCTGCGAAATTTTCGTATCTTCAGCGAAAACCATACCCACTCCGACAAATCCGATCAAACCTATAAACGAAACTGCTAAGATTTTATCCCCGATTGTTTTCCTCATTTAATAGCCCACCTTAAAACCTGAAATAAATAAATGGATTGAATGTGGCATTAACCATGTACGCAATGGACAGTAAGAGAACTGCAGCGTAATAAACAGGTGCGCCAATTTCATTACCTATAACGAAAACTTTATTAGATCCAGTTGTGAATAATTTCTCCATCAACCACTTAAATAAAGGAGTAGCACTTATAATCGCAAGACATAATAAGACAGAATAATTCGTTAGGTAGAAGGCAGCTCTTTCATCAAAGAGCGGAACATTGCCGAACCCAAACATGACTTTTAAATAACCAAATGCATAAGAAAAAGTCTCCGCTCTAAACAGTACCCAACCACTAATGATCAATACAAGAGCATACATATGCTGCAGTGGCCGCCATAATTTGAATATTAATTTTTCTAAGAAGGCTTTTTCAATCGCAATAATGATACCGAAATATAGCCCCCAAGCGACAAACGTCCAGCTGGCTCCGTGCCAAAAGCCGGTTATGAACCACACGGCAAACAGATTTCGATACGTGATCAGTTTACCTTTTTTGCTTCCGCCAAGTGGGATATACACATAATCACGGAACCATGTACCAAGTGAAATGTGCCATCTGCGCCAAAACTCTGAGATCGTTCTTGAAACATACGGATAATTAAAGTTCTCTAAGAAGTCGATTCCAAACATCTTCGCTAGACCGATGGCCATATCAGAGTAACCAGAAAAATCAAAGTAAATTTGTAGGGAATACGCAATAATTCCGATCCAAGCCATACCGACAGACAACTCGTTCGTAGGTGTTTTGAAAATTTCGTCGGCAATCAAACCAACGTTGTTGGCTAAAAGCATTTTTTTAGCCAAACCAATGATAAAACGCTTAACACCTTCCGTAAACTTGTCAAACGTCTCAACTCTGTGTTTCAACTGAGCAGCAACCGTCTGATACCTCACTAGTGGACCCGCAACAAGCTGTGGAAAAAAGGCAATATAAAGTGCCATGTTGATCGGATTCTTTTGCACATCCCCATGTTTACGATATACATCAATAACATAACTCATGGAGTGGAACGTGTAGAACGAGATACCTAATGGAAGTAAAATTTCAGGAACAGCAAAAGACGAGTTAAATAGACCATTAATGTTTTCAACAAAGAATATGGCATACTTGTAGTAACAAAGAAGAGATACGTTCGATAGAACCATCAATGTCATGGTCAATCGAATGGCTGTTCTCCGTTCTCTAACCTTATCAACGATCAGACCGAACGTATAGTTCATAAGAATAGAGAACAACATGATCGGAACAAAAGCTGGTTCTCCCCATGCATAGAAAAATAAACTTACGATTAGTAATAAGGTGTTTCGCAGTTTTTTTGGACAAATATAATAAGCTAAAAGTACGATAGGTAAAAATAAGAATAAAAAGACAGTTGAACTAAATAACATGGTGGTCCTCCTGAAGTCCAAACTAAAATAAAAAGTAGCTCTATTTCTTGTTATAGCTGATTATTAGTAAAGCGTCTATATTTATTTTACAAAGAAAAGAAGCCCACATCTCCAAGGCTTCGTCACAATCATATATATTCGCATCTTAAATCAAATTCATGGGTAAATACTAGATGTAAAATACTGGTCATTACTATTTTTTTTTGGCTCTGAGGTTATTGCATTTCTCCTCCAAGAAGCTTTACAACACCATCTTCATATCCCACCACATATGACATGTAATAGGTCGATGTTTGTTCCCCCGTACTTACTGATTCATAAGCTTCAAGCGTGATATCGACTTGATAGGTACTATCCTCATTCAAGCTGACTGAGGATTCTAAGATAGAAGTTGAAAGCGTGTTAGAATATCCAGCCGCAAACTCCTCGACTGATGGAGAAGATGCTTTCCAGTTCCCCCCGATAAGCTCATACGCACTCCAATAATCACCATAGTTAATGTAGTTGTAATACTAATCAACAACAGCTACGGCTTCATCTTCTATTAGATTCTGATCATCCTGATAATCTTCTTCATATAGATAATCCTCCTCATAAGGATACTCTTCTACATACGGATATTCATCGGAATAGGACTCCTCCTCTTCTTCTACATCATAATCTTCTTCTGTACCATAAGAAGTGTCGCTATCGTATTCCTCATCATAGTCCTTTGTAATATCTCCCTCGTATTCCGGTACTTCGAAATCATAATATTCCTGGTACTCCTCAAAGACCATTGGATTTTTAGACCACTTTTCAAGCGTTGGAAGTACCGTATAAATCGGAATGCTAAACCCGATATGCTCTGTTGTATGTTTAACTGAGTTAATGCCAAGTACTGCTCCATCAATGCCACTGACGATTGGTCCACCACTGTTACCTGGTGATATGGGAGCGGTAATCTGGTACATATTTTCATAGACAAAAGGACCCAATGAAAACGAGCGATCCAACCCGCTTATAATTCCTACTGTCACCGTATTTTGAAGACCGAGGGGACTGCCAAGTGCAACCACGTCGTCTCCTAGTTCAGCGGTATCGCGTTTTATTTTTAATGGTTTGATTTTCGCTAGACTCTCAACACGAACGAGAGCAATATCAGTGTGTTCACTGCGACCAATCACCTTACCTTCATAATTCTTCTTATCACTTGTTTTAATAGTTACTTTGGTCTCATACCCTACAACATGTGCGTTTGTAACCACGTCACCTTGATCGTTATAAAGAAAACCTGATCCCGTACCTTCAGGTGTTTCAATTTGTACCACTTTATTTTGGGTAGTTTTAATGATGTCTTTTAAGTTCCCTTTTTGTAAAGGAGCAGAAACCGGAACCTCTTTTGTAACCACCTCTGTTTTTATTTTTTCTACAGGCTGGGCTTGTTTTGGCGGCATGAACTCATATAAAAGGTAAGCTAACAATATACCGAAAAATAGAACTGTCATAACCAGTGATGCTGGTAACAAAGCTTTTCTCACAGGGATTTTCACCTCAACGTTGTAATAAACCATTCTTACTTATTCATGTAATGAATACTAGTGCTTTTTCCTTAGTTATATCGGTAAAAATTTACATACTTACAGTGATTTAATCTTAGGCAAATAAAAAAGAGAGGCCGTTTATTGCCCCTCTTCTTGTATTAATTTAATCAGCTTGTTTCCATTCACTTATTAAGGTTTAGAGATCCTTGGCAAATCGTTTAAAGATGGATTCGTTATCATTTTCAGCAACCAGTTTTAACGTCTTTTCTTTTCCATATTTCTGCATTAAGAAATCGATAAAAGATACACTGTCAATATAGTTTTCCCAGTTAGAGGTGTAGGTTTCCAGAAATTGCTGATCATTCCACAGCAACGTATCATATACAATGCGGTAAATTCAGGAAATAGATGTTTTTTTATTACAAAATTACTAAAAATACCTTATATTAGAAAAGCCATCTTTCACTTTAGGAGGATTTTCTTTGAGTATTTTTTTAATCCATAGAATTCCCATCATACAAGAGGAATTGTATGTAGCTATCAGAGAAGTGTTTCATTCCATTCATATATACCGTCTCAACAATATGCTGGAATTGGATACTATTTCCATGAATATAGGAGATCTGCTCTTCATACATATTGAAACGCCTGAACCCAAAACATTGAAAGTATTAAAACAGTTAAAAGGTAAAGGTGTAAAAATCATTGTGCTTATGGAGTCAAACGATGAAACTGACATAAAATATCTTCTTCAACAAAAATTCACAGGATACTTTTCAAGTTCCTTTCATTTATCCGAAATAATAGAAGCCTTAAAACTCTTTCAGAACAATAAACCATATTTACACCCTGCTCTATCTTCCCTTTTACTTGAAGAATATATTAGTGAAAGTTCCAATTATGTTAAACCGCCGCATTTTTCACTTACAAAACGCGAATGGGAAGTTCTCCAGCTAATAGCTGAAGGATCAAGTAACGAAAATGTAGCCAAACACTTATTTTTAACAGAGAGCACTGTAAAGAACCATGTAAGCTCTATCCTTAATAAATTGGATGTTCCCGACCGAACATCTGCTGTTATTAAAGCATATAAAAATAAATGGATTCATTATTAAAAAAGACATTCAAGCTGAAGTTGCCTGAATGTCCTTTCTTTTTTTCTATTGTATATTCTCATCAAGCTATTTCACCGAAACTACAGCTGTACTACTTTTGTTGCCTGCAGCATCTGTCGCGTAAACACTTACTTTCGCGTATTGTTTTTGTGCCGGAATCGTAATGCTGTAAGAACCACTTAAAGCAGTGCCTTTATACGTTTTTCCGCCAGCAACCACAAATACAGAAGCATTATTCTCTGCCGTTCCTGTAACTTTCGTGGAAGTCTTATAGATGCTGTTCACTTTTGGCATGGATGGCGGTGTGCGGTCTACAACCGACATTTTCTTTGGCTTGCTCAAGTTTCCTGAACGGTCTTGAGACTTTACGTCTAGGTTCTGCCCAGCCTTGATACCTGGAATAACAAGCTTGTACTTTCCTTCCCCGTCCACTTTTACAGACTTGGTTGTAGTTGAATTTAATTGAATACGAATAGTTGATAATGGTTCTGCTTTTCCGCTTACTGTATCATATTGGTCATTGACTTGACTAACAACTGGTATTCCAGGAGCTACAGTATCCCGCAGTACATTAATCCACTGCTCGTCCATTTGGTCTCCGTCTGCATCCTGATATTGCTCCATTACTCTGATCTTTGTATTTGCTGTTAATGGCTTATTTAAATAAAAAGAAAAAGTCCCGTCTTGGTTTACCGTTGAACGATATTCCATTCCATCAAACCACGTGAATATAGTAGCCTCAGGCACAGCCGTACCTGTTACGTAAAAGCTGGAGTCATAAAGAGGGTTGATATGAATGTTCGATTCTTTCTCATCTCTTACATGCACGTTCATCGTTTCTGAAAAACCGCGGTAGTAAGCTGTAACCTTAGTACTTCCTTCTTTTTGTCCAATGATTTTTCTGTTTTCATCCACTGCAACGATCTCCGGATCACTTGATACTAGCGTTACTTGTCTCGGATCAAGCAATGTTTTCGTACCATCAAAGTAATAATCCATTCCATAATACGTACTTTGACCAGTGTTTAGCGTGATGAATGGATCTTCGAATGCTATACAGTTTCCTGATGGTGACTGAAAAGGTAATTCCATGATCTGTGTAAACGTGGTATAGTAATTACCTTTACCTCTTTCAATCGCAAGGTACTCAGGATGATTGGAGAAACTTATTAGATCCATGGAGGTGTGTGACTTAATATAATATGTCAATTCTCCGCTTTCTATATCATAAAATTTGATTCCGTCATAGTTTGTAGTATAAATACTGTTTCCATCCGGAGTTAAATCAATATCAACCCAACGATAGATATCCGCGCCATCTATAGGCTTATTCACAAATTGTGAAGAAGTCAATGTTTTCTTGCCATATCCATTTTGTCCGTCCAAAACGATCATTTGAGATTTTGCACTGCTGATTAAGAATAGACTTTCCCCATCAGGGCTGTATGTTATCCCCCATATCGCATGAAAACTTTGACTTTCCTCTAATTGAAAAGGATTTATTATTGTTGCAATCGTTTCTTGTGTTTCATAATTGATGATCTCTACATCTTTTCCGTGACTAGCAGCAAGAATTGGTTGGTATGGGTGAAGAGCGATTTCTGTATTGGCTACCTCATCATAGGTCTTTTCAAAAAGCACTTGTTTGGTTTTCATATTATAAATGGCAATATGGTCTTCCTGTGAATAACTTCTCCCTGAACTGCTTGCAAATGCTGCTATTTCATCATTGCTTGCCTGAAAAGCGATACTACCCCAAGAATACGGAATGTCATAAAGGTATTCCCCAGTGTTTCCATCACGTACAATCGTGTAATCTCCTGCTGATACCATGTAGGTTCCTTCAGGACTAAATTGATAGCTTCCAGTGTTATTATCAGAGGTGAACGTTGTTAACCGTTCACCAGTATGAACATCAAAAATCTCATTCGGATAGCTTTTTCCTTCTACATTTACCTGATCAGTGATAATAATTCTGTCACCAGTTGGATGCAGTGCGGGAGAGTCACCTTCTACTGCAAACTTGATCGGCTTTGAAAGATCTTCTCCATTTACAACCGTTGTAGTAAGTGATGCAAAAATAAACGAAGCAGCTAACGTTACTCTCAAATACTTTTTATTAATTCCTATCCCCACAAAATACTCCCCGTTTCATTTAGTAAGATAACAGCATGTATTATTTTACCATAGTTTCACAGTATTGGAATATTCAAATCATAAATTTAGAGAGTTCTAAACTCCACTTTCTTAAATCAAAAACCTATTATCCATATTTTAACTTTAATGTAAATTAATTAAAGGTATTTGGATGATTTTGTCGAAATATAAAACTTCCATATAAATACAAAAGGGGAGTTAAGATGAAAAGAGTCGTTGTTACAGGGATGGGAGCTATTACTCCGCTTGGGAATTCAGTAAACGAGACATGGGAAGCTGCTAAAAAAGGGATATCAGGCATTGGTAAATTGACTAGGTTTGACTGTACAGATTTTTCAGCGAAAACTGCTGCTGAAGTAAAGAATTTCAATCTATCAGACTATATGTATGTAAATGAACGGCACCGTATGGATCGTTTCACACAATACGCAGTAGCATCTTCAATTATGGCTCTTAGGGATTCAGGAATTTTACCAGGCGAGACCTACCCTCAAGAACGAATAGGTGTATCGTTTGGAACGGCTATCGGAGGAATTGGGAGTTTTGAAGAAACGTATAAAGACCTTCAAGCAGGGGGTTATCAGAATCTCTACCCTTTTTCGACTACAACTGTTATTTCCAATATGGCATCCAGTCAGGTGTCCATTGCCTTAGGAGCTAAAGGTGTAAATTCTTGTACGGTTCTATCCTGCGCTTCTGGATCTAATGCTATAGGTGATGCCTTTCGAGTCATCCAGAGGGGCGAAGCTGATGTCATGATCGCTGGTGGCTCAGAAGCTTCTCTTACTCCACTTGGTATTGGCGCATTTTGTGCGATGGGAGCGATTTCTACCAATCCGGATCCAAAGTCAGGCTGTCGTCCTTTCGATCAGAACCGAGATGGTCTTGTTATGGGGGAAGGAGCTGGTGCACTAGTGCTAGAATCATTAGAATCTGCTCTTAGTAGAAATGCTACTATTTATGGGGAGATAGCAGGATATGCATCTGTTTCTGATGCTTACCATATCACCTCACCTGCTCCTGGCGGCGAAGGGGCTGTGCGAGCTATGGAAGGAGCACTCCATGATTCCGGCCTTTCGAAAGACGATATCAGCTATATCAATGCTCATGGAACAAGCACAACCTATAATGATAAATTTGAAACTCAAGCCATCAAGTCTTTCTTAAAAGAAAGGGCTTATCAAGTCCCAATCAGTTCAACCAAATCCATGACAGGACATATGATGGGCGCTGCCGGTGCAATCGAGGCTATCTTTACTTTGCTTACCATCAATACGGGTATCATTCCTCCTACAATTAATTTGAACACGCCAGACCCTGAGTGTGATCTAGACTTCGTTCCAAATGTAGCCAGAAAGACCTCGGTAAGAGCCGCACTCAGTAATGCTTTAGGGTTCGGAGGGCATAACACAGCTTTAATTTTTAAGAAAGCAGAATAAATGAAGAAAAGCCTCCAGAGTTTATTCTCCAAGAGGCTTTTTCTTCTATTATTTCCTTCAACAGTTGTAAAAAAGAAAAAAGCCCCTAAACAAGGACTTTTACTGGTTATTTTTTTGCATTTCTTTAAGAGCAACAACTTTTAAAGCCTGCAGTTCTTCTTCTGACAATTTGGACTGAAGACCTTGATAGATCTCCGCTTTCTCTTCACTTGTCAATCCTTCGCGTACTTTATCCCGTAATTCAACCATTTCATTAACAGAATACTTTGCAGAAACAACCTTTATTGCTTCTTCTTTTGTCGTGAACGGTAAGTTTGCGGGTGCCTGTTCTCCGTCCTCTACGTACTTTCTAACCTCAGGATCATTCAAGAGCTGGTTTACTTCCTCTTCATGACCCACTAAAGTTTTCGAAACTTGATCCATCACTTTATCCGAAGCATAGTCTATGACATAGTTATATCCGACAAATCCCAGTGCAATTAGAACCACTAAGAACCCAAGAATCCATTTAAACATACTTTCACCACCTACTTATCTTTTATCATACTTGTTAAGTAGATGAAAGAAAAACACCATCTTTTGGTAGCGTTGTTCATTGGTTCATATTTTCTGCAATAACTAATCGTCTTTTCTCATGATTATCTTTAATCTACTTTTTTCCTGAGTATTTATTTCTGTTCTCCAGTTCATCTTTTGTTGTCAAACTGAAAGTATTTCCTTCAAAAATCTTAAAAAGTACATTATCTAAATCGTGTGTAGTAATTCTTACTAATGCCGATATAAAGAAGAAAGTACTAGTTAAAATGAGGATACTTTTATGAAATTACATTTCCATCATCCACTTCCTCCTAGAAAAGAAGTAAGAAGACCTTTAAATAGATCTATCTACATACCTGTCTTTCTAAAATTTTGGCTTAGTCATTCTGCATCTTTCATTTGGATGATTTTTTCGATTTATGTTTCACTCCCCTGGCTTAACGATCTCTCCAATGTTGTAAGTTATCCAATTGCTTTATTTATTATAGCGGGAATCTCTTATATACCAGGCTACCTTAATGCATTCCTGGTGATTTCCTTAATCTTTGATAAACAGCCTCCTTTTAAAAACGAAAATCCTTCTGATACAGTAAGTATCTTGATTGCTGCACGAAATGAAGGAGAAGTCATATCGAGAACGTTAAGTTATATCAGTAAACAGGATTATAAAGGTAAGCTAAAGGTCTTTGTGATCGACAATGCATCTTCAGATGATACATATAAAGTGGCAGAATTAGCTGGAACAGCTTTTAATTTGGATGTAACAGTTCTAAGAGAAACGCGTCCTGGTAAGTTTAATGCGTTAAACAGTGCTCTAGAATCTGTCACGACTCAATACGTAATCACACTCGATGCCGATACGATTCTTCATCGCTCAGCTGTTCGTTTCTTAGTCGCAAGGATAAAGAGCGCCCCACTGGATATCTGTGCTGTTGCTGGTTCTATCCTCGTTCGTAACAGCAGGGGTAACCTCCTCGCTCGCATGCAGGAATGGGATTATTTTTTAGGGATTGCTTCAATAAAAAGACTGCAGGGACTATATCAAGGCACACTCGTTGCACAAGGTGCTTTCAGCATTTATGACACGGAGAGGATTAGACAGCACGGCGGATGGCCCGATGCCATAGGGGAAGATATCGTGCTAACATGGAACCTTCTTAAGAACGGATGGAAGGTATACTTTGAACCTCTGGCTGTTGCGTTCACCGATGTACCTGATACGCTTCCCCATTTTGCTAAGCAGCGGTCGAGATGGGCGAGAGGAATGATTGAAGCATTAAAACAGACGAAACCTTGGCAACAGCCGGAAGCTTATCTAAAATATCTGACCGGGATAAACCTTATCATGCCTTACCTTGACATTGTTTACACACTCTGTTGGCTCCCTGGGCTTATCCTCTCCTTTTTTGGTTACTATTGGATCGTAGGGCTCACTACACTTTTAGTGCTGCCGCTCACTCTGATTAGTTACGGTTTTCTTTACCAATATCAAAAACATGTATTTAAACGTTTAGGACTTCGAATCAGGAAGAATAAATTAGGGTTTTTTGTGTTTGTCTGCTTTTATCAGATGCTCATGTCACCTATCTCAACCTGGGGTTATATCCAAGAGGTATTTAAGTTAAGGCGGGTGTGGAAGTAATATCATGTAGTCAAGGTTAAACATTGTTTGCTTATAACATTTTTAAATTAGAAAAGCTGCCTGTTTTGGCAGCTCTAACCTTTGATAAAACGCACCCGATTGTTGAATAAGTCAATCCCCTACAAATTCTACCTACACGTGAATCCGATTTTTTATTAATTAAGAGAGCCATAAGAACCTCATTTAACTGAAAGCCATAAGTTTTCAGCGTCAGTGGTGAACCCCACCTTCTCTTCTCCTCAGTTATGAAACAATTAAACTTGATTCTAGTTTGGGCATGAAGGTAAAACGGTATACCAGATTTGGTCAACAATCTAATAGGAAAAGGGATATCGCATTTATTGAGATAACCCCCTATTTAGATGAAAAAAGATCCTATAAAGTGCTCATTTTTTACTTATTTTATCAATTTAAAGGAACATGAATTAGTACGTTATATTCCGCTTCATTGATAATGTAAATGCTTTGGAAAGAACCTTGTCCGAAGAAATACTCTACCATGTTCTCAGTGAACTCATCATCATTTGAGTTTCCGAAAAGTTTCTTAAGTTCTCTAACTGTTTTAGATGAATTTTGATGTTTAGGTAGTGTTACATAACATCTGTCGCTTACCATTATCAACTTCTCTAATTTCACCTTAGCCGTTAACCCTAACCTCGCCTTAATTTGTTTTTCCAAAAACAATTCAAAATCAGGATGATTCAATTGATAGGTAGAAAATCTAGCTAATAACGCTTCCATGATACATCCTCCCAGGAACACTTTTTTCTTAGGTTTTCCCATAGGAGAAAGATATATACCTAGTTTAATAGTTGTAAATTAGAACTTAAAAAAACCTCTTAAGGTGTGCTTTTAATCAAAAAAATTCACTTCTCCTTCTTGAAAAAATGCACCCGATTTGGAATCAAAGAAATTATAATAGTTCTCCATTATTAATTTTTTGTATCCAATCCTTAATCTCAATGTCTTTATGAAAATAAATGCCCTTTTCAATCTCTAAATCAATAGCCATTAATTCTATTAAATAACTATGTAATTTATCTTCCTCGGGGGATAAACGATCTCTACAATCAAAATTTTCTACCCATTTGTATGCCCACAAATCGAACTCTTCTCTAGTCATCTTATTGGTTAGTACATTCTGTAACTTATTTATAATTATTTCTTTGGTTGGCTGAAGCTCAAAAGTCAAAACATTTCTCTCCTAAATAGTAATTATACTTTTCTCTATTTCAATAATAAGGTGCATTCATCCTTCGTGAAGAAATGTACCTGATTGTTGAACGAACACATTGTTTAAAATAGTAATTTCAATGATTAAAGTGTTGGTTGTACCTTCTAAATAAGGAGTTTCTTCTTTTATTATTTGTTTCTTCATAATGGTCAATAAAACCATTACCTAAAGACATGTAACAAACAAATATGAGTGTTCTTTAGGAAACCAATGGAAAATAATTAGTGAAATGAAGCAGATATAATTTGTCCATTTTTGCTTTTTTTGATTAAACGCTATGTATTGAAGTAATAATTAATATTACCTCTACCAAACTTACCTTTTTACCCGGGTTAATTACCTGGGCTTTTTTATGGCAAAACTTTAACGAAATATTTTTATCCCATAAGCAATTTTTGTAAATATAAACCAGTAAATGTTTTATAAAGCCCTCCGATATAAACGTTGTATTTTATTGTTTAAGGGGGAAGTAACGTTGATAAAACGAGTTAAATCTTTAAGAAAATCCCTATCTATATTCCTATTAATTGTAATGGGAATTATATTTAGCATGAATAGTGGATTTTTATATTTCAATACAATTTCTTCTGCTGAAGAAACTATTCAGGGGACCAGCATATTACACGCAAGCAGGGTTGCAGAAAGTATTGATCCTGAGGATTATAAAGCTTTCTTATCTAATCCGGATTCCAATGATGATTATTGGAAAATCCGGGATCATCTTAATGATTTTAGAGAGAAAGTCGGGGCACTTTACCTGTATACATTGCTTGTTGATGAAGATAACAAAGTAAAAATAATGGTAGATGGGCAACCAGAAGACTCAGAAGTAGCAAGTGAAATTGGCTCAAATACAACATCAACTACTTTTGAAGATGTAGCACCCGCTTTAAAAGGAGGAACAAGCAGCACTCAGATCGTACATGACCCTGAATACGGGGATTACTTAAGCGCTTTTGCTCCATTAAAAGATAAGAATGGAAAAGTTATAGGCATAATCGGTATTGATATTGATGCCTCTGATGTAAATTCGATTTCCAATCATGTACTCAAAAACTCATTACCTATTTTCTTAATAATATCTATAGTTTCTTTAGGAGTAGTTTTAGTCTTACTAAATATCTTCTTAAAGAAGAAGCTGGGCCCTTTAACCAGCTTAAGTGAAGTAGCAACACTGATCTCTGAAGGTGATATCAAATCAGCAAAGACCGCTGTTTCTGAATTGAACTTGAAATCTAAAGATGAAATCAGTCAACTGGGACAAGTGATGCAAAGCATGACAGGTACACTTGAAACAATGGTAGGTAAAATTCAATCCCTCTCTATCCAGGTTAATGAACAAAGTAATCGTTTAAATCAAACTTCTTCAGAGGTTAATGAGGGGTCTAATCAAGTTGCAACGACTATGGAAGAAATGGCATCTGGTGCGGAAACACAAGCAACGAGTACAGCTGCCATGTTAGACAAAATGAATGAGTTCTCTGATTTAATTCAGGCAACCAATGAGCATGGCCAACAAGTAAAAGACTCTTCTCTTCAGATCTCTGATAAAACGGAAATTGGTTCGAAATTAATGGATTCCTCTAAGCAGGGTATGGAAAAAATCTATGAAACAGTTGAACAAGCCGTAACTCGAATGAATGAGTTAGAAAGGAATACAAATAAAGTAACAGATCTTGTCACGTTTATTAGTGAAATTGCAGACCAAACAAATCTTCTAGCTTTAAATGCTGCAATAGAAGCAGCTCGTGCTGGAGAACACGGAAGAGGTTTCGCGGTAGTTGCCGATGAGGTAAGAAAGCTTGCTGAACAAGTATCCACTTCTGTTAGAGAGATTAATGGTATTGTAAACAAGGTAAACGGTAGTTCTAAAGAAATGGTCGTTATGTTAAACAATAGTTTAACCATTACAACAGATGGTAGATCTACATTGAATGAAACTGGAGCAACGTTCAGCGATATTTCAGATACTATACAGTCAATGAATATTCTTATAGATCAAATGGCTGTTCAACTTGAAAATGTCTTAAATAGACAAGATAGCATAAAGAACGATATTGAAGAAATAGCTGCTGTTTCTGAAGAAAACTCAGCGGGCATTGAGGAAGTATCCGCCTCAACTCAACAAATGAGTGCCGCTACTGATGAAATTAATGGCCAAGCAAAAGAACTAATGGAATTATCAGATGAGTTAAAGCAACTCAATGAACAATTTAAAGTGTAGTTA
Source organism: Fictibacillus barbaricus (assembly GCF_014635025.1). Lineage (GTDB taxonomy): Bacteria > Bacillota > Bacilli > Bacillales > Fictibacillaceae > Fictibacillus > Fictibacillus barbaricus. The sequence goes on along the minus strand of NZ_BMCE01000001.1, from coordinate 605,632 downwards.
AGAAAAGACGCCGGAGCTTAATGTTCTGGCTTTTTTGTTTAATAAAGAAATGATTAATGAAATCTTTTTAGGGAAATTATTATTTTGAGGTGATTCTTTATGTGCGGAAGGTACAGCTTAACTGAAGACTTAAACCAGCTACAAGATTCATTTGCCATTGAATTCTTAGGTGAACTTTCTCCCCGATATAATATTGCGCATGGAACCCAAATCCTTACCATTGTTTCTCTTCATGAAGACTCCTTTAATATGTATCCTGCGGAGGAAATGGAGAGTTATCCAGTCTCAACTTTGGTTAATACCCCAAAAAATGATTTTGCGGAGATTATTTCTCCACTAAATAGCCTTTAGGAGACCACTTATGCTTTTTGTCATGTTCACAAATAACTAATTGTATAAACAAAAACAGTCGGATTATAAGTCCGACTGCTCTTTCTTGCTTGAAAATCGTATGTTATATTTGAAACCCCTATGTAAATAGGCAGTCAGAGATCCTGTTGACTGCTCTTTTTATGTCTATTCTATTCAAGAAATGCACCCGTTTGAGACTATTAACAATATTCTCCGTTATCATCAATTCCGATTGGATAGTATGGCATTCCACTAATTATTTCAAATAGTTCAAATGGGTCACCATTATTTGATAGCCAATCAACTGTAAAGTCTTTAGGATTCACATATTCATTAGCTATTGTATTTATAGTTGTAGGCAATATAGAAAATAAGAATGCCACTAAAACAGTAAATATTACGATCTTAATTATCGAGTATTTATAGTAAGCCCCAAAAGAAGACCAAAAATTAAAGGATAGCCAAACCACTTAGATGAAAATATCACTCTAATAGAGTTCATAAAAACAAGCTCCTTAATAAGGGGTTAATTTCCATAATAATCATGCCTTAGAAAGAGCACTTCTCCTTCTTAAAGAAATGCACCCGATTGTGGAATAACTTGCTTGTTGTACCTAACCACTTATAATCATTGTTTTGGAAAAGCGGGTCTTGGAATAAACAAAACAATTGGTAAATACTATTTAACGGTTATAAACGCAAAAACAATAAAGAATAATGCCATTTCAACTAATATGATGAGACCACTTATTGGTATAAGTAAACTGGTTGACCAAAATAAAAAGATTATCCCCAAAAATAGGGTTAAATGCGGAAACCCTAAACGATCTTCTTTAAAACGGTACTTATGAAAAACTATACTTGTTCCTCCAAAATAAATAAGGCTTGCAGCAAAAGAAAGGTTTACTAAAAAGATGGTATCGACTTCATAAATATGAGACAGTTGGATGGTAGATGCGAGTATGCTTAATGACATGTAAATGATTAGATGGCCATAAATAATGATTTGACCCGAAGTTCTGCTTTCTTTATTAATTTTTTTCTCCAAGTTGTCGAAATACTGCCACCATAGAGCGATAACCAAAATAAATGAGGCCAGTAACGCCGTTATACCTGGAAGGATACTCTCCTTCACATTTACGATCGCTATAATACTTACAATGAACTCACCAAATAAAATTAGAGTTAATAAACCGAACCTTTCTAGAAGATGGGGAGTATTTATGGGTACTCTCTTCAGATATTTATGTCCCATAAGTGGAATGATTGTATCGATTGCTATCCCCAAATACAACACCAGGTATCTCACCCATTCATCAAAAATAATAGAGCATAATGATATAAGCGCTCCTACTAAGAACCCTTTTCCTAAAAATTGGGCTACCCTTTTCCTATCCCCTTTTTCTCTTCGAACAGATATTAAATATTGAAATGCCGTTACAAAACGAATGCCTAAATATCCAGCAAGAAAAGGTAAATAATAAGGATCAAAATCAACGGATAAACTGGCAGTCATCAAGATAATAAAGATCATCTGTATGATCAGGAATACCCGTTGTAAAAGACTATCGTCACCATATCGGTTAATATACAATGTCTGCCCAACCCAAGCCCACCAAATTGGCACAAAGATTAAAATAAATTTAATCAAATAACCAGAGGGAATAATTCCTTTTTCTACATGCAGTAAAATATGCGTGACCTTTGCAATAGCCGCTACAAATATTAAATCATTAAACAACTCTAGCCAAACTACTTTTTTATGTGGCATTTTCCCCTCCGGCTCAAAACTTCTCTTTTTTATAATTTCTACTTAATTTGTGAAGCTATCAATAACAAATTGAAGATATGAAATAGTTTTTACGTCTTCTAGTTTATGTCCTTATTTATTTTTTTTGCTACGGCTGAATTATCTTATTTAATTCCATAAAAAAGAGCACTTCTCCTTCTTGAAGAAATGCACCCTTTTCTTGAATAACACATGAGCTTTTATTGTCTTTGGTTTTACTGAAGAACAAAATCATCCAAAAATCTGTGCAGCTATTCCATATAATGTTTTATTACGTGGTGGTAATTGCTTTGAATTTTTAATCATTATAGGCGGTCGACTTACTTTTCCAAATCCACATTTTTCTAAATGGAACATAAAATCTTCATTCCCTGAAGGAATATCGATTCTTAATTTACCTTGATGATTGTTAGCTAATTTATCAATTAATAAAGACGCTGTATGATGATCAGGTGCTACAATGGGGCCAAGTATAAGATTCATAGGTCCTAAAATAGACAAACCAAAACCTATGATAGTTCCATCTAGACTTTTGACAACTAGAGACTCTTTTGCTTGGCTAATCCGGTTGATCAAAAAGGTTCTTCTTTCTTCTCCAAATGCATCCTTATCTAACTTTGTAACTTGAGATAAATCTTCCTTACGCATCGGAATGATTTCAATATTCAATGCATCGGTTGATCTCATAGAAAGATAGTTATCACAAAGATATTTATGAACACTATCTGCAGTTCTAAACCCCATACTCTCATACATTGGTTTTCCTTCATCTGTTGCAATTAGCATAACCATTTTAGCGCAAGAAACAGAGTCTAAACACTTTTGTGTTACTTTTCTTCCAAGTCCTATACCTCTGTAATCTTGATGAACAATGACCATACCAATAGATGCTACACTTAATCCATACGGAATAATTGCTGCACTAGATACAATTTTACCCTCTTCATTCTTATGCCCGTAAACTTTTCCAGATGACATTACTGTATGAATTTCTTCTTTATCATAATCCCATCCAATTGATGCTGAAAGCGCAATTAATCCTGGAATATCTCGTTCTTCAAGTGTTACTAAATTAGTTATAGTTCTTTCGGATATGCTCATTTGCAATACTCCTTAAGTATTAAATATTTTGTCGTTTTAATTATATAACTTCACCCCATTTTTTTAATATTTTTTCCACTCCCATGGAAAACCTTAGAGCTTTGAATCACTTTCTAATAATTCCTTCTCTTCTCAAGAATATGGCCCGTTTGTGGAATAAGGAAATTAAAAAGAACTCAAAAATAGTGAGTTCTTCTGAAAAAACATATTTGGTAGCCTTTATTAGATTTTATGCCCATATTAAATCTTCAGCATTTACATGCCTATCAATTAAGCCCCTTCTTCCAATGTTAATGATTTTAAGATTAAATCTCCCTCTATAATAAACTACACATGATGTGTTTTCTGGTGGATAATTCCATGTAATTAGTAAAGCTTCCACGTCCCTTAATCGTTTAGAAGAGAAACGATTTTCAGTGAAATACACAAGAGTACCCACTCTAATCAAGATCTGACCTCTAACATTAAATAGCCAGTCCTTTTCGTTTTCTTTTATTCTCTGTAAGATACTTCTTTGAGTTTTACCTATATATAGAAGTGTTTCTTTGTTTCCATACCTTTTTATGTAGATTTTCTAATGTATATGGACCGGACCATTTAATGACAACCGTTTGTTTCATTGAATCTCCCCTATATGATAAAGAATACACCTCAAATACTTTATCGGATAAATAATGAAAATTCCCATAATATTGAAGGTCCATGTTATATATAGATAGGTTGATATTCCAATAAAAAGAAACCATCTAATTCAAGGCGAATTAGATGGCTATTTTTACAACCTTTTTCTGCTTCGATCCAAAGAACCGCTTTTGGAAATCCCTTTTGAAATAGTCAGTTCTTCTCAATCTTCCATACTAAATTTTCGGGCTTGTCCTTTTCAAGGAACATTAAACGATAGACCTGTTTGTAATCCTTATCAGCAAATTCTACCTTATGGTTAAGTTTCCATTCTAGACTCACATAATCACTGAATAGGTCCTGTTCGTCTGTATTCTCAACAGAGAAAATTTTCTCTTTATTGATGATTTCCCCGTTTCTTTTCTTAATCTCCATGTATACATCAATGCTACTTACCTCATGATGACACACGATGTTACAAACGTATTTCTTATTCGGACTGCTCTTCTTAAGTAGAGGATAGATGTTCTCATAACCTGATTGTTTTATAGTATTATAGATTTCTTCTAAAACAGATAAATCCCAGTTAAATTCTTGAGCAGCTTTTTTCATACCCTCATGGACGATCTCAAGGGTGTGCTCCTTCTTCTCCTTATGGGATTTCAAAGCTAAGATAGCTTCAACATCAGTCTCCACAAAGACAGGAAAATAATCAAAGATGATGTGTGCAAACGTATCAATCTGCTTTACCTGTCCTAGATGTTCTACACAATAAATCTGTATACCCTTATCTTCTTTTGCCTGTAGTTTGGGTAAAAGACGACTATATAAAAAGGTTATACATCTAGTCTCGTGAAAGAAGGTCCAGTTCAGATCCCTGTTCTTTGGAACGTAAAGCTGAATATCTTTAATGATAGGCATAGATTAAGCTCCTTATGGCCTCTTATGGAAACGCCGATCCAATTTCTTACCTTGTTTCAATTGAATATATTTCACGTGCCGGCTTTCCCATCTTTCGGCGTTGTAACGACCTCTTAAGTTAACTCGTACAATCCTTGATTTGTACCGGTTACCATACTTCTTGTTGAACTTTCGTACCTGTTTTTCCGCACGTGAAGATTTACCGTCACGACGGACTCTTCCACCACTGATACCTACTTTCTTAACTTCACCTGTATATTTATCGTAGATTTCATAACCATGGTGGTTCTGTGGGTTTCGTTTACTGTTGGAGTGGCGTTTATACTTTTTGTTCGCCTTACTCATCATTCTATTATACTTGTTGATTTTTTTGTAGGTCTTGTAGACCTTATAAACACGATAGCCCCCGATAACTACCGGAATAAACCAAGCAAGGCGTCCATCCGGATCCACAAACATTACTGGATTATTATCTGCGTAGACATATCCATTTTGTGAAACCGGGTTCGTTTTGTCACCTAACTCAGGATCTAGGTTAAAGAAGCGCCCTGTTTCTGGGTTATAGTAACGCTGTTGAAGATAATATAGGTTCGTCTCCTGATCGTATCGGTATCCTGCGTATCGGAACGGTACTTCAGAAGCAAAGGTTCCCGTCTCTTTTATGATGTTACCGAATGAATCATACCCAAATTCTGCAACAACAGTTCCAAGTTCATCGGTTACAGTTGTAATATCCCCACGAGCATTACCATGGAAAGCATATGTCTTACCGCTTTTTGTCATAGAAATTGGGTGGTTCCCACCGTCATATACATAAGATGCTAGGATAGCTCCAGACTGATCCGTTTCAAACACTACATTATCGTTTTCGTCATAGGTGTAGAAGATGGTCGAAGAACCAACCGTTTTACTTACCCGAAGTCCATCCGAGTTATACTGATATTTAGCAATAGAAGTAGATGCATTTTTCACTTCTATGATTCTGTCTTCTGCATCATAAACGTAATTCTTTTCTCCATCACTCGTTAAGTTTCCGTTCTGATCATGAGCGGTAGCTACTCCATTGATCGAGCTAAGCTGATTTGCAATATCATACGTATAAGTTTCCGTCGTAACCGTTGATCCCTTTGTAGTTTTCTTAGTAAGTCGGTTCCCTACTTCATCATACGTATATTCTAAAATATCACCGTTAGTGTGAATTTCTTTTACGAGTTGACCGCTCTTATCGTAAGCAAAATGAGCTGTTCCAGACTTTGTTTTCTCTGTAAGTCGGTTCCCCTTTGCATCATACGTATACTCAAACGATTCTAAAGAGGTACCTGAAGCGTTTGTTGTTAGGAGTTTCGTAAGCTGTTTAGCACCGTCATATTCAAATGAAGTAAAGTTACCGTTCTTATGTTTAAGACCTGCAATTTGATCGTTCTCATTAAACGTGAATAAAGCTGCGGTATTACCGCTTAGGATACTAGTAATCTGATTATTTTTATCCAGAGTACGGCTAACTGTATAAGAATTAGTGCCTGCTGAATAAATGGCTGTTAATAGATTACCACTCTTGTCATACGTATAACTGTTCTTCTTGCCCGTAGAATCGGTCTTTTCTTTAATCTTATCGTCAGCATCATAAACGAACTGAGTGGTTAGACCCGTTAATAGATCTTTCTCACTCAAGATGTTTCCATTCGCATCATAAGTGAACTCATATCGTTTTACTCCGTTATGCGAAGTAGAGACTTTACGATCTACGTTATTATAACCACTCTCTACTGTCTTACCATTAGGGGAAGCGATTTTCACTTCATTTCCAGCAATATCATAGGAATATTGGATGGTTCTGCCCAGCTGATCGGTTAAAGATGTCTTGTTATTTCTTTCATCAAATGTAGATGACGTTCGTTGTCCGTTCGCATAAACAGTTCCTGTATGGTTACCTGATTTGTCATACTCATAAACGGTTATGCGATTGTTCTCATCGATCACTTTGGTAAGTTCATCGTTCGCATCATACTCAAAACGACTTGTTTCACTCTCGATCGTTTCACCCGTCACGTTACCGATTGCATCATATGATTTCCAAACCGTATTCCCGTTTGGATCGGTTTCGTTTAGGATGTAGTTTCCGTTTGCATCGTATGCGTAAGTAGTACGTATAGAGCCGATCTGTGCTTTCGCTGCATCAAACCATGCTGTACCGGTCTGGTCTTTGTACTGATAATAAACCGTTAGGGATTTAAAATCTTTTCCTGCTTTAAACCGCAGAGAGACAAGCTGCCAATCGTGACTCTTACTCTTATCAAAGTCTCCGTTCACCCACTGAGTCGTACCATCTGTGTAGTTGATCGCTACATTCATTTGGTATGGACCCGCGGTCGCAGTCGGTGAAGTTACTTTAGAAAAGCCAGAAACTGTGATTTCTTGACCTGCTAAACCGTTTACTTCTACTTCTTGGCGAGCGAACTTATCAACACCACGTTGCCCTGTTAGTTTGATAGACTGACTGCCTACATAGGTTGTAGTAGCATCTAGTCCGTCTGATGTTGTAAGGGTGCCAGGAAGGTACCAATTATCTGGAACGTTGTTATTATCCGTATCTTTTTCAAAGTTGCTGTTAGCAATCAGGTTAAACGCACCAAAATACTCTTCTTCGATCTGTAGACCGTCAAAATAGAAGTCACCAGCCCCACCGTTCACATAAGCCTTTAACGTCATACCTGTCGTATCGCTAGGCATATCTCCAGGGTTGATCACGAAGTGTACGCGTTCAACAGCTGTCGTTCCTTTAAGCATTCCACTGCTGATGGTTTTTGTCATCTGACCTGTAGGGTCTCCACCGGTAATTACGAGCTTCGCGTTAGAATTAGCGTTGACTGTTTTAATATAGCCACTGACCACATATTTCTTTTTCGGATCATAAGAAATGCGTTCACTTTCAACAGCTACAGCAGTGGATGGGTTTGAGATCTTGAGCTGTTTATTGCCAAGCTTTGCACTTTGAACAGCTGCTCCGCCTGTTGCATAAGTAAATGTACCCGTCCCTATCTTCTTCCAGTTGTCTGGCCAGTTATCACTGTTCGCATCTTCTTCAAAGTTTCCGTTTAATAAAAGGTTATCTCCGATACTGATAGAGCTCGTATCTTCGATCGTGTTCCCTTTCGCATCAAATTTAGCTGCAGACGTTTTTGTCTGTGCATCAGTCGATGCGATGTTATTGCTGTTACTATCATATTCTTCTGTTGTTATGTTTCCTTTGGCATCTGTGTACTGAATAGGATTATTGTTCTCATCATAAGAAACTTTCTCTTGTTCGTTCAGCGTATTAGTAAAGCTTGTAACGTTTCCTTCTTCATCGTACACATAATTATAAGCAGCTGTACTTCCGCTTTTGTTCGCGTTCTCATCCTTTTCTTGGATGATGTTGTTTCGGTCATCATAGTTGTATGTTCTTGTATAGTTAAGCCCGCCTGCATCTTCTACAGACTTGATAACATTTCCGTATGCGTTATGAGTATACTCTGTTTTGATTCCCCTAGCGTCTGTTAATGTGGTTACACTCGTTACCGCATCATAGACCATCGTAAAGAAATCACTTTGAACGGTCCCGTTTACTGTTACTGGCTGTTCAAACTTTGAGAGCCTTTGATCTGTATTATAAGTAAGATTCATACGCTTTCCGCGTTCATCCACAAAAGACGTCATCTGATGCTGCGTGTCATATCCATATGTTACAGAAAATAAAGAGGTTCCTCCGCTATCTTTCTTCGTTACACTTGTTAGATTTGAACTTGTATCATACACGTAATGATAAGTTCTACTTGCCGGATCTGTAATTTGACTGATTTTGCCGCTTGCATTATAGGTGATTGTTAGTTTTCTTCCGCCAGCATCTGTTATAGAAGTAAGCTGACTTCCTGTGTACGCGTAAACTGTTTTATTATTATTCGCATCCGTTTCCCCGATCATTTTTCCGCTTGCGTTAAACGTTACATACGATTGGTCTGTGTCTGTGAGTATAAAAGTACCATCCGTGTTTTTCTTTAGCTCTAAAAATACACCACCAGGAGAGTCATAACCACCTGAACTGTTCTTAGAGAAGTAATGAACGGTTCCATCTTCATCTTGGTACTGCACAAGTTCGTCTGTTGCGAACTTTAGATGTTGATCAAGGTTTGAACTCCATCCGTAACCGAATAAGCCCGTAACATCAGACCTGCTGTTATATGTGCGGTTCACTAATAGAGCCATTCCTCGTCCATCAAGGGTTATATCTGTCTCTTGGTTTAAAAAGTTTCCATTATAAGAGTTAACGTTGGACTCTGCTGTTGTCCAGAAACTCTCTACACCGATCGGTTCGATCGTATAGACGACTGTAAGTTTAGGCTTCTTTAGTGGATCCGTCGCGTAGTTACTTGATCGGAACATTTTACGATTCACAGTTTCTGTCGTATTCTTCAGCATGAACCCATAGTTCGGTTTCGTTCCGCCGTACCACTCTTTTATTAAATTTGTGATAAAGAACGTATATTCATTATCAGTCGTAACATTTAAGCTAGAAGTTTGTGCGTCAATTGTCGGCTGGTTGTTCCATGTTACCGTCTCAGAGTCCCAAGCTTTATTGATAGGATATAGACCCACACCCGCAGAATGATCAAAGCCGTTCACGTTAGAGTGAGAGTTTATCTTAAAGTTAGCAGAAGTGATATTTGCACCACTGAGCAGATTCTTTAGATTAAATTTTAAGAGCGAACGTGTCGTTCCGTAATAAACCTGATTACCAGTAATCAGTGAAGGATCTTGAGCATAATTACTTGTTGGATATGTAGAAGAGATAAACGCGTCTTCTGTTGTTCCCTCTTGTATAATAACGCTCGGATCAATAAAAACAGGATAACTGCGAGAAGCATCATTTAACCATTCTTGATTAGGTGTGATATCTACATAGGTTTTACCATTCTCTTCACGTAGTGTCATTCCTACATCATGAGACACGTCTTCTTTGGAGTCATACATAAAAGGTTTAGTTAATGTAAAGAAGTTCTTTCCTTCTTTATCTACAAACGTAATATTACCGCTTTTTTCTTGTTTTGCATGGACCTCTTTTAGTTTAAATTCATACGTATAACGTTCTTGTTTTGGCTTTTCGTGTAGGACAAGGTCTTCTTTTACAGATGTGTTATCCGCATAGAATACTAGATCCGTTTGATCAAATACGCCCTTGTAAGTTGCTTTGTTGCTTTTGAATTCACCCTTTACACTCTCAGCACCAACAAGGCCATAATCGATCTGCTTATCCTTATAATGAATTCGGATCGTTCGGTTATCCTTATTCTTCTTAGCAAATTTTACTTGATATTTGTTTGCTTGGTTTCCATAAGAAAGGTCATCATCACTCCCGGCATCTACTTCAACAATGTTGTTGTTGATATTCTCCCATTTCTTTCCTTTCTTATAATGAATTGGTTCTGTATATTCTTCTAACACATACTCTCTAGTCTCACTATCTAAGTATGTTTTGGATTTTTCAGTACGAAGTCCCGAGAGCTCTTTTAGCTTTTCTACGTTTTTAGCACTTTCTTCGTTTTTCTCTGCATAAACAACTGCTTTTTCTAAAGGTGGAAACATGGTGATGATCAGTGTGAGTACAATCATCCATACGGTCATTCGATAAGACTTTATTTTGGTAATACCTAAATTCATAGTCAATTCTCCCACTCTAGTTTAATGTGATACTGCTAACTTTTCCTGCTTGTATGGTCACGTTGTAAGAAACCCCGTTTAACTGGACTACATAAGTCCCTGGTGTGAGGTCGATTCCAAAGAAATCTCCACTTCCATCGGTATAGAGTTCTTTCGTTTCAGGCCCTGTAATCGTAATGAGCTCGTGATCGGCACCGTTTGTTTTTCCGGAGAGATGACCTTTTGTAGGTGTCACTTTCCAAGGAAGTTCAGGTGTGTTTACCTTTGAAGGAAACACAGCATCCAAACTATACACTGAGGTGTTGCTAAGTGCTGAATAGAACTCACTGTTTCCCACGTTATCTTTATTGGTTACCGCGTAACTGTAGAGGCTGACACCTCTAAGTGTTTTTCCTAAAGATGAAGGACTCTGTGCCTTCTTAATTTGTGTCAGACTCTCCGAGATAGAATTCAGATAGTTCCCCACACCGGATAATGTCATCCTTTTACCTTGATTGTTCTTCTGCCATTCCACCCAGTTTTCGTAATAAAGTTTTTGATTGAGATCATACTCTCTAAAGTAGTTCATCGGTACAGCTAGATCGATACTTCCTTCTGCTAACCAGCTGCGCCAATCTTGAAGTGCACTGTTCATCGTAGAAGATTGGTTCCAATCATCAAGTGTCTTCGGTCCATCACCCCAAGCGATCGTAGCAGCTGAAACCGTCACATTTGGTTTCATGCTCTGAACAGACGTATAGATCTTTCTGACCATGTTCGTGACCTGATCGCGTCTCCATTGTTTCCATATGGAGTCTGTCGGACTGGGAAGGCCCGTTTTGTTGTAAACAGCATTATATCTTTGTACGCTGATATCGTTGTATCCCCACTCTTCGCCCATATAGCGAACAAGGTCCATCTGAACACCGTCGATGTCATAGTTTTTTACTACATGCATGATGACATCTCTTATGAAATCAACAGCATCGGGGTGTCCAGGATCAATCACATACTCAGAACCGTATTGATAACTACCCGTGTATGTTTTACTGAGCCAGTTGTTCTCACTGGGCTGTGTCATACCATGAGCATTAAAAATGTGGTTAGGATCCTTGGGAGGTGTCGTCTTGTTCCAGATCGGCATCATCGCAAACCAAGCATGAACTTGTATGTTAGCGGCATGAGCTTTTTGGATTAGATCAGCTAACGGGTCATATCCGCTCGCTAGGTAAGGATCTTCGGTTTTTGGTTCAAGTGAATTAAGATAGAATGCATCTCCCCTTCTTCTCACTTGTAAAAAGATGGTGTTCGCGTTACTTGCCTCTACATCTTTGATTAACTGATCTACTTGCTGAGGTGTCTTTGCTCCATCGTGAAACATATCAACCCAAAACGCTCGATATTCCGTTTGTGGTGCTTCAGGGATTGTATAAGAAATCGTTAGTTTAGGTTTTTGTGTTGTATAAGTCGAATGGTTGTTAGAATAGAAGATCTTGTTCGCATGAGTCTCATCACGGAATTGAATAGAGATTCCGTTATTTGCTGTTCCTGTGTACCAACTCGATGCCAGGTTTGTGATATAGAAGTCATACCAGCCGGGTTGGCTAACGGTTTGATTTGAAATACTTCCACCAACAACAGGTTTTGTGTTCCAGTTCACATCTGTTGCAATCCAAGTGCTTGTCACTGGCCTTACATCTACTGTTGTGGAATTAGAGGTATTGTAGTACTGATAAAGACTGATCTTAGCGGATTGAACAACTGCTCCCTGAGGAAGACTTGGCAGATTAAATTTCATATAAGATCGAGTGGTTGAAAAGGTTTGGTGTTTCCCAACAACTAAGTACTGACTGTTAGCGTAATTAGTCGTAGGATATTGACTGCTGATATAGGTATCCTCTAAATCAGCTGAAGTGCTTGTCCAAGTTAAGGTTGAGCTGGCTTTTACCACCTGCTTCTGTGTTGTGTTGTCTAGTAAACTCGTAAAACACAATAAAGCTGATAAAAATACAAAAAATACCGTTTTTTTCATCATTCTTCCTCTTTCTTCCTAATATTTCAAACTAAGAAGATTATAATTTGTCGAAAACAAAAGAAGAATAGGAAGATTTTACCGAAAACTTTAATTAAAAAATGACAAATGGACCTTTTGTCATTAGATGCTTCACGTTGTAAACTAAACTGCAAAAAAACGTATCCACAATAAATACTTACAGATAACTAGCTTTATGCAAAAAAAGCCCCCTTCATAAAGAGGGGGCTAAATGCTTAATTTAATTCAATGAATATAAAAAAGGTTGCAAATTTTATAAATGTTAGTTCTTTATTCTTTTCTTTATTTCTACTATCTTGCTCAATATAATGAAGGGTACATTCTTATTACAGAAATGCACCCGTTTGTGGATTAACTTCAATCTAGGAATACTGCCTTTTACTTCAATATAAAAGGCATTTCTCCTTCTTAATGAAATGCCTGTTAGTTGACGAATCTATACTTATTCTCTTACAATTTCAATTTTGCTCAATAGAAAAAAGAACCTTGCGGTAGAAAGCAAGGTTCTTCTAGCTTTTTATTTATAAAGTCTTGTTTTTGTCAATTCTTCTTCTATTCCACTCATTATATCAAATGCTCCAGTGGACATATTAGAACAAACAACAACTTTGATGGATAGATCAGGATAATAAGCTGAGTGAAAGCTAACTCCAGGATCATAGCCCATTATATGATATTTTAAGACACTCCTATCTTCGTTTTTCTTAATCCATATACCATACCCATAGAATCCACTTACATTGACCTGTGTATGAGGCGATAAAAGTTCATTTGTGTAGGTTTCTTTTATAAGTCGATTATTTAAAAGTGAATCCCATAACTTAGTCATATCTTTTACTGTCACAAATGCCCCACCGTCAGAACCACCTTTTACAGGCAAAGAATAGATATTTGTTTTCCATGTACCATCTGGGTTGTCTATATAGCCTAATGCAGTATTAGAAGGGAGTGCATCAAATGAAAAATATCCGGATTCTGTCATATTCGCTTTATCAAAAATATGTTCTTGAACATAATCAGAGAAAGCCATTCCAGTTAACTGTTCAACAATTAACCCTAACAGAATATAACCAGCATTGTTGTAGTGAAACCTCTCACCTACTTGGGATTTCATAGGTTGATTTTGAAACAACGGTAAGAAATCACTTAATTTTCTAATATGATACATTGGATGATTTACCCATAACTCCTCATAGTCCTCCATAACTTCCTCATCGAAGTAATCTGATATTCCCGAGGTATGAGTCAGCAGATGATGGATTGTTACCCTCTCATCAGAGTGCTTAAAATGATGTTTAATGCAATCACTCAATTTAGAATCAAAAGAAACTTTACCTTTTTCCACCAGTTGGCATATTGCTATGGCAGTGAAGAGCTTACAGCCGGATGCAATACCATAACGAGTCGATGAAATATTTTCTATCTGTTCTGAGCGATTAGCATAGCCAAAGTTTTCATTGAATAATAAACTATTATCCTTATCTTCCACAAAAACTGAACCTGAAAAATTATCCTTATTTGAAATATCTTTTACTATCTCTTGTAGTTTTTTGTTCATAGCTATTCCTCCGATTTATCCATATTAAAAATTTTCTTTTGGTTTAAGAAATAGGAATATGCTTGAACATCATTAATACTATTAATCCATATCCCTATTAATTTTTAATTATCATTTCTAAGCCCCCCAATTTTTTCCTAGTTTTAATAATAAAGAATCTTTAGAATTTAATCCATTAACCTGCCCTGTATTAAATTAAAAGGTGCAGCTCTCCTTTTTGAAGAAATGCACCCGTTTATTGAATAACGTTCCATTAAAGGGATTCTAATAACTCTATCTTCTGAATGTCTTTATTATTATTCTTAGTTCTTCTATAACCGTCTTTCGATGCTCTATTATAAACTCTAAGGTATTCTTCAACTGATAGTACACGATTCATATTCCGTTTCCTTCTTCATCCTACTCACCTCGCTAAACTCTTAACTAACATATTATAAGTTTTTGAACATTCGTTACATATTATAATTCTTTCAGACTGTGGGATTCATTTGTACCTTAGTTACAATTTTTCATTTAATATGGAATGTCTTATTCCGATAAACGGTATGAGGTGAATAACATGGGAAATGAACTATTCGCGGGAATCGAGCTTTCTATTTCAGCAGCTCCTTTTTATTTTATGTTTGCAGAATTTATATTCATAGGTCTGATTCTTCATTTGTTTTTTAGTAAGCTACCGAAAAAGTTATATGATTTCTTGGTTAGCTGCAGTTTATTAGGTGGGGCAGTTCTGTGGTTTTATTTAATCTTTGTAGCTGAGTGGTTTCCTCTTTATCAGGAATAAAGAGGATTTTTTTCCTTTTACCGATCAGGTAAAAGGAGGATAAAATAATTACAGAACACACTCCATTTTTTAAAGGGGTTCTCCGAATCATTGAGAGAAATCGAAAAGGATGCTCTCTTTATTCAAGAATCGCACCCGATTGTGGAATATAAAGTTAATTTATATTGTGATTAATCTTCGTAATACATAATAAATGTTCATTGATTTCTTTTAATTTTTACTCCAAAATAAAATAAAAAAGTTTACGAGGAGAACTGCTATTGAATACAAAAGAATTTAAAATATCTCATGGATGGACTATTATTGCTCATGAAAACATCTCAATTTATTCAAAAATTGATGGTTCTAATCCTAACCAATACGTATTATTAGATTGGGATGGTGACGCTATTCTACAAGTTTTCACGGATGATTTTAGCATATATTTAGAACCAAACATGTATGGTCTTAAACACAAAGTTAATGCTAAAAACAAAATTATTACA
Organism: Fictibacillus barbaricus; assembly: GCF_014635025.1. GTDB lineage: Bacteria > Bacillota > Bacilli > Bacillales > Fictibacillaceae > Fictibacillus > Fictibacillus barbaricus. Next base: position 590,296 of record NZ_BMCE01000001.1, on the reverse strand, counting down.
ATTTTTCATGAACCAGATGAAGATGAATAACCATTACAAAAGCATCCCATTTGATGCTTTTTTGTTTTATAGCATAGTGTAAAATTGAATTTACATATTTACTAATTTGACGTAATTCCTTCTTATAGAAATGCACCCGTTTGTTGAATAACATTAGCTAGGACGATTGAGACACAGACCAATTTTTTCTTATTTCTTCTACAACTATTTCTGGGTAATCCCAATGCAACATGTGGGTTGAGTCTGGGATTAATTTAACTGTTCCCTTTGTTTTTTCTCCGAAAATTTTAGCAGTCTTATTCCTATACTCATTCCAGCTGTTCGGTAACGTTGCTCTTAACAGCAGGATTGAAGATGGTAGTTTTTCATAAATATCGACTGTTTCGTGCTTATGCATGGCTCTAATAATATTTGCTGCTGTAGTACCTCTTGCATGCCAATATATTTTTCCTTCCTTTTCAACGGCTAGATCTTTTACTGCTATTTCAATCATTGGAGACCATCTTGTATACGCTGCTTTTTCAGTATTGAAATAGTCATTCCAATTATCGAATACATACTCTTCAAAGTCTTTCTCATAATAGGCTACTTCTTCTTCCATAGTTTGATCCATCAGCCTTTTTGTTTGATAACCTCCATCAATAAGTATTGTACCTTTGACCCTTTGGGGGTATTTCATTAAATAAAACAAAGATACAAAACTCCCCCAGGAATGAGATAGAAAATAAAATTGCTCAACCTCAAGAATATCCAGAATTTCATTCAACCAATCTGTTAAATTTGGCATCTCGTAATCTTTAGTTGACTCTAGTTGATCCGTTTTACCATGACCTGGTGCATCAACCGAGATCAATCTATACTCACCTTTTAGTTGGTCGGCTACTTCTATAAAAGTAAGGCTAGAACCACCTAAACCATGTAAACAAAAGATAACAGGGTTTTTCTTATCTCCCCACTCCGTAATATGTATATTCTTGTTTCGATTATTAATAAAATATCTTTTCACGATTTTTATCTCCTCAAATAACTTTCCCTTAGACTTCAATAAAAAAGTGCACTTCTCCTTCTTTGAGAAATGCACCCGTTTGCTGAAGATGTTAAAGCTGATTACTTATTCACTTTATCCCATTCTTGCTCCAAGATACTGTAAAGTAAAGAATCTCTCCAGCCATCTTTGATTAATAGGTTTTCACGTATTCTTCCTTCTTTAGACATACCTACTTTCTCTAAAACTGTAGCTGAACCTGAATCAATTAAACTTGATTCTAGTATGGGCATGAAGGTAAAACGGTAAACCAGATTTGTTCAACAATCTTATAGGAAAAAGGGATATTGCATTATCTCTTCTTGAAGAAACACCCGTTATTGAACAAATAACCTTTATATTTGACCTGAATTAAACTATACCCAAAAAGGATCTTTAATTGTTAGACTACTATTTCCATTTTCATTAGCTATATAAATACTAAGATCTGACAAGTCTTCTTCTTTTATTTGTTTAAGATAGTCTAACCTTAACTTCGTTAAAACATCATTCTTTTTATATTTAGAAATATTTACGAATTCATCAGAGATTTCTTCTCTGATTTTACATTGAATTTCATTGAAAGACACATTTTTATAACCTTTAATCTGTTTAATTACATTACGCTGAATATCTTCTTTTAATCTAATTAATTTCTTTTTACAATACTTATTATATCTTTCTTCCAAATTAAAGAGTTTGAAAAAATTTTTAACCTTTTCTTTATCCTTACACGAAATATGGTCATAAAATTCTATTTTAATTACTTCATTTTTATAAGTAAAATAAAAATAGTCATCTAAATTATCAAAATATGGATGCATAATAGGTATGTACAATTTTTCTTTTTTTATTCTATCATTACATGCAGTACATGCTACAACTAAGTTTTTTGGAAAAATAGCCAGTAACGGGTACTTAGATTTAGGAATAAAATGATCAACTGATGCAGAATTAAATTCCATTTCATGGTAATCACAATATGGACAAGTGCTTTCAAGAGTAAGTTCTTCCCTAAACTCTCTTATTGCATTATTTTCACCCATTGTGTTGTTAAAAATTTTCCCATGAATTAAATTAGTATAAAAATATTCAAAAGCCTTAGTTAGTTCATCTGAGTATTGAGTATTATCTTCCCACTCTTGAGAAAGAAATTTTTTATAGTTATCAATAAATGCAGTGTATTTATCTAACAAATCTATACCTTCATATTTTAAATCACAAATATATTTCTTTAGATTTGTTCCAGTAGCTACATCTAAAAAGTTATAAATGCAATTTTCATCTTTTTTCAATTCTTTTATTTTTCCAACTAAAATATCTATATCAGACTCTTTCTTAACCTGGAATATCGGTTCTTGGTTGACAAACTCTAGTATCTCAACAACAAATTCATGATATGGTCTAATTAATTTTTCTATTTTAACTGACCACTCTACTTTATACATTTCCGTCACCTTTAGATTCTTTATATGCTTTTAACTTTAAAAATAATTGATACTTAACCTCACTATTGCCAATTTGCGAGTAAATTTTTAGCGCCTTTTCAAAATCTTCATATTCCAAAAGCTTCTCAATTAAGTCTACATATTCATCAATCATTTTACCTTTTTGATCTTCAAGATTAAATATTTCAGAAAGAACCTCTTCATAATTTAAACCTAATGTTTTATCATCAATTTTAACTTGCTTAATATAATAATCCTCTTTTTTCAAACCTATAATACAATTTTTTGTAACATCTGAAATTATTAATGGTGAATGTGTAGCAATTATTACATGACACTTTCTATCTCCTAATAAATCAATAAGTGTCTTTATATAACCCCTTATCCACTTAGGATGCAAATGTGTTTCAGGCTCATCGATTAAAACAATAGAATTATCTTTTACATATTCGTGGAGATCAAAAAATCTTATGAACATACTTAACTCACCAGAACTTAACATCGAAAGCGGAAACAGTTCATCATTATAATTATTTTCAAACCATACATCAGATAATATATTTATTGAAAAGAGATTTAAAAACTTCAAATCCTTCAATAATTGGTTATTGCCACCGGGGTAATGATTTATATCTACAATAGATAATAATTTTCTCTTACCATTTTTATAATTTGATTCAATATTTTTTGTAGCATTTATTAATATTGAAAACTTTTCTAAAATAAACAATGCATTTATTGCATAATGTTCCCCTTTAAAACTTATATTCTGAATTCCTCTTATGTTACTTGAAATATCAGTTAAAGTTTTATTTAATCTCTTTTCAAACGATATAGTTCTTCTACGTACTCTCATTCGACTTGCAAATTCATCTATTGTTCTAACATAATTATGTATTTTATCTTTTACATTTAAATCCAAATTCACATTTTCAAAATTGTACTCTTCATCATTCATTATATGTAGTTTTTTCAGTACTTTATCTAATGCATAATGATTTTTTAGTTGGTAATCTGAAAATTCAAAATGCATTTCTCTTTTCTCATATCCAATATATTTCAATATAGAGTAGACTTCTTCAAATTTATTAGATGCATATTTCATTAATAAACGTGTTGCTAGTTTTTTAATACTTTGTGCATTTATATTCGTTTTTTGTAAAAAAACACTATTAGAAAAACCAAGTTCTTTTGAATTATCTAATTTATCAATAGGAGTATAAGACGAAATAACTATATTTTCTGGATACTCTAAATTAATACCGTTATTTTCCTTTTTATTATATTCATTGCCTTTTAGTAAATAAGTCACTTCAAAATTTTCCATCTCAATGTTCCTATCAATTGGCAGGAAACCATTAATTATTAGTTCAAAAATAGTTGTTTTAGCAGTTCCATTTTCACCAATAATTACAGAGAGTTTCATCTCTTTATCCTTTTCTAAACCCATAATTTTTGATTCTGGAAACACCAATTTAAAGTCCCTCAGTTTTTTAAATTTCTCTACTTGAATTTGTTTGATAAACATTTTTTTCACATCCTATAAATTTAATATTATATATTTATTTACGAAGTCCTTATTCTTTTATATTATCAATTCAATTAGCTGATATTTTACCCATTCTGTAGACTGTTTACGACTCTCTTGTAGTAGTATTATGGCAACATTTAATGGCAACTTTAACAAAGATAGATTCATCAAAATAATATAGATCCTTATGTGCAATAAATGATCCCTCTACCTCTTGAATCTTCCAATCTGGAAAATCCTCTTTATTAGGCGTGGCTTCAACATATTCTAAAAATGTGTTTGGTATATTCATACTCTCCTCCGTAAGTTATTGTCTAAACCGAGATAAGTTTTTGAAGTATAATTTGCCTAAAAAGAAAAAGCCTAACATCATTGCACTTACCAAAGTAATTTTCTGTTGGTCATGTAACGTCATTTATACCCCACCTTTTTATATAAAAATTAGTTACCTTTTTCCTTGAGAGCTTTAACCTTCTCAAGCTCGTCATCAATACGCTTATAGAGGATACCAAATTTATTTGGAACATTTTCATGGTAAAACTGATACCAAACAGAGTTTTTTTTATTATATAGTTTTTCCCACTCTTCTCGGTCTCTCTGAGTTGGTCCTTGAGCTGGAAAATTTTTAAATTCCTTACTTACTGCTTCTGAGAAGTCTTTGTAAAATTGTAAAGCATTCATTAATTCAACCTGTAAGTCAACATCATCTATCTTTTCAATGTAAATCCAAATATCTTCTCTCATTGGCTCAACTTGAATGGTTTTCTGATATGCAGCTCCACTTGGAATTCCCTGGGGGTTTCTTTCAGACCTTAACCTACCATTCTCTGATATGTACTGTTGCATTTCCCCGTTAGCCCGAAATAACTGACCACGCTTCCTTCCAAGTTCATTCTTTAAGCGAATCAAGGCAGGGAGCTGATTAAGTAAGTTGGTTTGTCTTTGTTTAAGCATATCAATTTCAAGCTGTTTCTTTATTTGTGAATTAGCAATAAAGTAGGCTACATAAGCACTTACGAGACCGCCAGTGTAGTTCCCCCAGAAGGAAAGCCACTCATCACCATCTCCATAAGTAAATGGAGTTCCAAACTGAAAAATAGTCATATTTAAAACGACAGGAGCAATAAGAACTGCTCCAACAGTTAGCCAAAAATTCTTTAGGTTCTTTTTCTGCTTTAACATTTGATCTGCTCCTTTTCACAATGAATACTTAATTGTAATACTCATTTAGGGAAATAGTTACTAATAACTTTCAAGCAGTCCCACTTTGATCACTGTCTGTAAAAGCACTGATAATCCCCAATGTTATCTGTCGTTTTTTAATATTTACCAGGATGTTTCACTTATGGAGAAATAAAAAAAGACAGATAAAATACATTATCTGTACTTATTTAGTAACTTTATATTTTTCCTCTATATGGTAGAGCAAAAGATCAATTACCTATTCTTCATTCATTCTATGTTCCTTGTATTCTCCAAGGTTCTACTTAAGTGTTCAAATTCTGTAATCTCTTTAAGAATTTCTAATGCAGCTCCATCTGTATTCAATGTAATTTCCAATTCTTCTAATTTAAATCATCAAAGTCTGATAATCCTTAACAATTAGCTTAAGAACGTGTATTAATGCTTCTCTTTCCCAACTCATTAGTAGCAAGAATGTTTAATGTTAGTCAGAAAGTACTTTTAATAAGATTAGGTAAACTAGGGTTATTAGTTTAATTAATTAAACCACACACAATTTTTGTGTGTGGTTTTTTATTAATTCAAATTTTATTATCCACTAATGAAGAATCGAAATCTTCACCAAACCAATCTCTTGTTTTATCTAAAGCTTTTTTTCTAACATCTTCATCAATATAAATGGCTACCTGACCTAACGCTACAATTACAGCACCTAAATCATCAGTATATCCAACACCTGGCGTAATATCTGGTATTGCATCTAATGGTAATATGAAGTAACCTAATGCACTAATAATAATACCTTTGGCCCAAAGTGGTACATCTGGCTTTTGTAATACAAAGTAAAGTAATAAACATGCATATACTACCTCACCGCCAGCTTTTTTAGCTCCCTTTTTTAACTTTTCCCAAAAGGAACCCTCTGTAAAATGTTCTTTCATATTTATCCCCCTTAACTTATACCAATATTATACAATGTTCTGGTAATTTTTACATTGTTTTTTAGTAGTTTTTTTTAAAAATAGAATCAAAAGTTGTTTACTCTAATGTATTAATCACTTCAAAAAACAAGTTTACTTTTGTAAATAATTGTAACACTGACAGTTATGTAGGAATGAGGAATAGGAATCCTTTAGTAATTTTTCAATTATTCTTTCAGATTATTTATATGATCTTCAATAAACTACTATGGGTGATGTTTTAGAAGTAAATTTAATTTTAACTAATTGGTCATCTTAAATATTTTGAACATCCTATGAAAACAACATTTTATATCATTAATGGCAATATTAAAGATTTTTTCTTTCCATCTCCATTGTTCCTCCTAATGTTTTACTCCATTTAACTGCTGCTTTTGTTCAATAAGTTCAATTAAAAAGAGCACTTCTCCTTCTTGAAGAAATGCACCCGTTTGTTGAAAGACCTCCAGGTTTATAGGATTTTAGAGTATCTGATTCAAAATTTTCTCTTTATCTTCCAGTTGCTTTTCTACTTTTTCAAGTTCGTTATCCATTTTTTTTAATATACTTGATATATTTTGAGTGCAAGTATTCAAGGCATCCCATGCATGTCCCCTAATTGAAATATCCTTTTCAAATGCAATTAAATTATATAAGTTTGGAATATTTTTCGATTCAACCTGTAATCTTACAAGAAGTCTCTGTGCGTGAGTCGGAAGTTCTGTTTCATAAAAATTACAAACTAACTCGGTGCAATAATCTATCTTTCTATTTAAAGCTTCCAGGGTAAATTTGTCAATTTGTTCAATTTCTTCCTCACTTTTATCTTTAAAAAGATCCACTACTTCTCCAACGGCGTTAAAAAGATTTCTACTCTCCTCCATTTTACGTGATAAAGGTTTCGCAGAAGACCTTATACCTAGGATTTGAGATGATAGATGATTTACTTTATGTGCTTGTTTTGCAGCATAACGCCCTGATAAATAAGCACCTAGCCAAACTCCAAAAAAGGTTGAAAGTATAGTCCCAAGTCCAACTCCAAGTGCTATATAATCTGCAGGCTTCATTTGCGATATTATTTCAGAAATATTCATCAGCTATTTTCACTACTTTCCGAATAAATGAACAAAAGTTCTTATTCTATCGTTTTTTTGCAATCTTTATTGTATTTACCTTCTTAAATCCTCCCTATATTCCAATTATAATACATATAACTTATTTCACTATCTGGTCCGATTGTGGAATAAGAAAAAGCTGCCTATATTGGCAGCTGAAGTTATTTTTACACCACAAATTAATGTTGATCTTTCAAAAGAATATTGTAAAAATCACAAATGATATTATAAAACGTTTTCTCTTAGCATATAACCTGCAACTGAACCTTTTTCTACTAAAAAGTCCAATATGACAAGAACTTCTTGTTTTAATTTTGTTTCTCTTTTTACTCTTTCCCGATTCTTATATATATAGATTTTTAACAGGTTTTCTAATTGGTAAATTGTATTACCCTCTAATTGCTCTGTCCATATATTCGGATGTTCACTTAAGATTCTAGAAATCCAAGAGATTCCATTATTAAGATATTTATGCCCAATTCCATTTAATAATTTTGAAATTGCATAAAAAACAGATGGAGATCTCCCTATACTTTTTGCAACTTTACTTAAAAACCTTTTAGTATTATCTTTAAACGCATGCCATTCAGTAACATTTTCATTCCATGGTGTCTGAGCAAAGAGATAACTTTTGATGATTATTTGATTGTAATAACCGTAACTTTCACCATTACACAACTCGGAGACTTTGTCATAAAACAAGTCCCATACCAACCAAAAGTTATCATAAGTTTTCAGCATATCTTCGGCTATGATGAATTCTTTAAATAATTCTGCCATAGATTCAGTGTTATTAAATCCCTCAATAAACGGGTGTAAATACATAGGAACATCTTCATTTGGAGAAGATAAAACAACCCTAGAAAGCTTCCTCAAAAAATCATGTCTCACTTGGTAATCAACTTTTTCCTCTGTATCTGATAACAATTTCTCTGCAAAAGAAGATATGATGAATTGAGTAATTATTTTATGTGACTCATCTAAAATCTTTAAGGGAATTAATTGAAATGCTGTTCTTAAGATGCTTAAATTCAGGTTTTTTATATTTTTTATGTCATCTAAACAAATCGCATTTGCTATAACCTTTTCTATGTCTTTTTCATATTCACTTACAAATGTTTCGATTAACTCATTCTCATATAGTTTATATTTATTTTTTTTGTAATTTTCTAGTCTCATACTCTCTCGCATCGCTTCATATTTCGGTTTTAAGTATAGATATCCAAGGAGTAGAGATTGTGCATCAGAAAAACTAATACTCCATAAATTATTAAATATGGTATTCAATGAGTAATCTGAAAACTTTGCATAATTTCCTATTGGATGAGAATCGAACAAAGTTAATAACAGAATGACTTTTATATTTTCTTTTTCGTCAGGAAACTTCTCTAATATAAGTGGCAATACAGAAATTGTTGATTCAACACCATCCCATATCTGATACGAATAATTCGGTCTGAAAGAGGAAGTTGCAAATTCTAAAATTACTTCTTTACAAAAATCCTTTTCAGGTTTCGAAAGTTCCTCAAAATAATCCCTTACTAAAACACTACAAACATCAGCAGGAATCGTCTTATTAAAAAGGTGAAATCTATAATCATTCTTTTTTAAGTTTTCAAGAATCTCCTTAACTTCTTTCAATGCCTGTTTTGGATTCTCTTCATATTGTGTATATTCTTTGTACTTTTCATCATTCTTAACTTTATGGTCAGCCCACATTTTTAAGGAAGTGTATTTTACTGCTTCAGAACCTTCTTGGAGAGCAGCTTCACTATACTCTTTTAAGCTAGTATCAATCTCTGGATTGAATTTTATCTGCAATCCTTCATCCACTTCTTCCACAGTAGGTTTCATTTTTCTGCTGTCCATTCTAGCAAGAAAAAGTCTCCAAGTTTTATCGTCTTCCCTGGAATCGTCTGTAATTTCCTTATAATACTTATCAAAAATTGCCCATATTACCTTTTGTCTTTCTTCTACTTCCTCATCAGTTACACCCTCACCCTTAAAAAATTGATAAATTAGAGCTAGATGCTCAAGTGATTTTTTTCTATGGCTATCCTTACAAGAATTAATTCTTTCTTCTTCGTGAATTTTATTTTTAGGTAGCATTCCAGCTCCAATTGAAAAAAGATTTTTTGCAGAGTAATCTTCTGTCATTCTGCTAGCGTCATAAAGAAAAAATTCTTTTGTTTGGAATAGAACCTTAGATACATTAAAAGTTTTCTCAGGGTAGGCTAAAACAACACTTACCACTATTGCTGTAACAGAAGTTGAGTTTGAATTCTTGATTAAGTATAGAAGATTACTTTCCAGGATTTTAGAGTCGGTATTCTTTGCTGTTTCAAGAAGAAACTTTTCTAATGCCATATGAATCGATTCAAAAACATTAGGTAAAACATGGGTGCCTCTATAAGTGTTCCAAAGTCTATTACTTATATATTGTTTTACCACTTTGGTATCTGTAACAACTTCTACTACTTTTATTTCTGATTTATCTAAATCTGACTTTACATAGCATTCAACTGTTCTATTTATAAATCTCAGCAAGAAATCAATGGTTTCTTTAAGTGAATGTTGGAGCAACCAATAAATAGGTGTTTGAAAGGCACTGGAAGGATAATAATCCCTATGATTATTTTCTATACAGAAATCATCTTCGACTCCAACACTATAATGAAATGGGTGTCTATTTTCCTTAGGATTAAACCAGTACAAATCTGCTAGACTTAATACATACTTTGGAAGTGATATAAGAACCTCCTTATTTTCGCCGACTTTAGTTAAAATAGCATTTATTAAGTCATAATAAGGATCTCTATAACCCCTCCACTTATTTTTCAGTACTTCATCAAAAACCCGAGAAAGTTCCTCCTTTATTTCAGAAGCTCCATGTAAAATTGTTTTGATAAGGTTCTCTTCAATTTCTTCTCCTTTTGAAAGGTAAATGTCTTCTTCAGCAATTACTTGGTAATATTTCAAGGCAATTAATGCTGATAACTTTGTTGTTTTACCGCTTTTAAATTTATTATTCCATTCATTTATTATCGGTAATATAAAATTTAGTTTTTCTACATCAAAATCATCTTTATATTTGTAAATTAGTTTAATTATACTTTCCCAGCCTTTTCCTTTTGGCTTTGTAAATATATACTTCATATACGACAGGCGATATTCTTCCAATCCCACTGTTTTTAAAAAGTCTTCATCAACTTCTTTACACGCTATCCTTAAAAGAAATGTTACTCTTTTTAATAGTTTTTGGTTATTCTCAAGTAACTTTTCCTCAAATAAATTAATAAAGTGATCCGAGTATGATGACAGTAACACTGATACCAAAACTTCATCTTTCCAAAAATAACGAATGTTTTCATCTTCAATGACTTCTTCAATAAAACTTTCGATTAAATCATCTTCAATCAAGAGCTTATCAGACACCCATTTCCTAAAACTTCGCCGAATAGGCAGAGATTCTCCTATTTTCACGAAGAAATCATAGTAATTTTCTTGTTTAATAAATTCAGATTCTATTATTTTTTCCAAAGCCCGCTCTTCATATATATCATGAGTAATAAAGTATCCTGCTGTTTCATATCGCAGGATACCGTCCTCAACCAAGGAATTAATGGTCAATTCATTACAATTAGGAGAAATAAAAAATTGACCTTCACTTACTCTTTGAAAAGCAATCTTCATAAAACATTGCTCTCTATTCGGCTTGGATTTTTTTATTATTTTATTCCATAATTTATCTTTGAAACTTTGATAATCAATTACTTCGTCATTACTATAAAACTTTAAATATTCGTTTAAATAAAATGGGTTTTTGAGTAACTCCAACAACTTTGTGTCGGTTGGTAAATCGAAGTTATAAGCTTGAGAGCAGGCAATTAGTTCTTTCTCGCTCAAAGTTTCAATATAGAACTTAACAGGTTTAACTTGATATAGATCAATAAACTGCATGTCTAAATCGGACAAGTAATTACTTCTAGCTGTATAGATAATTTTCCATTCATTTTTAATTAAAACAGAAAGAAATTCTTTGAATGGGTCTGTGTTTTCTAAATCTAATAACTTTTCAGCTGAATCAATTACTACTAACTTTTTCTTATCTTTTTTATGAACTTCAATAAAATCTTGCAAACTGTAATCACCAAACAAATTATTTACACTAGTAATTTCAAATTCACTCGCCTTAAAAATGTAAATAGGAGTACTTGTTTTTTGATTCTCATATAGCTTTTTGATTACCGCCGTTTTTCCAACTCCACCATCACCCGTTACCATCAATACTTGTTCTTTTTCAATTTTATTTAATATCTTATTAAGAAGATCGTTTCTATTTATTTCTATTTTCTCCCCATGAAAGTTTATGGATGTTTGAATATCCTCTAAAATAGACGAGGCATGGGTTTGTTTTTCAGATAAGAGTTGAACAATACTCTTTTCAAAACTAAAAAAATGTTGAAGAATCAACTCATTTTTTATGGTAACAAAAGGTGACTCAAAGTAACTTGCTGTGCGCCATTCAATTTGTAGATCCAACTCTTTTGCTTTACTTTCAATATCAACTTTTGCTTGGGGATCGTTTTGTTCAGACTTATGACTTTGTCCCCATTCTTGATTTGTATAAAAAATTATTTTTGTTAAATCTGAATAATCTCTTTTAGTTTTTATTAAGGTATTAATTAAATCGCTTTTGTGATCCGACAAAGTAGTTTCATAAAACTTCGCTTGCCATCCAATAACTTCTTTATCTACATAAACTGGATTGGTCTCAATCCCAGATTGATTCTTATACCTAAAAATACCAAACTCTTTTCCAAACTCTTCGCAAAATAAAAGATAACATAACCATTCAAAGTTATTCTGTGGGTTCTCGCTAAACTTTGCTTTAAAAATGTTCCAATTTGGTTTAATCAAAAATACCACCCCTTTCTCAGTCAATCGATAAAACATAGTAAATTAAAAATACTTTAATGAAAATTAACTACCCATATTATACCAAAAACTTAATTAAGAATTTAAACATAAATCCTGCAAATACCATCTGAACAGTTTATCTTCTAATAGAACAGCAGCGTATAAGTAGAGATTTTTTGTATTTACAAATAGTTTTCTAAAAGATATTGCTATTTACCAAAAGCGTACCCTTGTGAAGGGTACGCTTCTTTCTGATTCTGCTGTTTTATAGGGTTGCTTATTTCATTAAAGCACCCGTTTGTTGAATAACTCATTTTAGGATAGTGATGACTACCTTTATAAAACTTTATTTTCTTTACTCTTGTAAGTTAATTTCGTAAAAATATAGCTTTCAATTATCGCATACATAAAACCACATATTCCACCCGGTACTAACGACCAATTATTTTGGTCAGCTAAAGCAAGAAACAATCCACCTATAAAACCAAATAAACCATGACATAAAATATAGAACACTAAATAAAATTTTCTTTTTTTCACCATTTTTTTCAGTAACATCTCCAATATAATGGATGTTAAACTTCCAAATACAAGGATGATGACACCAGCAAAAATAATAACGATTGGTACTAACCATAAAAAAAAGAATTCCATACCTCTAATAATAGGTATGAAGAATAGTCCAACTGTAAAAGTAAGTGTTGTTAAGATGGAAACCATTAATTTTCGAGCTAAAAGTTCCTTCAATTTCGTGCTCCTTATGATTTGATACAAAGATAATTTTACACTTATAAAGTTTAATATAGTAGCTTAGTAATCAATTTATTAAAAAAGCATTTCTCCTTCTTGAAGAAATGCACCCGTTTGTGGAATAACTGATTATTGTGGATTGAAATTCATTAATTTTTCTTCAATCAGTTTAATACAACTTTCAGAACCAATGTAATCAACTATTTCATAACTTTTTTCATCTTCTTTTTTAATATTACATACTGCCACAACGTTTTCTCCAATATGTACAGAAAATAAATAATACTTCTCTTCTATGGAATATAAGTACTCTCTATATGTTTCATCTTTTATTTCTTTAATATCATTTATTTTAATTAATTTAACTTCCGGTTTAACCATAATTGCTCCCTTAATGATTAATATTTTGTTCAACAAACCTGCAACTATTGTTCAATAAAAAGATGCAGATCTCCTTCTTGAAGAAATGCACCCATTAGTTATACAAAAAGCTCCCTAGAATATAGTAAACATAAGTTAGATAACTAATAATAACTAGGATCATGGAAGAGATGTTTATGAATTTTGAATTGCCCACCTTTTTAAAATGACGATAGTTAAAAAAGAAAAGACAAATAATAATTAACTGTAATATAAAGGTTATATAGAAATATGCATGTAAAGACTCTCCTATTCCAATGTAAATACCTGTACCTACTAAAAAAATCCCTGATAATCCAGTTATCGCAACCATATTATTAAGAGAACTTCTTTTAAATTCAACTATTCGACCTAGAACCAATGTTATTCCTAACACCATGAAACTTATCAGAATATGTAGTAAAAATACTAACACGATTATATCCCCTATCTTCTTCCAAACATCATTTTACGTCCTAATTAAGATGGTAAGATTTATTATTCGCAGAGTTCTCCTGTAAACTATTTTTGTAGTCAGATAATTATTTTCTGCTGACTGTTTTTCTTTTTCAACTAAACTGTATCGTTTGCTGAAGTAAAGGTGCAGATCTTCTTCTTGAAGAAATGCACCCGTTTGTGGAATAAGTGAACTTTATAAAGTATGTAAATTTTCAATTTTAAAAGATAACACGTTATTGTTTTTATCTAGAATTGCTTCACAAGATAATGTTAAGTCGCTTACTTCATTATCAATCCAAAGATCAAACTCCAAACCCAAACCAGAACCATCTTCATACTCATAAAATTCTACTTTTTCATAGGCATATTCAGGAGGAATCGTTAAAGAATCCCAGTAGCTTAATTCCTCTTTAATGTCCTCTAGTTGTATGTCATTTCCTAATTTCGCTTTAATACTTTCAAAGTCACTTTTTACTAGTTCTACAACTGTCTTTTTAAGTAACTCTAATAGTTGTTTTTTTATATTCATAACTTCGCTACTTTCTTTAGTTAACTTTTGAGATCTTTATTAAATAATCCTGCTACGTTTGTTCAATAAGTTCAATAAAAAAGAGCACTTCTCCTTCTTGAAGAAATGCACCCGTTTGTGGAGTAAGGTTTTATTACTTTTTTACCTCCTAAGTTTCATACAATTCAACATCTATCCCGAGGTGTTGGTTTTTTATCCATTTAAATGCTTTAAGAACTAGTGGAGAAGCATTATCTTCAGACACATCTTGCTCTGATACCCATAATGCTCCAAGGGAATCCTGCCCTTCAAATTGAACAGGTTCAATTAATTCACCACCTATAATCTTAACTGAATAATATACACATATGTGATGAACATCAGTAAACTCTTTCCAATCCCAAGGAAGCATAAAATCTATTATTCCAATGTTTTTTATAATTTCAATTTTGAATCCTGTTTCTTCAAGGAACTCCCTCTTCATGGCTACTGACAAACTTTCTGCTTCTTCTAAACTTCCCCCTGGAAGATCATAAACGATTTTTATAAGGTCCACCGTTTTTATTTATTACTAAAAGCTTTCCATCTTGTATACAAACACCATATACACCAAAGGCCCTGTGACATTTTTTTATTTTCTCCAACTATTCCTCCGCCTTTACCTATCAATTTATTTCTTCAACTAAACTGTTTTATTTCAATAAAAAGAGCACATCTCCTTCTTGAAGAAATGCACCCGATTGTGGAATAATTCTCAATATTATATCCCTGTATTTCATATCTTAGATAGTAATAACTAAAGTAAAAAAAATAACCCCGCCAAAGAAAGCGACGAACCAATAAATAAACATATTGATATTAAACCTGTTGGAT
Organism: Fictibacillus barbaricus; assembly: GCF_014635025.1. Taxonomy (GTDB): domain Bacteria; phylum Bacillota; class Bacilli; order Bacillales; family Fictibacillaceae; genus Fictibacillus; species Fictibacillus barbaricus. Next base: position 575,128 of record NZ_BMCE01000001.1, on the reverse strand, counting down.
CTAAACGTAAATCAATTATTGTTCTAGTAATAGCATCCAATAATAGATCAGTTTTCATCAATTTTTAAATTTTTTTAACTGGAAGGTTTAGACCAATTATAAAAATGATACCCCCCCTAATAAAGGAAAGATTATAAAGATAGCAAACATTATTAAATCATTTATTATATTGCACTTACTACCCTAAGTCTTTTGTATTAATACGCTTTGTTTTGTATAGAAGTTTCATCACTTAACATAAGAAAATTGTAACTTATAGTTCAATAAAAAGGTGCATTTCTCCTTCTTGAACCCTATTGTGGAATAACTAATGCTTATAATAAAGAGACAACCTTTTGTTCTAAAAACATTTGTACTGTCCTATTAAACTTTTCTGGTTCCTCTTGTAATTCGATACTTATACATTTAGTCACCTATCTACTTATCTTTCATGTAATTTATACAACGCTAATAAAGCATTATTCAATAAAAAAGTGCAATTCCCCTTCTTGAAGAAATGCACCCGATTGTGGAAGATTAAACTCTTTCAATTCCCTCTCCAGAAACTACAAAATGTGGGCTATTTTCTTTTCTGTTAAAGAACCTCCAGTGCTCACTATCATCATCGTCTCCTGAACTATCTGGAAATGTTTCTAATTTATAACCATTTGATAAAAAGACTTCTATTCCCCCGACATCATCTGCTTCAATTCGTTCTACCATTAATCGTCCAGTGTCCTTCAAAAAAGATTTAATACGTTCATCAAATTTATTGTTACCTTGAATATCCCAATCGAAATCATTTTTGAGGTCATCCCATTCAGAGTTGGGAGCATAAATATCACGAGAAGCTACAACAATTTTGTTGCATAAGGTAATCCTCCACGAACATTGTATATGTAATGTGTATTCTGCTGTTTCTTCGGTTCTGCCTCTTCTAATAATTTGAAAGATTTCTCCAAACCCTAGCCAAAAGAGGTCTGATGATCTACCTGTATACTGTAATTTCAAACCATTTATTTTATTTAATTCAGCTTTAATTGCTGCTCTCATAACTAATCTCCTCATATTAAATCAATTTCTAATCCTTTTTCTTAACAAGGTGATGACACTATCCTACGCAATCGCACGCGTTTGTCGAACAATATAATACCCCAAGAACTTAACTCAAATGGAAATCCAAACCATATTTATGAAGCCCCAATTTTTCGGCTATTGATTGTGATGAGAAATTATCCCAGGCTGTACTATAAAGGGGTTTTAACTTTTCTTTCTTGATTTCATTCGCCCAAGCTATAACACTTTCTGTCCCATATCCTTTCCCTTTATAGCCTTCCAAAGTTTCCACACTTGCCTCCGCTGCTTTTGCACTTTTTCTCGCACTACAACATACAGAAACAGCACAACCGTCTTCAATAATAGCAAAACAGGGTTGTCTCCATTCAAATTCCTTAAATAAATTTGGGAAATCTTTTCTTAGTAATTCCTTATTATTATTTGTTATTTTAACTGCGTTTGATTTCATATTAAAACTTTCTGGAAAGACGTATGCTGGACCCATCCAAATCCTACTTATTAAATTTATCTCATTTATAACTTCAATTAATTTTTTAAGGTCAACATTATCCTCGTTGTTATTAATTACTTCAATCACTTTATTCACATTTGAATTTGGGAAGTTTTTGTGAAAGCGAACGACGTTTCCTTCTCTGGTACGACCAAGGAAAAATAAAGGTGCATCAATACTCTGTGGCTCATTTAGTTCTGTCATTCTTCCTAAACTATCGTACTTAAATAATACATTTGCCTGTATTTCCATTAGTTTGTAATCTTGTGACAAGTATTATCTCCACCTTTAACGTCTTGAAAAATATAAACAAATAACACAATAGCTATTCAACAATCCTGCTACATTCGTTCAATAAGTTCAATAAAAAAGAGCACTTCTCCTTCTTCAAGAAATGCACCTGATTGTTGAAGATCGAATAAACGTTTTTTATTAAGGCTCTTTTCTAATAAATTGTTGCCCCTGGGTGAATTTTTGTATTTGCCTCCATTGGCAGGTTGATTGGAGTGCAATAAACGTTTTGCGTATCTTTTGTCGTTGTTCGTAGAAGAAAGAGGAAAACATATCGGTTCATTGCTGTTTGATGAAGTAGGTCAAATTCTCCAAATCAAGAAACGCATACGATTTAAATTTAGGCGTCCACAGAGAAAATTTTAAAGCTTCGTGTTTTTTTAAGTGTAGTACACTTTTCTAGTCTGGTTAACAATCTCAAGGGACTTGATAAAACCCTGCTCCTTCTTTCGAATAATGAGGGCGTATACTCGGGTCACCCTTCTCTAACCAACTTGCTCCACGCTCCACACGGTAAGTGACCTCCCAGTTGGTTTTTTCCTCGCCTCTCGTCCCTGTTTCTTTTAATGTAATGTGATACGTCCCGTCATCCTTTTTTTTAACGATCGTTTCCCGCACAACATGGAACCCATGGATCGTTAACTCGAATCTTCCTTCCTTATTCGGGAAGCTGGCATATTCAGGTAAGGTCACGACAAAGTCCAGAGCTTCTTCTTTTGTAAAGGGATCGATTGTATCGCTAAAAAACCCCAAGGCTATTGAAGGGATAAGAAACATAACTAAGAGCAAAGTTATCGGTTTCAACGTTCGCCCTTGGGTTTGACGAACGTTGATCCAAAAGTCGATCAACCCATAAAGAAGGGCAGCGATGAATCCCATTATTGCAATAGAGAAATCTGAATCAAGTAGACCGATTAGTGAACCGAAGACTCCGTGAAGAAGGATATAGCAGACTGAAGCCATTTTAGATGGTCGGAAAAAACGGTCGAACACCCATTCTAAGAGATGTGAAACAATGTTTCCGTAGACGAAGATGATAGCTCCTGCATATACAAAAAAGATAGCAGAAAAGAAAAGATAGTTGAGACCAGGGTTTCCCATAGTCGATGAACCTATCGCCATAAAACCAGAAAACAATAGACTGGAAAATATCGTTGCTAAAAACTTCCGAAGTATTCGATTTTTACTCATGCTATCTCTCCCCTAAACAACAATAAGTGCAACAGAACCTGAAGGAACGTTACACTTTTTGTACTGCAAGCAACGTATAGTTGTTGTAACTTATTATAACAAAATCCTTCTTGAAGAAATGCACCCGTTTGTTGAATAAGCCGAAAGAAAAAAACAACCTAAAAAAGCTAAGCCGTTCCGTTTTAAGGTGCAAACAGTACAATTAGCAATATAATTTTCAAGCGAAATCGCAAAGATTTCCACTTTAAAAGATATAATCTATTTGAGATAAAAATTAACATATAAAATAAGACCTGATTTCATTCAGGTCTTATATAAATTTTAATGTGTATATGTTCGTATTCTTTTTATTGTTAAATATTACTCCTTTATTGGATTGACGGCTGCTACGGCCTCCAGCTCCACTAATTGGTTTCTATAACCTAACACCGTAACTCCGGATAAAGTGCTTGGGACATCGTGGTCGCCAAACTCAGGACGAATCGCTTCCCAGGCGGCTACCAAATCAGCTTGCTGGTTGGATGCAACTAGGACTCTCGTATAGACGACATCTTCCAATGTAGCTTCGCTTTCCTTTAAAGCCTCCTTCAAATTCTCAACGCAAAGTTTCGCCTGGGCTACATAATCATTTATATCTGGTACGATTCCCTCTTTATTAAGAGGGCACGCCCCTGCTAAAAATAGCAACTCCATCCCAGCAGGTACTCGACTAGCATAAGCATAATCCACCTGTGCAAGATTACTAGAGCGTATTAACGATATTTTCTTGTTCATATGTATTCCTCCCTATTATTTGGTCTTGGATGGTCCACTTTTAGCAGACCATACACATCCACATCCTCGTACTTTTGTAACAAAAGTCTATTCTGTCTTAAAGTTCCTTATAAGTTTTTTAAGGGTGCTAATTTTAAAAACTCACATTAAAATTTATAGCAAACATTGATAAGTTGTTGGAAAATTTTAAAAGAAAAGTTTTATCTAATTTTAATGTTAAAAGCGTGGCTAATTATAACTAAGCTTTTAGTTATTTATTGACTGATTGAAGTGCTATTTTAGTGTTTTATTTCTTATACTAATTTCAGTTTTGCACCTCAAAACGGAACGGCTTATAAAAAAGCTGGTTTTTTTAAGCTTAAATGGTTCTCCGTTATTGATTAACATCAAATTGTTCAAGCTTCAGAATAAATTCTTCAACATCCTTGCCTCGAGCGTTGGAAAAACCCTTATCTTCAGAGATAATTCTAAACCCGCATTTTTCCAAAACCCGAATGGAGGCAATGTTGTCTTTGGCGGCACGAGCAAAAAGCGGGCGTATCTTAATATAATTCAGAAACTCAGATAACGCCTTAGTTGCAATCCCCTGACCCCAATATTCTTTTCCAATCCAATAACTGACTTCAGGTTCACCGAACTGTTCAAAGTTCGAGATGTGACCCGAGACTTGCCCATTGAAAATGATAGTCTTAATGGTAATAGTCTCGTCGGCTATAATTTTTGTCCAGTGGTCCATAAATGTATCCTTATCCGATGGGTCCTTAGCCGTGAAGGCAGCAATATAGTTTGCGGTAGAATCGAGTTGTTGCTCGAAGAAGATAGGGATGTCTTCCTCTGTGACATCTCTCAGTTTCACTGAAGTGTTAATCATATAAATCACACTCTCCCTAATATAATTTGTGTATTTAATTCTACCTATTTAAAGCAATGCCTTTTTCAACTAACTGCCCTTAAGCTCAGTAAAAAAACTGGCTTTAATAGCAGTTGGATCTTCCACTAACGCACCCGATTGTGGAATAATAAATAACAGGAATTCTGCTTGTTATTTTTCTATTAAAAATCACACACTCATACTTTTATTTACAACTAAATTCAGTTATATCTACTACATACATATTTGTATTTTTAACTAAAAATAATTTATTCCCTCTACCGATTGCGTATTCATAATTGATGATATTTCCCATTTTATCTTGAATAGTATATTTCTTTAGTTTTCTATCTAACAAAGAAAATAAATATACTTCTGGTTTTCTATCATAATCATTAGCAAAAAGAACTTCGCTATCATTTATAGCAAAGGCATGACTCCCCTTTATAGGTATATCGTGATAGATTTCATACTCCCCATTTTCCTTTAACCTTACTAATGGAAATTCATAATAATAATAAACGGAAGTATAATGTGAAGTTACATTCATGGCATAACAATCAGTGATAAACGGTAATTCTCTATTGTTATCAATTACGAAGTCTACAAAATCAAAATTTAAACTTCCATTACGGTCAAAGCAATTTAACTCCCCTCCATCACTTTGATCGAAATAACTTACCCATATTTTAGAATTACTGGTTGTTTGAATATCTTGAACGGCATCTCCTAATGCAAATGATCTTATAACGTTACCACTTCGATCATAGATAGTTGCATTATTTGTATAAAAATCATTTCTAGCATTAACTAATAACCAATTATCATCTATAGGCTGAGCAAAACTATACCAATCACTCACTTCTGGTACTTGAAAATATATAGGGCCACCTCTTAAATAATGCAATACCTCATGTCTATAGTAATTATCTATTTTCTTTTCAATCAGTAATATTGGATTCCCATTGAAGTCAATGCTAAAAGTGAAATCATCATAATCTTTAAGTTTTTCTTTAACATCCAAAATATGGTTTGCAGTAATTGTATGCATAATTCCTCCTCTTACTCCACATAAAACCCTGCATGAAAATCTAAATTCTTCTTAGCAAAAACAGGTTTATACTTCAATAACAAACGATCAATATGGTCTTTTAAAGCATCTTCGGTATTTCTGATCTTCTCCAATAAATCCTCTGAAAAGTCTCTTTGTTGATATTTCATATAAAAATCACTTCTTTTCATAAAAGATAGATTAAAAATTAGATAGTTATTAATTATCTCCTTCTTCAACAATCCTGCTACGTTTGTTCAATAAGTTCCATAAAAAAGGCGTTAATCCTTCTTAGTTCAACGCACCCGATTGTTTAAAAAGTGGATCCTTTTTTTATATTAGAAACACCTGCAACAGTATGCTTATCACTAACGCCAAAACTCTAATCAAATAATAATATCTTTTAGATAAAACGGATTGAGACCTTTCAATAAACCCAATGACTAAAATCAATCCAAAAACACCAATATAATCTTGCAAACTAACTAACTGTTTATTAGTCCAATTACTATTAATAAAGCTATAAAAGAACAAAAAAAGAAAAGTATAAGTTCCCGTAGCGAATAAAGTTTCTTTAAGCTTTTCCATTTTTATATCGTACCCACTCTTGTTGATTTTTTTTTATATTTTATACTTTCAAGAAATAAGTTCCTTGTTCAACTAACCTGTGGAATGACAGATCGTCTTGTGCAACGATAGCACCCGTTAGTAACATAAGTATATAAACCATTACTTGTTATTTATTAATTTTTCTTTTGAAAATTTTTAATCATTAAAATCACATTTGAGTAGAATTTTTGGGGGATTTAAAAATAATTTCAAAAATTACAAAATAAAGTGTAGGGCAAATAACTAAAAACCATAAAATATATTTATGAGGTAGAATATTAAAGATTAAACTACCTAATATTAGAAAAATCAAAGCTGAAAATAAAAATCTTACCACCCTTTTAGTGTTTATCTCCTTATCATCCAAGTAAATAAACAGACACAAAAAAAAGATTGCCCTAATCAGACTGGTAATACCTCTTATAATTCGAGTTTCATCAAAATCAAATAATATATCACATATGCAATATAATGCGGACAGAACTATAATCCACCGAAGTAATATTTTTTTCATTAGTAATACTCCCTTAAAATTTTCCATAATGCTACTAACATTTAACATAATCTTTTATGAAAAACTTTACAATCCAATTTTTTCTTATTGAACTAATCTGCACCGTTAGATCATATCCCATCAACTTCTTTATTCAACAATCTGGCCCGTTTGTGGAATAAGAAAAAGCTGCCTGGGAATGGCAGCTAGAGGAATTTAACTTTATTAAAACCCGTTGTTTTGGAATAAGCCTCTTGGAAGAAAAAGGATAATCATTAAAATAACAGCAATAATAATTAAAGCCCAATAGACCATATTTATTTTTTTCATTCCCTGCAGCCCTTTCTAATCCTCCCAAACTTCATCCATAAGTTTCTGGATCTCATCTTCGAGCTTCTTTGTCTCGTGCTTTTCAATTCTTATGTTTGTTCCCTTGATATAGACAACATCACCTGGCTTCGCTTCCTTTGGGAAGTAAACCTTTAAAAAGTCTTTTGTTTTCCCATCTATCTCGACCACTACATATTCACCTTCAAAACGGTCAATGATTCCTTTAATCATGGTAATCACTTCTTTTCAGTTGTTATCGTGATTTTCTGGCCGTCACTTACTACCTTAATAGTCCCCTTTTGATCTGTACGATAAATCTTAGACTTGATCTTTGTAAGCCTATTTAATGTCTCTGTTGTAGGGTGTTTATAGGAATTCTTTGCTCCCACGCTAATGATGGAATAGGTTGGTTTAGCAAGGTTCAGAAACGCTTGAGTAGAAGAATCTTTTGAGCCATGATGTCCCACTTTTAGTACGTCTACTTATTTTACTGAAGTAATCCTTATTACTTTATTAGTGTACTGTTAACTTTGCATATATCAGTAAAAATATTAGAAACCTAATAAAATTAATTAATCATTCTATTTAGAGGAAAATATCTTAAATTATCCAAAGTGAACCTTTAATTAAAGAAAAATTGCACTTCTCCTTATTGAAGAAATGCACCCGTTTGTTGAATAATTTGTTTTAGGTTTCAAACAATTCCTTTTTTTCTTCTTTTGAAAGTCCCGTAAAAAACTTTTTATGTACCGTACCTTTAGTTCTTTCTCTTTTTTAGGAAATAACTTTTCTAACCAGGTGACTGCTATTGGAGTATGTTCAGGTTGGGCATTAACTTTTTCTAAAAACCATTCATATTCTTTTATAATTTCATCAGTTAGTAGCTTTAAGTCTTTTTTTCTGCTTTTAAAGTCGAGTTCGGCTAGTTCTTTTGCTGTGATTTGACCATTTATATTCTTTACTACTCCGATCTCAGAAGGCATTCGCTGCTCATTTATTGATACAAAAAAATGTATATAATTAGGTAATCTGAAAAGACCTTTTTTTGTATCTTTGTTATTTGCAATATAAAGCAAATCTCCTTTGTTTGAATAACAATTAAAATCAGCTTCATTAATTGCAATTAACATTTTTTCATACTTTTTCATAACACACCTCAAATATGTAGCAAAAATATTATCTTCCTTAAATTAAGAAATGCACCCGATTGTTGAAGAACTTAAATTATCATCTAATAATCGGCACTTGTTTTTTAGATAATAAATCATCAACAAGCATTTTGTGTTCTGTAAAAATATTTTCAGGTAACTCGTCAAGGCCAAAAAACTTATTTAGAATGGATTCTTCGTTACTCTCGACTAACTCCCCTTTATATTGCCTACAAATGAAGGAGATATGAACCAATGACACTTGGTCTCCATTTGAAAATGTTTTATCATACTCTGGTCCAGAATATATTCCAAATAACTCAAGCTTATCTAATAGGAGTCCTGTCTCTTCGAATACTTCTCTCCTGGCTGTATCCTGAATACTTTCCCCTAATTCCATAAACCCTCCAGGAAAGCCCCATTGCCCATTATCAGAACGGTTTTGTATAAGCACCCGATTTTCTTTATCAAAAACAAATGCACCTGCAACTACCATAAGTACTTTCTCGTTACCTACCATTGATCTCAAATATTTTATGTAATCCATAGTTTCTATTCCTCTCTTAAGATAAATCGTCTACTATCTCCACTTAAATTCCATAAAAAGAGCACTTCTCCTTCTTGAAGAAATGCACCCGTTTGTGGAATAACACATTATAGGAATGCTACCCGTGACTAGCTAACTCAGATGTTAAGACTAACCTATTCGTAAAATAGTATTAAACATTCTAGGATTATGTTTTTTAAACGACTGGATAAGTTCCTCACCAAAGATAGTTATGGTCTGTTCCCAGGGATGACCTAACAATCCCCAGTTGAATTCCTTTTGTATAAAGAAGTAATAATCCCCATCAGGAAAAATAGGGATAGTCCATTCATCAAATTCTTCGTCTCTTGGAAACTCTAAAAAGGGATTTACCCAGTAAGAAGGGTGTTGCCAATCTAAAGCATAAAAATATTCATCATTATTCGTTAATTCTTTAAATACAAGCAGTGATTTCTCTTCAAGGTTGTTATAAATATCATCAAATTCTTTAATATCTCCTGACCAATTACTATAAACTGAAATATCGTATGTAATGAATGGGCTTGGTACTTTAAATGATGGAAATTTAGTAATGCTAGGTTTGAATTTAAATTCTTTATAAACCTTTTTCCACATTACTTTTTCTTCTAATTTTTTAAGTTCAATCCAATTATTAATACTTTATCCCCCCAAAGCACTGCTTTTAAATCAGGTTAGCAATACCATTTATGCCTTTAAATTCAATAAAAAGAGCACTTCTCCTCTTGAAGAAATGCACCCGTTTGTTGAAAAGTGTATCAACTGAAAATGCTATCAATTTCCTTTCGATCATAATCTAAGATCCAGTCATTGTATTCTTTGTAAATGTGGTATAGTGATTCTCGTGAACTAGCTAAAATGTCACAACCTCTATCATCATAAATCAAGAAAATCGTTTCTTTTTTTATGTTTATAAAGAATATTTCATGATGAATACTTGGCTTAACTCCCATATCTTGATTACATATCGCTTTTATCATTGAAAGGTATTTTATATCAGAGACTTTACATTTAAGTATAAATCTATGTGTTTTACAATCTCCCTCATCATCATCTTCGGGATAAACATAAGGAATTATTGTGTGATTTAATTTATTTAGAACATCTTTTTGCTTGATATACTTAAGAAATACATTTAATTTATGCCTAGATGTAATACCATATCCATAATCACTTATATTAGCTACCACGAAAATCTCATCATTACTTTGGTGTACAGAATCAAAAAGGGTTATTGCGCGTTTATAAACTTCTGTAAGATATAGACTATCGGCTTCATAATCTCGTAACTCTTGAATTCCTAACTTAAACCTAATGGCATTCTTCCAACTGTAGTACAAAGGCTGCCTAAGTTCTAAGTTGGGGAATTTTTTATGCATGTAACTTTTGAATAACATTGGTTAGACACCAAACCCTTTCGATTAACTATTAGCTTTTTAATTTGAAAATAGACAATTTACTTTTTTAAGTAATGCACCCGTTTGTTGAAGAAGGAATTACAGTTCCTTTTTTAAAAGTTCGCTTAATCCATCTGGGTATAGTACCTTTTTTCCTTTAATAACATCTTTTTTTTGAATCCACTTTGCATAAGTGATCCTCTGTGCTTCTCTAACGGTAAAAATCTCTCTTTGGTATAATTTTTCATCCTTAAAATCTGCTAAATATAGTTGTGTTATTTCGTGTCCTACCTTTTCATCGATCTTATAAATATTTTCAATACATGTAAGATAACGTTTAATTATAATTTCTACACCTAATTCCTCCATATATTCTCTCAATAATGTTTCATTTGATCTTTCTCCGTATTCGATTGTACCGCCAATTGGACGGTAAAAAAGACCATAACCTTTTGAATGTTTTCCTTTTTGTTCTTCCAGAAGAATATAATCATTCTTGAGTATTATCCCTAAAGTATTAGCTCGTGGGTACATTGTTTCTCCTCCCAGGATTAATGGCTACTCGATTCGCTTCATTTAATCCTGTCATTAATTCAATAAAAAAGAGCGCATTCCTTCTTGAAGAAATGCACCTGTTAGTTGAAAACAAAAAGACACCAAAAGGTTAACTTCCGTTTTTAAATTCTAAACTCCAAACTGTTTTAAATGATGATCAAGGTGCTTGTAAAGTCCTTTTCCCCATTGCTCTGAAGTAAGTTTACCGAAAAAAGGATGTGGATTAGTCGTACATTTCTCTGGACCATCATTTTGGAAAGTTACAATTTTTTGTTTCAGTTTTTCCTTTTCTGTTTCAAATTCTTTATTATCTACAATCAAAATGGTAGGAATAGTGGACATATTTTTGGGTAATGGCTTGTCGTTATAAAAAATTGGTTTCACAAAGTTTCCTATTAATATCCCTAACCAGCCTCTCGCTGGAAAAGAATGTCCCATTGCAATGGCTTGAAAAGATGAGCAATGCGCTAACATTTGGGCAACATCCATTTTACCCCATTGGGGTTTTGAATTTGCGCTTAATTTGTCAATACGGTTTAAAATTTCCTCTGAATGCAAATGATCATAAATATTTTTCATTTGTGCACTCCCCTTTACAATTCTAATACCACCATTCCGTTATTTCACATTTATTTAACGGATAAGTTCTATTTAGTAAGCACTAATTCCTTATTCCAAAATCCTGCTCATAAGTTCAACAAAAAAGAGCATTTCTCCTTCCTGAAGAAATGCACCCGATGTTGAAGAAACTTTGTTTTAATCTACTCATTATGAAAAGAATTCCACAACATTTCCATACGTTTATAACGAAGCTTGAAATAGCCCCAAGTGTCTTCTCCATGACTCCATGGAAAACCCTCGAATGTCTGTTCAAAAAAAGTATCATTCTTTTCTTTTATATCTTCGGTAACAATCGTAAAATCATTTAATAACTCTAATAAGGGAATCAGATTATAAGTACAATCTTTATCAAAGTCTTTAAATTGCTTTTGGACATGGGAACAATCATAATAACCAGATTCTAAAACCTCGAAGTCATAAAATACTAATACAACTTCTTTCGTTTCACATTCAGTATCAAATGGATTTAGTGGATGTTCCTTTCCAATTTCCAAACTCTCGAATGTTAAGGATAAAATGTTATTTTCAACTTTAGTATTTTCTATATAAGCTGACTGCGGGATGATACTTTCAAAACAATTTTCTGCAGTATATTTATATTTTACCATTTACATCAGCCTCTATATTTTCAATGTACAAACTACATATTACTTCAATAAAAAAGAGCACCTCTCCTTCTTGAAGAACCTAAAGGTTTGTACCTAAGTAACACTTTTTCTTATTCCACAATCCTGCCCGTTTGTTTAATAAGGTTCAATAAAAAGAGCACTTCTCCTTCTTCAAGAAAAGCACCCGTTTGTTGAACAAGAGATCTCACCGCGCTACAAACTGTTTATTTCCTTAACCCAATCTTGTATCCATTTCTCTGGAAAAACAACTTGCGATATATCCAGTGTTTTCAATTGCTGCTCCGAGTAGTTTTCAAATAAGTTTAAGTCCCATTCCCGTTCTATGTCACCTGCAATTTTGACTGCTAAATCATTCTCATTCCACTCTTCTAAATCTTTAAGCCACTGATCTAAATCCTTATCATTTTCATCATCAGTACTATCGTCTTCATCAAAAACCATTGTCAGATTATCACACCATTTAGAAAACTCGTAATGTGAAAAGGTATTTTCCTGATTTAAGATATCATTTAATAATTTTTTCAAATTATCAAAAGTATAGGCTAAATCGATAGAAGTATCATTTAATTTCCAAATCATAAAATTTTCTCCTAACCATTTAATTTAACTTTACAATGGTTTTAAGTAACATACCTAAAATAGTTCCGAAGAAATGCACCCGTTTGTTTAAGTACATTTCTTCACAATCTACTTAGAGTAAACATTTTCAATCCCATTTTTTCTGTTTGCGATAAAGATTTCTTTCGGATGATGATAAAACCTTAGCAGTCGAAGGACGTTTCACAGTTGGTAACAAAATTTCGTCAAAAAAATCCTCGTCAGCAAATGCGTTCCACGGTGTAACTCCGTAAAAGGCGTTTGCTAAATCTTCAAGGATACCACTTGTGAAGCTCTTGGCACCAATACAATAGGTACCGTTAAATTCTCCAGGAACGTCCTCCATTTGAATCCTTACATTCATATTACCTAGTACCTTCCAACGGTGATTATCTAATAAATTTGGGGTTAATGCTAATATTGAAATAAAGGGATTATTTATAATTTTTTCTAAAGTTGAAACCTCGGTTTTATTGATATCAAATAAACCGCAAACAGGGTGAGTAGAACTTTTCCACACTACCTGTCCAAAAGCGTATGTACCATTCTCTAAAGGTATTTGGAAAATATCTCCCACTTTCCATTTTTGTTTCTTGGGTCTTTTATGTGAGAATAATTGATTTTTAACAATACTTATTTCGTCTTCAGATACGTTTACATTAGAAAGTTCGTTTATGATTATCGCTATCTCCAATATCAATTCAGCATTTGAAGTACGTATAATAACTGCACTCGAATCGTAATCATAGCCAATACGCTTGTATGAATTAGGTTCAATCTTTTCTCTAGCTTTTTTGCGTAGAATTTTTATTGCCTCATTATTTGTTTCCAAATTAAATAATTCTGCTAAATCTTCATCAATAAAGAAATATGAGGTTGATGCATCTGGTAGAAGGATTTCTATATTTCCTAATTTACAAGTTGTGTTCATTGTCTTTCATATTCCCCTTTTATTTGATAATTTCTTATTAAAATTATAACACCGTAAAGAGGCATTATCTTCAAATAACCGGCACCGTTAGTTTAAATACAAACTTCTCAATCTTCTATGTAAAGTTTAAAATAAATATCCAATTTTCTTATTGAGTGTTACTCCACAATCTGGCCCGTTTGTTGAATAAAAAATAAAAGCTGCCAGGAATGGCAGCTCGTCAATTAATCATATTAAAACCCGTTGCTTGGAATAAGATTCTTGGAACAAATATTAAGATAAATATTAATCCTCCCATACTTCATCCATAAGTTTTTGGATCTCATCTTCAAGCTTTTTCGTTTCATGCTTATCTATCCTGATCTTGGCTCCTTCAAAATAGACAACATCACCAGGCTTTGCTTCCTTTGGGAAGTTAACCTTTAAAAAGTCTTTTGTAGTGCCTTCAATTTCAACAACTACATAGTCATCCTCAAAACGATCAATGATTCCCTTAATCATGGTAATTACTTCTTTTCAGTTGTAATCGTGATTTTCTGGCCATCACTTACTACTTTGATAGTCCCTTTTTGATCTGTACGGTAAATCTTTGATTTTATCTTTGTAAGTCTACTTAGTGTTTCTGTTGTAGGATGTTTGTAGGAATTCTTTGCTCCCACACTAATGATCGAATACGTTGGCTTAGCAAGATTGAGAAATGCTTGTGTTGAAGAATCTTTTGAACCATGATGCCCCACTTTTAGAACATCTACTTTAGATATGAATTTTTTAGCGATCATATCTTTTTCTGATTGAGCTTCAGCATCACCGGTAAATAAGAAGTTATTCTTGTTGTAGTTGATATGAAGCACTGCGCTCCAGTTGTTTAAATCGGTTTTCGCATACTCTTTAACTGGTGCGATGAACTTTGCTTTAATTGATTTATCCTTTAGTGCTACTTGGACATCAGCTTTAGCCGTTTTTATCGTTAATTTCTCTCTTTTAACAGCTGATAAGAAGTCTTTGTAAGCTTGGGTTGTGTGGCTAACCTTTGGTGCGTAAACCGCTTCTACCTTAAAAGCAGCAAGCACCTCATCTAATCCACCTACGTGATCAGCATCTGGATGAGACGATATCATCAATTCAATATCATCTACTTTTTGCTTTTTGAGGTATGCCACCACCTCATCGCCCTTACCCTTATTACCAGCGTCAATCAGGATATCATCTCCATTAGGAGTTTTTATGTAGGTTGCGTCACCTTGATCAACGTTAATAAAATGAACAGTCATTGGCTTAGGTTTTGTAGCAGCATCAGATGAATTAATAGGATAGATTAACGAGGATACACCAAATGCTATCAGTGAGAATAATTTAAAAGGCTTTTTCATACTATACCACCCTTATATTCAATATAATTCCAATTAAAATATAACACCTAATTTTATGAACAAAAATACCCAATATTTTCTATTTTTCTAATAATCTATTAAACTACAACAAAAAAAGAACCACCAGACGATATTGAAATCATCATGTGGTTCTTCTCCTATGGAAAGGGGTGCTAAATTAAGATACATGAGTAATCCTTAAAATAGCACATATTCCTTCTTCCCAATTGTTTACTTGAAAGAAACGATCTGCAAAATATATTCTCCGCAGAGCTTTTCTGAAAGGAATGACCAATTATTGAGATACTGAAATGTTAGCTGGTAATGAAAGAGCGTTTCCAGCAGCATCAGCAATATCAAGTGTTGACAAGCCTTTTAGTGAAATACCTTTAGATAATTCAGTAGCGTCAATTGTAGCAATTGTAACTTTTACTGAAGTTTTACCAACAGCACCTACTCCAGCATCAACAGTTTCAACTGTACCTTGTGATAATCCACCGATTAACACTTCAAAATCTACTCCAGTAGTATCAGTTACAGCTTCTGAGAAAGTTAATGTTAACTCATTTGTTGCAGTTAACTTAGCAGAAGTAACAGTTGGAGCAATGTTTTCCTTAAGAATTACTGAGTTAGTAAAGAATGGGTTCATTACTTTTGATGAACCTAATGCTTTTACTCCTGAGATATTGATGTTACGAGTCCCAGTGAATCCATTTGAACCAGCTTTCAAGTTTAAGACAGCAACTTGTGTAGTTGGTGTTCCAGAAGCAGGTTTAAGTGTTACTGATTCAACGATAGCTCCATCAATTTTGTAGTTTGCTGGATTAATAGCAGATGCACCATCAACAGCCATGTCAAATGTAACTTCTACTTTATTGTTATCAACACCTGGTAATACTTGAGTTACACTTGCAACAGCAGTGCTTGCAGGTAATCCATCTTCACCACGAGTGAATGTTACTTGTGCAGTATCAGCAGCTACTCCAGATGCACTAGCTACACCAGCAAAAGCAAGATTCAATTTATAAGTTGCACCTTTAACATCATGACCAGTTAAGAAAGATGCTAATTCAACACGAAGAACTTTTTTGTTTGTAGCAGATTTATAAGCAACTGTTTTAGCAGTAATATCAGTATCAGCTAAAGATGTAGTTACATAATCTTTTACAAAAGAACCACTTGTAGCATCAACTGTTGGAGTAGAAAGAACTACATCCTTATCCAATGTGATTTCAAGGTATTCTTTTTTATTAGTATCATCTACAACTACAGTTCCAGAAAGAACTTTAGGAGCAGCAGTTTCTTTAACAAAAGTAACTACCTTGCTCATGTCAGTTCCAGATTGACCACTTAAGTCAGAGAATGTTTTAACAGCTACAGTAGTAGCTCCATCAAGAACTGCTGGTGCTGTAACATTGTATGTTGTTTTGTCTGTAGAATCTTGAACAACATCAGTTGCAACTACAGCTACTCCACCAATTTCAACAACTGGCTTAGCTAATAATTCTTCAGAGAATTTCACAGCAAAAGTTTTTGCTCCAGTTTGTGTGATAGAAGATACTGTTGGAGCAACTCCATCAGCAGAACCTTTAACAAAAGATACTGTTGCTGGGTTTGGAGTTAAAAGATTACCAGCTTGGTCTTGTGCACCAATAAATGTAGCGATTAGACCTTTATTAACTGTAACGTTAGAATCCATTGAGAAGATTACTTCGTCAGCTCCAGCTGCTACACTTCCAGTTACACCTGTTACAGTTGAACCGTCAGCATATTGGAATGTTGGAGCGAAAGCTTTCATCGGCTCAGAGAATTTAACTTTTACTTGTGATGCAGAGATTCTTTCAGTTCCAAGAATTGTAGGAGCTGTAGCATCAGCAACGAAATTAACAACTTGGTTATATTTAGCTACATCTTTTCCAGTTGTAGTTTTTAAACCGTCAACAACAACATCATAACGCTTAGACACAGGAACATCTGTAGTTAGAGTTAATGTTTTACCATCAGCACTTAAAGAAGCACCTGTTACAGAAGCATTAGCTTGACCATCAAGTTCAGCAAGTGTAAATATTGCAGTACCTTGAATTGCACCAGCAGCTGTTAAAACTGAAGATTTATCTACTGCAGAAGTGAACTTAACTTCGATTTTAGTAGCGTTAATCGCACTTACAGATTTAACTGCAGGACCTAATTTAGCATCAGCAATTTTAGCAGCTGCGTCTTTTTGTAGGTTGTAAACTGCTTCTGTAAGATAATCAGATTTGAATTTAGCTTGGATTGCAGCTCCGTAAACTTTACCGAAGTTGATTTCAGCTTGTTTCACGTAAGCATCATACTTTTCTTTTGCAGTTTCAGCAGCAGCAACGTTAGTATCTACGTTTACTAGAGCAGCTTCTAGAGCAGCTTTAGCTTCTGGAAGATAAGTTACAGCTACGCGTACTGCGTTGTTGTACTTGTTAGCACGTTCTACAGTATCGATCGTACCTTGGATACGTGTGTTCAAGTATGCTTTTTCTTTAGCAGATTTAAGTGCAGCGATTTTCGCTTTTGCACGAGCAAGCTCATCACGAGCTTCTTTGCTGTCAACTACAGTTTTGTAGTCTGCGTTTCTTGTATACTCTGCATGAAGTCCGTTAGCTGCTGCACGAGCTTTTTCTACTTGAGCAGATGCTTGTTCGTAAGTAACTGAAGCAGCACTTGCTGGTACAGCTGCTACTAATGCGCTTGCTGCAACAGCTGAAGCCGTCGCAAACTTGAATACTCTTTTGTTAGCCATGTTAAAAATGACCCCTTCCATATAGTAAATATTTTTTTAAAAAATTAAACAGTACTAGATATGTAGCATCGTAGTTTTTATATAAAAACACCGAAAAGTAAGTACTATCTAATTTCAAACCCATAAGTTATGTAGACCCACGACCATATTACTAAAGTTATGAAACTATTTGGAAATAACAGTAGTAATTGGAAGATTTGGAATACATTTCATATGATATAACAAATTTTGATAAATTACTAGCATTTTTTTGAAAATTTTTGATAAAAATTTCCTTACTTATAAAACTTTGGATGTGTTTTACGACAAATTTTTCACTCGAGCTAATTACTTTATCGGAAAAACTTCCTATTGTTTTAGTAGTATTTTCAAAAAATATAAAAAAAGTTATAAATTTTTGAGTTTAATAGACAAAAAAAAGCCTTCTTTTATTCAAAGAAGGACTTTTGTAATAGGTTCTTATTTACTACTCTTGGTATATTCTTTTATTTCGTTCATTGATTTCTTATAAGATGAAACGGGATCCTGTATCGTTCTCCACTTTTTCATATAAAAAAGATGAAAAAGAAAAATACCAACTGGCTTGCCATATATCCGGATAAACAATGGACCTTTCTTTGTTATATCCAAATTATTTACAATTTCTCTTTCTCTTTTCTTATGATAGACCACTACAGTTGGTTCATAAGCTATTTTAAAACCTGCTGTCTTCAGATCGCGCAGGATGATGTTTTCTTCACCAGATTTATAATGGCTTCCAAGGCCGAAACGTTCATCAAATGTTATATCCTTATTAGCAAAGCATTCCGTTTTCGCAAAAATTTCAATAGAAGACTTTCTTAAAAAATCAATTCGACTGATCTCTTTTTTAGGTAAGGCAGGATATTTTTTATAATCCTGTTTAAGGATTGGATCGTGTATTTTAAAACACATAACATCGAGATCTTGATTTTCTTGAAAAGCATCCATTACTTTTTCCAGACCATCCTCAGGATACCAGCAATCATCATCAGAGAACGTAACGTACTCGCCTCTAATATACGGTAATGCTTTATTTCTAGCCATGGATAAGCCTTTTTGATCGAGTTTCAAGTGTTTGTATGTAAAAGAGAACTTGTCTAAAATCCCTTTTACAAGTTCATGGTTACTTTGAGAAACCATAATAATCTCAAAGTCAGTATTGGTTTGTTTATTTAAACTATCTAACAGTCGGAAGAGTTCGTGCTCTCTTTGTCCTAGTGTTGGAATGATGATACTAATCATAACATCCTCCGAGTCTTCTTATATATAATCATTATATAATGTAGCCTTATTACTATACATTTCAAACATGCTACATTTTTCAGGATATGCTCAACTATTGTAGCACAATTCACATGCTATTTCTTTATCTTAATAAAAGTTATGATAGAAAACAAACACCCCGCTGCACCGATATGGCAGCGGGGTGAACTTTTTATAATACGCGTTTTGCGCCAATATAGCGTTGTTTCCAATAAGAAGAGCTCATGCTGTCTACTTTTACATTCTTTGATGCACTGTGGATCATCTGCCCGTTCCCGATATAGATGGCAACGTGGGAAACTCCTTTGCCGCTCGTGTTATAAAACACAAGATCTCCCGGCTTTAAAGATGTTACCTTTTGACCAACGTTGTACATATCTTGTGATCTGCGAGGCAGGCTCACTCCCTGTTGCTTCATTACATACGATACAAAACCGCTGCAGTCGAATCCTGTTTGTGGGCTTGTCCCTCCATATGTATAACGAATCCCTACTAATTTCTTTGCTGCGTTTACGTTAAATGTTTTCGCAGGTGCTTTTTTCGCTGGAACCTTCTTAACAGCTGCTGTTTTGGCTGCTGCTTTCTGTTTTATGATTTTAATCGTGTTTTTATCTGCTACACCTGTAGCTTTTAAACGGTATTGCTTCTGAAAGTTTGTTACCGCACTTTTCGTATATGTACCATAATAGGTTGTGTAACCATTCTTATATGTAAAGTGGCCAGTTTTCTTAAGAGCCACTTGCAATTCTTTAACTTCTTTATGTGTCATGCCTTGTTTTAATTGACGATCTCCTAAAGCAGCATCTGCAGATAAAGGATTTGAGACAAATACTACGGCAGCTAATGCAATTGTACCTAAGGCTTTTGTAACAAAAGATTTCTTCATTATGTATGATTCCCCTCAATTTCCTATATTTTTACACGTTTTTACATTCTTCTTGTATTTTATCGAAAGAATGTTTCAGAATTAGGCATTTTATATTACAGTTATATTTCAAAATTGAAAATTAGACATAAAAAAGAGACTGTTTGGGTAAACAGTCCCGTTTTCCTCTCCGTTATTCAGTTCTTTCCAGTTGTATTGTGTTACTTTTAGCCGTTACCCGGTTACCAGCTAGGTCGGAAAAATCAAGAACGACCTGGTATTGTCCCGTTCCGGCAGGAGTGTTCTGCTGATTCGTTCCGTCCCAATTGATCGCATGTGGCCCGGCATTATAAGGCTTGTTGTGAGTTAGCTGTTTCACCGTCTGACCTGTTGTATCCACAACTTTTGCTGTAACCGTTCCGTATTCGTTATTGCTGAATGTTGAAGTCGCGAACCCCGTTCCGTTGTACACAGCAGGTGCTTGAACGGAAACAACCGGAGCTTTTGTATCAATTTTAACATTCACGTTTTTCTGCAAGACATTGTTATAGAAATCAATGGCTTTAAATCGAATTACATACGTTCCATCACCAAAAGGTGTGTTGTCTGCTTTTTTTCCTGACCAGTAGAAGTAGTTGTCTCCCGGTGCCCAGACGCGGTTCGTAAAGAACGTGTGGAGCAATTGACCTTTGCTGTTATATACACCTGCCGTAATCTTTGCTTGTTTGCTTAACTGAAACTTGACCGGTAAGGCTTTAAGTTTCGGTGAAAAAGCAACAGACGTTGAAGCCGGTGTTAACGTAAACGGAATTTGGTCGGCTACTTTTATAGAAGAAACTTTTGCAAAGGATTTTATGCCTGCTGCCGTCTTCACCACTAGTCGATAATCACCAGAAGACACATAATGTCCTTTTGAATCCATGCCGTTCCAGTTAAACGACATGGCGGTTCCTGTCCCTTGTTTGTTTGAGACGAAGCTTTTCACCATATTCCCCTTCGCATCTACGATATAAGCGGATACGAGGGCTTTGCTATAAGGAACGAACGAGATCGGAAGCGTGTTGTTGCCTTTCATATAGAAGTTTGCTGGCACCGACAGTTTATCAATGGCTCGTGGCGTTAAGGAAACTGCTTTATTCATATCAATCCTTCCATAGCCATAATAAATATCCCAGCCAGGATCGCCAAGGTCAACCGATGACTTGATCAAAAGATCTCTCAGCTCATTTTCGGTTAACAGCGGATTTTTCGAAAGCATCAATGCTGCCGTTCCTGAAACAACGGGAGTTGCCATCGAAGTTCCATCCATATACATATACCCACTGTTTGCCGCAGTTGAGAAGATGTCTTCTCCAGGTGCTGCAAAATCTATATACTCTCCAAAATTCGTGAACCAGGTGACCTCGTCTTCTTTGTCTGTAGCACTAATACTTAGAACACCCGGATATGAAGCTGGGAAACTTCTTTCATCTGTGTCATCGTTACCAGATGCTGCAATGATGATCACACCTTTAGATCGGGCATAGTTCACTGCGCTTTTTAAAGGATAATTATCTCCATAGCCTCCCATGCTGAAGTTGATCACATCTGCCCCTGAATCGGCAGCATAAACAATTCCTCGTATAACATCTGCGGTATTTGCTGTATCACCTGTGAATACATTGACCGGCATGATCTTAACACTTGGTGCGATGCCTGCAATACCAATCTTGTTAAAAGAAGCAGCGATAACACCTGCTACATGTGTAGCATGATTATCTGCCGGAAAGGTTGTTTTTTTAGTTACGGCATCATAAGGCTTTACCATCTTACCTTTTAAGTCGGGGTGGCTGACTTGAACGCCTCCATCCAAAACAGCTACAACAACGTGGTTCTCTCCTCTTGTCTGATCCCAAGCCTGTTCGGCGTTCAGCACCGTTAAATACCATTGGTTTTGGAAAAATGGTTCACTTGATGTATAAGTGGTTTTGAACTCAAAGTTCGGTTCTGCTTTTACAATGTTTGTCCGCTGCAAAAGCTCACCTGCCTTTGTAACGAGACTTGTACCAGTTTCAAACGTTACGTTGTACAGTTTCGGAAGTCCAAGGTTCTCTACTTTCGTGATTTGAAATTCTTTTTTTAACTTTGCAAGTTCATCATGGGATGGAACTTCTTTAAATGTAAGTAGAAGTTCGTTAGATATGTGCTCTTCTTTTTTGAGCAGCTTTTTAAATTCTTCCGTCTGTATATTAGTTTTCTTTGAGGCTTGTGCTGGGTCTTCCGTGAACAAAAGTGCCACCACACTCAATGCAAAGATCATGATTTTTTTCATCTTAATCCCCCATCATCTCTATTCTGTTGATTAATTATATATCGGCTTGATGGTTCATGGGTACATAATTTTTCCATTAAAAAAACTTTAAGATTTTGAACATCTTAAAGTTTCAATCGTTATAGATTTATAGTTTAATTTTTTGTCCTGCATAGATAGATGAAGACTTAAGTTTGTTTACCTTCATAAGATGATCCACTGATACTTTGTAGCGTTTGCTGATCGACCAAAGTGAATCGCCGCGTTTTACTGTGTAAGTTTTTACAGCTGCCGTTTTGGCTGGTGCCGCTTTCTTTGGTGCTGGCTTTAATACAGGCGCAGTTGCACTTACTTTTAGTGCTTGTCCAACACGTAATGATGTTGATTTAAGACCATTTAACTTTTGAAGATTAGCAACGGTTGTTTTGTATTTTTTGCTAATCCCGTAAAGCGTTTCACCTTTTTGCACTTTATGTGTTTGGCCTTTTGCTGACGTTGCAGATGATGAAGAAACTACGGCCGTCTTTGGCGCTTCTTTAATGACTCGTCTCGCTGTTACATAACGAGCACCCCAATAGTATGGAGAGAACGCATCCGTGAATTTTACCCCTCCAGTTGATTGTGCATTAAGCATCTTACCATTTCCTGCGTAAATGCCAGCGTGGTTAATCACACCGTCAAAATTCGTATCGTAAAAAACAAGATCTCCCTTTTGAAGATTCGCTTTTGATACAGGTGTTCCAACTGAGGCTTGTCCAATGCTTGTTCTTGGCAGCGTAATGCCGTGTCTTGAAAACACATAAGTTGTAAACGAAGTACAATCGAATGAACTCGTATTGCCAACTGCCGAACCATAACGATAAGGCTTTCCAAGGTAGTTATCCCCTGTGTTGATAATGTCATCTCCTAAAGATGCGTGTACCAGATCTCCAGATGGAACTAAAACTCCTGCTGCTATAATTAAAGACATCACTTTCTTTTTCAATGTATGTACCCTCCAATTGATTACTTTGATGTAATTTCATCAATTGGGCCAAGTAGTCTAGTAGATTATGATTCTATTGTTCGATAAATAATGTATGTATTGTTCAATTCTACCTATTCCTTGCCCCTATATCCCCATGCCTATGGTACCACGAAAAATAGTGACAATTTATTACATTGTTATTACATATCCGACAAAACATTTGAAATATTTGTAATAGAATAGGAGAATTGCATGAAAAAGGCACCTCCTTTTCGATAGGAAATGCCCTTGTTTGTCTCTATTTAATAACTCGTTTTGTCCCTAGGTATCGCTGTTTCCAGTAGTCATACGTTAGATTGCTTATGGTGACCCCTGTTGAAGAACCGCTGTGGACAAACTGGTTGTTGCCAATATAAACACCTAGATGTGAAGGACCTTTTTGGTACGTTTCAAAGAATACGAGATCTCCTACAGCTGGCGTCGGGACAGATGTGGTAGAGTTCCACATTTGAGCGACCGTCCGAGGGAGCTGAATTCCTTCCTGTGCAAAGATGTATTGAATAAATCCGCTGCAGTCAAAGCCTTTGGTTGTCGTACCACCCCATACATAAGGGACACCCATCAACTCAGCTGCGTTGGCTACGACATTTATCGTCACCTCTGATGATGTAGGCGGTTTTTGATTTTGGGCTTTTTCGGCTTCTGTCAGTTTTGTTAATACCGTGTTAGTCACGATTCCTGTAACAGGAAGGCCATATGCTTTCTGAAACTTTTCAACACTCTCCTCCGTTACGGTGCCATAATAATCCGTAATCATAGGATATGTAAAGAAACCAAGATCTTTAAGTCGCGTCTGCAGCTTAATGACTTCAGCACCCTTGCTGCCGAACTTCAGTAATGCTGTTTCTTTTGGTGGTAATGTTGGTTTTGGAGCAGGTGTCGGTTTCGGAGTAGGTTTTGGTGCTGGTTTAGAAACCGGTTTAGCAGGTGCTGGCTTCTTTTTTGCATTTACTTGCTGCTGAATGCGCTGAAGCGTAACCGCGTCTGCAACCCCCGTTGCTTTTAGCTTTTGACTCATTTGAAATTTCCTTACTGCTTCCGTTGTGATCGTTCCATAAAAGTCAGTCGTTTTATAGAAGGTGAAGAATCCGAGGAATTTTAAGTCTTCCTGCAGCTTCTTTACTTCCTTCCCTGTCGTATTCAGTTTTAATACTTTTGTGGATGAAGCTGATTTTACAACTTCTTCTACAGCAGCCGGCCTTTCGTCTTGTACTGATTTCTCCAAAAGCTTGCTATACGTGTTCTTACCAACAATCCCATCTACCACAAGTCCATTCGCTCGCTGAAAGTCCATGACGGCTTTTTTCGTTACCGGCCCGAAATATGTAGTCGTTTCATGGTAGTTAAAATATCCTTTAGTCTTAAGAATCGATTGCAGTTCCTTAACATCTTGATGGGTAATTCCTTGTTTTAACGTTTGATCCCCAAGGGCTGCCTCACCGATTACGGGTGCGGCCAGAAATGCCCCAGCAAAAGTTGAAGTCATGATAAAGCGTTTTACCAACTTTTTATTTTCCATTTCTTCCTCCTTTTACTATATTTGCTAACCTTTTCTTTTTTATATCGACAAAATCCTTCTAACTTATAGAATAAATATGCATTTTAATGTGCTGGCTAGTGTCAGAAACTGTCCAGGTCGATACAATTACGTGCTTAATTTTTAAAGGGTTTGGTAATATATAAAGAAAAAGAGTTTCTAAGGAGCATTCCGTGAAGAAGTTTATCATTATCTTGTTTCTAGCGTTCGTAATCGGTGGTTTCTTCGGCTATCAACAAAATAGCAAGCTGCAAGTGGAAAGTAATAAAGTACAATCAATGGAAGAAAACATGGCTTTGAAGAGTTCAACAACAGGTGTCACCAAAGAAAATGGAGTTACATTGATCAAGGATGTACCATTACTCCAGCAGATGCCTGAACTGGATCGAGGCTGTGAAGTTACATCGTTAGCCATGCTTCTTCAATACGCTGGTGTAGATGTGGGTAAGATAGAACTTGCCGAAAAGATTAAGAAAGTAGATACACCTTACAGAAAAGAGAACGGAAGCTACTATTACGGCAATCCGAACGATGGCTTTGTCGGAGATATTTACACGTTTGATAAGATGGGATACGGTGTGTACCACGGTCCTGTGGCAGAACTAGCTGAGAAATACTTGCCAGGCCGGATTCAAGATATAAGCGGAGGAAGCTTTGATGAAGTCCTTTCGAATGTGGAAACCGGAAAACCGGTATGGATTATCATTAACGCTGACTTTAGAGAACTGCCTGAGAGTGAATTCCGTACATGGAATACTCCTTCTGGACAAGTTAAGATCACATGGAAGGAACATTCTGTAGTCATTACGGGTTTTAGCCAGGAACATGTGTATTTTAATGATCCATTAAGCAAAGAGCAAAATAGGAAGATGCCCCTCGAGAACTTTAAAGCTGCTTGGGAACAGATGGGTTCACAGGCCATTACCTATAAATAAAAAGAAGGAACTCGTGGTTGAGCTCCTTCTTAGTTAACACTGTGAAGATCGATAAGTTCATAGACCAGATGTGTGGATTCTTCTCTCCATGTTACTTCTTTAATGACAGCTTTCCCCACTGGAGAGCTGTTTTCTTTTTTCAACACCGGTACAGGATGATCCAAAATGAACAGCTTATAACCGTCTAATGAGATTTCGAAACGATTGCCTTCCAAGCGTTTTTCTTTCCCGGATGTCACCAGGTTAGATTGCATCGTAATCGGCATTTGCATGTTATCACCTGCATTCTTTTTCCCTTATTGTAGCATTAAATTCTTTTTGTACGTATCTTTTTGTAGATCAGCCATGCTAGTGAGATTCCTATTATGCCTCCAGCAGCATCAATGAGGACATCTTCTAAATGCGGTGAACGGTTAGGTGTAAAGCTTTGATGGATTTCATCAGATATTGCATAACAGATTGTAAGTAACCACGATATGATAAACGTTAAACGGTTGTTTAAAAAATGGTAGCTCAACGCACGGTGAATCAAAAAACCTAACACCAGATAAGTTAAGAAGTGAGCGCCTTTTCGAATAAAAAATTCCAAAAAGTGAGCTGCACCGAGAGCCTGTATGCTAATCTCGTCACCTGCGTAATAAAACGTTATGGATGAAAATAGATTCTCAACGATTTCTAAGTCAAGATGTGTCGAGAGCGTAGGACGCAGATCTTGTTTTTCGTATGGCTGTGAACTGGCATAAAAGATAATGCCCATCCATAAAAGGACTGGCAGCCAGTAGAGTAAAAGTTTTTTCATTATGAGACCACCTTTAGACATTATTCTAACAGGCACGTTTCAGTTTTTCATGATAAATGTTATTTTTCACTGATATGTATTGCTATTTTCATGATATTCCTACTTAAAATCTTGATATCTATTAAGTTATTCATGAAATCAGGAAGAGCTTATCAATTATTTTTGAGGGTAAGCAGGAATGTGCAGTATGATAGAGAAAATAAGCTATAAACGTATAAAAGGTGTGATGCAATGATTGTAAAACCATTAATGGAGTCAAATAAAATGAAGAAGTTAGAGGTAATCCTCCAACGGATATCTCCCCTCCATCCAAACTGTAAAGGTATTGAGGAAGAATTGGCGCGAAGCAGGGCTGGATATCGCGTTGAAAAATCTCTCCAATATCATTTAGAATTACTCCCCTCAGAAGACACCTTCATCCTTCATGATTTACGTCTTCCATTCGGCAAACAATTTTTTCAAATAGATGTACTTATCCTTCGTCCAAACTTTTTTCTATTACTTGAAGTAAAAAATATGGCAGGTACATTAATTTTTGATCACCAATTTAACCAGTTAATCCGGATTAATAATATAATTGAAGAAATATTTCCCAGCCCACTTTCTCAAATTTATCGACAACAGTTTTTATTTTCTGAATGGCTAAAACTTCAGAAATACTCCGACTCCCTCATAGAGTCTTTAGTTGTTATAAGTAATCCCCTCACCCGTATTCAGGCAACCCCTGAAAACCATGCACTCTCACATCTTGTGATCCACAGTAATAACTTTCTCTCTAAATTCCATTCATTAAACAAGACCCACCAGGAACAGAAATTTACTTCAAAAGAATTAAAGAAACTTTCGAAACTACTGCTTAAGCATCACACTTTTACCGATACAAATTTATTTAAACAGTTTAATCTATCAGAAAAAGACATAGTAAAGGGTGTGATCTGTCCAAATTGCAGTAAACTTCCGATGGTGAGGAAGAAAAGCAAATGGCACTGTGATAGTTGTAATTTATACAGTAAAGACGCCCATATTCAAGCACTTAAAGACTATACTCTTTTGTTCGGACAGTCTATGACAAATAAGCAATGCCGAGATTTTTTACAGATTACTTCTAGAAATGTTGCACAATATATTCTTGGTTCACACTCTTTTCCAACAACCGGAGCAAAAAAGGGAAGAAAGTATTATTTGATTTTCGATGATCAGTAAATAGAAATGTTGTGTTTTCCTGACATATTATAAAAATTCCTTATATATTTTTATTTTTCATGATATCCACCTTACAATTCCTGATATGTTTCAACATTTTTCCGATATGTTTCTACATTTACCTGATAACCACCATACAATCTCCCAATGACAAAAGAACCTCCTATTATTGGAGGTTCTCTTCAAACACTTTCTTCACTTTTGGAACTAGATAATGACTTCCGCCTCTGCCTTTAACATCCTCAATCATCATCGTTACTAGAAGGGACGGATCTTCGTTATTATAGGCGACGAACCAGCCGAGTTCTTTTCCGTTCTTATCTTCTTTACTGGCCTTCAGTTCTGCTGTTCCCGTTTTCCCGGCAAGTGGTAATTTTGCCATATATGCTTCATGAGCTGTACCGTTCGGACTGGATACCACTTTCGTTAGATCATCGCGAATGATTTTTACCGTTTCTGCTGAAATCACATTTGCTTTCCAGATGGCAGAACCCGGCTTATCCTGGTCAAGTTTTGGCGTAATTAGGTTTCCATCGTTTAAAAAAGGTGTGTAGGCGATCCCTAAGTGGAGTGCACTCATCTGGATTTTCCCTTGCCCATATCCGCTGTCTGCTAGCTGAACCTCACTCATGCCATCTTCTCCAATAGAGGACTGGCTGAACGGGAATGAAACAGGCAGCTCTTCTCCAAACCCAAATGCCTTAAGACCAGAGACGAACTTTTCTTGCCCGATCTCCAGGGCAGCTTGAGCAAAGTAAATATTATCTGAGTAGATCAGCGCTTTTTCCAGATCCACATTTGGAACGGCACTTACACGGGTAACCGTATAATTCCCCCACGACTTGTCTTGTTGCCACGTTTTCCCTTTCACGTTCATAACGTCACTCGGATTAAGAGTTCCGTTCTCAAGGCCGATAGCAGCGGTTAAAGGCTTTAGGGTAGAACCTGGTGCATATGTGTATTTGAAGCGGTTCATCTTTGGATTTTCAGGGTCATCCGCCCACTTTTTTTGCAACGCATCTGACAGTCCAAGCGTGTAATCGTTCGGATTGTATGAAGGGCTATTTACGAGTGCCAGCACTTCCCCCGTCTTTGGATGGATGGCAGATGCAGTCCCAACATCTCCTTTTAATTGCGCATAGATCGAATTCTGAACCTCGTTGTTTATCGTCGTTTTTACGTCTTTACCGTTCACGACCTCATTTTCAGCCAATACCGCTTTCTCTTCTTTTTCAGCTGTCAGGATTTTAATGACACCGCCAGCCGAGCCACGCAGTTGTTCTTCATATACTTGTTCAAGTCCAGCTTTTCCGACCCAGTCTTGTGCTGTATATCCTTTCCCCTTCAGCTTTTCTAGTTCTTCCGCATTGACTGGTCCGATATAACCTGTCAGATGGGCGGCAGCCTCTCTCAGCGGATAGATGCGTGTTTCAACTTTAGGCGACTTCACTCCCTCTAGCGCTACAGCATCGTGGATTTTCGGATTATTCGTCTCCATCTTTTTAATAGGCACACTATATTCAGGTTTTACCCAAGGCTGATCGAGCTTTGCTTGGATTTCTTCAGGTGTCATTCCTAACATTTTAGCTAACGGAACAATGGTTTTACTTTGATCTTCCGGCAGTTCTTTCGGCACGATCGATACCTCATAAGCTGTTCCATTAAATGCCAACGGATCTCCTTTCTGATCTAATATCGCTCCTCTTTTTGGTGAGATCGTTGAAGCAGAGATCTTGTCCCCTTCTTCCATTTGAGGGAAGATGTGTGACGGGTTCCATTCAATCTTCCACGCCTCTGAATCTCCCTCTTCCTCAAGCTTCATGTTTACTTCATGTTTATATTGGATCGGCCCAGCGAGGGTATCCATCTTAACGGAGTAGGCGAATTTTGCCTTCTCATCTTCTTCTTGTTTTGCCTTTTCTGCTGATTTCAGCGAAAGATTTGCAGCTTCGATGCCACCATAAATATCTTTATACCGTTTAATAAAATCTTTCTTTGCTATCTGTTTCTGAGACTTTGAATCCAGCATGTCATACATACTCTCGAAGTCTTGTTTTTCCCAGAGGATCATATACTTCTTGATTGCGTCTTTTGGTTTTGGCGGTTCCGAACAGGAAGTTAACACTGTCAAACATAGAATGGCCAGCAATAAAACTCTGTATAAATTCTTCAAAACAGTTCTCCTTTCACGGTCTTAAACATTTGTTTCATTATAACAAATCGCATTCCACAAAATGTATGATATCTCCATGATAAAATAAACACCTTGTGAGCAGCTACTTTTGAAGTATAAATATTAAGACTAAGAAAGTGTTGGTTTGGTTTCTGCAACAGTCAATAGAATAAAATAAGTAAAAAGAACCTGCTATAAAGAGTGGCAGGTTCTTTGATTTTATCTCTTTTTGTTTTCGCTGATAACAATTTTTTGTACTAAGTTAATCAGGTTGTTGTGAGCGAGTTGGAGACAATATCGTTCACTATCCAATCTTCTTTTTAGTTTTTCTAATTGAACTTGCCGATGAGTTGCCATCCGCCTCACCTCATTAGGATTCGGCCCCCCTTGAATGTTCCGGCGCCGGACAAATTCACTTGGACTGATGATATCATCCCACTCTTTTTGACTTAGTGATACACGGTATATTTTGTTGATTTCCTGGTTCACCGTTTGAAGAGACAGATCGCTCAGCTCAACTTTTTCATGTGAGCACATCTTAGCGATGATGCTCGCGATTTGGTGAGCCGTTCGAAATGGAACTCCCTTATCTTTTGCCAGAACGTCAGCTAATTCTGTTATCGTAATACATGAAGTTTTTGCCCGTTGCAATGCCGTTTCTTTGCTGACTTCCATCGTTCGGATAACCGCATGCATGAGACGGAGCACCCGATTTGCTTTTTCGTAACATCTGTAAAGGTGAGGCTGAAGGTCATCCTCTGTATCGACGATGTCCCCGAAAGGTGTGTTGTGAATCATCTGAATGGCAGTGAGCGCCTCACCTGCTGAAGAACTGGCAAGTGAACGGGAATGCTCGATGGAAACCGGATTTCGTTTTTGCGGCATGATGCTGCTGATCTGGATGTAAGGATCGGCTACTTTTATGATTTTGTGTTCTCTGGTCACGAGTTGCAGGAAATCTTGAATCCACCGCCCGCTGTTTACCATCATCGTTAAGACAACTGTCGCGGATTCGATCAGGTAATCTGCACCTGCGATGGCGTCGTATGAATTTTCAACTAACCCATGGAACCCAAGCAGTTCAGAGACTCGGCCTCGGTTGATGGGAAAGCCTGTGGTTGATAGTGCTGCTGCCCCCATCGGAGAACGATTTACGGTTTTATAGGCGTACTCCAGTCTTTGTATGTCACGAAGTAAAACATCGTGTATGGCTGTTAGATAGTGGCCAAGAGTTGTCGGCTGTGCTGGCTGTGTGTGGGTATATGCGGTCATTATAGTTTTGGCGTGATCATTGATTTTTTCTAAGATCGCATCCGCCAACAGGAGCGAACTTTCAATAACTGTTAAGATGTGTTCTCTCAATGCCAGGCGGTACATAGCAACCCCCATGTCATTCCGGCTTCTCGCGATATGCATCTTACCTGCTAGATCCGGACCCACCTTTTCACTTATTTTATGTTCGATCATGAAAAATAAATCTTCAAACTGAGGATCATATTGAAGCGTTTCTAGGTTAATCTTCGAAACGGTTTCTACCCCTTGAAGGATTTTTCCCGCTTCCTTTTTATTTATGATGTTTTGCTCAGTCAGCATCACGACATGCGCACGATTAATGTTAAACATATGTTTAAAAAGGAAATCCCTTTGATCATTGAAAACAGGACGAAGCAGGTGTTCTACATATGTTTTTCCTGGAAAGCTAGTGCCCTCACTTTCCATAAAACCATTTGTTGTTTCCATTACGATAGCTATCCCCTTTTTAATAAGGATATTTTCGTTTTGGTTTTCTGTTACTGCACAGAATATAGTCCTTCATAAAAAGAGGACAAAAATAGTTCAGATGGAGAGTAGAGTGAAAAAGCAAAAAAGCTGAACAAATTGCAGTTTATCAACTGTCATCCGATCAGCTCTACCTTTTTTGTTAGAAGCTACATCAAACTATTGGCTCATCTCTTTGGCATTGATTCTATTAAAACTAATAGGTTGGTTCATCTTTAGTGTCTCTGAAGTTACTTTCTTAGGTGGAACTTTTCCATTTTCGTTCTGATTCCACTTGATCACCCCTGCTGCCATAAAGTTTATTGCCAAAATGGTTAATGTAAAGGCGAGGATCGGACCAAACAGCATCCACGGATACGTCATAAAACTTCCCCAGCTCTTACCGATCAGTCCACCCCATTCAGATGATAAGGAAAAGGATTCTATGACTAAGTTTCCTTCTAAATCAATATCCATAACCATTTGCTTGCCGCCGCCTATAAAGATATCGAGCAGTGCGAGGTGGGCGAATAAGGTAAGGATCTGGCCAACTTGCTGAACAAACATGATTACGATCTTTGGAAGCAGGAAAGGAGAAACATGTTTTAAAAAAATATGAAGTGAGCTCCCACCCATGAGCCTTGAACTCTCAATGAATTCCATCTTAAAGATGCTCTCTATCTCACGCATGATGTATATCGATAAGATCGGCAGAGCGAGTGCAATGATCACACCAATGGTCAATATCAATTTTGATTTCTCATCATACGACCAAGAAAACGCGATAACGGCCGGAGAGAGAAGCAGATAAGCAAATATAGCGGTTGGTGCATAATGATAAGCATCGAATAGGGTTTCGATCTTTTCTCTGATCTTCCTAGGCAGAATGAAGATAAGGTAACCCAATATAAAAGAAAAAAGCACACGGACTAAGCTTAAAAGAACAGCCAGTCCGACGGTATACTTTGCTCCTTCTATTAAGTTGGTAAGTACACTCTTCCCTTCTTTATCTGAGCCTAATAAAAAATCCTTTGATGGTGCATAAGGTGCTTTTGCAATTATTTCTTGATTCTCGTTATAAAGAACCGCTTTAGGTTCATAATTAGGATCTTTAATAAAACCCGTGTACAAAAAGCTTATGGTTACGAGCAAAACGATAAACAGGAACCCGAACAAGAAGGACTTTTCTTTGAATAGCCCCCTCATAGATTGATGCCCCCTTTTACCTTTCGTGAAATCATGACTGATGTCGCCTGGAATAAAAAGTAGTATGGAATAAAGATTAATAGAATACTTAATGTAACCACATCAGGGTTTATACTTGCGTGTGTTTTGATGTGTGTCATGATGCCGTAAATGTTAAAAATAATTTCCAGAACAAACAGGTTGGATAACGAAAACCAAAAGATTGTTTTAAAATGAAACATCAGTGTGATAATGGCATTGCGGAAAATATGTACAACTAACACTTGAAGTCTTGTCAGCCCTTTTCCTTTCGCCATCTCCACGTATGGTTTACCCTCTTCTTCTTCAAAGGATAAAAGCAAATACTTTGTTATATAAACAGCAGGAAGGATACTAAGGCAGATTACAGGCAGCACATAGGCTGGTTTTCCGAATGAGTTTACGACTTGAAACAATACGATATCAGTTTTTTTATAGATCCAGATAATCGTAAACTGCAATAGAAAAATGAGGAATATATCCGGTAAAGATTCAATCACGAATAATAGTTGTTTCACTTTTTCCCTATTTCTGTTTTGAAATAGCATAATAATAAACGTTAAAAATAGAGCACTAATGATTCCTATTAATAAAGACATGATCAAATACTTCATAGAAAGCAGGTAATAATCCAGCAGTTCAGGAAAAATCGGGTGGAACTCAGCACTTTTGTAGTATTCAAACCTCTGATCCGTTAGCAGAGTAATTATCAATTCTTTAATATGGTTAAAATAAGCATCCACATTAAACTGAAGGCTGTCATATAAGAAGAGTGTATTACTTAACTCTTTCTTTTCTACCATTTTTAAAATGGTAATCTGCCTTTCCATATCAAACATTAGAAAGGGAATGGAACCCATCAATAGAATGCCCGCAACTAATAGCAAGAAATTGGTCGTTAATCTAGTGATCTTCATGGGTTAATCCTCCATAGTATCTTAAAATACTACCTTCGAGCGCTAATTTGGTTTACTTTTCCATTTTATTGAAATAATTTAAATGTAGTCAACTATTTTTTGGAAAATTAAAAGGAATCGGGTCTAGTGTTTTATTGTACGTGTTCTTATATTTGTTACACATTCGCCAGAAACATGAGGGTTTTCACCCAGTTTGCCGTGATTCTACCCTCAATCGCAAATTCACGCCCACATACAACTAATTTTATCCACATATCAGTAGTTTTCGACCACCAGTCTATCAACAACTGATTTTCTGCACAAAAAAACACCCAAAAGGAAGTTTAATAACTCCCAAGGGTGCACAATTCACCTATTATCTTATTTTCCTTCCAAAACCGCGATAAACTCTCTCATATAGTCCGGAAGATCTGGTGGACGGCGACTTGAAACGAGATGGCCGTCAACCACGACCGGTTCATCGATCCACTCTGCACCTGCATTCTCCATGTCATCCTTGATTCCAGGTGTAGTCGTTACTTTTTTACCGTTTAACACTTTAGCTGATACCAATACCCAGCCGGCATGGCAGATCTGACCGATCGGCTTTTTCTCCTGTTCCATGTGCTGGACCATTTCAAGCACCTCAGGAAAACGGCGCAGCTTGTCCGGCGCCCATCCGCCTGGAACCAAAATCGCATCATACTGACTAGCATCCACATCACCAAATGCAAAATCGGCATCTGCCGGAACACCGTATTTTCCGATATACGTTTCCCCTGCCTTTTCACCTGCAAGTTCAACGATTGCTCCTTCTTCACGCAAACGAAGAATTGGATACCACAATTCTAGATCCTCAAAGTCATGGTGCACGAGACTGATCACTTTTTTACCTTTTAAACGCATGTTTAACACCTCCATCATTTTATATATCCTTATTAGCGTAACATGAACATTGGTTAAGACACTATTCTTCCACCCTCATGAGAATTATGATACGATTTTTACATTCAAAATTTAACTTTGTTTACTAAATCTAGTTTCCTAAAGTACAGCATAAGGAAGTGTCAGCATTATGGCGATATGGAAGCGAAACTTATGGGTGCTATGGGTGGGCGTCTTTTTCACCTCTGCCAGTTACTCCATGGTCGTTCCCTTTCTACCCCTTTTTCTTCTTCAGATCGGTGTTCATGACCATACCGAGATCTGGTCAGGACTCATATTTAGTTCAGCGTTTTTTGCAGGTGCCATTGCTTCTCCCTACTGGGGCATGATGGCCGACCGATACGGACGAAAGCCCATGATCATACGGGCTGGTGCTTTTCTTTTCATCATCTACACGTTAACCGCTTTTGTTACGAATCCTTATCAGTTGTTGGCGCTTCGGATAGGCCAGGGACTATTAACCGGATACATCCCGGGTGCGATAGCACTTGTCGGTACAAACACACCAAAGAAAAAAGTGGGTTACGCCCTTGCGTTAATGTCTACAGCCGGAGCTTCAGGCAGCATCATGGGACCACTGCTTGGCGGCGGACTGGCTGAACTCCTGGGTAACCGGTGGGCGTTTGCGAGTGGTGGACTCCTTTCTCTCCTCTCTACCCTTTTAGTCGTTTTTTGGGTTAAAGAAGAGAAATTCACTCCAAGTAAGGAAAAAGGTTCTGTTTTAAAAGACATTCGAGTTGCAGCTGCTAACAAACCATTTATGGCTGTATTGCTGCTAACGATTGTAACAGGGTGCTCGATCATGACGATTGAACCGGTGCTACCTCTTCATATTTTAAACTTAAGCGGTTCTTCCGATAATACGGCACTGCTTGCAGGAATCGTGTTTTCACTGCCCGGTATTGCAAGCATCATTTTTGCCGCATACTGGGGAAGGCTGTCTGATAACATCGGCTTTCGGACTGTGTTGATGATCGGCTTGTTGGGTGGTGGAATCGGGATGATTGCTCAGGCGATGTTCGACGGTATTTGGGGATTCTCGGGCATTCGCTTCATTTACGGCATCTTCTTTTGTTCGGTTTTTCCAGCTCTAAATGGATTAGTGGTTGAGCTTACGCCGGATGATTTTAGAGGACGCGCATTTGGCCTACACCAGACAGCTATTCAAATAGGCGCGATGCTCGGACCACTTGCAGGAGGAGTGATCGGAGGCTTCTTCCCGGTCGAAATGGTCTTCTTGCTTACAGGAATCATGCTTTTAGTAGCACTTGTTATGGCGTTTAGATTTAAGACTCCGAGTGAAAATAAACACTATCAAAAAGCTGCAGGAGAATAGCAGTTAAAAATGGAGGCGCATTATTAATGGGTAGATGTACGATTGACCATACGTTAGAAGATGTACAGCAAAAGTTATCTGAGCAGTCAGCCTTTATGTCGCGAGAGCTGGTGATTGAGGTTGGCGACTCATTGGTTGAAGGCGGAGATCAGGAGTTTTTGAATGAAGTGTTTCACTTGTTAAAAAAATATGACTTAGCTGATGATAAGGAAAGAAAAGAACGAGACCAAAAGTTAAAAGAACTTATAAAATAGGTAAAACTCGGATTAAAACTCCGGGTTTTTCTTTTATAGTTTTTTTCAGAATCTTTCTCATTGATGTAAGCGCTTATAATTTTAATTGTCAGCGGTTCTAGAACACGATCCCGATGATTTTCGTTAGATAGGGTGGAGCGAGTTCCAGCAGGGTCACAAGTATGAGAAGAGCGATCGCAACCATCATTTTTCCCCGGTATTATGATTTTGATGGTGTATTTACGGTACGTGTTCTTTTATCTATTACGCGTTCGCCCAGTTTTAAGGTATTTTCGCCCAGCTGCATCATATTTATGCCCGCTTTCGACAAAGTTTCGCCCAATATGCATAAAATTACGCCCCATTTCGACACATTTATGCCCACGTACACTAAACCCATTGCTACTACTCATCATAAAAATAAAAGCCCCTTGCTAAAAAGGGGCTTCCTTATCATCTATTCCTATTTATCATCCCTTACCATCTTAAGTAATCCTGGAATATCGTGCGGTGCTGTTGATTCTTCAGCAAATTCTTCTTCTAAGATGTCCCACCAGTTGTACATCTCTAAGTACACCAGGTCAAACAGCATGATCCCGTGACTGTGAGCAAGTGTTGAACGAAGAGCACGTCTGAATTCTTCACGGTCATGTGCATATTGAAGGAGATATAGACTACCGTAAACAAACGTAGCTTCGTTTACCACATCAAACGCAAGATCTGCAGAACCTTCTACGGAGTACCATTCAGGATTTCCTTTGGCTAAAGCTTCTTCTGGCGTGATTTCTGTGTAATAGTTTCCGGTCATCAAGAAGTCAAGTGTTTCCGCGTAGCCTGTGCTGCCGTAATTTTCAGATGCCCAATCATAATCCGGCTGATGCGTCCTGCTTGCCCAGTTCACACCTTCACTGTAATAGAGCGGGTACCAACCGCCAACGTATGTTGAGAAGAGCATGTCTGGTTTTAGCGTATGAACTAGGTTCTCCGCACGCTTAAAGAACGATTGAATGTTGCCTGCGCGGAACTCGATCCATTGCTTGTAGAGTGGTCCAGGAACGACTTCTTTTGTTCCTGTGCTGAACGATACTGTGTAAATATCAGTTGGCCAGTTCTCGACCTTTTTACCGATAAACTCTTCAAACTTTTGACGGCTAAGATCACTAAAATCTGCATAGATGCTGGAATAACGAGCGCGATCCAGAACCATTCCATCAATGTCATAGTTATTGATCAATTCTCTAATGATACTTAATTCGTATTCCTGTACATCTGGGTTGATCGCATTTACGAATGTTGAGAATGTCGGATATTGACTAGCTGGAATAAGCTCCGTTTTTTGACCATCTACATTCATTTTTTGGCCGACTTTGACATTGTCTACGATCCATTTACGCGCTTCACCATGGCCTGATAATACATAACCATTTTCGGGAACAGATACAGCAGGTGCTCCATAAATGCGATCTACCACTTTTGTTACGACACCATCAGTTACCTGCACTTCTGCTCCATAAATGTTTGAAGGAGAAACCTTATATTTATCTGGTGTATAGAGGATCAGTTGGTTAGAACCCCTTGTGGTGTTCATAGCAAAGATCGGAAACGTGCTCCCTGTATCGGTTTCAGCTGTTCGTGTTGCTTGATAGAATACCGTTTGCCAATCAGGATTATTGAAAGCAGGTCCATCTTTATAGTCATTGTTTCCTTCAGAAAAAACGTTTACTGCCGCATGTACTTTCATGTCGCGTTTTTTTGCTTCTGAAATGATTGCCTCCAGCATATCAAAACCAGCTGGGAAGTCTTTATATTTAGGCATTTTCGATTCACTGACATGTGGTGCATATTGGCTGTCGTACCCTACGAATCCTGTGTAGTTTTTAACATCTAAAATTATCGTATCAATATGTGCTTTATGCGTTTTCTCGACCATTGCTTCTACAGCTTCTTGAGAGTTAAGACGCTCCATGTTGGCAGCAAGATCATACCAAAGGATACGAGCTTTCTTGTCGTTTTCTTTTAATAGACCCTTAAGTACTTGATGCCTTGCCTTATCATTTGCAGCAGAAGCACCAGGACTAAAAGCGGTTACAACTAAAAGAAGAGCCAACAAAAGTAAACTAACTTTTTTCATTCTATTCTTCCTCCCTATCATAATAAAAATTGACCGCTCCGCTTGCGTTTCACCTCCTTAAAAGCGGGACGAATGGCTATCTGCCTATATACCTAGATTCAAAGTTAAAGAGGACAGCCGTAACGGGCTGCCCTCTTGGTGTAAAATTCTCCTGATGTTTATGGCTACGGAAAAACATGCAGATTCTTAACATGCCCGTTTTTCATACGAAAAGTTGCGTAACTGTTAAGTTGTTTCTTTTTTGAGAGTCGTGTTATGAATCACTCTCTTTTGGTTGTGCGGTATTAGCTCAAATCCGATTTCAAATGTTCGATTCCAAGGCAAATGAACATTTGAAATGGTTAATTCTGATACATGTATGCGATCTAAAAAACGTTGACCCTCTTCCAGGAAACATTCATTCACTTTTACAAGGAGTTCATCAGCTGAAAGCCTGGATTCATCTACGATTTCATCACGTACTTTCTGTCTGACAACAGCTTGATAAACGTAGTCTTCTACTAGACGGTGTATAACTTGGTTAGTTAGCAACGTATGATTTTCTAGCTTTTTAACTTTTTGAAGATAATGCATAGCGGTCTGAGAGACTACGGTGCCAATTGTGTTTCCGGCTGTATTCCATCCTGCATAGCCACTGAGAGATAATACTTCTACGGTATCGAGCATCTGTGGAACCATGCTGCTATCACTTCCGTTAGCATAAGCGACGTCTGCAATCCCAACCATAGCACCTTGCTGCACATAATAACGAAGACGCGAGATCCATTCTCCAACATTGCGATGAGGCGTATCTACTTCATTCATAAACAATTGCAGTGCAAGATCACCTTGCTTTTTACCAGGGACATTTACCGCTAAAATAATATCTGCTTCACTTGATGTTTCAACTGTATGGCATCCCAAAGCAAATATTTGTCCCTTCACACTTTCCGCAATCGGCCTGTCTTCATACATGGCTGGTATGAGTGCGCCTGTTTCTCCAGAATAAAAAGGATAGAAGAGAGGCATTTTTACATTTTCAAGTTCAAGTATCATACGTGTTAGAAGAGAACACGCAACTTCATCAGCCCCTGGATAGATCGATACTTTTTGAAAGAGCCGCTTTTCTATTACTTCTTGAACCAAACTTTCCTGCTCTTGAATGTTTAGTCCATATTCAGATGTATCGTCTTGCGGAAAAACAAGGCGGTCCACAACACCTTCATCAACAAATTGCAATAAGAACCGGTTGATTAGGAAGTTTTTTTCTCTTGTTGAAAGATAGTCTTGTAAAATAGCAGGAGGTATTTTTTGAGCAAGCTCTGTTACTAGCAGACCGGACTCTGGATCAGAAGTTTTGGCAAACTTGTGACTATGAAAAGAATATTGATAGAGTTCTACGCCATAAGTTGACCAATATTCCTTCTCTTCCTCATTTACATAATTATTAGAAATGCGCATTGTTGCACTAAATGTGAACAGAAGTTTTTCTGGGTACTTTGTCTTAAGTGTCTTTAATAGATTCAGCCTGTTTAAAAGTGTTGGAAGAAGGTCTTCATTCACTCTGGAAGGAACGAGTCCGCCGTAACAGAGCATATCAGTAGATAGAACAAAGCCATCTACCTCTTCCCCTTGATCCTCGAGCCATTGCCTAACCTGATCTAAATCCCCAGGCTTTTTTAGAAACCCGAGAATATCTTTTGGTGGAAGCACTACTTCCCACCCCCCGATATTTGCAAGCTGTTGAGGCAACGTTGACGTTACAGGTCTGGCATCTACAGGCAGCAGTGCGATCCTTCTTTTTAACATATAACCCCCCCTCACTAATTCAAATCAAAACGGTAATTGGCAATTCTTATAACACTTCTGCCCTTTGTACATAGTCCGGTTTGATGATCTGTCCATGTTCCTTAAGATGCCGCTGAAGCTCAGCGATATCAATACCACGTGTGTTCACTCCGTACTTTTTTGCAAGTGCCGCAGCAGCTCCAGCGGCTTCTCCCATACCTGCACAAGTGGCTTGAATGCGAGCTGATGAATGAGCGGAATGGGTAGCAGATAAGCATCGGCCAGCTACTAGCACATTATCTAAATCCGCTGGCAGTAGCGATCGATAGGGTATGTCATAATACTCACCTTTAGGTATGTTGGTCAGTTCAAATCCTTCTCCTTTCGGGTTGTGAATGTCGATCGGATACATACAATGGGTAATCGCATCCGAAAATTTTCTTGCATACATAACATCTTCACGGGTTAGAACATAATCTCCAATGATTCTTCTTGTTTCCCGGATTCCGATTTGTGGAGCGGTTGTTGATATGTAAGCATTTTGGAAACCAGGCACTTCTTGTTTTAATAGATTCATAATGGCATGCGCTTGTGAAAGACTCTCGATCTCTGCATCGGTAATGTCATTGCCATTAATGCCGCTCTTTAAAATAACTCGTGTTGTATTTACCAATACTTCGTCACGTCGGTTTGTCGTTACAAAAAACACATGATCTTGCGGCAGTGGATAAAGCCCTCTCGATTTATAATCCGCAACAATATCTTTAAAGCCAGCAATCGACACGAGTATATCTTCTTCTATAAACATAAAATGCTCTTTGTTCGCGCGGCAAAAAGTGAGAACTTCATCAATATTCACATTTGCAATCTTAAACATTTTTGTCATCGCTTGTGTTAGTCCGTCTTCTTTTCTACCGACGACATACTGCCCTTCTGCGTAATGAATGATATCTGCATCGCCTGTTGCGTCAATCACATAGTCAGCTGTGTAGAAATTTAATCCAGATTTATTATGCACCACAAGACCCTTAACGTTTCTGTCATCTTTCTTCAAAACATCAATAACAGACGTCTGGTAAAGCGGAGTAACACCGTATTTAATGATCGTTTCATTAAGTACGTCTTTAAGAATCTCAACATCAAACCCACGGGATCCACCAGATGCTCCTTCACGGGCTACCGTAACATCACGGACTTCCTGAAAAATTCCGCTTACAAGAGGTTGCTCTTTTACATGAAACGGCATGAAAGGACCAACAAGCGCAGCCGTTCCATTACCGCCAAGAAAACCTGAACGCTCGATCAAAAGAACCGATGCACCTGCACGAGATGCTGAACAAGCGGCTGTTATTCCAGCCCAGCCACCGCCTGCCACAATCACATCGTAATGACCTGAAACTGGAATGTTTTTTTGATATTGCATCTGATTGGTCATCCTTTTACTGCTCCTTTCATTGCTCCATCAATAAAATGACGCTGCATGAGGATGAAGAAAATGATAATAGGCAAAACAGATAAAACGGACCCAGCTGCAATCAGTCGCCAGTTTGCTGAGAAGTTACCTGCTAGTGCATTTACACCTAATGGCAGTGTGTACATGCTTTCATCGTTCAAAATAATTAAAGGCCATAAGAAATCACTCCAGCTCATTACAAACGTAAAGATAGCTAGTGTGACAACGGATGGGCGTACGAGGGGCATGATGATCTTCCACCATATTTGAAATGAATTACACCCATCCATCCTTGCTGATTCTTCTAATTCATACGGTACGGTTAAAAAGGCTTGACGCATCAGAAAGATTCCAAAAGCTGTTGTAGCATGTGGCAAAATAACGCCAGCATACGTATTTTGCAAACCTAGTTCAAGAGACAAAATATAGATCGGGATCATGACAAGCTGAAAAGGAATCATCATCGTAGAGATAATCAGTAAAAAGATAAGGTTCTTTCCACGAAACTTCATCCGTGCCAGAGGATAGGCAGCCAATGAGCATAGAATAATGTTTAATAGAACCGTAATGACTGCTACTAATGTAGAGTTGAATAAATACCGCCAGAACGGAAAAGTTTCCATTACTTTTGCAAAGTTGCTCAACGTTATATCTTGCGGGATAAAGCTAGGCGGATAAGCAAATATATTTTCATGTCCTGATTTTAAAGCCGTTGATAATAACCATAAAAACGGACCGACCATCAAACACATCACGATGAAGAGCAGCAGGTACATAAAAAACAGTTGAACGGGTGACCGGTGTTTTCGATTTGATCGAGGTTTCGTTTTCGTCTTCTGTACAGCCGTTGGTGCGGTGGTTGTTGTAGGTGTTAGTTCCACGTCGTTCCCCCCTTTAAAGCGCAGTTTCCTTTTTGCTCATAACTTTCAGATTTATGATGGACAGAACAAGTGTGATCAAGAGGAGAATGACCCCAACTGCACTCGCGTATCCCATTCTTAATTTCTCAAATGCTTCTTGATAGATATAAAACACAAGGGTCTTTGAACTGTTAAGTGGTCCCCCGCCTGTCATTACATAGATCTCTTCAAATACTTTCATAGCAGATATAGAGGACATAATGGTCACGATTATAATAGACGGCATCAGCATAGGAATCGTAATATGAAAGATCTGTTTCCACTTGTTTGCTCCGTCAATGTCTGCCGCCTCAAACAGGTCAGAAGGAATGGCTTGAAGCCCAGCCAAATAGATCACCATATAATAACCCAGGCCTTTCCATACTGTGACAGCCATTACAGCAAAGATGGAACTGGTTGGTGAGGTGAGCCAATGAACAGGTCCGTCAATGATGCCAACAGACTCTAACAAGTAGTTTAATATTCCTTGATCTGCATACACCCATTTCCAAGTGATCCCGACAACAACCATGGATGTGACAACAGGAACATAATAAGCTGACCGGAAAAAGCCGATGCCTTTAATTTTTTGATTAACTAGAATAGCTAAGAAGATAGGTAATATAACAAGTGTCGGCACCACAACGATCAAGTATAGGAAGGTTTGACCCAATGTCTTCCAAAACAGATCATCCTCCACGATTTCTTTATAGTTTTCAAATCCAACAAAAGCTGGATCTGAAATCATATTATAGTCAGTAAAACTCATCCAAACCGCTTGGAGCAGAGGATAAAAGATAAATGCTCCAAGAATGATACAAGCGGGTACGAGAAACAGATAAGGGGTTAGTGGTTTTCGTTTCATGTTGTCACTCCTTTCTGGTGCTTTTCTTCTAAACAAAGCTTAGCCGCACCCGCCATTCCTGCTTCGTTTCCTAATACGGCAGGCTGAACATAAATGGATATAGGAAATCCCTCTATTCGCTCCAGCAATAGCTGCCACCAATGAGTTTTAGAATCAATAACACCGCCGCCAATAATAATGACTTCAGGGTCAAGGGTCGTTTGGATGTTATAGAGAGCAAGGGCTACATGTTTTACATATTGCTGAACGATTTTAGATGCACTTGAGTTCGTTTCTGCAATTTGAAAAATTTCTCTTCCATGTGTGATGGTGAACCCACTCTCTTGAGCTTCACGTGTTAAAGCACTCCCTGAGATATACTGTTCTAAGCATCCATTCATCCCGCAATTACAGGGGCGGCCATCCGGAATGAAGATACTATGCCCAAATTCTCCACCATTCCACTGGTGGCCACGAACCAACTTCCCGTTCAGAAAAGCTGCTCCACCTACACCTGTTCCAAGCGTTAACAAAACAGCAGAATGATAGGATTTTTGCTGTGCCCATATTTCTCCTATCAGCGCAGTATTAGCGTCGTTGTCAACCATGACAGGCAGCGGAACTATTTGTTGAATTTCCTTTGGGACATTCGTTCCTTGCCACCCGGGCAGATTGGGTGTACTATAAACGATCTCTCCGGAATCGGTGTTCACGCGCCCGGCGGTTCCGATGCCAATGGAAGCTGTTTCCGGAAAATCATGCATGAGCTCTTCTATGACCTCTAAAAGTCCCTTTAAGATTCCTTCTTTTCCATGAGCTACTTCTGTGGTTCTATTCTTTATTGAAGAAACACGTTTATGCTCGTTATAAACAGCACCTTTTATAGACGTTCCTCCAATATCAATCCCCATAACGTACATTCTCAGTCACCACATTTTAATAGATTTTATCCAAAACGGAACGCGCAGTACGTTCTTTCATTGATAAAGAGAAATCTTTCGTCCTGAGCGCAAGGCCTGTACACAGAAGGTCGATCACGAACAACTGACCGATCTTTGCTGCAAGCGAGCCGCCTTCCATAGGAGATTCCTTTCCCCCACTTAATAGAACAATATCGCTAATCTTCGTGATCGGTGAA
Source organism: Fictibacillus barbaricus (assembly GCF_014635025.1). Lineage (GTDB taxonomy): Bacteria > Bacillota > Bacilli > Bacillales > Fictibacillaceae > Fictibacillus > Fictibacillus barbaricus. The sequence continues at coordinate 530,649 of NZ_BMCE01000001.1, read as the reverse complement.
CGTGCATAATACGTAATCGAAATAATATGTGCCCCGTTTTCACGAGCAATCTTAAGCGAATCGATCGTATCCTTTGTGCTTCCCGATACCGTGAGCCCAATGACAACATCCTCATTTGTTAAAGTTGAGGCAGTCATCGCTTGAATATGTGAATCTATTACAGCATCCGTTCGTCTTCCAATCCGCAGAAAGCGGTTTTTAGCGTCCAAAGCTGTTAATCCAGAAGTTCCTACCCCAAAAAAGTGAACAGACCTTGCTTTTTCAATCCATTCAATCGCTTTTTCGAGAGCTGCTTCATCCAGCATGCTTGCTGTTTCTTGTATAGCTGAAATACTGTTTGCTGCTATAGCTGAAATAAAGGTTTCATGTTTTCCGTTTTCATCGTCATTTTCCTGTTGTTCTCCTTGTGCATTAGATTGATCTTTTGCAATAGCTAGCTTAAATTCCTGATACGCTTTGTATCCAATCTTTCTGCAGAAACGAAGAACAGTAGTCTCTCCTACACCTACCATATCTGCTAGATCTGTCACGGAATAATACATTACATTCTCCATCTTTTCTAAGACAAGGTCTGCGACTTTTTGTTCAGACTTCGTTAATGACGGATAGCAGCTATTAATATAGGTTTTAATTGGTTTGTTAGCTTGTTTTTGATTCTGTATAACTTGCATGTTTTTCAACATCCTTCTCAATAAATTGAACAAAACGCTTCGTAATATCTTGAGGTCTAGTAATCGCAGAACCTACTACAACAGAATAAGCCCCAGCTTCTAATGCCTGCTTCGCTTCTTTAGGAGTCGAGATCCTTCCCTCTGCTATAACAGGTATGGAAAGAACTTCTTTCAGTTCTCGGATGAGTGTAAAATCCGGCTCTTTCAGCTGCCTGGAATAGGAAGTATAACCTGAAAGAGTGGTAGAAACGCAATCTGCTCCTAGATTTTGAGCGAGCAATCCTTCTTGAAGAGTGGAAATGTCTGCCATGACTAAAGCTCCACCTTTTTTTATTTGGTTAATAAGGTCTTTCAGCTGTTCATTGTTGGGCCGTTGGCGCCTTGTTGCATCAAGTGCAATCATATCTGCGTCTGCCTCCAGCAGGAGATCTACTTCTCTTTTTGTTGGTGTGATGTATACATCGGAACCATCGTACTCTTGTTTAATAAGACCGATTATCGGTAAATGGACTGTACTTTTTATGCAAAGAATATCTTGGACACCATTTGCACGAATGGCAGCTGCACCCCCCATTTCTGCAGCTCTCGCCATCTTCCCCATAACGGCACTGCCATTCAGCGGCTCGCCTTCTAACGCCTGACACGAAACAACTAACCCTTTATGTATCGAGTTAAATATGTTTTTTATCGCCAACTTTATCACCATCTTTGGATTTGTAAAAAGAAAGAAGGGGAAGGTTCCCCTCACTTTCTATTCATCTGTTTATTTGGATAACGTTTCGTTCCAGCGTTTTTCCGCTTCAGCTAGTGCGTCTTTCGAAGATTGTTTCTCAAGCATCGCAGATTGTACAGCTTCGTTCATCGCGTTCTTTAAATCTTCATAACCCTTCATCGGCGGAATAAGTACTTCACTATCTTTTAATTGACTGGCAGAAACCATTCTCGCTTCATCAATCGGTGTTGGGTTTGCAGGAAGCTCCTTAAAGTAAGGGTCTTCTAATGCAGATTCTATTGAAGGTAAAATTGGAACAATCTTATCGAACTTAACTTGATTCTCAGCATTCGTAATAAATAACGAGAACTCCACTGCTGCCTCTTGATGCTTGCTTTGTTTCGGAACAACTAAGTTCATAGCAGCTGTGTTCAACTTTCCAGTGCTGCCCGTAATTTGAGCGGATGATTTTGTTACTTTTAAAATGTCAGGGGCATTTTCTTTTACCTGATTCAAGAATTGTGGACCAGATGCTAAGATTGCAAGCTGACCTGCTTGATACATGTCAATTGCTTTTCCGTGACCTTCTGTTAAAACTTCACGCGGGATGTAGCCATTTTTATAAAGATCTACATAGAAATTGAACGCTTCAAGGCCTTTCTCATTGTTAAAAGCTGCTTTTGTCATGTCTTCGTTCGTTAGGTCAACACCCATCATTACCATAGACTCCAGCAAATGGCTTCCGTCCAATGGCGGGAAGAACGCATACTTTCCTGTCTTCTCCTTCACTTGCTTAGCCACTTCAGCTAACTCATCAAATGTTTGTGGCGCTTTATTCGGATCAAGTCCTGCTTCTTCAAAGATTTTTGTGTTGTACATCGTTACTTGTGATGATAGGTACCACGGAATACCGAACGTCTTTCCATCAAACGTGTTGGACTTCCAAACACCTTCAAAGTACTCACTGCGTGTCTTTTCATCTACCATCTCATCCATATCTACGAGTGCATCGAGTTCAGCCAGCTTAGAAGCAAACTGTGGATTCAAGTTTGCTACATCTGGTGCGGTTTTGGATGAAACAGCTGCAAGGATCTTCTTCTCCATATCTGCCCAAGGCACGTCTACCCATTTCACTTTAATGTTAGGATTTTCTTTTTCGAAATCTTTGATCGTACTGTTAATATAATCATCAAAAGTTGGTGATAACTGCATGGTCCAGAATTCAATTGTTACTTTCTCGTCTTTTCCGTCTCCAGCCGTTTCACTGGAGCTGTTACACGCAGCCATCAACATAAGAGCCGCAATCATGATCCACGATAAAACCTTTTTCAACTTCCATACACCCCTTTTTTAATTGTTTAAAAAAAATGATAAAGCCCTCGGCAGGTCTCTTCTCCAAAAATCCCAAAGATGGTCTTCCTCTTCTTCATGGTAGGCAACACGGATTCCGAGCTGTTTAAACCGCTGATGAAACGTGCGATTCTCATTAAGTATGTATAGTGTGTTACCTGTGATCGGAGAGTTAAACGCAACTTCTTTTTTACCGACTACTTGATAGATTTGAAGGTTAGAAGGAAAGATTGATATTTCCAGCAATGTTTCCATGTGCTTTTCGTAAGCTGCTGATTGTAGCAGCAAGTGAGTCCATGGCTTTTGAACTTCAGCAACAAGGTACGTGCTGATCACTGCACCTAGTGAATCACCAATGGTCCCGAGCTTTCTGATGTGAAGCTTTTTATTGGAGAGCCAGTTTTCTACGTATGTGAAAAGTTCTTGTGAAAAGAATTCCTTATACTGAATATGTTCTTTTCCATTCGGATGATAGAAGTTCCACCGCTGATAAGAATCACCAGGATGGACAAGGACAAGTAGCAAGTTTTCAGATATTGTTTGATTATTTACATGGTGCTTCATACTTTCTCGAATTTTGCCCAGTTCTTCGTAATCTTCACCATCTTGGACAAACAATACATCTACCTGAGTGCTCTGTTGGACTTCATAAAAATACAGCTTTACCTTCATCCTGCGTTTTAACTTAGCACTTTCTAAAGCGTTTATATTTTTATAAGAGATCAACTCCTTCCTCCTCTCACATACAACATAAATTTTCTATCTATTTTGAATAGTACCATAATTTATTGGGAATATGAATAAATTCTTCAAAAAAATTATAAAAAGTGGAGTTAACCTCCAATTTAGGGAGTGGTTAATGTTGGAGGGTCTTTTTGGATTTTACGGTACGTGTTCTTATATTTGTTACGCGTTCGCCCAGGATTGAGGTGTTTTCGCCCAGCTGTGGTATACTTTTGCCCGTATTCGACAAAGTTTCGCCCACCCTTACGCTTACTTTCGCCCACTTTTCATTCATTTACGCCCAAACGCAATCAGCAAACCTCATAATTCCCTATCCTCCTACTAAAACAAGCAGGAAAACCTCAAAATTTGTAGAAAATATTGATAAACATATGAAGGAGTGATGCAATGATAGTAAAAGAAGCAACCGAATCTATTAAAATCAAGCAATTACGAATCATGTTGAAGCGTTCTTCACCTGATTTTCTTTTCAGAAAAGAAATGGAGAGTGAAATGGCGCGAAGTTTAGCAGGGTATCAGGGTGAGAAATCCATGGACTTCCATCTAGACCTACTCCCTAAAGATGATACATTTATCTTCCACGACCTGCGCATCCCCTACGGATCTAGCCACTTTCAAATCGACATCCTCATCTTAACAACTTTCTTTTTTCTCATTATTGAAGTGAAAAACATGTCTGGAAGATTACTATTCGATCAAGAATTTCACCAGTTAATCCGCATTTACAAAGGCATGGAAGAGACTTTTTCAGATCCTATATCTCAGCTCTATCGGCAAACCTTCCTTTTAAAAGAATGGTTGAAACAACTCCAGCTTCCCTCCATCCCCATAGAATCGCTCGTCATCATCAGTAATCCTCATACCCGCATTGATACAATCTCTGAAATAAACGATATTTCTAAGTTAGTGACACACAGTTCAAACTTGTTACCCAGATTCCATAAATATCAAAACACTTATAAAGAGGAGAAGATTTCTAAAAAAGAGATCAAAAAGTTAAGCAGGCATTTATTGAAACAGCATAGTACAAAAACACCAGATTTGTTTAAACAATTTTCTATGACTGAAAACGACCTACTAAAAGGTGTAGCTTGTCCAAAGTGCTTGGTGCTACCAATGGTTTGGCAAAAGCATGGTTCTGCCTGCAATGTGGACATGCTTGTAAAAATGCACATCTGGAAGCGTTAAAAGAGTACGCCACCCTCTTCAACCCCGTCATTACCAACCGCGAATGTTGTGATTTTCTTCAGATTCCATCACGATATGTAGCAAAACACCTGTTGAATACTAGTAATCTTCCAATCTCTAAACAAGGACTTCAAAACATTTATCACCTGAATGAATTGCGGTAATTATACTACGGTACGTGTTCTTATATCTATTACGCGTTCGCCCAGGGTTGAGGTGTATTCGTCCAGCTGAGGCATACTTTTGCCAGCATTCGACAAAGTTTCACCCACCCTACGCTTATTTTCGCCCACTCACATTCAGTTTCCACCCACAAACAAAAAAAGCTGACTCTTATCCGGAGTCAGCTCACCTTTTATATGAAATTAGCACCCTTTTGCCAGCGCCAACGCACCGCATAATCCAGCATTGTCACCTAAACCGGGTGGAACGATATAATGATCGATATTTTTCAATATATTTTCGTGCTGAATGTAGCCGTTCAACAGCTTAACCGTATGTTTCCGAACAAGCGGGAAAAGCTGTTCTTGCTTCATCACGCCACCACCGATAATGATCTTCTGGGGAGAAAGCACAAGAATGTAGTTCACCAGGGCTTGTGCGAGATAATAAGCCTCCAGCTCCCAAACGCCAGAATTGGCCGCAAGATCCACACCCTTCCTACCCCAACGAGCTTCAATTGCAGGGCCTGCTGCCATACCTTCTAGACAATCCCCATGAAATGGACAGCTTCCTTGATAAGCATCTTTTTCATGCCGGCGCACTAAGATGTGACCCATCTCTGGATGAAGCATCCCGTGAATCAGCTTGCCTTCAGCAACCGCTCCTACTCCAATACCTGTACCAACAGTCATGTACAGGCAGCTGTCTAGTCCTTTTGCCGCACCCCAAACTGATTCACCTAGAGCCGCTGCGTTCACATCCGTATCAAAGCCAATCGGAACATCAAAATGCTTCTTCAGTTCACCCAATAAATCAAATTGGTTCCAATACTTTTTAGGCGTACTTGTAATAAATCCATAAGTTGAACTCGAGACGTCAAGATCAACAGGGCCGAACGATCCAACACCTATTGCATCAACCTCTTTATTCTTAAAAAAATCAATAACTTGTCCCATCGTCTCATCGGGGGTTGTTGTTTGAATGGAGATTCTTTCAATGACTTCTCCGTGTTCGTTGCCTATCCCGCAAATAAATTTTGTGCCCCCTGCTTCGATCGCACCTAATCTCACTCAGTTCACTTCCTTTTCTAAATTAAATTGTCTTACATAACATTAAGAAGCAGATGAAGCTTTCTATTTCCGATCAATCTTGTAATCTATTCGCAAAAAAGTCACTCCAAAGATTCGCATGTTGTGAAGAGCTGTTAAAGATTCATCCCTTGCTGCTTTAATCGTAAAATACTCGGTTAAGGGCAGCTTAAAAAGATATTTTCCTGCTGCTAGATACACTCCCGGATCTCCTGTTCCCTCACTTGATAGAATAAGAGTCCCATCGCTTTCGTCCAGTTGCAGAATTCCGATCATCGTCGAGAAAGGAAGCGGGAGTGCAATATTCATATATGTTCTTCCTGCTGTTTCATGCTGAGAATAAATGGCTTTAAATACGTAATTCTTTCCTGTCTTTCGAATCCATACGCGTGGATTTTGCCTTCCATCGAGCAAAGGGTCTACTGCAAGGATTTCTCCGGTCATCTCAACAGACTTGGGTGAAAAGGGCAAGTTCAATTGCTGCATTCGGTTACTCAATAATTTATAGCACAAAGCAAATGGTTTAAACCACGCCGCCCATTTTACAGAAGCAACTAGTTGATATTGATTGGTATGCTCGTAAAAATGAACAATCGAAGGTGATAATCCTTTTATCTCCACATAACCACTGAGATCAACAACCAGACCAGGTACAGGTTCTCCCTCCCCTTTTAGTTTCCCTCGAATACGGCTCACAGGAAAACTCCATGCAGCGTGCTTTGATTCTGGTGGAGCCAGTACCCAGCCCATTACCCCTGCGAATCCAAAAAGAACACAGTTAAGAAAACCATGAAAAGTGAGCATAAAATCTATACTTACACCCCATTTTCCAAACGCACGGTTGGCTGCATAAAGCAGTGAAAAAAGGATTGAAACACCAAGCGCACTGTAGGAGAGACGAACACATACTGCTTGTGCCCTTGATGCAAAACGAGTTTGAAAAGATAATACGATCAACGTATAGATGGCAAAGATGTACAAGAGCACGGATATGACTTCTAACAACGGCCAAAATGTAATGCCTATGGCCACAAGCATCGGTCCTGATAGAATGATAGGAATACTAATATTATACATTTTAGATTGATGCAGACGTCCGAAAAAACCAAGTGAAATTGGAAGTAAAAAAGCCGAATAATGAAAGTGGATCGCCGTCAACCAAGTAATAAGCGGACTGAATCCTGTGTCAATTCCAGCGATAAAAGCAAAGAACCAAAGTCCTCCTATAAATAGATACACCATTCCAACATCTATTGAAATTTCTGGCCAGTTCGTGAAGCCGCGTTTGAAAAATCGCAAAGCTCCATAGAATGCTATAAAAAATGTGAAAATCAAATATATAAGTGCCAATCCGATCTGCATGGCGGCGGTCGAGGATAAAATATGTAATAAAAAGACTGAAGTCATTGCAAACCAAGTAAAAACGACATGCTTCCTATTTATTTGAATGATGAGCTGAAGCATTAGCGGTACAAAAATCAGCTGGGCGGCAGTCAGCATTAAATAAAAAGGTTCTTTTGTTGTAAATATGCTGGTTATAATAAAGAGAAAGATTCCTGCTGCAGTTATTGGATTAAGCAGACTGTTCTTTAAATTCGCCTTCATAGGTCATCAGCCTCCCCACAATCCGATTTCGGATATGAACACGAATTGTAAATACTTCTCGGGCTTCATCATATCCTTCCTCTACCTCAACTATTCCCCTTAAAACGTTTGGAATTGGAATCTCAAGCTTACCTATCACTAGACGTTGAGAGCCTGACCGAATAACAAGACGCCCTTCAGGGGTAACTGCAAAATGCAAATCAGAATAGAACAAACTAGGTTCTCCTAAATAGTCCTTTACTACTCTATTCTTAACATCAATCGACATGAACGCATTAAAATGCCTGGTCACTTTCTCAAAATAAAAAGTGCGTTCCCAATAAACTTCCTCTTCTCCTGAAGGCAAAGACCGACACGTATTTTTAATGGTAAACGGGACATTCCTTCCACTTTCAGGGAAAAGAAACTGCCAGCGTGCAGCAAGTTTCATGAACGGCTTCAGCCACCTTGCACCTGTCTGAATGTTTAACATCGTGCCTGCCGCATAGAATGGTTCACCTTTCGGAAGTCTATACCTTTTTTGCAGTTTAGGATGAAGTCTTCGGAAATCATCACCTAAGAGAGTTTGGTAGATTGTCACTATGAATCACTCTTTTCTTGAACGTTTGCAGCTTGTGGCTGTTGGCACATCCTTAGCTAAAACAAACCCTAGAACGGATAGTATCCAAAGACTGATATTAAAGGTCACAGGATTAAAGGGATGTGCTGAGATCGTAGGATCAGCAAGTAGAGCACTTAGCGTTAAGCCCGGAAAAACAATAATTTGCAAAGCATGGAGATGTCTTTTGCTGCGATATAGAAGCCAAACGAGTCCGAATAGGACCTCAAGTATCCCCACAATTCCCACAGCCTTTACAGCCGTATCTCCCTGTAAGGAACTGAGAGAGGATAACATAGCAACCTCTTCAGGGTGTTTCGCAATGAGCTTGGGTACAAGCCCTTGATAAAACCAAATAAAGAAGAAGAGAAAGGTAATCAGTGCATGGCTAAAAAAGCGGATGAACTGCGTTCTTGGCAGCTCCCCTTCTTCAATCCAGCGTTTCAGAACATCAAAACTAAGGGCAGTTGCCCATCCCATCAACGGGCGGAAAAAGAAATCTACTATTCTTCCAAGAATGCCATAACGAACATCGTAATCATATTGCGTAAGAAAAGTTGTTCCTTTTTCTGTCGGTATGTATCGCCAATATCCCTTTCCTTCTGATATCGGTGAGATCTTTTGAGGAGTGCCGAAGTGAAGAGAAGAGGTTTTAGAGCCATCCTCTTTATTATGCGTACCAATGCTTTTTCCCCAGCCAGCTACCTTTAGCCCAAGTCCGATCTTTGTTTCATATGAGAAAGATTGAGGTTCGTCCTCCGATTTTTTTGGCAAATATGTAATAGATGTAAAACGAAGATCCCATTGCTCATGAAGTTTAGGGTTTTGGGATTTTTCCCAAACATCATCTACACTGGACTTAATAGGTATTTCTACATAAATTGGTTTATTTTTCATAACAACACCCCTTATGTATAAATTACCATAGGTTCTCATATGAAATTTTTAGAAATTGTGAAGAATTAACACGAAATTATAGTGGAACAAAAAAACACCGATCAGATTCATGATCAGGTGTTTTTATACATTATATAGTCGGATGTGACACTATAAATCGTGCATTACCGTTCATAGCAAAGTTTTTAATCGTAGAAGGTAAGATAAAATGGTCGCCTTTTTTAAACGAAGACGACGTTTCCCCTTCCACCTTCAACTCTCCTTCACCATCCAGCACACTCACTAATAGATAAGCAGGGTTCTCTATTTTGGATACAGATCCTGCTAGATTCCAGTGGTAAACGGTAAAATAATTCTCTCTCACCAGCTTTTTCATTCTTAGATCCTCATTCCCTGACAAGACAGGCTCGAAGTCAGCATCTACATGTGGAATCATGGCAACTTCAATAGACTTTTCGATATGAAGCTCCCTTGGGTTCCCAGCATCATCACGGCGATCGTAATCATACACACGATACGTAACATCAGAGCTTTGCTGCGTCTCAAGGATCATCGTGCCCGCACCAATCGCATGTATCGTTCCGTTTGGCACATAAACGAAATCTCCTGGCTTGATCGATACTTTACGAAGAAGTTCATCCCAGCGGTTTTCGGCAACCATCTGTTCAAACTGAAGCTTGGAATTTGCATGATGGCCATAAACAAGTTCTGCCCCTGGCTCACAGTTGATCACGTACCAGCATTCCGTTTTCCCGAAAGCTTCTCCTTCTACTTCACGTGCATATGAATCATCAGGATGCACTTGCACTGACAGGTCTGTCTTGGCATCTAAAATTTTTACTAAAAGCGGAAAGTCTTCACCCTCTTGATCAGCGAACAATTCGCGATGCTTGTCCCACACTTGATCAAGCGTCTTCCCTTTTAAAGGACCATTTATGACTTCGCTCGGCCCATGAGAATGAGCGGAGATTCCCCAGCACTCACCGGTTGTTTCAGTCGGGATATCGTAGCCGAACTCTTCACGAAGCTTTGTTCCACCCCAGATTCGGTCTTTAAACACAGGTTTTAAAAAAATCGGCTCTTTATACACTTTTCAACAACTCCCTAGATGTGTATTCTCTCAACTATTTTAAACGTTTGTTTAAAGTTTAGCCACCCTGCGCTAATTTTGGAGACTAGAAATGATTACTATCGGGAATCTATGTATGTAGATTTGATTAGATTTGATTTTAAGGTGTTTTCCTTTATACTAGAACTTTATAAATGTACAAATATTCTGATTAATTTTACATAAAAAAAGGAGATTAGACAGACAATGAAATTTACACTTGAGCCTTTAGGCGACAACAGTATAATCATTGAACTCGGCGACGATATCAGCCGTGAGATCCAGCAAAAAGTCAAAAAAGTCTCCTCCTTCTTTGAAGAGTGTTCACTTGACTGGATTATTGAGACTGTACCGGGTTTCACGACAGTCGCTGTATTCTACGACCCTTTGAAAATCGAGACTACAACTCTTCCATACGAAACAGTATGCGAAGAATTGACAAGGCTTTTAGAAGGATTAAGCGTTGACCAAGATGGAGAACCACGTATTGTGGAGATTCCAGTTTGCTATGGCGGAGAGTTTGGACCAGATCTAGAGGAAGTTGCTGAACATAACGGAATTATCCCTGAAGAAGTGATCGATATCCACTCGAATGGTGAGTACATCGTGTATATGATCGGGTTTGCTCCAGGGTTTCCCTATATCGGCGGGATGAGTGAAAAAATAGCAGCTCCACGCCGAAAGAATCCACGCTTAAAGATACCTGCAGGGTCTGTTGGCATTGCAGGAAAACAGACGGGCGTGTATCCGATTGAAACACCAGGCGGCTGGCAGCTGATCGGCAGAACACCACGAAAGCTTTTTCTGCCTGATGGTGACACACCAAGCCTTTTACAAGCAGGAGATCAGATTAAATTTGTACCGATCTCACAGGAAGAGTTTTTAAAAATGAAGGAGGACGAGAAATGATTACGATTGCTAAGCCCGGCCTCCTAACGAGTGTTCAAGATCTGGGCCGTTACGGCTATCAGAAATTTGGTGTCATCACCAGTGGCGTTATGGACCCTGTAGCGCACCGGGTAGCAAATCTTTTGGTTGGCAACGATGAAAAGGAAGCCACGTTAGAGCTTACGCTTTTAGGACCGGACATGGAGTTTTCTGAAGATACATTGATCTCTATATGCGGCGGCAACCTGTCTCCTACTATTGACGGAAAGTCCGTTAAATTGTGGCGTTCTGTATGGGTGAAAGCAGGCAGCAGGCTGAGGTTCGGCGGCTGTAAAACCGGCTGCAGAGCTTATCTAGCGGTTGCTGGCGGATTTGAAGTGCCAGAGGTGATGAACAGCAAGTCGACTTACATACGGGCAGGAATCGGTGGTTTTAACGGAAAAGCGCTGCAGAATGAGGATGAGTTAGAGATCGGAACGCCAAGCGAACTTTCTGCTAATATCTCAAAAATCTTGGCTGATCAGATCGAGGATAAAAAGTTTGCTGAAATGCAGTGGACGATTTCATCTGAATTTACGGTTTCTTCTGCTTCCAAGCCTGACGTTCGTGTCATGAAAGGCAGACAATATGACTGGTTCACGACGGACAGCCAGATGAAGCTGTTTACAGAACCTTTTGAAGTAACCTCACAGTCTGACCGGATGGGGTACCGATTAAAAGGGCCTGAACTTTCGCTTGAAGAGGAGCAAGAAATGCTGTCGGAAGCCGTGAGTTTCGGAACCATTCAAGTACCATCTGAAGGAAACCCGATCGTTCTGCTTGCCGACCGTCAAACAACAGGCGGCTACCCGAAGATCGGGCAGATTGCGACAGTTGACCTTTCTATCATGGCTCAGCTTAAGCCTGGAGATACAGTACAATTTGTCGAGGTATCACACAAAGTCGCTCAACAGCTCTACTTAGACCGAGAAAAGAAAATTCATCAGCTGAAACAAGGAATCTCACTAAAAATACGCAAGTAATCGAGGAGGTAAATAATGAAGAAAGAATCAAAAGCAAGTATTCTATTGGGTGCTGCGTTTTTGATGGCTACATCAGCCATCGGACCTGGATTTTTAACACAAACGACGCATTTCACGTCCATTCTCGCAGCAAGCTTTGGTTTTATTATTTTAACTTCCATTATCATTGATATCGGTGCGCAGATGAACGTGTGGCGGATTATCGCGGTTTCTGAGAAAAGAGCGCAGGATATTGCAAACGACGTTCTGCCTGGATTAGGTTTCTTCCTGGCGATTTTGATCGTGATGGGCGGGCTTGCTTTTAACATCGGAAACGTTGCCGGAGCAGGTCTTGGATTAAACGTCTTGTTCGGTGTCTCGCCAAAAATGGGAGCTATCCTAAGCGGAGTTATCGCAATATTGGTTTTCGTTGTGCGTGAAGCAGGAAAAGCAATGGACCGTTTTACGCAGGTCGCCGGCTTCGTTATGATCGCGCTGACGGTTTATGTGATGTTCACAGCTCAGCCACCAGTTGGAGAAGCTGTTGTAAAAACATTTGTGCCGGATACGATTGATGTTCTTGCCATTGTAACGCTGGTTGGCGGAACAGTCGGTGGTTACATCACGTTCGCCGGTGCCCACCGTTTGCTTGATGCTGGTATCAAAGGAAAAGAAAGTATAAGTGAAGTAACAAGAAGTTCAGTTTCTGCGATCGGGATTGCATCAATCATGCGTATCTTCCTGTTCTTGGCTGCGCTTGGAATCGTCGCACAAGGGTTAACATTAGATCCAGAAAATCCGCCAGCATCTGTTTTTAAACTTGCTGCCGGGAACATCGGATACAAAATGTTCGGTGTTGTGATGTGGGCCGCTGCCATCACTTCTGTTGTCGGTGCAGCTTACACGTCAGTTTCGTTCATCCGTACGTTCAATTCTACCTTAGAAAAATATCATAAGTGGATCATTATTGGGTTTATTGCGGTCTCTACGCTTGTGTTCGCTTTGATTGGACAGCCTGTTAAAATCTTAATCTTGGTTGGTTCTTTAAATGGTCTTATTTTACCGATTTCATTAGGTGTAATGCTCATTGCCGCGTACAAACCAAATATTGTCGGGGATTATAAACATCCCGTTTGGATGACCATTTTTGGTGTGATTATTGTGATGATCATGGCGATCATGAGTGTTTATTCGTTATATACTGGGATTCCTAAATTATTCGCTTAAAAAATTCAGACTTAAGCAAAGCTATATAGGGGGTAAATGATGATGAACACACTAGATAGAATAAGTGCCGCCGATGCTCGTGATTTAATAAGACGAGGAGATTGGACGAAACCAACGAGCGGACTTGCGAACGGGTACACGCAGGGAAACTTAGTCGTCTTGCCTAAAGAGTTGGCTTTTGAGTTCCTATCGTTTTGCCAGCGGAATCCGAAGCCCTGCCCAGTACTTGATGTAACGGAGCCTGGTTCTGCGGTTCCTGCCCTTGTCGCGCCTGACGCCGATTTGCGTGTAGATATTCCGAAGTATCGTGTTTATCGCAGTGGCGAACTTGTCGAAGAAAGACAAGATATAACTGAGCTTTGGGATGAAAACATGGTCGGTTTTTTGCTCGGCTGCTCCTTTACGTTTGAGCATGCGTTAATGAATAACGGTATTCCCGTTCGTCATATCGAGCGTGAATGCAACGTTCCGATGTTTAAAACAAACATTGATTGTGTAAAGGCTGGACGTTTTGAAGGTCCGATGGTCGTGAGTATGCGTCCTATTCCAGAAAAAGACGTGGTTCGGGCTGTTCAGGTTACAAGCCGCTTCCCTTCTGTTCACGGTGCTCCTGTCCATATAGGAAACCCTGAGGCTATCGGAATCAATGATTTGTATCAACCTGATTTCGGTGACCCCGTCCAGATCTATGAAGGCGAAGTTCCTGTGTTTTGGGCATGCGGTGTAACGCCTCAAGCGGTCGCCATGCATGTGAAACCGGAAATTATGATCACCCATGCACCCGGTCACATGTTTATTACCGATGTGCGGGACGAAAAGTATGGTGTTTTATAAGAAAGCTAGTTTTTCAGCTTAAATAAAGAAAGAATCTACGTTTTGTAGATTCTATTTCATTTTTTTATATATTTTTCTGCCTGAAGATGATCAGTTGGGCGTTAACGGATTGTTTGAAAAAGACCAGATGTTGGGCGTGAATTTGTCTAATACGGATAAAAGTCAGCTTGAACTGGATGTAAACAAAGTAAAAGTGGGCGAACGCATAATAAATTAAAAAATGCGTACCGTATCCTACTCCTCCCCAATTCAAAAAGAGGCTGATCTTTTATCAAGATCAGCCCAATAACATTTATATATTCTATTTTTCAGGATAAACCACTGTATTCAATAGTCCACCGATAATAATCATCATGGCAGACAGGTAGAACCACAGCATTAGCACGACTAGCCCAGAAACCTGTCCATACAAAGCAGAGTAGTTGTTGCCGCCCACGTACGAAGCGAAGCCCATCGATACGAGCTGCCAGCCGATCGTAGCAAAAAAGGCACCCGGAAGCACCTTCCTAAAGCCTAACTTAATGCTAGGCGCAAATGAATACAGAACAATGAAGAAGACTAACAGAAACACTGTCCCTATTCCCCACTGCACGATAATCCATAACTTTTGAAACGCCACATTAGAGAAAATTCCTTCCAAGTACACACTCAGCACTTTTTCGAATAGAGGAACAATCACGGAAAACAGAACAGCGATCATAAATCCGATCGTTAACAGCAAACTTTCTGCAATTTGCTTCAGCATATTCTCTTCATTTCTCACTTCATACGCATCATTTAAAATGCGTTTCATGCATTGAAACCCCATGGAAGAAAGCCACAAAGTTATGATTAAACTAAAGGACAACAGGTTTCCCTCTTGCCTCATAACCGTATACGATAGTGTTTTCTCTATCAAAGCATATGTGCTGTCTGGGGCATAGGGCTGGATCAACTCTAAAATATTTTCTTCACGGAGCGGCAAGTAGGTCAGCAAAGAATAGATCACCAACAAAAACGGAAAGACGGACATCAAAAAGTAATACGCCATCTGTGCCGACAGGTCATATACCCTTAGCTTGAAGAAACGATCGCTTAATTGATTCAGGAGTTGAACGATATTCATGCTGCAGCACCTCATATCTAAGCCATTCCTTAAAAGTTGTAACTATAATACATACGTTAAAAGTTGTCCATTTAGATCATTGTTTTATAAAAAAACTTTAGTTACACATCGACCTTTCGTCATTCAACACAATGATCACATGGATTTTGATCAATATATTTAACCATAATAAATGTGTTTAGATAGAGGCAAATTAATGTGAATCAGCCAAGAATTCGTGTAAGCTGTACACATCATTATTTTGGAAGACGGGAATGAATGCTGGATGGAAACGACACAAAATTATAAACAGTCAACGATCGTTGCTCTGCTTTTGGCAGGAACGTTCATTGCAATTTTAAACCAAACGCTGATGATAACAGCGATTCCTCCGATTATGGAAGAGATGAATATTACAGCAAACAGTGCACAGTGGCTGACGACCGTTTTTATGCTCGTTAACGGGATCATGATACCCGTCAGCGCCTTTTTATTAGAACGGTTTACGACAAGACAGCTATTTATCTCGGCGATGAGTGTATTTGTTCTTGGAACACTGGTAGCTGGCCTTGCACCAAATTTCGAGATGCTGCTCATGGGAAGGGTCATTCAATCCAGTGGAGCCGGTGTCATGCTGCCTCTTATGCAAACGGTCTTCCTTATGATTTTTCCTGTGAACAAGCGAGGATCGGCGATGGGGCTAGTCGGACTTGTTATTTCATTTGCACCGGCAATCGGTCCGGCTTTGTCTGGATGGGTAACCTCTCACTATTCATGGAGAGTGCTGTTTTTCATTATCCTCCCGATTGCGATCATCGATATCATCGTGGCGTTCTTTGCACTTAAAAACGTAACAGAAACAGCAAAAACAAAGGTAGATGTTTTATCAATCATCCTTTCTTCATTTGGTTTTGGCGGTCTGCTCTACGGATTTACATGTGCAGGCAACCAGGGGTGGACGGCTGCAACCACCTTATTATGGCTCACGGTTGGTGTGATTTCCCTTCTCTTCTTCATTACGAGACAACTGCGTTTAACCCAGCCTATGCTTGAATTCCGTGTGTTCGCTAACTCTATTTTTCCGCTCACGGTCATTATTGGGATGATCACCTTTATGGGATTGATTGGAGCTGAAACGATCATTCCGCTATTCATGCAGAACATGAGAGATTTTACAGCTTTTGAAGCAGGGCTCGCACTTTTACCTGGTGCACTGATCACGGGTCTCTTATCACCGATAACAGGAAGGCTTTTTGATAAGTTTGGTGCGAGATGGCTCGCGTTTACAGGTTTAATGATTATCACAGGATCATCTTTTGCTTTTGCATCGTTAAGCCCTTCAACATCATTCACCTTCATTACGGTTATGTATGGAGTACGTATGTTAGGCCTGGCCATGGTCATGATGCCAGTTGCAACAGCGGGATTAAACCGGCTCCCTAAACGATTGATTCCTCACGGAGCAGCCATGGATAACACGATGAAAATGATTGCCGCATCGGTGGGTACAGCTATTTTAGTCACAGTCATGACAACGACAGCAGAAACAGCCGTACAAAACCCTGAAATCTCCTATCCTGACATGTATGGGGCGAATATGGCATTTATCGTCGTATCCGTACTATCGTTAATAGGACTCATCATTTCTTTCTTCATTAAAGAGAGAAAGAAGGAAGAAGAAACACCTAGTGAACAAAATTAAGAAAAGACAGCGGGATTCGCTGTCTTTTTTGTTAAATTATAGTAATTCATTCGAATAAGTAGTGAAAACCTTCTATTCATAAAAAGACACAGCAACCTTTTGCGATAAGTGTCTTTTTAAGGTTTAGTTCTACGAATATAGGAAATCCTTTTTGTTCTCCAAAACAACGACCGTCTGATCAGATTGTTTGGCAATTTCCTTTGTTTGTTCGACGAGATGAACAATTTGTGCGGACGCTTGTTTTGCTCCCTTCACTAAAAGGGGGACCCCGATAAAATCAATGCCTAACCTTCTGGAAAACAATCCACCGAACGTCATTGAAAGTGGGACTGTTGGAGAGGTATTAGAAAAAATGATCCTTTCACCTGTTCCTATCCCCTTCTCTAGTATTTCAAACAGATTTTTCAGCCCTGGTACAAAAAATTTAGAGTTACCCCGTCCTACCGTGTATACGGAATGCCCTTCATCATCCACTCCATGAAAGATTATTTTCCCCATATCAGACGCTTTTAATTTATTAAAATAAGCTGTGTTTAAAATCTGTTCTTTTGAAAGTTCAACGTTTCGAGGCAGCTTTTTCAGGTGGAATGCAGCGGCCAAAACAGTTGTATGTGTACCACCGTAATCATTATAGATATAGATCATCCTTATACAACTCCTAAGATTATTTCATCCCACATTATCTCCCTTTCATCTATATAAGATACTAGTGACTTTCAGGTGACAAATTTTTAACATTCCCCCAATCTCCATTAGAAGGGATATTTGTCGAAACGTCGAAAGATTTCTAGTATACAATCGGAATCTGCTCGAGGAGGCACTCGGATGGAAAGTTATAAAGATCTTGGCAGAAAAATAAGTATGAATAGTATACGGCTCGTAGACAGAATATCGCCTATCGAGAATTTAGAGGATACCTTTTTAGCCTACTTGAACAAAGTAGCCAGCTGGATGGAAACCCTTTTCTCTTACTTAGGGGAAGCTCTTTCTGATGATTCTCATGCCGTTGAGGGGAAGATCAAACGCTGGGCTGACGAGTTTGGACAACGTTCTTCTGATTGTGAAATCCCACTTGATTATGCACTTCATTTTATCTTTGGTTCACGAATGGCTATTTGCGAGTTTTTAGAGGAGGAGCTCTTTCATAATCCTATTTCAGCTGAGTTAATTGCTAGAGGAAGCAACAAAATTAACTTACTCATCGATCTTGCAGCTCGTTCCATTGTTACTCACTATACAAATTCTATGAATAATACGAAAAGAGCCCTTCAGCATTCGAACCGGAACCTGGACATATCATTAGCGGAATTAAACAATATTCGAACCGCACTCTATGAAGCTACAATCTTCTCCATAACGGATAAAGATAATTGTATCATCCAGGTCAATGACCAATTCTGCCGCTTAACAAAATACGATCGCAATGAATTAATCGGCCAAGATCATGGTAAAATTTTCGTCTCAGGCGTCCATTCTGAAGAATACCTTGAAAATATTAGACAAGAAATAAAAGCCGGCAGAGTTTGGAACGGCGAGATCTGTAATAGAGCGAAAGACGGTACTCTTTACTGGGTAGATACAACCATTATTCCGTTCTTAGATCCAGAGGGAGTAGCTTATCAGCATATCTCCATTCAATACGATGTAACGGAAAAAAAGAAAACAGAAGAAATTCTGCTAAAGTCAGAAAAAGTCTCCTTAATCGGTGACTTAGCAGCCGGCATCGCTCATGAGATCAGGAACCCGCTTACGTCCATCGGAGGACTCGTACAGCTTATTGATGAGTCAGAACCTGAGAAAAACGATTTTTATAAAGAAATTATCCTGACAGAGATCAACCGGATTAACTTTATCGTAAGTGAATTGATGGTCCTTGCAAAACCACATGCCGTTTATTTTAGCTGGTTCAACATCGAGGATAGCATTCAGAACGTTATTGATCTGATGCAGCCCGAAGCTAACCTTAGGAACGTAATGTTCACGTTTGATAATAAAGAGAACATTACAAAAATCTACGGGGAGAAGAATCAGCTTACACAAGTGATTATCAACATGATAAAAAACGCGATGGAGGCCTTGCCAACAGGTGGGACCATTCAATTGTCCGCCGTGCAAAATAACGGCAGAATTGTACTTTCTATAAGAGATAACGGAATCGGTATGTCAGACGAACAAAAGAAGAGACTCGGAGAACCCTTTTACACAACAAAGTTTAACGGTACAGGACTTGGTCTCATGGTTTGTTTTAAGATTATCCAAAACCATAAAGGCACAATTGAAATTGATAGTGAGTTAAATGCTGGAACAACGATTAAGATTACACTTCCAATACATACTGCTAATTCCACCGAACGAGTAAAAGTGGATAAAAACTTGATGTAATACATAAAAAGATGCTCAGTAGAAGTTCTGAGCATCTTTTTAAACATCTGTTTAAAAAAACATATTCGCAACTAGAAGAGAGATCAATCCTACGAACCAACAGATGGTCGTCGGAACGGACCAAACCATGATCTGTTCTTTTACTTCTCTGATGCCTAACATACGGTTAACGACCCAGAACAAGCTGTCGTTGAAGTAGGAGAAGATCATCGATCCCATCGCTGCAGCTTGTGCGGCTAAAGCCATGTTTACATCAAGCTGGGAAAGGATTGGCGCTGAGATGGATGCGGCAGTAATCATTGCCACAGTACCACTACCTTGGACCAAACGAACGATTGTTGCTACAAAGAACGGAATCAAAACCGCTGGCAATGGGAGGTCTGCAATACTTTTGGCAATATAATCTCCTGCCCCGCTCTCACGCAATACATTTCCGAGTGCTCCCCCTGCTCCTGTTACCAGAAGGATGATCCCCGCAGTTTGAATCCCCTCTTCCATTCGGTCAAGCGATTCAGAACGGCTTAAGTTCCCTGCAAGGAAGTAGATTGCTGCAACCAACCCAATGCTGACTGCGATAATCGGCTTACCTAAGAAGATCAAGATTCCATAAAAACCTGATGTTAATTCCAGTGCGGTTAACGTTGTATTTAAAAAGATTAATAGAATCGGCAGAACGATCGGCACGAGTGAGCGGCCAAGAGATGGCAGAGCCTCTTCTCTCGCACTTGCTAATTCAATAAACTCTTGATAAGCGGCTTGTTTGTTTGGTCTTGAAAACCCTAGTTCTGAATCATCAGGCACCTGATAGATTTTATTGCCTAGCCATTTTGCATAAAGAACACCTGCAATCATGATCGGTATACCAAATAGAAGACCCAGTCCGATCATCAGACCGATATCGACGCCAAAGATTCCTGCTACACCCAGCGGACCTGGAGTTGGCGGTACTAAGGAGTGCGTGATCACCAGTCCCACTGCTAAGGCAACACCAAGAGAGATAACTGATTTCCCTG
Organism: Fictibacillus barbaricus; assembly: GCF_014635025.1. GTDB lineage: Bacteria > Bacillota > Bacilli > Bacillales > Fictibacillaceae > Fictibacillus > Fictibacillus barbaricus. The sequence continues at coordinate 510,395 of NZ_BMCE01000001.1, read as the reverse complement.
TTTTCTTAGAAAGTGCTTTTACAAGCGGATTTAAAATAACAAACGCTGAATCTACAAAAATGGGGATGGACACAATGTAACCTGCAATTGCCATGGCCCATTCTTCTTTTTTCTTACCGACAAACTTGATCAATGAATAAGCTAATGTTTCTGCTGCTCCCGAAACCTCGAGAATCCTTCCGATCATTACACCAAGCCCGATAACGATACCTATGGATGCGAGCGTACTGCCGAATCCGGCTGAAATGGTGTCCGCTACTTTTCCTGGTTCCATTCCGCCTACTAAACCAGCGATGGAAGCCGCAATAATTAAAGCCAAAAATGCATGAATCTTTGTTTTCAGTACAAGAAAAATAAGTGCAATAACGCCAAGGACTAAACCTGCTACCATTTGTGCTCCTGATACTTCCATTCAAATAACCCCCTCATTGTAAGCGCTTTTATTTTATTGCCATAATAGTAAAGGGCTTTTACACCCTTTACATTATGAGATAAACATTCCTTACAGGCTGTGTGCTGTAAATTTTGGTGCATATTGAGCAGCGAGCTTGATACACTCTTCCATGCTTGTGCTTTCTGCGATGTTCTTTCCTGCGATATCAAATGCTGTTCCATGGTCTACAGATGTTCTTAAGAATGGCAAACCGTTCGTGATGGAAATCGTTCTATGGAAATCCGTCATTTTTGCAGCGATATGACCTTGGTCATGGTAAAGAGAAAGAACCGCATCGTATTTTCCGTTTAATGCCTGGAAGAATACGGAGTCCGCTGGAACAGGACCTACCACATCGATGCCGTCAGCAACAGCCATTTCAATACCCGGTTTGATCTGTTCTACTTCTTCCCAGCCAAACAGGCCGCCTTCTCCGCTATGGGGGTTCAGTCCAGCAACAGCCCATCTTCTGTTTTCAACACCTAGGCGTGCGAGTGCACGGTCACAGCGGATCAAGTAATCATGCACACGTTCTTTTGTCATCGCTGCGATCGCATCTTTTAATGATAAGTGGCGAGTTAAGAAGAAGATTCTCATGCCTCTGACTTCAAACATCGTTAACGGATCGTTTGAACCAGCGAGTGCTTCAAGCATTTCAGTATGTCCGATGTATGGAACGTTTGCGGCTTTTAAAGATTCTTTGTTGATCGGAGTTGTAGCAAGTGCTTTTACTTCACCAGCCGCTGCAAGTTCTACCGCTTTTTTGATATATTCAAAAGCTCCCTGTCCGCCTTGAGCAGAAACTTCACCATATTGAAGCTGTGTCATATTGATGTTGTTTAAGTTGATCACATCAACGGTTCCTAATTCATACGTTCCTTCTGCTGGTGAGTTTACCTCATTAATTTTTAAGTCTGCCCCAACGATCGTGATTGCTTTTTCAAGTACTGCCGTATCCCCGATCACCAACGGCTTACAAACATCATAGATTTCTTGTTTCGCTAGAGATTTCATTGTGATCTCCGGCCCGATACCTGCGGGATCCCCCATTGGAATAGCAATTATGGCTCTTTCATTTGTTGGCGTTGTCATGTTTTGTTCCTCCTTGTAATCTATCTATCTAAAAGTTTTATTGAACTTAATTTACTTGTTTCATTGACGTTTGGTTGGCTAATAAATGTTTAACAATCGTGTAGATTGCTTTTTTGTCGCCCACCATACCACCCTTAGTTGCTAGTGGAAGACCGTCAAAATATCCTCCGATGAACTGACCATATGCAACAAGGGGAAGCACCTCATTTTTAAGCTTAATTCCTTCCGCTCTTCCTACCGAGCAAAGAGAAGCTGTTACATCGCCTCCACTCGAGAAGCAGCCGCCTATCTCGTAAGTCGTAGACTGAATCACAATACGGGTGATCTTACCTAATCCGTCAGCAATCCGTTTTGCTAGTTGCTCTTGACTTACACCTTGTTCTTCTGCAAAACGTGTAAGGTCTAATCGCTTTGCTGAAGGTGAGTTTGTTGTGATGATTAAAATATCTTGCTGTTCAATTTGTTTCAGCGCTTCTTTTACCACGCGCTCGACTTCTATTTCCCAGCTGTCTGAAAGGCTCGCGAGCTTTTCAGCTTCCACGTAAACCGGGTTGGCATTGGTTTTGTCGATCAAGTAACTTAATTGTTGTGCGCTTAATGAGGTCACGCTGCCCACTGTGACGATAATCTTTTTACTTTGTGAATGCTGGCTCGTGTAAGCTTTTGAGTAATAAGCGGTCAGTGGACCAGGATCAACCGGTACGAGTCTATACTCCTCGACCAATGCCATCGCATGTGCAATGTCTTCGATCTCTTCATCCGTCACTGCGTCTAAAACGAGTATGCGATTTCCTTCTTGGATCTGCTGCTTCATGTCATTTAAAATCGTCTCTTTTCCTTGAAGAACTGTTTCAAGGCCAATGTGAGCGACAGGGTATTCACTTTGTTTTCGTATAATTGAAGGAACGTATGATTCAGTCAACGGAGTGACCGGGTCTTTTGCAACGTCAGTGGCTTGGACGGGCACTCCATTTACTAGGAGATATCCACCAGACGTGATGCGGCTTGAATCCGGAAACGATGCTACGACAACAGCTATCGAGTGTTCTCCGAGTACATTTAAAACGGTGTCGATCTCAATTCCGATGTTTCCTCTAACGGTACTGTCGATCCGCTTGCAGATCACGTCTGCACCCCACCGTTGAAGGTTCTCTAATGACTTTTTGATACGCATCTCTGCAACGTCTCTTCTCGCATACCTGCTGTCTGTGTCAATACAGACGGCATTGTAGCTTCCTGATGCAGGCGGCTGATCATAATAGACCATTGTTGCTGCTTCAAATCCTTGCTTCACAAGCTTGACTCCAGTTGCATTGGCTCCTGTTAAATCATCTGCGATAACGCCGACTTTCATTGTTGTTCACCGCCTTCAACTGTTACAACTTCCAGATATTCATTCAGCTTTTCTTCGATTTCTGTGGTTATGTTGCGATCCGTGATCACCCCGTAAAGCTGAGTAAGGTCACATACCTTTGTGAGTGACTTTTGATCAAACTTGCTTGAGTCCGCTACTAACCATGTTTTTTCAGACGCTTCTATCATCAGCTTTTTGATGGAAGCCTTTTCAAAAGTAGGTGCAGTAATACCAGCCTTAAAATCAATCGCATGAGCTCCCAGGAAGAAGAGATCGACATGAATGTTCTTTAGGATCTGTTCAGTCAGAGGACCAAATAATGTACCTACATTATTTTGCAGCTCACCGCCTGTAACGATTACTTTCACGTCTGTGTCGATCAGCTCTGCTGCGATTTTAATATCATTCGTAACAACCGTTATTGTTTTTTTGTCTTTAAGCAGCTTGGCGATCTCTAACGTTGTTGTTCCTGAATCTAAGAGGATTGTTGAATGATCTTGAATAAACTCGACTGCTTTATTCGCAATCTGTTTCTTTTGATTATTAAACTTCCCTTCTTTTGTGCGGAATGACGATTCAACAACTAAGGGTTTGTTTAAGATCGCACCACCATGTGTCCGGATAATTTTTTCGTTCTCCTCTAGATAAGCAAGATCACGTCGAATCGTCATCGCTGATACATTCAGCTGGTTTACCAGATCCTCGATATCTATTTTTCCATTTGCGTGTAACTGTTTAAGAATTTGATCTCTGCGTTCTTTAGGCATCATCTTCATCACCTTTGTTAATTTCAAACACTTTATACTCTATATATTGTTCTAAATGAACATAAATGTCAACAATGTTTATTCTTTTTGTTTAAAATAAACATAGTGTTGTTAGTCATTATTATAATTTAATTGTTTTTTTCCTAAATGCCCTAAAAATAGTAGGTTTTTAAATTTACTTGTATACTAGTTGTATAGGATTGAATTTTATTAATATACACAATAAAAGGTACATAAGGGGAAGAAGTTTGAATGTCAATTCTGATTGTTGATGACAATACAGTAAATTTATTTGTGATTGAAAAAATATTGAAAAACGCAGGCTATGAGAACTGTACGTCTTTATCATCCGCTCACCAGCTTTTTGATTATCTGGAGCGTAACAGAGGCCAGTTAAATCAAGAAGCAATCGACCTTATCCTTCTCGACATCATGATGCCAGAGATTGACGGAATCGAGGCGTGCCAACGCCTTCAGCAAGATGAAGGTTTCAAAGATATTCCCGTTATTTTCATTACCGCCCTTGAGGATTCTAGTAAACTAGCAGATGCGCTAGATGCAGGCGGGATGGATTATGTCACGAAGCCGATCAATAAAGTAGAACTCCTTGCAAGAATTCGAGTTGCTCTTCGGCTAAAATACGAAAAAGACTGGCATGCAGAGCAGGAGCAAAAGATTCAAAACGAACTTGATCTCGCGATGCAGGTTCAAAAGGGGCTGTTAAATCCGCCCCTTAAAGAAGACAACATCACCATAAATGTATCTCACTTGCCTTCTTTTAAACTTGCAGGAGATATGTACTATTGGCATAAGTTTGATGATCATCGCTATGGCATCATTCTTCTCGACATGATGGGGCACGGCATCTCCTCTTCCCTCGTCTGCATGTTCATCTCATCAGTTATGAGGGATACGATTAAAGAACTGAAAGATCCTGAGCTTGTCATCAAAGAGTTAAACCGCTATATGGCACTTCTTCACAACCCAAAGAACGATTACAACTACTATTTCACAGGTATCTATCTTTTGATTGATACAGAGAAAAAGACGATTGAATATGTGAACGCAGGACACCCTGAAGGGTATGTGCTTGTCGATAATTCACTATGTTCCATTGAACGTTGTTGTTATGCAGTCGGTTTCTTTGACCATATCGAGGTGAAGAAGTCGGTCATTCACTATCAAGATAATATTCAAGTGTTGTTGTTTACCGATGGAGTTTTAGAAGCTGGTGATGACGAAGAGCTGATGCTCAACAAGCTGAAGTTTGTCGCGTCCGAAAAGTGGAGCAACATATGCTCACCGATCCACCTGGTGATTCCAGAAGAGCAGCAGACCGAACAAAGCGATGATATGTGCATCATGATGATTCAGGCGAATTAAAAAAGCAGGAAGAAGAGGTTATGTCCCCTTCATCCTGCTTTTATTTTTTTCGATAGATTTTAACCAGTTCAGCAAATTCCTCATACTGATCCGCACATTCTGCAAATTTGATGGATTCTTTATCTCCTAGCCCAAGGAATCCTTTCGTACTTAAGCTTTCATAGAACAGTTCATACACTTGATTTTGCAGAGCAGTTGTAAAGTAAATAAGTACATTCCGGCATAAAATCACATGAAATTCATTAAAGGATTGATCAGTTACGAGATTATGCTGAGCAAAGCTGATCTGTTTTAATAGTGAGGGCTTTAAATAAGCGAAATGGCCGTCAGTCGTGTAATACTCAGAAAAAGCCCGTGTACCGCCTGAAGACATATAATTCTTCGTATATGTCCTCATTTTACTTAACGGCAAGATTCCAGAACGAGCCTTATTCAATACAGTTTCGTTCATGTCGGTCGCATAGAGCTTCGCCTTATGAATGAGCCCTTCTTCTTCCATAAGGATCGCCATGGAATATACTTCTTCGCCTGTTGCACATCCAGCATGCCAGATGCGAATCTCGGGTAACTCCTTCAACTCCGGAATCACTTTTTCCCGAAACACTTTAAAGAACTCTGGATTACGAAACATCTCGGTTACATTTATAGAAAAATCATTAAGCAGTTTGTTCATAAACATAGGGTCATGCAATACTTTCTCAAGAACCCCTGTAATCGTTTGGATCTGCTCGATCTGCATGCGGTTTTGAACACGCCTCTGGATGGAAGACCGCATATACTGGCGAAAATCAAAACCAGATACCCGGTACAAACCTTCTAATAAAAGTTCCATCTCAATTGTTTCTGTAATGTTCGTTTCCTGACTGTCATCATTGTTCCAAATCAAATCTTTCATTTTAATGCAATCCTCACTTCGTCATCCAAACATGCATTACAGAAAACAGCTGCTCAAGTTTAAGCGGTTTGCTGATATAATCCGACGCTCCCGCTTCAAGGCATTTTTCTCGGTCGTTCTTCATCGCTTTTGCCGTTAAAGCGATGATTGGCAGATCCGTAAACTCATTCAATCCGCGAATGCGCTGCATGGTCTCGTATCCATCCATCTCAGGCATCATAATATCCATCAGAATGAGATCAATGTTCTTGTTCGTCTCTAAAACATCCAGACATTCCATACCGTTGTTGGCATTTAGAACGTTCATTCCTTTTTGTTCAAGAGCTGTTTTGAGCGCAAAAATATTTCGGTTATCGTCATCTGTAATAAGGACTGTTTTGCCATAGAATACCTTCTCTTGATCAACCATGATCGGTTGTTCCGTTTCAGGTACAGCAGGTGCTATTTTTGCTGTTGCTGGCGCATCTTCAATAACTTTAGCAGATTGCTCGAGTGCTGTTGCCACCTCGGCAGAAGCACCAGCAAACGTTTGAACAGAAACACTTTCATCAGAGATGCTCGGAATTAAGAGCTTAAACGTACTTCCTTTTCCTTCTTCACTCTGAAGCTGCAGCCTGCCACCCAACAGCTTAGCAAACTCGCTGCTGATCGATAAGCCTAGACCAGTACCGCCATATTTACGGATTGTAGCACCGTCTCCTTGTTGGAATGCTTGGAAGATCAGTTCATGTTTTTCTTTTGGAATGCCAATTCCCGTATCTTTGATAGACACTTCTAACCAATAATCGATACCAGCGTACGTGACATCGGCTGGTACTTTATTAAGGCGAACCGAAACGGAACCTTTCTCCGTAAACTTAAACGCGTTAGACAACAGATTTTTAATGATCTGCTGAAAGCGTTTTTCGTCTGTTTGCAGAATAGTCGGCACATCTGGCGCAATATTAATCGTAAAGTTAAGACCTTTTTGATCCGCGATATGCGTAAAGTTACGTTCTAAGCTGGATGGGAACTCACTTAAATTCACTTCACTCAGCATGATTTCAAGTTTCCCTGCTTCCACTTTGGAAAAATCCAAAATGTCATTGATCAGATTTAATAGATCTTGGCCGGATGAGTGTATCACTCTCGCAAACTCTAATTCTTCTTCTGATAAAGATTTGCTGCTGTTTTCAGCGAGCATCTCAGATAAGATGAGAATGCTGTTCAGCGGAGTTCTAAGCTCATGTGACATGTTGGCGAGGAACTCTGATTTGTACTTAGAGCCTGTTTCAAGCTGTTTCGCCTTCTCTTCCAACTCTTTTTTCGCGATCTCAAGCGCTTTTGATTTTTCCTCTGCGTCTTGTGAGCGAGATTCTAGCTGTTCATTGATCATCTGCAGTTCTTCAGATTGCATCTGCAACTCTTCAGACTGTGTTTGAAGCTCTTCAGATTGGGCCTGAAGTTCTTCAGTCATCGCTTGAGATTCCGATAACAATCTTGCAATCTCAATACGGTCGATCACTCGGTTGATCGTGAGGCCGAATGTTTCAAGTACCTTTTCGATAAATGCGAGATGCTGTGACGTATATTCTGCAAGACTTGCAAGCTCGATCACCGCAATGATTTCCTCTTCATGCACGATCGGTGCGATTAAGATGCTTCTAGGTTTCGTTTCACCAAGACCAGAAGAAATAAGAGTATAATCTCCCTCAATCTTGTTGATGACTTGTACACGTTTTTCCAGTGCACATTGCCCGATCAGACCTTGTCCAAGTGCAAAGCTGTCTCGTCCAACGTCTCCTGCTGTATCAGCAAAAGCTCCTTTTTTCACAAAACGAACGTTCTTTTCTTTGCCTTCTTTAATATAAAAAGCCCCATAGGAGGATTCTGTAATCTGTGCGGTTGCTGAAAGGAAGATCTCCGCTAGATTTTCAAGAGATGATATGCCCTGGTTCTTGCTGACTACTTCCGTGACACTTCTTTGCAGCCAATCACGTTCTTCAAATGAATCTAGGAGTTCGTTCGTTGCGAACCCAAGATCTCTAATCTCATCGTTCGATTTCACATGGATACGGCTGCTTAAGTTTCCACCGGTTGTCATGGCACGAATCGTCTCAACAACGGCTTTGATTGTCTTAATGATCGAACCTGAAATAATCCAAGCAAGTGCGATAGATGCGAGGATAACAAAAGCAAGCAAACTAAAAAGACCGATCTCAAGGTATTGATTCTGATTGTTCAGGTTATCCGCACGCTGCTGTACGAGCTCTTTTTCATTGTTTCGAAATGAGTCAAACTGCTGGAGTGTTTGCTCAATTTCTGTTTTACCTGGATCTTTTTGAAAGAAGTCTCGGATGCCAGCTGTATCATTCTGCTGCTTCAGTTTAATAGACGGCTCGCCTGCAACTTCAATCCATTCTTTGATATTTTCGTTGATCGCCGTAATTTCTTTTAGTTGATCCGGATAATCAGAAAGAAGCTTGGATAAAGCATTGAAGTCTTTGCCCCATTGCTCGCGCGCCTCGTTATACGGCTGAAGATAGTTTTCATCTCCTGTCACGATATACCCGCGTTGCCCCGATTCCATTTTCAAGAGATCTTTTTCAATGTTACTGGTAAGATCTCTGACAGCAAAATCATGCTGGATGATAAAGTTTCTTTCTTTCTGCATATTGTCTAGCTGTTTGGTTACTGCAAGAATTGCTGCAATCAAGCAGACAATGATGACAATATAGCCAGTTATAATTTTCTGGCGGATCCCGAATCTAAAATTATTCATCATTATGTAATCCTGCCTTTAGAATAAATATTTTATCTAATTATACTGGTTTATGCCGGATATAGGTAGTTTGAAGACGTGTGGAATGTGCTGGGAAAAGAGTGTTTGTTGGTTTCACGGTAAGTGTTCTTTTATTTGTTACGCGTTCGCGCAGGATTTTCACTTTTCGAGCAGTTGGAGCCCGTTTTTGCGCAGACTTTGTGTAGTTTCACGCACATGTTCAGTATACTTAGAAGCCGTTAACTCCAAATTTATCAAATCAGGTTACTAAATTAATATATTATGAAATTATTTCTTAGTATCTATATTCCTGTTTTTTGATACATTTAGGAATACTTTTAAATGAACATTATTTGTAAAAAGTATATTATAATAGGTTAGTATCTATAAATTAACAATTGCTTAATAAGAAGGAGAAAATCTAATGAGAGCCATTATTTACACATTGTTTTTAACTTTTGCTTCAATATTATTCTTAAACTCTACTGCATTTACTGTAGAAGCTACCGGCACTAATTCTAATAAAACTTCTTATCTCTCAGAAGTTCCAGATGGATATGTGGGTATCTACACACCACAGGACCTGGATCAGATTCGAAATAATCTCAGTGGCAATTATATTCTGATGAACGATATTGACCTTTCGACAGCCACGAGTGAAGGTGGAGAGTTTTACCGGAGTGGTGCTGGGTGGGAACCAATTGGTACCCAAAACATCCCATTTACAGGAATTCTGGACGGAAACGGATATCAAGTAATTGGGATGAAGATTAATATTATTTCAGAAGAAAAAGTTTTTGCAGGATTAATTGGATATGCAAAAAATGCTACGATAAAGAATATTGGAATGACGGGCGGGGAAATTACCGCCATTAACCAATCCATAGATTCTTCTGTTTCTGAAGCTATAGCAGGCAGTATTATCGGAAGTGGATCTAATATCAAGATAGACAACTCTTACAATACAAATAAGGTATACACCTCTTCCTATGGGAAAAGTTATTCAGGTGGAATCATCGGTAATATTCCTAACTTATATTCATCTTCTATTCGCTCATCGATCTCAAACAGCTTCAACACCGGTGAGATTATAGGAAAGAATTACACAGGAGGTATTGCAGGGAGTGCCTCATACACGGATATTTCCCAGACTTATAATACTGGAACTATAAATAAAGGGAATACCAACGGCAAAACAACTGGGGGAATCGCCGGATATGTTTATTATTCCTCGATAAGCAGCAGTTACAACACTGGAAACATTGAATATGGTGCATCAGGAGAATCAGGAGGCGGAATTGTCGGTTCCGCATCAAAATCAGCAATTACAGAAAGTTATAACAGAGGCAATATTACCAGTACCTCTGATTATGCAGAAGGTGGGGGAATTGCAGGATCAATAAGCAATGATTCCAAGATCTCACATTCAAACAATTCAGGCACCATAAACAGCCGATCATATGCTGGTGGTATAACCGGCCAAGCCACAGCTGCTTCAATCGTTATTGAATCCTACAATTCTGGGATTATTTCCGGTAATTACTCAGGTGGAATCATCGGCTATTCTTCTGAATCTCATGTTAAGAACGCTTTTAACCTTGGAGCAATATCAGCTAGCTATTATGCAGGAGGTATCGTTGGGGATGGTTCAGATTCCACGATACAGCTTACTTACAATGTAGGAAGAGTGTATGCCCCTAATGGCTTTTATTCATCAGCTGGAGAATTTGCAGGAAAATTTTCTGGCACTATAACGAATAGCTATCATTGGAATTCCTATTCCAGCTCAGAGGTTAAAATCTCTTTTGAAGATATGATACGACAGGAAAGCTACGAAGGTTTTGATTTTGAATCCGTTTGGACAATAGAAGATGTTTCAGGATACCCCTTCCCTACTTTACGAGGTCATGAATGGGCTGCCGGAACAGAACACAATGTTTCGATGAAGATGAAGTCTTCTCCAACAAAAATTGTGTATGGCGTCGGCGAAGAAATGGATTTGACAGGCGCAGCGATAACATTGACAACGAATTGGGGCAATGAGACAGAAACACCTATCACTAACAGCATGATTTATTCAGATAATACTAAATATCCAGGGAACCCATGGGTATCCGTTCGATATGACACTTTATATACGTCTTTTCAGATTACTGTAAAGAAAACTTACAATGTAATATTTAAAGACATCTATGGAAACGTCTTAAAAACTCAGAAAGTACTGGAAGGCGAATCAGCAATTGCACCTGAAGTCCCTGCTTTGGAAGGTTATTCCTTTACCGGATGGGATAAGGATTTCAGTATTGTTACCGCAAATACAACAGTTACAGCTCAATATAAGCCGAACACATACACCGTAAACTTTTTGACGCATGATGATAAACTCATTGAAACCAAAACAGTCGAATACGGTCAAGAAGTAATACCACCTGAGGCTCCGGCAAGAACAGGATACACGTTTTATGGCTGGGATCATTTCCTTCATTCTGTAACATCTGATCTGACAGTCAAGCCACAGTATCATGAAACGGTACACACAGTTATTTTTAAAAGCTGGGATGGTAAGGAACTGCTAAAAACTGGCGTAGTCTATGGTTCTCGAGCCTTTTCACCAAACCCGCCAGTTCGTACCGGCTATACATTTACTGGTTGGGATAAAGATTTCTCCAAAGTTATGACGGATTTAACAATTACTGCCCTATATAAGATTAATACGTATACGGTAACATTTAAAAATGGCTCTACCACGCTAAAAACAGCCAAGATAAATCATGGTGCACGCATTGCTTCGTACACCCCTATTAAATCAGGTGAAACCTTTATTGGCTGGTACCATGATGCAGGGTTCAATAAGAAGTTTAGCTACAGCGAAACTATCACTAACCATAAAACGCTTTATGCTAAATTTGCTAAAAATACAGTTACCCCGGCAACTATTAGTGCTTCATCTGCTGGGTACAGCAGAATTAAAGTATCATGGTCAAAAGTTACAGGAGCGACTGGTTATGAACTCTATCGAAGTACTTCTCCCACGGGGACTTATACGAAAGCTGCTACCTTAACAAGCGGGGCAACCATCAGCTATATAAACGGTGGCCTGACAACAGGAAAGGTGTATTATTACAAAGTTAGGGCTTATCGGTTAATAGACGGCATCAAGGTATACAGTTCGCATTCTAAAGTTGTAAGCGCAAAGCCTGTCCTTGCTGCACCAGCAGGTTTAAACGTGACTAAAATAACAAGCACATCCGTAAAAATCAGCTGGACGAAGGGACCAGAAGCCAGTGGTTATGAAGTGTTTCGAGCTACCGCAAGTTCAGGAACATACACTAGAGTTGCGACTATTAGCAATGGTGCAACCATAAGTTATACAAACAAAGGACTTTCTAAAGGAAAAACATATTACTACAAAGTCCGCGCTTACCGAACGGTAAATGGTAAAAAAATATACAGTTCGTATTCAACAGTAAAGAGCATTAAGCTTTAGTCTAGCTAAAGAGAAGATTGAGGATTCCCTGGAGTCCCTCACTCTTCTTTTTTTATACTATTGATAAAGGGGCTCGGTATGGTTTGATTTCAAGTTGCTTTTTCAGTGGATTTTACGGTACGTGTTCTCTTATTTATTACGCGTTCACGCAGATTTTGTTCTTTTCTGCCCAGTCTAACTATACTTTTGCCCGGATTCGACAAAAATTCACCCAAACAAAAGCACTTTACGCCCACTCTGAGCACTTTTTCACCCACAACATAAAAAAAACGGCTCAAGATGTGGCATCTTTAAGCCGCTTAGTTTTATTTTTTAAATGCTTTCTGAAATTTTTCGTACTGAAATCCCTGAATCCTCAAGGGTTTGTCTGATTTTTTTCGCAAAAGACAATGCATGCGCTCCGTCTCCGTGAATACAAACCGTATCTGCCTTAATATCAACTTCAACATTTTGCTGTGTCATGACTTTCCCCTCTTTAGCCATGCGAATCACTTGTGCTACCGCTTCATCGTCATCTGTAATCATGCAGTTTGGCAACTTACGTGAGGTTAACGTACGATCTTCTTGATAGGTTCTGTCAGCAAAAACTTCTGAGGCTGTGCGAAGTTTAGTCCTCTCGCCTGCCTTCACAAGCTCACTGCCAGCAAGTCCAAACAGAATCAGCTCTGGATTCACCTTATAAACAGCTTCGGCAATAGCTTCAGATAATTCTTTGTTCACAGCAGCCATATTGTAAAGAGCCCCATGCGGTTTCACATGCTGAATCGTTCCACCCTCTGCTTTAACAAAAGCCCAAAGTGAACCAATCTGATAAACAACCATCTCATACGCTTCTTGCGGAGAGATGTCCATGTTGCGTCGTCCGAAGCCAGCAAGGTCAGGTAATCCTGGATGAACCCCGATCCCAACACCATGATTCAGTGCCAGCTTTACCGTCTTTCTCATGGTTGCAGGATCACCAGCGTGAAACCCGCATGCGATATTGGCAGACGTTACATATTTCAGAATCTCTTCATCGGTTCCGAGCCGATATGCTCCGAAACTCTCACCCATGTCGCAGTTAATATCAATAACACTCATGCCATGACCTCCCACTTTTTAAACATATGTTTAATCTACCCCAACTGTACGATAAGTTTCTTCTAATGTAAAAGGATTAGCCAGAACAAAATAGAAGCCCCTTGAGAGCAAGGGGCTTCTTTACTTTACTTTTATGGTTAATAACCGTGCGATGTTTTCCGCTGTCTTTTCTATGTTGACTGCTCCATTCGCTAAAGCTTCTTCCAGCGTTACAACACCATTCACAACACTAAACACGGCATCGATTCCATGCTCGAACACAGCTTCATAATCCGGGCCGATGCTGCCTGCGATCGCCACAACAGGAACGTCAGCCGCTGCCGACTTTGCTCTTTTCGCGACACCAACAGGAGCCTTACCATGAATGGTCTGTGAATCGATCCGGCCTTCGCCTGTGATCACAAAATCAGCATCTCGTATAGCCTCTTCAAACCCGATCACATCTAACACAAGATCGATCCCGCTCTGAAGTTTTCCGTCTAAGAACGCAACGACACCCGCACCTAGTCCGCCAGCTGCACCTGCTCCTGGCACCGTATCCACTTCAATTTCAAGATTGCGCTCTATTGCCTCCGCATATCTTTTTAAACAATCATCTAAGATTCCGACCATCTCTGGAGTTGCACCCTTTTGCGTTCCGAAGACAGCTGATGCTCCGAGCGGACCTGTCAGTGGATTGGTAACATCACAAGCCACATCTACTTTTACAGATTTCAAACGTGGATCCATTTGGGAAACATCAATCGTTAACAATTCACCCAACGCTTCGCCACCTGGGCGCAGCTCCTCACCATTTATATCTAAAAATTTCACCCCTAATGCTGAAGCCATTCCAGCTCCCCCGTCATTTGTCGCAGAGCCGCCAAGGCCAAGTACGATCCGCTCAACACCTTTGTCCAGCGCATCTAAAATGAGTTCACCTGTTCCGTAAGTTGTGGTCACTAGCGGGTTACGCATCTCGCGAGGAACAAGGTGCAAGCCGGAAGCAGCAGCCATCTCGATCACTGCCGTCTTCCCGTCACCTGTTATCCCGTAGAAAGCACCGACCTTATTTCCGAGAGGGCCTGTTACTGACACCTCTACGATCACCCCGCTTGTTGCATCCACCACAGACTGAACCGTTCCTTCTCCTCCATCACCTACAGGAACGTGCAGATATTCTGCGTCATCTAGTACTTTTCGGAATCCCGTTTCAACAGCGGCACAAACTTGTGCTGCCGTCATACTTTCTTTAAACGAATCGGGAGCGATGACAATCTTCATTGTGTCCACCTTCTTTATTTTTTGATCCACATAAACTGATACGGTGCGAGTTCAACTGAGTTCTCAACCGTTTCCCCGCTCCACAAGTCTTCTCCGCCAAACGGCAGCTCAACAGATGTCGTTACATTTGCTGCATTCATAACGAACAGTACCGTGTCACCTGTTTCTTCATTTCTTCGCAATAACGCAAATACCTGCTCTCCCAGTTCTAAAATTAGCTGTGCCGCAAAAGGAGAGAATGCTGGTTCCTGCTGACGCGCGCGGATTAATTTCTTTAACCCAGTGAACACTTTTTGACGACGAGTAGATTTCTCCAGCTCCGAAACCAATTCTTCATATTGAAACTTCTGGCGATTGATTCGGCGGTTGATCCCTGACTCTTCAAGTCCTTTATAATCGTTCTGAGATCCTAAAAGCGAGTGGTAATAAACCGCTGGAACTCCCATCACAGAAAACAAAACGGAATGCGCCGCAAGCATCTTCTGAACTTGTGCGTCTTCACTCACATCTTCGTCTTTATTGATTAGTGCGTCCATGTAATTGATGTTTAACTCATAAGGAGATTCCGTTCCATCCGGATTGCTCTTGTACGAAACCCGCCCACCATTCGCTAAAACTTTTTCGGCTAATGAAGAACGCTCTTCTTCCGTTAATATCCCTTCCGTCGGACGCATACCAATTCCGTCATGACTCGCTAAAAAGTTAAAATACGTTGCAGAGTCAGATACTTTATTGATCGTTTTCGCCCAACCAGTTAATTTGCTTGCATCATGTGTTGTTAAGGTATGCAGCACGAGCGGCGGCAGCGAAAACTGGTACACCATATGTGCCTCCTTTTCCCCATCACCAAAGTAACTGATGTTCTCTTTATGAGGAACATTCGTCTCTGTAATAAGTAATGTGTTTAACTGCAGCTCTTCTAAAATCTCGCGCCATAACTGAATGATCGCGTGTGTTTGAGGAAGGTGAATACAAGTCGTACCTGATTCTTTCCACATAAAACCGATCGCATCTAAACGAATACTCGTTCCTCCTCGATATGCGTACTCTAGCAAGATATCTGTCATCTCAAGCAGTGCAGGAAAATGCCTAAAGTTCACGTCCACTTGGTCTTCAGAAAAAGTAGTCCATGCTGTCTTTCCGCCCGCGTATTCATGAAACAGCGGTGAGGTGCGAGGACGCACAACGTTTGAAGCATCAAATCCATCCGCACGGGGAATAAAGTAATCGGCGTATTCCGGCTCACCCTTTAGATAACCTTGAAACCACTTGCTCGACTTGGACATATGGTTCGCCACAAAATCAAACATGAGCCGGTAATCACCAGAAAAACGCTCAATGTCTGACCAGTCGCCAAGATCGGGACGGATCTCACGATAATCAACGACAGAAAAACCATCATCTGACGTGTACGGAAACATAGGAAGCAGGTGAACATCTGTGATCTCATTCTTCGCATACTCGTTTATGAATTTATTTAAAGTCTTTAACGTTGGCTCCCCATCTTCTTTAATAATGTCGCCATACGTAATGAGGTACACGTTTTTCTCAGAAAGCGGAGCTGTTTCACTCCACTTTTTCTGCTTCCACTCTTCGGCAAGTTTCACGATCTTACTTTTATATTCTGGTAAAAAATCCTCACCATAAATCGTTTTTAACAGCTTCTCTACTTTTTCTGAAAAACTCATAATACATTCTCCTTCATAAATAGTTTCAATGTGACATACCCCTTAGGTCGAACCGTCACTTCGTC
The DNA here is from genome assembly GCF_014635025.1 of Fictibacillus barbaricus. Lineage (GTDB taxonomy): Bacteria > Bacillota > Bacilli > Bacillales > Fictibacillaceae > Fictibacillus > Fictibacillus barbaricus. The sequence goes on along the minus strand of NZ_BMCE01000001.1, from coordinate 494,127 downwards.
CTTCACATCGATCACGCCTTTTTCGTTCAGTTTTGCTTGTGACACAGATTGAATGTATTCGCTTAATAAAGTCACTGTTTGCTCTTCCTCACTCGGATTAAACAATCGTAAAATTACTGAATTATCGTCATGTGCTTTTTTCATCGTGCTCAAGAAAACTTCACCCGTTGATTCAAACAAGCTGAATCGTGCTGGCAATACATCAACCGGATAAGGAATCTCGAAACGGTCGAGTCTTTCTTCAAATGTGTTCAGTGATTGCTTCTGATAACTCACGCTGTGACCGCGATATTGATCCACAAATTTAAACAACTGTTTAACATCATGACCTTTTCCGACATGAATCGCATACTCAAACTTCATCTTTCCTTGCATCTGAGCGTCTGGCGTATACACGACTTTATTATTGATTCCGGAAGCCCGACCAGGTCTCCAAGCTAGGTTGTCACGACCAAGCAGACCAACACTTCGGAACAACGTCAGAGCCAGTTCACCTGTTTCTTTGATCAGCTGGTATTCCTTGATTCCTTTTGTAACAACAGCTGCCGTTAATTTACCATCAGTCGCACCTGCCATGTTTTCAAGCGGATAAATCGGTACAGGAGCTTCTGCAAACTTCTGTTCACGCCAGTTCTCCATATATGGATTAACTGTAGGACGCTGGATCAAGCTGAATCCTTGATCGCCAAAAGAATGTTCTGGTGATTCAATAGACGTTTTCAGCAGCACACGAACGCGGTGATCCTTCACATCGTTTTGGATATCATGCGTCACACGGATAAAATCCTCACCTTTACGAATCTCAAAACGTGTTACAACGGTTAGTCCTTTTGAGATGTTAACGATTTTACGGTCTTCCAAGTTTGCTGGCACGTTCAACACATGCACGACTTCCATGAATTCAGTCCCAGCACTTGCTTTAACATAACAAGAAAGTACTTTTTCCGAGTAAATCCCTTTATCTCCCTCAAGGGGTGAGAAATCATATGAGTCCCCTGCATCTGCTACATTTTCAAATCTCATAAAATCGGAAATCGTTTGTTCTGTTGATTTCACTACAAGATTTAAAGCACCATTCTCTTCAAAAATAAGAAAATTTTCGTTTTCAATTAAACGATTGTTTAAAAACTTATGAGATAAAACGTCATTTTCTCCGCCCTCAACGACTTCGAATGTCTCATAACCCATTGCAGGAAGCCTTACTTCACGAAGCATCACTTCATTTCGGTAATAACCAGGCGCTTCAACTTCCTTCTCTCCTTCTGCTGTCACAACGATTGTTTTACCGCCAGAGATGTACTTTTGATTCAAAACATCAAGTGCAACTATTTTTCCATCTAAATCACGAACACCAAATTCTTTTTCCTTTGTGAAAAGCACCACTTTTTGTGACCCTTCAAGAGCTTTCGGCAACAGATGGAACACAATAAAAATAGAATCCTTGCCGAGCTTTCGGCTTACCGCTTCAGTCATCTGCTTTTTCAATAGATTCAAACACCCGTCAGCGATTCGGATTACTTTTGTTAAACGATTAATGATTTCCTGATTCGTATCATCAGAGTTACAGCCCCCAATGCTGTCATGAGCGTGTACATCGAATAGCATCTTCCACATCTCATCGATCCACTTTTGGGGATACTTGAAACCTATCGTACTCGCTAAGCTTGCAAGAGGCTCCAGCTCATGGATCACTTTCTCTTCTGCAATGTCGTTCAGTTTTTTGATGTTATAACGCTGTGAACGAATCGTGTTGTGGATACGGGATTTCTGAGTCGCGATTAATTCACCTTCGATCACGTTCTCAAAATTACCTTCCTCCCACGTATCCTTCATAAACGTTTCATAATCTGAAAGCATGTACTCATGTTTCATATCGATTTCGTTTAATTTCTTTACCGTTTCAGGAAAATGTTCACGGACAAGCACTTGGTCGCCACCCGCTGGCAGCAATAAGTTATTTGTATTCTCGTTCAGATCTGCGATTTTTTCTAAAATCGGCAGCAAACGCTCTTCCAAATACTCGTCATCAGCCGCTAAGAACTTCCCAGGGCCGTATCCGAAGTAGATATTATTCGCCTTTACGCTTTCACCGTCCGGAGATTTCCACGTAAAGTTCAGATCACCGTTCAGCTGATCTGTGTAAATTCCGCGCTGCAACACACTATAATCGATGTCAAACTCTTTAAACATCGACGGCAGATACGTGTTCTGACCAAAAATATCAGGCAGGTAACCAACATTCATAGAATGCCCCATTTTTTCTGCGATTCGTGTTCCGTACATCAAGTTACGAATCAACGACTCTCGATTTACAAGCAAGGAATCAGCTTGTGTATACCAAGGTCCAACAAAGATACGCTTTTCGGTGATCAATTTGGACAAACGCTCCTTTTCCTCTGGCCGAATCTTCAAATATTCATCAATGATCGAACTTTGCGCGTCAAAAACATATCCTGTATATTCCGGGTCGTTATCCATCACGTCCAAGAGTCGGTCCATGTTTTCAACAAGTAAAAGGTTCGAATCTTCTATCGTAAAATACCACTCGCGGTCCCAATGCGAATGCGGTACAACGTAAACTTTTTTCTGTTTCATGCTGGTTCCCTCCCAAAGTTGACTGTCATTAATAGAAAGAGGGGTCACCTTTTTCAAGATGCGCCCCTTTTAAATTTATGCTTGTCGTTCTTTTTTCTTTAAAATCGCAAAACGGATAAAGATGTTTGCAAATGCGATAAAGCCTGCACCTACAACGAGTCCTAGAAGGTATGCCCATAGGTTTTCAACTAGAGGCCAGCCCCAGATTGCCGGAAGCGGCAGCCATTGTACTGCTCCTAAAAGAACTGCTGTACTTGCGCCGAGGATTGCACCGATGATGTTGATCGGAATCGTGATCAACGGGTTACGAAGCATAAACGGAATCGCACCCTCAGAGATCGCGAGGAATCCTAATAATAATGAAGTATTACCTGTGATACGAAGGTCAGCCGGGAACACACGGCGTCCAACAATATATTTATCAATGATTACAGCTAGTCCAAGTCCGATCGGTGGAATAACAATTGCAAGTACACGAGCCGTCAACGGATACACTTCGTCAGCCGCAAGTCCAATCGCAATCGCACCGGCTGCTTTGTTAATCGGTCCACCTAAGTCAAAGGCAGTTGCAGATGCGATGATTGATGCTAAAACAACATCGCCAGTACCTTGTGCTGCTTCAATCCAGTTGCGTAAAACAGCATTCAACCCGCCAAACAATGGGTCAACAATATAAAAGTTTAAGAAGAAAATAGATAAAATTGAAACCGCTGGAATGATGAACATAGGCTTCATCGCAGCTAGGTTCTTGTTCAATTGAATCTTTTGGTTCAAGAAACGAGCTATATAACCGGCTGCCAGACCCAGAATCAATGCGCCTAAGAAACCGGACGGAATGCCTTCAGGATTGTTCCAGAATGTGTAATGAAGTCCTCCTGCAAAAGCTCCACCGATAAATCCGGCAACAAGACCAACACGGTCAGCCAGTGAATAGGCCACGAACGCCGCAAATATCGGATACATGAACTTAAAGATCAGTCCACCCAATTTGTCTAAGTGATGCAAAATAACGAAAAGTTCATTTGAGTGTGTTGCATATTTTGGATCTGCAAGTTCGTTTACAAGTCCGAACGGCATTGCACCAAGCTTCGCGATCCCCATCATCAGACCACCGGCAACAATAACCGGTATCATGTACGAGATTCCCGTCATTACGGCTTGAACCATATCTTTAAAGAATCCACCGCCGTTTGAGGACGTCGTTGGTGACTCATCTTCGTCACCTTGTTCAACAACTCCATCTGGATTGTTTATTGCTTTTTGAATTATTTCTTTACCTTTGCGAAGAGGCTCAGCGACACGTGTTTGTACATAAGCTTTCCCTGCAAAACGATCTAAGCGTTTAGGAGCGATGTCAGTAGCGAATATTACTGCGTCTGCGTTTTTAATGACATCTGCTGTAAGCTCGTCCTCGATTCCATTCGCTCCTTGTTTTTCAACAAGAACTCTTACGCCAAGTTCACTACCCGCTTTTTCTAGAGCTTCAGCCGACATGTACGTATGCGCGATCCCTGTTGCACAAGCAGTAATCGCCACAACAGTTTTTGTGAATTCTATTTCAGCTGGAGCTTCCGGTTTCTCTTCAACATCCAGTCTGTTTAAAAATTCTTCAGGTGATTCTGCGGCCATCAAGCCCTCTAAGTAGTCGTCGCGCATTAAGTTTGTGCTCAATGTAGACAATACTTTTAAGTGAGTTGTGCCTGCTTCGCTTTCTGGAATCGCGATCATGAAAACAAGCTGAACTTTGTTGTTCGGATCGATGCTTTCCCAATCAGCAAGAGGTGTCTTCAAACGTGCCGCCGCAAAAACGGCTTCTTTAACAGTTGAAGACTTACCATGCGGAATCGCAAGGCCTCTCTCCATTCCTGTTGGAGATTGCTCTTCACGTTTTAAAACCGCTTCCAAAAAAGCGTCTTCTGATTCTACGAAACCTTGCTTCTTTATTTTAGAAATTAGCTGCCGGATGACTTGCTCTTTACTTTGAGCATCCACATCGAACATCACTAAATTCGGATGGGTCATGTTTCTAAGTTCCATGACGTTCACTCCAATCTTTCTTTAGTATGAAAGCACTTCCAACTCTCTATACCTAAGTTGTAACACAAAAGTAAGCGTTGTCTTTGTACAGACGCTGTATATTTGTACAGAATGAAAAATCAGCTATACTAAGGGAAAGATATGTGCGGAAAAGAGGAAGTTACTCATGGGGAAAGTCTTGGATCAGTTCGGAAGTCATTTAGCCGAGCTCACACCAACTGAAAAGCAAGTGCTTTATTATATCGACCAGAATTTAGATGAAGCAAAAAAACATTCATTGACCGGGATCGCAAAAGTAAACAACGTAAGTACGACCACGATCGTACGGATGTCTCACAAACTAGGTTTAGAGGGTTTTTCGGAGCTAAAGTTTATTTTGAAGACGATTGAAAACCAGCAATTGTTGCGTAATGACCATCCGGTTGACCGATATAAAGAGGAGTTCGTCTCAGCCTTCGAAACGATTCAAACGGCTGAGCTTGAAAAATTAAGTGAGAAAATGGTGAACGCGAAACGAGTAATCGTGGTCGGAGTCGGCTTGTCTAAAATGATGGCCGAGTACTTTAGTAAGCTTTTGATGCAGACGAACAAACAAACTCATTATACATATGAATCACACATGATTGATCTGCTGCCAAACATGGTGGAGCCTAATGATTTGGTGTTCTTCATCTCATCGAGCGGTGAAACAAAAACGCTGGTGCAAGCCGCAGAAAAACTAACTTATAAAGTTGTAGATACAGCTGCTATCACGAACTCGTCAGATTCCACACTCGGTAAAATGGTCAAAACCAACTTAAGCATGACCGTCGATCGCGTGAAGTTCGCAGGGTATGATATCACAGCCCGGTCAACGCTGATGCTTCTGATTGATCTTCTGTTCGAGAGTTATTTGAAGAAAAGTGTTAAATAGACTGGCTCATTGAGTCAGTTCTCTTCATTATTTGAATTTTACGGTACGTGTTCATATATTTGTTACACGTTCGCTCAAAATGTAGGAGGTTTCAAGCAAAAAAAGCTATTTTTCACTCCAAAAGTCTTTCGTTTTACGCTAAATCTATCAAGTTCCACGCACGTCGAATCACACCTTAGGAACATTTCACGCTGAAAGAATCTCTTTTTTCTTTCCCCAAACTTTGTTAAGCTAATTATTTAACGAAAAAGATTAACGTTTTTACAGTAAATGGTCTATCATAGATGGTAGAGTACTTTTTTAAGGGACGTGTACAATGAAAAAACATATTCCAAATTTATTAACTTTAGGGAACTTGTTTTGTGGTTTTCTTTCTATCGGATATGCTGCCCATGGCGATTTCCGAAATGCAGCGATGCTGATTTTTATCGCGATGATGCTGGACGCTGTTGATGGTCGAGCCGCTAGAATATTAGGTGTTTCAGGCACGCTTGGCAAGGAACTGGATTCCCTCGCAGACGTCGTTTCATTCGGTGCAGCTCCTGCCTTTATTGCCGCCAATTCCTACTTTGTGCATCTAGGTATGTGGGGGTATGTTCTTGCCGGACTTTTCCCGCTATTCGGCGCCTATCGCTTAGCGCGCTTTAATATCACTGACACGGAAGAATCCATGAAATACTTCAAGGGCATTCCAATCCCTCCAGCTGGTGGCATCGTGGTCTTTTTAGTCTTTTTTGTTAAAATGATCCCGTTATGGGTGTTCGTTTTGATTTTTTACGGATTGGCGCTCTTGATGGTCAGCACGATTAAGATTCCAAGTTTAAAAGATATTCCATTGCCAAGATACGGGACGATCATCACATTGTTTTTATTCTATATGTTTTACCTGGTTGCCAAGAATCAATTCGAAAGCGTACCGATCTTCTTTTATGTCGCACTCCTAACTTATTTCTTATTCATTAGCGTGAGGTTCATTAAAGTAAAAGAGATCAAGATTATTAGAAAAAGACGCAAGCCTCGCAACAAAAGAAGACGGTTTTAAAATCGGAAGACACACCCTGCCGAATACGGCGAAAATAGTAATGAGTTATAAAAATTAAGAAGAGCCCGCAAGCTAAGAAGCTTGCAGGCTCTTTTTTCTTATTATTGCCCTAACTGGAATAACACTTAAATCCAAAGTTTAAACAATCCTTCAGTAACACCTAGGTTGTACATATAGTAGATTCCAAATAAGGTACTTATTACGCCTGTAAGTTGAATAAGCGGTTTATGAAAAGTCTTTTTGTTTGCACTCATTATGAACGGGATCCCTATGATGGTGGTAAAGAAAAGCATACTTACTACTGTTCCTGCTCCAAAAACGACAATATAAAGACCGCCTTCTAGAAGATTATCAACCGTACTCATCGTCAGCAAAACGAGAGCTGCACTTCCTGCCAATCCATGAATGAATCCCATAAATAATGCTTTTCCATAGGAAAACTTTACAAATGATCGTCCATGAGCTTCTGAGTGAGTCTTGTTCTTATGGGAATAAATTGCTGAGAGCCCAAAATAGACAAGCATGATCCCAACTAGAAACTCCAAACTCATAGCATACTTTTCCGGAACATCACTTTTCAGAAAAATAAGTCCCATTCCAACGGTAAGCAAGGTCGCTGTATGTCCAACACCCCAAAAAACACCAGCTAATGCTGACTTCGATAACTTTTTGCTCTGGCTTGCAATCGTTGATACCCCTATTATATGGTCGGGTTCTAGCGCATGTTTAATTCCAAGCATGAAACCTAAAGTAAGTATGGACACTAATTCAATTTCGTTCATTAACGAACCTCCACTGCTGCTATAAAATATACGTAACTCAGATGGATATAAGGTAAATTATAGGCCTATTTGTGTTTTAGACGCATGCTCTACTTCCGAATAGACGTCAACAAACGAAACATTATGCTGATAAGAAGCTTTTTTTACATCCTCATACTCTGGAATTACTTTTATGATATTTCCTTCTAATTTTCCTACTTTAACATTTATTGTTCCGTAAACCGTTTCAATCTCTTTAAATTCCCTTGATAAAATTCGTCTTGACCACTCGGACTTTCGAACGCCAAAGGTACTTGTTTCACGCAGTAATAGCTCTTCTAATGATAAGACCATTTCAGGTTTAGTCAAAACCGTGATAAGCGTTCCCGGTCTGCTTTTTTTCATCGTGACAGGGGTAAAATAGACATCAAGTGCTCCCTGATTCAACAACTTTTCCATTAAATAGCCCAATGCCTCACCAGTGAAATCATCCAGTTGGCATTCTAGGACAGAGATTTGTTCACGCTTCTCTGTTTCATCAGCATTGAAAAGGATAGCTCTCAAAACATTGGGGTGCTTAAAATCTTTTTTTCCTGCCCCATACCCAATGTTTTCTATTGCAAGAGGAGGAATATTACCATATTCATGTGCTAATGCTTTTAGAAATCCAGCACCTGTTGGGGTGGTCAACTCTCCTTTAACGTGAAAATCAGCTAATGGAACTCCTTTTAAAATCTCAGCAGTTGCTGGAGCTGGAATTGGATAGAGTCCATGAGCCATCATTATTTTTCCATGACCAGTTGGAACGGGTGAAGCGATTATTTTCTCTACCCCCAAACTTTCAAGTGCTAGACAAACACCAATGATATCGATAATAGAATCCATTGCACCTACTTCATGAAAGTGGACATCTTTTGGATCCATGCCGTGAATCTTTCCTTCAGCTTCAGCGATAACCTGAAAAACAGACAAACTTCTTTTTTTCACCCGTATTGGCAGATGACTGTTCTCGATCATCTCCAAAATAGTTGAAGCTTTTCGATGTTCATGATGGTGATGATGCTCATTCTCATTCTCATGCTCATGATGGTGATGATGCTCATTCTCATGTTCATGATGGTGATGATGCGTATGGTCGCCGCCTGTATGATCATGCTCATGGTAATGATGTTGCTCATTATGATCATAATGATGGTGCTCAGCATGTTCATCAAAGTGAAGAACCAGCTGCTTAGAAGAGATTCCTTTCTTATCGACCTGTTTTACATTTAATGAAAAAGGATCGATCGGAAGCTTCTCTAGATGTTCCCTGATATAATCAATGTCTGCACCAAGGTCGATTAATGCTGAAAGTGTCATATCTCCCGAGATTCCAGATTGGCAATCAAGATACAGGATCTTCATGATGAACCCCCTCTGAAGCAAGCTTTAAGATAAGCGCAGCCTGATAGGCAGCCCCAAATCCGTTATCAATATTTACTACACTCATGCCCGATGCACAGGAAGTCAGCATGGTAAGCAGAGGGGTTAAGCCCTGAAGATGGGCACCGTATCCGACAGAAGTTGGGACTGCAATAACCGGCCGACGCACCATTCCTCCTACTACACTCGGCAATGCTCCTTCCATTCCCGCCACCACGATAAGCACGCTTGCCTTTGTAATTTCTTCCCGATAGGCTAACAGCCGGTCTATTCCAGCTACCCCCACATCGTATAAACGTTTTACATTACAGCCCATCCACTCTGCCGTAATGGCTGCCTCTTCCGCAACGAACAAATCGGATGTTCCAGCGCATAACACCATAACTTCTCCGCCATATTGCTGTTTTGCGACTCCGTACTGCAGAATCCGGGAGGTACAGTCATATTGTGCAAGGGGAAAAGCTTCAATCAAAGCTCTGCCTTTTTCTTCATCTACTCTTGTTACAAGCACTTTTCCGTGTTTTTCAATGAGTTTAGTCATGATCTGTTGAATTTGAACCGCTGTTTTTCCTTCTCCATATATGACTTCTGGATATCCTGTTCGTTTTTCTCTGTCAAAATCAACCTTACTGAATCCTAAATCTTCAAATTTCTCCACACTATCACCTGCTGACTTGTTTATATTTGTACGAAACCGCATCAACTGCCTATGCTAATTCAATTCCTTGAAGTACTTTATTCATGCTTCCGCTCTTATACCCTGTAAGGTCCATCGTTACATAGGTATAGCCAAAACTTTTTAGTTTTTCCGTAATCTCTTGATGATGTTCCATCAGTTTTGGCATCTCTGAAGGTTCAATTTCTATTCTCGCCATTTCCCCGTGGGTCCTGACCCTTACCTGACGAATACCGATAGCCCTGATCGCCTGTTCAGAAAAGTCCACTTTTCTGAGCTTTTCCATCGTAATTTTTTCACCATACGCAATCCTTGAGGAGAGGCAGGCAAAAGAGGGCTTGTCCCAGGTTGGTATACCCATCTCTTGAGATAATTCACGAATCTCGTTTTTATAAAGATCCGCCTCTTGTAGTGGCCCCCGTACATTGAATTCTCTTGCTGCTTTTGTGCCTGGACGATGCTCACCAAGGTCATCGGCGATCAAGCCAAAGGCGATGTTTTTATATTGATGGGCATGCATAATTGGAACAAGGTGTTCAAACAGACTTTTCTTGCAAAAATAGCATCGGTTCGGGGTATTCTCAGAGTATCCCGGAATATTTAATTCAGAAGTCTCGATTACTTCGTGTCTTGCACCTAGCTGAACAGCCAGTTTCTTGGCTTCTTCTAATTCCTCAAACGGATAGGTCTCACTATCAGCTGTAACGGCAAGAACGTTTTCTCTCCCAAGCGTATCAACAGCGACTTTCAATAAAAAAGTGCTGTCTACTCCCCCAGAAAAGGCAATAACGACTGTTTTCATTTCAGTCAAGATTTCCTGAAGTTTTTTAAATTTAGCGTTCAGCACTGTAAACCATCCCTTTCCTCGATTTTCGGAGCAAGCTCAACAGCTTGTCTGATCGCTTCTACTAGGCTTTCTTCACTTGCTATTCCTTTTCCTGCAATGTCAAAAGCTGTCCCATGGTCAACACTTGTTCTGATAATAGGAAGCCCTACTGTAATATTGACGCCTGATTCTAATCCCAACACCTTGATTGGCCCGTGCCCCTGATCATGATACATGGCGATTACAATATCAAAGTCGCCGCGGGTCGCTCTAAAAAATAGCGTATCGGCCGGAAGCGGTCCTACAACGTCTATCTTTTCATCCTGTGCCTTTTTAACAGCAGGTACAATTTTCTCTTCTTCCTCTCCGTTACCAAACAGACCGTTCTCACCGGCATGTGGATTGATCCCGCACACCGAAATCTTCGGTGAAGGAATACCTGCCTTTTTCAATGTTTCATCTGCTAGCTTAATAACTTGATAGACACGATCTGGATTAATAAGTTCGACTGCCTTAATTAATCCAACATGTGTTGTCACATGTATGACCTTTAGATTTGGAGCAGAAAGCATCATCGCATAATCGGATGTGTCCGTCAGTTCAGCCAATATCTCGGTATGTCCAGGATAAATATGACCTGCAAGATGAAGCGCTTCTTTATTCAGAGGAGCTGTACAGATGGCGTCGATTGCCTTATCTTTCGCAAGAGTGATTGCTTTCTCTAAATAATGAAACGCCGCATTTCCAGCTTCTTTTGAAACCTTTCCTACTGGCAGCTGTTCATCTAATAGGTTCAAGTCATAGCAATCTATCGTTCCTTGCTCATATACTGCGTCTTTAATTCTTGTAATCGAATTTATTTGAAGGTTTGAATTTACATAGTTTAATGCACGGTTTAAAATCGTGGAATCTCCTATCACAACTGGCCGGCATATTTTTTGGACCATTTCATTTTCAAAAGCTTTAATAATAATTTCCGGTCCAACACCAGCGGCGTCTCCCATCGTAATCGCTATAACAGGTCTCATATTTTACAAGTCTCCTTTTAATCGTTTTACAGCATGATGAAGAGAAGAATCCGTACCAAAAGCACCTGCTTTCGTTACAGTAAGCAATCCCGGACCTCCTATCATCCTTGATAGAGGCAATCCTCGTTCTACTTCATCGATAAGCTCAATCCCTGTTACTCCAAGCTCTTTGCAAATCGCTTTTGCTGTGTCTCCGCCCGTAAGTACAATTCCATTCAATTTTATATCTCTGCTGGCAACTGACACTATCTGGCTTAAACTTGCCTCGATCAATGATGGCAAATCATCTGTTACTGAGCTGCCCTGATCCACATGTAAAACAACATCAAGACCCTTTATTAAATAACGGTTTAATTCTTCCTGACATCTATATATCTCTGAATCTCTATTATCTTCCTCTGGCAGCATCTCAACAGAAAGCAGAACCTGCTTTATATCTGATGAACGTAATAGTGTATCAACCTGCTTTTTTGCTACACCTGATCGGCTGCCTGCAACGACTAGTACAGGGAGCTGTTTTTTGTCTGGTTCAAAGTTTGGAGAACGGCTTATTTGTCTCTGACCTGCCGGAAGCCATTCTGCTAATCCGGCAGAACCTATCCATAAGATTTTATAGGGAAGCCTGCTGAACGCATTTACGATTTCCTTAAGATCAGTTTCGCTTTCTGCATCACATACAAACAAGGAATCCTTCTTTTCTAAACGTTCAATTACGTGATCGAGCACGCTATTTTTGTTCTCTTTTAGAAGGTACTTAGGAAATAAAGATGCCCCCCTCCGTGATTGCATCGATAATAGGTTTATAATTGTAGAATCTTTGACCGGTGTTTTCGGATCATTTGCAATCTCCGTTAATTCGATTGGGACTTCATGCAGGTAATGTATACCCTCTTTAGTAGTTCTCCCAAGAGAAGGCAGTGCAGGTGCGATCACCGCAAAATCGAAAGCAAGGCTGTCCATTAAAGCATCTAACTCTATGCCTAAATTGCCTCGAAGAGTTGAATCAATCTTTTTATAGATCAACCCTAACTCCTCTGCTTTTAAATGTGCAACAGTATCTTTGACAGCACAATATGCTTCATGTTGCGGCAAAGCACGGCTGTTTGTATCAAGCACGATTACGTCAGCTTGAATTCCGTTCGCTGATTCTTTATCAAAACAGACAACTGTCTTAAAGCCTTTCTGAGTAAACTGTACACCAGCATCACAAGCACCTGTCAGGTCATCTGCTATCATGATCATCTTTTTCATAATGAGCCTTCCCCTGTCCTATTCCTCAACATATGGTATTGTTAATGGCCCTAATGGCATAACGGCTACTGACATATTTTCTCCAAATTGACTCTTCAGCTCTTCTAGCGTCTGTTCAATATCTTGAGTACTCTTCAGCATAGCTCCATTTACTTGATCTTCCGTCAGTTTTGAATATACATACACATCCGCCCAAACCTGGATGACTGCCTGCTTTTGAACTTGCCACTGGTCAAACATCTTGAATTCAGGATTGTTGATCATGTCCAAGAGCTCTTGCGGGCTGCTCGCCATCTCGAAGATTTTAGAATAATTCCCGTGGCTTGGGAGTCCGTCTGAACATTCCGAAGCGATAATAATAGCTCCGCCCTCTTTTACAATTTTGTGCGCTGCACTCATTCCCTTTACGGCCTGGTACAAGTTCTGGTCTAGCGGATAACCTGAGTTCGAGGTAATCACAACATCAAATCGTTTATCACAGCGAATCATGGCATGTTCTTTTGCAAAAGCACATCCTCTATCATGTGCTTCGTACAATTCACCTGCAAAAACTGCCGTTATCTCTTTTTCTCTATTCAATGTCACGTTCAGCATGAAATCAGGTTTGCACATACGATTGATTTCTCTCGTCATGTCCTGGACAGGATTATCCTCCATGTTCCCCCATGTTGCTCTTGGATCACCGATCATTCTTGCGTTATGAAACGTCATGATCGTTTCAATACCAGCTATTCCAGGCATGATCCCTTTAGGTCCACCTGAAAACCCTGCAAAAAAGTGCGGTTCGATGAATCCTGTGACGATACGAAAGTCTGCTTCTACATAATCCTTGTTTAGGTAAACATCACAACCGAACTTACTCTCCCCAAGGTTGACTAATGTTTCTTTTTCATGGCAATGGTTGTTAATAATGCGAATATTATTCACTACCCACTCACCCAGCATCTGAACAAACTCTTCCTGCGTCTGGTCACGGTGAGTACCCGTACCATTAATGATGACAAAATTTTCGTGTGGAACATGATCTAACTCTTCGATAAGCCATGGAACTAACTTATGATTCGGGGTTGGTCTTGTAATGTCACTGATCACGATTGCGACTGTATCTGTTGATTTAACTATTTCCTTTAACGGCGCTGAGCCAATCGGATTTTTTAATGCATTCATTACTGCTTCCTTATCATCTTCTAAGCCTGGCAGGTTTTTGGGTTCGACTAAAAACGCATTGTCCGGCAGATTTAGCTCTAATCCGTCATTTCCATATAATAATGTTGTTTTCATTCCAATCACTTTCTTTCCATTTTTTTATATTAATGAATAGGTAATTTTAGAAAAAAACACTGCAACTTTAAGTATGTTAATAACTACAATTAATTAAGGATTATGCCCCTGAAAATGCTCTCAGGGGCATAATTTACAAATTATTTACTTAGTTAAATCTTAACTTGCTTGTCGCTCATTCAGGATTAATTTCCCTTGTCGCTGAAGCCTGTTTGCATACCATGCAACTATTATTGGACATAGGATTGCTGTAACAATAACACTTGCAGCCACCATTATTGTTGCAGATCCCGCAACTTCAGCATAGGCAGGATTTGCTGCAGCCACAGCTGCAGGAACTCCAGCGGCGTTACCAGCAGTGGTTGCAGCAGATAATCCTGCAATTCCATTCCCGCCTGTTAAACGGTCTGCAAGAAACAGAGCAGCACCAGTAATAACTACGACAGCAACTCCTAACAAGATTCCAGTCAAACCGGAAGAAGCCACTTTTTTGAAATCCAGACCACAACCAAGACCAAAGGCAAAGAAAGGAATTAGAACAGGAGCAGCTTTTCCAAAAAATTCACGGAGATCTTTATCCAAATTACCTGCAATCATTCCTAAAACTAATGGAAGAATTGCACCAACCATTGCTTGCCAAGGGAAACCAGCAAGACCAGCAACACCTAGAGTAATCATTGTAAGGAATGGACCGGATTCAAGAGACATTATTGAGTAAGCACCTGCATCCTCAGGCTTACCAAATTGCCCCATCAGAGCCATGTACATACCACCATTCGTGTCATTCATAGCAGCAACAATGGCAAGTACAGACAATCCGCCAAGAACCGTTCCAGTACCTATGAACTGTGCCGCAATTATACCAACTATTGCAGCCACGCCAACCTTTGTGAATAATAACGCGCCACCTTTTTTCATGATATAAGGTGTGGCTTTGAAGCTTAATGTTGTACCCATACAGAAAAAGAATACAGCTAAAATTGGGAGAGCGCCTGTCCAAAGGGCACCAGTAAAGGAACCAAAGTAAGTAGGTGTTCCAGGAAATAACGTATTTAGTGTTGCACCAAGGAGAAGTGGAAATAGCATCATTGACCCAGGAATTCTATCAAGTGTTGCTTTAATTTTCATAACGGTGTAGCTCCTCTCAATAATCATTATTGTTTTAACAAAATGGGCAATAACCGTAAAAATCCTTTTCGAATTTTATTAAACTGTGGGAAGTTCTATTTTATTTCGTTGATAAAAAAATAAACGGACCTCTTGTTCGGCAGCTTTTTCAAGCAATTCGCCAGCAGTTTCCATAGCTTCTTTTAACTCCATGGGCTTGTTAATAATGCTTTGAACGCTTACAATTCCAAATTGATAAAGTACATCTATTCCTTTTCCTACTGAACCCGCCAATATGACTGTCGGAATATTTTTCAATAATGCCGCCTGGGCGACTCCCATCGGCGTCTTACCTGAAGCAGTTTGAAAATCTACTTGTCCCTCTCCTGTTATGACAAGATCCGCTCCCTCTAGAGCTGTCTGAAGGCCTGTATATTCTATAACCACATCGATGCCCCTTCTCATTCTAGAAGGAAAAAAAGCTTGAAATGCTCCACCAATTCCACCAGCTGCACCAGAACCTGGTAAATCATGGAGATGAACATCAATTACTCTTTCAACTTCATTTGCCCAATGAGCTAGACACGCATCTAATTCTAGAACCATCTCGGGAGTCGCTCCCTTTTGTGGACCAAACACATGTGATGCTCCATGTGGGCCAATTAAAGGATTTTCTACGTCCGAAGCAATGAGAAACTGGCTTGTCTTGATCCTTTTGTCAAACTCACTCATATCTATTGACTTAACTTTCCTAAGCTCTGCTCCTCCAAAAAAAATCTGATTTCCTTCGGCATCGAGAATCTTTAAACCTAAGGCTTGCAGCATTCCGACTCCGCCATCATTTGTTGCAGAACCGCCAACAGCTAAGATGAAAGAAGTATAACCGTCATCTAATGCTTGCTTTATTAATTCTCCCGTACCATAAGTTGTAGCCTTTAAGGGATCAAGCTGATCTTTTGGTATAAGTGATAGACCTGAGGCGCTGGCCATCTCAATTACACATGTTTCGCCATCTCCCAGCACGCCGTATTCTGCTTCAACCTTTTGGCCAAGAGGACCAGTAACCCATTTTCTTCTCTTTTGGCCAGCTGTTACGGCGACAAGTGTATCCATCGTTCCTTCACCGCCATCAGCCATTGGCTTTAAAATGATTTCTGCTTCCGGAAGACCTTTACTCACTCCCCTTTCAATCGACCTGGCTGCTTCTACTGCACTTAAGCTTCCTTTAAATGAGTCCGGTGCTATAACAATCTTCATAATTACCCCTCTCTGGAAACGCTTTCATGTTTATTTTCACTATACAGAACTTGACGTAGAATATCTTCGTATATAATGTATAAATTAATAGATTAAAAATCAGAAAATTTTATACATTTTGACTAAATGGGGTTTTTTTATGTTAACTAGGGAAATAGCCAATTCAATCGTTAAAGAGACTGCTTTTAAACTTAAAAGAAACATAAATATCATGAATAACCAGGGAGTCATCATGGCTTCATGTGACAACTCACGGGTTGATGATATACACGAAGGAGCTCTTGAAGTCTTAAGAACCCGAGAAACACTAAGGATTACGGAAGATGAAAGAGGAAAATGGCGGGGTGCACAGCCGGGAGTTAATCTGCCGATTGTTTTTCAAGAAAAAATAGTCGGTGTTCTTGGCATTACCGGAAATTCTGATGAATTAGCAGATATCGGTGAAATTGTAAAGATGACAACTGAATTGATGATTAAACAGGAGTATATATATTCACAGCTTGAATGGAAACAACGTACAAAAGAAATGATTATCGAAGAATTATTAAAAACCATCCCGAACTATGAAAACATCGAGCGGGGACTCAATCTGCTGAATATAAACTTAAATCCGCCTTATTCCACATTGATCATACAGATGTCAGAAAGATCGGTTTCAAATCAAACCATAATCAGCAAGCTTGAGGAGATTATCGGAAGCCAAAATGGCATTTTAGGTTTTATTAATATAAACCGTATTTTCATTGCATTGTCTGGCATTTCACAAAAGGAGTTGTTAAAAAAGACAGAAGAAATAGTACGGGCATTTGAACAATTTAAGCTCAATTTCAGAATTGGTGTCAGCACGCAATTTGACTCTTTTGATCAATTCAGCCAATCCTATATTGATTGTGATCTTTCATTGGCGATCAGCGATCCAAAAGAACTCGTAATCTACTATGTAGATATAGAATCAAAAGCGCTGATCTATCAACTAAATAAAGAAGTCGCAGAACGTTTCTCCAAAAGAGTTCTCCATGAAACATTAATCAATTACAAAGAAACGCTTGAATGTTTTTTTAAAAACAACTTCAATATTCAGCAGACAGCAGAAGAACTGTTTATTCACCGGAATACCTTACTGTACCGGCTGAATAAAATCGTAGAAGACACTGGTTATAACCCTAGGCATTTTAAGGATGCTGTTACCATGCAGCTAGCCATTTGGGGATCAGAAACGCTAACAAGTGAATTCAATGGGTAAATATGATAGCTCTACAAAAAAAATGGCCTTACTTTTTACAAGTTAACTATCATCTTTTCCTCTCTTCTTTCATATAATGTCCTAATAACAAAACATGAACTTTGTGAAATGGACAAATCATGTTGAGAGGAGAGATGGTATGAGCAGCTACCCAAACCTGAGGGAGTTTTATGAAAAGGTGCCCATTTTAATCGGTGAGAATGATCGTACAGCCCTTTTAAGAAAAGTGGAGGAAGACGCAGCAGTCGAAAGTTCCACACATTGGCTTATCGCGATGGAAGGCAGTGAAAAACAACCAGACGTTTATCACTGGAAGGTTCTTGTATATCCATCTGAAACAAAAAGAGTGCACTGCTATAAATCACCCTACTATTCATCACAGCATTTTGCATCCATATATGACGCAATTAATTACTCAAATGAATTAAGCCAAAAAGCACGTGAAGATCTTCTGAGCACACTCAATGAACCTACCCTACAAAGAGAAGCATGACCCGATTTACCCTCGCTTTTCTTTTTACCCTGGATTGTGAAATAGTGTACATAAATTCCAATGACTACATAGTTTTAATGCAATGAAGTGGATCAAAACCAGTTCATTTTTATTATGTCTTTTTTCAAAAAAACTTAGAGACTGTCTTACATAATAAAGGTATAGTAGAAAAATAAGGAAATATAATGAGATGAGGATGTAAATGGACTACATAAAATATATAAGGTCTATGGTGGGACAAGCAAAAGTCATCATGATGGTCTCCGGGGCTTTCGTTTTTGATAAAAATAATCGGTTGTTGCTGCAAAAACGCAGTGACAACGGACAATGGGGCCTTCCAGGCGGTTTTATGGAACTCGGAGAAACCGTGCAGGAGACAGCGAGAAGAGAAGTTTTTGAAGAAACAGGACTCAAGCTCGGCAAACTCGAGCTGTTTGGTATTTATTCAGGACCAACCTTTGATAAAACGTTCCAAAACGGAGACCAAGTTTCAATGGTCAACCATGTTTTTACCTGTCATGAGTTCACAGGTGATTTACTTACGTCTAATTCGGAGTCCATAGATAACGTGTTCTTCCCTATCGATCAGCTGCCAGAGAATTTGTTTACAGATCATTTAGAGATAATCCAAGATTTTCTATCTGGAAAAGAAAAACCTGTCATTAAGTAAGAAAAAGAGGTGTAGGATGAAAAAACTCATAGATAAAAAGAGTTGGCTTATTGAGAGCTCTAAATCTTGATGTCCTACATCGTTTTTTGGAACGGTTAAAGAAGTACTACCAAATCAAGTTAGATGACACCGAATATAGTTGTTACGATGATGAAGAAAATTAAACATTTGTTTAAAAAATAGTAATTTAATAGAAAGAGAATAGCAATGAACGAATCACACCAAGAAGAACTTATCTCATTTGAGGAGCAACATAAAGTTGTACAGAAAAACATAGCGTATTACGACTTAAAATGGAGATTGGTAAAAGATCCCGTAAACAACAACACATGGAATTGGCTAGCTTTCTTCTTTTCTACGTTTTGGCTCGCCTATCGAAAAATGTATAAGCCATTTTTTATTATTGCTGCCATTGAGCTCTTATGGGCCGTTCCCTTTTATTTAGTGGATCTGCCGGCATGGTTAGATTTTCCCTTTTATGCTGCAATCTCTCTACTCGTAGGTTGGTACGGAAATCGCTGGTATTATAACCATACCACTCATATTCTAAAACAGGCTAGAGCTTTTCCGGCGTCAGTGCAAGATTCTTATATTCAGACAAAAGGCGGAACACACATCGGAATTATGCTTGGCCTGCAAGCACTGCTAATTGCACTCTTTTTTGCAGTAGATTTTGGTTTATCCTTGTTACCGACAGAAACGAATATTAAAGATGTTGTCCGAATTAGCGGTGAAGCAGAAACGTTAGAAGTATTTATGGATAACCCTGAATGGAAGTATGTAAACGAAGACGGCCGTCACCATGTCGTGGAATTTACAGGCTATGATTATACCGAGAAAGAAGACGTCCGTATCATATTCTATGTTTATCTGGACAAATACATGTATGAATGGAACGACATCTACATTAACGGGAAAAAGCTTAACGAAGTAGATGCAGAAGATTATGAGCTGTATATCGAGGATAATTCCTGGTACTAAAAAAGGGCTGCATGTACAGCTCTTTTTTTTGTATCTACAATTCTATTTTCCATCAAGCATGGGGTTTCCTTTAAAGAAACTCATTTAATAGATATGTAAAGTTAAAGAGAAATCTAAATTGTTCGCCATGAACTACCCGTGTACAGCTTCAGCTCTCCTTTATAAAAAACCATTCTTCCGGCGGTGGGATTTTTGGGTAACCTCGCTACGTTTATATTTATTCCGTCTCTCGCTATAACTTCCCCTGTATCCGTAAACGTCACAACATTGGAGGTTCCGTTTAAATCGGTAATGTTCAGACTTCCGTTGTCATCGCGAATTGTCCATTTTCGCGTTCTCTTCGGCGTGCTAAAACTGATTTCTAAGTTGTCCGTATGTGACTGGAACTTGATTTCACCTTTGCAGCCGCGCTTTGTCTTAAAGTGAAACTCTTTGTCAGGATTCGCCATTCCGCCGAATCCCCAATAACCATTTGTTTTGTTAATTGCCAGCATTGTTTCGAGTCCCTTGCCACCAGCTACTTTGTTGCCGATTATTTTAAAATGCGCTAACTCATCATCTGTCGCGTGCTTAGACACACCGCTGGAAACACCCGCCGTATTAATTCCTTGGCCTACTCCCCAGGCAACTTCTCCTTTGATTCCAGTAAAATATGTAGCTCTTCGATTGTTCGTGTTCTCACCATCATGCATTAACATGAAAGCAGGATGCCATGCCCCATTCAGCCATTGTGTGTTACCGTCATGCTTGCCAGCCGTTTCATGGTGCGTCTTCGTAATAATCCTGTATTGCATGCCATCTCCCTCACACCCATCATAACGAGTACTGAGAGAATAATCATGGATCAGAATGTCATGGCATGTTGCAGAAAAATCAGGATATGTACTTGGTATTCCTCTTTTATAGCCGTAATCTATTTCAGGAGGCACAAAAACTACACCCCTGCCCCTGCTATCAACATCAGCGATCGCTGCTTGCAGCGCAGCTCGATTATGATGATGCGAGTGCATTGGTGAGGCTCCATAAAATATAACTGATACCATCTGCGGTGAACCGTACATCTTACCACTCCTTAAAAACATCTCGTTCTTATATAAGTTACCCTTAAACAAAAGCTTTTTGAAACGATAATAATAGTTCTATGATGGTAGAGCAAAAATAAGGTTAAATAGTACAGAAAGCAGTTGAGATTTAGATGCTTACAAAACTTAAAAGCAATCCCTTTTACATCGGCGCTGGTGCCACATTTTTATTCACCATTTTTTACTTTTTCCTCAGCATAGGTTTTGAAGGAGGATTTGATGGCCTCCCAAACCTCATTCCTTTTTTCGTGTTCTTCATCTATGTAATTTGTTACTTAGCTGAAAAGATCCTTCAGTTCTTCCACGATAAAAGTCTCGTATTCAAACTATCTCTATTATTGCTTATTGCAGTCATACTTAGTATTTTTTTTAATTTACTAATTTACAAAGATATTAGATTCTTGATCTTAATCAGTCCATTATTAACAGTCGGTAGCTTGGTATACTACTTTTCAGGCAGATATATTAATAGTGAAATTATTGCGTTGCTCCTTTCGACATCGCCTCTTTATGTTTTTTTGCTGTCATTCGGGCTAATTCTATTATAGTTATTTTAGATAACGAGGCTACGAGAGAGGAAAGTGGGGATATCAAGACTGCGAAGGCAGATATCAAGACTTCTACTACATATATCAAGACAAATTTGTCGAATATCAAGAATTCGCATACGGATATCAAGAAATCTGGAGATATATCAAGAATTCGCATACGGATATCAAGAAATCTGGAGATATATCAAGAAATCGCAAAAAACAAAGGAGTACTTGCAATGGAAGAAGCATTTGGAAAGCGTAAGATCTTTGCAACGATCATGACAAGTCTAACCTTTTCTCTAGTTTTTACACTTCTGTCAGGATTAGAAAAAAATTCTCCTGATATGGGTGTAGAGTTTATCATGATTCCCATCTTTTCTGCCTTTATTGCGGCAGCAGCCATCGTATTTTTGGGGCTTATAACTTCAGCCATGATAGAATATTTCATCTGTAAAATTGGAGTGAACTATAAAATCAGCGTTCCTGTGTACATAATATTGCATGGAGTGTCGGGACTTTTCATAGGAAGGCTAATCTTTCGTATGTGGGGGCTATATGCAATTTTGGGAGGCGGGTCTGCTCTTTTATTTGCGATGTTTGATATGTGGTTACTTTTTAGAATAAAAAAGGGGCAAGGAAAATTTGAAGAGACCGGAATAATCTATCTCTACACAATAGGCACGATAATAATCATTTCCGTTTTTCTGTACCTTTTTAAAATATTACTTTAAATAAAATGCAGCAGCTAGTGTTATTTCGGTTCCATCTAAATTAAATGATTTCACGACACGATACTTCCCAGCTTTTATCTTATATTTACGATTTTTTAAATTGACTACATCAATATGAAGGGAATTCGGCTCTAAAATGATACCAACCATCTTAAAATCGATTCCTTCGTCAAGGGGCACTTCATACCAAGAACCACCTTTGAAGAACTCCAACTGATAAGGATATCCAAAGGTAATCTTCGTGTTCCCTTTGTTTTTAAGGAGTAGATTAATTTTGTCTGATTCTTTATAGGTTTGCTTTTCAATTTTCACTTCGATCTTGCTGTTCTCCTCCGTTATCGCATTAGGCAATTCGCCGAATGATGACTGCTTAAGTTTCGAAACATCTAACTTACTTTTACTTTTAGTTTCTGAACATGCTGACAAACTCAAAAGCAATATTAAAACTAGAACGAAAGACTTTTTCATCTTCTTACCCCCTCAAATAAATAGACGGTTTCAGAAAACAATTGTTACACCCACTAAAAAAGAAAAAAACAGCCCTCCCTTAAAAAAGAGAGAGCCTTTTCCAACTTATATGTGGACTTCAAACTGCTTGGCATAGAGATGAGCGTATGCTCCTTTACTCGCAAGCAACTCGTCATGCGTCCCTTCTTCCATGATTCCGTCCTTCGTTAGAACGAGGATCCGTTCAGCGTTACGGATTGTAGAGAGTCGGTGAGCGATTACGATCGTAGTTCGCCCTTTCACTAACGATTCAAGCGATTCCTTGATGATGCTCTCAGACTCGTTATCCAACGCACTCGTTGCCTCATCTAAAATCAGTACAGGCGGATTTTTCAAAAAAACGCGAGCGATACTGAGCCGCTGCTTTTGACCGCCTGACAGCTTAACTCCCCGTTGTCCGATCTCAGAGTGGTAGCCGTTTGGTAAACTCATGATAAAGTCATGGGCGTTTGCATACTTTGCCGCCTCAATCACTTCTTCATCGGTCGCCCCAGGTTTTCCGTAGCGGATATTTTCCATAACCGTTCCCGCAAACAGATAAACATCTTGCTGAACGATACCAATGTGATTTCTCAGTGAATTCAAGTCAATATTACATACGTTGATGCCATCAAGCATCACTTCCCCGTCTGTCACATCATAAAAGCGAGGAATGAGCGAACATAACGTCGTTTTTCCAGCACCCGAAGGACCCACTAAGGCAACAAACTCTCCTGGTCGTATGTGAAGTGACAGGTTTGTAAAGACAGGGACCAAATGCTCCTCGTAACGAAAGGATACATCCTTAAACTCGATGTCACCTTGAAGCATAGGCAGAGTCACCGCATCTTGCTTATTTTCAATCGATGGCTTCAAATTCATGATCTCCATAAAGCGTTGAAAACCTGTGATGCCTTCTTGAAACTGTGTGCTCATATGAGTCATCCGCTGAATGGGCTCAACCATATAGCCGATATACAGCAAGAATGTGATCAGATCCGCGAGATCCAACGTTTGATTGACGATACTAGCGCTTCCGAACACAACCACTGTGATCGTAATCAGCTGGATAAGGGTTTGAATGCTGTTAAAAAAGGTTGCTTCTACCTTGTACGTGTTTCTTCGGCTATCTAAGAACCGAAGATTTTCGCGGTTAAACTTCTCGATCTCCACGTGTTCGTTCGCAAACGACTTTACGACTCGGATACCTGATAGCGTATCTTCAAGCTGTGCGTTAATATCTGCAATACGCTCTTTGTTCCTCCGTAAGGCTTCGTTCTCCTTTTTATTAAAATACAGTGAAAGAAAACCGATGATCGGCATGAAAAAGAAGACGGCGAGCGTTAAGGGAGTGTTTATAAAAAATAAAATCACGAAGGCTCCTACAAAGCGCACGAAATACTTGACGTAGTCTTCTGGTCCGTGATGATACAGTTCTGCAAGCAAGAATAAGTCGTTTGTTACCCGAGACATGAGCTGGCCGGTCTTCTCTTTATCGTAAAAACCAAAAGAAAGCTTTTGTAAGTGCTGAAACAGCTCGCTGCGTATATCACTTTCCATGCGCGCACCGACCTCATGGCCTTTATAGTCGACAAAGTAGGTTCCGAGATTTTGAATGGCCACTAAAACGAGCATGAGTGCCCCAATTCTAAACACTTTGTCGAGCGCAATGGATAAGTCTCCTTCTAACACATCTTTCGTAATATACCGAACAAGCAGCGGAAGAACCAACGTCACACCAGATACAATAATGGCTGTTGCCAGAACCATCAAAAACAACGGCAAATATGGTTTGTAGTATGAGAGAAATCTTTTTACTGGAAAATGCATGATTTACCCCTTTTTGTGTTTTTTGACTAGACACACATAAGGGGACACACCGTTACAATTTAAGAACGTGTTCCACCCTTATATGTTTGTACGGTTTGAGTTGTCATGTTTTTCATGTACATTTCCTCCTTGTCGTTTAATACTTCCATTATAATCGATTTCAAAAAATTCTGATACTTATGGATGAAATAAGAACAACCAAGTTTCTTCTTGCTCTTTTCCAGCACTCGATCCTTCATCCATGTACACAAAAAAGACTCATAAGCGTTTATTTTGACTTTTGAGTCTTGTTATATTGGTACTGATAGCATGTATTAAGAATGATAGGCTGCAACCTCTGATTGATGGACCAAAATAACACGCGTCAAATATTTTTCATCCACTTTCCTGATCTCAAGAAAGCCAGATGAATAGATGTGAAGTACCTTATGTAATTCGTTTTGATACGTAACGATAGTACCTCTTGCAATAGTCATGTCCTCACCCTAGATGTTAGTTTCTATAGTTAATTATAACTAAAAAAAGAGTATAGAAAATTGGGAAACATGCAGCGTTTTAGGGTGCTAACTTCAATAATTCAATACTAGTTTCCTCTCACAGTTAAAGTTCTTGTATATTTAGATAAGTAATTAGAGCTTGACCTGAATTCATCCCTAACAAATGATAGAATCAAAGAAAAAAGGCGAGGTGAAACAATGAATCTAGGAGAAAGGATTCGTTACTTCCGAAGAGTCAAAAACTTATCTCAGCAAGAACTTGCATCCGGGATTTGTTCGGTTCCCTATTTGAGCAAGATTGAAAATGGAGTAACCGAACCCTCAGAGGAAATACAGCAGCATCTAGCCAATCGATTGCAAATAGGATTAGGTCCCGTGAACGAAAAAGAGATCCTTCAACGATACGTAAATCTTTTCCAGCAACTTTATCTAAGAGACTATAAATTAGCTGAACAAAAATTCAAGCTTCTCACAAAATCACCCTTCCAATATGTAGATGAGGATATCTATCATAAGATCTTTAAAAGCATCTATCTATTAATGGCTAAACAAGAAACAAGGGAAGCTCAAGTATTGCTGGATGAGGTAGCATATATAGGCAACGTCATAAGAGGAGAAAAAGGCTTCTATTATTTTATTGCAAGAGGACTTCTCAGCTATTATAAAAAAGAATACAAGGGAGCTTTCGGCTATTTATTAGAAGCTGAGACCCGCTTAGAGCACAACCGTTTTCAGGAATGGGAAAAAGGATATCTGTTGTACCTGATCGGACTCACAGCAAATCAGCTCTATAAAAATATTGTCGCTCTGGAATACACAAATAAGGCTTTAGAAATTTTTGATAAGACGTATATCTTTAAGAGAAGCGCAGATTGCAGGATTCTTCTTGGGATCATTTATCTCCGGATAAAAAATTTGGAGGAAGCGACCAATCAATTTGGGCTCGCTGAAACCATCGCGAACGCTTTTGATGATGACCTGCTAAGAGGCGCTATCTATCAGAATTTAGGGATCATTGCGACAAAAAAAGATGACTCAGAAACAGCAATCCAACTTTTTGCAATGAGTCTGCAAGCAAAGCGCAACCAGCCAAATTCTTTTAAACTTTCGACGATTGTTACGTTAGCCAAAGAATACGAAAAGACGAACCGTCCCAAACAGGGATTGGCTCTTATAGAAGAAGGCCTTAACCTAACTGAGCAGAATCCATTGTATCGTGGATACGAACTGCATTTTATGTACTACAAACATGTATTTGCTCCCGAGAACAATGAAGAAGAGAAAATACACTTTATGGTTCATGAACTTATTCCATACTTCGAACAGAGAAATGAGTGGATCCACCTAACAGAGTATTATCCGATCATCGGTAAATATTATGAGAGCCATCAAAAATATAAAAACGCTAGTAAATACTACTATTTAACTATTGAAGCTCTTAAGAAGATGTACGAAATGGGAGTAACTTACGCTTAAGAGTCGTTCAATCGATATACAGAAAAAAAGAGGGCTCATCCGAGTCCCCCTTTTTTATGTTCCATCTTACCCCAACCGAAACACGATCCCATGTCCGCCTTTTGGATATTCCCACTTGATGTTTTGATGCGGGCACCCAATCCTGCAGCTTCCGCATTCATGGCAGCCTTCATACCCTACATGCATGCGGATTTCTTCCCACTTATACACTTCTGCCGGGCAGAAGATCGTACAAATTTTATCAGGACATTTCGTTAAACAGATATCGGCATCCATGACGGTGAGATGTGACTTTGTGTCTGCGTTAAAACGAACGAGATACTGTTTTTCTTCGATTGTCTGACACTTCTTTTCGCTCATTTACTTCATCACCTTCCACGCCCGGTATGCGTCACGAGCTAATTTAATTTTCTCACCAGCTGATCCAACATCACGCCAAATCTTCTTCTGCTTCTCCCATTTGGAGGAACCATCGACTGTGAACATCTGACTCGCTGCTTTGTTCATCATTGGAATGTACTTATCAAAATACTGCGGGAATTTATCAAAATGATGAGTCGAATCTTTATACTTCTTCATGTCCTGCCCAACGAAACTGCTCATCAGCCTTGTTTTGTAATGGTTGAGAGTGGACTCTGAATAATCATCTCGTTCTTTTGCTAGAAGGACCGTTTCGGCCGCTAGCTGTCCTGATGTCATCGCCAGGTTTGACCCTTCACGATGGATGGCGTTCACGAGCTGAGCAGCATCCCCGACAACTAGCACCCCATTCCCTGCCACTTTAGGCATCGATTTATAGCCGCCCTCAGGAATCATATGCGCTAAGTACTCGACTGGCTCTCCCCCAGCGATATACGGCCGGATCATCGGATGGTTTTTTACATATTCCAGCAATTCATATGGTTTAATTTTATGCTTGATTAATCCAGATAGAAGTGAACCGACACCAAGACTCAGCGTGTCTTTATTCGTGTAGAGGAATCCGGTGCCAAGGATCCCCTTTGTGGCATCTCCAAAAAGCTCAATCGTCGTACCCTGGTTCTCTTCTAGATTAAATCGGTCTTCGATGATCTTTTTATCGAGCTTGATGATCTCCATTGTGGCAAGTGCGACTTCATCCGGCCGGAACTCTTTATGAAAGCCGAGCGACTTGGCTAAAAGAGAATTTACGCCATCGGCCAAAACCACTACATCCGCATAAAGGTCGCCATCAGGGCGATCCGTCCGCACTCCGACTACCTTTCCGTTCTCCACGATGCATTCGAGCACAACAGTTTCGTTCACGAGTAAAGCGCCCTGTTCAACAGCCTTCCCCGCAAACCATTGATCAAACTTTGCACGAAGCACCGTAAAGTTGTTGTAAGGTTCTTTTCCCCATTCCATCCCTTTATATCCGAACGTGATCGCCGACTCCTTATCCATCATCATGAACCGCTGCTCCACGATCGGACGCTCGAGCGGTGCTTCTTTCCAAAAATCCGGGATCACATCTTCCATCATTTTGCGATAAAGCACCCCGCCCATTACATTCTTAGAGCCTGGATATTCACCGCGTTCTATGAGCAAAACGTTTACGCCTGCTTTTGCGAGTTCATAGGCACAAGAAATTCCGGCAGGGCCTGCCCCGACAACGATACAATCAAATTTCTCAGACATGGTCGATCACCTCCTGGTTAAACGCTTGTTTAAATTGCTCGATCAACAACGGTACGATCTCAAAAGCATCGCCTACGATTCCGTAGTGACTGGACTGGAAAATCGAAGCTGCTGGATCACTATTTATTGCAATGATGAGACTAGAGTTTTGCATCCCTACGATATGCTGAATCGCTCCTGAAATTCCGATGGCAAAATAAATTTTTGGCGTAACCGTCACACCGGTCTGTCCGACTTGGTGATGATGCTCCACCCATCCCGCTTCAACCACATCCCGGCTGGCTCCAACTGCTCCGCCTAACGTTTCAGCGAGATCATGAATAAGCTGAAACCCGCTTGCACTTCCCAACCCTTTTCCGCCAGCGACAATTATATCTGCTTCATCAATCCGGACCTTTTTCGTCGTGTGCTGCACGATCTCGAGCACCTTCGTGCGAATATCATCTTCTTTAATAGAAGCTGTTTCTTCTATCAATCTACCGGTTCGGCCAGGTTCAGGGGTAAGTGCCTTCATTACTTTAGGCCGGACAGTCGCCATTTGCGGACGATACTTTTTACATAGAATCGTAGCCATGATATTACCGCCAAACGCTGGCCGGCTCGCAAGCAGCAATCCCGTGTCTTCTTCAATATCTAGAATAGTAGAGTCTGCCGTGAGTCCTGTTGGAAGGTCAGTTGCGACTGCACTCGCAAGGTCCTTACCCGTTGAAGTAGCACCGTATAGAATCACTTCTGGCTTGTACTTCTGGCAGCACTCCAGCAAAGCTTTCATATAGGACTCTGTTCGATAGTTTTTATAAATCACATCATCATACACATAGACAGCGTCCGCTCCATATTCATAAAGATAGTCTGCTAGATGTGTCACGTTCTCTCCGATTAAAACACCTGCAAGCTCCGTACCCCGTTTGTCTGCAAGTTCTTTTCCAGCTCCAAGCAACTCAAGGGAAACCGGAACAACCTCCCCGTCCTTCACTTCAATAAACACCCAAATGCCTGAATAATCCTCAAAACTCAACGCCAGACCCTCCCTTCACTGCAAAAAGTTCTTTTTTCTCGAGCAGAATATTTAGAAGCTGCTGAGATTGCTGAGCCGCATCTCCTTCTAGCATCGTGCCGCCACTTGGTTTCGTTGGCGCCCAAACTTTTGAAACAATTGTTGGTGAACCTTTCAATCCGAGCTGAGGACGATCCACATCCTCTAAGTCCGCTACCGCCCAGATAATCGGCTGATAACGAGCAGCCTTCAGCATATTGCTCATCGATGAATACGGCACTTCGTTTATTTCTTTTTCTACCGACATTAAACAAGGCATGGTAGACTGAATCACTTCGTACCCGTCTTCAAGCTTCCGGTGAACGACCGCATACCCTTCTTTAACGTTGATCTCTTTTACCTTATTTACTGAGGTGAGTGGCGGCATGTCTAGCCGGCGAGCGATACCAGGACCTACTTGTCCGGTGTCACCATCAATGGTCATCTTTCCGCAGATAATGAGGTCCACGGGCTTGATCTTTGAAATCTTCTCAATCGCTTTCGTGAGCGCATAGCTCGTTGCAAGCGTGTCTGCCCCCGCAAAAGCACGGTCTGAAATCATGTAGCCCGCGTCCGCTCCGATCTCGATGCACTTCTTAATTGCTTTAACCGCTGGCGGCGGTCCCATCGTTAAAACGGAAACGGTTCCCCCATAACGCTTTTTCAAACGTACTGCCTCTTCCACCGCATGTGCATCATACGGATTCAGAATGGCCGGTGCACTCGCCCGGTCCATCGTATTTGTCTTCGGGTTCATCTTGATGATCTTCGTATCCGGCACCTGCTTGATGCAAGCCACAATATGAAGCATTCGATCCCTCCTCTAATCAAAGGCAATTCTATTTTAAGAAGCCACTAGTATGATGATTACTACTACTATATGGAGAGCTTATCCGATACATGACGTTTTTCTATCGGATTGTCCTGCAGCATTGGAAAATTACCATAAAAAAATATTTCAAAATAATGGATGTCCTCCAAAAGTCCCTGAATAGGTTAAGAAGGCAGCATGAATTTACATACTTGGGAGGATGGATGATGAAGAGCGTCTGGAAAAATGGTTTGTGGTTTGCTTTGATGTTGTTTTTACTGATAGGATGCAGCAGTGAAGCTGAATCCAAGACAGAAAAGAAGGAGAAGGAACAGAAGACGGAAGTGACTGAAAAAGAAACGGATAAAGAAACGAAAGCTGAACCTGCTCCAGAACCAGAGCCAGCAGAACCCGCTGTTAATGAAGACACAGCTGCTTACGGAGAAGCTTTAGCCGCTAATCTAGATGAGTGGTCAACGGTTTTAATCGATTTTTCTCAATATAATATGGATGGCTCAAACGACCCTGACTATATGATGTCTGATCAATTTATAACCGATGGAAAAGTCCACATCGATAAGATGAACGCGTTGATTAAAGAGGCGCGGAGCATTCAGCCGCCAGCGGATGCAGCTCACATACAAGATAAGTATCTAGAAGTAATGGATCACTTTGAGTTCGTTGCTCAAAACTACCTCCCAGCTGTTGAAAAAATGGATTATGATCTGATCATGCAGTGTGTGGATCGACTGAACCAAGCTAGTCTCGCCATCGGTGATGTTTCACAGCTCATTGTTGAGTACATGACTGTTCAATAAATTGGGAAGTAAATAATAAAAAGAGAGAGTATTTTTCGCCTCTCTCTTTTTCATTATATATGCTTATATTCATCATGTTCATGTCGCTGACAGCCAAAGAGATAACAGCCGCCCTCTATAGAAGGTTCTATTTTTAACGCGGGCAAGACTCCTTCTGTTACCCGCTCTATCATAGATTCATATTCTTTGATCTCATCCATAAGCTCTCTAACCTGTTCTTGCTTGTCTAGTTCGGTCCAATCTTCATCCGTTTCATCTTCACGAACTTTACAAAGCTCTTCTTCTTTCAGTTGGATGGCTTCTTTTATGAGGATTTGAGCCTTGTTTAATTGATTGGTCTTAAAAAGAGCATTTACGAACCGCACGATCCAGTCGGGGGTCTTATAATAACTTTCCCATCCTTTTTCAAACCAAATGATCGCTTCTTCAAAAAGCCCCAATTCAGCATAAAGTTCAGCCAAATCGATCTCACCGATAAAATCCTCATCATTTTCATCAAATGTACCGAGTATACGTTTTGCTTCATCAGTCTGACCAGAATCTATCAAACATTCAACTTGGTTATATAACGTAAAGTCTGATTTCCCTGCCGCCAATCCAAAGTACTTTGCAGCCTCAGCAGAATCGCCAAGGTAGTATTTTGCCACACCAACATTATGATAGGCTTCCGGCGTTGGCTCAATCGAGATCGAGATGAGCAAATATTTTAACGCCTCTTCAAATCTTTCGTATCTCAACAAGAGCTCACCATATAAGCTATAGGGAAAATGAGAATATGGCTCTAATTCAATCGCCTCTGTGACAAGAACCAGCGCAGCTTGAACATCCTCTTCTTCATGAAGATACATCCATGCAAGATTAGTTAACGATTGAACATCTCTTCTTTCAAGTACAGCTTTTTTAAAAAGTTTCATAGCTTCTTGCAAATTGTTCTTTTCAAGCTGATCAATGGCTTTCTGGTTTGTGTTTATATTGAACATCTACCTTTCATTCATGCTAAAATGCATACTGATACAACCCGTAATAAAGCGGGCCGATTAAAATAAGCACTGTTGTTCCGAAAACGAATGGTCGAGCAGCCTTCGGAACCTCTTCCGCTTCCTCGTTGAACTTTTTTAGTCCATATAAGAGATCCCAAGCAAGTCCGCCGACAAAAACGATCTTCCATACAAATGGAGTTAAGATCTCTTTTTCGGTAACAAACCCGAATAATCCAATCCAAGTAAAGATGGAGATTACAAAATCTAGTTTTGCTGAATGGGTCTTATAACCACCTTTTATCAGATAACCTATCGCAAATGCCCCTAAAATTCCTAAGTAAATCGTCCATAAGATGTCTGTCATGCTTCCCTGTCCCTTTTTTTTTCACGTATCCTTTATTATAAAGCTTACAAATCTTTCCGTGAAGAAGGTGATTTCCTTTTTCTATCTTTTTCCGGGACTTCTTACACATTAGGCGTCCTATGATTTGTTACTTTTTTACTTTTTTTGGGTAAAAAGCTAGTGGCACTTTATTTAGATGGGGTATTACAATAAGACAGATGATTAATTTTACAGTGAGCTGAACCAAGGAGGTTCTCCCTTATGCATACAAACAGCCGTAACTCAGATAAAGCAAAGCTGATAACCGGAACACTTCTAAGTGCTGCCCTTCTATTAGGAGGGTGCTCGAATACAAATGGCGACTCGAATAAGGGTGGTGAGGAAAAAGTGAGCAAACCTTCAAACACGTTTGTGAGCATTGATAATTATAACGGTGAAGGATATGAGCTTCCCAATGGCAAAAAGACAGATAAAGTCGCCGAAGCCAACCGTGATCAGATTACCGAAGCAACCAAGAAGTTCTTTTTGGATACCTATAAAACAGAAGTAAACGTACATAACATAGTGGGCAATAAAGACGGAGCTTCCGTTTTCGTAGAATCTGTTGGAGAACCCCACTTTCATACATTTGCAATCGTTCCTATAGACAGTCAGGAAAAAGTTATGACAGACGGCATTTGGACACAAGAAGGCCAAGTGGAAGCCGCCATTAAAAGCGGTCTTTACGCCATGATTTATGAAGATCAACTAAAGGAGCTTGATTCTTACTTAGAGGATTTCACATCCAAACAACCCGTTACAGGCATGCAAGAGGAAGCGATTCAAAACGTACGTTCCAC
Source organism: Fictibacillus barbaricus (assembly GCF_014635025.1). Taxonomy (GTDB): domain Bacteria; phylum Bacillota; class Bacilli; order Bacillales; family Fictibacillaceae; genus Fictibacillus; species Fictibacillus barbaricus. The sequence goes on along the minus strand of NZ_BMCE01000001.1, from coordinate 461,426 downwards.
CGGATTCACAACACCTTATTATTATATAAGCGTGCTTGATGATGGATTTGATGCCCTTTATGAAAACTATCTGGAAAATCCTAAAACTACAAAAGAAGAATGGCAGCAAGCTGCTCAGTCGCTAGAAATTAATCCAAAAGGCTACCGCATCACTATTCAGTTATTTATGAAGGAAAAAGATCAAAAGCCAGATCAAAAGATTCTAGATCAAATCTCAACTGACCTAGAAAACATGGATACTCTTTCCCCTGGATACTATAGTGTTTATCTAAACGACAATACCATCGACGCTAAATCTGCAGACGGAACGAAAGAGAGCACGATCAAACGGGCAAATCCTAATTATATTAAGAAGCAATAAAACAGGAGGCAGCCAATGGTTACAGTGAATAAGAAGATTCAGACCGTCAGTGACCCTGATTTAGTGGAGCTTGCCGGCTATAATGCCTATATGAACTATGTGGAAGATCAAGTGGTTGAAGTAAACGGCAATAAATATGTAGTCGTCGATACACATGCGGATGAAGTTACGGGACTGGACGCGATTGCCTTCCAGTCCTATGAAACGGAAGAAATCATCATTGCCTATACCGGAACCAATCCTTCCACGAAACAAGACTTGTTGACGGATGCACAGTTGTTAAGCGATATGACCCCTGCCCAAGTGGAAGCAGCACGTCAATATTTCCATGATATCAACCAGGAGGTCGGCCCTGTTTCTTATGTGTGCGGAAACTCACTCGGTGGTGGAAACGCCAATGCTGTTGGAATTGAAAATCCAGATGTCAAAACTGTTACGCTTAATCCAGCCCTGCTCCCAGAAGGTCTTGTCGACTACAACAAAAAGTACCCCAACATCACGAACTACTTCTCTCAATACGATGGATTAACAAAGACGGAAACCGCTCTTCGTCTAGGTCATCGAATCCCAGGTTATCAATATACAATCAATAGCGGCATTCCCGAATTTGCAAAGTTTTCGACCAACCATACAGGCTACATTGGTGAAGAAAACGGAAAACAATATTATTATATCGGTCAACCTGGTCAGCCTGGCTACGGAAAGATCTACATCGATGCGGATGCGCATATCGTGACTAGCATTTGGACCGGTCAGCCCCTCTATGGCGGCAGCTCTGAAAGGATCAAGATCAACAAAGAAAATATGGATACACTGGCAGGTTCATTAAAGAGCCATGTTTTAGAACGCGTTGCGCTCGTTGAAAGCTACCTTCAGAATTCCAATGAGATCGTACAAGATGAAGCCAGCCGCTATTATGAGAGGGTGCGTAATCTGCAGGAAACCTTTCGAACGATGATGGAAGAGGCTGCAGGCAGTCCCCTGTTTGCAGGTATTACAACATCCGGTTATATCATAAAATCCGCGATCGACGGAATGATTGCCACCTTGAACGTGGCTGAAACGAAAGCTCAAGCGCTGAACTATATTCTGAATTCTCCACCCGCTGAAATCGTTGAGTTTATTTTTCAAAAAGATATTGCAACTGACACCCTTTTTAACGAGGCAAGAAACTTCTTACTCATGATGCGATCAAATGTGGACGATCTCACGCAAGTGACCCTTAATTTTGTCTCCAACCAGATTCCAGCATTATTTGAAGGCGGTACAGATTATTTTGCAGATGCCGTTGTCGGTGAACTGCGTTCGCATTTTGCAATCATCGGTAAAAATAATACATTGATCGGTAAACATCTAGCAGACTATCAAAAACAAGTGAAGCATGTGGCGATAGATTTTGAGAATCGTGACTCCATGCTCGCTCATGCCATTCAAAACAAGGCAACCGCATCATTAGGCGGACCAACCGTGGAGTCGACCAAGATCTACACGATGGAAGATTCACCATACTTAAAAATGGGGATGAAGTTTTTAGAGGTTCAGTTAGACTTTGCATTCGGGAAGACCACACATTTTGCACATGCCAGCTTGATGCCGCTCTTAGCTGGGCTTGAGACGATCACCTTTTTACTCGAGAATACCTTGGAAAGTATCTCAGCCTCAGTAAAAGGAGCATTAGCTGTCGCACTCGACGGCAATCTTCCTGGAAAAGTAGTTGGGTTCTTCACAGATTTTGATGATAAGATCCGAGCAAGCGTAAATGCTGCCCTTGAACCACTCGACGAACTGGCAAACACCGTAGAAGGACTGCGCAGAGGCGTAGGCAACCTGTTGGTCTATTTTCCGCAGTTGCTGCAGAATTTTAAACCCTACATCTACTCTGCCCTGTTCAGCCAGACCAGCTATTATAACATCCACCTATACAACTTAGCAGCGATGGGAATTTTAGAGGAGATGGACCGCCTGTTCAAGGACATTGTCTTTCAGCTGTCGGATGAAAAAGCCATCGCCATCGAGGCGCTATGTGAAGTCTCAGAAGCCGTAAAGCTAAATATGGGGATCCTTCATGAGCAAGTGGACCGCGGGACGATTACGTAGAATACTAATAATAAAAGAGAAAAAAGCGATCGCCATTGGGGCAATCGCTTTTTGTTAACTAATTTTTATCTACTTGCTTTTCAACTAAAATTCATTAATAAGTTCTTATCGCTTGTACGATCTTTATCTGGAAGTATACATTTTTTTACACTTCTAGATTATAACGCGTTCATGATAGTTATAACTATCGTTTTTTTAAATTAAGAAAAAAATTTAGCTTTTACTTCTTCAAACCATGCATCGAAGATATCATCTGGTAGTAATTCTTCATCATTTGAATACACCAATTCATATTTATATGTTGCTTTTAATTTATTTTGTTTTACATTGTAATACATTTTGATTTCAGTTGGCATTTTTCTGTTAAATTCTTCACATTTTTTATGAATAAGCTTTAAATTTTCGTTACCAATTTTCAATAGTGCTTTTTGCCTCTCTTTTGAAACATCATACACGACTCATGCTGATCATTTGAGTCCTTTATAGCGTTATTCAGTTGGTTTTTATGGACAATTTGGCCATTGATTCTGTAAAAACATCAAATACATACATCTTTGGTTCATACGAGCAATAAATGTAGATATCATCAGCATTATTCTCGACATATTCCAGACAAATTGCGACCATATCCGTTTGTAATTCCGAAAAGTAGTCTTCAAATAATAACATTAACTGTTTTAATAACCTCCCATTGAATTTTTACAACACGCTTTTTAAAGCGTGTTCCAGCATATCATTAAAACTATCAAACTCCTCTACTACATCCCCGCTTGGTTTATCCAACTCCAAATAGTTCAATATCAAAGAATACCAAGAAATATTAGAATATCCGATAAAAAAAAATCACTATCCCATTCATTTTCATTTCACGCCAGATTTCATTGGCACTAATTATTCTGTTGTTATCATCATTTAAATTAGTATTGTAAATTACCAATCCGTGAAATTCTAATTCATTAACTTTATTTAAGAGATTTTCGTATTCAACTAACCATAGATTTCTTTTTATATTTATTTACCAATCATTATACTCACAGAATATTACCTTTGAATTAGAATGCATTAATTTAAGAAGATAATTATTAATCCCAGTTGTCTATTGCTTCTTGAAATGTATCTACAAGATAATCTTGAAAATTATCATACCTAATTGTTTCTTGTTTTTCTACTCGATCCCAGTATAAAATGGTCTCATTATCCCCTGTTTCACTACACATTATAAATTCACCTAAATCTTCAATGACAATTAAGTCTTTTCTTAATCCAAGCTCCCTATACCTTTCAGTCGTTTTCAATACAGAAACTCCATCATTGCCTTCTATCCCCAAGATATTAACACCACATATTCCACCAGAACCATAGCCTTGTATAAAGTTTTTATACATTAAAGGGAATTTCACTTCTAAATCCTTTTCAATCTCATGAATTCTTTCAATGGCTATAGGGCCATAAAAATCGTTATCTTCTTCATAAGTTTCAATCATACTTAGTATCTTGTTTTCCATATATATCCTCACAAATCTATTAATCACATAATAATTTTATCTTCTTAATACTTATTTCAAATTTTATTATTTATAAGAAGACAGTAAAGTTTCTCAGTCTTCTTCCCAATCTTATTGCTGCTTAACTTGATAGCTTATTATATTTCAGTTTTTAAATCTGCTTTGTTATAACTACCCCTACCATGTAAAATGTCATCTCGCCCATTTCTCATACTTTTCTAGTTATCCCAGTATTAAAATAAAACGCCATGATGGTATAGAATCTCGTATGTCTACTTACCATCATGAGTTTTTGATTTGACAATAACCTGTAATAGAAAAACCTCGAAAAACTAAAATACAAATCGAGTTTTTTTATGTATATTACAAGTATTCTACTGCGCCTAAAAACTCTAAATTACTTGTATTAATTGTGGTTTTCATTTTATTTCCCTCATATTTAAAGTTGTATAGAAGAATTAAAGCATTATAAATCGCCTTTTAAACATATCATAATCTTCAGATGTATCAATTTGTAATAGTTTATTATGTGCTCCCATGTAAAATGTCATATACTGGGTTATCATACTTTTCACACGAACAAAGCATAAAATCATTACTTCATGATGGTACATCGTTTAAAGAATAAATATCTCATAAAAACAAAAACACCTGTTGCCTAAAAGGCAATCAAGTGCTTTAAAGTTAGCTATATAAAGTAATTCATTACTTATCCTATCTTTAAACCAACGAGCACCTTTAATTTCGTTAGTTATTAGCCCGTACTACCGATACAAATTTATTGTGTATCGTAAAAGTAACATGAGAAAGAGGAAGGGAATCCTCTAAGGTATTTAAGTTATGATTGTGTCAGGCTTGTAATATCACAATGTTTAATTGAAAATTTCTTTAAAAAGTCTAACGCCTTTTTAGTTACTACTAACTCTCCTTTTGACGATAGGCAAAAATGATGTCCAGACCAGTTTTTGAAGTTCTCTCCTTCTACTTCAACTGTTCCAAGCGGAATAAATCTAGTAAAAGAAGGGATTTCTTTATTAGGATACAGTTCCATAAATACATCGGACATAGTAATCAGACATTTTTCTAATTTATAGTCTTTAAATTCACTCTTTTTTAATTCATTTTCTAGATTGCTTGATACTATAAAGGCTGGTGTAGACTCTAAAAGATCATCTCCTAGCCACCCCTCAAACTCATAATGCAAGAACTTTATTTTCCCTGATATACCCTCTTTTGCAACATTTTCTTCTGTTCCATAAATTGTTTGTTCACCATGACCACCAGACACTTCTGGCTCTAAAAAATATAATATCATTAGTTATCGTCCTTCCTAATATATACTCACTTTTTTACTGGTGGATTAAAGTTTTCACCATGTTTTTTATCCAACTCAATCATATAATTTATTAATTCTTCTTTTGTAGGATTTGGGTGATTTCTGTAAAATCTATTCCAATCTTTTCTTATTTTTGATAAGTGAATATCACTGTTTATTTCTTTGGGTATTCCTCTAAGATTTTCTAGAGCATGAATTTCCTCAAGTGTAAACAGATTTGGGTATTTTTTTAGAACTTGTTGCTCAATAGCATGATGAACTACAACACTTCCTTCAAGTTCAGGGTATTTATCAAAAAATGTCTTTCTATAATTCTTAATATCTTTACTTGTACCCTTACCTAAATCCGATGCCTGCATCATCAACTCTTTTAGTGTCTTCGTTTCCGTAGCGATCGTTTTAAAAGAGCCGCCCCCTGCAACTGCGACTTCTTCCACTCTAAATCGTACCGGAATCTGCGTATTCCCTATGTTTGTCTTTACGGTCTTGAGAAGTTCTTGAGCTTTTGCCACTTGCTGCTGCGCATACTTCGTACTATGCGGGAATTTGGTCTGCATCGCTTTTCCAACGTCGACTTTGTTCAGTGCATAACCTGCACCGCCTACTCCCGCGATTGCAAATGCGTTGAACAAGCTTTGATTTCGCTGTTCTTCTGTAAGCTCATTTCCGAACATATCCTTTTCGGTAAAGTACTCACCGAATCCGTTGGCCGAAACGAGACCATAAATTCCAAACTCCGCTTTCTGAAGATTACTCAGACCTTTCGTCGTTTTATAGGCATCTAGCATGTTGTCCGCTGCGTTCATGCCTTTTACGGTTTTGAAGATTGCATTTCCGCCTTTTGCAATCCTTCCACCCCATCCGATGACCGGGATGAAGCCTGCAGCTGCCATACCACCTGCTGCGATGCGCTCGGCATTGGAAAGCCTGCGTCCTGTAACAGGATCAACACCCGTTGATGCTCTTATCGTATCGTAATATCCCGTCATTTCTCCAGTGAAGGTACACGCCATGTCCCAACCTTTTTCATACCACGGCCGATTCTCCATCTCTTCCATCTTTTTCGCAATTTCTCTTGATTCTTGTTGTTCTTTTTTAATGGTGAGATATTTAGTCGTCTCTTCTTCCGCTTGTCCGATCGCCTTATACACGTCGCTGTTATGATACGCTTCCGCGTTAAAATAAAGAGGTGAGATCTTTTCGCCTTGGCGTGTGGCTTCCATCATCTGAGCGAACAAACCATAGATATGCTGTTCCTGATTCTGTGAGATCGCGTATTCTTGAGATAACTGTTGATCGAGTGTGTTTACTTTCTCAACGGTCTGACTTCGTTTCTTTTCTGCTTGAGCCATCTGGTCATCGAAAGCGTCCTTCGAGAATACCGATAGCGACACAAGATCGTTGATTCCGTTAAAGATGTTCTGAAGGGCTTCTTGTTGATCGGCAACCCTATCTATGGCCGTTCTTCCGGCTCGTTCCACACTTTCCTCTAAAAACGGAACCTGAACCACGGTATCGCCTGAAAGATCTGCATCTTCAGTGTCCCCTGGAATTCCTTTTAAGAATTCAACGTTCACATCGATGAACCGGATCCATGCATCGACCACATCGATCTGTGCTTGATAGAATCCTTTGATCGCTTCTGCTCCATGACCCTGAAATTCACCGTTATCTACAATCTTACCAAACTCTTTTTTTAATGACTCGAACTGTTCTCGTAACGTTTCATATTGATGGGCTCGTTCTCTGGTTGCAGCCTTCAAGGTAGATGCTTCATAAACTTTGCTTCCCATTATCACCGTTGCCCTCTCTTATGTATTCATTTCATACCCAGCACTTCCTTAATTATCCAATATTCAAACTCCGATTTCAATTGATATCCTGCTATATTTTTTAAGTCTTCTAGCCTAATTTTCATGTGTACAATTCCTTATATTTTCCTTTTTATGTCGAGCAAGATAGGTGTTCCCTCCCATTCTCTCGACAATCGAGCTCAAACACATGAAATTGTAAAATCATCTATGTTATGTATAGAATTGTCAGACAATTTAATTAGGGAGTTGTTGCTTTAATGTTGAGAAAAAAATCCTTTGCCTCCTTTTCCCTCAGTTTGCTTCTCATGACCGTCTCAACCACCGTCTATGCGGACAAGCCTGGATTGCCTTCGTTCCCTGAACCGGTGGACAAGGAATCGTGGACGCTGCCGCGTGACATGACGTGGAACGATTATCGCCCTGTTCCAGGAATCGATTGGCGAAATGCTGATGTTCAGCCAGAACGTGTCATTAAAGGTGCGCTCATCATTGTAGATTTTCCAGACCGTGAATTTATCCTCAGTCAGCCTGAAGGCTCAGAAATTGCAGGTAACCCCATTAACACAGGAAATATCCCAAGAGACCAGATGGGTCAGTTCTGGCTCGACTTCTTGAACAAACCTCAAGCACTCAATAACTACAGAACCATCAATGAATATTGGCGCGAGAACTCTTATGGAAAGTGGGCGGTTGAACTTGATGCTTTCGGAACATACCGCATGGACCACAACGAATTCCAATATGGCCTCAACGAATTTAATCAGATGCAGAACATGCCTGCAGGGTTTACCGGTAAAAATTTAAGATCGGAAGCGATCCAAAAGGCACAAGCCGACATTGATGCATCCGGTGAACAATACGATTTCCGCTTTATCGTGCACGCCGGTTATGACGAATCAGGTGTGTGGCAAGAGCTAGGAGAGATGATGTTCCAAACGCCTGAATCCGTAACAAAGCCATTCGGACCGCCATATGCGGAGATGCCGAATTCCGCTGTTACCCGCTATGTGCCATGGACATCTTGGTATGCGGCGAAAAGCATCTGGTCGAGTGCTGGTGGCGGAACTTCCATTCAAGGAGAAAACGATGGGATGGGAACGTTCGCTCATGAGTTCGGACACATCATGAAACTTGGCGACAACTACAACAACCCTTATGCAAATCCAGTTTCTCGAACGTACTCAGGTCCGTGGGAACTAATGAGCCGAGGCAGCTTCAACGGCCCAGGCGGGCCACACACAAGATGGATGGTTCCTTCTCCACTTGGCGCATCTGCTCCGTCCCACCATATGCTGCGTAATAAAATCAAACAAGGCTTTCTTGATGAAGATCAGTATTTGAGCTTGAATCGTGATGAGCTTGCGGAAACAGGTCCTGTTTTTGCAGATATCCTTGCGCGTGAAGTACCTACCGGTGACGAGTTTGGACGCACAGGATTACATGGAATCAATATCGCGATGGAAGATTTAACACCGGCGAACTCGCTAAAAGATGACTGGCGTGCAGACATGCAGCGCGGAGCAAAATGGTACGACAACTACACGATCGAGGTCGTTGATCAAGTAGGTTACGATTCTTTTACACCGGATTCTGGCGTGTTGCTCGCAAAAACGAAGAACTCGGAATCTGCTCCAAACATCTGGGTCATCGATTCTCATAAAGAAGACATCAACCAAGTCGATTTTAAACGTCCTGATGGAACGGAAGCGAAGTTATCAAAAGGAGACTTTCAGCAGCTAGCCGACTCCCTTTTTAAAGCTGGAACTGCAGAGGGTGTTGTCAGTGAATATAAGGATGAGCATAACCGGCTTCACTTCTACATTTTAGAGAAGAAAGTGGATGATGAAGGTGCACTAAGCTACCGTGTGGGCGTTAGACATATGGATGGCGCAGGTCCTTATGATCGCGGCGTAAAAGCAGAGAGAGGCACGACAAAGTTCGCTGTTCCTGGCCGAGTTGCGGTGTATAACTTTAATGTGACCAACACGGGTGAAGCGACTGATCTTATCCGCTTGAATGCTAAGACTGAAGCGGGTTGGGAGCTTCAGTTAGAACACAATGTGATTGAAGTGGAAGCAGGAAAAACGGTTCAAGTCCCTGTTTATGTAAAGATTCCTGATGCAGAGAGCGGTCCGAAACCAACGGAACTTTCATTTACATCGACATCTGAAACAGATAGCAGCAAAACTTCTACTGTCGTTCATAAAGTGGGTCCAGGGAAAGGGAAATAAGCAGATAAAAAGGAGCGATCTTATAGTCGCTCCTTCATTGTTTTTAATCGTTCCACTTATTGAATGCTTCTTTTATTTTCTCCCACTGAAGCTGGCCTGTGGACATTAATTGGTAATCCGCTTTAGACAGCTGCTTTCCTACACCAACTGCAAACATGCCGCTTGCCTTAATGGATTCAACTCCTGCAACTGCATCCTCTATACCGATAGACCGTTCCGGCACTGCATTCAGCCCTTTACATGCCGTTAAGAAGATCTCAGGGTCGGGTTTTGATTTGCTTATTTTTGATGCATCTGCACAGTAATCGAATGCCTCAACTAGGTTCAATGCTCTCAGAACGGTTTCTGCATTTTTGGAAACCGATGCAAGTCCAATCGGAATCCCATCTGTTTTAATGCTCTTGATCAAGTCCATGATACCCGGAAGTACATGTTCAGGGGTTAATTCATCAAGATAATTTACATAGTTAGCATTTTTTCTTTCAGCCATTTCTTCTTTTTCGATTGAAGTGAAATCATGCTGCCGATTTCCTTCTTCCAAAATTAATTCCAACGAATCCATCCGGCTTATTCCTTTCAGGCGTTCGTTGAATTCCTCATCGATTGAAATACCTATTTCTTCGGCCAGCTGCTTCCAAGCTAAAAAATGAAAGTGTGCTGTATCTGTAATGATGCCGTCCAGGTCAAAAATGACAGCATCAATCTTATGATTGTTCATGGATAACGACCTCTCTGTTTTAAAGTAAAGCAGCGATGTTCCGTGCAGTTCTTTTAATATTGTTATACGCATCGTTCATGATACGTTCAACAGGCAATAGTGCAGGTATGGTAGGGAAAACAGCATGGATGCCATGCTTGTAGAGCTTTTCACTTCCATCCCCAATGCTTCCGCAGATCGCGATAACTCTGGAGGATGCAGGTGAACAAGCCGCTACTCCTAAAGGAGCTTTTCCATTTAGGGTTTGTCCATCCATTCTTCCTTCACCCACGATCACTAGGTCAGCATCTTTACAAATGTTCTTCACATCTAGCTCCTCTAACACGAGTTCAATACCTTTTTTTATTTCAGCGTTAGTAAACAATAAGAGACCTGCGGCGATTCCTCCGCCTGCACCACTGCCAGGTATGCTCATAATCTCTTTATTGAAATTCGAACAGGCTTTTTCATAAAAACGTCCTAAAGCGGAATCCACCTCTTCCAGCATTTCTTTCTTCAGCCCTTTTTGAGGTCCATATACATAGGTGGCACCGTTGCTGCCTGTTAAGGGATTCTCAACATCCGCTGCGATCGTAATCTTGACTTTATCTAGACGGGGATCGCGATGTTCACCAGTCATTGATTCAATATGAAATAAATCCTGTCCGATTCCTCTTACCAAAGCCCCTTCATGATCGTAAAATCGATAGCCTAGCGCAGCAGCCATTCCTATGCCGCCATCATTCGTTGCACTTCCTCCGACCCCGATCACTAACTCAGTGGCACCAGAATCCATAGCATGTACAATAAGTTCTCCAACACCGAATGTCGTTGCATTTAAGGGATTTCGCCGCTCAAAAGGAACGAGATGAAGTCCACTGGCTTCAGCCATTTCAATATAAGCCTTTTTTCCATCAGAAGAAAAGGCAATCTTAGCATGGACAGGCTCACTTAGAGGACCCGTTACAGAGACCGTTTCGATAACGGCTTGGTTGGCAGAGGCTAGTGACTGCATGGTGCCTTCACCACCGTCACCGATCGGCAGAAGATGATATTCCGCATCTGGAAAGGATTCTATGAAACCCTCATGGATTGCTTTTGCCACTAATTCGGCTGGTAAACTTTCTTTAAATGAATCAGGTGCAATTACAATTTTCATCTTGTTCTCCTTATAAACCGACTTCTATTTTGTCTGTAACCTGATAAGCTGTTCCTCGGATATCCAGCTGTACGTCGGGACCAGAAAGTTTTAAGATCGTCATTTTTTGCTGTGTTATTGTAATATTTAATCTCGTTCCTTGCCATATAATCGGAAATTCGAGTTCAGTCCATTCCGTTGGCAGCTTAGGGTCTATTGATAGCCTATCATTAACAATCGATACATTGGCGAATCCAAATACCGTTGCCAGCCAAATAGCACCAAGTGATGCCGCATGTAGTCCTTCATCTGATGAATGAGGGTTAGGACCCAGATCAATCAAACAGGCTTCTTTAAAGAACCGGTATGCTTCCTCTTTTTCCCCGCACCTTGCTGCAACGATCGCATGAATGGCCTTACTTAAGGATGAATCATGGATCGTATGTTCTTCATAATACTGAAGGTTTTCAGCTACTACATCACTGGAGAAAAGGTCTGGGAACAGATACAAAAGCATGACGACATCGGCTTGCTTCAGGATCTGCATCTCATTTACTTCCTGTCTGGAATAGTCTAATAAGATGCCCTGGCTGCCTTGGTTCATTTTATATTTGGATAAGTCGATCTCAGGCTTCTTCAAGAACGTATCATCTTGCGGAATGATGTTGTCTGGTCCCGGCTTTGGAAGATACAGACGGTTCAAGAAGTCTTCACCTGCAGCAAGAAGAGACTCATCAGCATCTTTAAATCGTTTCATATAGTTAAGCGTTTGTTTAACGTTAAAATGAGCCATATAGTTTGTATAGGCATTGTTATTGATATGTTCGGTATATTCATCAGGTCCGATTACATCCTGAATAGACAGTTTTCCATCTTCCTCACAAGCACGGCTGATCCAGAATCGGCTCGTTTCTTTTAATAAAGCCAATCCTTCCTTTTTCATGAATTCATCATCATGAGTAGCTTGATAGTAATGCACCACGGCAAAAGCTATATCTGCCACGATATGGTGCTCAGCTATAGCAGATGCAACTTTTTGACGCTTGCCAGTACGAATGTTGATCGCTGCAAATTCAGGTGTTTCCTCAACGCCCGTGAACGCACTCTCCCACGGAAACAGAGCACCTTCATAACCATTCTGATGAGCCTTTTCTATGGCCTGCTGAAGGTGGAGATATCGATAGCGTAATAGCTTTCTAGCTGTTTCGGGTTGTGTGAAAAGATGATGGGGCAGAATAAAAATCTCGGTATCCCAGAAAATATGCCCTTTATATCCCGGACCAGTTAGGCCTTTTGCTCCTACGCTGAAGCGTTCATCGTGTGCAGGAGTCATAATTTCAATGTGATACAAAGCAAAATCAAGAGCGAATTGATCGAATTCGTGTTCCGACGTGATCTTCACTTGTTTTCGATCCCAAAATTCTTTCCATTTTTGGGCGGACTTACTTAACAGATCGTCATATCCTTCAGCTAACTTCTTCTGTAATGTTTGTACACCGGTTGTTTCAAGGTCCAAGCCTGTCTCATCATCAAGGGAAGTATGAATGGTGCACAGTTTTTCAAGAATAAATGGTTCATTTAAAGGCAGGTTTGCCGTTACGGTTGTATAAAGCTGCCGGTTCTTCGCAACAAATGCGGTATCTGCATCTCCTGTGCAGCTGCAGCTAGCCGTAATGGCTATCTGATGACCTGACTCACTTGTTTGAAAGGTTCCCTGCATGATTCTTTCATCGAATACCCTTACGTTTTCCTCAAGAAGGTGCTGGTTGCCGAAGTTTGTCTGTTGAGCATCAATGCCTGTAACGATTTTTAATTTAGACTGTTTATCTAAACTAGTAACTGTTACCTTCATCCCGACTAGATGTAAGTCATCTTTGGATACGAAGCGTTGAAAAATTAATTGGTATTTAGCACCTGATCTGCTTTTCCATACGACTTCACGTTTAATCTGACCATCTAAGAGACTTAATTCACGATGATAGGAAAGGATTTCTCCATCAAGCAAGGAGAAAAGTTCTCCGTCGATCTCGATTCTTATCGCTGTTAGATCTGGTAAGTTAACAATTTCAGAAATGCCATTATTAGTGGCTTTATTGTAGATTCCGGCTGCATACATCCCTTTTATCTGATCGGTATACTCTTCCTCATGCGAAGCACGCAAGCCAAGATAACCATTTCCTAATGTCATTAAACTTGCATATTTATTGATAGAATCTATGCTAAAAATTTCTTCCGTTACGGTTTGTTGTTTATTCATAGGATACACTTTCACCTTTTTCAGCAGAATGATATAAAGCTTCTATTAGTTGTTGGATCATGTATCCTTCTTTTGCATCTGCAATCATGGTTTCTTTTCCAAGACATCTGTCTACAAAAGCTTCCAGGCTTTTAGGATGTCTGTCGGGATCAGCTTTCTCTCTATGGAAAAGTGAGAGCAGCTCTCCACCTTCGTCTGTATAAATTTGTGCCGGAAATAGAGTGGCTCCCGCCTGATCCCCGCAGAATTCAACATTCATAATAGACTGCTCTTTTATATTTAATGCAAAAGAAGTTTCCAGTTGGAGCAAACGGCCACCTTCGAGTTCAATGAATCCAAATAGAGAGTCTTCTACTTCAAATTTGTTTGGGTCCCATTCCCCAAACATACCCGTGGATTTTTTGTTGCCTATTTTTTGAAACATTTTAGCGGTAACCTTCTCTACTTTCGGATACCCTAGAACATACAATGCCGCATCCAGCATATGGACGCCCAGATCAATAAGCGGCCCTCCGCCCTGTATCGTTTTATCCGTAAAGGTTCCCCAGCCCGGAATTCCACATCGTCGCATAGCTTGCACTTTTATGAAGTAGACATCACCCAATATCCCTTCGGTCACTTTATCCTTCAGGACTTGAACATCATCCGCAAAACGATGATGAAAATTGTATGCCAGGATACGATTGTTTTCTTCCGCCTTTTCTTTCATCTTCTTAGCATCTTCTGCAAGAATGGCAGGGGGTTTTTCGCATAAAACATCACATCCATATGACAATGCCTGCATCGTATTTTCATAATGATATTTATTCGGCGTACAAATACTGACCATATCAGGCTTTTCTTCTTCATACATCGCTTCAGCATCCGTATAAAATCTAGGAATCCCATTGCGTTCAGCAAATTCCTCCACTCGCTCATGATTCCTGCCTACCACAGCAACCAGATCAATATCATCTCGGGATTGATAGTAGGAGACATGCACTTTTTCCGCTACTTGTCCGCCTCCTATGATCGCTACCTTCTTTTTATTCACGGGCTTTCTCCTTTCAGACTAAAGATCTCTTAAGGTGAGACAATGCTTTTTTATACTCTGATTCAGGATCGTTCCCACGGACACGGCACTCGATCATCAAATATCCTTCGTAACCATCTTCTTTCAACTGGTTAAAGTGTTTTTGAAAATCAATCGAACCGCTCCCAGGCTGAAAACGATGGTTATCTGCAAGATGAACATGCCCTACTAAGTCACGATGTTGATGCAATGCCTCTGATATACCGTCTTCCTCAATGTTCATATGATAGAAGTCAGCCATGATCTTAACGTTTTCTAAATGATTTTCTTCTATATAGCGCCGCGCATCTGCCAACGTATTAATCATGTGATCCTGATAACGATTTAAGGGCTCTAAGAAAATGATTGTACCGGTCTCTTTAGCTGCTTGATCTAAATAGATGAGAGAATCACTCACTGCTTTCCAGTCGTCTTCTTTACTTCTTGGTGAAACCATAGGCGGCAATCGATACGTGAACATTCCCCAAGCAGCAGGTACTATGATTCCTTTCCCGCCAATCTCCTGTAAGGCTTCTAAGATTTGTTTAATTTCAGTTAATCCAGTCTTTCTGCGTTCTTCATCAAAATCACCAATCCAGCCGCTGTAGCCGCCGCAAACAGTAGGAACGGATAATCCCGTTTCATCCATCGCCTCTTTAACTTCCTCTATGTGGTCGACCAAAAACTTCCCATCTATCTCAAATGCGTCAAATCCCATCTCTTTTATATATTGGAATTTTTCTTTGATATCCTCGGGAAAGAAAAACTGATTTTGAGTACCAATCTTCATCTGTCCGTCCTCCTAATTCTGTTACATTATGATTAAATCCTTGCTGTCAGGAGACAGAAGGATTTAATCGTAAAATTATTCAAATGTGATTCCCATCTTGATGCTGAGCTCTGGATGCTGATCAACATATTGCATGTAAGCTTTATCGCTCGCTTCGAAAGACACGACCGGGTTAATAATATCCTCACAGTGAAGATATCCATTCATCAGCAGCTCCCAGCATGTATCCTCGATTCTTTTTCTGTTCCAGCGAGGATAATCCGGATTTGGTTCGCTCGCTGCACGTGAGAAAACAATTTTAGCGTTGTTAAAATGTGCTTCACGTCCAAAATTTAATCCTTCTGGGAAAGGTTTTCCGAAAGCAACGTATGAAATGGTTCCGCCGTATGCAATTCCTTTAAGTGCAGCTTGAAGTGCCGCTGAATTTCCGCTCGTTTCGATGATGGAATCCACACCTAGTTTATCTGTCAGTTTTTTCACTTCATATCCTACATCACAAGCAGTGGGATCAAGACAAACATTTGCACCGTGGCGCTTAGCGATCTCACAACGCTGACTGATCGGATCAACCCCGATCACTAGACTCGCTCCTGCTCTCTTTGCAAGTTGAACAGCAATCTGTCCAATAGCCCCGAGACCGACGACCATGACATAATCCCCTGCTCTCACATTGGCGTCTCTTACTCCGCTTAGCGCAAATTGGGCAGGATCATAACATACAGCATTCTGCCATTTCGCTCCCTCAGGCATCTTTCTTAAACGGTGATTATCAATCGCGTTCACAATAACCGTTTCCATGATCGGTCCATACGTACATACCGTTTCACCGACTTCATACTCCGTTACATCGCTACCTTTTTCTACAATCTTGCCGACTACCATGTTTCCGAGCTGAAACTCACCGAACACGATACCCGGCTTTGAGCCTTCTTCACGCGGCATGAACATTCGCCATTCTTCATTGAAGTCTTCACCGATAAAAGGAGTCTGTCCACGAAAGTCAATGACTTCTGTTCCGTGTTTTGGTGACGCGAACTCTACTTTAATTTTGACTTGATTATTTTCTATTGAACGGTCTGTATACTCTACGAATCCCGCTTCTCTTGGCTGGACTGCGATTAATTTTTTCATGACTTGCTATTTCCTCCTCAATTGGTCAAAGAATTATCCTTTTACTCCGCCCTCAGTCAGGTTTCCTTTAATGAAGTGCTCGGATATCGCATACATAATGACAACCGGCAAAGCTGTAACGAGTGAAGCAGCCATCATTCTTCCCCAAACATAATCCGGGGTGCTGAATAGCGCATTTAAGCCGATCGGCAGTGTAAAATTCTCTGAATTCGAAATAAAAATCGATGCAAACAGGTAATCGTTCCATGCCACCATAAAGGAATAAACAAACACGGAAATGATTCCTGAAATAGACAGCGGAATGATGATGTACAGGATAATCTGTATACGGTTAAGCCCATCAATCATTGCTGCTTCTTCCAAATCATCTGGAATCGTATCAAAATAACTTTTCAGCATAAAGATGGCTGTAGGCAAGGTTTGCACGATCATCGTAATAATTAAGGATGTTCTCGTATCATACAAGCCTAAGCCCGAAATGATCTTAAACAAAGGCACTACCAGCAAGATTCCTGAAAACATATATACCGTGTAGAAGCTGGCATTAATCGTAGTCTTTCCCATGAACTTTAATTTGGAGAGAGCATACGCACCAAAGATTCCGATTGTTACTGCTAATACAGAAGCAGTGAGCGCAACGATCAAACTATTCTTAAAGTAGATCAAATAAGGAAAAACAACGGGATTAAAAATATCCTGGAAATGCTGGAATGTCCATTCCTTTGGAAAGATCGTCGGGCTGGTTGAAACAGCCTCACCCGAACTCTTAAAGGCTGTCATCAGCATGATTAAAAATGGAAACAGCGTAACTACCATGAGTAGGATAAGGGTAGCGTAAAACGCAACTTTTTTTGTCATCTTGGTTTTTTTGCTACTAGCCATTGCCATTAAAATTCACCCTCTTTCTTGCTGCAATGATTACGATGAATAGAATGATAAACAGGATCACAGATATCGATGCAGCCTGACCTAAGTCATTAAACGCAAAGGCTGTTTTATACAGATAGATTCCAAGTATATCTACCTTATTTGTCAGTAGATATACATCCGTAAACATATAGAATAACCAGATCGAACGTAGCGTAATTACTGTTATAAGCACCGGCATGATTGCTGGCAGGGTTACAATCTTAAACTTTTGCCAAGCCGATGCCCCATCTATTTCTGCTGCTTCATACAAACTGGAATCGATCGTTTGAAGGATCGCCAGGAATGAGATGAAGGCATAAGGGAAATAACGCCAAATGGCAAAAATGACAACTAGAATAAAACTGCTTACCGGGTTATCAAACCAAAGTGGCGCTTGTTTAAAAAGATGAAACACATCTCCGCCCAGAAAGTTAACGATTCCATAACTGTTATTAAACATGTATTTCCAAGCGAAAATTAATGAAATCGATGGTGTCACATAAGATAGGATGATTAATGACCGTGCTGTTTTTCTAAACATGAACGGCCGATTAAAAAATATAGCTACAAGTAGACCAAGGACAGTGCTTCCTCCTACCGCTAAAGCTGTATACAAAACAGTAAGGCCTAATGATTTCAAAAATTCTATATCTGAAAGAATATTTATATAATTTTCTAAGCCAATAAATGTTGAATCAAGCCTAGGGTTTATCGGAAGATGGAAGAAACTGATCTGTATGTTCGAAAACATTGGATAAGCAACAAGCAATAATAGAAGAAATAAGCTTGGAAAAAGCAGTACCATTGCAAGTTTAAAGTCAGTTTTTCCTTTTTTTATCGTAGTTTTCATAGTACCTCCCCGTTCCATAACCTCACTCAAGTATCAAAGAGAGATTACCTTTTTTCTAAAGCGTCTTTTATAGTCTTTTCAGCTTTTTTAAGTTCGCTCTTGATTCCACTTTTTCCAACCGTTATGTTGTTGATCAGAGTAGGAATCGCACCCGAGCTTGTAACGTCTCCCATTTTTAAATAGTTTTTGCCGCCGACTAAACCGAATGCCTGGATATCGTTGAATGACGCAGCAATTTCAGTTGAAAGATTTCCGAATGCTTTAACCACTTCATTGGATTGATAGTCTGGGTTATCAGTCACTTGTTTGTTTACAGGCTGAGCTCCACCTGGTGACATTAAAACCCAATCAGTCGTATTTTCAGGTTCGGACATAAAGGAAACGAATTTTTCTGATGCCTCTTTCTGGTTGGCTTCCAATCCAGATGATATCGTCAATGCAGATACCATACCGAATACTGCCTTTTGTTCTTGTTCAGGAACAATATATCCGATATTGTTTGCATCGCCTTCTTCAAAAACAGATGGAAGAATATACGTTGAATACATAGCCATCGGGACTGTTCCGTTCATGAAAGCATCTTTAATCTCGGTCGTGTCGTTTGAGCCAGGCATCGTGTATTGGGATAACTTTTTATAGTACGTAAGTGCCTCATTCATTTCAGGAGTATTCAGCATGAGGTCGCCATTGTTATTAAATACATTGGCATTGTTAGATAAGGCAAATTGAGAAAATCCCTGCTCTGAAAAAGGTCCTTCAACTGTCGGGATCGCAATTCCATATTTTTTGCTGCCCTTATCCGTGAATTCTTTGGCAACTCCCATGATTTCTTCCCAGTTTTTAGGCTCTTCCATGCCTTTTGCCTTCAGCATTTCTTTGTTATACCAGATCCCTTGTACCCAGCCACTGATCGGTACCCCTGAATAACTCTTTCCATTTTCAGTTCTCAAAAGGTCAATTGCACCTTCATAAAAGTTTTCTTTTCCAACCTGATCAAGTACTTTGTTCACTGACTTTCTATCAATTAACTCGTCTTTTTCCATAACCTTTGCATAATCATTTCCTACTTCGATGACAGCAGGCAGGTTTCCAGATCTCGCTAATGTGACGACTTTCGTATTATAATTGCCTTCTTCAACGGGAACCTGTTTGATCTTAATATCAGGGTTCTCCTTCTCAAACTTAGCCACCAATTTATTGATGACAGCTAAGCGTTCCTGCTCAACAGATGAATGCATAAATTCAACGATGGTCCTGCCGTCATCAGTGGTTGTTCTATTTCCACATGCGCTCAAAACGATGCTAAACATGATTATGAGCAGCAAACTCAAACTTTTGATCTTCATCATTTAACCTCCTATTGGATTGGTTTTAACCAGAGAAATTGATAGGGATCCAATGGACTGTGCGTATCGAAATTCATCGTGTTTCCAGTTAAGAGATCCAAATAGTCACCAGAAATCTTACATTCCACAGACTCATTTGCAAGGTTATGAATAACCAGTAGTTCATTTCCGTCATCAGAAATCCGCTTAAAAGCAAAAAGTCTTTCATCCAGATCCAATACTTCCATAGCAACATCAGGGTGAAGAAGTTCGATTTCTTTTCTGGTCACAATAATTTTTGTCAATTCTTCAAAAATGCTGTGTCTAAGTGTATCCGTACTAGTCAATTCTTGTTCGATTACCAAAACATCATATTTTTGACGATTAATCGACCGGTTCATACCTGTTCTAGAAACACCTTCATAGTCATTGCGTGAACCTAGCATGCTTTGTATATAAACTGCTGGGACCCCAGGAAGTGTTAATAGAATGGAATGTGCCACTAAGAATCTTTTTGTCCGGATCTCATCATGATCCGATTGCTTGTTTAAAGCATCCATATACGTCACATTAATTTCGTAAGGACTCTTGCTGCCGTCTGGGTTATTTTTGTAGTTTACTAATGCCCCTTCACCTTTTAATCCATCCACCATCTTGAGGATTTCTTCTTCTGGGATGATTCCTCGAATTGGATTTAGGCCTATTCCATCATGGGATGCTAAGAAATTAAAAAAGGTTGTTTGCTTACCTGGCAATTCAAGATTTTTTGCCCATTCTATAATAGCGCTTCCATTCCCTTGTAAAATGGAGTAAAGCACCAATGGCGGCAGGGGAAATTGGTAAACCATTTGAGCTTCATCTTCACCGTTTCCAAAATAGGAGATATTATCTTTATGCGGAACATTTGTTTCTGTAATAAGGACTGTTCCTTCAGAAACTTCATCAGCAATATCTCGAAACAGTTTTATTATCTGGTGCGTTTTTTCAAGATGGATACACGTAGTTCCAACTTCTTTCCACATAAATCCTACAGCGTCAAGACGTACGTACTCTGCCCCCTGCTCCAGATAGAACAACAAGACTTCAATCATTTTTACTAATACCTTTGGGTTCTTGAAGTTCAAATCAATCTGATCTTCACTAAAGGTTGTCCAAATATATTCTTCCGTTCCATCATCTTTTTTAAACTTAGTCAAAACTGGTGTAGCCCGAGGTCTTGTCACAGAGCTTAGATCAACGGAAGGATCCATCACCACGAAGAAATCCTTAAACTCAGGGTCACCTTGAAGGTATTTCTGGAACCATTCACTTTTTGCTGAAATATGGTTGCATACATAATCGAACATGAGTCGTGTTGATCCGGATAAATGCTCTAAGTCTTCCCAGTCTCCGGAAATCGGGTTGATTTTTGTATAATCTATAACAGAAAATCCATCATCGGATGAATAAGGGTAGAATGGTAAAAGATGAACCATATCAAATTTGTCTGTAAAATAACGGTCAAACATCTTCTTAAAAGAAGCTAAGGTAGGTTTATTTTCTTCATGAAATTGGTCAGCATATGAGATTAAAACAACATCCTTTTCATCCCAATGCGGTTTTCTCTTTTTTATAACTTTTGATTTTGCACTATCTATTAATTTTTTTAGGCTTGGCCAAACTTCATTAACTTCCTCTTCAGAGTAAATCAACTTTAATCTTTCTTTAAGATTTTCCATGTAGCTCCTCCTTTTGGGACCGCTCCCATGATATCGTAAAAAAAAGCAGCAAACTGATTGTGGTACCGCTCCCACGATATCGCAAAAAAATAGAGTATTCTGTGGTACCGTTCCCACGATATAACAAAAAAAATAAAATATTCTGTGGTACCGCTCCCACAAAGAGACTATAATATACAAAGCGGATACTGTCAACGCTTTCATTTCCGTTATAGATGTTGATAATTTCCAATACTATTACTATAATAACTAATTGTTGCGGCTTCCAACATTTTGAGACAATTTCAATATCTATATCTATGGATATTTATAGGAGGGGAGCTTTTTTGAGTTGTACCATTTACGATATAGCAAAGCTTGCAAATGTTTCAAAATCAACAGTATCTCGAGTATTAAATAATCAGACCAATATCTCTGCAGAGGCAAAAGAGCGCGTGCTTAATGCTATTGCGGAATTAAAATATCAGCCTAATAAAGTGGCTAGAGGACTCTCTTCCGGTTTTGATGCGATTATGGTTATTTCACGTTCATCTAGAACGACAGCAAACAATCCGTTCTTCTCCGAAATCATTCAGACCATTTCCTCAAAAGCGGAAGAAGAGAATTTTGATCTTATTTTGAATACATCACACAGCAGCAACGATGAAATTGAAAAATGCAAAAATAAAATAAACGAAAAGATGATAAAGGGAATCTTGATGCTAACGGCTCCTGCCGATGAGCATTTCTTTAAAGAGCTAGATGTGTTTGACATTCCCATCGTTGTGATTGGCAGACTAGATGGTACCTATAAAAATGTATATACAGTAGATACCAATAACTATCAAGACAGCTATGACCTGATAAATTATTTATTCGAGCAAGGTCATCGGGATATTGCCTGTCTCCATTCACCGCTTGAATACCATGTATCCATCGATCGTCTTAAAGGATATACAGATGGCATCCTGCACCATGGGTTACAGCTCAATAACGACTGGATCATAAACAGCGGTTATACGGTTGAAAGTGCTTATGAATCAGCAAAATCACTTTTGCTTCGTTCGAAGAGACCTACTGCCGTTGTTGCAAATGATGATTTAAAAGTTTGGACTCTCTATAAGGCAGCAGCAGAATTAGGAATATCCATTCCTCAAGATCTCTCTGTCGTTGGTTATAGTAATTCACCCTTTCTCAGCCCTGCGCTTACAAGAGTAGAAATACCAATCGAAGAATTAGGAGCGGTTGGCAGTAAAATTCTATTTGGGAAAATAAGAGGAAGTAAAATGGAATCCAAAACGATTGTTCCTACAAATAAAATGTGTGGAGAATCTGTTTCCAAATTAAATTAATACTTGCTGCTTTGAATGGAGAGATTTAAATAATCTCTTCATTTTTTTATTGATTCATTCGCAAATATACAAATACATCTATACCACAGCCCCTTTCACAGTTCATTTATAAATAAAATAAACGACATATATTGGTTAGAAAATTAGTATTGCCCTTCTTTTCTTTATAAGTTACCATTACAGGGGTAACTTTTTGAATGGAGGTCGGTAATGTTGAATAAACGTGTTTATTTATTGACGATCGTTTCATTTGTTGTTGGGATGGTCGAGTTAATTATAGGTGGAATTCTAGACCTCGTAGCAGAGGATCTTGGAGTTAGTTTAGGTAAAGCAGGATTTCTTATCACGATCTTCTCTCTTGTGTTTGCCGTCGCAGCTCCCATCTTGCTGACGATGACTGCTGGAGTAGAAAGGAAGCGTTTAACCCTTATTGCTCTAGTGGTATTTTTAGCAGGGAACGCATTGGTAATCGTGAGTCCAACTTATACAATGTTATTGATCGCCCGAATCTTTTCTGCAGCAAGCGGCTCGTTACTCGTTGTTCTATGTGTGACGATCGCATCCAACATCGTAGAAGAAAAATATCGTGCTCGTGCGATCGGCGTGGTCTTTATGGGGATCAGTGCTTCACTGGTATTAGGGATTCCAATCGGCTTGATGCTTGGAAACGCCTTCGGTTGGCGCGCTCCATTCATCTTAATTACAGCTCTAACTGTCTTATCCATACTCGGTGTGTATTTCTTTATGGGACGTCTTGATCCGAAGCCCGCGATTCCGATCAGACAACAACTTCGCACGTTAAAAGACAGAAGAGTATTATTTGCTCAAGTTACATCGTTTCTTTTCTTGGCAGGTCATCTAACGTTGTACGGCTATTTAACACCGTTCTTAAAGATGACGCTCGGGCTTGATGGAACATGGGTAAGCATCGTGTACCTGATCTTTGGGGTTGCAGCGGTATTCGGCGGTGGATTAGGCGGCATGCTTGCTGACCGATTTGGCACGAAGCCTACTATTTTAGGTGTAATTATCGTTTTTGGCATCTCAATCTTTATGATTCCATATACAACTTTTGCTTTCCCGTTATTTTTAGTGGTCATGATCATTTGGAGCATGCTCAGCTGGGCGATCACACCTGCTATGCAGAGTTATCTCATCGAGTCGTCTCCTGAAACATCCGATATCCAGCAGAGCTTAAACAATTCTGCGCTTCACTTCGGCATTGCGTTCGGGTCCATGATCGGTGGAATCGTGATTGAGAATGCATCCGTAGAGATGAATGCAACAGTCGGCGGATTGTTGGTCATACTGGCTCTTGGTACAGCTGTTTTTTCCATGGGTAAAAAAGAGCATTCTTCGAGTCGCGCACATACAATTAGCTAGGTTGCTAAAACTATGGCATGATGAATGTAGAGAAAATTTTTGAGGTAAGCTACAACTTTTTAAGGAGGTGAAGCCATTACTAGCTGTTTAAAAAGGCTGTAATGGTGAAACAAATGAGTATCCATATTGGTGCAAAACAAGGTGAAATCGCAGAAAGTATCTTATTACCAGGTGATCCGCTTCGTGCAAAATACATTGCAGAAACATTCTTAGAAGACGTAACATGCTACAACGAAGTTCGCGGTATGCTAGGGTTCACAGGAACGTACAAAGGAAAACGCGTATCGGTTCAAGGGACTGGCATGGGGATTCCATCAATCGGGATCTATGTAAACGAGCTAATCCGTGAATATGGCGTGAAAAACTTGATCCGTGTTGGAACATGCGGTGCAATCCAACAAGACGTAAAAGTTCGTGACGTAATCTTAGCTATGACAGCTTCTACGGATTCAAGAATGAACCACTTAGCCTTCCCTGGCATTGATTTTGCACCTTGTGCAAACTTCGATCTATTGAAGAAGGCATATGATGCCGGAACAGAAAAAGGCTTAAAAATTAAAGCAGGTAACGTGTTAACTGCTGATCTGTTCTACCGTGACAGCATGGATATCGTGAAAAAATTAGCTGAAAACGGCGTACTGGCTATCGAAATGGAAACAACAGCACTCTATTCAATCGCAGCGAAATACGGCGTGAATGCACTATCGATCCTGACAGTAAGTGATCACATCTTCACAGGTGAAGAAACGTCAGCGGAGGAGCGTCAAACAACGTTCAACGATATGATCGAAATGGCTCTGGAAGTAGTAAGTTCAGAAAAATAAGCACGTAAAAAGGAGGCTGCATTAGCCTCCTTTTTTTAATACCTTAACTTCATTAATACACTTCTGATCTCTTCATCATTCATCAACAGTTCTGAATGCTTTTCATTAATTTTAGCAAGGGCCACATCGTGGTAAAAGAACTCGATGAACACTTTGATGAACGGCCTGGATTTTGTCTTTAGCGCCTGCCAGCTTTGATTTTCCATCCCCGCAAAGATCACTTCTGTCTCATCGACGACAACTAAGCGGAATCGTTCCAACGAATGGTGCTCCTGTGCCGGAATCAGTGTATGTACGTTGGACAAACTGGAGTCCATCTCACCTACAACAAGTACTTCCACATCTACTCCTTGTTCCTCTTTTTCCTCGAGTAAAGGAAGATAGTCGAGAACATCATCCTGCCAAGCGGAAACTTTAATTGATTTCTCCGCACCTTGAAGGAGCCGCTTCGTTTGTGCACGAATCGATGAATCGACCTTTAGGCTCCAAACGTGTTCATCATAGAACTTCCTCTTGGAGGTGCTGGTTTTTAACTGTTGGACGTTCTCTTGGAATTCAGTCGTAAGCTTCTCGATCACAATCGGCAATGGCAGCGCGGTATACAGTTTTTTCTTTTCCGATACTGAATCAAGCACCATCCCTTTTTCGATCATGCGCGAAAGAACCTCGTAAATTTTTGATTTCGGGACACCTGAATATTTTACGATGTTCGTCGCATCCATGGGTTCCTCACTCGATGCAAGAACTTCAAAAACTTGACTCTCATATTGTGAAAAACCGAATTTTTGTAGCATGGTTCCTCCTAAAAAGTGATTAATTAAAGTACAATTCCGGATAAAAGTATTTAAATGGCGCTTTTCGCCATCTTATATAGTAGCATGTTTACCAATCTTCTATCTTCTCTTTCATTGATACAAATATCTTAAAACACTTTTTACCGTGGCACCAGTCTAGACAAAGGCATCCATTCTATTATTATTTGTTTGAGGAGAGAAATTCATCTCACCTGCCTTTTTTGTTTTTTACGGTACGTGTTCTTTTATCTGTTACACGTTTACCCGAATTCGACACGTTTACACCCGCTTCACATACAATTTAGCCCAGTTTTCCCATTTTACACCCAGGTTCCTCATATTTACACCCTATTTCCTCACATTTACGCCCAGGCCTAATCAAAATGTACTCTTAAACGTATAAAAAGAGCGATTTTCTTAATAATCGCTCTTTCCACTGTTTAACAAATGAAACAAAGCCCCAATTAGATTTGCATCATTGTCAAAATGACAAGCTTCTACTCTAAAATCAAGGGTTGCCGTTTCATTTCTTAACTTTTTTAATTCCTGATTAATGCCGTCAATCACTTCTGACCTCTTGCTAATTCCCCCGCCTATCAATATTTTAGCGGGATCAAGAATGTATTTTAAATTAAAGATTCCTGCGGCTAATTTTTTATAAAAATCAGCCACGCACTCACTTGCTATTATGTCTCCGTTATTAACGGAATCGAATACCTGCTCGCCAGTCAAAGCACCCATTGCAAGACCTTTCTTTCTCTCCACTTCCCTGACCAGTGCATGGGTTGAAGAGGTTCGACTCCAATTCAATCGTTGCGGATTATCGAGTGGATCTCCCAATAACATGTAGCCAAACTCTCCGCCATGAAGGTTGGATCCTTTTAAAATGGAACGATTCATGACGATACTGCCACCGATTCCTGTACCGATTACAATACATATATAATAATCAGTATCCTTCGCTGCACCTAGCCAGCCTTCTGCCAACGCAGCACAGTTGGCATCATTTTCAATGGAAACTTGATGACCCGTTTCATTTTCAAGCAACTCTATCATGTTAACGTCATGTATAAAGGGGATGGCACTCGCTCCACCAATATATCCTGTATGGGTATCCACAGCCCCAGGGGAGCTCACGGCTATACCAGAAAAGTCATATTTACTCTGAAGCGATTGAACAATCGAAGTTATTTTTTGTACAAACTCTTCAAGGCTAACAGGTGTAATCAGCTTGCCGCTTTCTAACTTGCCGGCTTCTTCATCCATGACGGCATACTTGATATACGTTCCACCTAGATCAAACACCATGTACGTTTTCATTGCATTAACTCCTAAGAACAGCGTTAAATTGCTGGGATAATAAAGCTGCTCCAACCACTCCTGCTTTCGTACCTAACGCGGCACACTCTAGTTTAACTTTGCTGCGAAGCTGCGGATATAGAAACAGATCCACTTTTTTCTTTAGAATCGGCATGATATAGTCCTTGGACTGCATAACTCCGCCACCTAATACAATCATGTGTGGATCAACCGTATGCACAATATTAGCGATCCCTTTTGCTAATTGTGTGAGCATCGTATCTACGATCATTTTCGCATCATCATGACCTTCCATTGCTAACAAAAATAGATCTCCCGCATGACCATCCAAACCAAACTGTTCTTGAGCTGATCTTTTTAGAGCTGTTCCACTAGCCAAGGATTCTAAAGAACCCTTATTAAGGTTTGAGTGTACAGGCCCGTAGCGATCAATGATCATGTTGCCTATTTCTCCCGCACAAGAATGAGCACCTTGAATGATTTGGTTTCGATAGACAAAACCTCCACCAATTCCTGTGCTAACCGTAATATAAAAAATAGACTCCTTGCCTTTTCCAATTCCTATCATTGCTTCTGCAAGTGCTGCTGCATTTGCATCATTATCAAGAACGACTCTTCTATGCAACACCTTTTCTAACAGCGTCACTAACGGAATCTCGTCCCATCCTGGTAGATTGGGTGGACTTAAAATCGTTCCCTGTTTTGAATCCAAAGGACCCGGAGCCCCAATCCCAATTGCAGCTATTTGATTCTTATTTAAAAAATACTCACAAAGATCAATCATATTTTGAATGGTGTGATAAGGACCTTTTTCTGTTTCTGTTGGAACGATTCGTTCTTCAACGATCTCCCCGTCAGCTGTGACAAGTGCTGCTCTAAGGTTTGTTCCTCCTAGATCAATTCCGAGAAGATGATCACTCATGATTTCGCTTCCTTTTTCCTGTTAATCGTAAAGCCATGATTATCTGTTAATGCTTTGTACCACTGTCCGGACTTTTTAATCGTCCGTTTAAAGTCTCTATTAAGATCTACTTCAACAAGTCCATATCTATTTTTGTACGCATTTGCCCAAGACCAATTATCCATAAAGGTCCAAAGGTGATAGCCTAGACAGTTGGCTCCTTCTTGTAAACCTTTATGCACCCACTTTAAGTGTTCTTGAATGAATTCAATCCGATAATCATCTTCAATGTAGCCTTCATGGTTACGGAACTTTTCTTCCCCTTCTACTCCCATACCGTTCTCTGAAATAAAAAAGGGAATATTGTCATAATGGTCTCGAATATTGATCATGATGTCATAGATGACTTCTTCGCAAATTTCCCATCCCCGATGTGGATTGATTTTACGGTCTGGCTTGATATAAGGATCGAATAAATGTTCAGGCATAAACGGTTTCTCAGGCGGTACCTGTTCTTCCTTTGCTTTAACTCGCCTTGGCTGATAATAATTTACACCTAATAGATCAATTGGATTGCTTTGAATAATCTCTAGGTCTCCTTCTTCAACAGCTGGAAGCAGATTCCGTTCCTTTAAGATTTCAATCAGACCTGCCGGATACACCCCTTTTGTTACTGGATCTAAAAAACTTCGATTAAAAAACAGATCGGCAATGTGTGCTGCTTGAACATCTTCTTCCTTCTTGCTTCTTGGATATGAAGGCGTCAGATTTAAAATGATTCCTATACGGCCATTAAGATTCAATTTTTTATAAACGGCTACAGCTTTCGCATGTGCCACAATCGTGTTATGTGCCACTTGTGCGCCTCGTTTAAAATCAACAATATGAGGATAATGCAAGTTGTACAGATAACTCGCCTCTACAGGAACAATTGGTTCGTTGAAGGTAAACCAATACTTTACTCGATCACCAAACAGTTCAAAGCACGTTTTGGCATACTCAACATACGCATCAACCACTTCACGGGATTCCCATCCCCCTTTTTCCTGCATGCACATCGGCATATCAAAATGATATAAATTCATAATAGGTTCGATATCGTTAGCGATTAATTCGTTGATCACATCGTTATAGAACTGAACCGCTTTTTCATTGATGGTTCCTTTTCCATCTGGTATGAGACGCGACCATTGAATAGACGTGCGAAACGAGTTATGGCCTGTCTTCTTCATTAACTGAATGTCTTCTTTATACATGTGATAAAAGTTGGACGTATGTTCTGGACCAACCTCTCCGTGAAAACATTCAGGTTGTTTGCTGTACCAGTAATCCCATATACTCGGCTTTCTTCCGTCTTCTTTTGCAGCGCCTTCTGTTTGTGGCCCTGATGCAGCACTACCCCACCAGAAATCTGAAGGGAAAGAATATGTCTGATTGGTTTCATTCATTTCTGATCACCGTCTTATTAATTTTGTTGGAATAGAACAAAAGTAACCAAGTTAAAATTGAACTTGGCTACTTTCTTTTCGTTATTGCTTCTTCTTCCACTCTTCGTACTGTTTGTTCATTTCATCTAAAGCTTTATCAAGTCCAGCTTCTTTTAACTTTTTATTGAACTTCGGCAAGTACTCATCCGGATTAACAGAACCGGTTAAAAGAGCTTGTGCAAACTCACTGGTTACGTTTGAGATAGCTGCAATCTCTGTTCGTACTGGCTTAGGATCAAAGTAGAATCCTAGGGTAGGAGCATCATCTGATTGATTATTAAACTCTTCAAACTTCTCCCACTTATCATCAGAATCTTCTTCATACAGATCTAGGATGAACTGGTTTCCTAATGCAAAGCTTGGTACCGTATAATTCTTACGAGCTGGAAGGTCTTTGATGCGTCCATTATCCAATTTCTCGTAGTGTTCGCCTTCAATCCCTTTATCCATCAGGTTACGAAGATACTCATCCGTATTTAATAGATTTAAGAATTCCATCGCACGCTCAGGATTTTTGGATGTTGCAGAGATCGCCTGCATAGAACCTGTAACAGAGTTGTTGAATGTGATTGGAGATTCATGCATCGGCTGAACCACTAATTCGTAACCCGCATTTCGGCTCCAGATGTTCTCCGCATATGGCTGGTATAGTTCTTTACGTACAAACCAGTTCTCTACATCAAGTGCCCAAGGCTCTTTGGAAGTAGCTGCATCTGATTTGATGTAGCCTGCTTTGTAATACTTATGAAGCGTATCTAAATTTTGTTTCATTTCATCCGTTTCATACACGTTAACAATTTTGTTTTCACCTTCTAAAGGAACAGCAAATGGCATCTTGTCATCGAGAATATAATCAAAAGGTGCATGTGGTGTAAAGGTTGTCATCGGCTGGATGCCAGATTCTTTTTCCTTTATCGTTTGCAGCATCGGCTCTAAATCTTCGAAACTTTTAATGCTCTGGATATCAAACTTGTATTTATCAACTAAACGCTTGTTGAAAACATAAACTCCTTGTTGTCCCACTTCTTTATTCGTTGGAACCGCATAAAGCTTCCCATCAATCTTTGCTCCCTCAAGGAACGCCGGATCTAACGCACCCTTAAGTTCCTTGCCATGTTCGTCCATCAGCTGATCTAATTCCTTGAAGGCTCCTTTACGTGCGTTTAGCACATAATTGTTAGCCCAAGAGGCTGTGAATGCAATATCATAAGGCTCACCAGAGGCGATAACGACTTGCATTTTTTTATCGTAATCTCCCCAATCAATCATCTTCAGATCAATCGTTGTGTTGATTTTCTTCTTCGTATATTTGTTTACTTCTTCCATTACTTTGTTCATATCTTTTTGAGGGGTTCCAATCATATACCACGTAAGTTTAACTTCTTCTCCATCCTTGCCTCCTGCTTCACTTTCATTCGAGCTGCAGCCCGCTAGTACACCAGAAAGTAATAGCAAACAGGAAAACAATACAAGAAATATCTTCTTCATTTCAATTCCTCCTATATCGTAATTTTACTTATTCCTTTACTCCGCCTATCGTTAATCCTTGAATGAAATACCTTTGAAAGAATGGATAGGAAACAGCGATTGGCAACGTTGCGATCACGACCATCGCCATCTTTGCCGCATCCTTTGGAACAGACTGCATGATTCCTTTTACAGAACCTGTTAATAACGTGTTCTGGCGTATGAACTCAAGGGTATTCTCGATCTTCATAAGAAGAGATTGAAGTGGAACGAGTGCTGGGTTATCGATAAATAGTAAAGCATTAAACCAATCGTTCCAATACCCGAGTGTACTAAACAACGCGATGGTTGCCAGCCCCGGAAGGGATAGCGGCAGAACAATCTGAAAGTAGATTCGCAGTTCACTGGCCCCGTCAATCCGTGCCGATTCTAGTATCGATTCAGGTACCGATCGTTGAAAGAACGTTCTCATGATCAAAATGTAAAACGCGTTAACGGCCATCGGAAGGATGAGCGCCCAAATGGTATCGCGAAGATGCAATACTTGAGTAGCTACAATATAGAAGGGAACGAGCCCTCCATTGAACAACATGGTGAAAAACGCAAAAAAGGTGAACTGTTTTCGAAATTTAAATTGCGGACGCGAGATGGCGTACGCATAGAAAGCAATGGTAAATACACTTATAATCGTTCCTAGTACCGTTACTGCAATCGTAATCATATAAGACTGCAGCAATTGACTTTTAATCGCCCATAAGAACTGATAAGCTTCAAAGCTCCAGGTCTCTGGCAGTAAACTGAACCCGTTCTTTTCTAATACACTCTCATCTGTAAGTGAAATGATGATGACATAAAGAAAAGGAAACACACATGAAAAAGCAAAAACCGCTAGCATGGTATTTAAGATGGCATTTGCTTTTTTTCCCAACTGATGTGGATTGTAGTTCTTCTTTTTCACTGCTTTTGGAACTTTTTTAGATGGAACTGCAGGCTTCAGCACATCAGTCTCTATTACGGATTTACTCATACAATAGTCGCTTTAGCTGCGACTCCCCCCTTTCTGTATTTGAGTTTAAAAAGAAATAAGGGCTATATTTTAGAACAGGGCATAATCCTTGTTGATTCTCGTAACAATGTAATTGGTTAAAATAACTAGAATAAAACCAACAACAGATTGATAGAGTCCTGCTGCAGTACTCATACTGACTTCACCCATCGTCATCAATCCTCTGTAAACGTACGTATCAATAACGTTTGTAACCGGATACAAAGATCCGCTGTCGAGAGGGACTTGATAGAACAATCCAAAATCAGAGTTGAAGATCTTACCGATATTTAGGATCGTTAGTATCACAATTAACGGAGTGATCATCGGAATGGTAATATGCCGGATCTGCTGCCACTTTGATGCTCCATCAATCATAGCTGCTTCATAGTAATTTCGGTCGATTCCAACAATAGCAGCTAAATAAACAATACTGCCATATCCAATCCCTTTCCACATGCTCATGAATACAAGGATAAACGGCCAATATTCTGGCTCACTATACCAGGAAACCTTCTCCATTCCAAACCACTGAAAAATATTGTTCAGCATCCCTCGATCTACACTTAGAAAGGTGAACACAAAATAGCTGACAATAACCCAGGATAGAAAGTGGGGAAACAGCATACCTGTCTGATATACTTTTGCCATTTTCTTATTTGTAATCTCGTTTAAGATGATCGCTGTCGCAACAGCCAATATGAGTCCTAGAATGATGAATACCAAATTATAAAGAATCGTGTTTCTCGTAATAATGAAAGCATCATCCGTACTGAATAGAAACTCAAAATTCTCAAACCCTACCCACTCACTATTGATAACGCTTGCAAAAAATCCGTCGGGGTGGAATTGGAAGTTTTTAAAGGCGATTACAGTCCCAAACATCGGTAAATAAGAAAACAACAAAAACCATACAACACCTGGAAGGACCATCAAAAGCCATGTTTTATTTTTATAAACGTCTTGAAAGAACCTCTTTATCCTAGCCATTGCTCTCCCCCTTGTTTCTATAATTGATTCTTTACACTAATTTTACAAAAGGAACAGGAGCAGGAGTAGTTAACAAAATTTAGGTTTACTGTACTATCTTTGTTTTTATGTGCAAATTTAAGTTTTACTAAAAATACCAAAAAAAAAAGAAACATGGATCACTCCATGTTTCTTTCGTAGAATAGCTATTAATTGGAAGGGTATCCGTATACCTCAAATTCAAAGATCCTTGCTGCTTGGTCACTTCCTTGTGTCGGTTTCTCAATCCATAATCGGAAATATCGAGCGTCCGTAAGCGGAATACTATGCTCAGAAACAGCTTGTGTATTATCCGTCACTTGGACAGAGTCTCCCCAATTTACGCCATCTGCACTTACTTGGATTTTAAAAATTTGCGTGTTAAAGGCTTGAGCTTCTCCACCTGCTTGTGCGTGTTTTACCACAAACTTTGAAATGGAATGGCTGGCTCCTAAATCTACTTTCAGCCAATGGGGAGCAGTCCCAAGCGCGCACCATTTGCTGTTATCCGTTACTTTGCCATCTAAAGCATAGCCCGGTCCTTCTGATGGGGCACATGCCCCGCTCGCCTCTGCTAGTTTGTTTAGTGCGACATTCGTAATATTTTTAGCATCTTTAGAAATAGTGATCCATGCTTCTCTCGTGAGGATATCTTCTCCTTCACTGTTTCTCGCCGTTAATGTAACAGAGTAGACGCCTTCGTTTTCATACGTAACGATTGGATTTTCTTCGTTAGATATAGACGGTGTACCGCCTTCAAACTCCCAGCTTACTTCTTCTGTTACTTCTGATGATTCATTTGTGAATTGAATTGGTTCACCAGGTGCTGCAATCGTCTTATCTGCACGGAAATCAGCTTCAGGTTTTGGATACGGCGGCCATTCAAACTGAATAGCTGCAGGCTTGCTTCGTTTGAAGTCCTTTCTGACCGCAACAACCTCTAAGAGAGTATGATTTTCTTTTTCCTTGCGTTTCATCTCAGATAAGAAATAGACATGATTTGGAGTTGCTCCTACCCACTCCTTTTCACCGTTTGGCAGCGTACGATATATTTCATAATGACTAATATTTGATTCTACCGGACTCCATTCAAGTGACACATCTGCGTAGATTCCTTTATTAAACGTTACGTCACTTACTTTAGCACCTTTAGCTCGTACACTTTTTATACGGTAATCGTCTTTATTGAAAACTTTTAACTCGCCTACATGAAGTTTAAAATCTTCAACTTCTTGGTTCCCCTCTACAAATAGTGAGATGGCAGCCAGCTTCTTGCCGTTATATTTTTTTAACTTAAAGGAACTTGTGGTCCATTCATCTCTGTCTTTGGTTTCTGTGTCCAAGAAGATAAAGGACTCAGGATCGTCTAAGAAACTAATCCCTACTTTAACCTTTGCGTTCTTAGAGTTAGCTTTATGCGTAATCGAAAGTTCCGTATCTTTTTGTATCGGAAGATCTGTCTTATAGAGTTTCAGGTGAGCAGGATCAGCCGGGTCCAACATCCCTGATAGTTTTAATGAGCTTCCGCCGTAATAAGCTTGTTCCCAGTCAAAATTCACATCAAGATCCTGACCTCCTTCTTTTAGCCAGCGCCATGTTGGGAGGACATCCTGAAGACTGCGGTTGTTCCATGCTTCATTACTCGACACGTCTCCTTTTACAGAGAAGAACTTTCCGCTTCCCGTATTAAAATGTGTAACAAAAGGCAATTCTTGAATAGGTGTTTTAGCTGTAAAGTAGTGTGCCATCCCTTTCCAGCTCCCATTACCCTCTGTATCAGAAGGGTCTCCGTTCTTACCAACCCAAAACTCTTGTTCCTTTTGATAAAACTCCTCCATGTTTTGCGAGGTCTTAAACGCCCAGTCTGGACGATAGATGCCTAGAGAAGTGTATGGAGCTTTTCCTTTTGGAAAGATTCCTTCCCATGGAATAGATGTACTAGTTCCCCTCGCTTCCACATCAATACCTGTATATAAATCATATGGATTTCTTTTCAGCTGCTGCGCTTTGTTATAAGAGGATTGCTGGTCACGCCACCAGAAGTTCAGGAACATGCTGTCAGAGACACGCTGCTCCCCATCCTGTAAAAACATGCTGTTTTTATCCGTAAGCGCATTTTGCCAGTTGATTCTTCCATCATTCGTCATGGAGTCATACCACATGATTTCCATGCCTTCTGGCTTATGGTTCTGTAAATACACTAAAAACTGTTGCATTTTCTTAGCTGTTTCAGGAGTTCCACCTTCTGTTTCCTGGTTAATAAACCAGCCGTCAAAACCGTAATATTCAGCTACTTCAAGCAGTTTATCAGCCGCAGGAAAAGAACCGTCGGCTCGCTGCGTGAGCATCTGTTCTACCCATTCTTTTTTACCGCCGTAGACAGTAGGAGGAAAGAAGACATTGCCTAAAATGGGTACACCGTTTTTGTGAGAAGCATCAATTACATCAGCGCTCGGCGGAACAATGATCCCTTCTCCAGAAGAACCTGCCCAGTACACCATAAGATCCGCGTATTGCCAATAACTGAACGTGTTGGCAAAAAACGCTTTCCCTCCTTGTGACGGTACACCACTTGTATTGGGATTTAACGCAGATAAGGCAACGAGTTTTGCATCTGATTGAGCATTTTCATTTACTTTGTACAACACATCGCGTTGCGCTAAAGGAATATGACTGCGGTTGTACTTGGCGTTCGGGTCATTCTCTGGGTTCCAGTTTAATAGCTGCTCTGGAAACCAATGTGAAGATTGTGGCTGTGCGGCACTGCTGCTATGAGGCAAAAGAAACAATACCAGCATACACATGCCTAAGAAACTACCGATTACCCAGACGTTCTTCTTTAGGTGATTCAAGTTTAATCCTCTCCTCTGTCTAATTTTTCAGATGATGTTAATGCTGGACATCAATTATGTAAGCGTTATCAAAACCTGGTGGATCGGCCACTCATTAACAACATCTTCCTGTAAGTAGTTATATCTTGGGCTCTATAAGCAGTCAATCCGCTCTATGAAAGTGATAAGTTTTTTTCACTATAACTAAAATATGTCCACTAAAAAATCCCGCACTGAACATGTACGGGATCAAGCAGCTATGCATTTATTCCTTGTGATAAAGCTCTAAACTCAGTAGGGGTCAAACCGATCTTCTTTTTGAACTGTTTATAGAAATAGGTAGAATCCGAATAGCCTACTTGCTTCCCGATCTCACCTGCTCGCAGGTGAGTGGACTGAAGGAGTTCTTTTGCCTTATGGATGCGAAGCTCGTTTACATAGTCCGAGAAGACAACCTTCATTTCTTTTTGAAAAAGCTGACCTAAATAAACGGTGTTAATGTGAAACTGATGGCTCAAACTTTTTAAGGACAGCTCTTCATGAAGGTTGTTTTTAATGTAATCTACGAGACTTTTAATAATCGGGCTAATGTGATTATTTCTTTCATGAAGGCTTTGAATAATATTTTCACAATAGGCAAAGAGTATTCGTTCCAATTCGATCAAGCTAGTAGACTGAAGGATATTTTGCATGATCTGTGCGGTTTCCACGTAATTGGACTGAACGGAAATTGAATTTTTTACAATAGAGATCGTATCAATGACTGCGCCTCGCAGCAGGATAACATGTTGAGGATCTTCTAAAGAACCATATTGCTGGAAAAAAGTCTGCAGCCATCTCTTCACTCCCTCTGCATCACTTTTAAGTATGATCTGTACGAGTTCTTGCCCGTTTAGTGATGTATCTTGAGAGACAGAGAATTTTCCTGCTTGTTCTTCTGTTATGATATGTGTATCTTCCGGCAATACAACACGAAAATCAGCTAGGTGTTTGATTTGTTTGAAATGATCCGAAATCGTGTCCATGAAAGAGGTCGCATCACTTTTCGTGATCCAAAAATGACGAATCCAGCGTTCTTGTTTCATGATCATAATTAACGTATCAATATCTTTTTCAACAACTGCAAAATCTTTATTCATCCAGAGGACAATGATTTCACCGCCAGGCTCCATAACAAAAAGGGCCTCCGTTGCCTCTTCAAGTTTCTTTTTTAATATGGTTTGTTTCTGGATCGTGTGTTCTTCTGTTGAATCAATCTTTAAAGAGGACAGATAGAACGCTTGCTTTGAAAAAGGGATCTGATACATTTCGAGCCTGTGCTTTAGTTCGTCTTCTTCAATCTCTTCGTTTAACCAGCGCCAGATCACATTGTCCCGCAAAATATGGTTTTCTTCTAATGCCTGTTCTTGTCGGTTTAACTTTTCTACAGCGTTACGGATGGTAGAGCCCAGTTCCTCTTCATCTACTGGTTTTAGCAAATAGTTTTCAATTCCTAACTCTATCCCTTTTTTTACATAATCAAACTCTTGATACCCAGTTAGAACGACACACTTTGTATGAGGGTGAACGGCTTTTACTTCCTCTATAAGCTGAAGGCCAGTCATATTCGGCATCATGATATCTGTGATCAACAGGTCGCAAGGATTATCTCTTAACTGCTCAAGTGCACTCTCCCCATCATTTGCTTCTCCAATCACTTCCAGTCCGTTGCCTTCCCAATCAAACAAATATTTTAATCCTTCAACAATAATTGGCTCATCATCAACAATGAACACCTTATACATGAACACTTCCTCCTTTCAGCACCGGAAGAGTAAGAATGACACAAGTTCCTTGCCCTTGAATGCTTTCAATATGAAGTCCGAATGGTTTTCCATATTTCATCTGAATCCGTTGATGCACATTATGAAGACCGATGGATTCTCCAATCATTTCTTTTTGAAGATTTTCAAGGACTTCCTTTAACCGATCTTTTTTAATCCCTTCACCATTGTCAATGATGGTGATGATCATTTCCTCATCTGATTTATGGATCACTATTTTTACCAGATTGTTATCCTGTTGCTTTCTGAATCCATGAATCATGTAGTTTTCGATTAGAGGCTGAAGTGTAAAGCGCATCATCGGTAAATCATAGCAATCGTCTGGAATATCAAACTCTATTTTTAATCGATCAGGATATCTGATCTGATACATATTTAAATATTGTTTAATATGATTGATTTCATCCTCAACCGTTACCATCTGTTTACTCTCAAGGGAATAGCGAAATAGCTTTCCCAAATAAACAATCATGTCGCCGGTAGTACGTGAACCTTCACTTATAGCCTTCATACGGATAGTTTCAAGAGAATTATAGAGAAAGTGCGGATTAATATTAGACTGAAGCGCTTTCATTTCTGCTTCTTTTTGTTTGATCTCGCTTATATACACTTGATTGATATACGCTTTTAATCTTTCAAGCATCTGATTGAACGTCATTGTGATCGTCGCCAGTTCATCCTTATGATGAGAAACAGGGACACGGACATCTAAATTACCTTCTTGT
This sequence comes from Fictibacillus barbaricus, assembly GCF_014635025.1. Lineage (GTDB taxonomy): Bacteria > Bacillota > Bacilli > Bacillales > Fictibacillaceae > Fictibacillus > Fictibacillus barbaricus. The sequence goes on along the minus strand of NZ_BMCE01000001.1, from coordinate 423,277 downwards.
ACTTTCTTCATGGATTTTTCGATCGTATGGATACGCTTTGAGTAAGAACGCATGATGAAGTAAGTAGCTGAAATCGCAATGAATACCAATGCTACCGTAACAAAGATCATCGTCCACAATACGATGGAGAGCTGTTGAAGTTCGCTTTTAGGTAAATAACTCACAAACATCAATCCCAGCCGGTCATCAGCTAACGTACTCACAAGGTAATCCTCTCCCTGGATGCTTCTTTCTTCTTGTACCGTTTTAAAATTGGGGAGATCTATATCCTCAGGGAATTTTTCATGATCCGAAGAATAAAACTTATCGCCATTTTTATTAAAGACAAATAAATTACCTTTATATCTTTCTTGATTGGTTAGAAGAAATTGATTAAGAGAATCAAAACTGAAATAGGAATAAAAGTTTCCTAGCTTTTCTAACGAACGCGGATCTTTAAGTTCACGCTTTATTGTATACGTATCTTGCAGTTCTCTTTGAAAGGAACGCCTTATTGTGGGAACCTGTCTATTCTCAGGTCCTAAGGAATCGTATTGTATATACGATGATTGTTTCTCATCTTTAATGGATCGATCCCATCGGTAATGGTTAAAGATAAATAAGTATTCATATTGCTCTTCTTCACTAGAGAAGCTGATCGCATTAATATCTGGTTCCTCACTAAAGTACGTTTGGACAAATGTCTCCATGTTGTTCGGTACAAAAGAAGGACTCTCACTATATTTATTAAGCTTATACGAGAGATAGCTAGAATAATTGTTTTGAAGGGAATAACTGATGTCGTAGATAATGTCGTCTTTTGTATACATCTCTCGAACAACTTGACTCACAAATTCTTCTTTTTCGTCAAAGTAAGAAGAAACTTCGTTTAAAATACGCATGTTTGCGTCTTGCTCCCGTTTCACTACAACGTCTGTATAGTAATTCCACATCACACTTAATAACAGAAACATCACTAAGATTAAAATAACGGAATAGACCAGCAAGATTTTATTAAACACTTTTTGTTTCATCTGGTTAAAATGGAGTCTTCTCATCCTGCCGTCTCCTTAAACTTGAAATAAGAGAAAAGCGCACCACTCTAAAGTGCTACGCCTTTCCCCCGCATTATTGAAATTTAATGAAGATCGTTTTAATTTCATAGGGAGAAACATCAAGAGTAATTGTGCTGCTTTCCATTTTATCAGAAAGCGGCACTTCCATTAAGTCTGTTTCTTGCCAATAATCCCATGCAAAATCTGAGCGAAGCGTTACTTCACCTTTCCTGCCTTCAAATTCATGGAGCCTTACAATGATACCATCTGCTTCTTCTGCTTTCTTAACCGCATCAATGTGAATATGGTGATGGTCGGATGAGAGAAGTGAACCTTTATGCAAAGTCAGCACACCATCAAATACTTCAACCGGTGCATTTAAAGTCCAAGCTTCCTGATGGGTCTTCCCTTCGCGCCAGTCTCCGCTATGCGGATACAGCGAATAGGTAAATACATGCTCTCCTTGATCTGCCTCCGTATCAGGATAAACAGAGGACTTTAACAGGGAAAGACGAAGGGTATTTCCTTTTATGTCATATCCGTACTTACAATCATTAAGCAGACTGACTCCGTACCCCGTCTCAGACAGATCTGCCCATTGGTGTCCTACCGTCTCGAATTTAGCCATCTCCCAAGAGGTATTCCAATGAGTAGGACGCTTTACGTTTCCATATTGAATATCAAACGTTGCTTCTGTCGATCGAATATCTACAGGAAAAGCTGCTTTCATAAGCTTTCGTCTCTCATGCCAATCCACATGCGTCTCAAAATCAATCCTTCTAGTATGCGTATAGAATACAGCTCTTTGTGTAATGGAGGATAGATGATAATTCCATTGCATCTCAACTGCAAACCGGAGCGGTCCATTTTCCACTACTTCTATTTTTTGAAGCTCGTTTACTTCACTGGATTTCTCTTGATAAAACAAGTCAATATCCCAAGCATCATGGGCCAGAGGCTTATCCTCAAAAATCTGGAGAAGGTTTCCTTTTGCTCCTTCTGCAAGTACCCGTCTATTGTTCTCTTTATCATATAAGTAGATGATCTGACCGTTCTCATTCCATTTCACTTCGTAAAAAGGAGTCTTTAATGTTCGATGATCATATGAAAACGGTGTTTGTTCCTCATCCCGAGATGGTTCAGTCTTCCTATAAGAAACTTTTGTTCCACCGAAGGAAGGCAGGATTTGAGGAATGATCCACCAGCCATCCTTTCCTTTTTGAGCAGAAAGAGGCTGGCCCTCTTCATCTATAAAATTTCCTTCTTCTTGATTCACTTCATCAAAAGGAATAAGAACGGCCTGTTTATGGTTCCAAAGGGTAGGATTAAATAAGGTATACGTTCCTTTTTGTTCCTTCATCAAAGCGGATGAGGTCTCTTTTAAATGAGATTGATAGAGATGTTTGGCTTCTTCGTATTCAACCTCTGCATCTCCATATACTTCTCGAATGGACGATCCCGGGATAATATCATGAAACTGATTCCTTAATAGAATCTTCCAAGCTTCAAGCAGCTTTTCCGTTGGATAGCTGGCCCACCCATTTTGCAGAGATTCAAGCACACTATAAAACTCCCAAGATCTAAAGGCTAACTCCAGCTTGCGGTTATTTCGCTTCATGAAAGCCTGACTCGTATAAGTGCCTCTGTGATACTCTAAATACAATTCACCGTCCCATTGGTGAACGTACTGCTTGGTGTTTTTGACAGTATGCTGAAGCTCTCTGAAGAAATCCCCTGCTCTACCCGGCTTTACATGCGGGATCCCTGGCATATCGTCTAAATGGCGGCGCAGTTCTAACATCTCTCGATTAACACCGCCTCCCCCATCTCCATAGCCATAAGATAGAAGAAGGTTCTTGTTCACGTCTTTATTTCGGTAACCTTTCCAGGCACCGTTTACGGTTTTAGCAGTGATAAGCCCGTTATACGTATAGAACCAAGAATCCTCTGCGTTCCAAGGCTCTGGGGTTGTAATGAAATGAGTCAGGATTTCTGTTCCATCCATACCCTTCCAATAAAAGGTGTCATGCGGCATCCGGTTGTATTGATTCCAACTGATCTTTGTCGTCATAAAAGAATCTATGCCTGACTTCTTTAAAATTTGAGGCAATGCCCAGCTATACCCAAATACATCGGGAAGCCAAAGAATAGAACAATCCACATTAAATTCTTTTTTTAGAAACTGTTTGCCGACGAGAATCTGACGAACCAGTGATTCGCCGCTTGGGATGTTACAATCGGACTCAAGCCACATCCCGCCTTCTGCTTCCCAACGGCCTTCCTCTACCCGCTTCTTCATTTTCTCATAGATAGCTGGGTAATCGTTCTTGATGTATTCGTAGAGCTGAGGCTGCGATTGAAGAAATAGATAATCTGGGTATTCCTCCATTAAACGAAGAACGGTCGAGAACGAACGCGCAGCTTTTTCTCTCGTATGCTTCAACCGCCATAGCCACGCTACGTCAATATGGGTGTGACCCACACAATGAACGGTAACAGGATGATTCTTATCCAGTTTGCTGAGTTCTTCTTTCACGAAAGCATGAGCTTGGTAGCAGGAGTCATAAAAGAGCTCACTGCCTGGCAGCGTCCAGTCCACTAATAAAAACGTCTGGTCCAAGAGAGTGATGAGTGTCGAACGGTTATGATCCGTTTCCGGTAATTCCATGATCGTCTGATACATGGCCAATGCAGTATAGTACAGATCATCGATCGTCTCATCAAGCCATCCTATCTCTGCCTGTTCTAATCGATAATGCTGAATTTGAGGCGCTCCCCCGCCTTCTAGACCGGTCCACATCCGGAACGATAAGGACACTTCTTTTCCAGCCAAGGACTCATGAAAGATTACCTCTTCATGATTGGAGTCAACACCTTGATAGGGCTCGTTATTTACAAACAATAAGGATTCAAACCCTGAATTATTGCCTCCGCCCGTACGGCCAAACTGAAAATTTCCGACTAACTTTTTTCCTCTCCAATCTTCAGGAAACAAAACTGTCGTTTGCAGCCACTTATAAACATCTCGCCCTTCCCAGCGATCTCCTGCTAAAATCTCCTGATGATCGTTTCCGATCTCAGGGGGATAGAGACCGATCTGCCCATCATCTTCAACGGTCATAAACTTTATGATAGGCGTGAGATCTCGGTAGCGAAGTGCGGATAATTCCTGAATTCGTGCTTCTAATTTACGTTCTGTTAAAAACATGCGTATTCACCAACTCGTAATGTTTAATGGTTTAGTACTTGTTTCTCCAGCTTCTCGAACCGCTTTAAACAGACCTTCATCAACCAAAAGGCAGTAAAGACAGCAGATACAAAAGGAATTAAGCCTGGCAATTGATAGATGAGGTATCCGATAAAGAAGATTCCTGCCCCCATCCAAAGCGCAGTTGATAGACTTGAAACAGCATATAGAAAGGATTGCTTGATATATGCCTTGTTAGAAAACTCGTAATGCACATAGATGGCAAAAAAGTAGACAAGGGCCAGAAGAAAGATGAGAACGAGAACCCATAAAAGAGCTAGTAAAAACATCGATAGAATTCCCGGCATCGCTTCAACAACCCTGATATCTGCATAAAGAAAAGCTGCGATTCCATAAAAGAAGACGCCGATCTGATTGCTTCTTTTCCATTCTTTTTTAAACACTTGTTTAAACGTTCTCCAAATTGGTACATCCAGCTCGTTCTTCTGCCATTTTCGAACGATTGTAAACAGAGCAACCGTTGAAGGAAAGAAGCCAAACACCCCTAACCCCAGCACCGTAAAGAACAGCCAGCATAGATTAGCTAGAATGAGCCGCCATAGCCAATCACTGATCTCCATCATCCATTCTGTCCACTTCATGCCACCCTCTCCTTTCTATCACGTTATCAAACGATTTATTGCAATGATTTCTCCACTTGATGATGCAGAGGGCTTCCTTTAACCGTCTTGCCTGTAAGACTTAACACAAACTCACTGAACATCGAGTTTGCCCATGCAAACCAATCACGTGTGAACTCTTCCGGTGCATCAGCATTAAACCCTTCGTGCATGTAACCTGTTCCGCCATCCGTATGGAGGAAAGCAGCTAATATCTGCTTCTTTTCTTCCTCATTTGAAGTGGTCATGCCCTGAATCGCGAGTGCAATATGCCAGATATAATGATCCGGTGTATGCGGACTGCCGATCCCACTTGCATATTTTCCTTCGTAATAATAAGGATTGTCTCGGCTTAACAGGAAAGAGCGCGTGTTTAAGTATGTTGAATCTTCAAATGGCACGTAGCCTAAATATGGACTTGCAAGCAGACTCGGAACGTTCGCATCATCCATTAAGTTAACGCGTCCTTCTCCATCTGTTTCATAAACGTACATCTCTCCATAAATCGGATGATCTAGCTTTGCGTACTGTTCGATGCCATCTTGGATCTCTTGGCGAAGAGAATGGCATTCTTCCTTTAATGAAGCGTCATGCAGCACCTCTCCACAAATTTCAGCCGCATAGCCCAGAACAACAACGGCAAACATGTTGGCAGGTATAAGATAACCATACGTACATGCATCATCGCTCGGACGGAACGCACTCCAAGTCATTCCAGTCGGAACCACTCGTCCGCCTTTTCCGTCTCTGATCAATGTATCTGATTGACGGCAATCTGAACGTTCGAATCGGTAAGCAGATCGAGTCTCATGATCCTGTTCAGTTCGCCATACTTGGATGATCGTCTGTATAACTTGTCGGAACGTCTCATCCAGGTGAGAAGTACGCCCTGTTGATTTCCACAACAGATAGGCAAGCTGAATCGGGTAACACAGCGAATCGATCTCATACTTACGTTCCCAGATACGAGGCGTCATATCGGTTTTGTCCAGTTGATGACCTTTGTTATTGTCTGTCTCATTAAACGCATTCGCATAAGGATCATGCAGAATAAAATCAAATTGTTGACGAACAACGCCTTCTAACAAACCTGCGATTTCTTCATCTTCTTCTGCCGCTAATAGATAGGGTCTTACTTGTGCAGCAGAATCCCTCAGCCACATCGCTGGAATATCTCCTGTGATTACAAATGTTTTTCCATCCTTTTGTCTTTTCAAGGTTGTTTCATACGTATTGATGAAGCACTTTTCAAACATCCGCTGCAGCTTCTGATCATGAGGAAAGAACTCGTTTACATGATTGATCAATTTTTGAATAGATGCTGGAATACCGGTCGTCATTTGTTACTCTCCTCTCTTTCGCTCAAACCCTAGTGTGATAATTTCATGATGGTTTACATCATAAAAAACCTTCAAATCAGTCGTTCTCTCTTCCGTAATGTTGCTTTTATAAGAAGTGGCATGATCTTTGATAGAAGCAGAAAGTGGTTTACTTTTTCCTGATGGATTAAACCAACGGATCATCACATCATCATGGTTCTCAGCCACTTTCATAGTGCTCCATACAAGACCATCGCTTTCTGTATCTATAAACTGGTTTGTAGCCGGAAGTGTTCCTTGATGACTGTCAGTTTGAATCGTTACAAGCGGTACTTTGTATTGATAAGCTTCTACATAGGCTTTTGAAGTAATCACGTCCTCGGTATGAGGGATCACAGACCATTCTGCAGTTTGTTCACCTAAACATTGTGCTTCTGGTGTTGGGAAATACCCCCAGTCACCAAGTTCTGAAACAGAACGAAGAACGGTCAATGCAATCGTAGAGTCTGGTCCCACGATTTCGTATTCCTGAAGTCCGTTAGCCGCAACCGTCAATCCCTTCTCTCCATCCGTTACACTCACAAATCGTTGCAGATGGTGACAAAAGCTTGGGTTTTCCCATTCCTTCTCAGGTGTGTTCGGTCGATTCACCACTTCAAAGATACTGTCAGCCTGGTGCGTATCTGTTTTCAGCCCGGTTGGAAAAAGCACACGCATCCTGTGATCTTTTGCTTGATTATCCATGTAAAGCTTAAACTGTGGACCTTTCATCCCTTTTTCAAGCGTAACCTTTGTTTGTAGAGTCATGGTTGTCGTCACATCAGATCTGCCCGCTTTTCTTTCCTTATGCCAGATCAGTTTGTGGCGTTCTTTCTCCAATTCATTGTCCGCTGAAATGGGAATGGTTAACGTTTGTTCAATTTCTAGAACGGTACGAAGCTTGTTTTTTTCTTTTAACGTGAATTTAGCTTTTGTACCTTCAGTCGTGATTTTTGTACGGCCTTCTGCTTCTTTAAACATATACTCGTTTCCGATATCCCCGGTGTCTTCATAAACACCTAGACGATGAAACGTTACCCCATGGTTTTTATCTGTAAGGTCATACGAACCGTCTTCATGAAAACGAACATGTACGTTTTCGTTTTCTAATACGATGGGCTCTGCTGCTGATTTAACGGTTTGTGCCTCATCTGCTGCTGTTTCTTGAAGCGGAACGAGATAAAACGTTTTATAGCCAAAGGAAGGCAGGTTTTCTGCGTAAAATGACACATTCACTCTCTTTGCAAAATACGGCTGGCGGAAGCGGTCATCAGGCAGGTCGTATCCAAACTCAACAGCCCCGCTCTCGATCACACATTGAAACTCTTTTCCATCATCATCGATGAGCTTATAGGACGGTGTTTCTTTTTCGCTCAAATAGGCAGGGATATCTTCAAAATGCATCTCTGAAAAATAGATTCTCTCGAGATCTACCGTCGTTTTGACGACTTCATTTTTGTCCCATCCCGTCGTGTTCATGATCACAAGAGGAATACTGCCTTCAGGTGCTTTGGAAGTATCTATAGTTTGAGCAAGGTCAGTTGCTTGTTCTTTAACAAACACTTCTCCCATATGCATGACTTTTTCAAACCGCGTCACCATTTCACGATGCACTTCATCAACACTGCAGCCGCAGATGCTGTCATGAGGATGGTTCTTCATGAGTGATTTCCACATAAAACGTACATACTCACGCGGATAAGACCCATTCACAAGATGGTTCATTACGGCTAACGGTTCAGCTATCTTTTCTAGAAGCATTTGGCAGCGATGGTTCCATTGTTTGAGATAGATACGAGCAGAAGCTGTGTTCACTAATGTTGACCAGCCGTCTGTCCGCTGGTTTCTGAGCTCCCCTTCAATCGTTTGCAGCTCTTGTGGAAGTGCATCTTTTAGTGCGGATATATACTCATCAAAACTTGAGTGCTTAAACAGATAGTCCGGATATAGCTCAGAGGCTGTTGTAATAGCGTGTGGTATATCTTCCTGCAGCGGCTGATGATCGCATCCATTCATAAATAACAGCTGGTTCGTTGATGCGTACTTTTCTGCATCCTGAAGTTTCTGGTCCCAGAACACCTTCGCTTTTTCGGTATCTACAGGTATCTCGTTTCCGTTGGAATACCAATTGGCGAACAATATTCCCAGCACACTTGAACCGTCTGGCGCTTTCCATATCATCTCAGAAAATGGAGATTCAAACGCAGCAGCATCTGACACAGTGTTATTAAATCCTGTAGGCTTCACACCACGCCCGAAAGCTGCTGTATCGATGCCAGCTTGCCGCAGGAGTTGAGGAGCTTGCCCGTAAACTCCAAACGTATCAGGAAAGTATCCAAGTTTTGATACGGGTCCATATGACTTGGAATCATTCATACCGATTAATAAATTACGTACGTTCGCTTCAGAACTTGTTAAAAAAGCATCCTGCAGCACATACCATGGTCCGATGTGCAGCTTATTGCTCTCGATCAATTCTTTTATGATCGGACGGTTCTCGGGATGGACCTCCAGGTAGTCTTCAAGCAGCACAGTCTGACCATCCAAGTGAAATGATTTAAATTGATTTCCTTCTTTTCGAAACTGTTCAATCAAGTTGTTCATGAGCTTTATAAAATAATAACGATGTGTTTCAAATGGCAAGTACCACTCTCTATCCCAGTGGGAGTGAGAGATTATATGAGCTGTCTTCTTCACGATTCATTCTCCCCCTCTGCTTAAACGAAAAAGAAAACGCTGTCATTTTACGTTTAAACGAGTGTTATCTAAAGCTAACAATAAGAAAAACCTATCGTGCCCGCAATAGAATCTGAGGAAGTCATAAAGTTATTTCAGTGTATCTAAGAAAAGTCCAGAGAGCAGTGCTTAATATAAGAAAAGGGCTGCCTCAAAAGTTGTTAATCTTCTGATTCAGCCCCTCTATGGGGAAATTTTGATGTTCTATGGGGAATTCTGTTCGATTCAGGAATTCATCTATCCCTTCTATTTCAACGGAGACGGCGTTACCCCTTCTGGAATCGGGCATTCATAGGCGATTCCCTTTCTTTTTTCAGCAAACTCTTTTTTAGCGCGTTCTAGGATCTCGGGGTCATATAAAATCTTAAGAGCTGTTCCTGCCAGTGTTTTTCCTGCCTGCAGCATCCCTTTATGTGCGATCGGTGTTGCTCCTTGGGAAACCAGCTGCCAGGAATGCAGCGGGGTACCAAATACAAAACTTTCACCCCAGAATTGTGCGGTCGGAACCACCCAACTCACGTCCCCGACATCGGAAGATCCAAACAGGACTTCATTCGTTTTTTGATGGGGAACAACTTTTGTCTGAAAAGGACCCTCTTGAAATTTATAAAAGAACGCACCGCCTGAACTCTTCTCGATCTCATTCTTTGTGTTCTCGATATCTTCTTTTGTGATCTGCCGGTAGATTTCAGTCGCAAACTTCTTCTCTTCTTCCTCATAGACCGGCACACCAAATTTCTCTAGATGCTCATGCAGAACCGTTCCGAGTTCATGATTTGGAATATAGTTTGAACACGCCTTATCAAATCGGATTTCCATCTGTGTCTCTGTCATGAGCGCGGCACCTTTGGCAATGTTCACAACTCTTTCATAGATGCTTCTTACCTCTGGCATTTTCGGTGCACGGATCAGATATAACACTTCCGCTTCTGCTTGAACCACATTCGGGGAAAATCCGCCCGTATTGGTAATGGAATAATGAATTCGCGCTTCCGGAATAATATGTTCGCGAAGATAGTTCACTCCCACATTCATTAACTCAACAGCATCCAGGGCACTTCTCCCAAGATGAGGAGAATTGGCGGCATGTGAGGCTTTTCCTTTAAACTTAAAGTACACTTGATAGTTTGCAAGAGTCGATAAAGAGAAGATCCCTGAAAAAGAACCGGGGTGCCATGTGAGTGCACAATCTATATCATCAAAGAGCCCTTCGCGAACCATATACGTTTTACCTGATCCGCCTTCTTCACCCGGACATCCGTAATATTTAATCGTTCCCTGAACATCATGTTTTTCCATATATTCTTTGAGGGCTACTGCTGCTGCGAGCGGTGCTGTGCCCAGCAGATTATGGCCGCAGCCATGGCCGTTACCGTTTTCGACGACCGGCTCATACGTTGATAATCCTGATTTTTGGCTAAGACCGGAAAGTGCATCAAACTCTCCTAAGAGAGAGATGACCGGCTTGCCGCTCCCAAAATTTGCGATGAAGGCCGTTTTAATCCCGCCGACGCCTCTTTCAACAGAAAATCCTTCTTCTTCTAAAAGAGAAGCAAGCAGATTGGCCGAGTTGTATTCTTCAAAGCGTGTTTCTGCATAATCCCAAATTTTATTGCTGATTTCAATATATTGCTCTCGCTTGTTCTCAATCAATCGATCAATCTCTGAGACATAGTCTTTTGTTTCTGTTTTCACTGTAATCACCTCAGTCCAGTTTTAAACGGTCGATGTTTAAAACAAATTTTGATAATGTTTTTACCGCCATGATCATCGAATCCTCTTGGATATCAAACTTTTCGTTGTGGTGCCCTGCGGCAAGGGTTGTTCCGAAAATTACGTATGAAGCGAGGCCGCCGTTCTTTTTCACACGGTCCATCATATAGGTCGCATCTTCTGACCCAGCTGCATTCGGTGATTCACTCCGGATTGAACGGACCTCATCCACCTCTTTTGCAACCTCTTCAATATACGTTTTAAGCCGTGCACTTGAATCGCTTGTTTTCGCCTCTCCAACAATTTCATAGTGAACATCAACATCATGCATGGCGGCTGAGCCTTTAATGATATTGATGGCGTTTTCCAAAATGAATTCATTGATCTCTATCGTCTCTCCGCGCGTTTCCACTTTTAAATGGGCTGAAGCTGGAATGATGTTGCGTCCGCTTCCTGCCTTTAATACGCCAACATTCACACGCGACTGGCCGCTGCTGTGCCTTGGGATGCTATGAAGGTTCAACACAGCCGATGCAGCTGCGAGAAGGGCATTCTTCCCTTCTTCCGGACTGCCACCGGCGTGAGCTGCGACGCCTGTATACGTAACATCTATTTTAGTCGTCGATAGGAAACCATTTGCGCCACTTACCACTTCACCTGCCGGAATACCTGTTCCGATGTGCGAGGCAACGAATACATCAACATCATCCATCACGCCTGCTTCCACCATGGATTTAGCTCCGCGAACACCTTCTTCTGCCGGTTGAAAGATAAATTTGATGGTGCCTGATAATTCATCCTTCATCTCGGATAAAAGCTTTGCCAAACCAAGTCCGATCGATGTATGGGCATCATGGCCGCAAGCATGCATCATTCCTTCGTTGATCGAAACATAGCCATCACGCTGCGGTACATGATCTTCACTATCTGATTCCTGAATATCGAGGGCATCCATGTCAAAACGAAGCCCGATGACAGGACCTGGCTTGTTCGTCTTTAAAATCCCGACAACGCCCGTAAATCCTCCCGAGAAGGAAGGTAGCCATTTCGCCACAGCCCCTTGATCGAGTGCCCTTTTTTCGTTTTCTTTTAAGAAATCTGCTGGCGGAACCCCCATACGCGCATTCACATCCACGACTTCTTTTCCCGCTTTGACGGTATAGCCCCACTCCTCCAGCCGGGATGCCACCAAAGAAGCGGTTCTGAACTCAACCCATCCGGATTCAGCGTACTTATGAAAGTCCCGTCTCCATTCCACCATCAATGGATAGATATCTCTTACTAGATTCGTTGTTGCCGTTCCCATTGTATACACTCTCCATCTATAGATTTCATGTCAAAAAGGAGAAGATTTAAAGCCTCCCCCTTCACTCGCAAACTACTTTATATACATGCCGATTCCCGGCCCAACCGGTATACCAAGAAGCCCAAAAGCAACCAGCAAGATGATCCAAATCGTTAAAAACAGGATAGTATATGGAATCATTAACGCCATGAGCGTTCCGATTCCTGCTTTTTTATCATATTCGTTCATAAAGGCCAGTAATACGGCAAAATACGGATTAAGCGGCGTCACCATATTGGTAGACGACTCCCCAATGCGGTATGCCACTTGAATAAAGGCAGGATGATAGTTTAACAGCATGAGCATCGGTATGAAAACAGGAGCTTCCAGCGCCCAAAGAGCAGATCCGCTCATGATGAACAAGCTTAATATAGCCGTTAAGAAAACAAATCCAATGATGACTGGCATACCCGTTAAGTTCATATGTGTCAACAGATCTGCAGAGTTTACCGCAATCAGAGTAGAAATATTGCTCCAGTTAAAATAGGCGATGAACTGAGCGATAGCAAACACTAGAACGATATATCCAGCCATGTCTCTTATGGAGTCAGTCATCAGTTCGGGTACATCGCTTACTTTCTTGATCTTTTTCATCGTAACGCCAAACGTTACCCCAACTGTCAAAAAGAATAGAAAGATGATCGGAATGATCCCATCCAAGAATGGCGATGGAATGATGCCTCCCTCTTCATTTCGCAGCGGTGAATTAGGGAAAAAGACGGCAAGGGCAATCACTCCGATATAGATAATTGCAGCGATCAGCGTGTTTCTAAGCGCTCTTGATTCTAACGCGTCTCCCTTAAAATCCAGTTCCTTCTTTTCCGCATTCCCCTCATACTTGCCCAATCGAGGCTCGATAAACTTCTCTGTCAAGAGTCCGCCCGCGATGGTCAAGACAATCGTAGAGATACTCATAAAATACCAGTTGTCCACTGGAGTTACAGTAACATCCGGGTTGATCGTAGTCGAGATCTCTGTAGATATTCCCGATAATAGAGCGTCCGTCCCTGCAATCAGGATGTTTGCCGTAAATCCGATACCAGAAGAGGCGAAACCTGCAGCTAAACCAGCTAACGGATGGCGCCCGATCGAATAAAAGACAACCGCTGCCAACGGGGGAATAATAACGAATGCCGCATCTGAAGCGATGTTCCCCATGATTCCAATAAAGAATACGGTATAGGTGATGATGGACTTATGAGCTTTAATGATGGTTTTCTTGATCGCACTCTCGAACAGACCCACTCGTTGGGCCATCCCAATTCCAAGCATCATGGTTAAAACAAGGCCAAGCGGCTTAAACCCTGTGAAATTTTCGAGCATGGATGTTAGCATGAACTTTAACCCTTCACCGGACAGCAAGCTTTTTACTTGAAGTACCTCACCTGTTCCAGGATGTTTGACAGAAACATTGAAAAGACTTACAACAAACGAGATAACGATCATGAAAAGTGCAAGATAAACAAACAGCATGAATGGGTGCGGCAGTCTGTTCCCTACCCGTTCAATGAAGTTTAAAAATCGAGAAAACCCTTTTTCAGAAGATTGAACTTCCGTTGCCAGTTGCGGCATATTATTCCCCCCTTTAAGTAATTACGGAATTTTTCCTTTAATATTCCTATAATTTGTATTCTTTCTATTCTGTCAATTTCCCTTCTTTCTCGCCAAAATTTTTTCATAAAATTTTTAATATAAAAAACCCTCCATCAAGGATGAAGGGTTTGCTGATTGTTCAGTATGATTTCATATATCTTTTTAGGTCGGCCTCTTTGGCCCGACTGCTCCTCACCTGAGACTTTAACAAGCTTCAGCTTTTCCATTTCCGTCAGAATCCTTCTTGCATTCCGCTCTGTGCCTTTCAGCCAGCCGGACAGCTCCTGTGAGGTGATATGGGTCTTTTTATAATGAAGAGCAAGGGATTGAATCTTGCTAGCGATCGCTGGACTGATGTTCGCATCCTTCAGCCGGCTTTCCCACTCTTCTCCCCATACCCTTCCGCTATAGGATATGGCTTCAACGGATTTAAACCGTTCGATCACTTGTTTATCTTCATTAATTAAAATAATGACAGGTTTGTGCTTTTTGCGGGCATATTGGAAAGCAAGGCGCACATTTTGTTCCGCCTCATGTGCTGTAAGTCCATAACCCAGACCAATCCTGACTTCCAATTTGCTATGAACCTTAGCCTCTTCCATCAATCTTAACAAGGAATCATCCTCTAAATGGAGCTCCATCTCTCCCCTAGTGGTATAGATGTAATAATGGCCGTCCCCGATTTGAACGAATGAACCTCTGATCAGCTCAGCATAATCCAGCAATAGTCTTTTTAACTCCAGTTCCCTATGCTTCATTTTATAGGAAAAGAAATGTTCTTCAGAAAGAGAGGAAGGGTGAAGAACTTCAATACCCAGGATGGCTGTCTGCGCCTTTTTATACCAGTATGACGCACCACGTTCCTTTAAGAACTGCAGCATGAGCTGGATAGAAGGAACATCGGGCGTAACCCGATAGCATGGAATCCCCAGCTCTTTTAACCGTACAAAAACTGCCTGAAGGCATGTTACTGCAATATCGATCTCTTTTCTTTTATACAGGTCCATATGAAATTGGATGATCTCGTCTGCTGGCATGTATCCCGAATAAGGGAACGTAGAAACCTTGATTGGCTGTATGGAATCCTGAATTGTTCGCACTTCTTTTTCTAGAATCGTATCCAGACTGATGCGTTTAAAGATCTTTTGTTCTTTAAGCTGGGCTTCAAGCAGCGTTTTATAAAGGCTGTTCCCGTTCAGCGGGACATAGCTGCCTTCCTCTTTACGGATCAAACGATTTGAGAGCGCATAATGATAAGGCGCCTGGCCGGAAAAAAACCATTGGTCCACATAAGGCTTGTTCTTGATGATGATCTCTGAGGTTTCTTCTACCTTTTTATACGCAAAAGGAATCATTTCAATCTTTGAAAACTCTTTTGCTGCATTTTTTACAAGTTCTATGGAATCACTCGGTCCTACTACACCTAACCGGATTCTCATTTATCCATTCCTTGCCTCATCTCGTAAATAGTTAACAAGGATATCAACTCCTAAACGTAAATCTTCCAATGTCGCATATTCTTGAGGGTGGTGGCTTACACCGTTTCGGCATTTAATAAAAACGAGTCCTGCTGGCCATTTACGGCTCATGTTCATCACATCATGCCCTGCTCCGCTCTCCATCACCAGGCATTTTAGCCCCTCTGATTCACCTAGCTGTTCCAGCTTTATGGCAAGGTTTGGGTCAAGGTTAATAGAAGCATTATAGACGATAATGTCTGTTTTTATTTTAACATTACTTTCCTTCTCTATCGATAAACTCTTCTCTTCCACCATCGATTTGAAGCGTTCCTTTAACGAGTCATCCACACTGCGAATATCAATGCCGAGTTCAACCACTCCTGGAATAACGTTCATCGCGTTCGGCTTCAAGTTAAGTTTGCTGACCGTCGCCACGATCGGGTACTCCTTTTCCTTGGATAATTGCTCCGCCTTCTCAGAGACAAAAGAGATAAGCGGTGCCGCGGCCACTAACGCATCCTGCCTCATTCCCATTGGGGTCGTCCCCGTATGTCCCATCTTGCCCTCGATCTGTACCTTAAGCCGGATCGGACATGCAACGGCCGTCGCCACGCCAAAATCAGCACCTGCGTTTTCGACCCTCATTCCTTGCTCAATGTGAAGCTCGACAAACGACCTGATCTCATCCGCACTGCGTTCAGCGTATTTTATCGTATCCCAGCTTAACCCCCTGGCTTCGACCGCTTCTTTTATGGAGGTTCCTGTTTCATCCTGAAGGTTCTCTAATGCATTTGTATCCAGGATGCCAGACATGGCCTTGCTGCCGATCGTTGAAACCGGGAACCTGGAGGATTCTTCGGAAGCAAAGCAGATCACTTCTATGGGGTAATCTGGCTGAAACCCTTCTTCTTTTAATTCTTTTACGGCTCCAAGTGCACACAGGATTCCCGCGACGCCGTCATACCCGCCTCCGCCTTTTACCGTATCCAGGTGCGAACCCAGTGCTACAGCAGGCAATGAAGACGCCTCCTCACTCGGATTCCATCTTGCGATCAAGTTTCCTGCAAAGTCACGTCGTACGAGTAAACCGAAATCCTCTGTAATCTCCTTAAATACATTCATCGCTTCCCATTCTTCTTCACTAAACCCAAGTCTCGTGAATCCTTCTGGCTGCTTCATATTCTTAACAAGATTTAACCGGTGCAAATGCTCTTCTAGCCACAGCTGGTTCGCTTTCTTCGTCTGGTTCAATGATGGATCCTCCTTTGATCGATGAATAAAAGAATTTTTCCATAAATATTCCGTTAATTATTAAAATACGCCATCTTGGGGGGATGTCCTTCTTTGTCAGCATAACTTATGGAATCTAAATGTAATGACAACCCTAAATCAGTAAATTAAGAATGATATCAGGAAAAAACAACTACATATCAGGAAAAAGGACCTCGTTATCTTGAAAAATCATCTAATATCAAGAATCGGCTTTATATCATTCATCTAAAATGACCTCAGAATCTGTCTGAGGCCATTTTTTTCGTCTAAGTAATCACACTAAAAATATATTTTGTAGTTGAACGGAAAACTTCATTTTTATCAAGAATGCTAGACGGGAAGTGAGGGTGATGAATGCTGTCAGGGAGCCCCTGAGTTTCCAAGCATAGACCCAAGTATTTTCGGGACTTTACTCCTCGGATTTTAAAGTCGGATGACAACTGTGTTCCAGTGTATAACACTACGCCTGGCTGATCGGTTTCAATCGTCAATACCCGGCCGCTTTCAGAGTCTTTCAATACAATTTCTTGATTATGGTTATCAGCAAGCAAGAACGGATGGTCGTACCCCTTGCCAGTTAAAATTTTTTGAACATGCCCGGATTCTGATCCGTCTTTTATGTTTCGGCTTTCTCTGAAATCAAACGGGGTACCTTTTACAGAAAGGATTTCACCTGTAGGAATCAATTCCTCATCAAGTTCCAGAAATGATTCGCTTTTTAATGTCAATTGATGGTCCAGAATATCCCGTTTCAAGTTTCCAGACAAATTAAAATAAGAGTGGTTCGTAACATTAACGAGCGTTTTTTTATCTGAAACGGCTTCGTAAAAAATGGAAAATTCATTTGTATTTGATAAGGTATACTTTACGTTTACCTCCAGGTTACCTGGATACCCTTCTTCTCCATCCCGGCTGAGATACGTGTATATGATGCTTGTCTCATTCTCGCCTGTAATCACCTGAGAGTTCCATATAACCTTGTCGAAGCCTTTTAAACCGCCATGAAGATGATTCCCCATATTGTTTTTTTCAAGCTGGTACGATTGACCGTCCAATTCAAAGCTGCCGCCTTTTATTCTGCCTGCAAATCGCCCAACCACGGCTCCGAAATAGGGAGAATGCTTCATATATTCGTCAATGGATTCAAAGCCCAGCACAACATTTTCCTTTTGCCCATTTTTATCCGGCACTATTACTTTTGTAATTATGCAGCCGTAATCTATGCTCGCAACCTCCATTCCCTGATCGTTAATAAGGGTGGTGGATGTTACAGGATGGCCGTTAACCTCGCCAAATTTCTTCTGAAGAATCTTCACTCTGACACTCTCCTTTATAAGAAAATGGGCATCCGCTACATTTATGAGCGAATGCCTTCTTTTAATCATTCAAGGAAAGAATGAACCTCTGAAAGGCTTCCTGACCGGATTTATCTCTCTTAAACACACCTGCATCCTCAAGGACCCGGAGAAACTTAAGGCCAACTTCTTTTTTAAGAATCTCTTCAACAGAACCAGGAGTTATATCTTTTCCATAACGTTCTTTCATATCATCAGCCCATGGCAGATGGTACTCCATCAGTTCATTTTTGACTCCCAGCAAATAATGTTTCACATCTTCCAATTCGTTTTTTAACCTTGCCGGCAATACAGCGAGCCCCATTACTTCAATCAAGCCAATGTTTTCTTTTTTTATATGATGCACATCTGGGTGAGGATGAAAAATTCCAAGAGGATACTGATCGCTAGTCCGATTGTTTCTTAGCACAAGGTCCAATTCGAATTCCCCATCCCTGTAGCGGGCAATCGGGGTAATCGTGTTATGCCTAGTACCTTCCGTATAAGCCTGAATATCTACACTTAGATCGCTGTATGGAATCCATTTTTTGAGGATGAATTCAGCGGCATCTGTAAGCTCAGCCGTATCACTTCCTCTTAACCGGATAACAGGCATCGGCCATTTGATTGAAGCTGCCTTTACCGCATAGAAATGGTTTATTGAAAAAATATATTCATCCTCTGCTTTTGCCATTGCAAATTCATAATGGCCACCCTGATAATGGTCATGGCTTAAAATCGAACCTCCCACAATCGGTAAATCGGCATTGGATCCAGCAAAATAATGCTGAAATTGCTCCACAAAAATAAGAAGCCTTTTAAATGCATCCCTATTGATCTTCATGTCCCTATGTTCACCTGAGAGCATGATACAATGCTCATTATAGTAAACGTATGGTGAGTACTGAAGATACCATGGTTCTCCTTTAAGGTCTAAATGGATCAACCTGTGATTGGAACGCGCAGGATATCCAATCCTTCCTTCATATCCCTCATTTTCTATGCACAACAGACATTTTGGATAATCGGACGACCCTAAAACCTTCAACTTTTTTTCCAGTTCAATTTCTTTTGGATCTTTTTCAGGCTTGGATAAATTAATCGTAATATCAAACTCGCCATAAGGGGTATCCGTTTTATAGCTTATGTTCCTGGCAATCCTTTTTGTTTGGATATAGTTGCTGTTTCTGCTTAATTCATAAAAGAATGACGTTGCTTCCACAGGATTTTCTTTATATTTTTGAAAAAAACTTCTGTTCAGGTCCGATGGCCGGGGCATGAAAACATCCATCAGTTTACTTGAAAATATTTCTTTCTCATCTAGAAGATCTCTGATAAGCCCCTTTTCTACAGCATATTTTTCAAGCTGCTCCAAAATATCAGGGATTTCTTCCATACCATTAGGGTCATCTCCTTTTTCGAAGCTATCAAACCCAAGAAGTGCCATTAACTGGTTTCGGGCATAGATTTCATCTTGCTTCTGTATGATCTCCAAAGCGATCGCTTTTTGAATAAGCTTCTGTATAACAGAATAGATTTCCATCTCCTCCCCTCCTATTGGTTATAACCATCAGGATGTTCTTGGTGCCATTTCCAGGCATCTTCAATGATTTGGTCGATTCCTGTACGTTTTGGCTCCCATCCTAGAATTTTCTTAGCCTTTGCTGAAGATGCCACAAGTGCTTTTGGGTCTCCTGCTCTTCTCGGTGTCACCTTTGCAGGAATGGGATGGCCGGTTACCTTTCTGGCTGTTTCGATAATTTGATGAACGGAACAGCCCCGGCTGCTGCCAAGATTGAACGTATCGCTTTCTCCCCCGTTTTTAAGATACTGAAGAGCGAGGATATGAGCATCGATCAAATCTTCAACATGAATATAGTCACGAATACACGTACCGTCTTCTGTATCGTAATCATCGCCATAAATGGAGATGAACTCCCTTTGACCGAGAGCGACCTGCAAGACAAGAGGGATCAGGTGGGTTTCCGGATTGTGGTCCTCTCCAATTTCTCCAGTTGAACGAGCACCGGCAACATTGAAATACCTTAGTGAAACATATTTAATCCCATGGGCAACACCGCACCATTTCATCAGTTTTTCCATTACCAATTTAGTTTCGCCATAGGCATTGGCCGGGTTGGTTGACATTTCTTCAGTAATCGGCATTACTCCCTGATCACCATACGTTGCGGCAGTTGAAGAGAAAACGATATGTTTCACTCCAAATTCCACCATCACTTCCATCAAGACTTGTGTGCCGTAAACATTGTTATCAAAGTACTTGATCGGCTGTTCCATCGATTCCCCTACAAGGGAATTGGCAGCGAAATGCAGTACCCCGTTAATTTTATGATTAGAAAAAACAGTCCTGAGAAACTCTTTATCACGGATGTCCCCTTCATAAAAGATCGCATCAGGATGAAGCGCTTGTTCATGTCCCGTTTGAAGGTTATCCACAACGACTACTTCATACTTCCTTTCCAATAACTCGTATACGGCATGGGAGCCAATATAGCCGGCCCCACCAAGAACAAGAATGCTCATCATATAACCTCCCTGGTAATCTCTTTTGCCCCTTCACCGACACTTGCAACATAAAAGTCAGCCTTGTATCCAATCTTTTCCTTGTATTCACTTCCGACCTTTCGAATAAATTCCTCCACTTTATCTGATTCGATAATGGCAATCGCACATCCGCCAAAACCAGCGCCCGTCATCCGCGCACCGAGGGCTCCATCCTGTTTCCATGCTGCTTCCACAAGAGTATCAAGTTCCTTACCAGTTACTTCATAGTCATCTCTTAAACTATGGTGAGAATCATTCATCAGTTTTCCGAAAGTCCTCAGTTCACCGCTGCGCAGTGCTTTAAGTGCTTTTAACGTGCGCTGGTTTTCATAGACAGCATGTCGTGCACGCTTGATTAGCGTCTCATCATCAATCAGCTCTTTGTTCGCTTCAAAATCCTCTTCAGAAAGATCACCGAGTTCCTTAATATCGAGGACGGTGTTCAGGCGGCTCAATGCCCTTTGGCATTCATTTCGCCTTTCATTGTATTTAGAATCAGCTAATTGCCTGCGCTTGTTTGTATTCATGATGACAATCTTATAACCATCCAAAGCTAGAGGTGCATATTCATATTTCAAAGTATTACAGTCTAGCAGAATGCCGGTGTCCCTTTTTCCCATTCCCACAGCAAACTGATCCATTATTCCGCTGTTAACTCCAATAAATTCATTTTCGACCTTCTTCCCAAGCTTAATCAGTTCGATACGGTCTATTTCCAAACCATACATTTCACTAACAATAACTCCTATCAGCATTTCGAGAGAAGCTGAAGATGACAGGCCTGCGCCATTCGGAATGTTCCCATTTATCAGGATATCAAGCCCTCCTGGCAGCAAGCCGTATGCTTCCTGAATGTATCGGATCATCCCTTTTGGATAGTTGGCCCAACTGTGTTCTGTTCGGTACTCCATTTCATTCAAGGAAAACTCAATGACCCCTTTTTCGGGAAAATTCATGGAATATAACTTGACCAATTGATCATCCCTTGTTCTTGATACGCCATATGTCCCAAACGTAATGGCACTCGGGAACACATGCCCTCCGTTATAATCCGTATGCTCCCCAATAAGATTAATTCGACCCGGTGAAAAGAAAATCCTGACATCCTCCTGTCCAACTGCAGGGTAAACTTCATAAAATGTATTGATTAATTGCTGTATATCCATCGTATCGTTCCTCTCATGTCATTTCAGAGTGACGGGGGATGAAGCCAGTTCATTTCCCACTTAGAAATTTTGTCTCTGCATGTTCCACGGAAGAAAAAAGACCCAAGAATCCCTGGGTCTTTTTCAATTCCATTCATGCCTTAGATTATTAAGATAAGATATAGATGATCGAGTTCACATCTGCGGAAAGCTGCTCTTTCGCATCCCTGGATATGTGCTTTTGCCAATCTTCCCTGTTCAAATGATTGATCAGATCATCCAGATGCTTTACAGCTTTTTCATCGTCACCCTTTTCTTCATGATGGACAGCCTGCTTTAGTTTATTGATAAGCTGAGATTTCATCGGGCCTTTCAAATCACCTGAGTCTATATAACCTTCAATCTGTTTTTCTACTTGAATCAAATTCTTTGAAACATCCACACCCAGAAGCTCGAGCTCTGCAAGGAACGTAGATTCCCCGCCGCCATTTTCAGTAATTTCCAGCTTATAATAAGCGTACTTGCCTGGCTTTTCAATTTCAAATGCTCTTGTATAGAGCCGCCATTTGAACGTTTCATTATTTCTTCTATCCAGCTCGATCCACTTTTCCCCGTCGTTAGAACCTTTCAGAACCCAGCTTTTTGGATCCTCGTTCTGCTGACCGTTGGCAGAAGTGACCGTATACATCTTGGCTTTTTGTTTGTTCTCTTTGAATTCAAACTGAACGGACGGATTCTTGCCCGGCAGCGTTAATCTCGTATTTGAGTTATTATCGAATAGAATACGAGTATCTCCATCCTCACTGTCCGCCGCAGTTCCTTTGCCAGATGAAATGAGTTTATCCGTTAAGTCTCTTAAAGGCTGGGCAGGTATTACTGTACCGTCCGTTGATTCAGGTGTTACAGAGTCAGGCAATGCACCCTTGTCTGTTCCCCACTTAGATGGCTCAGGACCCATTTCAAAATCTAAAGTGCCTCCCTTTACTAAATCAGAATGGGAAATCGTTGTTTTGTTATAGGCCTTCCCGTTTAATTTAAGACTTTGAATATATTTATTTTCATCACTTACGTTCGGTGCGTTAATCACAAGATCCTTTCCGTTCTCTAAATGGATGGTCATCTTTTTAAAGAAAGGGGCACCGATGGCATATTCAGGGGTTCCCATTTGAAGCGGATAGATTCCTGCTGCACTGAGTATATACCAAGCGGACATTTCACCATTGTCCTCATCTCCTGCATACCCTTGCCCAATCTCACTTCCAATGTAAAGCCTTGATAGAGCTTCCCTCACTTTTTCTTGTGTCTTCCACGGCTGGCCGGCATAGTTATACATATAAATGATGTGGTGGGAAGGCTGATTGCTGTGACCATACATTCCCATTCTTACATCCCGGGCTTCTCTCATTTCATGAATGGTGCCGCCATAATGTCCAGGATGAAGGGCTGTTTCAGGGGTACTGAAGAATTGATCGAGTTTATCAGCCAGTCCTTCTCTTCCTCCATAAAGGTTGGCCAATCCCTGTCCATCCTGCGGAGCGTGAAACGCCATATTCCATGCATTCGTTTCCGTATAATCACCGCCCCATTCACGCGGATCATATTCTTCTGCCGACGAACGCCATTCTCCAGAGGCCTTTCTTCCCATAAAAAAGCCTACTTCAGGATTGAACATGTTGATATAGTTTTTAGCCCGATTCACGTAATATTGATAGTCATCTTTATAGTTTGGCAGATAAGGATCTGATGTATCTCCATTTTTCGCAAGCTCTTTGGCAATATTAGCAATACCGTAATCGTTAATATAGCCGTCCATTGCCCATGACATGCCTTCACCTGTTGAGTCATTCGTAAATCCGTCAAAAACGGAGGTGTTCATCCCTTTTCTTCCCGTTCCTGCGTCTGGAGACACAACGGCTGCATTTTTAACAGCGGATTGGTAAAAGCTTTCAACATCAAAATTCGTTACCCCTTTCAGATAAGCATCTGCAAAAGCGATGTCAGAGCTTGTTCCTACCATCAGGTTGGCATAACCAGGTGAAGACCACCTCGAGATCCACCCGCCGTCTTTATACTGCTGGACGAACCCATCGATCATTTCTCCTGTCATGGTCGGAGTAAGGAGCGTATAAGCCGGCCAGGACGTTCGGTACGTATCCCAAAATCCGTTATTTACATACGTTTTACCGTCCACGATCTTGGCACCCGTTTCAGTAGTTGAATTCTGTCCGGCAGCTGCAGAAAACGGACTCGCATACTTATACTCTGGCTTTTCAACAGTTCCGACGTTTTCAAATCCTGAATTCGGATATAAAAATAATCGGTACATATTCGAATATAAAGTAACCAGCTTATCTTCATTTGCGCCTTCCACTTCAATGATTCCAAGCTTTTCATCCCACTGCTTTTGAGCTTTCTCTTTAATGGTCTCAAACGTGTCAGAAGGTTTGATTTCCTGGTGCAAATTTTTCTTAGCCTGATCAACACTGATAAACGACGTGGCGATTTTCATCGTTACTTGCCTATCACTCTCTTTGCTTGTGTCAAAACGCAAATACCCAGACACATTATCTCTGCCTTCGCCTGTTAATTTTCCTCCGGCGACAATCGGATGGTCAAATTCTGCATAAACGAACATCCTCGTAGCGCCAGTTGATAGACCACTCTTCACATCAGAGTATCCGGATATGGTTCCATTTTCTTTATCCAGCGTCAGACCGCCTTGATTATTTATGTTGTCAAAAATAAGGTTGGATGTGTCGCCTTTGAAAGTAAACCGGAACATGGCTGCGTGATCGGTAGGAGTCATTTCCGTTTGTATGCCGTTTTCAAACTTTACACTGTAGTAATGGGCCTTTGCCACTTCATTTGAATGTTTGAACGGCAATGCTCTTTTTTCACGGTTGGCGCTTGGCACGGTTTCCTTTGATTCGGACGGCATGACTTGGAAGGTTTGCCGATCACCCATCCAAGGGCTTGGCTCATGGCTGATCGAAAATGCCTGAAGCTGCGGCAAATTGTCTTTATTATTGTTTTGGTTATAGCTATAGAGCCAGCTTGTGGAACCTGCATTCGTAACAGGCGTCCAAAAATTAAATCCATGCGGAACCGCTACTGCCGGAAAATTGTTTCCTCTTGAAAAAGTTCCGTTAGATTGTGTTCCTCTGAGAATATTGACATAGTCTGAAGGATTTGAATATGTTCTTTGAACCGGATTTCCTTCAATCTTAATATCATCAATAGACCCTCTAAAAGTGGATGGTCCATCCGGATTGTCGTACGCAACAAGAATTCGTTCAATCGTTTTTCCAGCCGCTACTTGTCCGATAGAAGATTGTTTGTAATTCCATTGATTCACTGACAGAGTTTCGGACTTCCCTTGATCCTGAGGGTTTACCTTGATACCGTGCTGATCCACTGCATCCAGATCATGCAGATACGTCCCATCAGAGAACGCCAGGTCGACGGAAGCATATGTACTTGAATAATCATTATGCTCCGTATCGGTAAACTCAGGATGAATAAAATAAGAAAGTTCTGTATCCGGCGTTACTTTAATATTCACATCATATATTTTATTGTAGGAATAGGCTCTGTCTTCTGAAAGATGTGATCCTGAATATTCGAATGCCTTTAACCCCGTCCAGCCTACTTTTGTTTTAGCTGTATAGGAATTAGTTGGTCCTTCAACGATATGAGACTTCATATCAGCAGGCGGCGGCGGTGGAACATCGATTCCGTTAGACAAAGCGATCTCTGCCAGCTGAGTAATGTTATCACCAGCATTTTTTGTAATATCAAACCGGTAGTACAAATATTTAGTCTCATTCTCCAACTCATACAAATTACGCTGGAAGCGCTTACTAAAATCTTCATTCGCTCTTTCATCCATCTTTGTCCAGTTTTTCCCGTCGTTTGAACCTGATAATGACCATTCTTTTGGATCACGGCCGTCAAAGTCATTCGCAGACGTTAAGGCATACTTCACGACTGCTTCAGGTTCTGAAAGTTTAAGTTCAATCCAGCCTGTATTTTCAAAAGCAAGCCATTTCGTATTTACATCTTTATCAATTAATTTTTGATCGATCTCATTTGGAGGATTATTTGCGCTTGCCGTAATTTGTACGACCTTATGGGTGATGTCACCTTGGATGCCCTGAAAAGGTATGTTTCCATCAATGCCTGATGTCATCTTTTTTCCTTCCGCATCCGTTTCTACGCTATTCTGCCAAGTTGGGCTTGCTTGATCCTTTTCAAAAGAGGTAAAAAAGTCTGTTTGTTGATTTTCTTCCGCCGTTACGGTATTCATGGATGACGGAACATACAAACTTCCTACTAAAAAAACTGTGCATATACCCATATTTAGTGATTTTAATGTGTGTCTTTTTTTCAATGTGCTGGCACCTCCAAAATATAATTTTTTCAAGTGGCACTTAGAAAAGAATCCATTTGGTATGTGAGTTCCCCCGTTGTCACCTCCCTAAATTTTTTTAATCATATTAACCTCACCCTTTCACAGAACCAGCTAATAAACCTTTTACAAAGAATTTGCCTAAGAAGATATAGACGAGCAGGGTCGGTAAAGCGGCAAGAAGAGCACCTGCCATTTGTACGTTCCATTGAACGATCTGGCTGCCTGAAAGATTTTGAAGAGCCACCATAATCGGCTGCTGGTCAGACGTAGTAATGGTTACGGCAAATAAGAATTCGTTCCAGATGTTTGTGAATTGCCAGATGGCCACGACGACAAAACCAGTGATCGACAAAGGGATCATGATGTGGCGGAAAATCCTTAAGAATCCGGCTCCGTCAATCTTAGCCGACTCGATCATCTCATCCGGAATACTCGCATAAAAGTTACGGAACATGAGTGTCGTTATCGGTATTCCATACACGACGTGGACAAAGATCAGACCTGGAATCGTGTTATACAAACCGATCTCACGCAAAAATTGGATCAGCGGGATTAAGATACTCTGGTAAGGGATGAACATCCCAAACAAAATGACCGTGAAAAGCGTTTCGGATCCTTTAAATCTCCATTTCGACAGCACGTAGCCGTTTAATGAGCCGAGCAACGCGGATAAGAGTGTTGCCGGGATAACGAGATAGAAAGAATTCATTAGGTTAGGTGCCAACCTTTCAAAAGCTGTCACATAACTGCTGACATCAATGGTTCCAGGAAGCTTCCACATCTCACTCAAGGTAACTTGGTCAAGCGGCTTCAAGCTTGTCACCAGCATGACGTATACAGGCATAAGAAATAAAAGGCTTAATCCGACCAATAGGAGGTAGAGAAGAGGTTTTGTTAAGGTTCTAAGGGCCATTACGATTCCGCCTTTCTTCTGCTAAAAATGAGGTAAGGGACAATAAAAACGGCAACGGATAGCAGCATGATAACCGCGATTGCTGCCCCATTCGCATAATAGTTTCCGCGGAATGTGGCTTCGAACATGTACACCCCGGGAACATCTGTCACAAAATTCGCTCCCGGCCCAGTCATCGCATAGATCAAGTCAAAAATCTTCAGTGAAATATGCGCCATGATGATAACGACACTTACCGTAATCGGACGAAGCAGCGGGATGATGACTTTTCGATAGATCTGAAACTCAGTAGCCCCGTCCATCCTCGCAGCCTCTCTCACCTCATCTGGAATCCCTCTCAGACCTGCCAGATACATAGCCACCGCAAACCCTGTCATCTGCCAGACTGCCGCAATGACGACGGCCGTAATCGCGACAGGCACCCCAAATTCAATTTTGCCCCATTTAAAGCCTGCCAGGATGTTTGTATCTGTGTACCACATGGATTCCAATCCGATCTTACTCAAGAACAGGTTTACTCCTGTTGAAGGATTCAATAGCCATTGCCAAACGACTCCGGTAACAACAAAAGATAAGGCCATCGGAAAAAAGAAGATATTGCGGAATAAAGACTCGGCTCTTATTTTCTGATCCAATAAAACAGCAAGGAACTGGCCGAAAATAATGATGGCTCCAATAAAAAGGACCGTGAACACAGCCGTATTGCGCAAATCTGCCTGGAAACGAAAATCGGAAAATAAAAAATCATAGTTCTTCAGCCCTGCAAACGAAAAATCAGGTACAAGAGAGTTCCAGTTGCTAAGCGATACATAACCCGTCCAGCTGATAAAGCCATAAACAAATACAGCAATTAAAAGAAGGGAAGGCAGCAAGAAACCAATGGCAAGCAGCTGGTCACTGGACAACATCCTTTTTTTCATGGTTTTGACAGGTGACTTCACCGTTTTGGTGTTTTTGACTATAACCGGCTCCATCTCTTAGCCTCCTTTGACGTATAAAAGAAAAGAGGAAGAGAGTGATCTCGACCTCTTTTTCCGTGGTTACTTCAGTTCAGATGCTGCTGATTTCAGGCTATCCACGAACTGCTTGGCATCTTTCTGTGTAACAAAGATATTTACAGCCTGATTAACCTTTGTTAAGAAACCTTCTGAAGCCGCTGAACCGTGTGCTAAACTTGCCGCCAGCTTTGCTTCTTTAAAATCTTCAATGGTATCTTTTCCATACTGATCATACTTTGACACATCTGCATCGATACGGGCTGGAATGGAGCCTTTCAACGGGTTGAACGCATCCTGTCCTTCCACAGATCCCAGAACCGCCAGGAATTTCTTCACATCATCCGCATTGCTGACTCCTTTTGGGAGCCCGAATGTATCGGTGATAACCATGAACTGCCCTTCTGTTTCAGGTGTAGGAACATAGCCAAAGTCTTCGTTTACTTTTAGTTTTAAGTCATTGACAAAGTAACCTTTTGCCCAGTCACCCATCACGTTCATCGCCGCTTCACCATTTGCTACTAATTGTGACGCATCCTGCCAGTTGCGTGAGCTGTGATCTTCATTGATGTAGCCCAGCATCTTTTTAAAGGTATCAACCGCATCCTTCACTTTTGCATCATCGAACGAAAGCTCGCCCGTCCAAAGCTTTCCATAGTCTTCTGTCCCCAATTTGCCAAGCAATACGGTTTCAAATAAGTGTGTAGCCGTCCATGGCTCTTTATCTCCAAGCGCTAATGGAGTAATTCCTTTTGCCTTAAGTTTCTCGGCAGCCTCGAAGAACGCATCAAATGTCGTTGGAGCCTCTAAGCCGTTCTCTTCAAAGATTTTTTTGTTGTACCACAGAACATTTCCTCTATGGATGTTAACTGGCACTGAGTAGATGTTTCCATCCTTGCTCACCATGTCGATGAGATCTTTTGGAAACTTATCATTCCATCCTTCTTTCTCATAGAGGTCGTTAAGAGTCTCCATCTTATCAGCGGCTACCCAGCCTTCATTGAGTTCGGCACCGCCGTGAACCTGAAACGTGGCAGGAGGATCATTTCCTTGCATCCGGCTCGCCAAAACGGCTTTTGCATTTGTACCCGCACCGCCTGCTACAGCAGCATTTTCAATCGGTACATCCGGATACTTATCTTCAAATAATTTAATTAAAGCTTTTAATCCATCTTCTTCTCCAGCTCCGGTCCACCAGCTAAAGATCTCTAGTTTGTCCGAGCCCTTTTTGTCTCCTCCGTCACCATTGCCAGAGCTTGAACTGCTGCAGGCAGACAGTACTAAGGAACAAATCAAAACAATAGATACCCAAATACTCTTTTTCAACGTGTATCCCCCTCATTTTGTTTTGAAAACGTTTACAATTTCATTATAGAAAATTCCCTTGATCTTAAGTGGCTTCTTTTTCTGCACATTCTTATGATTTTCTGTACTTTTTTATCTTTAGGTGCAGCTATTTTGGATTTCAAAACAAAAATCCCCTATTTCATTGATAAGGGATTTGAGAAACGAACCTATTTTTCTACGAGAAAGGGTTGTTTTTGAAATTGTTTTGGAGATTGATTAAAGTGCTTTTTGAACACTCGGCTAAAATAATTTGGATCTTTATAACCGATCATATAGCAGATTTCTTTTAAACTTAATTGATTTTCGATCAGCAGCTGCTTCGCTTTTATTAAACGGACTTCTGTTAAGAAATCAATAAATGTGGTGTTCGTTGTTTCCCTAAACAATTTTGTGAAATAAGTAGGACTGAGATTAACCATTTCCGAGACTTGTTCTAGTGTAATTGTTTCGTGGTAGTTGTGATAGATGTACTTTTTAGCTCTCTCAATTGGGTCATTTGCTTGATGGATCTCTGAAACTTTTAAACAGATGTTTTGAATAAACCCTCTCCACTGGGATAGATTTTCAGGAAGAAAGAGATGATGCATAGATATCCCCTCTTGAACCAGCTTTTCTCTAATTCTTACATAAAGCTCGGTGTGATCAATCTCATCTAGCCATTCTTTTGTGATGGACCAGGCCGCCTGAAAATCTCCTTGAAATAACTGCAAAAAAAGTTCCTCGCCAGTTACACCCTCTGCCCTCGTATCCTTAAGAAGGGGTAGACTATAGGGCACTCCCTTGTTTCTCTTTAATACATGCAGTGTCTGCAATGCCTCATGATAGGACTTATAAAGCTGGTCCACAAGCGAATACGAATAACCGATTCCAATCCAGAGGCGATCTCTAAATGCAGACTGCAGCTTTTTGGCTAGTAAAAGAGACTCCAGCTTGCTCTGTTCTTTTGTACTGACAAACAGGGACACCACATAATTTCCGTTTAAAACGGTTATGCTCGAAAAAGGAGAAAACTGCTCGACTTGCTTTTTTAGTGTATTCACATCATTCCCCTCCAGCAGCTCCATGACAAAGAAGAACCCGCACCTCATATGGGGAAAAAGTTCCCTTTGCTGCTTCCCTATCATGGTACCCTCTTCTTGCTGAAGAATTTTTAAGAGGAAATTTTCCTTTTCAATATGCAGGGAGTCCTGCTGTTTTTGATGGACTTCCTTCTCTCTTTTAATTTCTTCGGAGACTCTAGTGATCGCTTCCATCGCTTCTTCCCTATTGCTCGGTTTTAGGAGATATTCTTTTACACCTTCTTTCATGGCTTTCTTTGCATAGTCAAACGAGTCATAAGCTGAAACGATTATGAACTTGATCTCAGGCTTTTTCTCTCGAATCCTCTGAACCGCTTCTAATCCGCTTATCCCCGGCATCTTAATATCAATAAACATGAGGTCGGGATTCAATTGCTCTGCTAGTTCAATAGCCTTCCGTCCATTGGAAGCTTCTCCAACGACTTCGAAGTCTTTAAAGTGTTCATTTAAAAACTTTCTCATCGCGATTCGCTCCAGCATTTCATCATCCGTAATGATGACTCTCATGGTTATCCTCCTTAAAAGGCAGAATTAATGTGACCGTAGTTCCTTTGTTTACAACTGAATGGATGTCCACCACATGCTCCGTTTGATAAAAAAGCTGCAGTCTTCTGATGACATTATGAATGCCTAAACCTGTTGAATGGCCAACATGTTCTTCTCCTTGCTCTTTAGGACCATCTGATGGATGCAAGAGAGCATGTAATTGTTCATTCGTCATACCGATTCCATTGTCTCGGACCTCGACCATCACTCTGTTACCGCTTTCATAAATAGATAGACCAATTTCACCGCCTTCTTCTTTCCCTTCTACACCGTGGATAAAGGCGTTCTCTACTAAAGGCTGGAGAATGAGACTCGGTATGGCCATATCTAAACATCTTTCTTCTATGTTTATCGTAAATGTAATACGTTCAGAGAAACGCGTTTGCTGAATATAAAAGTAATCCTTTACCACCTTTACTTCTTCACTCAAGGGAACGGATTTGCTTAAATCTCGTAGGCTATATCGCAACAATGTAGAAACCGACTGAATAAGAGCTGATGTTTTCTCGGCATCTTCCAAATAGGCCATCCTTGAGATCGTATTCAATGTATTAAATAAAAAATGAGGGTTGATCTGGTTTTGGAGATGCTTTAATTCAAATTCCTTCAGGAGCCGGTCCAGCTCTGATTTCTTTTCCATCTCGATGATGTATTCCCTTATATTCTCGCGCATCACATTGAACGTATTCCCTAACAGCTTTAGTTCATCATTGGACTGAATGCTTAACTCGGCTCCATTAAGCTTTCCGCTCGCGATCTCCTTAGCCGCTTTAGAAAGATTTTGAATCGGCCGATTGATGCTCCTTGAAAACCAAAGGGCAAAACAAACAGCGAGTAAAACCGTCGTATTGAACAAAAATAGAATAAACCATTTAAACGAATCATTCCTTTGCTCCATATCAGCGAAGAAAGATTGATAGTTTGTCAATTCAATATCAATGAGAGACAGGGTTGTTTCTTGGAGATACGAAGCTGTATTCCTTGCCTCTCGTAAATGTTTCGTGTACTGATCGATGTCATCTCGCAGCATAAAGCCAATCGTCATTTCACACTCTTGAACAAACGTTTTAGTCATTTCTACATATTTTTTGCGCTGTACGTCATCCATACTATCTTCATTTTTCTGCAGTTGTTCTACATCATCCTCAAGCTGATGCCGAATGTCATGGAATTGCAGAATGGTCTTCTGATTTTTTTCTACCACATATTCATTCGCCTTCTCATATAAGAGATTCGATTTTTGAGAGATTCGGTTAAGCAATAAGAACTCTTCAAAACTCGCATCATATTCCAATAACAAAGACCGGCTGCTAAAATAGATGGAGATCGACACCACATTAAAAAGAACGACGAATACAAAAAAATAGAGTAATAGCTTGCTTCGAATCGTCTTCATGATCCCGCTCCCTTCATAGGTGCTTTATGAGAGGGAGTATGTTCTGAACGAACTATTTTTGTTTTCGTAAACTGAAGCTCTCCTGGGTGCTCACCACGCTCCAAATGCAGCAGCATCTCAATCGCCTTGTAACCCATTTGATAGGGATATTGAGCAACAGTCGCATCAATTGAACCATTTTCCAAAAGCTCTATCGTTTGAGGTAAGATATCAAAAGAAATGATATAGGGATTGAGCTGAAGCTGGTTCACAACCTGAGCAATGCCTGTCCCATCTAAAGCACTCGTTCCGTAAAAAGCTGTTAGATCCGGATGTTCCCGCAATAAGTCATAGGTAGCTTGTACAGCACCGCTTTTGGTTATCTTGGATTCTTTTGTTGCGACTATTTTCATTCTCTTATGTTGTTGGATGGCATCTTTAAATCCTTGGATCCTAAGCTGCTGACTGGAGGATTCGAATCGCCCTGTTACAATTCCAACAAGCTGTTCGCCTTGAGTATCTTTAATAAAAGCTTCCCCTGCCAGCATTCCAGAGCGGTAATTATCAGATCCAACATAAACGGCTCTTTCACTTTCAGGTGCATCGGTATCAACGGTTACAACGGGAATCCCTTTTTCAAAGGCTTTATTCACCAGTTTGTCGAAACGCTCGTTTTTAACCCCCTGGATGATCAATCCGTCTACGTTCCCAGCGATAGACTGATCCATATATTGGAGTTGTTCTGTGTTATCCGCTTGATTGGGCCCAAGGTACTCTACATAAACATTGTATATTTTCGCTGCATCACGTGCTCCTTTTTCAACCAAACGCCAGTATGGATTATCCGCTTCCTCCGAAATTAACACAAAATGATAGTCATACTTGACCGCAGTTACAGGCTTGTCTTTGATCTGGAACGTTTCCTTTCCAAAGAAAAGCATCAAAATGAAATTTATTGCTAACACCATAAAAAGGATAAAATAGATACTGCGCTTTAGGATCATACCATCACCCATAGTAAGAATATTTTGTATTTTTATGATATAGGAAAATGCTAGGCTCGTATAGATGGTCAGTCATCATCCTAGATTAAACCACATTTACATGGTGGTGGGCGAAAGCAAGGGCATAGTGGGCGTAATGGAATGGAAATTGGGCATATCTTTGTCGAATACGGGTGAAAATCACTGCAAACTGGGCGAAAACCTCCTATTCCTGGGCGAACGCGTAACAGATATAAGAATACGTACCGTAAAAACAGGGTAAAAAAAAGATGACCCCGGAACAAAAACAGGATCATCATCAGCAGTTTATTTTTTTTGCTTGATGCTAACAGAAAGCGTATTTTCAGCAGATGTTAATTCTAAATGAAGTCTGCCCTTTTCATCCGCAGTGCTTTTCATCACTTTCGTTCCGCCAGCACCCTTCACTTTCACTTGGTAGTGTCCATTAGGCGTAAACCATGGTGCTGTTTGTATCTTTGCCTTCCCTGAACCAGTGAGGTCGAATCCTTTCGTTGAAACATTGGAAAGCTTGGCAAACTCCATTTCCTCTCTTTCAAATTCTACCTGCCAGTCGTAGATGGAAAAGGCTTGTTCAGCAGATTTATAAGAAAACGGAACAGGTGCTTTTGGCGGGTTATTAAAGATTCGCATGAATCTTGGAAGGGTCTGATGCAAGTCCCGCTGCCAGTATCCCCACGTATGAGAGCCAGGTCCGTAGCTGTCCCAAATGTGTGGAATGTTTAGTTCTTCCAATCGATCATGAAAACTCGTTGACATCCTATAACATGTCCTTTCAACAGGAGAATCCATCCCACCGTCCAACGGCCCGCCCGCTTCACCATTCCCTGTGTGAATCGCAAGGTCTACTCCCTCCAGATTCTCAGCCAGATCCCACGGGTTATGGCTTCTCCAGATGATCTCCTTCGTTTCCCGCTCACCCCAAACAGTACCGGGTGGAACTTTCTCCTGATTTTGAAAAATCGTCTTCTCTAAAAAGTCAGGATCCAAATTGGTATCAAGTACACCAGAGAACGATGCAGCTGCGACAAAAAGGTCAGGATGACGCGCTGCATAAGACATCGTTCCAAAGCCTCCCATGGATAGCCCTGCAACTGCCCGTCCTTCTCTGCTTCCTTTCGCCCGATATTGCTGCTCGACCCATGGAATCAGTTCATTGATATGATACTTCTCCCACTCTGGAGGTCCATAGGCTCCCTGGTTGTACCAATCCGAGTAACTGGCCCCTCTTCCCGCATCCGGCATCACAACGATCAGAGGAAGATCTTCCGTTACTTGTTCAATATCCGTACGGGCTGTCCATGCTTTATAGTCTCCGCAGCATCCATGAAGCAAGTAGAGAACAGGGTAGGTTTCATTGGAATCCTCATATCCTTTAGGCAGCAAGATCCGCAGCGAGGTCTGTTTTCCAAGAGCCGGGCTGTCCAGAACGATATCGTGAAGTCTCTCGCTTAGCGGAGTGTCAGAAACCAGTTTAACTTTTGCTTCAACCGGTCCACCTGAATAAAGACCGATAATGAACAGGGTCACCAGCATACTTTTGATCAGTCTACGGTACATGGCATGTTCCCCTCTCTTTCTTAAATTATCTTATTTAAGTATAAGGTTACATAGCCAATGCTTGATTTACAATAAGAAAAAGTGCTCGACACTAAAGGTATAAATTGGGTATTTTTTATGATATATGATTGGAATTCATGATAACTATCAACGTTTTCCTGATATCCTGTATCCCTGCAGAAAATCCAAAATAAAAAACCCCGGAAACACCGAGGTCCTACAACAAACGTTTTATAAGGTTCAACCAGCCGAAGATCGATAACCAAAGTGGAATGCAAAAAAGAAGTGCCCAGAATAAGCCGATAAAAAAATCTCCTTCTCTTTCCATATCCAGCTCTCCCAACTATTAATAGATTTTCATTTCTAATAGTCAGTCTTAACAAGATTGCTAGAGAACATACACATTGGTTTTCTAAAAGAATCTCTTCAGCAAAAGGATGGCTACAATCACCAAAATCCAAATAGGAATGGATAATAGAAGACCCCACAAACACCCTTTTGCAAATGAAGGCTTTTCATTCATAAGATGACACCTCTACCTCTATGTGTTGAAGCATGTGATTCTATAACACTTCGCCTTAACAGCATTTCTTTTATCCATAGCGTCTATACTACACAAAAAAGGAGGCTTGTTTCAATATATTCGATGTTTGTCAAAAAAATAACCCTTCTCATGTAGAGAAGGGCACATTTTCTATAGATATTCTTTGTTTTTGGTTGGTTTGACAGAAAGATCCAAGTTCCACTTTCTCACGTAACTCAAAATACGCGGATGTACGAGTGAAAGCCGTGCCGTGTATTTCTCCCAGGATGCGAGTAAGATGATCGCAATCATGGCTACCTGCGGCGAATACAATACATAATCAAAAACACCAGTTAACAAAATGATAGGCAATGATAGCAAGTATGTGTCTAGGTGTACTTTATTCGTTCGTTTAGAGAGATAGAGCGACAGCATCTTATAGACATGAATAGAAATGACAATGAGCAGCGCAACGCCACCAAGAGAACCATATTCCGTGAATATTCCAAGAACCATGTTATGCGCATGCGGTATATTATCGTGATATAAATGAAGATACTCTCTATAAAAGCCGACCGGTGTGGTTCCAAATAATGAGTTTTCCTGCCATAAGTGAAAAGATCTTTCCCATATCACTTTTCGCATATCGGCAGATGCAAAAAGTCTCGCTTTTCTCGGCATCCACTCGAAGATAAAGTGAATATTGATGGCCAACATAAAAACAAGAAACATCGCATATAAACGATTCCACCTAAAAATAAAAAGAGTAAAGATGATGATTAGAATTCCGAAACCTGCCTTTGACCCTGTTAAGTAGATCGCGTGCACCAACATACAAGCTACAGCTGTATATAGGGCTAACCTAGAATAAGAAGCACTTCTTATACTCTTTAAACATTCTCCCAGTAGAAAAGTCAGTCCGAACAATAAAAGCGCCACAGATAAGTTTGGATTGTACGCAGCACCCATCAGCCTTTCATAATTTTGCTGGATCTCTGTTTGTCCCACAAGTGCTGTTCCTGTCAGGTAGCTGACAAACATGTTCTTCATCAAGAAATCCTGAATAGGATAGAGTGCATAAAAGTAAACGCCACCCCAGATCGTGATCCATTTAAGAGAGGAAAATGTTTTTTGAACGCCACTACTTTTCATTTTCAAATACAAACCTATATAGGAAAGGAGTAGAGCAGATATCAGAAAATAAGAATACTCCTGGTTTAATAAAGCAGCTCCAATGGATGAAATAAACAAACAACCTAGTAAGAATAGTCCAGGTGTAATTGTGATTCGTTTCCCTTCTTGCCAAACAAACTGCAGATGACGACACCCCGAAATTAATAAGAGCAGAATGCCTACTGGCGGGAGTACGAAACAAAGAAACATGCCTATTTCGAAAAAATACTTATTGAAAAAACTGTAAGTAGATTTAGTCATATTCAACCTCTTCATTGTATAAGTTAATTTCAAAATCACGCATTAACTCATCATACTTGAAAAAAGAGGGATATATCTCACTTTTACAGAAACCAAACGATTTCTTAACGTTAGTTAAAACAAAAAACCCTATCACGCACAAATGCGTAACAAGGGTTTAACATTGTTCTTGATTTTGACGGTATTTCACTTTCTTCATAAACGCATCTACTCTCTTTTTCAGATGGATCTCCCTAAAGGCTTTAGCTCTTTTAATCGCTTCTTTCAACTCGTAATATTCAAGGAGGAATTAATTCACCTAAAAGTACTTCCTCCTCATCGTGTTCCATTATAATCGACATTATTACATAATATATTTTGTATGATTTGAGGTGATGTGACGTGAACTGCTTTCCAGATGAACTTGATTTTGAAGCATTGTTTTGTGTGGAACCCACACGATTAGATAAAGACTGCCCATTTTATTATGATGAATCAACTTTTCGATTTGAAAATCAAACGGAATCGTTTTTCGTAAAAATGACTCCAAGTTACGGGGAGTTCTTATTAGAGGTAAAAAGTAAAACCAGCAACGAACTCCTAGCGTACCAATCATTTAAAACCGTTGATAAATTAGAAATCGTAACGGATACAGCAGACGCTGCCAAGATTCTTCTTACGATGGAGAAAGACAGGGATCTTTACATGACAACGGTAGAAATTACGTTTAAGCCTAGATTTTGTTTTATTATGAAGGAGCATTTTGTTGGTTAACTAACAAAAAAATAGAAAGGAGAGAATCCTCTGATTCTCTCCTTTCTATTTACGCTTTATAACCGTTCTTGTTCTTCTGCTGCCAGTTCCATGAATCACGCAGCATGTCTTCTAATCCTTTTTCTGCAACCCATCCAAGTTCTTCTCTTGCTTTTGTCGGATCTGCGTAACTTACTGCAATATCTCCAGGGCGGCGATCGATCACTTCATATGGAATGTCAACACCATTTACTTTTTCGAACGTGTGAATCATATCCATTACGCTATAGCCTTTACCTGTACCAAGGTTATACGCGTCAACACCTGGGTTCGTTAGTACTTTATCGAGTGCTTTCAAGTGTCCGCTCGCGAGATCTTCCACATGAATATAATCGCGTACGCCTGTCCCATCTTCTGTATCGTAATCGTTACCAAAAACTCGAAGTTTATCAAGCTTACCTACCGCAACTTGCGTGATATATGGCGTTAAGTTGTTCGGAATATCACTTGGATCTTCCCCGATCAATCCGCTCTCGTGCGCTCCAACTGGGTTGAAGTAACGAAGAAGGGCAATGCTCCATTCATCGTCAGATACGTGCAGATCTCTAAATATTTGTTCAAGCATCAACTTCGTCCAACCATACGGGTTTGTTGCGCCAAGTGGTGTATCTTCTGTAAGAGGAACTGTTTCTGCAGTTCCGTATACAGTAGCAGATGAACTGAATACGATCTTCTTCACATTATGTTCTTTCATCACTTCACATAACACAAGTGTGCTCGTGATGTTGTTATGGTAATAGTAAAGAGGCTTCGCAACAGACTCTCCAACTGCTTTCAGTCCAGCAAAGTGGATAACAGCTTCAATGCTGTTTTCCGAAAAGACTTCTTGAACCTTTTCTTTGTCTAAAAGATCAATGTTGTAGCATTTGATCTCTTTACCCGTAATCGTATGTAGTCGGTTCAATACTTCTGGGTCACTATTTAAAAAATTATCAACGATGACAACATCAAATCCTGATTCTATCAATTGAACAACGGTGTGACTACCGATATAACCTGCCCCACCTGTAACTAGGATAGCCATTGATATACCCTCCAATTTGTCTCTTAAATACGTCTATTATAGCTCTTTTAAATTTATCACATTACGCCTAGTATACAAAATGATTCTATAAAAAAAGGATGACCTTGGAACAATTCCAAAGTCATCGCTTTAAGGATTAAAGTATTTTTAAACATCTGTTTAATTAAAGCGACGGAGTTACCGCATACGAACTCTCCATATTTAGCGATCGAATATTGCCATCTTGAGCAGCTTGGATAATTTTATCTTCTATAATTACAGGAGTTGAGTACGCATAGCTTGCAGCAAAGTGGTATCGATCCACCACTTCACCTGTTGTCATCTTTAAGGCTGTAAGCAAGCCGTTTACCCCTGTCACATACACCAGCTCACCATGTTGAATAGGAGAAGCATTAAATATGCGTTGGTCAGTAACTGTCTTCCAATATCGTTTACCTGAATACGGATTGATTTTTGACACACCACCCCATTCATCGGCTAAAATGGCAAATGTTTCTTTGTCCTGCTGTACGAGTAAAGGAGCTGAATACAGGTAACCCCCTGCATATTGCCATAAAACGGCTCCTGTTATCCGATTTAGAGCAAAAGTGTGCGTAACGTTAGATACAAAAACGATTGGCGGTTGCCCTGGCTGATCTGGCAAAACAGCAGCATGTGTAGCCCAAGCGCTGTAGATTAATGTTCGATATGGATTTTCCTTCTCAACTAACTTCTTTTTCCACTTTATGATCCCTGTCTGTTGATTTATAGCGTAGATAAAACCATCACCCGCACCAAAATACACCGTTTCATGATCAGCTGAAGGCTGTCCGGCTGTAAATCCACCGATCTTAACTTGCCAAGAAATTTCCCCTGTTAACCTTTTGATAGAGAGCATATTACTTCCTGACGGCACAAAAAGTAAATCCTCTTTTATGAATAGAGAACCAAGGACAGGCTCCGGACATTGAGAGATCCATAGTACTTTTCCTGTTACTCCATCCAATGCGTAGACCTTTTTATCACCAGAACCTACATAGACAAAATGGTCCTTAACCTGTGGTGTACCTACGATTGGTCCATTTGTTTGATACGCCCAGACTTGCTTTTGGGTTTTAGGATGAATGGCTGTTACTAGCCCGGAAGTAGTTGCAGAAATGACGATCTCATCATTAATCGCTGCTAAACCACCTTGAATGGGTGCCTTACTTTCCCAGACTGTTCTATCCTTATTTTCCATGTTTTTATCTGGAATTTTCACTTTTATAAAAGAATCCCACCAGCTTTGTTTATAGTTCAATACACGTACTTGAAGCAGGTACTCTCCAGGAGGACGGTTCACATCTAAATGGGCTTCCCAGTGATTTGAATATGTATCTGTGGAATTCATTTCCTGCCATAGCCCTTCATCTTTTCCGGCATAGCGGGAATCCGGCCAAAATTGAAACTGAAGGGTACTCGCACGATGATGAGGATGGAGCTTCACCTCCAATTTTTCTTCCTTAACCTTAATGGACAAAGGTTGTTCTGTAACCGCCGGGCGAGGACCGGTTAAAGGTACTTGAACCAAAGGCTTCGTTAGCAAGGCCCCATTTTCTACAGAAGCACTAAGAATTTCGAGCACACTCTCTCCTTGAGCATTCTGCCGTTTCTTAATCATCTGGAAAAACGGTCCGCTTTTTGCTGCAGCTAGACTGAATAGATGAAGCCCGTTTTGTTTCCACACTTTCTCTTGATGGACATGCCCTGTAAAGACGGCTCTCACATTATACCGCTCGATAGCCTCAAGCAGCTCTCCTTGGTTGATGATATAGTAATTGTTATCCCCTATCGGATAATGAAGATACATAACGATCGGAGTCGACTTCCCGACCCGGCTTAAATCTTTTTTTAGCCAATCGAGCTGGCTTTTGGTAAAGTATCCTGGTTCTTGCAACAATTGGGTAGGGTCTAAAGCAATAAAGTGGATGCCTCCAAAATCAAACGAATACTGAGATCGGCCAATATGCTTCTCAAACAGATCACCAGCGTATTCATCCCAACGAACTTCGTGGTTTCCTTTTGTTCCGAAAAGCTTGTCTTGATAGTAAGGTGGAACAATACTAGCAAATTCAGCGTATTCAGCAGGCAATCCGGCTTCTACAAGATCTCCGACATGCAAAACAAATTCAGGAGGCGTTTCTTCAGCTAGCATGGCAATAAAAATATCCTTCAGCCACTGACTCCGCTTAGGCTCATAGGGAGCTGTATGCGTATCAGCTAAGATCGCGAAAGAAAATTCTTTATCCGCAGCGTTTACCTTTGATGAAAGCGGAAGGCCGCTTAGTAGATACATACCTGCAGTTGCACCTGTTAGTTTTAAAAAGTCACTGCGCTTCATGGGTTTTTGCAAGGATTCAAAATGGGACAAGTCTTTTTCCCCTCTCTCTTTCAAATTGCTTTAGTTTATAAACTAATTGTAGATAAGAATTGTGAAAGAGGAGTAAATGGTTTGTGAAGAAATTATATGGATAAAAAAAGATGGCCTCTGAACAATTAGCTGGTTAAAATGGAATGGGATTTGATATGGTATTTATTACAATAAAGAAGAGGTGTCGAAATGATAATAGTTCTGATTTTATTTGCACTAATAGCAGGCATGGCACTGCCAACACAGTTCAGTATTAATGCACAGTTAAGAAGTTTAGTAGGTTCTCCTATTCTGGCATCTACGATTTCCTTTATCGTGGGGTCTATAGCACTATTAATTATGACATTCTTTAATCAAGGGATAAAATTTAATAAGAATTGGGTAGAGGCACCTTGGTGGATTTGGACAGGTGGATTGTTAGGGGCTTTTTATGTAGTAGCCACTATTATCTTAATACCCAGAATTGGTGCAGCATCAACAGTAGCTTTCATACTAACCGGACAAATCATAGCTTCCGTACTCATCGATCATTTCGGACTTCTAGGAGTGCACATTCAGCCAGTGAATCTTTATAAATTCATAGGCGTTTCTTTAATTATCTTCGGTGTGATCTTTGTTCAGAAACATTAAAGGTTACTATCAAGAAAGACTCCACTTTTTCATGCACTGATTTATAAAGTATATATACTTTATTTCATGGAAAAGAGGATCATTGATGTCTGAAATATGGAGAATCCAATCGATTTAAATTAAGCAGCATTCCTATTGGGATCATATCGAACAATTTCTTTTGTCTGAAGACACATATCCTTTTTACAGTATTTTTCGCATTATAAATGGAGCATTTGACTATAAAGTATTGGGCAAAGTGGCCAAGCCGAGTTTGGTGGACATTATCCTATGCCCACCACATATTCCATTAAAAGAAAAGCCATTACACCGCTGCAGTTTCACTTTTTTAAGTTCTCTTATAAAGGGTTACAGGAAAATGGGAAAATTAAGTTTGAGGGATAAAGAACGCTTGATGTCTACCTATGAGCGGTTAAAAGATATAGCATTCGACGAAAGCAGTCACAGCAACAAGTGGAGGCTCATTTAGTAAGTGACTAATTTCAGACCTACAGCATGGAGAACCATTTAGTGATGATTGAGGATGAACCAATTTATGACTCGATCATCAGTCAAGCGCTACATCATATGCATGAACACGCTTTTTCTGGTATGAGTATGAAGGATCTATCTTCTGGAATGAACTTGAGTTCCGTGCAGTTTACGAGGAGATTTAAGGAGAGTTTAGCGGTTTCGCCGTTGGATTACTTAACTTCTCTCAGGTTAAGAAGAGCAAGGACGCTCTTAATGTAGACGGATTATACTATTGAGGACATTGCAGTAAGGTGTGGATATAACAATGGATTTTATTTCAGCAGGATTTTCAAAAAAAATGAAAATGAGCCCTTCCCAGTTTAGGAGGACTCATAAAATTTAAAAATCTCAGAAGTACAACGGTCTTTAGGACACACCGTTTTGAGGCAGCTTTCAGTTTTCTAGGGTAATGTACTGGTATGCTATCCTGTATAGTGGTGTATTTTCTACCTTTAGATTTTTGTCAGTTAATAAAAACCCTCTGTTAAACAATTGAACAACTCCCTGTGTTTTATTCAACAACATATTTTAAACAGTATTATTTAAACATCTATAAACCTTCTAACCTTGAGTCAAGTCTATTAGTAATGTTTTCTTCATTTGTTAGATTAGTTACCCCAATTCCCATAAACAGGAGTACTATGCTTGAAATAGGATAAGTATCTAATGCTGAGCCAACTAATCCATTGATGAAGAAAACAACCATTACTGCGAAACAACATGCATATACCTTTTTAATCAATGTTGTTTCTTTATTCAACACTTTCTTAAGAAACAACAAGGATATTCCAATAAAAAGAGAAGCAAACATTGCTAACCCAATAACACCTGTTTCCATTAATATTTTTAGAAAAACATTATGACTTGTCACATGGTATTGAAAGTCATATACAGTATTTAGTGTATCTCCTGAAGAACCTGTACCATAAGCGAGTAAAGGATTTTTAGCTACAAGATTTAATATACTTTCCCATCCCTGAGATCTTCCTTCAAAACGACTATCATTATCTATATTAGATATTGTACCAATCATCCTTAAAATTTGGTTATTAGAACTCAGTAAAAAATAAGTATTAGAAACAATCAAGTAATAAACAGCAATAAGACTTCCAGTAATAATTGGTAACAAAATCAAAATACTTTTAATCTTCATTTGGATTAATTTATAAGCAATAATCGCTCCAACCAATGCTACTAAATTTGTTCTTGTTAATGAGCTATTGCATGCTAAAAACGAAACGAAGAAAAATAAAAGGAAAATTAATTGATATCTTTTTTTATTAACTACTTCCATGAGGAACAAATTAATAACCGCTAATATAGCACTAAACATTCCAAAATGAAAAGGTCCAGAAAAAACGGAAGTAGCACGTGTCTCTCCGAATAATGTACCCGTCCACGTATCAGCACTATTTACAAATAGATATAACCTGTCAATTTCAGATATGAATATGGACTGCTTTATTCCATATAACAAAAGCGGTAAAGTTAATATGGAAAATTTTATTAAAAATTCTTTTACCTTTCTAGCTTCCTTAAATTTAAATATACCAATATAAAAAAGCATAAATGCAAATGAAGTTTTTCTAAATCCTTGTAAGCCAGCTTCAAATGAAGGAATATTTGGATTGAAAATTTCAAAAAAAGAAACAAATAAAAACCCAGAAGCAATAATTATCCATTTAAACTGTTCATTTTTTATTCCTACGGTAACACAATATTTCAAAATCACAGTTAATACTAATAAATCTACTAATGAAGATACAATTTGATACATCCCAAGTGGCTTTAAAATATTTACATAAAGTAGTAAGCCGATTATCACTAGTGCTGTATTAGGAGATGGCTTAATTTTTATAATAAAATATAATCCAATAGGAGCAAGAATTATCCCTAAGGTATATTTACCTAAATATAGTACTAATATACCTAAAGCTACAGCAGCTAAAAATGATAAATATACTTCCTTTTTGATATGAATATTACGGAATAGATTTTCCATTATTTCCACCTTTATTTATAAGAAATAAAATTCACCATGAATAATAGTGAAAATATTTCTGTGTACAATTAATACAAAGCCCTTATCATCTTTAAGACTGATGTTTTTATTTGTAAATATTATGATTTTCTACAAAATCCTTTAAAGCAGTCTTCCAATGTCTCATTTCAGAGAAACCATTTAATCTAAGCGACATATGATCGAAAACTGAATAGGCCGGCCTTTTTGCAGGCCGCGGAAATTGATCTGTTGTTACAGGTTTTAATTCTATATTTATATTAACTAATCTAAAAATCTCCTCGGCAAATTCATACCATGAACAGCTACCAGAGTTTGAAACGTGGTAAGTACCATAGTTTTCTGTACTCATTATTTCTATTATTTTATTAG
The DNA here is from genome assembly GCF_014635025.1 of Fictibacillus barbaricus. GTDB lineage: Bacteria > Bacillota > Bacilli > Bacillales > Fictibacillaceae > Fictibacillus > Fictibacillus barbaricus. Next base: position 378,910 of record NZ_BMCE01000001.1, on the reverse strand, counting down.
ATAAATCCACAGTAAAAGTCGGGCAACCAATTTGGTCATAAACTACAGATAATTCATCTTTTTCTTTACCAAGCTTTAGCATAGTTTTAACAAAATTATTTCCATTTTCCCCGTAAACCCACGATGTCCTGACTATAAAGAATTTAGAATGTAGGTCCCTTACAAACTCCTCTCCAGCTAGTTTACTTTTACCGTAAATACCTAAAGGCGATGTAGACTGGAATTCATTATAAGGTTCCTTTCCTTGTCCGTTAAATACATAATCGGTACTAATGTATACTAGTTTTGCCCCATGTTTCTCGGCTTCAATAGAAATATTACGTGTCCCTATCGCATTGATTAGATATGTATTATCTTGTTCTAACTCTGCTAAATCCACTTTTGTATGTGCCCCGGCGTGAATTACAATATTAGGTTTTACTTCCTCAAAAATTTCCTGAACATTCTCTAATTTAGTTATGTCTAGCTCTTTTCGAGAATATCCATAAACAATATAGTTACATTTATTAAGTAGAGAAACAAGGTCAGTTCCTAACTGACCTTTAGCTCCAGTAATTAATATCTTATCTCTAGACATAGGACTTTTCTCCATATTGTTTTTCATAATAGGATTGATAAGTTCCTTCTTTAATATTTTTCCACCACTCTTGATTATCAAGATACCATTGAATAGTTTCGACAATGCCCGTTTCAAATGTATATTTTGATTTCCAACCTAATTCTGTTGTTAACTTAGTTGGATCAATTGCATACCTTCGATCATGCCCTAATCGGTCTTCAACATATTTAATAAGTTTTTTAGGCGCACCTAATTCCTCAACAATCAAATGTACAATTTCATTATTCGTACGTTCGTTATGTCCACCAACATTATAAACTTCCCCTGGTTTACCATTATGAATAACTAAATCAAGTGCTGCACAATGGTCTTTTACATGTAACCAGTCACGAATATTTTTACCATCACCGTAAATAGGCAGCTCTTTGCCTTCTAACGCGTTAGTCACCATAAGAGGAATTAGTTTCTCAGGAAAATGGTATGGTCCATAGTTATTTGAACAACGTGTAATATTTACATTCATTCCAAACGTTTCATAATAAGAACGTACTAACATGTCCCCTCCTGCCTTGCTTGCAGAATAAGGACTGTTAGGGGCTAAGGGTGTTTCTTCTGTAAAATATCCTGTTTCTCCTAAAGAACCATAAACTTCATCAGTAGATACCTGTACATATTTTGTTATTTTATTTGCCTTTGCTACGTCTAACAATGCTTGTGTTCCTAGTACATTACTTTTTACAAATATATTAGGATCTGTAATACTTCGATCTACATGAGATTCAGCAGCAAAATTTACAACTACATCTATAGAGTGAAGCTTTATTAAATAATCAACTAACTCACGGTTGTTAATATCCCCTTTTACAAACGTATAGTTAGGATGACTTTCAATATCTTTTAAGTTTTCTAGATTCCCGGCATAAGTAAGTAAATCATAATTTACTATATAGTAGTTAGGATATGTTTCAATCATATGGCGAACAAAATTACTGCCAATAAAGCCCGCTCCACCTGTTACTAAGATATTCATATTTTCGATCACTCCTATTTAAAATCGTTATCAGCTTCAGCTAGTATTGGATGCTTGGTATCTTTATCAGAAAGAATTGGACTATGAACAGGCCAGTCAATGTTTAAATGAGGATCATTCCAAGCAATACCACGGTCATGTTCGGATGAATAAAGTTCATCTACCTTGTATTGAACTTCTGTATTTTCTACTAATGTACAGAAGCCATGTGCGAATCCTTTTGGTACTAGCAATTGGCGTTTGTTATCAGCTGTTAAAATAAATCCTTGCCACTGACCATATGTTGGGGAACTTTTGCGAATATCGATGATAACATCATAAATCGCGCCCCTTGTCACCCGAATAAGTTTGGTTTGCGCTGTCGGACTTAATTGATAGTGCATACCTCTCAAGGTACCTGGTTGTTGGGATAAGGAATGATTATCTTGAATAAAATGCATGTCTATTCCATGCTGACTAAACAATTCATTATTATAGCTTTCCATAAAAAAACCACGGTGATCACCGAATACCTTAGGCTCAATAATTACCGCGTCAGAAAACTTGGTTTTTATTATTTTCATTAGTTTGCACCTACCATTTCTTCTAAATAAACTTGATCCACTAAACGTATTAAATACTGTCCATACTCGTTCTTTTTTAATGGCTCTGCAAGTGCATAAAGCTGTTCTTTAGAAATATATCCTTTGCGAAAAGCAATTTCTTCTAGGCAGGCAACTTTTAAACTTTGTCGCTTTTCAACGGTTTCAATAAAAGTTGACGCCTCAAGCAATGATTCATGGGTCCCAGTATCTAGCCATGCAAAACCACGGCCAAGTAACTCAACCTGAAGTTTGCCTCGTCGTAAATATTCCTCATTTACTGATGTAATCTCAAGCTCACCTCGGTTGGATGGTTTAATAGATTTAGCGATTTCTACTATATCCTTATCATAAAAATAAAGCCCCGTAACAGCGTACGTAGACTTTGGCTTCAATGGTTTCTCTTCAATTGAGATTGCTTTTCCTGCTTCGTTAAACTCTACAACTCCAAAACGTTCAGGATCTTTTACATTATAACCAAAGACCGTAGCACCTTCCGAACGACTAGCTGCACGCTCTAGTGTTTTGGTAAATCCATGTCCATAAAAGATGTTATCTCCTAAAACAAGAGCAACAGAATCATTGCTAATAAATTCTTCTCCAATAATAAAAGCTTGGGCCAAGCCATCTGGAGAAGGTTGAACTGCATAACTTAAATTTATACCTAATTCATTACCATTGCCTAATAATTGTTCAAATCTTGGGGTGTCACTCGGAGTTGATATGATTAATATATCACGAATCCCTGCAAGCATTAGAACAGACAGTGGATAATAAATCATTGGTTTGTCGTATATAGGTAATAATTGCTTAGAAACAGACCTCGTTAAAGGATATAATCGAGTTCCACTCCCACCTGCTAAGATAATTCCTTTCATTTTTCCCGCTCCTTATTTAAATTAAGAAATAATGTTTCATAATCATTTACAACCTTTTCCCATGAATATTTATTAATGATGCGCTGTTTAGCTTTTGTGGATAATTTTTTAATTTTTTCATTCTCATAGAAATCCACTTCATTAATTAAATTGGCTAAATTTCCTTTATCCTTATTGAAGTAGACAGCACCATCCGACCCTACTTCTTTGTTAAAAACAACTTCTAAAAGTAAATTTAGATTAGTTGACGCAAGCGCCTCAAGCAAAGATGGATTTGTTCCGCCTACCTCATGACCATGTATATACCCATATGCTTGTTCTCGAATCTTTTTTAACATTTCTTGATCATAAACTGTTCCTACAAATTTAATACGTGGATCATTATTAAAATTGGTACTACTTAATAACTCTTTGTAAAAGCTATTATGCTCAACATTCGAGATAATCACTAAGTCTTTCTTTGAATTAGAAAGCATAAATTCTTTAATCATTAATTCGTAATTATTCTCTGGAACAAATCTCCCTACGATTAAGTAATATTCATTGTATTTCACACCATACTTTTCATACCAATCTAAAAGTTCTGTTGAACTGCTCTCTAATAATTCTGATTCTTTTACAGTAGCTCCATATGCAATAAACGTCGTTTTAGGATTATAAATTGCGTAATCTTCCTGAATATAAGCTTCAATACCTTTGGAATCACATACTAAAAGGTCTGCATGTTTAACCATCAAGCGTTCAGAAGTCCTCCAATATTTTCTAATAAAATAGTTCCATTTACTGCGCTTCCATTCATGACCATCAGGGTTGACAAGTATATGAGCACCTAGTTCTTTTAATTGGTTTTTATAAATACTAAAAAAGGGACCAATACGACATGCTAATACATAAACAATCGCGTTTTGGATCCCTTTTTCCTTAATATATCTTATACATTCTTTAATACTTAAAATGTCATATAAAATCGCCTTTGCACTTCCAATAACAGGAACCTTAATATTAAAGCAGCGAACACCGTTATGATAAAATTCTTTGTTGTCTTCTGTCATACAAGATACATGATATGAAATATTTGCAGAAACTTTCATTTTAGTTAAATACTCAACAAAAGTTTCAAATCCTCCGTATTTTGCAGGAATTCCTTTTGATCCTATAATAAAAACATGTTTCATTTTTTCACCCATTTAAAAGATATTGGTATTTTTAATTCTTTTAAAACTATTAATAAAATTAAATAAATTGCTCCTATGATAATAAAACTAATTATTAAATTTGAAATATCAATGTATACACCACTATTTTCTATTAAAAAGCTATTTTTGAATTTTTCATAAACTAGATATGTCAATAAGATTGCTAACATAATATTACATGTTGATTTACATGGGATATTCCATTTAATTATTTTTCTTGAAGAAATGAAAATGAAAACTGGATAAGTTAAATAAGCTATTAGTGTAGCTATTGCTGCACCAATGAATCCATATTTAGGTATTAACACTAAATTAAGTAGGATATTAACTGTACCGGATAACAACACAAAAAAAAGCATTACTTTTGTTTTGCCTTTAATTTCATGTCCTTTATGGCCATACATAGTAAAGTTCCAAAAAAATATGCCTATTAATATTATAGGAATTATTATTGATCCTTCTCTAAAAGGTTCTCCTAAAAATAAATTAGTTATAATTTCTTTTGTTAAAATCACATAAAGTACTATAGGTGATAAGAGCAATAAATACAAACGACTAAATTTTTTTATAACATTCTCAATTTCTACATCCTCTTTATTATTTGTAGCATTCATTATAATAGGATGTGCAGCAGAAAGAATAGGACTACATACTAAACCTAAACCCACCATAACTAATTGTGAATTTGCAGAATAAATCCCTACTTCCTCCGCTCCTTTAAATATCCCAATTAAATATCTATCTGAAAGAGTTAAGATTGAACTTCCTAAAAACCAACCTATCATAGGAAAACCATAATTAACAAATGAGGCTAAAAAGTTTCTATAATTCTTATTTTTAAATAAATTTTTGTTAATATAAGTTAAATTTAATTCTTTATAAAGAAAGAAATTTGTTATAACTAAAGAAATTAACATCCCTACAAAAACCAGCCCGATTGTTTTAGAAATCAGTAATATAAAAACAATACTAAAAATAAATTTCATTACTGAATTTATTAACTGGTATTTCTTATATTTATTTGCTCTTAAGTCTGATTGAAAAATGGTACTCCCAATAACAAATAGAATTTGAAGTATAAGTATAAAACCTGAAATTATAAATATAGAATCAATTTCAAACTCTAACAATAACCTTGACACTACATATAGAATTAACAGTATTGTTATAATACTGAAAACTAAAACTTGTATTGTGAAAATTAAATATTTATCAAATAATATTATTTTATTTTCTTTTTTATATTGCGGTCTGAATTTTTGAATAGATTGTATAATCCATTGAGATAGAACAGTTGTAAATAATGTAATGGTTGAAATAATAATAGAATAATTACCAAAGTCACTTAATGAAAAGATTCTTGTATATAACATGATTGAAATCACATTTAGTATCGCAGGAAGTATAATTGCAGGAATATATATTATCAGGTCTTTATTGAATTTTTTTATAATGGAATCATTACTACTTTTTTTTACTTCTGTTACTTCATTAACTTCTATCATACAGAAAAGTACCTTTCAAGCTTTCCGTTTTCTCCATTGTTAATAGCCTTCATGATTAATTTAAATCTTGCTTTCTTTTTAAACAAAAGACTTAACGTTAATAAAAGAATAATAACAATCCATTTGTTACACTGATATACATTTATTCTATTTCTTAAATCCTTTTGTTCAAAATATACTCTATTACGAACTCCATAATAAACTCTTTTCTCTTCATCACTAAGTAATAAAGAGATTAAATAAGGCTTTTTATCTTTTAAATACCAAGAATGTTCCAAATCGTAAATACAACTAGTTGGATCCAAATAAATTTTACCTTTACTTTTTATTATTCTATGTGTAAATTCATGATCATCAGCATATAAATAAAATTCTTTATTAGGAAGTCCAATTTTATTAATCAGAGTTTTATGAAAAAAAAAGCCACCATAAGGAGCATAAGGAACTTCTACTAGTTTATTACCTACTCCATAATTAGATTTTTTATTTGATAAAAATATTTTTTTAATTAGTTTTTTAGGTATTTCAGGTAAATGGAATCCAAGAAAACTATTTTTATTTGGAAAAATATTTTTGGCCATTATATCTGAGGCTGCTTGTACATACTCTTTTCTATCATTGCGCAGAGATAACAAACCGATTTTGTCTTCTACCCCTGAAATTTTTTTCCAATTTTCCAATATATTTTCTAGTGCATTATTATTAGGCTTATTATCATCATCCAGAAGCCATATATACTCACTATCTGTTGCAATAGCTGCTTCTATACCTATATGATAACCATATGCTGATCCTAAGTTTTCCTCTAAGTTAATCACTTTAATTCTGTTTGAAATATGAGAAGATAAATTCGAAATATCATTCATTGAATTGTTATTAACAATTATAATATTCTTGATTAAATTATTTTCATTTAAAGATAACAATACTTGATTAAGTAGGTCCCATCTATCCCCATAGGTTACGGTTACAACACATACTGAATCTTCCATTTACTTAATCACCAAACTTTTCTATTATATTAATCATTTCTTGTATCTTATTTTCCCAGTCATGTAACTTAATCTTGTTACTAATCATTTCTTGTGAAAAATTACTATAGGGTTTATAGACCGCGTCGTGTACATAATTACTAAATATTTCATATTCATTAGTAATATATATAATATCTTTAAATTCTTCTGCTGGAGGTATATTAGTGGTGATGACGTGTTTTCCACAAGCTAAGTACTCATATAATTTTAGAGGGTTCATAGACTTAGTGAATTTATTTACTTTATGCGGAATTATACAAGCGTCAAAGTTATTTATATAGTTTGGAATTAAGTCATGATGTACGGCGCCTATAAATTCTACATTTTTATACTTTAATAACTCTTTAAAATATTTAGGTGTTAGAATAGGGCCAACAAAACAAAAATCTATATCGCCATTTTTTTCTATAACATATTTTAACAATTTAACATCAATCCGCTCTTGCATTAAACCAACATAGCCAACTTTTGGCCTTTTATTTTCTATGTTTTTTTGTACGTGATACTTACTAAGATCAATACCATTTGGGATATAATAAGTTTTACCATGACTACTAAACAACTCTGCTTTTATACTTTTTGAGACAGTAAATATAATATTTGAAATATCTTCAATTTCCTTATACTTTTTTTTATAGAATTCTTTATCTCTACCTACTTGGTCATGTTCTATTAAATTATCAATTATGTCATATACCAAATTTCTATTTTTAAATTTATTAACTAACGAACTTCTTGTAATATCACATGACCAAGTTAAATAATTTTTACCTAGTTCAACTATACTAACTGCATAGTTTATTTCTTGTTCTAAAATTTTTGCAAATAATTTATTTCTCTCTAGCCTATTTCCTTTGGGGTTAGGTAGATGGTAAAAGATATCTAACACATAGAGTTTGTTGTTAATCTTGGTTAACTTTGAGAAAGTTCTTTTATACAAGATTTGCTCTGTTAGAGTGTTTATATTTTTAGTTCTTTTAAATAAATAATTTTTCCTATTTTTCAGTAGAAACTCTATATACTTTGGTTGAGTCGACCTATTAATACATAATATCTTGCCAACTTTATTACTTTTAACAAATGTTTTTAAAATATTTGCTTCTCTTGTCCTAAAACCTTCTCGTTTATATGAATTCCAATCTCTCCACGGAAAAAATAATATATTTTTCATGCTTTCATTTCTCCTATTTTAGCTACGAGATTTAGAAAACCAAAACGGTATTCACAGAAAAAGTAGCCCTGTTCTAACAATTATTAGTAAGCATCTTTCGATCCAAGAATTACAACAATTGTTTTAAGAATTATATAAAAATCTACAAAAGTGTTTCTCGATTGTATATATTTCAAATCTAGTTCAACCATTGCTTTAAAACCAACATTATTTCTAGCTGTAACTTGCCATAAACCCGTACAACCAGGAGTTACAAATAAGCGTTGCATATCATACTCAGTGTACTCTTTTACTTCACGTGGAAGTGGCGGGCGTGGCCCAACGAGGCTCATGTCACCTTTTAATACATTCCACAATTGTGGAAGTTCATCTATGCTTGTCTTTCTAATAAACTTCCCGATCTTTATAATTCGGGGATCATCTTTCATCTTAAACATCGCTCCTTCAATTTCATTAAACTGAAGAAGTTCTGTTAACTTTTCTTCTGCATCACTAACCATGGAACGGAACTTGTACATATAAAATTCTTTGCCATCTTTCCCAACACGAATCTGTTTAAAGAAAACAGGTCCTTTTGAATCTTCTTTTTTAATTAGAAACGCTACAATTATAAATAACGGTAATAATAGTATGATTCCAGCTAATGCTCCTACAATATCTATCAATCTTTTACTTGCTTCATAAAAACGATCTTCTTTTATTACGATAGAATGACTCTTTGAATTAGCAATCGTTTGCACTTGTGGGTCTGCCATTGTTGTTCCGTCCCTCCCCTTTATTCATTTTTAATATGTATATGTAAATTAGGGCATCTAACCCTCCCTCACACCACGCTAATGACAACAAAGTGCTAAGGTGGCTTGACACCCACAGCATAGCCGAGTGCCTCCATTGATATAGGTAAGGAGACATCACCTTTTCTTTTCTTAACTACAATTGAACGATTGTTCTGTTTTCTTTAACAAATAAGCTTAATTGTGTTTAATTCTTTAGTTTATATTGCTCAAGCAGGTTTTCTAACTCAGGTAATAGTTGCCTACTAATTTCTTTATCTTTTAGGGCAAAGTCAATCGTTGTCATAATGAATCCAAGCTTTTCTCCAACATCATAACGAGTGCCTTTAAAGTCAAAAGCAAATACTCGTTGATACTGGTTCAATTTTTGAATTGCATCTGTAAGCTGTATTTCTCCACCAGCTCCGATTTGCTGCTCATCCAAGTAATTGAAAATTTCTGGCGTGAGTATGTAACGTCCCATGATTGCCAAGTTTGACGGTGCTGTCCCTTGCTTAGGCTTCTCCACAAAGTTCTTTACACCATATAAGTTGTTAAAGTTACTTGAAGGTTCTATGATTCCATAACGATACGTTTCATTTTCTGGAACCTGTTGAACACCAATAATAGAAGCCGTTGTTTCTTCGTACTTCTCAATTAATTGTCTTAGACAAGGTTTCTCAGCTTGGACGATGTCATCCCCAAGTAGTACGGCAAAAGGCTCGTCCCCAATAAATTTTTTTGCACAATTTACGGCATGACCTAAACCTTTTGGTTCTTTCTGCCGAATATAATGTATATCAGCTAATTTTGAAGACTGTTTTACTTTTTCAAGCAGCTCGAACTTCCCTTTTTCAAACAGGTTCTGTTCAAGTTCAAAAGCATGATCAAAATGATCTTCTATTGCTCGTTTTCCTTTACCGGTAACAATTATGATGTCCTCAATACCTGATTCAACCGCTTCTTCTACGATGTACTGAATGGTGGGTTTGTCCACAATCGGTAACATCTCTTTAGGCATGGCTTTTGTAGCTGGCAGAAAACGGGTCCCTAATCCCGCTGCCGGAATGATTGCTTTTCTAACTTTTTTCATTGTTAAGTAATGACCCCTTTCGAGTATTAAAAAATCCCTAAAAACTTCTTTCTCTTTATATGGGATGGAGGTTCTATTAGTATGCTTTCACCTTTCAACACAAGTTCAGCATTTTCTTGCAAATAATATCTGGTATCGATTCCGTACTGTTTTTGAATCGTTTCGATTGCTTGTATTAGATGGAACCCCCGGCTTGATGTGTTATGAGCATCTGATGCAATAAAGTGTGCCAGATTTGATCTGATTAAATCATGTGAAAAGTTCATGATTTTCTTTCCAAAGTTCCCATTGATGGAACTTGCCGTTACTTGGGTAAGTGCACCATTTGAGATGAAGTTATACAAAAGATCTGGTTTTTCCATGATCTCACTGTTTCTTTCTGGATGAACAATAATAGGATGGTAATTTCTTAGATTTAATTCGTAGAAGATATCTGCTGTATCGTTTGGTACGTGACTAAAAGGAAATTCAATTAGGAAATAGTTCACCTTGTTGTGTAATGGCAATAATAAACCCTGATCAAGGTCTTCTATCAATTCCTTATACAAACGAATTTCCTGTCCTGGTAGGATATGTAGTGGGATTTCTCTTTCAAATAATTCTCGATTTAATTCATCGACTTGCTTCAAAATTAAACTTTTTTCGTTCTCATATCTTCCATTTCGGTGATGTGGAGTGGCATAGAGGTGTGTGATCCCCTCTTTAACCGCTTCTTCAGCCATACGTATGGAATCTTCTAGCGTTTGTGCTCCATCATCAACACCCGGAAGTATATGACTATGTATGTCAATCATAGAACCTGACCACCTCTTAAGGCTAAAGAACCAGCCGGTTTTACGACTAGTTCAATTTGCTTAATTTACCAAATCTAACGCTATATTACCATAGATACAAAATCTTACAACCGACTTTTTTTGTCGAAAAACGGGGAAAACAGTTAATTTTTGTTAATTCGAACCATAATAATAGTAATAATTTTCGTTTCTCATCTCTTTCGCGTTCAGCACTGTACCAATAATCTTCGCATTTGCGTTTTGCAGTAACTCTTTTGCTTTAACCGCTGCTTCAATTTCCGTCTTCCCACTTGAAATGACAAGGATCACGCCATCCACTCGATGCGCTAGCAACTGACCATCTGTTACGGCCATGATCGGTGGCGTGTCGAACAATACATAATCATATAGTGCTCTTGCTTCTTCAATCAGGTGATTCATAGATTTAGAATCTATCAGTTCTGATGGATTCGGTGGAACTGGACCACTTGGCAGAACATCCACGTCAGGAATTTTCGTGGTTACGACTGTGTCTTTCAGCGTTTTTTGACGTGTCAGTACGTTCGTCACGCCATAAATGTTACTCACCTTGAATGTATAGTGAACGGTCGGCTTTCTTAGATCTCCATCAATTAGGAGTACACGTTTCCCTTGCTGGGCAAGAACAACTGCTAAGTTTGCAACTGTTGTCGATTTCCCTTCTCCAGGGCCAGATGATGTAACCATCAACGTCTTTACTTCTTTATCAATGGATGCAAATTGAATATTCGTTCGAATGGTTCGGTATTGCTCTGAAATTGGTGACTTCGGATTAATGTGTGTAATTAAGCTTCTTTGGGTTAAGTCTTGAATGGATTTTCTAAACTTACGACTCAAGAGTTTCACTTCCCATCCGTTTTCTCGCTGCTTTCTTCGATACAGGAGCTTTTTCATCTTCAACTGAGATCTTAGGAATTACACCAAGTATAGGCAACTGAAGAATGTTTTGAATGTCTTCTTCTGTTTTGATCGTGTTATCCAAGTATTCTAATAAGAACGCTAGCCCCACTCCTGCCATTAATCCAACAACTAGTGCAATGGCCATATTCAACAAAGGCTTAGGTTTTACAGGTGATGGATTGTCTTTTAATACAGCTGGGGAAAGTACCTTAACGTTATCTACATTCATGATTTCAGGAACTTCTGCGCTAAATGTCTTGGAGATCGCGTTTGTAATCTTTACGGCTTGAGCAGGATCTTCATCTTCTACAGTTAAGTTAAAGACTTGGGCGTTTTGCTCACTGTTTACGGTGATTTTTTCTGTTAGTTGGTCTGTTGTTAGAGGAAGGTCTAGATCTTGTACGACTTTATCTAAAATGATAGGACTCTTAATGATAACGCTATATGTGTTGATCATCTCGACATTCGTTCGAACTTGGTTCGGGTCGAGCACGGGTTGTTCGCTAGATTTTTGGTTTACTAGAATTTGTGTTGATGCTTGATAAACCGGTGTAAGAATAAAATAAGAGACAATGCCACTAACCGCCACAGCAATTGCTGCAAGTACTGCGATCAACATAAGCCGTTTTCTTAATGTGACGGCAATGTCTTTTAACGAAATCGTTTCTTCCATAAAAAGCCTCCACCTATGTATTGTTTATTGTTAATTTCGTTGTATTATAGCATACTTATTTGTCAAATTAGGTATTTTTTTATAAATATTTGTAAAAGTTGGGTTTTAATTAACATTATTCCAACATAATTATTACATTGTGTAATATGAAAGTTAAATTAGAATATTCAATTATATTACCGCATGTTATACTCTCTGGTAGAGTAATAATTTTACAGAAGAAAGAAGCGATCGAATATATGAAGAAGTTTCTTATTGTCGTAGGAATTCTAGTAGGACTCGTTGCTGTAGGAGTCGGCGGCTATGCGTATTATCTCTACGATACGGCCAAAGATGCTGTAAATGGTATGCACGAAAAAGTAGAAACAGACAAGCCAAAGCCTATCGTTACCGGTGAAAAGAAAGATTTGAAGCCAATTTCCATTATGTTGCTGGGAGTAGACGAGCGCGAAGGTGACAGAGGTCGATCTGATACGATGATCGTCATTGCCATTGATCCTAAAGAGGAAAAAATGCTGATGTTTAACATCCCGCGTGATACACGAACAGAGATCATTGGGAAAGGTTATGATGACAAGATCAACCATGCTTATGCTTTCGGCGGAACACAAATGGCGATGGATACGGCTGAAAATTTCTTAGATACCCCTATTGATTATTATGTAAAGGTCAATATGGAATCGTTTAGAGACATCGTCAATGCTGTCGGAGGTGTAGAAGTAGATAACCCAAAAGCATTTGATTATGAAGGTTATTCGTTCCCAGCTGGTAAACAAGAATTGGACGGAAAGGCAGCACTTGCTTATTCACGCATGAGATATGAAGACACGAAAGGTGATCTTGGGCGAAACGATCGGCAGCGTCAAATCATTACATCTATTATAGATAAAGGTGCTAGTGTTTCTTCTATTACAAAGTTTGATAACATCTTAGACATCTTAGGAGAGAATGTTAAAACAAACATGACATTTGAAGAGATGAAAGACATTCAGAAGAACTACAAAGGTGCTCGCCACAACATTGCGTCTACTGAATTTAAGAGTACAGGTAAGATGATCGACGGTACGTGGTATGGTATTGTAGATGAAACCGAACAAGAGCGTGTACAAAACTTATTAAAAGAATATCTAAATTAACAAGAAAATAGAACCAGACCTTAAAAAGGTCTGGTTTTTTCTATACTTTTCTAATGTAATAAATTCTTGTCATATATTGATGAAAAATGTATATAAATCGTTATATTTTTAGAATATGTAATAATTTACGTTATTTTAGTAAAATGATACTATTTTTAATATTTCGACAAATTACCTTATTTTACACCCATTACCATTTTTACAGGAATATGATACCATTTCTTTAGTAGGATTTAATAGGGAGGTATCTTCATTGTCTACAATTTCGGTTTTGATGGTTGAGCCCGCTAAACGCCCGTCCATTGTATCTATCGAAAATGATTTGAGAACGTTCGAAAACATCGTAAACGGTCCACTCGATATGCAGCCCTTTTACCGCTCACCTTACAAGATTGTGTGTAACGTTGATAATGGATATGACCTTACATATGGAAAACGCAAACCAAAAGACAGTTTCTTCATTGTAAAGCATGACGGAGAATTTCATGGCATCGACCGAGCAGAAGCGGAAGAAGTTCGGGAACATTTAAAAGAAAAAATGAAAAAGTGGAAGTAAGGAGAAGTCAGCCAGTGGGTTGGCTTTTTATTTGTAGTCCATTAGGAGCGCTCCTTAAAAATGCAATAACCTATTGAACTACTATTTTTACAATTTTTTATTATATTTCGACAAATTCCGCTTTTCCCAGTATTTTTCTTTTGCTATATTTAATAAGTATGACAAATTGAAAGGATTGTGATGAGATGTCAGTTAAACAAACGTTTAAAAGATTACTAGTTAGTTCACTTGCTGTTGGGGTTATCTCTTCCCCGTTGGCAATGCCTGCTTCAGTAGATGCACAAACAAATTCTTCTAAGGATAAAACGTTCAACCTGTCTCTTATGCATACAAATGATTCACACGCTCGTTTAGATAATGTAGCGAAAAAAGTTACAGCTGTTAAAGAAGTTCGTGCAGCAAAGCCAGATGCCCTATTACTTGATGCGGGTGACGTATTCTCTGGAACGCTTTACTTTAACGAGTTCAAAGGACAAGCAGATCTTGAGTTTATGAATCTTATGGACTATGACCTTATGACATTCGGAAACCATGAGTTCGACCTTGGTTCAAGCCCTGAAGGCCACCAAGCATTAGCTGACTTTGTTAAGAATGCTGAGTTTCCTTTTGTAAGTTCAAATGTGAACTTCTCAAAAGATCCTTTGTTAAAGCCTCTATATAAAGGATATTCAATTAATCCAAAAGACGGAAAAATCTATTCATCTGTTGTAAAGAGAGTAAACGGCGAAAAAGTTGGGTTTATCGGACTAACAACAGAAGAAACAGCTGACATCTCAAGCCCTGAAAACGTTGTAATTGAAAACTACATTAAAGAAGCGACAAAAGAAGTACGTTTGCTGCAGCTTCTTGGCGTGAATAAAATCGTTGCTATTACTCACCTTGGATATGATGACAATCCAGAGTATGACAACGATCTAGAACTAGCAAAATATGTTGATGGCATCGACATCATCGTTGGGGGACACAGCCACACACAGTTAAACGCTCCTTATGTTGTTTCAAATGATGAGAACGGAGCTGCCAAAGATCCAACAGTTATCGTACAAGCTTATCAATATAGTGATTTCTTAGGTACGCTTGACGTTACGTTCGACAAAAAAGGTAAAGTAGTTGGACAAGCCGGACAGTTGATCAAGATTGCTGATAGAGCAGCTGATCCAGAAGCAGCTGAACTTTTAAAGAAATATTCCAGCAAGATCGACGAGTTAAAGAATAAGCCGACTGGTGCAACTGCTGAAAAAGCATTAGAAAATCCTCGCTCAAGCGATGTTGGTCCAAGTGTTCGCAGCAACGAAACACCACTTGGTAACTTAATCACAGACGGTATGCTGGATAAAGCTAAAGAATTTAATCCGAATGTAGTGATGGCCTTCCAAAACGGTGGCGGAATCCGTGCGCCAATCGACCAGGGTGAGATCACATATGGAGATGTATTGACTACACTGCCATTCGGTAACACACTTGCAACGATGAAATTAACAGGTGCAGAGATTAAACAAGCCCTTGAGCACAGTGTGAGTCAATCTCCTAAGGAAAGTGGCGGCTTCCTGCACGTGTCTGGGATGAAGTTTAAATATGACAGCACAAAAGCTGCTGGCAGCCGTGTTGTTTCTATGGAAGTGAAGAATGCAGATGGCACGTATACAGCGATCGATACGGCTAAGGAATATGTAATCGCAACGAACGCCTTTACAGCTAAAGGCGGAGACGGATATACGGTATTCGCAAATGCATACAACCAAGGCCGCGTGACAGACTTAGGTGCATCTGATTGGGAGAACCTTCGTGACTATGTAGCGAAATTGGTTACTGTTAACCCGCAAGTAGAAGGACGTATTGTGGATGTAGCAAGACCATAAAAGGTGTAAAAGTAAAAGCTCTTTAGAGGGATAACCTCCAAAGAGCTTTTTTATTATTTATTGATCCACAGCACTTGTTCTGCTTTCTCCTCATAGTTGGATGTCGATAAGCCGGTCTGTTTAAGGAAAGCTAGAGGTACATAGATTCTGTTGTAATACTTTTCTGGTTTTGCTGTCAGCAATATCTTTTTGCCATTAACCGTTGCGTACTTGCTGAGGTGTGATGCAACAACCTTACGCGTCCCATCAACGACAGTAAAGTTAGATGAAGTCGAGCTCAACTTCATCTTATAACGACTCGCTAATCCAGGCATTGGTACATATAACGTATTGTTTTTAGATACGATTGTGCCTAAGTAGAGGATCTGCCCTGATGTGATAGGTGTGATCTCCTTCTTATACGAAATGGTTTGGTGGATGTCTACATAGTGCTCATTAATGTATCCAGTGATCGTTCCTGTTTTCACCTTAAACATTACACCTGATTTACCGACTACTGTTACACTCTGGCCCAGCTTTCCTTTTGAAATAACTTCACCAGATGGTGTTTTGCGTATATTTGTTCCTTCATAATTAATCGTACCCTTGACTTGTAAAGCAGTGGTTGGAATAATTGTTGATCTGTCATTTGTGATGGTTGTACCAGGATAATAGAATGCTAGGATCTCACGGAATCCTTTACCACTGTTACTCATTTTATTTGCCCCGGTTTGGCTCATCCCTACGCCATGGCCGTTTCCTAAAGCCGTTATTTTGTATTCAGAAGTCGTCGTAACGAATGATGTAACAAAGGTGCTATTTAACTCAACGGCAAATCTAAACTGATCACCTGTTAACGTAACTTTCTCGCTAAACTTTTTAGCTTCGCCTTTCTCATCTGTAACGACTTTTCCAGATGCATCCTTCTTTATATATGTGAAGGTTACGTCCGCACGCTTTACCCTTTTACCTTCAGTTCTCTCATCAGATATCGTGAACGACGTAACGTCTACTACTTTAGCTTCTTCAGTAGGAATCGCCATTCTCTTTACTTGTGTAGCAAATTTACTGTTTACTTCTACATTATTTGGGCTGTCCCACCAAGCTGTAGGATTATTTACATCTAGCCCTAATAGTGAAACTTGTGTTTTAGATACCGATCTGCTGTATAGTGGTTTCTCATCATACGGATCGACTTTTGCAGGGTAATAAGGTAAGTTAACCGTGTTTCCCCCCGGCCAAGCACCTAAATTAGTTTCAGTATGACCTCCATTTGATGAATAATAAGTCGCATCAATCGTTTTTC
Source organism: Fictibacillus barbaricus (assembly GCF_014635025.1). Taxonomy (GTDB): domain Bacteria; phylum Bacillota; class Bacilli; order Bacillales; family Fictibacillaceae; genus Fictibacillus; species Fictibacillus barbaricus. The sequence continues at coordinate 361,869 of NZ_BMCE01000001.1, read as the reverse complement.
CGTTGTATGTTAGCACTTTTCCTGCAGTCTCATAAGTAGCCTTAATAAAATCGTGAAACTCAGGACTATAGCCTACATAACGTTGGAAAGAAGTCGTGTCATTGATTAGATTACGACTAAGCGCATAAGTAACGTAAGATCTTGCCGCTATCGCCTGAGCACGCATCGCGTGGATATGGAAGTTCCCATGTAACTCTCCAGGAAGAACACCCTGTACATACTCTTCTAAAGGAAGAACATTGACAGGTCTGATGTACTTAAACCCCTCTATCCTGAAGTTCATCGTTCCCATATACGATCTTTTTACTTTACCGTTTAGTGTAGTAAGGTGACTTGGTGATACACTCGCTGGTTGTAATGAAAGATTTGAGCGTCTTGTAATTAATTTACTTCCATCATACAGTTCTAAGTAACCATTCTCTACTTTTACCGTATAGGTCTTGCCTGCTAGTAAACTTTCTCCACTAATGACTTCCGTAAATGATCCTTTTAGCGAAAATGTTAGTGTTGTAAGATTAACTATTTCCTCTTTTAGAGTAACAGGTACAATCATGTCCGCCGCTTCAGCTACATTCTTGTTCTGTACAGAAAATGAGCTTATGAGAAGCAACATAACAACTAACAGTATTATTCTTTTTATCATTTCGCACCAACTTATCCTATTATTTACAATTTACAAAATATAGTATATCAGAATAAGTGACTGGTAGACTAATAGATTTTTGTATTTTATACGTCCAGCCAGTTATATCTTGAAACTGGCAGATTCGACTTGTTCTCTCTCTCTTTTCAGCACTCAGCATCATTGTTAAGGTTCCATAAAAATATTGCATAAAACTTGTTTTGATTTTCCAGTGCTCTCTCAACTTTCTTCCTCCCTTTCATTGACTCATCTATAAGTTTTTTTAAAAGGAGAAAAAGAGCCATTGTTAGGAAAAAAAATTTTATTAAGGCAAGCAACGATGTTTATTCCAATGTGAGATGGGAAGAAAAGAGTTATGAAAGAATAATAAGGAGTGATGTATGTAATGTCTAATCAAGAACATCCAAAAGGACAACCCGCTCAGCATCAAGACCAGCAGCCTGGTGTTGAATCGGAAATGACCCCAAGGCCGCAATCGGAAAGCCCTACGTATAAGGGAAGTGGAAAATTAAAAGGTAAATCCACGCTGATTACGGGTGGTGACAGTGGGATTGGTAAAGCAGCTGCCATTGCGTTTGCAAAGGAAGGCGCGAATGTAGCGATCGTTTATTTGGAAGAATCTGGTGACGCAGAGGAAACGAAGAAGCAAATCGAACAAGAAGGCGTGAAATGCTTACTTATACGAGGTGATATTGGAGATGAGTCGTTCTGTGAGCAGGCCATACGTGATGTTGTAGGTTCATTCGGTGGACTAGACATTCTTGTGAACAATGCCGCGGAACAGCATCCACAGCAGAACTTTGAAGATATTACCGCGGAACAGCTTGAGAAAACATTCCGTACGAATATTTTCTCTATGTTCCACTTAACAAAGGCTGCTCTTCCTCATTTGAAGCAAGGAAGCAGCATCATCAATACAGCATCTATCACAGCTTATCAAGGACATCCAGAACTGATCGACTACGCTTCTACAAAAGGCGCAATTGTGTCGTTTACCCGCTCTTTGTCGAATAACCTTGTGAAGAAGGGAATTCGTGTAAACGGCGTAGCACCAGGACCAATCTGGACACCGCTTATCCCGTCAACGTTTACAGCTGATAAAGTAGAGCAGTTCGGAAAAGATACACCGATGGGCCGTCCGGGACAGCCAGAAGAATTGGCACCAGCTTATGTGTACTTAGCGAGTGAGGATTCTTCCTATGTTTCAGGGCAGATGATTCATATTAATGGTGGTAAGGTCGTAAACGGATAGATTAAGAAACAAATAAAAAACAAACTGGCTTAATAGTGAAGGAATGGTACACTTTTAAGCCAGTTTTCTTAAATGTTGCGACTATGAAATGACCTTCTATCCACTTATCTTCCTTTAAAATTAAAAAGCCAACTCGCACAAAACAAGTTGGTCTGAAACGTTTGTTTAAAAATAGGTGCAAGCTGCATCCTAGTATTTTTAATAAATAACAGTATCCCTTGCCGTACCATCTGATAACAATCGATATTCGTGTATCCTTTCATCGGTTTCATCCACATAGTAAGCAGCTAAAGATGATACCGTCTTACTTTCTTCATCCCACTTAATAAACACAATAAGCTCTATCCATTTACTTTGCAGACCGTTTAAATCAACTTCATCTGTATCGGATTTAAATTTATATCCTTCGATTGTATCAATATCATATCTCCACATGGAGCTGTTATCCATACCTCCTTTAACTTTCGTGTATGATCCACCCATTATGCTTTTTACTTCTTTTTCAGACTGTCCAATCTTAAGTTTCGTTTTTAATTCATCTAAACTTATATGATTTTCAGATGCTTGTACTGTGACAGAATCTCTTACAAGTGATGTATTAACTACACCACCCAGCATAATCATTGAGAATAATAATACTGCAATCAGAAATCGTTTCATCAATTAATCCTCTCCTTTATTTTGGTTATTTATTAGACGAAACAGATGGTTCATGGGTTTCACTCTGTTTGTGTAACTAAGAAAGAAAAAACCGGCCAATACAGCCGGTTTTTGTTTTGTTATTTCACCGTCACTTCGATCGGTTCTGAGACTAAATTCCACTCTTCACTAAGCATTGTAAACGTATGTTTAACAAATACTTGTGCTGTACCAGGTGCAACGGCTTCAATGGTATTACCGTTTACTCGAACAACGCCATTATCATCTGCTGTAAAAAGTTCAGTCTCGACATTTTCACGCTGATCCACACGGTAACTCACCTTTGCCTTCGCTTGAACTTCATGTGCCTTTCCAACATTTAAATTGAGTTTTTTAATCGGTGTTTCCAATTGAATTGGTGAAGCAGTCAGCCACTGAGTATAGTCTGTGATGGGGCCAATAAGGCCTTCCTTCAGCTTATCCGCAAACGGCTCTTCTCCACGGAACGTCCAATGCATGCTCATCTGCCCTCGCTGACGCATGTATTTAATGAACTCTGCATACACCGTACCGTAGCTTGCGTTCAGCGTAACGTCATTGGTTGTCCCATAGTCAACCATCTTCTTGGCGTTCTTCAGCTTAGCATCTATCGTTCCTGGAACAGAAGCAGAGAAGAGGTAGCCAATCGGCAGCTCTGGGGCGATCTCATTCATGAGCTGCATGCTGTCGAGATAAAAACTCTGCATAGAAACCTGGTCCATCATACCTTCACTCTTGATTTCATCAATCACTTGCTGTTCAATGCCATGGTCTTTTAATTCAACTAATAGTACTACATCTTTCCCTTTGAATTCTTGAAGGAATTCTTTGAATGTCGGTACTTTTTCACCAGTAAATTTCTCGTCATATTTAATTCCTGCATCAAGCTGACGAATCTCTTCTAATGTTAACTGATCAACTGCTCCAGTACCGTTTGTTGTTCTATCGACTGTATTGTCATGCATGATAACCAAATGTCCATCCTTCGTACGCTGCACATCGGTTTCGATCTGATCTGCGCCTAGATCAAACGCCATTTTGTAACTGATTATCGTATTCTCTGGAGTTTGAGATGGAACTCCACGGTGAGCAGCCACGATTGGACGTTGAATTATTGTTTTTTCAGGATACTGACTGAATGCTTTTACTGCATTCGCTGGCTGATTCGTTACGATCCCATCTACCCCTAAGTGAATGAGCTCATGCGTATCAGCCATCGTATCTCCACCGATCCCCCAAACCGAGACCATTCGGTTATGCAGATAATACACGTTATCCGCTGTCAGCTGTTTAAGCGGAAGCATCACCATCTTACTGCCGCTCTCGTGAACATCTTCCACGATCTGCTGCAGGTCATGCTTGTTTAATGCGCTGTTATCATAGAAAAGTCCACCGCGAATTCGAGGATTCAATTTTTTAATGGATGTAATGATTTCTTTGTTGCTTGATACGACTTGAACATCCGACGTGGATGTCTCGTTCAAAGCGGCAACTACCGCTTCTTCTATCCCAGCTTGTTCTATATGTAATACTGGAATCTTCTTCGCTTTCAATAGATTTAATTGATCATTTAAGAGCTTTCCATTTGCGTACATCTTTCCGTCTCTATTCTCCACTTTTAAAAGAGCCGATCCGGTCTTAACGTTGTAATTTGTAACAGCAGGTCCCTCAATAAGTGTTGGTGCATTAATCATTTTAGTTGGTGCCTCTTCTGGCAGTAATACACCTGAACTTGGAACCGGAGGCAGTTCACCGCTGAACGAAGTTAACTTTACATTATCGTATTGAACGGTTGATCCATTCGCCTGAAAGCCAATATCTCCGTTCAACCATTTAGATGCTCCTGCCGTATCGACAACAAGCTCACCATTCACATATTGCTGTACGCGATTCTTACTTGCGATTACTTTTAAACGATAGCTTTTGTTGTACTCAAAGTTCTCCTTATAAAAGTTTGTTTCCGTTACGTTCCAAGCATTCTTTTCTGTACGCTCCGCAAACTCCAATCCATTTAGGGCTGATGTACCACGTCTAACCGCAAACTGATAATACGGATAGTTCTCATTTTGCGCACGATATATGATAGATGCCCAGCGTGTATCTTCAACAGCTGAAATAAACGTCATGTCTGCTTCAAACACATAGTTACCGTTGTTATCATCCGGCAGCGCCGCAACAATTCGTGCAGGTTTACTGGAAGATGCGGAACTAAGTACAAGCTTCCCATCCTGCACCTTTCCTTGACCCTCAACCACTTTCCAGCCATTCGGCAGTGCTCCGTTCTGGATACCATCAAAAGATTCGTTTACCATGACCTTTTCATTCGCTTTTACTTCGCTTGAGATCTGTGGAACAACAATGCTTAGGGCTAAAGTAGATGTAACGAACAGATGACGCCATGAATGATGTTTCATGTTAAAATACTCCCTCCTATAAGGAAAAATAGATCTATAAACCTCTTTAATCCTAGCAGGTACTTAGAGAGACTGGTTTTAAGATTTTGTTAATCTTTGGTATCGTTGTGTAAATAAGAAGATAAAAAAGAGAAGGAAAATTGAAGTATCCAAGTTCTTAGAATGTTATTGGACAATAAAAAACCAACACCTTTAGTAAGGTCTTGGCTTGTTTATACACTTTGATCATAGGTGGTTTGTAATTCCTTATAGTGATAGTGAATAATCTTAGATGTGTTCCACCGTTTTTCCATCAGATTTAATTTGTTCTTTACATAATCAAAAGGAGCTCTGCCTTGATACTCATTTTCTAAATAAATTTCACATTCGTTATTCCCTTTATACACGATTTTTAATAGATGTCCATTGAGATGACAGATGTATAACCCATCGCCTAAGCGAATCACGTCTACACTCCTTCCTTAATAGAACGTTTCCATGCCTCATAAGCTAAAAAAGCACGGATTTCTTCCTTGTCTAGTCCGATCTCTCTTGCTTGAGCAACAAGCTCTACCCATTCGGGATCAAGTATTTCAACTTGAATATCTAACAATTGCTCCACAGGAACCTCCAATGCTTTAGATATTTTTTGAATCATATGCGCAGATGGATTGGTTTTATGACTTTCGATGCCGCTTAAGTAACTTTTTGAAATACTTGCTTTTGCTGCAAGTCTTGATAAACTCATTTGTTTCAATAAACGATACTTTTTAATTTGTAAACCTAGTTTATTATTCACATATAACAACTTCCTTTGCTATAAAACCTCCTCTTTTTGCAGAACGGCCTTTACAATGTAACGATGTGTTGGATTTTTCATAGGATGACAAGTTATTAATGTAATCACACTTTGGTTCTTGTGGTTTTGGAGGACTGATAAATCAGTAGGTTTTACGAGTAGTTTTTCAGTTATTTTGTAGGTGAGCTTCTTATGATTGGTTTCAACTTTAATAAGGTCACCTGTTTTGACTTCAGTTAGACGGTTAAACTGTTTACCATAGGTGTAACTGCGATGTGCAGCAATGGCAGCATTACCGGGTTCGCCTATTGGAGCCGTTCCTTTTAGATGACCTGCAGCCACTTTTAAATTTTGTTGAGAAGCACCTTCCATGATTGGGATAGTCAGGTCGATTTGGTTGATTGTGAGCTTACCCAGTATGTTAGGTTTGCTTGAAAAATCTGATGCATTTTTAGGGCGAGTTTTTTCTGTAAAAACATTATCCAGCTGTTGGTAGCTCTGTTGGATCAAAGAACCTTCAGCAGAAGATTCCCAGTCTTCCAACAGCTGTTGTTCTTGATAGGAGTAATACATGCTTTTTGCTTTTGGATAAAACATGGTAGAAACACCTGCAACAATTAACAAATATGCAAACCACTTCATCCCCTATCCTCTCTTGAAAGGATTCGGAATGATGGATTTTTTAACGAGCAACAATGCTAGGCCTGCTATAGAGATGAATAAACCAGACAAGATGATTAAGATTGGGTTATCCTCACCAGTTTGTGGGAGTGAGCCATTATCTTTGGCAGGCGGGTTGTTGCTGTTCTCGCTAGGTGGTGTGCTTCCATTGTCTTCATCAGGTTCTTCGGTATCTGGCGGTGGCGGTTCGTTCTCTCCTTCTGCATAAAGAACAAATTCAACTTCCGTATCTAGTCCTTGGAACTCGTTGCCAGAGACATACGGAAATTCAACGGTTACGGTAAGCTTTTCTTCTGAAAAAGAAGCTAAAGGACGTGGATCAAGTTCTTTGAAGTCTTTTAGATCACCTTTAAAAATGACACCTGACGAATCTTCAATTTTTAACTGAAATACGTTGAAAAGCTTCTCGGATCCAGATTTCATACGAGATTGAATATTATAAGAAAAGTCCTGATTGCCGTTGTTTTGGATCGTTAGAACACGCGGCGCCCAATCTCCAGGCTTAAAATCTTTAATGTTAAACAGGACACTTTCTGGAAGTGTATCTATTTTGATTTCCGGTGTGCTGGTATTTGCGCCGGTGCTGCTAATCGGAAGAAAAACGACAATTGTAAGTAAAACTAGACTGTAGATAAGGATTAATTTAAATAGATTTAAACTTAGTTTCATATCGTTACCTCACAACCTTAATATAGTAGGAGATAGAAAAAATTTATCATCTTTCCTCATACTAGCAATTAATAAATTAAAAGGTGGAGGTTCATCCCCACCTTCTAATTCATTAATTTTTTAAAAAGTTATCTTGCTGTTCCAGCACCTTGCTTACCTTCAAATGTCCATTTAAGCTCTAATTTGTCGCCTTGGAATTTGTTTTGGTCAGCTCCATTTTCTACAAATTCATATTGTACGTAAAGTGTATCTGCTGTACCTGCAGCAAGATTTCCGCCTCTTTCACCCAACCATGGATAAAATACATTTTCTGCAATTGCATCTGGAGACATTGCTTGTAATTGATCTAACGTTGTATCCCAAATAACGCCATCGACTTTATCATTATTCCATAAGAAGTTAACACGAATATGCTTACCAAAGTCTTCACCAGCGTTATCACCTTTTGCATCTGTTACTGTATAACTAGTTTTTAATAAAACTTTTGCAATGTCCAAATTACCGTCGTTTTTTAGTTGGAAAGAACGTGTCATCCAATCACCAGGTTTGATTTTATCTACATTGATAATTGTTGTAGGTGCAGCATTTAAATCTAGGGTACCCGATGCAAAAGTACCCTTTGTTTCGGCCGAATCACTAAAGTATGCATAAGTCCCCCCACCTACTAAAGATAAACCTAGTGCTGCTGAAGCTACCCCAAGACCTAATTTCTTCTTTAAACTCATTATAAACTTCCTCCCTTTCACCCTTTGGGTATGTACATTTTTATATTGAATCCGTAAGATTTTTAATCATTACAGAATTTCAATCACATTAATTAGAAGTCGTGGTTGTTTCTTTACTCACTTCAATTTCTTTGATCGCTTTCCAGATCGTTACAGCGGAATATAGAAGTAATAAAACGCCTGGTAAGATAAGAAGCAGTGCAGAACCGATTTTTGATTGGGCAGCATTCAGGAGATAACCAATGTACGGAATGGTGAATCCGTTATATTCTCCTACCACATTTGCTGCTAAAACTGGGCTTAGATCAGGTGCGTCATTGTTGTCACCTTTTGTGATGTATTGTGTGTTTTCTCCTGTCCCTTTTACTTCTAGGACACGGTGAGTGATCAGTTTGTTTTCAGACTCTTTAAAGGTGATCACATCGCCCTTTTGAAAACGTTCCATGTCGCCACCAGGCTTAATAGCTATGATGGATCCTGTTTGTATGCCCGGCTCCATGGAACCGGATAGAACTGTTTTAAGCTGATAACCCATAACTTTTGGTTCCCCACCTGAAGCTTTTGAGGAAATCACTACAAAAGCAGTAGAAATTAACGTGAGAAACAATATAACAGTGACAATATTACTAACCCATTTTTTCACCTTAATCATTTTCATTTCGTACCATCCTTTTGTGTTTCATTTTCTTCAACCTGCTGAGGATCTGGAGTTGTTATAGGCGTTTCCTCGGTTGTTTCTTCATTCCCAGTTTCACCCGTTTGCGTTTCAGGTACCTGTTCGGTGGTCTCTTCTGTAGTGTCTTCTGGGGTCTCAGGTGTAACAGGCTCATTTGGTTGCTCTTGTTCTTGTTCAGGCTTTTGTTCAGGAACTTCGCTATCTTCTTCTACTTTTTCAGTATCGCTATTATTTTCTTGGGTTTCTTCTGCGCTTTTTGAATCCGAGCAATTCACCGTTATGTCATCACTCCAAAGCTCGCCTTGACCTGGATGACCTGTGCTTTGATACGCTTTAAATTTATAATTTCCGTCATTATCCGATGCATAAGATAACCCTAAACTTTCTCCTCTTTTTAAAGCATTAATCTCTCCCCCGCTGACTTTTACACCGTCTTTCGGGTTGCCTTTTTCAGCCCACCATACTTCGTAATTGACTGTGCCTTGCATATCTCCGTCACCCCCATTTTTGATGGTGGCGTTTATTGGGGTACATTCACCTTTTTTAACAGGCTGTTTATTGTTTGTTACAAAAGTTAAGGAGCTTTTATCCCACCAAGTCCCTGCTTGAATAAATCCATTTACACTGGCGGCATCATTAAAGTAAGCACCTGTGTTACCCGTTAGGTAAAGAATAGAGAACGCGAAAGAGTAAAAGATAAGTCCAAGTTTCATACAGAATACATACGGCCGATTTTTGTTTCTGAATTTGCGTAAACGCTTCAGTCTAATTTGTTTCCCCTCCTTTAATATGAAGGAACAGGATGTCTTTGTTCTATTTAAAGAACGCTTATGTCGTTATTATAGAACGATTTTACTAGTTTAAAAACCCGCATTTCTGGTTAAATTTGTTCTTTTTAACGTACATTAGAACTAGTTTTCTGTGTTTTTCTTTATTTTTCATTGAATATCATATTTTATAAAGAATATTTTGTTTCATCTAAAGAACATTTTATCTATTTTGGTTCATCTTACCCAAAAGGAGGTTAAGAAATGTAGAGAAAGGGGATTTGAGCACCGACTTTTGTATGGTTTTACTCATTTGTAAGGAAGTTCTAAATTGTTTATTAAAAGGAATTAGTTGTGGTTTGTTATTACTGGAGACATGCATCTTGATAGCTTTCAGGAACCAACATTCGCTCCTGGATATCTTAATAGGAGCTGGATGTAGGTGTAATCCATTGTAATTATGGTTGTTTACCTTACCGGTCCAGCGTTCTTGATTTTTGTTGGTCCGAATCAGTGATAATAAAAAAGCTTCTAATTAAAACGAAAAGCTTGCAGCGACGGCTGCAAGCTTTTTTATTTATAAAACGCTAAAAGATATAAAAGTTAAAAATTACTATTTATAAGAATAAAAAAAATCCACAGGCTTGAAGGTGCCTGCGGAATTATTATCTTGCCGTTCTTCTAAATTTAAATACAAAACCAATGATAAAAGAAACAATTGTCATGATGAATAGTGCTGTAGTAATGGTGGTCACGCCAGCATTCATATTTAGTGCATGGTACACTTGTGCGCAAATGCCAAATGGGATTGCAAAAAACAAGAACAACATGCCGAAGATCGCATTTTTCGTGTTAAAAAGTTCTGTTTTATGTGCAACGTCTAAAACTTTTAAGCTTAAGATCCAAAAAGCACTCGTAACGGACCAGAATAGAAGTATGGAAGAAATAAATGAAGTTGAAGTCAGTCCCATAATTCGTTCAAAGAACAAATTAATATTCCCCCATACCATCACTGTTTGATAGAGTCCCAATGCAAATAGTGCTGCTAAGAAGATAAACGCAAATCCAAACCCTGATGCAATATGTTTCATCCCCAAATATACTCTCCTTCCCCAATTCCGATAAAACGAAACCTAATTTTAAAATTATTTTACTATATTTTTTATAAAATAGGAACCCCTTGTCTTAATATTTAGTAATTTACTGAGCGTTTGTGTATCTAAGTAATTGTTAACCTTCTTTCTTTAAGAATAGCTTCCATGACTCATAAGCTAAAAAAGTTTGGATTTCTTCCTTACTTATCCCCATATTTTTAGCTTGAATCATTAAATCTGTCCATTCTGGATCAAGTTGGCTAGGGGAATGACCAATAATTAATTCAACCGGGATTTCAAGAGCAAGAGCTAGCTTTTTTATTACTTGAACAGAAGGACTGGAGCCATGATTTTCAATATTACTTAAATGCCCTTTTGAAATTCTAGCACTTGATGCAAGATCGGTTATACTTAACTTTTTTGATAAACGTAGATGCTTAATATGTTGTCCAAGTGTTCTATTCGTGATATGGCGTCCCCCCTTCTCTCCGTTCTTTTATTAATCGAGTTTTGTTCTTAATAAAGAATTATTATTTCAAAAAAAATGATACCTCCCGTATTCCTCGAACGTTTTCGTAATCATACTGTTTAAAGAGAATTCACGCATCACTTTTTGTCTCGCTTTTCGTATAAGATTTAAGCGAAGATGTTTATTCTGTTCAAGTTCTTTTATTTTCGTACAAAACATTTCTACTGAATGCTCTGGAATAAGTATGCCTGTTTCGTTGTTGATAATAGCCTCTTTTATACCGCCCTTATCAATAGAAATCATTGGTGTTCCTACAGCCATCGCTTCTAATACGACCATTGGAAAGACTTCTCGCTTTGAAGTTAATAATAAAACGTCCATCTCTCTGATAAAATTCTCTGGCTTTTCTATATTTCCTAAAAGCTTAACTTTTTGCTCCAAATTTGCGTTTTTTATTTTGTCTTTAATGATCCGATAGTCAGGACCATCACCAGCTACGTAAAATTCTATATTTGCTTTATGCTTTAACCGATTTGCAATTTCTATAAAAAGTGCGTGGTTTTTTTCCTCAGAAATTCTCGCTAGAATTCCAACCTTAAATACAAGTTCCGGTCGTTTATCTTGATATTGAAATTGTTTTAAATCTACTCCATTGTAGATCGTCGTTATGTTTTGTCTATGAACACCTAACTCGATTAAATGATTTCTTTCAAAGTGGCTGACGGTGATCACTTTTGTTACAAATTTATTTAAAAGAAGAACGAAAAGGACAGGTGCTTGTTTTTCAAGGATCGTCACATTATGTTTCGTGTAAATGCATTGAAAGGATTGAAGGATTGTTAATCTGATCAAGAGTAGCAATAACACCACTCTTAAGCTGTTGGCGTGAATGATATCAATTTTTTTATCACAGATAAGCTTGCGTATTCTCCAGAAGTTCATGAAATGATTGGATTTACTTAGCTCTAGAAATCGATCTTTGTGTTTAATGTGTTTGTATAGCTCACCTGATCCTGCAGCTGTATACACGTTAACTTTTTCGTGGGGCAGATTATTCTCTAATTTACAAAAATAAATTTCAGCTCCGCCTGTTGTTAACTTATCAGTCATTAAAAGAAGATTCACAGACTAGCACCTCCTCGTAAAATATCACCAGAAAATTTTACTTCTCCTTGTTCTTTCAACACCGCTTTTTCTTCTTGATGAAAATATACCGAAAGAATAGCTAAATACATAAAAAACAAATCATTAATAATGATGGATAAGGATACCATCTGCAATAAAAAACCAAAAAAAGCTAAAAATAGGTACGGCTTTTTTTTATAAACCTTATGCTGAAACAATTGATAGATCGTCAGGAAAAGAAAAGCTAAAAAACCAAATGCTCCGATTATCCCGGTTTCTGATAATATCTCTAAAAAGGTATTATGCACCTGCAAAGAATCGCCGAATTGAAACCGATTGTATGGAAGAAAATTCGATGCGCCTATCCCTATCCACGGACTACCCATAAAGTACTCCCAAGCTCTTTCCCATAATTCAAATCTTCCGCTGCCTCCATCACGAGAAAAGTCTTGTATGCGAGACTGAATAACACTATAAATATCGAAGCGCAAAAAGGTGACGGAAACATACAACATAACAGCAATGGAAAGAAACGAGCCGATCAAAAGTCTTAGCTGTCTCATTGGGTGATTCATGATCAGGATATACAGTATGAAGATAGCAACAAATGCGGCTAATCCTCCTCTTGAAAAAGAAAGCAAACTCGTTACAATACATAAAAGTAATCCGAGTCGATTTCGCATGTTGTTAAGGTTACATAAAAAGTAAGTAAAAAAAAGCGTGTTATAGAAAACGAGATAATTAGGATCTGCAACCAAGCCGATCAGTCGAGGATATTCACGATCCATGAATACGCCCAGTGAATAGACACCATCACCTTGAAGTACAAAGTTTAACTTTTTTAATCCTAAAAAATAGAAAAGCAAACTGCCTAAGTTAAACACAATTCCTGCATATGAGAGGGCACGTTCTATTGAAAAAGTATTTGAAGAGCTGATCAAACTTTTCATCAAAAAATAGCAGAACAGATATAAAGCAATTCCACATACAATCCGCATACTCACTGTGCTGTATAAAGCGAATACACCAGATAGGCAATAAATCATATAAAACATAAGCATGGCGCATTCAAATAATTGAAGTTTATAGAAATGGATGTTCGATAAATGGATGATATAAAAGAGGACTAAAAAAATCATATAAGGTTTTAATGCAAACCCTAGATCCAAACTATATTTACCAAAGAAGACAAGGAGAAAAAGTAAAAATAAACTCACATGAAAGCTTCCATGTTTATTTATGGATAGCATCATTCACTCTCTCCTTTACCTTGAATTTTGAACTGGCAAGATCAAACAATCTAATTAATTTCCGCTTCATTTCTTTATCCAGATATAACAAAAGAACGATACTTAGCAAATGGAATATAACTGCGGTGTATGTATGCTTAGATAACGTAAGGGTAAAGAATGACAGGAATAAGGCAAAGTAAACTAAATAGGGTAAAACTGACTTTAGAGCGATAACTTTTTTATGTGGAAGAAACAGCCAATAACCAATGAGAGCAGCAATTTCAACAGAAAGACCTGCATAAGCTCCTCCCGTTATTCCAAAGGTATCGCTTAAAACGATATAGGCGATAATTCCGGTTAGTACTGAGAATAGTTGAACCCCTGTTCGATAATTCTGCATCCCCCTCGTCGTTAGCCCATCAGCTAGTCCAATTCCTATGGCTTGAATCAATAATAGAAGAGACAATATCTTGAGTGCATGAGAAGAGGGCATCCAGCTCTCACCGAATATGAACATAATGAATTCATCCGATAGATAGTAAAGAGGGATCGTGATCAACATTCCAAATATCGCCATCAGTTTAATGAGTGCCACGTTCAATTTTAGATGCTGCTCCAATTGCTGGTTATGGAAGTGATTAAACATCACGGGTCGATAGGCTCCTGCCACAATCATTGGCAGCTGTTGTAATGCCTGTGGTATGCGATAAGCTACTGCAAACAAACCCACTTCTTTTAAGGTTAGTGTTTTCTCTAGAACAATAGGACCTAATTGAGGTGTTATGATGAATAACATCCCGCTGAACATAAATGAAGTGAAGTTCTTTAAAAATCCAGGAAGAAAAGGAACATCCAAACGAATGGAAATATGACCACTTACCAAAATGAGCGCAAATATACCAGCCATACAATAGGAAAGACCATACATCAGACAAACAACAACTGGTGAAAGGGAAAACAAGATACTCATTGCGAGAGTACCTATTAGCAAAAAAGATGTGAACATCTTAATAAAACCCATGTATTGCATCTTTCGAATTAATTGAAAGAACATGGTGCCAATTCCTTGTAAGGCTAACCCAACTACCATCGGAATAGTTAAGGAATAAGCAATCTTCGTTAATTCTGTATTCCCAGGATAGAAAAAGTAAATATAGCAGGAGCCACCGGCTAATGTAATAAAAAGGAGCAGCACTCTCACTTTTATGTAAGAAGCTAGAATAGCACCTAAATCAGCATCCTTTTTTGAACCTTCTCTAATCGCGATCTCCGTTAAACCAGCATCTGTAAAATATCCCATTACCATAGCGGATGCCAAAGCTACGCTGAACATCCCATAATGAAAAGCTTCCAGATAAGAAGCTAAATAGATAAGAACAAGTGCATTTAGGAAACTTGCGGCTGCCGTACTATAAAAAAGATGAAAGATATTCTTAGAAATTGAATTGGGTACCGCTACTTTCATTCTAAAACACCTTTCTATCCTGTTTGATAGATCACACCAAGTATTGTTTTTTTAGACCGGCTGATCTGCTGTTTGGCAGCGGAAGCGTCTTCTATTTTTGTTTTACCTTTTTGAACGACAAGCAGAACTCCATCACATTGATCGACTAAAATTTGGGCATCTGATATTTCTAAATAGCTAGGTGCATGAAACAGGACGAGATCAAACATTTCTTTCCAGCTATTCACTGCATGCTGGATCTTTTTGCTAACCCATAAGTCAATTGGTGTATGATATAGATTCCCAGCTGTCAGAATGTATAGCCCCTTTAGATAATCGCTTCGGGCGTGTAAGAAAACATTCTCACCTTGTAAGACTACGTCGGAGAAACCTTTTGTATTGGGTAGATTAAAATACGTATGCAAAGTCGGATTTCTTAAATCAGCATCTACTAACAGCACTTTTTTCCCTTGTTCTGCAAAGGATATCGCTAGATGAGACGAGATATAAATATGATGCGATGACCCTTTGGGTGAAGTAATCATCATGATTTGGGATCGACTGTCTTCCATTTGTTTTTCAATGTTACTTCTTAATATCCTGACTTCCTCTGTACTTCGGTTGTATTTTATAACTGGATCTTTTTTAGCCCTTAACACTTATTTCACCTCTTTGCATGGATTTGTATGGAATCAAATTCTTTTCTTTCCTCTTTACATGTACGTGTCCTAAAACGGGCAGGCCGAGTAGTTGTTCTACCTCTGAAGCATCTTGAATGGAATGATCAAGATGCTCTTTCAGCATCCCCAAACCTATTCCGAGGAACAAGCCTGCAAACAAACCAATTGCTATGTTAAATAATGGGTCTCCAACTTGTTTTACAGAGATATCAGATTCCGATTTGCTAACTATTTTTAGATTCTTTACGTTTAAAAGATCATTTAATTTTTGAACTGATACATTTCCAACAACATATGCGATCCGTTTTGAACGTTCAGGATCTGATTCTTTAATAACGATGTGAATAATTTGAGAATCCTTATTATTTTGAACCGATATTTTTTCCTCTAGCTCTTTCAGACTTTCTTGATCGCCTAGTTCAGTCCTAACAGCATTAAGGACAATGGGACTTTTTATTAAATCTACAGCAGAAGCCAAAATCCGTATAAGTTCCTGATTTTCTGTATAACTGTTCTCGTTTTGTTCTTTACCTACTATGATATATTCCGTTGCTTCGTATGATGTTTTTACAAAATACATAGAGGCTATTACAGCAATAGACGTAACAAACAAGGTAGTTACTAATATCGTAACGGCTCTATTTTTCAAAATTCGAAGAAATTTTTTCAAGTCTATCCTCTGTTCCATCCTTAACCTCCTTAAGATTCTGTTCTAAATAATGAACCTAAAATCTAAAAAAAATAAAACACATGCCCTTTTGTTCATTTTAAAGAACGTTTACTTTGGGTTATTCTGCATAACTATTTTGAATTCCTTCATCCAGAATAGAAAAAACATCGACATTCATATCAAGTCTATTATTTGCAGATTCTTGAGTAAATCGGACAACTTTATCCTGGTTGTTCAACAGGTGCTGATCCCAAACCATTCCTTGAAACGTATTGAAAGATCCGCTTACTTTCATGATCGTCTTAGAAACCTTTGACAGCTGAATCTGAAGTCCATTAAACAGGTTTCCAGAACTTTCATTCGGTACCGAAACGGACGAGTCGATGACAATATAATTTACGCAATCATCTAACGTCATATTTACAAAACGGTTGCCGTTAATCCAGCTTGGTTCTTCTTCGCTTCCGTTATGATCGACAAAAATTTCAATCCCATTTTGAAATCCTGCCACATTATTGTTTATAACATTTACGAAGCTTATAAAATTGCCATCTCCGTTTGCATGCAGTGAGATAGCCGACCCGCGATGAGAACGGCTTGAGTTAATGATAGACACATTATTAATCTGAGTACGTTCCCATGACCAGAATTTATGTTTTCCATCTAAAAAAATCACTTCTGATTTGAAGTTAGGATCGACTACTTCAATAATTCCATTGATGACAGAGGCATTTTTTTCGAGCTGGATTGCTCTAAAGTCACCATCGATAAGAATCTTAGTATTCTGTCCCAGCTCTAATGTTACCCCTTCTTTTATCACTAAGCCTGACCGGATCACATATTGTTTGTTGCCTGTTAACTTCACAAGTCCATCTTTATTTTTATAACTATTATTAATGGCTCGTTGAATAACTTTGGCGTCATCTTTCAGATCATTACCGTGCGCCTCCAAGCTCGTAGATCTGATATATATTTTCTGAAGTCCTAAAGTCATTGCAGCGGTTAGTAAAGCCGTAATAAAGAGGCAGACCATTACCTGTTTGGACATGCAAAACCCCCAATAAAAAACTCCATGTCATTGGAGTTTTGAACTATTCACTTCACATTGAACCTTCCGTTGTCTACGATTCGCGCGGCTGGGATACTTCGAATATCTATTTTGTTATATGAACTTTGCGAAGTGAATTCTACTAACGTATTATTACGAACTTGCCCTAAATCCCATGCCATTCCATCAAACTCATTGTATTGACCGGAAATGGTTATCAATTTAACCGTTTTAGCAGATGGCTGTATTTGCAGGTTTGTAAAGAGATTCCCACTGCATTCATTCGGAATACTTTCACTTGAGGTAAAAACGATTCCTTGGACACAATCATCAACTGATACTTTATTAAAACGGTTGGCATTCACCCAGCTGTACCCTGTGGATGGTTTAACGCTCTGTAATCGAATAGCTGTATTTAAACCGGCGAAATTAATGTTTTCAAAATTAACAAAAGAGATCTCGTGACCTGTTCCATATGAATAGAGGTGCAAGCCAGTTCCTCTATAGCTGCCACTCCAGTTCACGATGTTTATATCTTTTATAACGGTTTTATTCCACGTATTGTAGTATTTATATTTTCCATCCAGGTAGATAACTGGCGAATTAAAGTTAACATCATCAATTGCAATATATGCGCCATCTAAGGAAGCATTCCTTTGAAGCTCTAATACTCGAAAGTTACCATTTACTACAAAACGCGTCCCATAGCCAAATAATAATTTTACACCTTGTTTAATGATAATTTTGCCAGTTATATAATAATCTCGATCTGAAAGAAGAACGGTTTTGAAACTATTATTAGCAAAGGCATAATCGATGGCCGCTTGAACGGTTGCTGCATCATTCGGCCCACTAAAGTTATCCGCATTGATTGTCATTCAAATCATACCTTTCATAACAAGCTTTACTGCTTGCTACTCTATTAACTCACGTCTTTACCAAAGGAAAAGACAAGCTTAATAGATACTATAAGATATGAAATTAGCAGTTAATCTGCTACTTAATCTATGGATTAAATCACATTAGGGGTACTTAGAAATAAGTTCTCAAGATCATCCCAGTTCGTGTACACACATAGTTTGTCTTCTTCCATCAACTTTGGACCACTTTGAATTTCGATGATCTCTAAATCCGTTACTGCTCTTATACTGTGTTTGGCCTTTGGAGGAATCTCAAGTACATCCCCTGCCCTAACCCTCCTAATTGCTCCATCTAATACAAATTCCCCCTCACCCTTAATGATGGTCCATATTTCATGCCGAAGAAAGTGTGTATGATAACTTAAGTTCTTGTTCTTGTTGATCACTAACCTTTTTGTGAGTACTTCTTTCTTTTCGTCAATCTTTATATGCTCCAAGACTTTATACCAGCCCCATCTCCGTTCTTCATACATGGGTCTTTGGTGCTCACATTGCATTAAGCTTTTGATTCGATGACTTTTCTCTTTATCTGATACTAATATTCCATCAGGGCTTGCTGCCACAATGAGATTTGAACTCCCTATCACTGTGATAGGAATGTCGAGTTCATTAATTAAGTGGGTATTTAATGAATCAGCACTTATGGTTCCTTTTCCTAATACGTTCGTACCCATTTCATCAGTTAACGTATTCCATGTCCCAAGATCCTTCCAATACCCGTCATATTTTAAAACAATAACGTTCTTTTCTTTTTCTATAACCGCATAATCCATGCTGTCTTTTGGTAAAAGAGAATAGTTTTTCAGCAAACTCTCATACTGAATAGGTAATGCCATATTCTTTAACAAAGACAGGATATAACTTAATCTAAAGGCAAAAACACCACAATTCCATAGACCGCCCTGACTAATAAATTCCTCAGCTAGGATCTGGGAAGGTTTTTCCTTGAACTGCAGTACTTTATCCCACGGAGCATCATCTTCATATTTTGGGATAACATAGCCGTACTTCTCAGAAGGAAAGGTTGGTTGCACACCCATCAACGCGATTTGAGCTCCGGATTGTTGGAGAGCTGTTTCAAGTTCTTTTATTTTATTAAAAAATTCATCCTCCACATATGGATCAACAGGTAGAACAACAACAACCTCATTAGGGTCAGTCCTTCGTGTTGAATAGAGATAAGATGCTGCTAAACAGATCGCCGGAAAAGTGTCTCGTCGTTCAGGCTCGACAATAATTCCGTTTGTAGAACCTAACTGATTCAAGATCATGTCCACTTGTGTGATGCTAGTTGAAATGACAGTGGATTCTGCAAGATGGGCTTTCTTTAATTGATTCCATACACGCTGAATCATAGATTGATTTATATTGTTTTCATCTTTAAGGACTTTTAGGAATTGCTTGGACCGTGCATCATTCGACAGAGGCCATAACCGTTTCCCAGAGCCTCCAGATAAAAGAACTAATTTCATGATGTCACCTCAACCTTAATCTCAGTTTGTGATGGATGACTCCCGTTTACATGTTTATTAATTGTCTTATTATAAAAGTCTACTAATTGCACATTTAAGTGCTCCCATTTGTAGTTATTCTCCACAAACGTTCTTGCTTGATTCCGAATGTTGTTTAACTGGATTTGATCAGTAAGCAATTGAACGATCGTTTGAGCAAATTCTTCATCTCGATCTCTTACGATAATATTTTGACCATCTTTCGCTTTAATTGGTTCACTGACAATTGAGGTAGTAATGACTGGTATGCCACATGACATTGCTTCCAATACTTTGTTTTGCAGTCCTGCGCCACTTTTCAACGGACAAACGAACAGCTTAGCATTCCAGAGATACTTTCGAACATCATCTACCTCACCGGTTAATATAATATTTTCATGTTTTTCACAGAGACGTATGAGATCTTTAGTTGGATTTCTTCCCACTACATAAAAAGTGAAATCTTCAATCTTCTCTTTAATAAGAGGGAAAATATATTTAATAAAATACTTCACACCTTCTCTATTAGGGGAGTAGCTCATATTCCCTACGAAAATTAAGCTATTATTATTTGTTAATTGTTTTTGAAAAGAGAAGTATTCAAGATCGACCCCATTTGCAATCGTGATTAATGTATCTCGATTTAAGGAAACATTGTTTTTATCAATGTCCGAAATAAAAATACCTCCGTCGTAATTGGAACTTGCCAGCTGTTCCATATTACGTACGTTTCTTGCTTCCCACCGTATGATGGGATTTAAGAGCGATTTTTTAATGTGTGCAGAGCGAATGAGATTAAGGGAAATGGAATCAACAAAATCTATTACATTAGGAACGTGTTTAATAGATGATTGATATGGATGTAGACGTACTAGCTGATGATGAACGACATCATAGTTTGTTTCTGATGTTGCCTGTTTCATAGCTTGAAGCAGTTTATTAGAAAAATATAGGGATGTTTGTAATGGCCACCCTTTAAACAAGCCAAAAAACATATTATTTAAAGCTGTACGTTTGCTTAAAGGAACGAGAGTAACCTTGCTGCATAGATGTTGTAGTTCAAGAGGGATGGGATGGGTATTTCCAAAGGATATAAGATGCACTTCATGTCCTAATGACTTTAAACCTTTCAACTGATTGTATGCTCTTAACTGATCTCCTTTTTTAGGAGGATATGGAAATCTAGGTGAAACATATAAGATTTTCAAGTGAGCACCTACCCTTTTGTTTTTTATATAACACTTGTTGTTCTTAAAAGAGTACATTTTCTTACGATTATAGTAGGTGCTCGACTTGAATGCAAGGTTTAAAGAACAAAATATTCATTTTTGAGAACATTCGGTACCAAATGCAATACTAGTTTCCTGTAAACTACTATATTTAAAACACAAATGAAGACAAACTACAGCCTTTCATCCTTTTAATAGGTAGATACACTTGAAAAATATTACATTTTTGTTACATCTATTTTCTGACAACTTTTTCAAAAACACCTGTATATAATCGATATATATTATTTACCTTCTGAAATAGTCCAACAATTTTAATGAAATAAATAGGAAAACTACGAATTTAAGGTTCAAGTTAAGATAGCTAGCTTACTAGAATAAAATTGTTTAAATGGAGGGATAACTAAGTGAAGAATACCTTGTCGTTGGATCAAGAATGGATCGAATTAATATTAGAAGCAAGAGACCAGGGGTTTACAAAGGAAGAAATCATTGATTTTTTAAACAATCCGACTCCATTTTTTACTAAATAGACAAGGTTTATTACATTCCTTTTTTAAATGTTCAATAAATAAAAGAACAATCAAAACTAACAACCCATCCGAACTGATCCGATGGGTTATTATTACTCCCCTTCTTATGCCATCGTATTCCCACTCCCTCATAAAACCTCAATAGCACAAAACAATTTTATGTAGAGAAAATTTTGATCAACTTTCCTTAGGGCAGAAAGAAAAATACGTTGCGTTGCACTCTCTATAATCCTTATACTAAATTTTTCATAAACCTATCAAAAAAGATAACCCCACGATGGAGTTATCTTTTTTGTGTTAAGAGAAAATTTTTTCTTTTTTATTGATGATTAGATCAAGGTTGCTCTTTAATAACGCCGCCTTCTTTACGATCCCCTCTTCAAACTGTTCAATCGTTGTTTGGTCACCATTACTTTTAACAGGCTCAACATTGATGATTTCTTCTAACTGCATCCGATCAGAACACTTTTCCGCCTCACGTTCTAACCTTCTCATGAATACAAACGTATCCATATCTCGATAATTCAGTTCAATTTCTATTTCTAGTTGGTCATTTGCATATAAGAAGGTTGTCTTCCAGCTCCCATCTGTATCGACCGGTTTAGAAAATCCATAATCACGTATTAAGTAATGGAAACTTTCTTCGGTAATGGATGAGAATAAATTCATGGTAACACCTCCGTCTTGTAGTCGTTGTATTTTATCAGTATTTTTTCATATTCCATACAGTTTACATCGTTTTTAAACATAAAGATATACTTATACTTTCGCTCTGTTCGAGTCTACTCCTCTTTTTGTTAAAATTCTATAAAAATAATCGCCGATCAAACTAATAAAGGTGTTTTCTAATCATGAGCACTGAAAATAAAAAAACCCCAGTTCACGTTTATCCACAGTGAAATTAGGGGAATTAGTTCTAAAGAACTAACATTCTATTTATTTGAGCTGATGACTTCTTTTGATTGCAATGCTTTTTGATACTCAGCCTTTAATTCATCCACTACTTCTTTTATAGTAGAAATTTTCTTAATGCTCCCTACTCCTTGTCCTGCCGACCAGATATCTTTCCATGCTTTGGCTTTGGACTCAGAAAATGAAAGGTCTATAGCGTCCTTTTTCATCAAGTTTCCTATATCAAACCCTGCCTTTTGAAGTGATGGCAAAAGGTAATTTCCTTTTATTCCACTGATTGCATCCGTATAAACGAGGTCCTCAAGAGTAGATTCGATAAGCATCTGACGATATTCATCATTTGCCGATGATTCTAGTGTGGCAATAAAACGCGTACCCATATATACGAGGTCGGCTCCAATAATCTTGGCAGCAAGTATCTCTTCGCCCGTAGAAATTGCTCCCGCTAAGATTGTGATTCCATCCCAGAATTCCTTTACAGCTTTTAAGAAAGCAAACGGATTTAACGTACCACCATGGCCTCCAGCGCCGCTGCATACTAAAATTAACCCGTCGATGCCAGTCTTTGCAGCTTTTCTAGCATGATCAAGTGAGATTACATCTGAAAATACTAGACCACCATAGCCGTGAACAATTTTAGCTACATCACTTGGATTCCCTAGTGACGTAATAACGATTGGCGGTTCATATTTCTTGATTAGTTCCAAGTCTTCTTCAAATCGTTTGTTGGTGCGGTGAACAATTAAGTTCACTCCCCAAGGTGCTATTTTAGATGAAGGGTTTTCTTCTCGTGTCTTTTTTAGTTCTTTTGAAATATGAGTCATCCAATTTTCCAAAAGATCGGAGGTTCTTGCATTTAATAATGGAAAAGTGCCAATAATACCATTCTTGCAGCTTTCTATTACCATATCTGGACTTGATACTAAAAACATTGGTGCATTAATGACAGGTAAACTAAGTTGATTTGACAAACTAAGTGGTAATTTATTTGACAATATTCATCATCCCTTCAAAAAAAGTTAATATAACAACTTATTTAAATGTAAAACTTCCACATTTCCCCCATTAATCCTTTAAATTATTTTTATAGGGGTAGAAATGTTTTTCTAATATTACATTTATATTACAGCCATTTTCTGACAACATTTTCTTGTCTGCTTGTATATAATCAATTTGTGTTAGGAAGTTATACCTAATTATCCTTCAGCCAAGGGCAAACATATTCGAAAGAAATGGGCGCAAAGCCACGGATCTAAAGCTATTAAGCTATGATAGCCGGGTTACCTGGATAATACATACTATCTGGAGGGATTTTTTAGTGGAAAATACTATTACGTTGGATCACGAGTGGATTGAATTAATGAAAGAAGCGAGAGATCAGGGTTTCACTAAAGAAGAAATTATAAGTTTTTTAAAGAATCCCCAATTAAATTTAGATGAATATCAGTTGCAAGGAAATTAGGTAGTAAGCATGTCACAGAATTTATTTACTTCCCTATTGTAGAAAGATATAATAAAGGCAAATTACTTCTAAAATGGGGATAGCAAATGATGATTGGTGAACGAGTAAAAAAATACCGCACTGAAAAAGGGCTCTCCATTACAGCATTAGCTGATAAAGCAGGGGTAGCTAAATCGTACATAAGTGCACTTGAACGAAACATTCAACAGAATCCTTCTATTCAGCTTCTTGAAAAGATTGCAGATGTATTGAATATTTCAGTTGATCACTTGATTAAACCTGAAGTAGACACTAAAAACCTAGACCAAGAATGGGCTGATCTTGTAAAAGAAGCCATGGGATCTGGTGTAAGCAAAGAGCAATTCAAAGAGTTTTTAGAGTTTAATAAATGGAAAAACAAGCAAAGCTAACCACCTGATCCAGATCAGGTGGTTTTTACGTTTATTGAATTGTTTTGGGCTGGTTTGTCTTTTGAGGAGAAACAAAAAAGAGATATGTCTTTTTATGGGGACAGACCCGGGTCTGTCCCCATGTCGAAAATCCGTGTTTCATCTTTCATTAAAGAGGGTAAAATGTTTGAGTGTCTAATATTATTGGACCTATGGAGGATTACCTATGAGTAACACGCCTAATGAGTTATTTGAAACTCAAAAAAGCATGGATATAAATGGTTCATCTTTTCATTGGGATACAGCAAAGGGAACATTTCAATTTGAAGGCGCAGATGTCATGTTATTTTGGATTGACTCCGCATTTAAGGTGTTTCTTGACTCTATCGAAGAGATTACAGGAGAAGGTACGGCTGATTTAGTCTTTGAAACAGCAGGCTATCGTACAGGGCTAGTCGTAAGCGATTTTTATAAAAATACTGTTGGCAACATCGAACAGTCTATTGAAGCTCTACCAAACATTTATGCAGCAGCTGGTTGGGGAAAAACGTTTATTGATGTAAATGTGGAAAAGAAAGAAGCCACTATATCCATCTCCAACAGTTGGGAAACGAAGGTTAAAAGAGCTCAGGGCAATGATCGTTTAGGAACGTTCTTACCTGGCCATTGGGCCGGAGTATTTACAGGATTGTTTGACACCCATATGTGGTATGAGGTGCTGGATGAAGAATCAACACAAGACCTTATGAAAATAAAAATAACTAAGTCCAACATCACACCTAATGATAACATTCGAGAACTTGTAAGACGCGGGGAACAGATAGAAATCATGAAACTAGAGGCTATGGTAGAAGATCGTACAAGAGAGTTAACGGATCTTATACGAGAAATTTCATCACCTATCATTCCTGTAACCGATCATATTGTAGTCATTCCTTTAATCGGTAAATATAATGAACTGCGTTCTAAAGATATGCTGGATCACACACTAACAGCACTTCCTAAGCATCGAGCTAAGTTTGTCATCCTGGACTTAACGGGTATAAAATCAATTGATTCAGGAATGGTGGATATGTTAAATAAACTGGTCTCATCTGCGCGATTGTTCGGTATGGAGACGTTGTTAGTCGGTATCTCGCCAGAGCTAAGTATAGAAGTCACTAAGCATCAATACTCTATCGGGGAGAGTACCTATTTTAGGAATCTAAAGCATGCCATCCATTTTGCATTTGCTAAAGAAGGCATGATTATCCAAGATCCGAATAATCGTCAATGATATAAAAAGCCACGCCGTTATTCTTATGGCGTGGCTTTTTTGTTCACTTCTTCTTGGGCAGCTGTCCCGTGTCTTTGTGGAGAGAACAAAATTAAATATTTGTATTTGTTTGGGGACAGACCCGGGTCTGTCCCGGGACTGTCCCCAATTTTTTAAAACCTCAACATTCGTCTAAGCAACTTGTCTTCACCAACATATGATATACAGTAACCGAATCCAGAAATAGGAAGTCGGTATCATTATGTGAGGTGAAATTTTTTAATGGGCAAAAAGTTTAGAGATTTCGACCGCTTTGAGTGTAAGAAAGACAAAAAGTGGCGAAAGAAAGACAAAAAGAGACACGACCACTGCGATAAGCACGACCACGACTTTGATTGTGAATCTTCTTCGTCTTCTTCCTCCAGTTCTTCATCTTCTTCTAGCTTCGAGCACTTCAAGTGCAAAAAGTGCAGAAAAAGAAGAAAGCGTAATTGTCACTGCTTCGATCCTTGGGCAAAGATCTTGTTCTGTTAATAAAAAAAGGAGTCCGAAATCTATCGGACTCCTTTTTCCTTATTATAAACGTTTAGTGCCAACGTATCTCGGCTTCCAGTACGTATTGTTCATATCAGCAATCGTCACACCTGTTGATGAACCGGCGTGGATGAACTTTCCGTTCCCAATGTATATCCCCATATGTGATGCACCAGGTGCATACGTTTCAAAGAATACTAGATCTCCTACCGCTTGCGTAGAAACTCTGTAACCTGTGTTCTTCCACATGTCTGCTACTGTACGAGGCAAATAGATGCTGTGAGAGTTTTTAAATACATAGTTGATGTATCCGGAGCAGTCAAATCCACTCGGGCTTGTCCCGCCCCAAACGTAAGGTGTACCCATAAAGCGTTTTGCATAGTCTACTAGATAGGTGTTGTTAACGTTATAGACGCCTAGTTTATTAAACGTGCTGCGACCAGCGATTCCGTCGGCTGTTAAACCTTTTGCACGCTGGAAGTTGACGACAGCACTCTTTGTATATGAACCGAAATACGAAGTATATGATCCGCTATATGTAAAATAACCTTTATTTCGCAATATTGATTGCAGCGTTCTTACATCTGAATGAGTCATCGTCGGACGAAGTGTTTGATCTCCAATATTTGCAAACGCCTGCATCGGCGACAATAATAATACCGAACCTAAAACTGATGTAGCTATCCATTTTTTCATTATTTATCCCTAACCCCTTTAATTTTCCAAGTAATCTATTATTATCCTACTATATAAAAAAGAGGTTGTGTTTTACGCTTGCGTTACGGAAAATAGGAATTTGGTCCATCTTGTCAAATACAGTCGAATCAGCTTCCTAAAACTTTTTTAAAATAAAAAAAAGAATTACTCCCCTTTTGAGAAGTAATCCTCTTTTTTACTTTTATCCTACAATCTCCCCTAGTGTCTCTGCAAAGTTTTTAGATTGTGTCACAGACCCGAACTGCCTTACCTTCTGTTTTGACCCGTAAAATAGCAGTTCACCTTCTTTTAAAATCAAAAACGAGCTGCAAAGAGTCTCCAGCTCTTGTGCGTCATGGCTGGAATACAGGATGGTCTTCCCTTCACTTCCAAGCTGACGCAGGTCGTTCACGATTTCGTGTTTTGCTGAAATATCGATGCCAACTGTTGGTTCATCCAGAATCAGGATATCCGGGTCATGCAGCATAGCAATTAAGATATTAAGCTTTCTCTGGTTCCCGCCTGACAGATGTTTTACCTTTTTATCAAGGTGTTCCGCAAGCCGCCATTCTTCACAGCGTCTCATCCAGCTCTCCTCAGACGATTTCCTCGCAAGCTTTCCAAAGAATCTTAAATTTTCACGAGCCGTAAGTTCATGATACACCGCAATCTCTTGTGGTACATACCCGATCTTCTCGCGTGTTTTTTTCTTCTCTTTTTTCGCATCCAACCCATCTATATGCACTGTACCGCTTGTTCCGTTCATGATCGTTGCAAGAATTTTTAGAAGCGTAGACTTTCCTGCGCCATTTGGTCCAACAACGCCGACAGTTTCCCCTTTTTCAATAAAGAAGTCCATTTCCTTTAACACTTCTTTTCTGCCAAACTTCTTTGTTAGATTTTCTGCTGTAATCAAGCGCTGTCACCTGCCTTAATTGTTGAAAGTCCATATAGTATGATGCTTATTCCGATGAAAACTAATGGAATCCATAACGTTTGTTGATGAAATGATGAAATGATCCAATATTGTGGTGTCCATTGGGCAGCGCTCTCCAGAAATTGTGAGAGTTCGTCACTTGGAAAGAAGGTGCCGCTTAATAGCGATGAAGCGAGGACCACAAAGAGCGTTACCGCTTGCCATGTACGAGCTGCATGGACGAAATAGGCGAAGAGAAGCGATAAGGCGTTTAAAAATAACACATATCCGACTAGCCCTATGATGGTCGCAGCACTTAACGCCAACTCATCTTTCCACCAGCCAAAACCAATGAACAGCACGAGAAGCTGCAGCTGTAAAATGAGAACCCCTAGCGCATTGCCGATCCAATACTTAGAAAATCCACCAACGGAATAAGGAACCCTTGCACGCATACCCGAATCACGGTCTTTAATCGGCCAGCTGTTCCATAAAAAGCTGAACAGCATGAGGAGCACAAGCATTCCTGGTACATAGATCGAAACGGCTCCACTCTCTTCTGCTTGAGCTCTTTCTTTTGTGGCACCGACTTTGTAATCCACTGTCATCAATGGCTTTGGTTCCCAATGGTTATCGCTGTATTCCCAGGCATCCTTCCAAACAGCGGCTTGCTCTTGTTCATCCAATTTCTTGCTCTTTCCATATGTGTTTAATACGGTGTTGGCTCCGTAAGAATTACTGGATAGACGTTTTACTTCACTCGCAAAAATCTCGCGCACCAATCCGTGTGAGATCGTTCCTGTTGAAAGCCACATCGTTACGAGTTCATCTTCATTATTCTTCTGTATGTTCTCCATGAATCCTTTTGGCAATAAAAAGCCGATCGCCGCTTTTTGGGTCTCGATTTTGTTACGTGCTTCTTCTTCCGTACCCGTACGTACTGCAACAGCTGGATACTTACTTACTCTTTCAATAACGGTCTTGGAATACTGCGATTGATCCTCGTCAACAATGACGACCGGAATCTTGGTGGCATCCGCCGTCTTTTCGACAGACATACTTAAGAAACCGAGCAAAAGAACAGGAATCACTAACCCGATCCAGCTCCACGGACTTTGAAGCAATAATTTTATACGTGTAATGGCAATTGTCCAGACCATGGCAACCTCTTCTTTATTGTAATAATAATAAATCCCAGAATCCAAAATACGACCGAAAAGCTCAGCAGAAGTCCCACAAGAGTCCATGAGACACTGTCAGCAAAGAGCGTATCCACGAGTCCGCTGTGCGAGTGGTGCAGCACATTAAGAAAACTCATGCTGCGCCATATTTCCGGCAGATAGGATATTGGCAGCACACTTCCGCTCGTTGCGGTTATTCCTGTCACAAGTATGATACCCGCTCCCCACTTCGCACCGTTTTGCTGAAAAAGCTCCTGACAGACCGCAAATAACGAGGAGACCGATAAACAATACGCTAGAAGAATAACGGTTGCAGGTATGCTCCATGTTTTTGTCACGCTGTAAAAAAGCGATACTAGAATAATTGCCTGTATAACAAGCAATACAAAAACTGAAAGAACATTACTTATGAAAAACACCCCTGACCTTACACCTTGGAGCGAAAGCCTTTCCCGGAGGGCTGCTTGTTCACTTCTTGCCGTTAAGCTCATGCCAAACAAACCGCCTATCATCAACAAAATCAATACGCCTGACACACTATAAAACTCTAGTGACGTAATTCCGCCTAACGCACTCAATGTTTCGGTTTCATATATTTTGTTCCGGTTTAGTGCTTGAAGCGTAAAATCGGTGATGATCGCATCTCTGTACGTCCTAAATTCATCGGATGGCAGTCCCATCTTACGCAAATAATGAAAAGCAGCGTTCGCTCCGCTTTGTGCAGATGAGATCAAGTTCGCATTCGACACCATCACCTGCTGCAGCAATTCAGCTTGAAAAGGGCGTTCAGGATTACCGATCACCGATACCGGAATGTTTTTACCATGACGTATTCCTTTTGTAAAACCATCGGGCACGATGACGATGCCAGCAATCTTATTTGCAGCCAGCAGTTCACTTGCTTCTCCAGCATCCGTTTTTTTAAAAGAAAGGACGCTTTGCAGTTCTTCTGATTCTTTATACTGCTTCATCAGCAGCTTCGTTTCAAAGGTGTTATCTTCATCCACAATCGCGACTGAGAAGGGCTCGACCCACTGTTTATCTTGTAAAAGGGGTTTGAGTCCGAGGTATGTGATGCCAAGCAGCAGAATCGGAAACAGCATCATCGCAAAGAGCGGAAACGGTTGCTTCAGCCAGCATTTCACGGTTAGATGGGCAATAAGTAGCGTTTGCCTCATAGTGTTGTTCCTTTCGCATAAGAAGTTTTAAAAAAGGACAAAGATCAACTTTATCTTAAGTTATCTCTGTCCTTCTTATTATAGATTATAGTCCTTGAAACATTTGAGCGTTCTCACCAATAAACTGCTCGATGTTGCGTTGAATTTCGGACATCATGCCCATCATTTCAGCATCACTCATCTCAGCGATGTTTTCTGCTTTCCCTTTGCTCAGCTCAGGGAACTTCAGCTTTTCACCGAACGTTGTCTTAGTTTTGATGTTTAATCCAACATTGATGTCACCCATCGAAGGATCGTTGCCGATTAGAGTTACTTTGTAATCGTGGTTCGCATAATCTTTGTCAAGGTTCTGATCACCTGTATGCTCGACCTCAACCGTCATATCCGGAAGTTCCATCGGTGCATCACCTGCCGGAACAAGCTGTGCTGTCCATTTAGACTTCTTGCTTGTACCTTCACCTTTAATATGGAATCCGATACCTTCTGTTGTTCCGTTTTCAGTCATTTCAAATTTTGCTTTAATGTCGCGCTTCTTGCCTTCTTTACCTTTTGGCTCACTTTCCATTTTCACATCTACAAGCAGTGTTTCGCCTTCAGGACCCGCGTTAAGAACCCAAGAAGAATTTGTTGTTTCATCCTTCGTCCAGCTCTCAGACTTATAGTTCATCGGAACAGCTTCTTCACCGTTCGCACCAATCTTCATGGACAGGTCACGGCTTACTACTTTATCATCTCCATCGACGATTACCACTTGCTTCATACCGCCTGGGATCTCTAGATCATCATTGATTGCTTTTTTCGCATCAGCTAAAACTTTTTTCAGTTCTTTTTTCGCTTCTTCCTTGCTCATTGAACCTGTTGGTGCCATTGTGCCAGTTGGAAGTCCGCCTTGCAATGCCGCTTGTTCAGCGACCGCATCAAGGATTTCGTCGTCTTTTTCAATCTTTTCAATAAAATTCACAAGAAGTGTTTTTGTTTCTTTTTCAGATAGAGAAACGGTTAATTCACGAAGCTTCTCACCTTTAAATTCAACATTGTCTTTTAATTTTACGTTTTCGTCTTTCACACTGTCAGCATATACTTTTGCAAATTCCTGGAACGCTTCATCACGCGCTTTTTCACTTATGTCGCCTTCAACCGCTTTAAAGAAGTTCTCAAGCTTCTCCATCCCTTGGTAGGCTGGATCGAACTTGCGCATAACGTCACCAAACTGATTGTTCGGGAAGTAAACATGCTTATCGTAAGCTGCAGGCACGCTTACCGCTGTTTGTTTGTTATTCTGGTAAAACTCAGCTTTCACTAGATCTGTATTGTTCATCGTTAAAGCGATGTCTGCAGATCCTTCTTCTTTTTTAGGGTCGTGCTGTGTTGTCAATTTAATTTCACTATTTGACAGGACAGAACCGATCATAGCCGCTTCCATTCCGCCTGCTCCAAGCATCCCCGGGTCCATCTCTACTCCAACGCGGGCTTCAGACTTATAAGCTTCGTCCATCTGTTTGTCTTGAAGAGCCAGTGCATCTTCAAAACTGTCCTCGAAAGATTCGTTCAATGCCTTGAATGTGTTCATTTCAGACTTCAAATACAGTTCACGCGGCGACAGATCAACGAACATCGCATATGCAGTTGCCCCGATTGCAAGAACCGCAATAACTGCAAGTCCAATGATCAACGGGCGTTTCTTGTTTCCAGTACTCTGATTCACTTGTGTTTCCATCGTTTAGTTGTCCCCCTCTTAATAAATATATAAGCTTTGTCCTACCAACTTATTACACTGTTATTCTAAAAAAATAGCAGCTTTTTTCTATATTGGCATTTATGGAGAAAAAAGGAATTTTTTCACCCACAGTTTTCTACTATACCCTAATTATAGAATTATAGCTATAAAATTGTGTAGTAAGAAAGTTTTATTTTAATTGGTAAATAAAACTGTACGAAATTTTTTAATCGCCGATTTTCTCCACGACTTAACCGCATAGACCGATGTCCCAAACTCCTCTGCGATCTCAGCTTCACTTTTCATGTGAAAGACGCGGTGGATCACCCATCTTTGCTGATTTTCAGTGAGATGCATCAAATATTGATTCAGTGTTTCATCCTCTAATAAAGGAATGCTGTCTTGATGCGAAAGATGCTGAAACGTTAAGGACTCATGAGGATCTTGGCAGATCTCCACTTCTTGTCTCCTCATCTCATTCCTTAACTCTTGTAAAATACGTCCTCTAACCAGCAGGAAGGCATAGGAAGAAAATTGTCCTTTTTCAGGGTCGAATGTTTCATAAGCTTTCCAGAGTCCTAGTAAACCAGCTTGATAGTAATAATCGAAATGAGATGTTAAGTGGTACCGTTTAATCTGCGATTTAATGAGAGGATCAAACATAGTGGCAACTTCTTCAAAGTTCATTTTTTTCATGGGAATACATCCTTGTTGAATGTGCGCACATTCGGGAAATTCCGCGGTACCCTCACTATATTTTTAAATGGTGATCTGGAACAAAACTTCACTCTTTAAAAGCTGAAGCAAAAAAGATGCAGAACGATAAAAGTTGCCGGGAAAGTTGTGAAGAGTTATCCACAGATCGGTGTTGAAATGCTCAAAATCGACATATTTTTGTTATGAAATTCTGAATTTCGAAATGATCAGGTCCAATTATTGAGTAAATCGACCTAAATTGTGGATAAGTATTAAGCGTGCTAAAACTTTTTTGCCAAGATGGCTCCTTATTTCTCTTCACTGGAACTTATGAAGTGAAAGGAGGTGAGGCACATGGCAACAGCAGCTTTGATTGATTCAGCGATGCGCTTAGAGCTTGACGGTGGATTAGATGCAGACAACAAACCGGTTGTGAAGTATAAAAACTTCGCACACGTAAAGACTTCTTCGACTCCTGACCAGCTTAATGCAGTCGCAAACGCGTTATCCGGTCTTCAGGTGTATCCCCTTGTGATGATCAAGCGCAATGATTCATTCGCGATTCTTTCGTAATGTCATGATGAGGAAAATATAGAGGAAAGGAGGGATATTAATGGCCAAAGTGCTTGAATTGCAGTTTCTTAACCAGGAGAACAAAACAGTGACCATCCGACTGGATGCTCCGATCGAACCGGTTGATCCTGCAGCTGTAAACGCAGCGATGGACACAGTAATCGCCCAAAACATCTTCACTTCATCTGGCGGAGATTATACGAGCAAAAAAGGTGCGCGTATCGTTGACCGTGAAGAAAGCGAGATCACATTATAGAATAGAGCGAGTAAAAAAACCGTCTTTTGGCCGAATGGCACAAAAGACGGTTTTTTAATACTGTGGATTATGTTGATACTGTGGATAAAGTATCTTACTTATACACTTGAAGACATAACTCTCCTTTTGCCACTTGTGGATAAGTGGGGCTCGAAACTTGAACGTGAATGAGCACTTGTCCATCTTGCACCAGAGAAACAGACCCTGACACCAAAATCCTTTCACCTGCAAAAACGGGTTTGATAAACTTCATGTTATATTGCTTTATCCAGAAGCTATCGTTTAGAAGAGGTTCCACAATTTTGGAAGCAATCGCCATAGAAAGCATGCCGTGTATGATTTTTGCAGAAAAACCGCGTTTCTTAGCCTCATTGTCATCAAAATGAATAGGGTTGTGATCCCCCGAAACATCTCCATACCGTTTAATGATTTCCTCTGTAACCTCTAAAGATATGGGTTCCAGCAATGAACCAAACTGATAGGCTGAAGACATCATTCAGCCTCCTTTAATAGAATGGATTTAGCTGAGAATACCATTTGATTTTGTTCGTTTTTGCCGATAAGCTCTTGGTGCAAAACGAGAAATTGCCGCCTTTTTTCGACCGAATTTAAGGAAATTGTACATTGAAGTAAGTCACCTATTGAGATAGGATATTCATATACGAACGTTTGTTCTTTATGGATAAAGGACTGCCCGTCAAGCCAAGGCACGCTCATATATTGATAAAATATCATTGGCAGTGCTGGGGGAACATGCTTTAGCTCTTCTGTTGCAGTGTGATCTGTGCCTGTTGCAGCAGCATAAGCCATTAAAAGTTCCTTTGTTATCTTGATCGATACAGGAAGCGTAACAGCTCCTTCCCACTGTTTAATATTCATTTACACTCATACCTTTCAAATAGCGTGGCGATTCCAAGTCCGCCGCCGATCCCTAAAGTGGCTGCACCATAGCGGTCTTTCGTACCCATTTCTCTTAACAATGAAGCGACCAATATGGCTCCCGATGCTCCATAGGGATGACCGAAAGCGATCGCCCCACCGCCTTTATTCATCTTGTCCCATGGAATGTTAAGTTCTTGTGCAGATGCGACTACTTGAGCCGCAAACGCTTCATTCAACTCAAAAACATCGATGTCTTCTATGGATAGATTGTTTCGCTGCAGAAGAGACCTTACAGCAGGAACCGGTCCAATTCCAGGCAGGATAGGATCTACTCCTGCGGTTACAGCATCCACGAATGTTAGTTTAGGGGTGAGGTTCAGCTCTTTCGCTTTTTCCTCTGTCATGATGAGCACAACGGAAGCACCATCGTTTAAACCGCAGGAATTTGCGGCTGTCACTGTTCCATTTTCTTTAAACACAGGACGGGCTCTTTTGATAATTCGATTAATAGCCTTGAAATCTTTTATTCCCTCATCTGTTAATGGTACGCCGTTCATCTCCACGAGTTCATTGTTAAAACGGTCTCTTTCGATCGAGTCGATTGTTCTTTTATAGCTTAAAAGGGCATACTCATCCTGTTTTTCACGGGAAATTCGATAGCGTTCTGCAACGTTTTCTGCTCCAACGCCCATATCCGGGTCGCCGATCGCATCTGGCGAAAAACGTGCTCTCTTCGTATATGCCGAGGTGCTGACTGACTCTGTGCCTCCAGCGATATAAATGTCACCCGCTCCTGATTGAACAAGCCTGCATGCAAGGTTGACCGCTTCAAGCCCTGAACCGCATTGTCTGTCAACACTGACGCCAGGCACGCTTAGAGGGAGTTCAGCTGTTAAAGCCGATAAGCGGGCAATGTTCCCGCCAGGGCCAACAGTATTCCCTAAAATAACATCCGAGATTGCCTCAGCAGGAACATGGTTTGCTTTTATCATTTCTTTTATAACGGCAGCTGCAAGGCTTTCTGCGCGTACGCCTTTCAGATAACCGTCTTTTTTTCCGATCACAGTCCGCTTGGCATCTATAATTACTGCTTTTTTCATTTTGTGTAGACTCCTCGGCTGTACCTCTCTTTTACTTGAGCACGTGCTATCTTTCCACTGGATGTGTAGGGAAGCTCCTTTGTAAAAATGACTTGCTTCGGTACTTTAAAGACGGAAAGATGCTTTCTGCAAAAACGCTGAACATCCCGAACGGTTAGGGTATCATCTTCAACAAGAATAGCAGCTGAAACTTTTTGTCCCCAATACGAGTCCGGCGTCCCAAAGACAATGGCTTCTTCAATGCCTTCCATCATATTCAGGACTTTCTCGATTTCCTCAGGGTAGACGTTTTGCCCTCCTGAAATAATCATATTGTTGCTTCTCCCTATAATATACAGGTCTCCATCTTCATCAGCCTTTGCAAGATCTCCTACTGTCAGCCAGCCATCGTCACTCCATACCTCTTTATTTGCATCAGGACGGTTTATATAATGGGAGAAAAGCATGTCACTTTTCACGTAAAGGGTTCCCACATCGTTTGGCCCCGCTTCATTTCCATTCTTATCGCGAATGGACAGCTTCACGTTATGAAAAGGCTGTCCAACGGATAACGGCTTCCGTACAGCTGTACGGTGATTGATATAGCTTACAAAGCTTAATTCTGATGCACCATAAAACTCAATAAGGTCTGTCTCTGGAAAGTATAGCTGAATCCTGTCTTTCAACCCGGGTTCCCATTTGGCACCGGATGAAATCATTTTCTTTAAAGAAGGGATATTTCCTGCTGACTCCATTTCTTTTATAAGGGCCGCAAGCATTGTAGGCACTGCGTATAGGGCTGTTGCCCGCTTCTCCTGAAGGACTTTTAGCGTTTTGACCGCTGAAAATTTAGGCAGCAGTTTAACGGTCCCACCTAAAAATAGAGTACTGACTGCGGCGTACAAAAATAACGAATGCACGAGAGGTCCCGGAACAAGCACGGTATCACGATCAGTTAACCCGAATTCTTCTTTGCTGCAAGCAAAGCTTTTTACCCAGGAACGGTGGTTTCTCACAAAACATTTTGGAATACCTGTCGATCCCGAGGTGAACCCCATATAAAACAAGGAATCTTCTGTTGTGGTGTGTGCTTCTTCAGATTCATATTGCGGTATATCCGCAACAAGCACTATTTTTCCTTCCCACAGGCTTAATCGATCCTTGTACTCTTCTGTGGTAATGATCACATCAGGTTCAGCCTGATGCAGCCTTTCCATAAGTTCGCTTTGCTTCCATTTTAAATCAAGCGGTACCGCGATCCAGCCTGAGGAAACAGCTCCAAGAAAATACTGCAAAAACGGTATTCCATTCGGTACATAAAGAGCTGCTTTTCCCTGTAATCCTTTTTTCGGCTCATAACTAAAAAAGGCTGCGATACGGCGGATGTTTTCAAGAAGATCTGGATAGGTAACCTTTTGATCTTCTATTTCTATCGCCGATTTTTCAGGGTAAAGGCGTGCGTTTTTCTCGATAGGATCTGTTATGAGCACAAGAATTCCTCCTATAGAAAAAGACTGCCCTTAGGCAATCTCTTTCGTCCTGTTCGTATTCAATGCTGTCTGATTCTTAAATAATCTTTGTCTTATTTTAACACCAAGCCCTGCAGCAATGATAGCTTTTAACAGATCGCCCGGCAGATAAGATAACCCAGAGATTGAGGCAGCCTCTAAACTAATATCCATAACAAAGGCTACAACAGGAATCCCGCAAAGATAAACAAAAATGATACCTGCTGCAAAATTGTACAGAAATACTTTCCACACCTTAAGGGGCTGCTTCGCTTTTTCGACCAGCAAACCAATCAAGAAAGCGGACAACGGCCAACTGAGTATGTATCCTGCACTTGGCCCTACAAAAACGCTCGCTCCTCCTCTGCCTCCAGCAAGCCCTGGCACTCCTGCTAAGATGATTAAAAGAAAAAGAATCATACTCATACCGCCAAGCCTTGCACCCAATACGACGCCCGCCAGCATGACACCCAGTGTTTGTGCTGTAATAGGAACAGGAGTAAACGGCAATATGATAGGCGGAAGAAAACCGAGAACTATCATAATGGCTGCAAATAACGACACATAAGTCATTTCTTTCATTTTCATATTCATACACCTCTATCATTTAATGTTAACCATTCATTACTTTTAAGTTAACATTAAAAGCGGTTTTATGGCAATCTTTAATTGTTTTCGCTATAATGCTTAACAAATAGAAGTTTTTTATATTTAAAAGAAAACATTATACAATTATGGTAAAATAGGACAAACATAATGAAGTTGGAGGAAAAGGCATGGAGTTTAAAATCGGTGATATTATTGAAACGTTCGACGGATTAAAGGGAGAAATCACATCATTGTTGACCAATACCGCTGTTGTGGACTTTTCC
Source organism: Fictibacillus barbaricus (assembly GCF_014635025.1). GTDB lineage: Bacteria > Bacillota > Bacilli > Bacillales > Fictibacillaceae > Fictibacillus > Fictibacillus barbaricus. The sequence continues at coordinate 324,546 of NZ_BMCE01000001.1, read as the reverse complement.
GTAACAGAGAATTATGAAAAACATTTTGAGGATGCAAAACAAGTCGTTAGACTCAATGATATTAGACAAGTTGTAAACAGCTAAATGTTATATATATTGAAAAACAGCCTTTTTATTAATAGGCTGTTTTTTGTTTTTTAAAAAAAGGCACCAAAACCCTATATTTTTTGATGTCCTATATAACAATATAGGTGATAAATGATAGAAGGATAGAAGTGATAACAACAGCGAGCAGCGGTTTTAACGCCCTCGTTTTAATGTCGTATAATGAAACATTTAAACCTAGTCCAACCATGGCCATAGTTAGGACAAATGTTGTTAGATCCGTGATCCCCTCTAAAAGTTCAGCCGAGACTTTGATTAGGTCTCCCACTACATAACTGCCAAAAAGGCTCATGACGATAAATCCTACAAGAAACCAAGGGAATGCGATCTTCGTATCGTCTGCTCCGCTTGATTTCTTTTTCTTCATCCAATACATGAATACAAAGCATAATGGAACAAGAAGAAAAACACGTCCTAATTTTGCTAATAAAGCCATCGCTAATGCATCTTCGCCACCCGGAGCTCCTGCTAGTGCAACATGTGCGATCTCATGCAAACTGAGTCCTGCCCAGCTGCCGTAATCTGTTGATGACAAAGGAAGAACCGGCCTTAGAACCGTATAGATAACGGCAAACAGCGTTCCTAATAAGGCGATGATACCTACGCCGATCGCTGTATCTTCTTCTTTAGCTTTAATTATGGGTGATACTGCAGCAATCGCAGCTGCTCCACACACTCCTGTCCCCACACCTAATAATAATGAGATGGACGGATCTGCTTTAAACCATTTTGCCAGTACCATCACAAAGATGATGGAAAAGACGATCGTGCCGATTCCATAGACTAATAAGGAAAGCCCCTGTTGAAAGATAACATCAACGTTCAATTTCAAGCCATACAAGATGATTGCGAATCGAAGTAGTTTCTTAGAAGAGAATTCAATTCCTGCTCTAAACTTTTCAGGATATCCTGATACTTGTCGATATAGGACTGCAATGATGATGGAACATGCAAGAGGACCAGCTACATGGAATCCCTCCAGTTTAGATAATCCTAAGCCAAGTATCGCAATAAAAAAGGTAAATGCAATTCCACCACTCCATTGAAACACATCTATTCTTTTTCTTTGATAGATTTTATTTGGAAGCGCTTTCAAATCTCTCTCCAATTCAACGTTATTTATTCCCATCTAGTCACCTTCTTTTCTTTCTATGTAATTCTATGTTATTTCATAAAGCTGGATAAGTATAATAAATAATTGATATAATTATGATAACAAAATTGTTATAAATGAAATATGAAGGGGATGAATAGGAATTATGGAACAAGAATTACTAGTTTTCATCTCTGTTGTGGATCACAAAAATTTCTCAAGAGCAGCAGAAGAGCTTCATATGACACAGCCTGCCATCAGCCGATACATCAAATCACTCGAGAAAAAACTAAACACTCGTTTATTAGACCGTAATAATAAAATGGTACAACTGACAAAGTCCGGAGAAATTGCCTACTATCATGCTAAAGAAATACTGGGACTTCACGAGCAGATGCAGCAATTAATTGATGACTTACACAATACAGCTAGCGGAAAGTTAAAGATAGGAGCAAGCTATACATTCGGGGAATACATCCTGCCTCACGTCATAGCAAAATTGCGTAAACAATATCCTCTTATAACACCTTCCATCACAATAGGCAATACACGTGAAATCGTTGAACTTGTTCAAAACAGACAGCTAGACATTGGCATTATTGAAGGCGAGATCACAGATGAACATCTACACATGGAGAAGTTTGCTCCTGACGACATGGTCATTGTCACCTCATCTGAAACGGAGGAATTAAGCACTCACGATCAACTCGAAGAAGCCCCTTGGATCGTACGAGAAGAAGGATCCGGAACAAGGGAAGCAACCGAAAAAATGTTTAAAGCCTTTGGATTATCACCTGTTAGAAAGATGGAATTTGGGTCGAACCAGATCATAAAAGAGGCTGTTGAGGCTGGACTGGGTATAACTTTTCTCTCAACATGGGCTATACGTAAAGAGCTAGCATTAGGCACAGTTCAAGTGTTGAATATAGAAGGGGTTCCAGTAAAAAGATCCTTTACTTTTGTTACGCAAAAAACACAATATCAAGCAAAATCTATTTCTGTTTTTGTAAATCTTCTAAGAGATTTTAATAAAATGAAAATTTCCTCCATTTAAATAAGAAAACAGCTCTTTGTTTCAAAAACAAATGAGCTGTTATTCTTTATTTCTAGAAAAAATTGGCGATAAAGAAAGGAGTAAATAAAATTAAGAAATTAGGGATTTAATTATGTTTTTATCCAAGTTCTTTAAAAGAAGTAATAAAAACTCTGAAAAAGTTGTTATCCCCTCCTCTTCTAAAGAAGTATTGAAGAAAAATATTGTAAAGCAATCTTCTAGAAAAGGTGAACTTGGAGAATATAAGATTGCTGTTCAACTCTCTCAGTTCTCAAAAGAATATAAAGTATTACACGACCTTCTTATCCCGAATACAAGGTCCAAATCTGGATATTCACAAATTGATCATGTCCTTTTGTCGCCTTTTGGAATTTTTGTTATTGAAACCAAAAACTTTCAAGGAACTATCTATGGTTCTGCCAATCAAAAACAATGGCTAGTCAATGGCAAGTTTAAATTTATGAATCCATTTATTCAAAATTATGGACATATTGAAAGCTTAAAGAGCTTAATTGATCCTAAGTATAAAAACTCTTTCATCTCCCTCGTCTCTTTTACGAAAAGATGTACACTAAAAACTGATCTGGGCTATAGGAATATACAATCATCTGAATTAATCGTTTATGACACAGAACTGACAGAAACCATTAACAGGAAAGAAGCTATTAATAAGCTTTTACAACCTGAACCAATGTTGTCTAAAGAAGATATCGAAAAGTGTTATTCCCAATTTTTAAAAGTGAATGTTCTGAACAAAGATGTAAGGGAATTACATATTAAGTTAATAAAAGGTAGTACTTCTAACTAATAAATCCCCTGAAGGTTATCAGGGGATTACTATTTTTATTAATATTTATTTGTATTCTTGGAACCAACTGAAACTACATTTTTCTCGTTTCCTGTGTTATAGGCGTTCTGATTAAATCCTGAAGAATAATCTTTCAGGCTGTCATTTCCGATAGGATTTTCCGTTAATTCAGAACCCGCTTCTTTTAGCTTTGAGCTGATGCCGCTAAGTTCTCCTCTAGCTTCCTTAGCTGTAGATAGAGCATCATTGGAAATTTCTTTTAACACATCGAAGTTACCATAGACATCCTTATTCACACGCTGATAAAGCTCTTGTGCGTCACTTATGGCTTCTTTTAAGGTGTTCGTTGCGGATTTGAACTGACTGATCATCTGATCTTTCACTTCACCTGGATTTTCTTTCACTTCGGCCAACATTTTACTCGAGCTATCCTTTAAACCTACCGCTGTATTCTTCACTTTTGTCCGCGTATTATAATCAATCAGTGCAAGCGCTCCGCCAATCAATCCACCGATCACAATACCTTTTAAAAGCTTGCTGTTTTGTTCATTCCCATATACATCTTCCTGATATAAATCGTTTTGATATCCCGTCGTGGTATTTACATTTTGTGCCATTTTAATTCCTCCCTATTTAAATTTTTTCGTAGTATGGGATTTCCCTTTTCTATAAAAGCTAAACGTTTTAGTGCGCCGTCATCTTATTCACCACGTATACATAAAAGGGTTTAATTCAACTCATACTAGGAAAAATCTGATTTAGATTGGAGGTTTTTTGAATGGGAAAAGACAGACAAGAGAAAAAACTAAGAGAGTCAGGACGTGTGGAATCTGACCGTGATCAAAGTTTAAAATATTCAGGTGCTGCAAAGATGGAAAGCCCTGATGAAGCTCGTGCTCGAAATCATCAAGATCAATAACAGTCAAATGACTTACGGAGTGGATTTCCCTCGGTAAGTCATTTTTATATGTTTGGTTAAGGATAGATTTATCAACTTAGTTGCCCTACTTAAAGAACCAAATAAAACAGGCTTATATGGAAGATGTTGTATTTATTGAGGTGCACCTTTATAGTTAATTTTAAGTACATCATTCTATTCAGTTTACGAGGAGGAAATATGAAACTAGGCGCATTCTCAATAAGTTTAAGTGTAAAGAATATCAATAAATCGAAAACATTTTACGAAAACTTAGGATTTGAAGTATTAGGCGGGGACATTACTCAAAATTGGCTGATCATGAAGAATGAAAGTACCGTTATTGGACTATTCCAAGGAATGTTTGAAAAGAACATCCTAACTTTTAATCCTGGCTGGAATCAAAATGCCGAAAGTCTTGATTCATTCACGGATATTCGAGACCTTCAAAAGCAGCTTAAAGAAAAAGGCGTTAAAATGCTGACGGAAGCAGATGAAAACAGTGAAGGTCCTGCAAGTTTTACAATTGAAGATCCTGATGGAAACCCGATTCTTGTGGATCAACACAGATAATACATAAAAAGCGTCCAGACCAAGCTGATCTGGGCGCTATTTTTTAGTCATACTTTACTTATTTTCAATTCCCATCGCGATAATAAACCAGTTGGCTCCGTTCTTACTTCCAATCTGAAAGAAGAGTGCTATGATTTCTTCGCGTGTAAAATGCTCTTTTAATCGATTGTACAATTCATCTGGCATTTGTCCGTGATACGCCATGGTATGATCGGCTAGTTCTAAAGCGAGCTTGTGACGTTCAGAAAGTTCGGTTTCGCCTTGCTTCATTGCGGTTTGTCGAGCGGACTCGTCCAGAGTCCCATAATCCATGCTTTGTCAGTAATCGCAGCCGTTGTTTGAGGCCGCTCGCAGGCGGAGCATCTCCATGAGTTCGGGCTCTAGGATGTTGTTTAACGCCTTTTCCATCTGTTGAAACGCATCAAGAATTTCTGGCGTATTGGCAAGTGTCTTTTTAAATGGTGTTCCTTCTACATTCACTTCTGGTAAACGTGCCATTTTTTTATCCTCCTCCTCAAAATCATTACTACCTCTTAAGCTTAACTGATTTTCTTAATGTGTCCTATTTTTCTGTTTTGTGTTTTGTATAGCTTTACAAGCACGTTATGTAATGTTTACTATCGTAACCTTATCTTAAGATAATAAATAAGTCGCACATGATACGCTTTGACTATAGATATAAAGTCTCTTCAACCACTATGAACTGGTAAGTTATCATTATTTTTAGATAGCATTGAAGGGTTTTGTAAAATATTGTTGAATTCCTTAGCTACCTAGCCAAGCTTGCTTGGTAAACACATCAGAGGAGTGATTTTATGTTAAAGAGTATCATAGCAGGAGCCGCATCTGTACCATTATTGGTCTCTTTAGCTCTTCCGGCTTCGGCCGTTGAGCGAGAAGTAAAGGAAGCTTCGTTTACACCTTCAGCAAAACAGGAAGCTGCTTCACAGGAAATCATCGTACATTTTAAAGACTCTGTTGCAGCGGCAAGCACTATTGAAAATAGAGTTTCAAAGATTGGGGGAAAAGTTGTTGATGTTACAGAAGACTTTACCGTTGTTAAGGTGGATGGGCATGCAGAAGATGCTGTAAAGAATTTCGAGAAGCTAGACACGGTAGAATACGCAGAGCCTAACGTTACATTCCATGCAAGTTATGTTCCGAATGATCCTGCCTATTCAAAACAATATGCTCCTCAAAAAGTTGGTGCAGAGCAAGCTTGGGATACAACGCAAAGCTCATCATCTGTAAAAATCGCCGTAATCGATACAGGTGTTGACTATTATCACCCGGATCTAGCCGGAAAAGTGATCAAAGGTGCTGATTTTGTCGATGATGATAACGATCCGATTGATGAGAACGAACATGGGACACACGTTGCGGGGATCGCTGCAGCTAACACGAACAACGGTGTAGGCATTGCAGGTCTTGCTCCTAAAGCTTCTATTCTAGCAGTTCGTGTTCTAGATGCAGAAGGCAGCGGTTCACTGGATGATGTTGCACAAGGTATTCGTTACGCGGCTGATCAGGGTGCACAAGTGATAAACTTAAGTCTTGGCGGATCATTGGGTACGAAAACGCTTGAGGATGCAGTTAATTATGCTTTCAGTAAGGGTTCAGTAGTAGTAGCTGCTGCTGGCAACTCTGGTGTTATGCTTCCTAGTTATCCAGCATACTATTCAAACGCGATCGCGGTTGCCGCTACGGATAAAAACGATCAAAAAGCCTCTTTCTCTAACTTCGGTACGTGGGTAGATATTGCAGCTCCTGGTGTTGATATCTATTCTACAACGCCAAACAACCAGTACACGAGCTTTTCTGGCACTTCCATGGCATCACCGGTTGTTGCGGGTGTAGCTGGACTCCTTGCGGCTCAAGGAAAAAATGCTTCACAAATTCGTGCAGCACTGGAGGATACGGCAGATCCTGTAACAGGTACAGGGACGTTGTTCCAAAACGGACGTGTGAATGCAGCAAAAGCTGTACAACATTAAAATAGATGTTTCATAGCCTCTGGGAGTCCTAAATTTCAAGACTTCTGGAGGTTTTTGTTTAGAATTCGCTTTTACATGGAGGAAGCAGAAGAAAAATAAGTGTATTTTTACTTAATTAGTCTTGCTGTTTTCGGGATAATTTTTTGTGTAGGGATATCCAATGAGTTCACTTGATTTTTGCTAAGCATATGTCATAATGAATGTAACTTTTATATGGATTTAACCGATCTATTCGGTCTCTTATTTCGAGCAGGCGGAGGGAATTAGCCCTATGAAGCCCGGCAACCACCTATTTTTAGGCACGGTGCTACATCTAACAGTCTATGGACTGAAAGATAAGAGGATGTTTATGGAATCATTCGTCCTCTTTTTTATAAAGAGGGCGTTTTTTATTTACTTTTTATGAAGGAGTGTGTTGTATGGGTTTGAATAAAGCGGATCGAATTAAGAAAATGCGCGTTCCTGAGGCGAATGGAAGTTTAAAAGATAGAGTGCCGCCTGGGCAAGTGGCTACGGAACGGTTCCCTATATTGCATGAAGGTGACGTTCCTGTTTATGACATGAAAAAATGGTCGTTATCTGTAGAAGGACTTGTCGGTAAATCTGTAGAATTTACTTTTGAAGACATCATGAAGATGCCACAAACGACAGTGGTCCGCGATATTCATTGTGTAACAAGATGGTCACGGTTCGACAACGCGTTTGAGGGTGTTAAATTTAAAGATTTTTTGAAGCACATTGAGGTTGATCCGAAAGCCAAGTACGTGATGGTCCACGCCGATTACGACTACACGACAAATGTTCCGCTCGACGATCTATTGCGTGATGATGTGCTTTTGGCCCACTCGTTTGACGGCAAACCGCTGACCGATAAACACGGATTCCCGCTCCGCCTCATCGTTCCTCATCTTTATTTTTGGAAGAGTGCAAAATGGGTCCGAAAATTTGAGTTCTTAGCGGAAGATCAGCCTGGTTTTTGGGAGCAGAACGGGTTTCATATGTATGGTGATCCGTTTAAAGAGGAGCGCTTCTCGAGTGATGAGTTTGAGATGCCTGAGGATGAGTGGAAGAAAAAAGAGTATGATTGATCATTAGAATGAACGAAGGGGAATAAAGTTATTACTTTTTTCCCCTTAGTGCTTTTATCTCTTTTTTTAGTGCATTCAGCTGGTCTTGCATGTCCTTCATCTGAGCCTCTTGTTCTTTCTGTTCTTTCTGCGACTGCAAATCATCAATATAAACTTGCCTTAAAGCAATACCAGCACTTATTGTGGCAATAAAATCTGCGACAGTAGACAGGGATGCTGCAAGCAGTGCCAGTTCAGCAGCTATGACAGTGCCATTTTTGTTTTTTGCAATGATTTCTTCCTCAGCTAAGTCCAGAATCGTTCCAATATCACTCTGACGGGGCAAGTTACTCACTTCCTTATCTCTGCATTTGTAATACTTTATGCTTTTATCCTAGTAGCGGTGCCCGTTTTTCCTTTGGGAAAAAGTGAATAATACAAGTAAAATTTATGGTTTTCGTATTTTGTTTCTTAACGTATAGGCATTTCGACCGATATTATTCATACTAGGGAGGTTTGGCGATGGAAAACTGGCTGTCTTTTCGTATTCCGTTTGATATTATATCCATTTATATCTTGCTTGCTGCTTTTATTGTTGTTGGTATCTTCTCAAGCCTGCTTCGAACAGCCTTACCAGAATGGTCGGTAAAAATCTTTAGCTATACAGGATTTGTTGGAGTCATTTTTGCTTGGCTGAAGCTATTGGAGTATTAAAACATACATAAATAAACGCCCGAGGGTCTAGGTGCCCTGGGCGTTTTGGCGCTTATATGGATTTAAAAAGAAGTTTGCGTAGAACTGGCATGAGGTAGTCTACTAGTTCGGCCGCACTTGGTACGACTACATTTTGAGGTCCATAAATGTTCTGCATGAGTTTTTCTTCTTCTTCTGTGATTTCACCGTTTGCGATAAACATACCAATCGTTTCGATACCAAGCTTTCTTGTACGAGTAACAGCTTCATGCGTGTCGAGAACACCGTGCGTTTCATAATCGAAGGCAGCTGGCTCCCCATCAGAGAAAACAAGAAGAATTTTCTGCTGTTCTGGCCGTTTCATGAGTTCCTCGCCCATTCGGCGGATCGAGTATCCGTCACGATTGTCTTCCTGCGGTTCAAGCTGCATGATCGCTGCTCCAGGCTGATGAAGTGAGTTTCTGTACGAGATCACTTCATGAAAGTAGTTCGGCTGGTTGTTCACTGTTGCATCAGCTGCATCTTCCCAAAAGCCGACGACCGAATGTGGAATTCTGAGTGCCTTTAATGTTTCGTGAAAAAGAACGATCCCCTTCTGTGTCTCTTCCATCTTGTTAAACATGGATGCTGAGCAGTCTACAAGAAGCGTGAACGTAGTGTCGAGTTCATGCTGAGATTCCTGCTTTTTTCGAAACAGTCTCGGATTCTTGTCGGTTGCAAGTCTTGTGAGCTTTTTCCCCAGTCTTCCAAAGTGCAGGTCTTCTCTAGGGCTTGTTCGTTTGTGCTCCATCGTTTTAAGGAAGTTTTGCTTGAGCTGGGTGACGAATGGAGCGATCTCTTGGTTGAAAAGTTCATATTGTGTAACTTCTTCCGGTGTCGCAGGTTTTGCAGGGACGAAATGCTCGGTTACGTTTTTGTTTACTTCTCCATACGGGAAGTGGCTGCTAGAGTTAGAACCTGTTTGATTATTGTCGGTTTCCGATTCGTGTTCGTTTTGGGTGTTGAAGTCGTTGTTCTCGGTCGAGTGAGCGCTCGTTTGGACCGATCCAAATACGGCGTCCCCACTTTCAGCTTCCCGCGCTCCTTCTCCTAATAGATCCGTATTCGTTCCTTGATCGAGATCCATTTGTAAAAACGAATCCTGCGGGTCTGAGGTTTCATCATGCCAAGACGAGTGGGATTCTTTCTCTTGGTCGTTTTCTTCCTCTTTTTGCTCGTCTTTTGTGATGGTTTTCTTCGTTTTGGTTTCGTTGCTTCTTGTTAAGTCGTCAAACTTTTGCGATTCGTCAGTCGAGTCAGTTGATGCCGGCTTGTCGCTGAAGCTGCGGTAAGCGGTTTTCATGTCTGGTAGATCTGAGTGCTGTTTTGTGAGTTCAGCCATTTGGATAATAATTGCCGCAATATCGTGTGTTGATTGTGCCGAAGTTAGTTTTGTAAGCAATGGTCTTAACTCTAGGTAAAGCTGTTGCGTTTGCAGCGGTACAGCGACAAAGCGTTTATTCGCTAAAAGGATGATATGGCAAAATAAAGCGTCGAGTTCACGCTTTTGTTGAATATGTTTTCGGTACTCGCGGTTGTAGTGAACCTGAAACGTTTCTTTGCGGAGCTGAAAAGCATGCTTCATCCCTGGCCGGTCGTTTATGCAGATCTGTTCTAATCGGTAGTCTTCCGCGAAGAGAAGGACCTGTTTTAAAAATTCACGGTGCGGGTGGGTTTTCAGTACACTGAGCGTATTCCATATGGAGTTGTCGTCCGTATAAAACTGCGTTCCGTAGCTGCGCAAATAAACGTCCGATTTCCAGCCTTCGAGCTGAATGTCGCGCGGATAAGGGTTCCAGAACTGGCTGACATGAGTAGCGCCGCTGTTTCGTTCGAGATACGAGTGGTATGAGAACGAAACGTCCATTTTATCCACTTTTGAGAGTGAGCGTGAAAGATCGATCAGTTGCATGTGAACAAAAGAATCGATCTTTGTATTCGCAAATACTAGGAATTTCATCTAGGCGAAACCTCCAAAATCATCGTGGGAAATAAATTGTTGGGGGACTGTCCCCATTTCCCAGCTTACGCAAACAGCGTCGCGGCCACGTTGGAAACGAGGGCGCGTTCGCGGGCATCTTCGAGCTTGTCGGCGATTGCGCGCTGGATGGCGCGCTTCGCCGGCAAGTAGACGGAGAGGTCGGCCGCATCCAGAAGTGCGCGGATGGATGCGGCGTCCTCGGACAGATGGCCGGCTTTCGCCTGACCGATAAGGTCAGACGAAAGCTGGACAAACTTCGATAGCACATCTTCATCTTTTTGCTGAGACTGGTTTTTCAGCATTTCCTTTAACGTCTCGCCTTGGATATAAGGAACTTCGATCACAACAAAACGGTTTTTCAATGCTTCATTCAGCGGCACTGTTCCGATGTAGCCTTCGTTAATTGCAGCAATCACGTTGAATCCAGGCTCTGCTTTTACCACTTCCCCAGTAAACGGGTTTGCGATCGTACGTCGATAATCGAGCATTCCGTTAAGGATCGGCAGCGTTTCAGGTTTTGCGATGTTTATTTCATCAATGTATAGGAAGTGCCCATTAGTCGCTGCTTTTGTTACAGGACCTGGGATGAATTCAATCTCTTGCTTTCCCTCGTTGTAGCTTAACGTTTTATGGCCAAGAAGCGCTTCTGCGTCAAGGTCAACGGAGGCATTCACTTGGTGCAGCGGCTGTCCGAACACATTTGACAGGAGTTCGGCAAGCTTGGTTTTCCCTGATCCTGTAGGGCCTTTCAGCAGAACATTTTTTCCTAAAGCGAGTGCAATGACAGCATCTTCTATAAGTGAAGTATCAGGCGCCGTGTATCCTGGATCGCCGATTAATCCTTTATATATATCTGGTAAGTTTTCTAATCGCTTAGCTGCATCTTGCTGCAGTTTTTCTTTTATTTCAATCGGAATTTGAAGATTCATATCAAAAAATCCTTTCTCATGATCTATCTAAAGATCATCTATCAACAGTATTTCCAGCATTTCGTTACATAAAGCCTTACACAATGTAACATTGTAAGCTTTTTCAAGGCAAGTGTACTGACTGCAAAGAAAAACACTTAGTTTCTTAATCTGATAACTAAGTGTTCTCATTCTTTTTCATAAGTTCTACAACATGGGGTTTCGGCTCCCAGCAATTGAACTGATACTGTGGTTTTGTTTCATAACCAAGACGTACACAGTGATAGCGCATACCTTGATTCGTTTTTTCAGGTTTGAAATTTATACATGTCGCGCAGCAGTGATACTTACTTTGTTTCATGACAGCCTCAATCCTTTATCGGTCGGTAAAATAGCTTTTAATGATGGCCATATATTCTCGCACGTGTGCTTGTGGTATCGATGAGATTCGGAGTGGTGACCCAAGTCCCTCTGCTTCAATACCAACCCGTTTCGCGATCATTTTTGTACGAAAAAGATGAAAATCACTTGTTACAATTAATAGTTGTTCATTTGCCTGCAGCATCTCTTTTGTATATAAAAGGTTCTCATACGTACTAGTCGCCTTCTCTTCAATCTTTATGCGTTTCGGGTCAATGCCATTCTCCACCAAGTAGTTTTTCATGATGGAGCCCTCACTCGTTGTTTTACCAAATCCAAGGCCTCCGCTCACGATAAAGCTTACGTCCGGGTGATGTTCCGCATAGGCTATTGCCTGATCAAGTCGTCCTTTTAGTACCGCACCTGGCCGGTTATTCTTTGTACCACCGCCAAGGACGAGGATGGAATTGATTTTGCCAGATACCTTCTCTGGATCTGTATTAGCAGATATAAGAATAAGAGTTTCAAGCGCTGCAGCAAAAAGTAAACATATGATCACGAGTGCTAAAGTTGTTTTTCGATACATTTTGAAAACTTTCGTAGCCAAATCGTATCTGTAAAAAAGGATGAAAAAGAGTGCACCTAAAAAGAAGAAAACCGCAAGACCCATGTCCATATTGGTCGTTTGGATCAGCATAGCCGTTGCATAAACAAGAAAGATCATACTAAGCAGAAGAAATAGTTTTCTCATAAATTCGTCTCCGTTTATCATTCTAATTTCTAGTATATAGGAAAAAGAAAAAGAGCGGAGAATGGAGCTCCGCTCTTAAACATTTATTTTGTGTTCTTTTTTAATTCTTGTTCGATCTCTTTTGTGATTTCTTCTTGTATCTTTGTAGAAGTTTTGATTGCGTCCGCATTCATCTCTTCTTTCTTTTTGGTGATGGCTTCGTCTTTTTTCTTTGTTACTTCAGCCATTTCCTGATCATAATGAGCTTTGATCTCACCTTTTTTGTCTTCAATGATCTTTTGCTTCTCATTCTCTAATTCCTGTTTCGTGTTATTGAAGATTGCACTGATATTCGAACTCAAATTTGTTAGCAATGAATTTTTTTCATCATTAAGTGCCTTATCGATATCTGCTTTGTATGTAAACGAAACAATCTGATTGTATAGATAGCCGGCAAGGTCAGGTTTTGCAGCAAAAACAGATGTGGTGCCTAAACCTAATACAAATGTTGTCGCTAAAACGATTTTTGGCCATTTCTTCGTCGTTGTTCTTTTCTTTGAACTGAACTTTTCTTTTCTTGAGATCTCCATAAAAATACCCCTTCCTTTATCTTCAGAACCTTATAAAAGAAGCAGTCGGTTGCGCTACTAGCTTCAGTTATCCCAAGCGCCCACATATAGAATAACCTTCATAGCTCCACACTTATTTAATTATATTCTCATACTAAATTACCATCTCAGTAATTAACTGTAAATGGTTTTTTAGTAATTTATACCTGCTATTTTTTTTAGTAGAATCTTATTTCACAAAAGAAAGAAGACATTGTCCACTCGGAGTGGACAATGTCTTCTAAAATGTATTTGTATGGGGTCTGTCCCCATTTGTACGCAACTAGGGATAACACGATTGGTAAAACAACCGTATGCATACCCCCAAAAAGATTAGGATAGTTAAGGTGCAGGAACATAAATCATAATAAAACGAGTACCCTTTTGAGTTAGTACTCGTTTCTTTCGATCGTTATTGAAGTGGTAGTTGTGACTGTGGTGCTGGAGCATAGGCATTCATCATGCTCGTCATATCTTGTTGGTTTAATTGTGGAACTTGGTAATAATGATTCTTGTTTTGCCAGATTGACAATTCATAAGCCATTTCAATCCAGTTTGGGATTCCATCCGCTAAAACACGACGTAATACCGGGTTCGTTACTTCTAATGTTGCCATTCCTCTAGAAGAAGCATTGGATTTTAACGTCCCTAAAAGGAGCGCTGAAACACATTGATCATTTAATTCAGTAACACTTTGTATCGGCTTAACCGGTTGTGCTGGTTTTAGACCGTACACAAAATCATTATCTTGTGCCATCTTGTACGATTCAGTTCGCATCGCTGGATCTTTTCCTGTTTGGAAAGCCTGTACACATGCATTATATTCTTTCGTTATATGTTGATAATGACGGCTCAGCATAGCTTTTAGTTCCTGATCTTGCACATGCCCTTGACACAATGTGTAGAGATTTAATGCACCTACTGTTCCACTAAGCACTTCATGAACATCAAACATTTCATGACCACCATGATTAAGTTGAGCAGAAATTTGGCCTGTTTGCATGTTTTGATGCATGAATTCTGGGCTAGGATTAGCAGGCTGTTGATTTTGATTGTTGTTTGGTTGATTTGGATTCATGATATAACCTCCAAGAATTAAAATTACCGGGTTATTTTATGTAAATTGAAGTCAAATATACATGATTTCTGTATTTCATTAAAAAATTTCCGGGGAAATTTGATAAGAAGGATCAATATCTTTCAGTTTTTGACAAAAACGGTCAACTAGGATAAAGCAATTTTAGCGTACTTACCTAAAAGAAAGGATTTAAACCGTTTGCATTCTAACACGCTATAGAGGTTTTACTCAAAAACAATGAGGGAAATAAATTGTTTGGGGTCAGTCCCAATTTCCCAAACTGTCAACCAAGCAGTAAAATAATGGTATAGCTGAAAGGAGGTGAAAATGATTCCTAGAACACGTCGCATTTGGTACCCTGATGCGGTTTACCACGTAACCACTCGCGGAAACCGAAAAGAACCTCTCTTTTATTCCCATCTGGATTTCCACCGATATTTAAAAATTTTAAGCCACTGTGTTAGAAAGTACGAAGTCGAGCTCTTCTCTTATTGCCTCATGACAAACCACACACATCTTCAAATCCTGTGCAGCAAGTTCCCACCCGGAGATTTCATGAAAGAACTAAATGAAACATATGCCATGTACTTCAACAAGAAATACGAGCTAACAGGTCATGTCTTCCAAGGCCGCTATGGAGCGGAATTGATTGAAGATCGTTCTTATCTGCTGGACACAAGCAGATATATTCACATGAACCCTGTAGCTGCTGATCTCGTTATGTTCCCTCTCGAATATCCTTGGAGCAGCTACCGGTATTATGTTACTCAATCGGTATGCCCCTTCGTAGAAACTTCAACCATTCTTGGATTATTTCAAAATTCAAAACCGCAGTATCGGGATTACGTAGAAAGTAAAACATCACCAGTAGTTGAACTCTAAGTGAAATGCTTTTACGTTTTTGAACCCAGTTATTCAAACAAAAGCCGGTTTTGTCCTCTCTAAAAAGACAAAACCGGCTAAGATGTAATTGTATGGGGTCTGTCCCCCTAGAATGTAAACCGCTGCACGTGGGTGCGCATTTGATCTGCATATTGTTCGAGCTGTTCTGCTAGATGATTTAGCTGTTCCATAGAAGCTGACTGCTGCTCTGCGGATGCTGAAACCTCCTCAGTCCCAGCTGCTGTTTCTTGCGTAATCGCTAAAATATGTGAAGCATTTTCAAGCAATACGTCTTTTTGCTTTGCCATGTCTTCAACCGATTGAATCACATCTCTTAATTTATCTGAGTTGGTACGAACGACTCTAGATATAGCTGTAAAGGTTTGTTCTGTCTCTTCAACCGCCTCGCTTTGGGATAGGATAAGGGCCGCTGCCTCTTGAACTTGCCCAACAGTCGATTGAGTTACATTCTGCATATCTGTAATCAGCCCGCTAATTTCTTTTAGTGAATTCTCGGTTTGTTCTGCTAACTTTCGCACCTCATCTGCAACAACGGCAAACCCTCTTCCAGACTCTCCTGCCCTTGCAGCTTCAATCGCCGCGTTTAATGCTAGTAAATTTGTCTGGTTTGCAATAGCACTAATCGTATGAACAATCTTTTGGACATTGCCTGAAGTTTCATCCAATTTTTTAATAGAGGTAATCATCTCTTTTGTCATTTCGGTCGTCATTAACGACTTTTCTTTTAGACCACTTACTTTTTCAACACCTCTAACCGACTCTTCATCCATTTGGTGCGTTGCCTTTTGAATGGCTTCTCCATGCGCTTGTACTTGGCTGATACGATCTGCAAGAACGTTAGCTGCTTTGGCGTTACCCTCCATCATTTCAGCTTGATGAGATGAACCAGCAGCAATTTGCTGCATTGTTGTTGAAACTTCGTTAGCTGAAGCAGAATTTTCTTCTGCACTTGCCACTACCGTTTGAGATGCATCTGTCACATGATCTGTAATCTGAGCCATCTCTCCGATTAACATGCGCATCTGTCCTGTCATTTCATCAAAACTTATAGCGAGTTCACCGATCTCATCTTTCCTCTGAATGGATACACTTGCTTGTAAGTTCCCTTCTTTCATCTCACGCATAGCTTCTTTCAGCTGGTTAACCGGTACAGTAACACTTCTTGATACAAATAAGGAAATTACCGCAGCCACTATGAGAGTGATAAGCAATGCGATACCGATTGGCACAAGAATCACCGAAGCCTTTTGTTCAAACTCACTAACAGCTACAGTTCCAGCAAGTTTCCACCCGGTCGTTTCGTTTCTCGTGTAGCTTATCACTCGCTCTTCATCATTTATGTGCGTTGTTATTACTCCTTGTTTATTCTTTATCTTTTTATAAAAAGATTCCTTCGTTGCGCTCTTACCTAGTTTTTTCTCGTCAGGATGGACCATGTAGTTTCCTGAGTTATCAAGAAGGAGCGCATAGCCTGTTTCCCCGATCTCCACATTTTGCATAAGTGTAAGAATATCATTAACCGCAATATCTATAGCGGCTACCCCTACCACTTTACCGCTGTATTCAACAGCTCTCATCGCTTTTACAACCGGCCTGTCCGTTGCTTTGTCAATAAAAGGGTCCGTCCAATAGACTTGCTTAGGATTATCAGCAGCTTGTTTATACCAAGTGGTTAAAGTCAAATCTTCAACTGATGCGGAAGGTATTGGATACATGATGACTTCCTTTGCTTCGGAAACAAAATAACTGTTCATGATCGCTTCATTTGCTAGATGATAATCTTCGAATCTTGAAATGATATACTCCGGGCTATCACCTTTCTCGTGAAGTTTTATCGTCGCAGAATCTGCATAAGCTGAAACAAAATCAGCGTTATCTTCTAAAAAGCGGTTTAATGACTCATTCAGATCATGCATTCGGGCAGATGTATCTTCCGATGAATTATCAACGGTTGTCTTCATACTAAACATGTAGCTGACTCCGCTGATGATTAAACCTGTCATTATAATAAGTAATATAAAAGGCACAAGAATTTGCCTCTGCAGACTTTTCTTTATCATTTTTTCCTCCAGATGTACTTTTTTCTAGGCAGCAAAAAGTATATCGACAGGATTCAACAAAGTTTTACTAAAAAAAGCCGGTTTTGTCTTCTCTAAAAAGACAAAACTGGCTAATATGTAATTGTATGGGGTCTGTCCCCCTATATGTGTAAAAAATTAATAGACTTGACACAAAATATAGTATATAATATTTACAAGATTTACCGAAATTATTGGTTCAGAAGTGGTTATTATATTAGAGGGGGAATGGACCATGAGCCGAAGCAATGCTCTTGTCTTAACTACAGAGATAGACGCCATTCGCACGACCATGTATGAGGTAAGTAAAAAGGTTAATAGTCTTGCAGATCCGCTTCTTGTTCAATTAAGCCAGATACTAGACGAAAAATTAAATAAACTAGACCAAATTAGAGATTGCGCTTAAATACAAAAAAATATTGACTAGAGATAACAAGATAACCGGGAGTTCCTACTATTATAGGGATTACCGGTTTTTTATTTTGTACTTCTCTTTTCTTCCTCATTCAAACTTCTCACCTGTCATTACACTCATAAAGTCGTTGAAAAACCAGGTATAGTTAAAATCAAACGCAATCCGATGCTTCTTTTCTTGATCATTAAACTGAATGTACGGCCTCACATCAGCAATACTCTGTCCTCTCGCAATATTTTCATCTCGAAGGACAATATGTATGGGCAATGTTTTAAATGAAAACATGTCTTCCCGTATACCTGCCATCAACGTAAGAGCATCATGGACCGGACTTCCTAGTATTTTAGGATTTCTTTTTTTATAGAAATCATAATAATAGTCGAGAAGTGGTTTAATAACAGGGGCTTTCCCTTTGTGATCTATGTAATTAACCATTTCCGGCGTAACGATTGCTCTATCAGTTACGTTCAACGGAATGATCGTTAGGTTTTCGGCATATGTCAATACAACTCTGACTGCAATGGGATCAGCATGGAAGTTTGCTTCCGATACAGCCGTCACGTTTCCTGGCACCCAAAAGGCTCCACCCATAACATAGAAAGCTTTTACTTTTTTCATAAGTGATTGAAACAGAATAAACATTGTTGCCAAAGAAGTTAGTCTGCCGACATTCACGATTATAATTTCATTCTCATATTGTTCGATCAGACTTACTATTTCAAAAAAGTTTTCAATAACTCCCTCATAATTGCCTGGCTCTATCGGACCTAATCCGTATACGCCATGAACCTCAGGATAAAAAGTAGGCTGCTCGCCTGTCATAGGTACTTCTGCTCCCCCAATAATCTTTACTTCATCAGGAAAGTTAAAAGTTTTACCAAGATAGTGAACATTTGCAACAGTCTGTGCTCTGGATACATTACCGTAGTCTGCAACAACACCGACAATATCTATTTCACCGCTTAAATAACCATATGTCAGCGCAATTGTGTCATCAATTCCTACATCTCCAAAGAACAAAACCTTTTGTCCCATAGTAAAAATCCCCTTTTTTTTCCTTTTGTTTTATCCTATTAGGAAGCAAGGTTGTCTTATGAAATTTGGGGCTTAAAAGCTATTTTAAGAATCTATTTTTAAGGTTAGGTGTCGGCATCATACAGCTATCTCTTTTTCCAAACCACCGATAGCGATTGCTAGCTACTTTTTTATAAAAAAAGTTCCGGACTGGCTTAGGAACGATCCTTAAAATGTTACAAAGGCTATAAGGAAACCTTAAAAATTTTGTAACGTTTAGTACGGCGTCGGATTCTGTATAGACCTTACCGCCCTTTATTAAAATGACAGAATCGATCTGCTCGGGGTCGATGCTTTTTTGAGAGAGTAACTTCTGCCCAGCTTCTGACTGAATAGCTGCAAACTTTAGGTCACTATTCTTTTCATTTCTTAAAATAAATTTCACACTTCCATCACAAAGGTTACAAACGCCATCAAATAGAAGAACAGGATCCTCCGTTTTACCATTCATCACATCTAACCCTTTCCGTCATTATCTATTTCCTCTGTTTTACTATTAATCTGCAACGTAAACCAAAAAAGTTGTTCTGATTTTCAAGTAAAGACGTACATCATATAGTAGTATAAAAGAGAATCGATAACGAAAGGTGAAAAACGATGAAAAATAAAGAGATAAAACGGTTGGCCCGACAACAATTAAAAGGTCAGTGGGGAATAGCAGCATTATTTACGTTACTGTTTGCAGCAATCTATTACTTGATTCCCTTGATCATAGAAATAAACTTAAGCGGAGGATTTGAAGCATGGATAAACCAGCAAGATAATGTTAATGGACCTGCGGCAAGTACATTTGTTATCACGCTTGTTTTACTGCCCTTATACATCGGGTACTTGTGGACGTTTTTATCCGTGATACGTAATGGCGAGAGGATTAAATTCTCTGGTCTGCTTCAAGCCTTTTCTGAGATTAGTACGTACGTAAAGATACTTGGAACGTATTTAGTTATGATGGTGTATATGTTCTTGTGGGCACTTCTTCTTTTAGTTCCTGGAATCATAAAAGCGTTCTCGTATTCACAGACGTATTTTGTATTAAAAGACAACCCGGGAATCGGAATTAATGCTGCCATTACAAAAAGCCGAAAGCTCATGAATGGCTATAAGTGGAGATTCTTTGTGCTGCATCTAAGCTTTATCGGCTGGGGTATTTTATGTTTGTTTACGCTCGGGATCGGATTCCTTTGGCTTGCCCCTTACATGAGTGCGTCCTATGCTGCTTTTTATGACAACTTAGTAAAAAATCAAAATGAGATCTAGTTTGTGGTTAAATAAAACCAATCTTAAAAAACTTAAAAAATAAATAAGCTTGTGATTTCAACCCCGTGATTGTCCATTTGAGGTGGACAATCACGGGGTTTTTGTATTTGTTTGGGGACAGACCCCATTTCCTTAAATATTTCCCGAAGTTAGGACATATTTATCAGTATCAGGATAAGACAAGACATCTAAGGGGTGGCATGATGGATCAAATTACTGTAATCGTCGTCGGGGTCATTGGATTTTTAATGTTTTTTGGTATTGTGGGATACACACAGACTGCGTACCATTTTCGCAAGTGGAGTAAAGAGCTTCAGAAGCTGGAAACAAACAAGGAGCAGCAACCCTACTCTCACTGGATTCAGCGTGTTACATCTGACTACAAACAATTTCATCTCGCCGGCGTGCCACAATTAAACACACAAGCGCTTATCGAAAAGCATTTATACAACGAACGCATACCTCTGCTAGGCATCTTCCGAGTTCCAGTTGGCAACATACAAAAATTGCTCAATCAGCTTCCGTCCTTCACCATCATTCTTGGTGTACTCGGAACCTTTATCGGACTAACACTCTCGCTTCTTTCCATGCAAGATACACTACTGACTTTAGGCACACAGCCGGCTGACTCGAACCTTACCCTAAACTCGATCATCTCATCCTTAACGGCACCGTTTGAAGGCATGAGTGTCGCATTTTTCACGAGTATTGCCGGAATCGTGGCAGCACTCTTCTTGAACCTGATCCAGACAGGCTTTTTCTCACAAGGCACCTCCCTTTCTTACATGCAAAATAAACTTTTAGCCGATTGTGAAGTGTATATGGATCACCACTTCAACAGCGAACTGATTAACGATAAGCCACAAGACTCGGTTGAACGTCTGCTTGATCGACTGGCGTCCCGTGTAGAAACATCGTTTGACAAGACGCTTGGTGAATTTGCGTCGCAGATGGTTCATTTTACAGCAGGTCTGCAAAAAGCAATGGAAGACGTAAACGGTATTTTTGAATCGCAGCGGCAGCACTCAGAACGTTTCGCAGCATCTGCCACACAACTCGATCAGTTCGGCCAGCGTTTTAATGAAACGACTAAAGAACTTGGCACGATCCAAAAAACAGTAGATACAAGTATCAACGCACTTGCTAAAAACATCTCTTCATTCGAACAACAATTAAAAACGAGCAACGACCGGCACACGCAAGGTCAGCAAAAGTTTGAACAGCTGATCCAGCGTTCCGATAAAATGCTCCAGGAAGCGCAGCGCCGTTCTGAAGAACATGCACAATCGATGCTTCGCGGCATGCAGGAACAGCTTCAGCACTACCAAAACCAGCATGATGCACTTGAAAACCGACTCGCTCAAAAGCAGGACGAATGGCATTATCGATACGCTGAAAAGCAAGGCGAATACGGCCGGGCAGCTGCTGACTTTGCTTCAAGCGTTGGTCAGCTCGAGAAAGGATTTTATACAGCTGTTGAACACATCAAACGTGATTTTACGGATCAGGTACGGAACATCATGGATAGTCAGAGCCGCCAGCTCGCTTCTATCCTGAACAATTCACAAAACCAGAACAGCCGTGATGATGATCTGCGAGAACTTGCTCGCACGCTTGAAAACCTTCATCACGGTTTAACACGAAGCATTACCGACAACAACCGTACGCTCTCTGACATGTATCACCTCATGCAGCGCATCTATCAAGCAGCAATGAACCAATCCAATCAGGTTGTATACGATTCACGAGTACCACGCCAAGACTTTGTCGAGGACGAACGGATGCCTGAAATCTCCAATCAGAGTTTTAGGAGACGGTGACCGGTATGAAGGCGCGCAGATCATACTACCACGACGAAAGCCAAGAAACGCAAGAAATCTTCTGGCCGAGTTTTACGGATATGATGTCCATGATGGTGCTTGTTATGATTTTTATCGCCATACTCGCTTACGTACAGAGTATCTATAACGCGTATGACCAAGCACAGATCAAGCGGGAACTCGGTCAGGTCGCCGAGGTGAAGAAACATATCTCTGACCTGATTCAAAAACAGCTCGAGGAAAACGTTGGAAAAGACAAGATCATTCGCGGTCCGAACAACACGATCTCCGTGGAAGGAAACATCCTCTTTGATACGGGAAGTGCAGAGATCTCTGCTAAAGGAAAACAAGTCCTTGATCCGTTAGCGGATGCACTTGCTGCGATCATCGAGGAAAAAGACATGAGTCAGTACCTCTATATCATCCTGATCGAAGGCCATACGGATTCAGTGCCGTATGACAACTGGTCCCTTTCGACTCAGCGTGCAGTTGCTGTCGTTGATTATCTCGGAAAAGCGAATCCAAAACTGGCGAAAAAAGAGTATGCTCAATACTTGGCAGCTACAGGCTACAGCGAGTATAAGCCGATCGAAAAAGGAAACTCTTCTGAAGCTCTCCAAAAGAACCGCCGAATCTCGTTTCAAATCATATTGGATGACGACAAATGGCAGAGCAAGCTGAAGGAGATCGTGGAGCAGTAGACACCAAAAAGCACCGGCCCTAGAGCCGATGCTTTTTTATCTATTTCTTCACGACGGGTATCCAGATCTCACTTTTAAACGTTGGTGATGTGGTATCCTTATCAGCGTTCCACAGTATCTCTGGCCCTTCCGTCTGCTCGTAAGATGAAGACGGAAACCATTCCGAGTAAATGCGTCCCCAGACATTCTGCAATGTTTCAGGAAAAGGTCCTGTCGCTTCAAAAACGGCCCACGTTGATGCTGCAACTTCAAGCTTCACTAAATGATCCGGGCATTCCACCATCGTTGCGACCCCAATATAATGATCGAGCTCACTGTTCTCAAGCAACCGGTCAGAAAAGTTAGCTGATGCACTAATCAGTCCTTTTGGCTCGGTATTAGAAAGGCTCTTAAGCATATTAATCGTGTTCATATCAAGACTTTGCCACATAGCTGCAATTTCCGGATTTACTCCTTCATAGATCAAAGGAACTCTTTTCTTGATCCCCACGATATGAAAAGCTTCTTTTTCAACAATACGGTAGTTCATTTCATTCCCTCCCTTTATCGATAATTGAAAGGACATGCGTGGAAATGCTTTTAAAGAATGACCGTTTTTCCTTGCCTCTGACGGTGTTGCACCATGTAACTGATGAAAAGCTTTTGTAAAAGCATCTGGTGAACTGTATCCGTACTTTACCGCAACATCAATAACCTTTGACTCGCCGTTCATTAGCTCAAAAGCGGCGAGCGTTAGTCTCCGCCGGCGAATATACTCCGATAGAGGGACACCCGCTAGAAAAGAAAACATCCTTTTAAAATGAAATTCCGAGCAGCAAGCCCGTCTCGCTACTTCCCGATAATCAATCTCATACTCCAGGTTTTCCTCCATATACTGCAGCGCGTCATTCATATTTTTAAGCGAATCCATTTTAATGCCTCCTTTCAACTTTAGAATAGCAGGTAATAAACCGGCACATCCGACAATTCATGCACCGATATGACGGATTCCTTTATTACACAAAAAACAACCGCTGCTGCGGGCAACGGCTGTTCCAATTACTATATAAAAAGGGGGGGTAGTACTACTATTCCCAACTCACAATTTTTTATTCATCATTTTGCAAGTTTCATAGATTTTTTTTGTACTACATCCGTTTTTCCGTAATAGCTGTGTAAAAACATCCCTAGCATGATAACAAGAACGCCTAGCATAGAGAGCAAAGTCGGGCTCGCGATCGATAACAGCCACATCTCACCGGCAAGCACAAAAATGATCTCAGCAGATTGGGTCGCTTCCACGCCTGCTAGTTTCACAGGGTTGTTCGCACATAGATCTGTCGCCTGGAAAAAGAGAACCGTTGCGATCACACCAGAGGATATTGCGACCAAAAAGCTTTGCCAAAGCTGATCATTTGTTGGCGGCCCGCTCTCTAACCAGCCAAAACCAGCAAGAACGATCCACCAAGGCAGTGAGGCGATCGTCATCCCGAACGCACGCTGAAACGCATCAAGACGCTTATTTGTAACCACCATCATCTTACGGTTTCCAAGCGGATAGGCGATAGCAGCAATCAAGACCGGCAGTACAACGTTCAGCCAAGCAGAGCCATTCACCCCACCTGCTTCCTGCACTTGTACCAATGCAACACCTGCTAGAATGAGAATGGAGAAGCCCAGTCCTTTAAACGGAATCTTTTGACGGGTTGCGCTCCTTTCTTTACCATCTCCTTCATAAAAGAACGGCACTAAAAGCGAGCCTGCTACAATCGTGATCTGCCAGGTGGCCGCAACGAGCCAGGCTTCTCCAAACCCCGCAGCATATGTAATGGGTGCATAAAATAATACAAAACCAACTGAACTCCATAAAAACCATATACCGAATCGTGCTTTTAACTCTTGAAAAACAGGACGCACGTTTCCACGCATCCAAACGATGATCCATAACAGCGGAACCATGTAAAAAAATCGAAGTGCCGCACTCCATTGCCAGCTTCCGCCTGATAAATCCATCGATCTGTTTAAGATAAACGTAACACCAAAGAAAAAGGCCGCCGCAATACCAAGCCATATTGGTTTCATGAAAGTCCCCCGCTTCCCTCTAAAAAATATTCATCTGTTTTGGCTAACATGCCAATTTAAGTTTGAAATTATCTTAACATATGAAAGCAGCATGTATCTGTAAAAAACTCAAAAAATAAAAAGCGCCTAGATTTCGTCCAAACGCTAAAAGGATAGTACTCTATTAACCTAGCGGATTTTTATCGATCGTTTTTCGTTTGATAACATCCCATGCTGCTTTTCCGTCTGTCGGATACCCGTTATGCTCGATGGGAATCAATGAGAAGAATACAAAATAGAAGGAAAAGTAGACAAATTGATAGGTGAAGATCCCTGCTTTAAATACTTCCATGTAGATCAGCATATTGACAATTAACATACTAAGTATCGTGAATAGAGGACCGCCTAAATAAACGGCAACCAAGTGTCTTCTTGTATGGTTTTTCAAATTCTCATATTCACACCAGCCGTCCCAAAAATACAGGGCTCGGATATTACAAGGTCCAATTTTAAGTAATCTGTTCCCGCTACCTATATGAATACGGACTTTTCCGCCCGTAATTTTCCCAAAAAAGAGATGACCTGCTTCGTGTATGAACGTAACGATCGGTAGGACTAAAAAGAATGAAAAGAAAAACTTCCAAACATCTTCAAAACCAAACATGTGCATCCCTCCTATAACCTATTTTTTCTAATACTAGGTATACTGTTACCTAGATGAACAGGGTTCACACTAGGCTTTTGACCTGACTTTTTAACAGAAAAAGTATAGAGAGGTTGGATTTGGCGAAGACGTATAAAATTTTTTGAAGACTTATAAATTATTTTGAAGACTTATAAAGTTTTTTGAAGACTTATAAATCTATTCGAATAAATCATGGTTATCATGGATTTGCACCTGGTTGATTACGCAAAAAATGACTCAAAGTATATGATCTTTGAGTCATCCTTTTATGATCAAGCTAAAAATATTGCTCCATATCCGAGAGATCCTATAATCACGAAAACGGGGGAGACTTTCCACTTTTCCATCAGTAAGAAGCTTGCAGCTGCTAAGAAAAGCGTATGCATCCAGCCTATGCCAACAAAAGATTCAAAGAAGAACTGATAGGCCATGATGCCAAGAAGCACGGCAATGGTCGGTTTTACATATATGCTCATGTTTTTTACCCTTGGTGAATCTTTGAATTTATAGACGAGTCCAAGGAAAGCGACCATCAACACTAGAGAGGGAGCAACTGTGGCAAAAACGCCAACAAAAGCACCGAGCCATCCGCCTTCCTGAAATCCGATATACCCTGCCATTTTTGTAGCGATCGGACCGGGAAGAGCATTTCCGAGTGCCAGAACTTCTGTAAATTCATTTACAGAAAGCCAGTCATACCTGTCCACCACTTCATTTTCAATTAACGGAATCGAAGCAGGCCCGCCGCCATACCCTAAGATACCTGGTATAAAGAATGCGAGAAAGATATGCCAATACGTCATCCCGTTTTCTCTCCTTCCCGCACCTGTACTCTTTCCTCTTTCTTTTCCTTAAGCGGTCCAAAAAGAGCGTATGCCAGTAATAATCCAATTACGATACCAGGATGTACACCGAGAAATTGAAGGAGCACGACTCCCGCAAAAATATGAAGGAGGCTCAGTTTTAAGCCAAGACCTTTTTTAGAGCTATCGAAGAACTGCCATGTAAGTACGGCAAGCATAACGGCAACAACAGGGATAACCCCTTTTGTCATGCCTTGCACCCATGGCTGGTCCTTGAACTCTCTTAATGAGGTTAAAAGTAGAATCATAAGAATGATAGTTGGTAGGATGGAAGCTAAGAGTGCGACAAAGAGACCTAGGATTCCCGCAACCCGATACCCAATATAGCCTGCCATCTTGGTCGCAATGGGTCCAGGCAGCGTGTTCCCTAGCGCCAATACATCTCCAAACTCCTCATCATTCATCCATTTGTATTTTCCGACCACTTCTTTATGAACTAAAGGGATGGAAGAAGGTCCTCCCCCATACCCAAGCATGCCAGACCGGAAAAAGGCGAGAAACAAGTTGAGATATGTCATGTGATCAAGTCCTTTATTCGTGGTTGGTTTTCGTTGTGTTTACCAGGCTGCAATAGAGCCATCCGTTCTTCCTTCTGTTCCTCCTGCAAGGACGCCTGTATCCGGGTCTCTCCAAATGATCTGTCCGCGGCCAAAGTTCCCAGAGTCTAATGCAACCTGGACTTCATGACCACGTCTCGCCAATTCATCTGCTATATGTGGAGGCAGCGAGCGCTCAACGAGTACTTTTTTATCCTCCATCCACTGCCAACGGGGTGCATCAAGAGCGGATTGCGGATTCAGATGAAAATCAACTGTGTTCATGACAACCTGCACATGTCCTTGAGGCTGCATGTATCCTCCCATCACCCCAAACGGACCAACTGCTTTACCGTCTTTTGTTAAGAATCCTGGAATAATCGTATGATATGTTTTTTTGCCTGGTGCGAGTGCATTTTCGTGATCAGGATCAAGAGAGAAATCATGACCCCTGTTCTGAAGACCGATTCCCGTTCCAGGCACAACGACACCCGAACCGAATCCCATGTAATTGCTCTGGATAAACGAAACCATGTTACCTTCTTCATCAGCAGCTGCGAGATATACCGTTCCCCCGCTTGGCGGAGTTCCTGGCTCTGGCTGCAGTGCTTCAGTTCCGATCAGCCCGCGTCTTTCTGCTGCGTACTCCTCAGACAATAAACCTTCTACTGAAACACGCATCCTAACTGAGTCTGTTACATATTTTTTCGCATCGGAAAATGCCAGTTTGATCGCTTCGATCTGTTTATGATACGTGTCAGCTGACTCTTTTTCTGCAAACTCATAGCCCTTTAACGTGTTGAGTGCCATGAGGGCAACGATACCTTGCCCGTTCGGTGGGATCTCCCATACGTCGTATCCTCTATAGTTCACTTTAATGGGATCTACCCACTCCGGGTAAAAAGAAGCTAGATCTTCACTTCGTAAAAATCCACCGTGTGCTTCTGATGCTTCACCTATTCTTTGAGCAAGTGCTCCTCTATAAAAAGACTCTGCTTTCGTTTCAGCGATATCACGCAATGTTTTCGCATGATCTGGTGATCGCCAAACCTCGCCAACTTCAGGGGCTCGGCCGTCAGGTGCAAAGGTCTGGAACCAGCTTTCAAACTCATCACCCTTCAATACCCGCTTATAGGTTTCATACGCTCTTTTCCAGTACTTCCCGAGGATCGGTGTCAGCGGATATCCTTCTTCTGCATATGAGATCGCCGGCTCCATGACTTCCTTAAACGGAAGCTTGCCAAACCGGCTGGATAGCTCGGCCCATGCCGCAGGTGCTCCGGGAACTGTAACAGGAATCCATCCAAACTTTGGCATCTCGTCAAATCCTGCCTTCTTCACTTCTTCGATCGAGATTCTCTTTGGAGCTGGACCGCTTGAGTTCAAGCCATGCAGTTCGCCGTTCATCCAGACAAGCGCAAAAGCGTCCCCGCCAATTCCGTTAGATGTGGGTTCCACAACAGTCAGACAGGCAGCTGTTGCAATCGCTGCATCAACAGCGTTCCCGCCCTTTTTTAAAATATCTAGACCTGCTTGTGCCGCGAGCGGCTGACTCGTTGCCAACATTCCTTTTTTGGCGTACACGGTCATCCTGTGAGATGGATAGGGTGTATGAAGTGCATTGTATTTTAATTTTTGTTTTGTATGCTGTATTGTTTGATTCATTTTCTTCACCTCTCGTGGCAGGCGATAAAATGACCTTCGTCAATTTGGCGCCATGCGGGTTTTTCTGTTGTACAGTGGTCTTTTGCGATCGGACATCGGGTATGGAACGGACATCCTGCCGGCGGGTTGGACGGGCTCGGAAGATCTCCGGTTAAACGGACCCGTTCTCTTTTCCTCCCTACAGCTGGCCTTGGAATGGCTGATAATAATGCCTCTGTGTAAGGATGCGTCGGATTTTCATATAGCTTATCGACTGGCGCAAGCTCCACCATCTGTCCTAAATACATTACGAGTACTCGGTTACAAAGATGGCGAACAACACCAAGATCATGGGATACGAACAAATACGTCAACCCATGCTTCTCCTGAAGGTCTTTTAAAAGCTTAATCACTTGCGCTTGCACTGACACATCAAGTGCTGAAACCGGCTCGTCACATACGATGAATGACGGATTGATCGAGATGGCTCTGGCAATCCCGATACGCTGGCGCTGACCGCCGCTGAACTCATGCGGATAACGGTCATAATGCTCTTCTTTTAAACCTACTTCGTTTAATAATCTAATCACTTTTTCTCTTCGCTTGGGAGCCGAAAGATTCGTATGAATAATAAGAGCTTCCTCTAAAGCATCACCGATCCGCTGTTTTGGATTAAGAGAAGCGTATGGATCCTGAAAGATCATCTGCATCTCTTTTTTAAACGGTTTTAATTGACGCGACGAATGGTTACTAATGTTATTCCCGTTAAAGACCAGTTCTCCTTCTGTCAGTGATTCAAGTCCCAGAATCGTTCTTCCAAGTGTCGATTTGCCGCACCCCGATTCACCGACAACACCAAGTGTCTCACCCTTATAAATATCAAGCGTGATGCCATCGACCGCTTTCACATGGCTTTTTACCCGCTGCAGCATGC
This sequence comes from Fictibacillus barbaricus, assembly GCF_014635025.1. Taxonomy (GTDB): domain Bacteria; phylum Bacillota; class Bacilli; order Bacillales; family Fictibacillaceae; genus Fictibacillus; species Fictibacillus barbaricus. Next base: position 295,589 of record NZ_BMCE01000001.1, on the reverse strand, counting down.
CGCCTTTAACGGGATAGTACTTTTTTACATTTTTTACGCTATAAAGAACTTGCTCGTCTACCGCCATTCTGAGCGACCTCCTCCTCTTGCAGCCAGCATCGTACATGTTGTTTATCTGTTACAGAAAACGTTTTAGGTGATTCATGGAAACATTTATCAAAAGCATGAGGACAACGGGGATGAAAACGGCATCCGCTGATCTGTTCATTCAACATCGGCATCGATCCAGCAATCGGCTTCAGATCAAAGTCTGGATCATCCACATTCGGTACAGAAGATAAAAGGCCCTTCGTGTAAGGATGCTGCGGGTTCTCAAATATTTCTTCTACCCGTCCTTCTTCAATAACCTCTCCTGCATACATGACGATCACACGGTCAGCGATCTCAGCCACAACACCCATGTCATGCGTGATCATGATCATGCTCATGTCCAGCTGCTCTTTGAGATCGTTCAACAGATCAATAATCTGAGCTTGGATGGTTACATCCAGCGCCGTTGTCGGTTCGTCAGCAATCAAAAGAGATGGATTACAGGATAATGCGATCGCAATCATAACACGCTGTCTCATACCGCCGCTCAACTCATGCGGATATTGATTCATCCGCTCAGCAGGTGAAGGAATGCCAACCATTTTTAAAAGCTCGATTCCTCTTGCATGCGCTTTTTTCTTTGATAGTTTCTGGTGGATCATCAGTGGTTCACGAATTTGAAAACCAACTGTAAATACTGGATTTAAGGCAGTCATGGGTTCCTGAAAAATCATGGATACATCGTTGCCGCGCAGCCTTTGCATTTCTTTTGGAGACATGGAAGCTAAGTTCTGATCGTTGAACGTAATAGAACCATCTGTTATTAATCCGTTTGAAGGCAGAAGTCCCATGATGGAAAGGGCTGTGATACTTTTACCACAGCCCGATTCTCCAACGATGCAGAGCGTTTCTCCTTTTTTTACAGAAAAAGAGGCGCCGCGGACAGCCGGCAAAAGACCGTCCGCAGACTTAAACTTTGTCACGAGATTTGTCACTTCTAACACAGTATCTTTCATCGTTATCCCTACTCTCTATGAACGCTGTATAGTGACCACTGTCCTGTAGGTTCCATCTTAAAGCCTTTAACCGATTTATCGTACGCTGCTGAAGCGATCCCATGGTAGATCGGCAGAACCGGCAGCTGTGTCATCACGTATTCATCTGCTTTTGTTAAAATTTCCTGGCGCTGCTCTTGATCCACAACAGAGCGGGATTCGTCGATCAACTTATCAAGCTCTGCATCTTTATAGCGGCTTAAGTTTGTTGCATCGATGTTTGCAGAATGAAGACGCGGGAACAATAGTTCACTTCCATCACCCGTTACGTTCGACCAGCCGGCAATTGTGATATCAAAGTCACCTGTTTTGGAAACATCCAGATAGGTGCCCCACTCAAGTGTTTCAATCTTTGCTGGAATGCCGACTTCTTTTAACTGAGCTTGAATGACTTCAGCCATGTTCATGTATGATGCTGTATTCGCAACAAGCATTTTGACTTCTTTCTTATCAAAACCGTTTGCTTTAACTAGTTCTTTTGCTTTTTCTTGATCAAACTTAGGCCCTTTATCGTCTTTTGGATGTCCGAACACTTCTGGACCAATAAATGTGTTGGAGTAAACGCCTAATCCGTTCAGCTTTTTCAGATAGCCTTCTCGGTTGATGGCGTGAGATACAGCTTGTCTGAACTTAAGGTCGTTCATCGGCGCTTTTTCCATGTTGAATGCCAGGTAATAAACAGGTGTTCCATCCACTTTTTGTGTTTCTACATTCTTGATTTTTTCAAGGCGCGGCATAAGCTCTGGAGCTAAACCGTCAATTAATTGAACCTTTCCCGTCTGAAGCATCGAGATGGCTGTTGATACTTCTGGAACGACAGTAAACGTAAGCTTCTCCAGCTTGGCCGGCTTCTGCCAATAGTCCTCATTTTTTACAAGAACAATATCATCGCCGTTTACTTTTTCAGAGAATTTAAAAGGTCCTGTACCCACAGGATCCTTCATGAGATCCTGTTTCTTATCAGCTGCAGGAGAGACGATCGCAGCATTGGAGTGTGTTAAAGCGGCAAGCATCGGACCGTATGGCTTCTCCGTTTTTAACACTACCGTATGTTCATCTTGAACTTCGATCGATGAAACAGGTGCAAGAAGAGAAGCGCGTGGTGCTGCGGTTTTTGGATCTTTTAACTTATCGAACGTATATTTAACCGATTCTGCGTTAAAAGGTGTACCATCATGGAACTTAATATCTTTCTTTAACTTGATCACCCATGTGTTCTCATCAGGGTTCTCAACGGATTCTGCAAGGTGAGGAACGATCTCGCCCTTGCTGTCACGGACGAACAGGGTTTCGTAGATCTGTTCAATCACAGTGGATGATACAGAATCATTCGTAAGGATCGGTGACAGGCCTACCACTTTGGATGTTGTAGCATACGTTAATTCCTGCTCAGGACTGCCGGCACTTCCTCCTGATGAAGAGTTGCTGCTGCAACCTACTAAAGCTAAAGACAATACAAAAAGAACGGTCAGCAAACTAGTAAACCACTTTTTTCCCATTTGAAATCTCCCCCTTTTATTTATCCAAACTCATCCCTTGATCTAACGCGTCGCGAAGAGCGTCACCCACAACATTAAACGCAAATACTACAAGCATGATCGCAATACCTGGAATAACGATCATGTGGGGTGATGTCCACATGTACTCTTGACCTGCAGCGATCATCGCTCCCCATTCAGGAGTCGGAGGCTGTGCCCCTAATCCTAAAAAACTTAGTGATGCAGTTGATAGGATCGCTGTCGCCATCCTCATTGTTGCAAATACGATGATAGGCGCTGTACAGTTAGGCAGGACATGTTTTATCATGATACGAAGGTCGCTTGCACCAAGCGATTTCATGGCGATAATGTACTCTTGTTTTTTGATCGAGAGGACACTGCCCCTCACGATCCTCGCACATGTCGGAATGGACCAGATACTAATCGCGATCACTACGTTCACAAGGCTTGTCCCTAAGATGGCGATGATCAGCATGGCTAGCAGAATACCAGGAAAAGCAAACATTAAATCTACAAATCTCATAATGATGCCATCTAATCGTCTGTAATAGCCAGATAGCAGTCCAAGGATCACCCCGCCTGTTAACCCAAGACTTACAGCTCCAACTCCGACCAGTAATGAAATTCTCGCACCATACACGATTCTGCTCCAAATGTCTCGTCCATAGTTATCAGTACCCAGCCAGTGCCCTTCTGTGCCGATCGGCATCTCACTTAGTTCCAAGTTTTGTTTATTGGGATCGATCTGAACGATAGCTGGTGCTGCAAGAGCCATAAAAAGCTGTAAGGCGATGATGATCAAGCCTACAATCGCCATCTTGTTTTTGATCAATCTTTTCCATGTTTTTAACAGTGCGAACTCTTTCCTTTTCTTATGTGCAGGTACTTGCTGTGCAACCACTTCCATTGACATGTTATCCCCCCTTCACGTTTATTCGTAACTGATTCTTGGATCAATAAAGGCATACACGATATCGACAATAAGGTTTACTAATACAAATAGTGTTGCTACAAGAAGAACCGAGCCTTGTACCATCGGAAAGTCACGAGCGGCGATCGATTCGATCATGAGCCTTCCTACTCCATTGATGGCAAAAACAGATTCTGTAATGATGGTGCCTCCGAGTAAGAAGCCAAAGTTTAGGCCGATTACTGTAATAACGGGAATCATGGCGTTTCTTAAGCAGTGAAGCATAATGACTGTTCTTTCACGAACTCCCTTCGCTCTTGCGGTTCGTACATAGTCTGCTCGTATCACTTCAAGCATCGCTGACCGGCTCATACGGGCGATCATGGCGGCTGATCCTGTACCAAGCGTAATGGCAGGGAGTGCAAGTTGTTTCATTCCTTCAATCGTCCAGAACGGTTCGGTCAGTCCTCCTACAGGGAACCACTGCAGATTCACGGCAAAAACGAGGATTAAGATGGCACCCAGCCAAAAGTTAGGTATAGAGATTCCTCCAAGGGCAATGACTGTACTGAGTCCGTCAAACCAGGTGTTATGTTTTAAGGCTGAAATAATGCCTGTTGTTACACCGATTACGATAGCTACTATGATACTTGCGATGGCCAGATTCAGTGTGTTTGGAAAACGATCAATAATAGCTTCTGACACTGCTTGTTTCGTTTGATAAGAGAATCCTAAGTCACCAGTAAATATGCCTCTTAAATAATCAAAATATTGAGTGAGCAAAGGTTCGTTTAACCCAAGGTTCTCCCTTATCGCTTCTACGTCTTCTTTAGTAGCAGTCGGACCGCCGATGATGCTTGCAGGGTCTCCTGGTGCAATGTGCATACTCATGAAAACGATGAATGAAATACCTATTAATAAGAGCACTAGCTGAAAAACGCGCCTTACAATCAGACCTGCCATTTCCTCTTCACCTCTCCCCTTTTTTTGATTTATCGATTGTTTTAAACTGAATTACACTCCGTTTGTTAGTCTAAAATTAGTTTTGGATTAACAAACGTAATTATGTTGTTTCTGATTATAAAATAAATTCAGAATATTTTCTATATAAAAACTTAATTTAGTTCTATGTTCATGCCCCTCTTTTTTACAGCAGTTACTAACGGACTAGCAATTATGTTTGGCGGTAGTATGTTTAACCTATGAAATCGGATAAGAAGGCAATTAAAAAAGGCTAAAGAAAGCCGATTGGCTTCTTTAACCTTTTATATTTTTTATTATAATTTAAGCCCTGATCTGCTTTTAAAGCGTCTAAGCAAGATATGTGATTCTACTCTAGAGATTCCTTTTATCCCATACAGCTCATTGTTTATGAATTTTTCTAGGGATGGAAAGTCCTCTACGAGTACATGCATATGCAGGGTACTCGGTCCCGTCATCTGGTAACAGCTTGCAACACTTGGATTATTTACGAGCTTCTCCGCTACTTTTACTAAGTATGCTGGTTCACAGTCCACTTCAAAGAATGCTGAAACCGTCTTACCAACAGCCTCCGAATCTATCACAACGCTAAACTTTTCAATAATGCCAGCTTTTCTCATCTGATTAACACGTTCACGAACAGAGACCCGTGAAAGATTCAATTCTTTGCCGATCTCCGCATACGACATCCTTCCGTCTTGTGTTAACAGCTCTAATATTTTACGATCTGTACCATCTATTTTCAATTTGCTCACCACACTTACTCTGAATGTGTTCATTGTAAGCGTTATTTTCCAAAAATTCAAATAGCCACTAGGATGTATTACAACTTTCTGTATTACAACAGTTTAAAATAGAAATAGAATCTTGATAAACGCTGATATACTTGGGAAAACGATGGGACAGATGACTCATTTTCTCAAAAAAACAAAAAATGTTATAAAACAGGTGTTGCAAAATCAAATCTGTTATAATACAATGCATTATAATCAAATCAAAAAACAAAACAGGAGGAAATTAAAATGAAAAATTACTTGGAGCTTCACCGCAACATGCCAGAAAAAACGTGTACAGAATGTGGATGTGTGATCGAGGAGCAGCACGAATCTTACCTTTACGAGTGTGAACGCTGCATGGGAAAACACGAAAGGTAAATTTTTTTACATTCCCTGTTATATAACAATATCTACAGAAAAGCATCTGTTTGATAACATATTCAGAAAGGACTGTGGAATAAGTGACCATTGATACCTCTAATCTTCAAGTGTTAGGCAATTTAACCCCAGCGTATGAAAAGATATTAACACCAGGTGCCATTCTTTTTTTAAAGTCCCTGCACCACCACTTCAATAACATTAGAAAAGAACTTCTAGAACAGCGTAAAGAAAAACAAAAAGAAATTGATTCTGGTATCCTTCCCGCCTTTTTACCGGAAACCGAACATATAAGAAACGGCAATTGGACGATCTCGCCTCTTCCTCAAGATCTTCAAGACCGCCGAGTAGAGATCACAGGACCCGTTGACCGGAAAATGGTGATCAATGCGCTTAACTCAGGTGCCAAACTATTTATGGCTGACCTTGAAGATTCCAACTCTCCTACTTGGGAAAACACGATTGAGGGTCATATCAACCTAAAAGATGCGGTTAACCGGACTATCTCTTTTACTGGAAATAACGGAAAAAAATATACATTGAATAACGAGATCGCCACGTTGATCGTGCGCCCAAGGGGCTGGCATCTAGAAGAAAAACATATTGTTGTCGACGACGAACCGATGTCTGGAAGTTTAGTAGATTTTGGCCTTTATTTTTATCACAACGCCAAGACACTGATTGAAAAGGGTTCTGGTCCTTATTTTTACCTTCCTAAAATGGAGAGCCATAAAGAGGCTCGTCTCTGGAATGATGTGTTCATCTACTCGCAAGAACAGCTTGGGATTCCTAGGGGAACAATCAAGGCAACCGTACTGATTGAGACCATTGTTGCTGCTTTTGAGATGGATGAAATTTTATATGAGCTGCGTGAACATTCAGCAGGCGTGAACTGTGGACGCTGGGACTACATCTTCAGCTATATAAAGAAGTTCCGCAGCCAGCCTCATGTTATTCTGCCTGACCGATCGCTTGTTACGATGACTGTACCATTCATGAGGTCCTATTCTCTTCTTGCCATCAAGACGTGCCACAAACGAAATGCGCCTGCAATCGGCGGGATGGCGGCACAGATTCCGATTAAAAATGATGAAGAAGCCAATGCTGCTGCTTTTGAAAAAGTGCGTGCTGATAAAGAGCGTGAGGCTTCTGATGGCCATGACGGGACATGGGTTGCCCACCCGGGACTTGTACCTGTAGCTATGGAAGTGTTCGATCGGATCATGCCAGAGCCGAACCAAATCGACCGAAAGCGTGAAGACGTGGTCGTGACAGCTGACGATTTAGTAGCTGTACCAGAAGGCGAAATTACAGAAGAAGGTTTGCGCGTCAACATCAGTGTCGGCATCCAATATATCGCTTCATGGCTAAGAGGAAAAGGTGCTGCGCCGATCAATCATCTTATGGAGGATGCGGCAACAGCTGAAATCTCACGAGCCCAAGTGTGGCAATGGATCCGTCATCCTAAAGGCATCCTGAACGATGGCCGCAAAGTAACGTTTGAGCTGGTAGAGGAACTAAAACTGCAGGAAGTTCAAAAACTGAAGCAAGGAATGAGTGAGGATTCATTCAATTCTGGCCGCTTTTTAGAGGCCGTGCAATTGTTTGACGAACTGATTCGTGATGATGAGTTTCAGGATTTCTTAACCAACCGAGGCTATGAAGTGTTGTAGGTTTTAAAAAAAGCAAACAGTTAACGATTGGAGCGGAGGATGCGAGACTCCTGCGGGAGCAGCGGGACAGGTGAGACACAGAAGGCGCAAAGCGCCAAGGTGGCTCAACGCACGCCCCGCGGAAAGCGAGTATCTTGGAGCGGAAATCAACCACCCACCCCTCTTTTTTAATAACTTAAAATCAGCTTTTTACAAAAAACTAAAAAACTTAAGGAGCGAGATGAATGAATCAATCACGTGTGGAGAAGTTAAAGGAAATGTGGCAGAACGAAGAGCGCTGGCAAGGGGTTACGCGTCCTTATACAGCGGAAGAGGTTATCCGTTTACGCGGTTCGATCGATGTTGAACACACTTTGGCAAAACGGGGAGCAGAAAAGTTCTGGGACCTGCTTCAAAACGAGACATATGTAAACGCTTTAGGAGCTTTAACGGGCAATCAGGCGGTCCAGCAAGCAAAGGCAGGTCTGAAAGCCGTATACTTAAGCGGTTGGCAGGTCGCTGCAGATGCCAACCTATCAGGAAACATGTATCCAGACCAAAGCTTGTACCCGGCAAACTCGGTTCCACACGTGGTAAAACGCATTAACTCTGCTCTTCAGCGCGCCGATCAGATTCAGCACATGGAAGGCGGAAATGAAGTCGATTACTTCTTGCCGATTGTTGCGGATGCCGAAGCTGGTTTTGGCGGACAGCTTAACGTATTTGAGCTCATGAAAGGCATGATTGAGTCCGGTGCTTCTGCAGTTCACTTTGAAGATCAGTTATCTTCTGAGAAAAAGTGCGGTCATCTTGGCGGAAAAGTATTGCTGCCGACTCAAACAGCAGTGCGCAACCTGATCTCAGCGCGATTGGCTGCTGACGTTATGGGTGTTCCAACTGTATTGATCGCACGTACGGACGCAGATGCTGCTGACTTGATCACGAGTGACATCGACCCGGTTGACCGTGCGTTTATTACAGGCGAACGAACGGCAGAAGGTTTCTATCGTACAAATGCTGGACTGGATCAAGCCATCGCGCGCGGCCTTGCTTATGCGCCATATGCTGATCTCATCTGGTGTGAAACGTCTGAGCCAAATCTGGAGCAAGCGCAGCGTTTTGCCGATGCGATCCACGAGCAGTACCCTGGTAAACTATTAGCCTACAACTGCTCACCTTCTTTTAACTGGAAAAAGAAACTGGATGACGCGACGATTGAGACGTTCCAGCAGCAGCTAGCGGCAATGGGCTACAAGTTCCAGTTCGTTACACTAGCTGGCTTCCATGCCCTTAACCATAGCATGTTCGAACTCGCAAAAGGCTACAAAGCAAGAGGTATGGGCGCTTATTCTGAGCTTCAGCAAAAAGAGTTTGATAGTGAGATTGATGGCTATACGGCTACACGCCACCAGCGTGAAGTAGGAACAGGCTACTTTGACGAAGTAACACAGCTAGTTTCCGGTGGTACAGCTTCTACAACAGCTTTAAAAGGATCGACAGAAGAAGATCAATTTCAGTCACAGCAAGCATAGAGATAGAGTATGAGGATAGGAGTTTCATAAAGAAAGGACAGGAGCTCAGCTCCTGTCCTTTTCAGGTGGACAAATCTAGGATTTGTCCATGGATGGGGACAGACCCGGATCTGTCCCCTACTATTTTACTATTAAGCTTTCACGTCGCGCTTTTGGAAGACTATGAACGTGAGAGCAAGCATTAAGGCTGTATACACCGCGAGTACACTGATAGAGAACGGCAGCGTTAAATCTTTGATGAGCTGGTTTTGCCCATCAATTAATACACTGAGATCCATGTTGGCAAACAAGGTGTAGATGACCCAGTCTTTTGTCGCAAGTAGCGTAACAATGATGTTTCCGGCAAACATTGTAAACATGGCGACCCCAATCGCTATCGAGTTACTCATGAAGAGCGTAGAAATCATAAATGCAAGCACCACAAGTACTGTTAATTCAATAAACTCCAGCCCAATATTTAAGAATACATACTCCACGATCAGTCGTTCTTTAACTTGCTGATCTTCGGTAAACGTTAGATAAACCTGGTCCATACCGCCAAAGCCATATGCTAGGCCACCCACTAACCATGAAGCAACGATGACAGCCAGCCACATAACAAAGGCAAAGCCGAGCGTTGCAAGGAATTTGGATAAAAGGATCTTCCACCTGCTGTAAGGACGAATGAGCAGCATTTTAATCGTACCTTTCGAAAACTCACTTGATACGATATCACTGGCTACCACGATCACGAACAATCCAATCAAGGATGAGATGGGTGCCATGTCTTTCATGAACTGCCAGGCGGTTGTTTCATATGGAGAGATGTCATTGGCAATTGCATATTCGTTCTGCTTGATGTTTGACTCTAGCATCTCGATATAGAAATCATCATCGTTGTTCTTTCTTGCTTCTTCTAGAGCCTTTTTATCATCATTGATGTTTTGTGTCAGCTGTTGTTTCCAATTATTATTTTCTGCTTCATCCGTCGTCACTTTATCATAGACGGCAACACCAATGATAATGATGATTGGAAGTGCGAGGAAGATCCACGTACGTACACGGCTAAAGATCTTAATCCACTCATTCGTTAACAGGGACAGCCACTTCACTCACATCTCCCCCTTTCTTCGTCATCTCCAAGAATCGTTCTTCTAACGTCTTCGTTTTGCGCTGAATGCCCACTACAAGGATACCCGCCAAAACAAGCTGCTTATTCAGCTCTGCGATCGTCTTCATGTCTGCCGTTTGAACAATAATTTCTTTGCCAAAATCTTCAATCACAAGTTCAGGATTCAGCTCAGCTAGAATTTTCTTCGCCTGCAAAAGATCACCCTCGACCTGAAAATGAACTTTTACATCGGCTTCTTCTTCTTGGTTTGAAATCTCATCAATACGTACTAGTTTTCCGTGCTGAATAATGGCCACACGGTCACACATCAATTGCATCTCGGCAAGCATGTGAGAAGACACAACGACAGATGTTCCGTTATTTGCTAAGAGCCGCAGATAGTTCCTCAAGTCATAGATCCCTTGTGGATCCAGTCCGTTTGTCGGCTCGTCCAGAATTAATACATTCGGCTTATGTAATAGCGCCTGTGCTACCCCTAATCGCTGTCTCATCCCAAGCGAGTAGGTTTTAACCTTATCATGGATGGCATACTCTAGATCAACGAGTTGAATGACCTCATCAATTCTTTCCTGTGTAACACCTGGCATAATTCGAGCGTATTGCATCAGATTTTTATAACCTGACATATAATCATACAGCTGCGGGTTCTCAACGATCGCACCAACTCGTTCCATCGCTTTTTCATAGTTCCCGCGAATGTTGTCACCGTTGATAAAAACATCACCATCCGTGATGGAGATCAGCCCCACAATCATGCGGATTGTCGTCGTTTTTCCGGCACCATTCGGACCGAGCAAGCCAAAGATTTCTCCTTCTCTGACAGAAAACGACAGGTCATCCACAATGGTTTTGTTCTTGATCTTTTTCGATAAGTTCTTCAATTCTAACGTATGTGTTGTCATGAAATCCCCAAATCCTCCTATCCAACTCTCTCTTTTTTCAACTATAAATACGATTTATAGCTGAAATAAGTTTCAACTTTTTGTAAATATTTTACTTTTACCCTAAAAGCTTATCTCCTGTTTCATACTCTGTTTTTCTCTTTTAGTTAAGCGTGTGGAGATAAAAACGCCTAAGATGACGAGCACACCGCCTGCTGCTTGATACCAAGCTAGCGTTTCATCAATAAACAGCACCGCAAAAAGAGCAGCAAATACCGGGATTAAGTTCAGAAATACCCCTGCTTTATTCGCTCCAATCCGTTCTACCGCAATGTTCCATGACATAAAAGCAACTATGGATGCGAAAATACCCGTGTAAAAAATGGTAAGGATCGATCCTGTTGACCAGGCGATCTCGGTTGTCAGTGCCTCTCGAACAAAAAAGGGAAACAAAATAAGGATTCCAAGGACCATTGATACAGTGAATGTGCTATAAGCAGGCAATCTTCCGGAAAACTGTTTGATGAGTATAGAATAGATGCTCCAGCAGATGACCGCAGCAATAACGATAAGATCTCCAACGTTAAAAGAAAACTTCAGCAGCACTTCCAGTGAGCCTTTTGAAATAATAAAAAGAAGTCCTAAGAAAGAGAGGATCGCTCCTGCAGCTTGCTGGGCGTTCAATCTCTCACCCATAAAAATGAATGACAACATAAAGATGATTATCGGAGTAGATGAGTTTACGAGTGACGCGTTGATGGAAGTGGTGTAATGAAGAGCTATGTAGAGCAATGTGTTAAAACCAGCAATTCCCGTTACAGCCATGAAAAGTACGATAGGCCACTGTTTTTTCAATAAACCCCACTCTTTACGCAGAAAAGGCCAAGCAAACGGAAGGAAGATCACGAATGCTGTACACCAGCGTAAAAAAGACAGTGTAATTGGAGGCAAACTGCTCGCGATGGCACGTCCAATCACGAAATTACCACCCCAGATCAAGGTAGCGACGACCAGAAGTACATAAGGGTTCACTTTTTTCATCCAACATCACCGCTTCTTTCTCTAATTAAGTCTGTTTGATGTGCAATTGGGTCTTACTGATGGTCAATTAAGTCTTCATTGAAAAAATTAAGTCTAACTCACCATAGATTAAGCCTAAATCCAAAAATATAGGTCATTCGACAAAGTTCTCCATATCCGTATAATCATTTCTCTTACTATAGCAATTTCTACACTTTGGAGAAATGTTTTTGTCACCACTTAACCTAATTAGTCTTTTCGCCTTAATCTGAAAAAATGAAAGCTTTTTATCTGTAAAAACCTTTCGATTGGTAGTACAATGGTAAAATCATTTTAATACTTTACTTCATTAAGTAAAAGCAGAAGAAAGAAGATGACGTGATGAAACCGTATCGAACATATTTAATTTTATTCTTTGTGATGGTCGTATGGGGGCTGAACGTAACCGCGACGAAAATTCTCGTTACAAACTTCATGCCTGTTACGATCACAGGAATTCGTGTTTTAACCGCTGGATTAACGGTATTTCTGCTTCTCTCGCTTATAAAAAAGGTTCGAATACTTACCAAAAAAGAATTTTGGTATGTTTTTCTGGCCTCCATTTTTAATGTTGTGGCACACCATTACTTTCTTTCGATCGGCTTAACGGGAACAACTGCGACAAATGGCGGCCTAATTATGGGGATGTCACCGCTCCTCACAACGATCCTTGCTATCTCGTTCTTGGGTACACCGCTGACACTGCTAAAAACAGTCGGCCTTCTCCTAGGGTTCTCTGGTGTAGCATTCATCGTCCTTGAAGGCAGCCAAGTGGCCGGGATCTCATTTGGTGATGGATACATTTTATTATCAGTGCTCACTCAGGCCGTAAGTTTTATTCTGATCAAACGGGTTGCTCATACGTTGGATCCGCGTTTGATGACAGGCTACATGATGGTGATCGGTTCGCTGTTTTTAATCGTGATTGGGTTGTTTGAAGAGCCTGAAGGATTTGCGGGTGTCATCGAGAACTCAACGGTTTCGCTTTGGCTGATCTATTTTGCTTCGGCCTGTATTGCTACAGCTGTCGGCCACATGCTCTATAACGAGGCGATCGGTAAAATTGGTGCTTCTGAAGCATCCATCTTCATTAACTTGAATCCCTTTTTTGCATTAGTTGGTGCAAATCTATTTTTAGATGAACAGATACTGTTCCAGCATATTCTAGGCTTCCTGCTGATCATTACAGGTGTTCTCCTAGGATCCGGTGCCGTTGAGGAGATTCGAAACAGAAGACTGCGCAAAAAAGATGCGGCTTAGATCCAGCCGGCATCTTTTTTCTTTATCCTATGAATTTGTGGTAGATAGACTTTGCTTCTGCCGTGTTTTTTGTTCCATGTACGAGTGCACGTCCGTCTTTAAAAAGGACCAGGCGATGCGTCTCGTTTTGAACCTCAAGCAGGTACGGATTTCGTCTTACCCTGCCATGTGACACAAGACTTTTCTCCATCTGCTCCAAGTTGATCTCCCGATTGAAAGATGGACGGATCTGCACAGTATCCCTGCCGCATAAAACCGCTGTCTTTAATTCAGACTCTTTTTTCAAGTAAGGGAAAATCGGCTCTGTTCCACAAGACGGACAATCCATCTTCTTGGCCTTTTCCATCCCTAATTGGACTTGCTGATTGGTCCAAAGATCGAACGTAATAATCTTATTCCTGACAGCCTCAAAATCCTCGACCAATATCTTAAGCGCCTCAGCTGTCTGATAAGCAGTCACCATCTGTACCGCTGGCGAGATAATGCCAGCCGTGTCACACGTCTGACCGTTCGCAGGAATTTTATCTAAAAGACAATTCAGACAGGGCCCTTGTCCTGGAATGATGGTGTAGCTGATTCCGTAGCTTCCCACACATGCACCGTATATCCATGGCACCTGATATTTTTGGGCTAAGTCGTTGATCAGTAACCGCGTCTCAAAATTGTCGGTCGCATCCATGATGAGATCGATGCCTGAGATCAGTTCTTCCGCTTCCTCAATGCCCATATCCATTACATGTGCCTGGATCTCTACTTCAGAATTAATTTTCTCTAATCTATTCTTAGCTGCAATAACTTTTGGCAGCTGATTTTTCGCATCTTCTTCTGAGTAAAGCTGCTGACGCTGCAGGTTTGTCCAGTCCACATAATCTCTGTCGACTAAGACGATTCGTTTCACACCAGCACGTGTCAGCGCTTCTGAACTCGCCGCACCGAGCGCTCCCGCTCCAACGATGAGTACACTTTTTTCGCTTATTTTCGCTTGCCCTTCTTTACCGATCGGGCTAAATAATTCCTGTCTTGAATATCGTTCATTCACTTCACACTCAACCCTTCTAAAGGACTGCTGGCTGTTGCCGTTTCTTTTCTTGGGATCCTGCCTGCTTCAAACCCTAACTGTCCAGCTTCTACAGCCATCTTCATCGCCAGTGCCATCTTCACGGGATCTTTTGCACCTGCTACAGCTGTGTTCAACAACACACCATCTGCGCCTAACTCCATGGCTTCAATAGCATCACTCGGCGAGCCGATTCCAGCATCTACGATGACCGGTACAATTGTTTGCTCGATAATGAATTTTAAATAAAGCGGGTTAATGATCCCTTGACCCGAACCGATCGGAGAGGCTGCTGGCATGATGGCATGTGCACCAAGTTCCTCTAATCTCCTTGCCAAAACCACATCATCTGACGTATATGGCAGGACGATGAAGCCTTCTTTTAACAGCTCTTCTGTCGCTTTTAACGTTTCTACTGGGTCTGGCAGCAGCGTTTTGTCGCAGCCGATGACTTCTACCTTTACCATATCACATAATCCGGATGCTTTTGCTAGTTTTGCGATTCGTACGGCTTCCTCTGCCGTTTTTGCTCCGGCCGTATTAGGTAACAGTGTATATTTTTTAAGATCCAGCATTTCTAAAAAGTTAGGCTGGCTAGCTTCAAAGATGTTCATCCTTCTAACAGCAAACGTTAAGATTTCAGATCCGGACGCGTCTACCGCTTTTTTCTGTGTTTCAAAATCCGGGTATTTGCCTGTTCCTAAAAGAAGTCTTGATGAAAATGAATAAGGTCCAATGTTTAACATGAAATCATCCTCCACCGACAAAACGCACAAGTTCGATTCTGTCGTTTTCCTTTATTTGAGTCACACTTTGTTTTTCATTTGAGATAATATCTTGATTCACTTCAGCTATCACGATTTGGTCGTCCAGTTTCAAGTGTTCCAGCAGTTCAGTTATCGACCGCAGCGAATCCGGTACCTGTACCTCTTCTCCGTTGATCATAAGCTTCATTAATACGCACCTCGCTTTCAATTTGGTCAGCTATCATCTTTCCTGTTAAAGGAGATAGTAGGATACCATTGCGGTAATGTCCAGCAGCCAGAAACATCCCCTCCACTACTGGGTGAGGACCGATATAGGGCCTCCCGGATTTTGTTTGAGGACGGATACCTGTCCATGCTCTCTCAAAAATAGCTTCTTGAAGGCTGGGTACAATCTTCTTCGCTCTCTCCATCAGCTCAAACATACCAGTGAACGTCACCTTTTCATCGAACGTATCCGGTATACTTGTCGCACCGATCACAATCCGATTGTGTCGTTTCGGTACAAGATAACATCCTTTATATTTAACGGTCCCGGTCAGAAGGGGCTTATCCGTTATAAAAGAAACACATTCTCCTTTTACCGGTACCATCTGAAGTGCTGGAACCAGTTCTGAACTCCATACTCCGCCAGCTAAAATAACATGCTCAGCTAGAATCGTTTCTGATTTCGTCTGAACGCCTGTAATTCGGTTTCCGTTTTGGACAAGCCTTGTGACTTCAGTATGCTCTTTTACTTCTGCATCAAAAGTCTTGGCCGCTTCCAAATATGCTTTTGTAAGTTTGATAGGCGAAACTTGACCGTCATTTGGAAAATAAAGTGCTCCACGTGCAGAAGTTGATAAAGCTGGTTCTCTTTCTTGCAGTTCTGCAGAAGATAGCCAACTAATTTTTTCCCCATAAAAGAAGTCCTTTTCTCCCCTTCTTTGAAGTTGAAAGGTCTCCTCCTCCGTAAAGGCCAGTTCGTAGATTCCTTTTTCGATCAGTTCAATATCAATGCCGCTTACCTCGTACAGCTCTTGAGATAGGGACCGAAACATCTCACGGCTGGTTTTGGCAAGCGGATAGAGAGGATGGCCGACTTCAAACTCCATCTGTGCTCCAAGCATGCCAGCTGCTGCAGAGGACGCTTTTTCTCCCACTCTCTCTTTTTCTAGCAGAAGAACTTTCTTTTTTCTTCTGGAAAGCTGGTAGGCGATGGAACAGCCGATGACCCCGCCTCCGATAATCACCGCATCATATGTTGAGCTCATTGGCACACCTCCAAATGTTGTTGATATTCTTTAACAGCTTCTAGCGGTGAATCTGATTCTAAGATGCCAGACATCACGGCGATACCAGCTGCACCTGCTTGAATAACATCTCGCACGTTTTTTGGCTGGATGCCACCTATAGCGATGACGGGAAGAGAGATGCTTCTCGTTATTTTTTTTAATCCTGTCAGTCCCTGCGGTATTTTTCCTTCCTTGGATGTTGTAGGAAAAACATGGCCATACAACAGATAGTGAGCACCGGTTTTCTCAGCATAGTGTGCCTCTTCCATCGAATGTACCGAACAGCCGATGGTGAGTTTGGGAAATGAACGTTTAACGTGCTTCACGTCTAATCCATGATAAGGAAGTTGAACACCTCTTGTACCGAAACATTCCGCGACATCCACTCGATCATTGACGACTAGTTTGGATTGCGGCACGCCGATCTCCAGAAGATTAGTGATCAGAGCCGAAAGCTCCCTTGCTGTTTTTTCTTTTTCACGGATATGAAAAGCTGTGATGTACGGGTAGATGCTATAAAGAATATCAATAAGCTCCTCTTCTGATTGCTTACCTGTAGAAATCACATGGAGTTCTTTTTTCACAACAAAAAACCACCTCCTTTGTTTAGAAAAGAGGTGGTTTTACAAGATTCAGCAGTCGTTTAGCAGATTCCGTTCAACACACCACTTCCCTACGCTGGTTCTAACCAAATCAGGTTCCAAGGGTCTTAAAGTACACTTTAATCTCAGCCTTACAAAGGCACCCCTAGTGGTAAATGACTATTCTGTTTGTTCTATAAATCTATTTTATCGCTAAAGGGCTTTCATAACAACCGGTGTTTCATCTTTATTGAAGCGACGTGATCCTCATGTTTTACGGTACGTGTTCTTTTGCTTATTACGCGTTCGCGCAGTCTATCTAGTTTTCCACGCACTTTAGCTTCTTTTCCACGCAAATCGAACGACTTCCACGCAAGTAATGACTTTTTCCGCGCACCTATATCGAGTTATACTCTCAGGATAAATTCTAAAAAACATGTCTGATTTTCACGTTTGTAGGGAATACCATTCACATAACTACTGTAATAGGAGTGTTTCGATGCGCTACTTTATGAACGTGAATAAAAGTGTGGAAGAGGAGTATGGAAAACTGTTTAGCTTCGATCCTAAGAAGAATGAAGAAAATGAAGACGAGCTTGAAGTGATGAACAACTTAGATGAACAGGACAAAGGAAAGCCTTATATCTTTCCTAAAAGCTTCTTGCTGGAGGTTTCTGCTGAGGATTATGAGCAGTATGCTGAGGCGAAAAGGAGTAAGGGAGATATGATGGGTGTGACGGAGAGGATTTTAGAAAAATATAAGAAGTAAGGGATAAAATCTTGTTTTTCCTGATATATTTTTATTTTTCCTGATAAAATCATATTTTTCCTGATAAAATCACATTTTTCCTGATGTATCAAAAAAAGATGCTCCCTCAGGAAGCATCCCTTCTTCTATCAGTTTTTATTAATCGTCATCACAATATCTTTCGTGTTCTTTCCAATTGCGCCGCCGTCGTTTTTAAAGATCGTGGATTTGTTCTCTTCAGACGGTTCGATATGGATGTTCAGCTTGTTCTCTCCTGCAGCCAGATTCACTGTATGCGAGAACGTCATGTCATCATTGATCGCTACAGGCTGACCGTTGATCGTCATCACACCCTCTTTAATAGCCGTTCCTTTTAGCGTAATGCTGTCAGATGATACAGTCTGACCATCTGTGTGTGAAGTGATAACCACTGGCATGTCGATCCAACGCACGATCTTATCTTGAACGGTCATCTTATTTCCGCCTTGATTTGTTACAACAAAGCTTAAGTCCGTTCCTGTTGCGCCATATCCATAGTAGCTCACGTCATCATCATTAGGATTGCCTGGTGTGTGGTCAGCAAGACCTTCTTGATCCCACGAGCTGTTCTTCACGTATTTGTACGTGATGACTTCGCCTTCTTGGGCTTCAAACGTGTACTCGTAATCATTTGTTACGGCACCACCGCGTGTCATTTTCCATGCTCCTGTGTTCCATCCGTTCTTCGTGCCTGGAACTGTAAGATCCACCCCTTGTGGCGTATACTCTGGTGCGTTTACTTTTAGGGTTACTTTTACCATAACAAGGTCAGGAGTTACACTAACAGCGTTCGACTTCACGCTGTTACCTGCTTTGTCGTATATGTGCACTTCATAGGAATACGCTTTTCCATTGGTCACGTTCATGTCTTTGTACGTCGTTGCGTTTGTATCCAACAGTTGGTCGATCACTTCCCCGTCACGAACGATCGTGAACAGGTATGGCTCGTTCGCTGCTTCAACAGACCACTTTAGGTTCACTTGTCCTGATTCTTGGGCTGGCTCTTCTAGTGTAACAGAATCAGCTGGTGCGGTTGTGTCGTCACCTTTTGTAAACGTTACCGATTTCGTTTCACTTGTTACCCATGTTCTGCCTAGGTCTGTAGAGAACGCATAGCGGTATTCATACGTACCTTCATTAAACGGCAAGAATGAGGAGCTGAATGTGTTGAACTCTCCATTTTGTGCTGTATACGTTGCTCTGTGAGATGTCCAGCTGTTTTTGCCTGGCTCCTTTACTTGAAGTTCTGCTTGCAGACCTTCTGCAACATCACTTTCTGTTTCACCTTGAATAAAGATATCAGCTGAAACATTTTGTGACTTTGAAAGGTAAATTACACCGTTTTCTAATTCTGTTACACCTGCGATTTCATAGTTTCCATCTTTTAATGCAACGTGCGGAATTGCTGCTTTTGATTCTGTTTTCACAGATTCGTTGTTATCTTTATCAAGCGCTACTACCGCGTAATAGTATTTGCGTCCGTTATCTAAATCGTCAATCTTAATAGCGTTTCCTTTTGTTTCGGCTACCTTTTCATAAAAAGCACCTGAGATCGTCGTTTGATAGACTGCATAACTTCTCGCGTCACCTTCCCATGAGAGGGATACAGAGTGGCTTCCTTCAGCAGCCTTTACGTTCGTTACCGCTTCTGGACGCTTTAAGTTTTGTCCTTTTTCAGAAACGAGCATTCGTCCCGCCATCGCCGGAATAGTTATTGATAGTTTTCCATCTTTTACAGTTGTCTTGTAAGTTTTGTTCAGTTGATCTGTCAGCTTCACGTTGTTCACGATCAGCTTCTTCACATCAAGTTCAACGGTTTTCTCTTCATTGCCTCGGTTGGTGATAACAAGAGCTGCGTTCTTTTTATCTGTACGCGTATACGCGAGCACATCTTTCTCGGCATATAAGTGATTTAATTCGCCATAGCTGAACAGATCATGATAGTCAGCACGTACTTTTCCGATTGCTTGATAATGCTTCACAAGGTCCTTATCTTCTGAACCCCACGGATACGTTCTTCGGTCATCCGGATCCTTAGAGCCTGTTACGCCCGCTTCATCTCCGTAATAAACGGTCGGTGCGCCAGCATAACCCATCTGTAAGATCGCCGCAAGCTTCAAACGTTTTACACCTAATTCGTGGTCATACTTTGGATCGAGTTCAGCGCGCTCATACGAGTCTGTTCCGTTTCCAAGGATAAATGCCGCACGAGGCGTATCATGTGATCCCATCAAGTTCATCAGCGCGTAGAACGCTTCTTGCGGGTAATCTTCAAACACAGCATTCAGCTGGTTTTCAGCACCTTCTGCATTACCGTTCTTCAAGTAGTCGATCATCGCACCACGGAAACGGTAGTTCATAACAGAGTCGTAAAGGTCGCCAAGGAAGTATTCAGAAGCATCATCCCAGATCTCTCCTAAGATCAGCGGGTCCTCTTTCTTTCCTTCTTTTAACTCCTCACGGAACTCTCTCCAAAACTCTGTATCTACTTCATTCGCTACATCCAGACGCCAGCCTGATGCACCGCGGTCGAGCCACGATTTCGCAGCAGAATCTTCATCATACATGATGTAATCTGCGAACGGCTTGTTATTTAGTTCTGAATCATAGTCGACTGCTTCACCCGGGATTGATTTGATCTCAGGAAGTGAGTCAAAGCCCCACCATGCTTGGTATTTATAAATGCCGTTCACTTTTTCGTTCTCGATATTAAACCAATTGTGGAAGCCGTATGAACTGAAATTCTGGCCTTCCGCTGTCAGCTTCTCTTCTGTTTGTTTCTTCGCTTCTTCTTCTGATAAGCCTTTTTCGCTCATAAGATCATAGATGCTTGCCCAATATTCGTAAGCACCGACCGTGTCATATTTTCCATAACGGTCAAAATAGATCGAGTCGTCTCCAACGTGGTTGAACACACCATCGAGGATCAGGTGCATCTTGCGTTTTTTGAGTTCTTTTGTAAAAGCCTTAAATTCTTCTGGTGTTCCAAACATCGGATCGATCGCTTTGTAGTCTGTTGCATCATACTTGTGGTTGGATGCAGCATGTGCGATCGGGTTCAGATAAAGCGTATTTACACCAAGGGATTGGATGTAGTCAAGTTTCTTTTGAATACCGGCAATATCGCCGCCAAAGAAATCGTTCGACCAGATCTTGTCTCCGTCATATCCCTCTGTCTCAGCTTGACGAGGGTTGTCTGGAAGCTCGCTCCAGTCCTGGTGCTCGACCGGTTCTGTACCGCGAGCAGTTGTTTTTGCTGTATCGTTCTTCTTGTTGCCGTTATAAAAACGATCAGGGAAAATTTGATAGACAACAGATTCTTTCATCCAGTCAGGTGTTTTGTAAGATGGATCGTAGACCGTCATCTGGAAAAGACCAGCGTTTGTATCAGCTGCTGTTCCTTTTCCGCCTTCACCCGTATCTTCACCGTACTCTTTTACCGCATCTCCATCACGTGCCGTAAATTTATAGCCATATACTCCTTTTTCTTCTGGTGTTACCGTTGCTTCCCAAAGCTCGATCTCTTCACCGTTAACGGTTGTCCAGCCTGTATTCTCCATGTCTTTCACGGTCGTGCTGCCGGTGTTGTAGTTACGAAGATAAAGCTTAGCGCCAGTCAGGTCACCCTTTTTCGTTTGAAGGCGCAGAGTCACATCTTGTCCCGCTTTAATTGCTCCAAATGGTGCACGAAATGCTTCGTTCCACGTGTCATGGAACAGTTTGCCCGTGTTCACGCTGCCATCTGGCAATCCTGGATCATAGTTCGTGTATACTTCTTTTGTGTCGTGGTTGTAAAAAATGGTGATTTCAGCGTCTTTTAAAACGTTTAGTGTAAAGTTATCGCCTGGGTATGCAGGTGCATTCCAGTCGTTTCCGAGCACGATCTTAAACTGGTGCTTTCCTTTTGGCACTTGTGCAGTATACGTGTAGATGCTGTCACCGTCTTCATCTTGTAACAGGGCAGTTGACTCACCGGGCGCCCACTCTCCCCCTGCTCCAAGCTCAGGCTGAATATCACCTACGATCCGCGGTGTTTGTTCTGCAGGTAGTGGTTCTGGAATTGTTACTTTGTGTGTAGTATCGTCATATACAAACGTCACTTCTTTTTCACCGTCCACAGTAATCTTATAATTCGGCCCGCCTGCTTCGCCATTCACTCCATAGTTCTCGTCCCATGAGCCATTAATCGCAATCTTATACTCATAATTACCAGCAGGAAGCTTACCTGTCAGCTTGTACTTACCGTTTGCCTGCAGTTCCATTTTTGTAGCTTCGTCTGCAGGGTTCCAGTCGCCAGAGCCCCCCAGTTCAGATTGCAGATCTCCAACAAGTGTAACGGTGCGCTCTTGCGCTTTTGTTGAAGCTGGTTGTATGAAGAGTGCCGTTGCAAACGTTTGCAAAATCATGGTGATTAATAATAGCCATGAAACAGCATAGCGTGATTTCGTTTTCCTCACTTCGTTTCCCCCTTTTAATTTGTTGTGCAAGTTTGCGAAAGCGTTTGCACAAATGGTTTTATGTTAACGCTTTCATTTCCTTTATTATGTCATGTTTTCTTTTGTTGGAAAATGTGCCATTCGTCTGATAAAACTGCAAATAAATAGGTATATATTCTTATATTTCAGATAACTTTTTTTGTTTGTAATGTATGTCGCGTGGAAATAGAACAAAGTTGCATGAATGTGGTAGTAAATTGCGCGAAACTCCCTTGCATTTGCATGAAAACCTACTTAAACTGCGCACAAACATCTATAACGTGCACGAACGCGTTATCAATACAGAAACACATTCCGAATAACAGCCTAAAAAAACCGGGTCCTCTCTGGTAGGTAGAGGCCCGGTCCTATTTTATTTTATTTAGCTGACTCTTCTGTAGATTCCTCATCTGTAGAAGTTTCTTCAGTAGAACCTTCTTCTTCAGTTGATGATTCTTCGTCTTGAGTCTCCGTTTCTTCTGTGTTTGTTTCTTCTTCCGTGTTCGTTTCTTCCGCGTTGTTACATGCAGTGATTAACATAATTGCCAAAAGAGATGCTCCGATTTTCGCCGCAAACGTTTTGCTCATTTTAAAATTGCTCCCTTCGGATATTCATTATGATTTTTTGCATGAGTATGGGATTTCTTTGTCCCTGTTCAGAATATATCATGAAAAAACCTTGAAAAGACGCAATTTACCGAGTCATAACCAATACTTTACAAACCATAAATCCTCTTTATATTAGCTTAATAATTTAAGGTTTACAGATCGTAATGAAGCACATACTGAGGTCCGACCGGTCCATGTTTGATCTGACCTCGATCTACAAATCCTGCTTTTTCGTAAAGCTGTTTGGCTGGAGTGTTCTTAAAGTTAACGGCTAAGATGAGCTCGTTGATTCTTCGATAGTTTGAGGAGACGAATGTTGGCAGCTGCATCATCGCTTCCTTAGCATACCCTTTCCCCTGCTCGGAATGATTGATAGAAAGGGCACGGATGACCATAGCATTTGGATTAGGAGTAAAATCTTTAATATGTTCACCCGTATGTAAGACAAAAAAGCCGACTGTTTGATCTGATGCTGTAATTACGACCGGCTTACGGCCTGGGTCCTCTTCGCATTTTTTTAATGCATCGTTCGGCATGGCAGTAAACTTTTCCTGATCTTCCGGCAGATAAAAACCATACAGAGTCTCTCTATGTTTCTCTTCAAAAAAGGTGAGTGTAATGCTCGTCATATCCGTAACCTCGGTTCCTTATAAATTTAGATGAATGCCTTGGCTTCTTGCAGCCAGCTTTTGGCCATAAGTTCGTTTCCTTTTCTTCTCATATGTACGCCGTCTGTTGTTAATGCAATTTCTGGATGTTTTTGTAGATGGCTAATAAAAACGGTATGCGTCGGTACAAGTACAGCCTCAAATTCTTTTGCTAACTTTCTCACCACCTCAACATATGGAACGAGCAGCTGATTGCCACTAGACTGCAGGTCTTCATCGATTATAGTCGGCTCCATAAGGACCACTTTTACAGAGGATTTCAGCTGTGATAAAAGGTCGCGGTAGACCTCTTCAAATTGTTGAACGTCAACCTGATCAAGGGCTGGGCTGTCGAGCTGTCTCCAAACGTCATTGATTCCGATAGAGATGGATAAAAGATCAGGCTCTAAGTCGATGACGTCCCGTTTCCATCTAAAAGCAAGGTCCGTTACCCGATGGCCATTAACTCCTTTATTAATAATCCTTACGTTGTCCGGGATCTCTTCTTTTATCATCCGGACATACCCGTTACCTAGTCTTTCGGGATCTGAGTTTTTTCCAGAGGCTGTGATGCTGTCACCGATAAAGATAACTTTCAAACTAATTCCCCTCTCCATTTGCTTTTTTATATTTTATCATGCTGGGGAAAAATTTAGGTTTTAGAGGATTTTAAGACCGTTTCTTTGAATACTTATAAAAAATCCTTTTCTAAGGAGGACCACCATGCTCCAAACTGCTGTTCATCGGCCGGTAGCGTTAGGCAAAACGGAAATGAAACCCTCTTATCGCATGGATCTGCGTCAGTATACACAAAAAGAGTACGACAAGTTTGTAAAAGTAAATACAGTGAACGACTGGTCTCAAGTCACTTGGAAAGACATAGGAAAGCCGTATGAAGTGACTTCTTTTTCGAAGGAGAAAACGGAATGGGAGGAGAAGCATGGTGAAATCCTGCCGGTACATACGTCTTGGACGATGTTTAACCAGTCTTTTCACCAATGGTTTTCAAAAGATGTACCCGCTGATATTTCTGAGAAGAAAGATGCTTTTTTTCATAGTTTAAAAAGCTTTAACCCTTCTGAAGTGAAAACAGCTCTAGGAGATTATTTACGTATTCATTTATGGAATTACGTACACCGGATTCAGGATGGCATCTGGGATCCTCGGGGGAAAAGGGCATTGTTTGAAGGGCTTGATGTAAAGAAGCCGCGTATTCTTTTTTTAGGTGCAGCAGAAGGCTATGAAGCGATGCAGCTTTCTGCAATGTATCCTGGCGGTGAAGTGGTGATGGTCGATTACGATCCGTTCTGTCGTGATGCAAGGTTTGCGGAGTTTCCTGCGGCCTATCCGTTTCTTGGGAAGAATCCACGGACTGGCGGAGATAAGGTTTATTATAAAGATGCTTTTACTATTTCATATGTGGTGGATGATATTAGAAACCTTCCTTACGGTGCAGAGTTTGATATTGTGCTGAGCGTTGGTTTGCTTGAGCACTTTCCGGATTCTATGAAAGCAGAAGTGGTAGAGTGGCATCGTAAATTTCTAAAACCGAGTGGCTATATTGTGATGACGACACCGCGTGCTCAGCTGCGTTCCAAGTTGTATTACGAAATCATGGCTGATGTGATGAACCATACGTATCGAGAGCTCATGACATTAGAGCAGATGGGGCTTTATTTGCATGAAAACGGGCTGGATATCTTAAAGCATGGTTATATAAAAGTGCATAATGGTATTGTAGCGAAGGCGAAGTGAGATCGATTAGAAAATCCTTAGTGATTTATAGATGATTATCCTATAATTGTAAAAAGAGAAAAGGGGATATAACATGCAAAGGATCTATACCGAGAGATTAGTATTAAGAGAATGGAAGGAGACTGACTTTAAAGATTTATATGAATATGCAAAAAGTGATCTGGTTGGACCAAATGCCGGTTGGAAACCACATCAGGATGAAAATGAAAGCAAAGACACATATGCAATAGAACTATGTTCTGAAAATAAGGTTATCGGCGGAATAGGACTTCATGACAGAAAACCAGATGAAACCATATCACACTTAAGACAAAAAGAAATTGGCTATGTTTTAAATCCAAAATATTGGGGAAACGGATTTGTTCCTGAAGCGGTAAATGGCGTGCTTAAATTTGGTTTTGAAGAATTAAACTTAGATTTAATTTGGTGCGGACATTATGATTTTAATCATAATTCTAAAAGGGTTAATGAAAAATGTGGATTCAAATACAGATTTGATAAAAAAGTGGTATTGGAGCGGTTAGACGGTAAAGAAGTCACCAGTCTTTATTATAATATTTATAAAACAGATTTTCAGGCTGCTTCAAATATGTAAAAGTTTGAAAATAAACTGAAACGCTCGGTAATCGCACCGAGCGTTTTCTTATTGCTTTGATGGGTCTATAATGCCTTTTATGCAAACACTTTTGTATCAGCTCTTCCTGCTACAAGAGAATGTTCTAATCCTAGGCATTTACGGGTTATTTTGTCCAAGTTAGATGAGGGTTGGGCTATTTTTGCTAAGTAAAAGTTTCTTTAGTTCTAGGACAGTTTCGGCTAGATACGTCGGTTTAATTTCATTCATTTCTCCTTCTGATCCATATCCGTAAAGAACGCCCACTGAATCCATTCCTGTGTTATGCGCCCCGATGATATCGTGTTTTCTATCGCCTATCATAATAAAATCTTCACATGGGTGCTGGCTAAAGTGATCTAGTATGTACTGAATGATCTCAGTTTTCGCTGATCTCGTTCCATCGAGATTACTTCCAACAATCAGGTCAAAATGGTGATGGATAGCAAAATAGTTTAAGATTTCTTCCGCAAACACGGTAGGTTTTGAAGTTGCAACGACCAGAGTGTGTCCATTGTCTTTAAGTTCTCGTAATAGAGCTGGAATATGATCGTAGAGTGTGTTCTCGTACATTCCCACTTCACTGAATCTTTCACGATAAAAAGTAATGGCTGTTTGAGTTTGTGCCTCATTAAAGGAGTAATAATCTGAAAAAGATTGTTGAAGAGGCGGTCCAATAAAATGGTCCAAGTTATCCAGATTTTCTTCTGTTATTCCCATTTTAGATAAAGCAAATTGTACCGATCTCGTAATACCTATTTTAGGATTGGACAGTGTTCCGTCTAAGTCAAAAAGAATAAATTTGTAGTTCAGTTCCATTTTCAATCTCCTCCACTCCCTCATTTCTTACGCACTAAATCTAAAATAACATAAACAAAAGCTTGAAATGGAGCAGATCACTTAGTGAAATGCTCCATTTCAAGCTTTTATGATAATTGTATGGGGACAGTCCCCTATTACTTGCCTAGAGCAAAGGTGATTTCAACTTCGCAGGCTACCTCGCCATCAACCGTTGCAATCCCTTTTCCTTTACCGATAGATCCACGTACACGTGTCATCTCGACTTCAAGGCGAAGCTGGTCGCCTGGTACGACTTGTTTTTTGAAGCGGCAGTTATCGATCCCTGCAAAGAATGCAAGACGTCCTCGGTTTTCTTCTTTTTTCAGCATTGCTACTGCTCCAACTTGAGCAAGTGCTTCCACGATTAATACGCCCGGCATTACCGGATATTCAGGGAAGTGGCCGTTAAAGAACTCTTCGTTTGCTGTTACGTTCTTTATTCCGACAGCACGCTGACCTTCTTCTACTTCTAGAATACGGTCAATCAACAAAAACGGATAGCGGTGCGGAATAATTTCTTTAATTTCTTCAATCGTTAACATATGCGAACATCACCTTTCCCATCATTAGGATTATTTCTATTTTTATTATACTTGGTATTGTTACCTGGTACTAATTTTATTTTAAAGAAAAACAATGACCTCAAGAACCTGCCATTGCTTTATCATTATATATTTACTTTTCCTTTTCTACAAGGTCGATAATATGCGTCCACGTTTCCTTTTCAAAAACGTTCATCGGTTTACCATCACCGAGGACACCATAACCAATCATTGTACCAACAGCAAAGCACACGATGATCCCGCATACGAGCAGCAGAAGTCGAAGCCAGATCGGAAAGCTTCTTTTCGTTCCTCGGTGGATCAGCTTTTTCTTCTCTACTTTAGAAGATTCCTCTCGCCCTTTGTAACGCTGTGTTTTTTGTTTTTCGTTTTTATTCAACTCTTGCATCTCATTCGTCGTCATACAAACCTACCTCATTTAGCGAAGCCCGTTTACCAACCCCATCATTTGGTCAGCAATTGTAAGAGAACGCGCATTAAATTGATAAGAACGTTGCGTTTGAATCAGTTCCGTCATCTCATTGGAGATGTTCACATTTGAGGATTCGAGCGCACCTTGCTGAACGAAGCTGCCTGTTCCTGCGTTAACTTCCTCTAATACTTGATTTAACGGAATACCTTCTGGCGCTTGTAAATTTCCCCCGATTGACAGCATCAGCTGCGGTCGAACGATATTTACGAGCGCAAGCTGTCCTGATTCAACAACTTCTCCATTATTTAACGTTACCGAAACTTGACCGTTTTGTCCAATGGTAATTTTGCTATGGTCAGATGGAATGGTGACCGGACCGTTCTTACCCATCACTCTGTTTCCTTCTGATGTCACGAGTTCCATCACATTTGGGTTACCTTCAGACGGCGACAAATAAAAAGCACCATTGCGTGTATATTGTACATTTTCTCCACCGTTATTACCTACAGATTGAATCTGAAAATAATGGCCAGGCTGTGTAAGTGCTACATCAAGCAAGCGGCCAGTCTGCTGCAGCGTCCCCGCTTCAATACTGATCGCAGTGGAAGAAATACGTGCACCGCTTCCGAGCCTGATGCCATTTGGTGTTAACCGGCCATCTTCAGTGGGTTCGAGTGCAGCACTTTCAATCTGCTGAAAAAGGAGATCAGAAAACTGGGCTTCCCTACGCTTGTAGCCGTTCGTCGTGCTGTTCGCCATATTATTCGAGATGGTATCAAGCTTGTGCTGAAGCTGCCCCATCGTTACTGCTGCTGAAATCATAGACTGGTTCATATCGGGTCCCCCTAGCCGATCCGGCCAATTTCATTTGCTGCTTTTTCCATCGTACGGTCGTATGCTTGAAGTACTTTTTGATTCGCTTCAAACGCACGGTATGCCGTCAGCATCTCCGTCATCGTCTGTTCGGTATTCACGTTTGAGCGCTCAACAAAACCTTGCTGCAGATTGTAACTAATATTTGGGTTTCCAATCGCACTATTCGCTTGCCCTCCACCTTCTAACCGAAAAAGTCCAGAGCCTTCTTTTACAAGATTGTTAGGGTTATCGATGTAAGCAACATCAATCTGGCCTGCTACTGTTCCATTATCGATAACGGAACCGTCTTTATTAACGGTAAAATTATCGCTTGTTACGGTGATTGGGCTACCGTCTGTTCCAAGAACGTAGAAGCCTTCCGGTGTTACTAAATTACCCTCTGCATCAACAGAAAAATGTCCGTTTCGGGTAAAACGCTCTTCGCCATTCACGTTTAATCGGAAAAAGAGTCCGCCGGGAGCTCCTGTTTGCGGGTCAACTGGCACTTGTCCTTGCAATAACGCTACATCTGTTTTGATACCCGTCTCTCGGAGATCACCTTGCAAGAAGTTCGGAGTAGTTTCTTGAACATAAACCCCTGTTGAAAGAATTCCTATCGGGTGGTTGTTCGGAACTTTATTGCCATTCATTTCGGTCTCCCCCATATGCTGCAGAAGCATCGTCGGAAACGTGCGCAGACTCGCGTTGTCTGCTTTATATCCAGGTGTATTGGCATTGGCCATATTATTCGTTAAAATTTCTTGTTTGCGTTGCTGTGCAAGCATACCGGCTGCAGCATTATAAAAGCCTCTTAACACGGAGTATTCCTCCAGTACATATAATCTGGACACAAAATGTCTCATCCGTACTATCGACAGTTTTTTACATTTCTTAATATAATTCCAGAAAAATTGCTGGATTCCTTTATAAAATGAGGAATTTGTACCAGATTTCTTCTTGTTTAGGTTACAAATCCGTTGGCCGTAAGCGTTTAAAAGGGAAGCATCACTGTAGAACCTATCAATCACATAAAAATCAGGACTCATCACATAAAAAAGACTGTTTATCACATAAAAAATCACTAGCATCACATAAAAACAGACCAACATCACATCATTGTTGATAGCAGTTACTGAATCGCTGCCCAAAACAAAAAATGCCACCCATCCGGGCGGCATTTTCTCATTAAAAGATTTTTCTTTTAGCGATCTTATCCATATGCTCAAGCATCAAGCCTGTTCCTTGAGCAACAGCTCGCATCGGTTCTTCAGCGATCAATACAGGAACTTTTAATTCCTCCGCAAACAGCTGGTCGATCCCGTGAAGAAGGGCTCCTCCACCTGTCAGCATGATCCCGCGGTCGATGATATCAGCAGACAATTCAGGAGGTGTCTTCTCCAACACGCTTTTCGCAGCCTGAACGATTACCATAACTGGCTCCATCAATGCTTTTTGAATCTCTTTAGAGCCAACCGTAATCGTACGAGGAAGTCCTGATACCATGTCACGGCCGCGGATCTCTAATTCTTCGTTACGCTCGTAGACTGTCGCAACGTTCAATTTAATGTTTTCAGCGGTACGTTCCCCGATCAACAGCTTATACTCTTTCTTTATATATTGAAGGATCTCTGAATCAAACTTGTCCCCTGCCATTTTAATAGAAGAGGAGGTGACGATATCACCCATGCTCAAGACTGCAATGTCGGTTGTTCCACCACCGATGTCAACAACCATATTGCCGCTTGGCTGGAAGATATCCATCCCCGCCCCAATTGCAGCCACTTTCGGCTCTTCTTCGAGAAAAATTTGCTTCGCACCGCACTTTTGCGCCGCTTCTTTAATGGCCTTTTGTTCAACGGACGTAATGTTCGTTGGGGTACAGATCAAAATTCTGGGCTTTGCAAAAATGCCTTTCACTTTTATTTTATTTATAAAGTGTTTAAGCATTTGTTCTGTTACTTCAAAGTCAGCGATAACGCCATCTTTAAGCGGACGGATCGCCACAATGTTTCCAGGTGTACGGCCTACCATACGGCGGGCTTCTTCTCCTACAGCGAGTGCTTTTCCGGTATTCGTGTCGATGGCAACAACTGATGGCTCATCGAGCACAATTCCTTTTCCTTTTACATAAATCAGTACATTAGCGGTACCAAGGTCAATTCCAACGTCCCTTGAAAACATGTTATATCCTCCCTGTTAACATCCATACGATACAATGACATTTTAAGTAAAAAATCGAAGTTCTATCCAATTTATCATTATATCACAAGTTTGTCGAACAAGGCTAAATATTGTCAAAAAATAATTATTGGACGTTAAATCGATGCGGTACATCATGTCTTTTAAGTGTCAGGTTCCATCCCTATTAATCGCAGACTTATTGAACAACTTCCTCTGTGCCCTTTTTATACTTTACGCGCGTCGCTTCTCCACCTCTCAAGTGGCGGATGGACTTATGGTATTCGAGGATTTCTTTTACGTTATTTGCAAGATCCGGATTAATTTCAGGCAGCCGCTCGGTGAGGTCTTTATGCACCGTGCTTTTGGAAACCCCGAATTCTTTTGCGATCATGCGGACTGTTTTTCTTGTCTCCACGATATACCGTCCTATCTTGATGGTTCGCTCTTTGATGTAATCGTGCACACCACTCGCCTCCCTAAAATGGATGTGAGAGATGCGATAGAGACTTCTATGAACAAGCTACGTGACAAGTTTTGTTGTCATCTTCGGCTTATAAGTATTGCTTCCATTCCCCTTTTTCCACCGCAGCCATAGTACGATTTCTCACCGCTCACCCTCAATTGAATTATTGTAGGTTTTGTAACATCTTATTAACCAAGTTTTCGTTATATGCCTAAATCTCAACTGGGACAAGGGGAAATGTCCATATTTGTGAAAAACCCTGCATAAACGCATGGAAAATTAAACCACTGAACGTTCTATTTATTGATTTTACGGTACGTGTTTTTATATTTATTACGTGTTCGCGCACTTTTCATTTGTTTTCACGCAGTTAAACATCTTTTCCGCACAGCTGCTAACTATTTCCGCGCACTCGGGGACCATTTCCACGCACGAAGCATCGATTTTCACGCAGTTAGCATCGACCATACGAAAAAAAACTGCCTCAAGTATTGAGACAGCTTCCTGTATAAAATTATTCGTTAGCACCAGAATCATCTGTTGATGTTTCATCAGATTCTGCTGGAGCATTTGTGTCTTCTGCAGATTCAGTGGATGATTCTTGTTCACCATTCTGGTCTCTTCCATCTTTGGTGTCTTTCGTACCTTTTGTATCCTTGCCGCCTTTATCGTCAGACTTTGGAGCTGCCGGCTGTTCTTCTTTACCAGGTTTTTGCTCTTCTGCTGCCTTCTTTTCTTCAGCTGCTTTTTTCTCTTCCGCTTTCTTCATCTCTTTACGAGAATCTTCAACGGATGATGCAAGCTGTGCGACTGATTGATCCCAAGCCATAACTGGGTCTACTGCTTCACCGTCTTTACGGACTTCAAAGTGTGCGTGAATTTTCGCATCCTTATCGTATGCATTTTCACCAGCTTGTCCAAGAACGGCGCCCTGTTTCACTTGGTCACCTTGCTTTACAGATACTGAGGCTAATGAAGAATAGTGTGTTACAACACCTTTGTCATGCTCAACTTCTACTACAAATCCAAGTGCAGGGTCTTTTGCAACTTTTACAACGTTTCCGCTTAATGCTGCTGTTACATCAAATGATTTGTTATCATTCGTTGCTAGATCGATTCCACGATTTTGGTAGTAGATATTGTTATAGAATACAAGTGCTGCTTCTTGCTCTTGAGCTGTTGCATCAGAACTAAAGTAATCTTTTACAACTTCAATGGCTTCAGGGTCAGCGACTGGCATTTGGAATACTTCTTTTGACAGTGATACTGGTACTGCTGCTCCATCGTCTTCTAACGCGCTATCTGGAGTATTATTATTCTCCGTGTTTTTCGCATCGTTTTGATACCATAGAACAGATGTTAAAATGACTGCTGCAAAACTAAGATAAACTGCAGGATATACCCAACGTTTTTTCATAGCACTCTTACCTTTCATCGGTACTGTTTTTTTGGATTGTTTTTCTTCTTCTTTCATTTTTTATCACCTCAGCAACAAGTTTGAACAGAATTCTGAAAATATATACTTTAGTGCAAAATTTTTTAAGAAGTTTTTTTCGACAATGCTAAAAACCGCACCATGCCTTATGGCATAATGCGGTTGAACTAAATTGCAGGGGGTCTGTCCCGGGACAGACCCCCTACAATATTATTTAGGCTGATATGCCAGCCCTTTATCAGCGATCGGCTTGTAATCTGTGATTTCAATTCCTTTGTAATAATGGTTTACGATCTCCTTATAGGACTTGCCTTCTTTCGCCATTCCGTTCGCTCCGTACTGGCTTAGCCCTACTCCATGTCCGTAGCCTTTTGTTGTGATTGTGATCTGTTTTCCCTTCTTCTCCATCTGAAAATCTGTTGAACGCAGCTCCAACTTTTCGCGTATCTCTTTTCCGGTAAACTCTTTTTTCCCGATCTTGAACGTACCGATCCGTTTCCCGCTCGTCGTTTCAACGACTTTACCAACCTTGCCGTCCTTCGTAATAGATACACCTAACTTTTGTTCTACTGTACTGACCGGCAACTGAACGGTTTCCATGTATTTTGGAGATTCTTTTTTATCCCATGGACTTTCCACACTTCTTAAATAAGGATACTTGTTTTTCCAATAGTCTTCAGAGTTTACAGTAAACCCATTGCTCGTGGAGAAGAAGCTCGCTTGAATAGGATCACCTTCGTATGTTAAGATCTGACCCTTGGTTTCAGAAACTGCCTTCACGACCTTTTCTATCTTTTTATTAAAATCGTCTCCCCAAAGGGTTTCAAGCTCTTCGTTCCCTTTATACACTTGATGCATAACGGTGTCTGACACAACAGCACCTTCTGGTAAACTATCATCTTTCCCGCGGTTCAATAGAGCTTTTACAATGAACGTTCTCGCAGTTAATGCCTGAGCCTTCAAGGCTTCAAGTTCAAAGTCTGCGGGCATTTCAGAGGCGACCACACCAGCCACATACTCTTCTAAAGGGATGTTTTCGACCGTATCCATGGACTTTCGGAAAACAGGAACGACGATATCGGAGTGAGGGATTTCCAAAGCTAGCATTCTCTCAGATGGCCGTGCTGCTTTCTCTTCTTTCCAATCAGGAGGTGCTGACGAAAATGGTAGTACGAGTATCGTGGGAAGCAGGACGATGATAGCGACAAAAATAGCTAGAATCCAGATCAGCGGCTTAATATTTACATTCACGTTCCAATGCCCTCCTATTTTGTTTTCTACTATACAACTTATACAAAAAAACGAGGATTTAGAACTCGAAAACTAGCATTTTTACAATTGAAATGCGTTCTTGAATGTGCTGGTTTACAAGTTTATATGGAATGACTGATACATGCTGTTATCCGCATAGATTGTAAAAGATTATCATCGCGCGAAAGGGTGAACAGCATGGACAGTTTTCAGCCGCCTGTTTTGGTGCGGACACTCACGTATGCCCCAGGCAACATAAAGATTCATTATCCTCAGATAGAAGGCCAGATCAACCCTAGAATTCAGCAGCAAGTAAATCAGCAAATTATCCAGATCAATCAGCAGCTCCAACAAATGCAGAATCCAGAGGCTCGGCCGAGCATGTATGGGGAGTTTGCCGTAAAAACGAATGAACAAAACATCTTAAGCATCGGCTTCTTAAATTATGCGTACACGCCGATGGCTGCACACGGGATGACTTATATTAAATCTCTGACATGGGACCTCTCGACAGGCAGAAGGTATCAGTTAAAAGATTTATTCAAGCCAGGAAGCAATTATGTAGAAGTTTTGAACCGTATCATCAATGCACAGATAAAAGCATTGCAGATTGTTACGCTTGAGCCGTTTAAAACCATCCAGCCCAATCAGGACTTCTACGTTGCTGATAAAGCACTGGTCATCTATTTTCAGCTATATGAACTTACGGCTTATGCCTATGGTTTTCCGATGTTTCCAGTCTCGGTCTTTGAACTGCAAGATATTATTGATGAGAATGGTCCGCTTGGAAAGATGGCTGTGAATGGATTGTAGGGGGGATGTTTTAAGAAGGAAAAAGAACTGGTTTAAGCCTGAAAAACTTTTTATTAAAAATGAAGGATAATCGGCTAATGATAAAATCATTTCAATAAATTTGTATTCATACAACAAAACCCCTGATCTCCTTTTTAAAAGGTCAGGGGTTTCTCCTGTTGATTTAGTTCACGCCGATCGCGTCATAAGATTTATTAACTGCTGCAACTTCCACCGATGTTGCACCATAAAGATCAGATGCTGCTTGAACAAGTGCTGCTCTTGCCTGGCTGAAGTTAGAAGAAGCCGTTAAGTAAACCGTGTTCGCTCTGTAATAGATCGCTCCAACTTTATCGTTTCCGATCGCAGGAACCGTTACACCGTAATGTGTTCCGCCAACTGCGAGCAAGTATGCTGCCTTGTTGATAATACCGCTGTTGATATGGACACCGCCGTTATCGCCTGTTCCAGTGTAGCGAACAGAATAGTGGTCAGGATCATTGTATTTTGTTGGATCGCTCATGGAACGCAGCGCATCATTTGGTGTTCCTGGTGTATAGATGTCTTCACCGATTTCATAATCTGGGTTGTTATTCTCATGATGCTCAACAAGTGTACCGAAAATATCTGACATCGCTTCATTTAACGCACCAGATTCGTTCTGGTAGATTAGGTCTGACGAGAAATCTGTTACTGCGTGTGTTAATTCGTGCGCCACAACGTCCAGACCGCCGGATAGAGAAACGAAAGTCGTTCCGTCCCCATCACCATACACCATCTGCTGACCATTCCAGAACGCGTTGTTGTAGCTTCGGCCGTAGTGAACCGTTGATTTCAATGCTGCTCCTTTGTTGTCATAAGAGTTGCGGTTAAAGACTGCTTTATAATAATCGTATGTTGCCCCTGCATAAACGTGGGCATCTACAGCCGCTCGGTCGTATGCCGCATTAAACTGATTATCCGCATCTGCCCAAAGTTTTCCTGGCAATTGCTGACGATTTTGAGCATCGTATGTAAATACGCCGCCACCTCTCGTATTATCCTGAAGGTAGTACGTTCCGTTTGATAATAGTGTATTTAATGTTTTAGCATCACCCAGTACACCTGTTCCAGATCCAACAGTATTTGTTCCCACTAATGATCCGCCCCCGCCAGTTGGAGGTGCTTTGTGATCGCCATGAGCCTCATCCAAATCATTGTAAGAGTTCAGGATCTTACCTGTTACCGCATCTACAAAATAATTGTAGTTTCCTGGTTCAGGTGATAAGAAGTTTAAGTTTACCAAGTAAGCATATGTAGCTTGGTTTCCTTCTGTATAAACAACCAAGTCAGAAGTTGGATCAGCTTCGTACTCTGGAGTAAAACCTAGGTCTTTAACAGCAACCGCTACCGCTTTTGAAGCAGGGATCTTCTTACCGAAGCCTAATCCTGGCTTGTCCTGCAGGTTCGGAATAACTGTTCCGGAGAACACCACTAATTCGCCTTTGTCGTTAACGTGAGCTACTTGTGTGGACCCCCAAACAGGAACTCCTTTATATGTTTGCTGAAGGCGAACCATCTGTCTGCCTAACTCGTCTTTTGTCACGGATTTAACCGTGAAAGCTTCTTCCGCTTTCTGGCTTCCAAGTTTAAATGTTTTTGATTCTTTTTGAAGATAAGACATTACGATCTCTTTAGCTGATCTTGAGGAAGCCTCCGATAATTTACCTGATACAAAAGATGGTGTACCTGTTAAGCTATTGAACTGCTTTGTTGATAGAACATTAACCGGTCCTTCCGCAGAAGCTTGTCCTCCTGCTAGTGGACTAACTGCAAGTCCAAGTGCTAATCCCCATACTGATAACTGTTTTTTCATCCCTTTTCAAATCCCCTTTACTTCATGAATTTTAAGCCAGTGGATTTATAATAGCACCTTTCATTTTATTTTCAAACTATTTTAAAAATTTTGATTATAATGTACTAAATGAAAACATATTTTCAAAAAAATGGGTGTTTTGCACCAAAATTTCTACAAAATTTTTGATTATATACCACAAAAGTATTCGGAATTTAAACCAATTGCTTATCCTGAAAATCACAATTTTCGACAAAGCCACTCGTACACATTTACACGTAAAAAAGCAAAAAAAAAAGCCGGCTAATCAGCCAGCTTTTTTCTTCAGCTATTTTCCTTTTCTGCCTCGAATGAAGTTTAAAACAAAAACGACTGCAGCGATGATCAATAGGATGTGGATGATTCCGCCTGCAACGTCAAAAAGGAAACCTAAGAGCCATAATGCTAATAAAATGACGATAATCGTCCAAAGCATGAGTTCGACACCCTTTCAAAGAAAATAAATATAATTACTTAGTTATAGAATTCCCGAACGTCATGCTGCATAAACCATTTTTGCTATTAACATAAAAAGAACCCTCTATTCGAGGGTTCTTCGGTATTAATTATGCTAAATTACTTTTTAATGATTGCTCATTGGCAGGTGTTGTTTTCACATCTTCATTTACACGCTCGATGTCAGCACCTAAAGCGGCTAGTTTTCCAGTAAAATCAACGTATCCACGATCGATATGTTTTAGTTCGGTTACACGTGTATACCCTTCGGCAACAAGCCCAGCAAGTACCAAAGCTGCGCCTGCGCGAAGGTCAGTTGAAGCAACCTCAGCACCTTGCAGATTTACAGGTCCGTTGATTACAGAAGAACGGCCTTCAATTTTAATATCACCATTCATGCGGCGGAATTCTTCTACATGCATAAAGCGGTTTTCGAATACAGTTTCTGTAATTACAGAAGTTCCGTTTGCACGAAGCAATAATGCCATCATCTGTGACTGAAGATCAGTCGGGAATCCTGGGTGAGGCATTGTTTTAATATCAACAGGCTTTAACTCACGAGGTCCACGAACACGCAGCCCGTTACTTTCTTCTTGAATGTGTACACCCATCTCTTCCATTTTTGCGATCAAAGGACGCAGGTGTTCAGCGATTGCATTTTCGATCAATACGTCGCCTTCTGTGATAGCAGCTGCTACCATGTACGTTCCTGCTTCAATACGGTCAGCAATTACTGTGTGCTCAGCCCCAGCAAGTTCTTCGACACCGACAATACGAATCGTGCCTGTTCCAGCACCGATTACCGTAGCACCCATTGCATTCAAGTAGTTAGCTAGACATACGATTTCAGGTTCTTTTGCAGCATTCTCAATGATTGTTGTACCTTCAGCAAGTGTTGCAGCCATCATGATGTTCTCAGTAGCACCTACACTTGGGAAGTCCAAATAGATCTTGGCACCTTGCAGGCGGCCATCAATCTTAGCTTCAATAAAACCGTTGCCGATTTTAACTGATGCTCCCATTGCTTCAAATCCTTTTAGATGCTGGTCGATCGGACGTGATCCGATTGCACATCCTCCAGGAAGAGCAATACGAGATAGTCCAACACGAGCAAGCAATGGTCCCATTACAAGGAAGGATGCTCTCATCTTACGAACATATTCAAATGGTGCTTCTGTTTTTAATTCATTCGTAGCATCTACATGAATCTGGCCGTTTTCAAATGCTACCTCAATATTTAAATAACGTAATACTTCGTTTATCGTAAACACATCAGCGAGACTCGGCACGTCTTTAATCGTGCTCGCTCCCTTACTGGCTAAAATGGATGCTGCGATGACAGGAAGTACGGCATTTTTAGCTCCTTCAACTCGAACAGAGCCTTCTAACCGCCTACCACCACGGACAATGATTTTTTCCAACGATATTCCCCTCCGCGTCCAATTTGTATATTAATATTCAGACGTAATTATTGGTGTGCCAATTGTAACAGTAGTTTCACTGCCCAATCCTTCAGTTCGCAATGCAACCTGAAGATTCATTTTATGTTGATGACCGGTATAAATCGCTTGTTCCCACTGCTCAGTATATGCAGAAAGCGACACAAACGTCTCTTCTTTTAGTTCCTCTACAGAAACACCAGAAAAGGCATTTACCAATTCATTTGCTTGCGAATACAAATCAAGCACCATTTTATCACCGTATGTACCGGTAACACAAGAGAAAATTTTGGGATTTCCGCCTACCGACTCTTGAATACGGTTATCGATCAAGTCCTGGATTTCTTTCCAGTTTTGATTTGTATTTACAAGTCCTTCAACCGCATAAATAAAATACGATGCAGTTTGCTCTTTTTGGGGGTATGTAACGATGGTGATTTTCTCAGTAATGCCAATATCATTACGTTCAAACAGTCCGGTCATTTTGTAATGTCCGGCTTCATCTTTTCCTACCGCCCAGCTAAATGCAGGATAATCACTCTTAAGCTCTTCTGCTTGTTTTAAATACCCTAGTCCTTTAGATGTAAAACCTATTTGGCCACGAAAATACATCGTCCATTTATCAGGTTTCGCACCATTCTCCGTTAAAACGTTTATTATATGTGATACTTCATTCGTTTTTTCGTCTGTTTTGGCATATCCGGATGTAATCATAACTAAAAGCAAAATCGCTGTAATCGTCATTGTCCATTTTTTCATTCCCCAGCACATCCTCTCTATTTCTCATTGTTGCCAAAGAGACAGAGGATATCCGTGGAACTTGTAGTCATATTCCGACAATTCCGTAATTGAAAGTACTGTTTGGAATTATCCAAATAACTGACTGAGATTGGTGGAATACTGCAGATACTTTAGAAAAAAATCACTTGCTAAACTTGCAAGGCTGATGACTAACAATATGTATAGCACTCTCGCCTGCATGACTTTTCCTTTTTTGATCCATTTGTCAAAATGGACCGCTTGTAATGCCCACCACGAAATAACTAGAAACAATAAATGTACGATTATATGTAACAAAGCTTGTTGTCCGATTGGAATCATTAAAAGTCTGACCTCCTCATTACATATTTCGACATCTTAAGCATAAATCTTTCATGTTATTTTATAAAGATACTTTATCCCTAGTTATGTGTTTTGAAAGCCCTTTCTTTCAAAGTGTTCAAAAAGTTGTAACGACTAGAAAATGTAAAAGTATTTAAACTGTCGTTTCAACTTATTTAGACGTATGAAAATGGAAGAAGTTACGGTAATTTAGGCTCATTTTTCAGGAAGAATTTTTGCTGAAAATTTAAATGGGGGGATGGTGTCCTTTTCAGGTAGAAAATCGCTACATGTTACGGCTGAAATGGACATGGCGGCTGCCATATGTATAAGTTCAGGATTAAATCCACGGTACCCTATCGATTATCCACGGAACATATAAATATATCCACGGAAAACACTACTATATCCACGCAATTTTAGAGTTTATCGAAGTTTCGACAAAGCCTATTAGCATTTCACCCTAAAAAAGCCCATTAAAATTCCCTGCGAACGGAAACCCTAATGAGCCAGCTAAAAAATATATACAGATCAATGCGTATGTGTATGAACTTCATCTTCTATCCGCATAAAAAATTCGTTCACATCAAAATTTCCGTAAAAGAAATCAAGTGCCAGATCTGGCATCACACCCAGAATCAGAATGGAAGCTGTACAAAATGCTAACACGGCTGCCATACCAGGCGGAACGGAAACCTTCGCTTCCTCTTCATCTCGGAAAAACATGATCGCAATAATATTAAAGTAGTATACATAGGAAACAAGCGTTGTTGCCATCATCACAGCTGCTAGCCAGTAATGTGCAGGTTGTAGGCCAAGGGCCCCCATAAAGATTCCGAACTTCCCTATAAAACCAGCCGTAACTGGGATTCCGGCGAGAGATAAAAGGAAGAACGTCATCGGAACTGCGAGCCATGGTGAACGGCGATACAGACCACGGAACACGCTGACGTCATTGGATCTTTCCTGACTCGTTAACAGCTGAATCACGGTAAATGCACCAATATTCATAAATAAATAAGCCAACAGATAGAACCAGATCAGTTCAAACAATAATGACGAGTTTGAAACGAACGGGACTAAAATGTAACCCGCTTGCGCGATAGAAGAGTATGCAAACATCCGCTTGATGTTTCTCTGCCGGAGCGCCGTAACGTTGCCGATAATCATCGTAGCTGCAGCAAGTGCCATGATGTAAGGCTGCACCTGCAACAAAAGTGGATCTCCATCAATTCCAGCTGCTGCGATGAACGTTATGATAATAAAACGAAGCATGATCACAAAGCCTGCTATTTTGGATACAACGCTCAGGAAAGCTGTAACCGGGACAGGCGCCCCTTCGTACACATCTGGTGCCCACATATGAAGCGGGGCCGCAGCGATCTTAAACGTAAGACCAGCAAACGTGATAATGAACGCAAATACTAACAAAAAGCCGTGCTTCAGCAGCTCTACTTCCCCCATGTTTTCAGCGATCTTAAACAGATTCGTTTCCCCAGTCAAGCCGAATACATAGCTCATACCAAATAATGTGATCGCTGTTGCGATCCCGCCTGACACCACATACTTAAAAGCTGATTCATTGCTTCGTTTATTCTTTCTCTCCAGTCCGGCCATAATATAAGAAGCGAGCGAAAGAAGTTCGAGTCCAACGAACAATGTGATAAGGTCAGCGCTTGAAGCCATCATCATGGCACCTAACAAGGCAGCGAGCAGTAAATAATAGAATTCCCCCCGATTTTCTTCCAGGTCTTCTTTTTTATAATTTGATGCTAGAACAAGGACAAGCAACGTTCCTAATAAAAGCAAGATCTTAAAGGCTTTTGAAAACGAGTCCAGTCTATACGTATCGTATAATATAGACGTGACTTCATGATCCAGCTGCAAAAAGATTGAAACCAGCGCAGCCAGCACACCTGCTCCAGCCATCCATGCCAGCGGTTTTCTGCTCGATTCCCTCTTCATAAAAAGATCGATGATAGAAAGCAGTGTCGCTACACCAAGTATGATAAACTCTGGAGCCATTACGCCCCATTCAAAAGATAATAATGTATCTAGATCCATGATTTAGCCCCCTAACCCTAGCAGAATGGCATCTAATGTTGGACGGAGCATATCACTTAACCAAGCAGGATAGATTCCGATAAACAGGATGGCGGCAAGCAAAGCAAACGCCGGAATCCGTTCTGTTGGAGACAGATCATATGCATTCGGCAGTTCTTTTT
This sequence comes from Fictibacillus barbaricus, assembly GCF_014635025.1. Classification (GTDB taxonomy): domain Bacteria; phylum Bacillota; class Bacilli; order Bacillales; family Fictibacillaceae; genus Fictibacillus; species Fictibacillus barbaricus. The sequence goes on along the minus strand of NZ_BMCE01000001.1, from coordinate 254,017 downwards.
CAGCTCCAAACGTGATAGAGAGTACAGCCCTCAATACATAGACCGCTGTTAGAATGAGACCTAACGTTCCAACTGCCGCTAGAATCGGCATCTCCTCGAACAATCCTAAAAACGCCATGAATTCGCTGATAAAGCCTGACATTCCCGGAAGCCCTAGTGATGCGAGACCTCCAGCCAGCATTACACCCGCAAAGATAGGCATTCTTTTTGCCACTCCACCAAATGTTCTTAACTCAGAAGAACCTGCTCGTTCATAGAGAACGCCCACTAAGAAAAACAGCAGAGCTGAAATCAATCCATGAGACACTACTTGAAAAACAGCCCCTGTCATCCCGGCTTCGTTCACTGCCGCAAGTCCTATCAATACGATTCCCATGTGTGAAACGGATGAGTATGCAAGGACACGCTTAACATCTGTCTGAGTAATCGCTAAAAATGCTCCATAAAGCAAGTTGATGACACCAAACAATCCGACGATGAAAGCAAGCGAACGAAACTGATCGGGAAACAATCCTGCACCAAAAACGATTAAACCGTACGCTCCAATTTTCAATAGAATGCCGGAGTGGATCATAACAACCGGCGGCGGTGCTTGAACGTGCACGCGAACCATCCACGAATGCAGCGGGGCTACCGGCAGCTTAACGGCAAATGCCACTAAGAGTGCAATCAGCATACCCATTTTAAAATTCTTAGTAATTAACATCTGGTTCAACTCAGACTGAGGAAGCGCGAACGTGTAAGCTAACTGCTCGAAGTTCATCGTCCCCGTCTTCATAAACATCGCTACAAATGCGATGAGCAGTATCGCTGAACCGACACCGTTATAGATCAAAAAACTGTAAGCTGCTTTTTCTTTTTCCAAGTAGCCCCACCGACCGATCAGGAAGAACATAGGAATCAGTGTGATCTCAAAGAAAATGAAGAACAGAAACAAATTTTGTGCAGCGAACACACCGAGCATTCCCATCTCAAGCAAAAAGAAAAGAATAAAATAACTTTTCCAGTTCTGCTTAATTGAAAATGAAGCAATCGCAGCGAGCACACTTACAACTGCCGTTAAGAGGATCAAAACCATCGATAAGCCGTTCACACCCACTTCATAAAGGATCGGATAGCTTACTTCACCTTTTGACTGAAACACTTCGTAGGAGACCCACTGAAATCTTTCCGTTAACTGAAGGCCTCCACCTGACATATTAAAAGCTGACAGGGTAACAATCGCTGTACCTAGCGGGAAAAGTGTTCCTAAGATCCCAATCCACTTAATGGATCTCTCATCATGAGAAGGGGTGAAAATAAGGACAAGTACACCTAGCAGCGGGGAAAAGATCAAGATGGATAGAAGCCACGTATTCATGAGAAGTACCCCCCTGTTAATGCGACAATGAGCAATAAAATAACGAGGCCAAAGATTGCAGCTGTTCCATACGATTGGACCTGGCCGTTTTGCAATCGCGATCCGGCCTTTGCCAGCCCTTGAACTCCTGCGGTAACACTTGCAACCAGACCATCTACTACATATCTATCGAATAAAACACCTAATTTGCTTAACCCCTTCGTTCCTTTTACAAACGTTGCGTCATATCCTTCATCAACGTACCACTTGTTGTAGATGATATGGCTAAGTCCAGGAAACATTCGTGACAGCCAGCTTCTAGAAAGTGTTTCTTTTTGATAGATCAGATAAGCTAGACCTATTCCTAAAAGTGAAGCGGCGGTTGCAACGATCGGAATCCATCCTGGCCCGTGATGGTCGCCATGCGGCAGTTCAACCGGACCTTTTGCCAGATAATCTGAAAGGAACGTACCAAACCATGTTGTGTTCAAGTAACCCGCTACAACTGCCAGCACGCCTAGAACGATCATCGGGAGTGTCATCACGCTTGGCGACTCATGCACTTTACTCTGATTACCGCGTGGTTTTCCTGTAAACACGAGGAAAAACAAACGGAACATATAAAAAGCGGTCATGAAAGCGGCCACAACAGCTAGCCAGAACAGTCCATATCGACCATCTGCATAGGTACTTGCCAAGATTTCATCTTTTGAGAAAAATCCTGATAAAAGTGGGAAACCTGAAATTGCTAGTGCACCGATCAAAAAGAGCAGTCCCGTCAATCGAAGCTTTTTCCAAAGCCCGCCCATTTCTTCGATGTTTTGTGTATGTACAGCATGAATAACACTTCCTGCAGCCAAGAACAATAAAGCTTTAAAGAAAGCATGTGTTGTTAAGTGGAAGATCCCTGCCACATAACCGGATGCACCAAGAGCAAGCATCATATACCCAAGCTGACTGACCGTTGAATACGCTAAAACACGTTTAATATCTTTTTGCATTAATCCGATTGAAGCGGCAAAGATGGCTGTCACGCCACCTACAACAGCAACTACCGTTAAGGCAGTTTCAGAAGCCTGGAAGAGCGGATACATGGCTGCAACTAAATACACTCCTGCCGCTACCATCGTTGCAGCGTGGATGAGTGCTGAAACAGGTGTAGGACCTTCCATCGCATCCGGCAGCCACGTATGAAGAGGCAGCTGGCCAGACTTTCCGATCGCTCCTACAAAGATACATAACGCTGTGAGAGTCAGCATCCCGGACGATATTTCACCATTTTGAACAGATGCAAAAATATCATCATATTCAAAACTTCCAACCTGCCAAAACAACAAAACCATACCGATAAAAAGACCAACGTCTCCGATACGGGTCATAATGAAGGCTTTTTTCGCGGCTTTTTTCGCTTCTGGTTTATAATAGTAAAACCCGATTAATAGAAAAGAGCCTAGCCCTACAAGCTCCCAAAACATATAGAGCTGTAATAGATTTGGAGAAAGCACGAGTCCTAGCATCGCAAAAGAGAATAATCCTAAATACGCAAAAAATACCGGGAAACGTTCATCACCGTGCATGTAACCTTTTGAATAAAGATGTACCAAAAAACTTACTAAAGATACGATTACGAGCATGAGTGCATTAAGCGGATTCACTTCAAAGCCCATCGTGATCGCGCGCTCTCCGATGTGAAACCATGTGCCCTCTGTTTTAATCTCATCACCTTGCCATACGGCCAGCCAAATCCCAACGGATAGAACGAGAGATATTCCTGTTAAGAGCACCCCGATCCAAGCGGTGCCCTCACTGCGGGATTTTCTGAAAATCAGCAACAAAATGAAGGATAATAGGGGGAACAACGGTATAAGCCAACTTATCTGCAACATAGATCGTCCATCTCCTTCCTTATCGCTTCATCATGTCCATCTCATCCACGTTTACCGTTTGTCTGTTGCGGTATAGTGCAATGAGAATCGCAAGTCCAACTGCCGCTTCTGCCGCTGCAACCGTTATGGTAAACAGAGAGAAGATCTGCCCAGTCAATCCTGGGTTGATCGAGTATTTAGCAAATGCAACTAGATTAATATTTACAGCATTGAGCATCAACTCTATAGAAATTAAAACAATGACGGCGTTACGTTTCGTTAGAGCACCAAACAAACCGATGCAGAATAGAATTAAGGCAAGCAACAAGTAAGCGGCTAAAGGAACAGAGCTCATTTTTTTGCCTCCTTTTCATCATCATCCCGTTTTGCAAGGATAATGGAGCCGATCAGTGCGACGAGCAGCAGAACAGATGTTAACTCAAACGGAATCAAATAATGGGAATACAGTTCGATCCCAATCTTTTTCGTGTTATCGATATGAAGTTCGGCGTTCTGCTGTCCAAAATCAAGGTCCTTGATCTTCCCGTACATAATGAGAAAGAATAGACCGATAGCTAGTCCTGTAAGAATCACCTTCAGCCGCGGTGCACGTCTATCTTTTTCCTGATGCCGTGTAAGCATGATTCCAAACAGCATGATAATGGTAATTGCACCAGAATAGATCAGCACTTGAACAACAGCTACGAATTCAGCTGAGAGCGTAATATAGATCCCGGCAATCGCAATAAAAGTAAAGATTAAAGCGACAACCATGTGTACAACATTTGTCAGGTTGATCAGAAGAACACCGCCGGCAATGGCTGTTAGTGCGAGAAAGAAAAAAGCGATCATTTCACCGGTCATGCTTTGTTCTCCTTTCTGACATTCTCATCGTTTTCATCAAGCCACTCTAAGTTTTTAAACAGTTCATCACGGCTGTATTCCGCAAGTTCAAACTGATTCGTCATGACGATGGCTTCAGTCGGACAAACTTCTGTACATAGATCACACAGAATACAGATTTCAAAATTTATATCGTACGTATCAATAATCTTTCCTTTTTTCGCAGGATCCGGATGCGGCTTACCCGTTAACTGTATACAGTCTGTCGGGCAGATCTGCGCGCATTGATTACAGACGATGCATTTTTCCGGATAAAACTTTTGAATACCGCGAAATCGGTCAGGCATCTGGATCGGCACGTCCGGATAACTTGTCGTTACGTTTTGCTTCGTCAAGTTTTTGACCGTATAGCTTAAACCTTTCACAAGACCTTTCATCCTGAGATCACGCTCCTTATGCTTTGGTCTGTCTGAGCTTTGTTTTGTTGGAAATCAATTTTCAATTAGCTCTGTTGGGCTTATGGTGTTGATTTTCCATAGAAGACAGGAAATCCACTCGCTTTCCGCGGACGAACCACCAAGCCTCGTACCTCTCTGCAGGGTCTCGGCAGTCCGTTTTTCTAGCCTGAGTGTCGCAGTTTCCTTACAACCAACAACGATGGTCTTGAGCTGATTTTAAAGGGCTCTTTTAAAAGATTGTTGTTTTTGGATCGCTTTCGTAAAGTCCCTTCGTTGACAAGTTGATTGGAGCGCAAGGTGCGAGACTCCTGCGGGAGCAGCGGGACAGGTGAGACTCCGCAAGCGCAAAGCGCCTTGGATGCTCACCGCCCGCCCCGCGGAAAGCGAGCATCCTGGAACGGAAATCAACCCCTCTAATACATCTGATGTTTATCCGAAAACAGCCTTTTATAAAAATAGTTCCTTTACTGCCGCACTTACAAAAATGTTAAGCAGCGCAAGCGGCAGAAGAACTTTCCACGCAAAGCCCATAAGCTGATCAGCACGGAGACGAGGAAGTGTACCGCGAATCCAGATCATGAAGAATACAACTAAGCTAAATTTAATCCCAAACCATATTACACCCGGTATGAAATCTAAAAATGGAATCGGGTTCCAGCCGCCGAGGAACAAAACCGTTGTCAGTGACGCCATGGCAAACAGATAGACGTACTCTGTCAGCATGAAGAACGCCCAGCGGAATCCTGAATACTCGACGTGATAACCGGCAACCAGCTCAGACTCAGCTTCAGGCAAGTCGAACGGCGTACGGTTCAGCTCTGCGATCGAGGAAACCAAGAATACGATGAAACCGATCGGTGTTAAAAAGATGTAAGCGATGTTCTCTTGTCCTCTTACGATCTCGTTTAAATTCATGCTTCCAGCGAAAAGGATCACTCCGATTACGGAGATTACAAGCGGAATCTCATAGGAAATCATCTGCGCCGCAGCACGCATACCGCCCAACAGGGAGTATTTATTGTTAGATGCCCAGCCTCCCATTAAGATACCGATCGTTGAGATTCCGGAAACGGCCACATAGTATAGTAAACCGACACCAAGGTTCGCAAACTGCATGTTCTCCGAAAATGGAATGGTAGCAAGCACCATGAACGCTGGTGCAAACGCGATAACAGGAGCCAATATAAAAAGCGGACGATCAGCAAGTTTTGGTATGGTGTCTTCTTTTAGTAATAGTTTAAAAACGTCTGCTACGGTCTGAAGGAGACCAAAACGTCCACCAACACGGTTCGGTCCAGTACGCATCTGCATGAATCCAAGCACTTTTCGTTCCGCTAAGATCGCATACGTTACGAAGCCCAATACAGTTGCGAGTAACGCAGCTCCTAGAGCAAAGAAAATCGCTACGTGCGTCCAGCCAGGCTCTGCGTATAAAAGATCCTCCATCATCAGCCATCAACCTCCCCTAGAACGATATCGATTCCGCCTAAAATCGTAATCAAGTTGGAGATGTTTTCACCGACTAAAAGTTTCGGCAGGATCTGAAGATTATAAAACGATGGTCTGCGGAACTTCAGACGGTACGGTTCTTTCTTTCCTTCTGAAGCTATGTAACATCCGATTTCACCGCGTGGTGACTCGATGCGAACGAACGCTTCACCTTTTGGAGGCTTGATGATCCTTGGCACTTTCGCCATGACTGGACCATCTTCCGGGAACTGTTCCACCGCTTGCTCCAGTATTTTCAGTGATTCTTCGATCTCCTGCATGCGGCACTGATAACGCGCCCATGCATCACCGGTATGAAAGACCGGTACATCAAAATCAAAGCGTTCATAGATCGAATACGGCTCATCTTTTCTCAGATCCCAATTCGTACCCGTACATCTTAGGTTAGCACCGCTTAAACTAAAATTCAGCGCTTCTTCTTTCGTGTAATAGCCGATTCCTTTTACTCGATTTAGGAATATTTCGTTTCCTGTAACAAGATCGTGATAGCCCGCAAGCTCTTCTCTCATATACGGTACAAATTCTCGGACCTTCTCGATCCAGCCTTCTGGTGCATCCCACTTCACACCTCCAACACGCATATAGTTGAACGTGAGGCGAGCACCGCAAATTTCGTTCAGCATATTTATAATAGCTTCTCGTTCACGAAACGCGTATAAAAACGGGCTCATCGCCCCGATATCAAGCAGATACGTACCGAACCAAACGAGGTGACTCGCGATTCGGCCTAACTCCATCACGATTACGCGCAAATACTCCGCACGTTCTGGAATCTCAAGACTCATCATCGTTTCAACCGCATGGCAGATCACATAATTATTTGTCATGGCCGCAAGATAATCCATTCGATCTGTATACGGGATGATCTGTGTGTACTGAAGGTTTTCTGCGAGCTTTTCAGTCCCTCTATGCAGGTAGCCGATAACAGGCGTCGCTTCAATGATGGTTTCTCCGTCGATTTTTAGCACGATCCGAAAAACGCCGTGTGTACTCGGATGCTGTGGTCCAACGTTGAGGAGCATCTCTTCTGTTCTGATCAATATCTACACCTCCACGTCATGCGGTTCGTAATCTTTTCTAAGCGGATGCCCCACCCAATCATCCGGAAGCATGATGCGTGTTAAGTTCGGATGACCTTCAAACTGTATCCCTAAAAGATCATATGTTTCACGCTCAGGCCAGTTTGCGCCCTCCCATAACGGGGTAATAGAGTGGGTAACAGCACTTTCCCTGTCTATTTTTACTTTGAGAGCAACAGACTGGCGATTTACGTACGAATAAAGGTGGTTATACACTTCAAAATGCGTTTCAAAGTCTGTACCATGCATTTCGGACAGATAGTCAAAACGAAGCTGGTCATTATGCTTTAAAAACTCAGCGATTTTATAATAGGCATTGGGTTTAGCAACTAAGGTAGGCACGTCTTTGGACAATCTGTTGATATAGGAATCTTCTAGCACATCTTCTCCTAGATGTTCTTTGATGACTTTTATGTAGGTATCGAGGATAGGTTGGTTCTGTGATGGTTTTTCTTCTACCACCGGTTCTGCTGCGGCACCTTTTGCGTTTGCAGCAGCACGTGCTTTTGCAGCGGCTGCGGCCTTTGCCTTTGCGGCTGCTATCGCCTTTGCTTTCTCGTCATCACCACCTGTTTGGGATGGTGGTGTGTCGCTGCCTGCTTCTCGGAGCGCTTTTGCTTTAGCAGCAGCGGCTGCCTTTGCCTTGGCTGCGGCTGCGGCTTTCGCTTTGGCAGCTGCTTTTGCTTTCTCGTCATCTGAAGCTTTTTCGGCTGGTGCATCGCCGCCCGACTCTCTTGCCAATTTTGCTTTAGCGGCAGCGGCAGCTTTTGCCTTGGCTGCTGCAGCGGCCTTTGCTTTAGCAGCTGCTAATGCTTTTTGTTTAGCAAGATCATCTGAAGTTTCGTCGGTCGACTCTAGCGTTTCAGTAGTTTTCTCTCTTTCAGCCTGACGCTGTTTGGCAAGTTCTAGTGCTTTAGCCTTCGCTTCTGCAGCAGCTTTCTTTTTTAGTTCTTCTTTTGTTAACTCTGGTTCTGAAGCTGATTCTGGCGTTTCCACTGCCTTCGCTTTCTCAGCCTGACGCTGTTTCGCAAGTTCAAGCGCTTTGTCCTTCGCTTCTGCAGCAGCTTTCTTTTTTAGTTCTTCTTTTGTTAATTCTGGCTCTGGAGCTGGTTCTGGCGTTTCCACTGCCTTCGCTTTCTCAGCCTGACGCTGTTTGGCAAGTTCTAGTGCTTTAGCCTTTGCTTCTGCAGCAGCTTTCTTTTTTAGTTCTTCTTTTGTTAATTCTGGCTCTGGAGCTGGTTCTGGCGTTTCCACTGCCTTCGCTTTCTCAGCCTGACGCTGTTTGGCAAGTTCTAGTGCTTTAGCCTTCGCTTCTGCAGCAGCTTTCTTCTTTTGTTCTTCTATCGATAATCCTTCGTTTGACTCAGGATTTTGTCCATCATGCTCTTTTGTCATTCGCTCATCACCTTCTTGCCGGTCTTCGCTTCAAAACGGATCTTTTCTTGAAGCTTGTTGATGCCATATATGAGTGCAGCCGGGTTTGGTGGACATCCTGGTATATAGACATCCACGGGCACGATTTGATCAACCCCTTTTACAACCGCATACGACTTGATGTATGGTCCACCCGCTGTTGCACATGAGCCCATAGCAATTACCCATTTTGGTTCAGGCATTTGCTCATACAAGCGTTTTAAAACAGGAGCCATCTTTTTTGTTACCGTCCCTGAAACGATCATCACATCGGATTGACGCGGTGACGTTCGAAAGATACTTCCAAAACGGTCTAGGTCGTAATGAGAAGACCCTGTACCCATCATTTCAATCGCACAGCAAGCAAGGCCAAACGTTAAAGGCCATAAGGAATTGCTGCGGGCCCAGGCTTTCACTTGCTCAAGTGTCACCATGAATACGTTACGATCTAATTCGGCGCGTTCTTCAGCCGTAAGCTCCCACTTTATGTCCATTTAAGCACCTTCTTTTTCCAAGCGTATACAAGACCTAACGTTAAAAGAACAACGAAAATTCCCATCTCAATAAGGGCAAACACACCTAACTCTTCATAGGCAACGGCCCAAGGATATAGAAATACAGTTTCAACATCAAAAATAACAAACATAAGCGCAAACAAATAATAGCGGACATTATATTGAACCCAGCTTTGATGAAATGGCTCGATTCCGCTTTCGTAAGTGGTGTATTTTTCAGCTGAAGGCTTATAAGGACGCAGCACACGGCCTGCAGTTAAAGCGACTACCGGCAACAGGATCCCTAAAAATAAAAATACTGCCACAATGAGGTAATTGTTTTGATATAGGTGATAAAAATCCATTCTGACTACCTCCTAATCTTCAGAATTTTTTAAATTATGTAACCGCTTTAATTATAGCAAATTCCATATTTTGTGTCGATGTGATTCTTCACATATCCCTTAAGCACTATAGTATTGTTCTATTCTTATTTTTCTATAGAAATGTTCATAATCCTGTAAATTTTTTGCATGAGAGTCATAGAAAGTTAGCAGTATGATAGAGTTAAAGGAGAGATGCTGAATGGATTTCTGGTGGATTGCTTATTTCTTGATCGTTGTGATCTCAATTGCTGGCTTAGTTGGTACTATCATGATCTCTAGAACTCAAGATGAAAAATATGAAAGCTCAACAAAGCAAAATCTTGTACGTTTAACAGGCATTTATGCTGTGGTTATCCTTATCTCACTCGTTGCCCTTGCTCTGTACATTTACATTTGATCGAATGTCAGTATATAAAGGATGGGATTTCACTTGAAAAAAGAGACAGAAATACTTTGGGCAAGTGAAAAGTATTCGATTATGGCAAAAGGCTATAATTTTTATAAAGAGATTCAGGGAAAAATGAGAGAAGCCGCGTTTGAAGCTGATTACAAAGAGATTATGATGATGATCGCCGATTTTAGTGAGAAGCCGTTTGAGCGTCGAGCACTTGGCAATACACTCGAACACGTTTGGGGATACTTTAAAGAGTCTGCAGATGAATCAGATAAACAGCACTTTTTTTCGTTGTTAGCAACGTTAAGAGATTCAAATGAAAAGTACTTTAATGACGTTCCCTATGAAATTGGTCTATTTTTGCAATTTTTGCTTCAAAAATACCCTTCAGATTACTTATCACGTTCCACTTTTATAAAAAATTGAGGATGTTCCCGGAGTTCATAGGGAGTATCCTTTTTGTTTTAGTTATATTAGGGTAGTTTCGGTGAACGAAACTCATCTTTAATGATACCTCGGTCGGGTACATAACATTTATTCAAGAAAAAATTACATTAATCCAGCAAAAAACACAGTTATTCCGGCGAGTTTATGGCTTAATTCAGCGAGTTTTACCCATATATCGGCAAGTCGACTGATCACGACAAGTTCCGAAAAAAAGGACATCCCCAGTAACCCAGGGACATCCACCCTATTAAATCGCCTCTACCGACAACCTTAATTGCTCTTCAAACTCTTCCGCATGATCGCGTTTTTGCTCAGCATCCCAGCCTAACTTATCTGCCATGCAGTTAATCACACTGTCTTTCCACTTGTACACCGTATCAATATCAAAGTACAGAGCAGAGATACGGCGGATTAAAAAGTCGGATGGCGTTGATGTCATCTCATACTCCAGGCCATAAAGAAGTGAAGCATATAAACTTTTCGGTAAATTGTAGCTCTTCGCTTCTCCACCGCGTTCCTTCATAAAGCTATACAACACATCGATGTTCGTACCATAACGCTGAACGAGTTCTTTCGCCTTTTCTTCATCAAGCCCTAATGCCAAGCCTTCCTGTACTTTTGTTCGCAGGAAGTCACCGAAGTTTTCGCTGCCGCCCATCTTTCCGCCTGATAGTTCCAGGTGCTGTGTTCTGCAATCCGGAAACTTTGAGCCTTCTTCCTCTCTAAGCTGATCGCGGACAAGATCGACTACTTTTTCCGCCATCTTCCGGTAACCTGTTAACTTACCGCCTGCAATCGTCAGCAAGCCAGATGGAGAACGAAAAACCTCATCCTTACGCGAGATTTCAGAAGGCCCTTTTTTCGGCTCGTGGATCAATGGACGCAATCCTGACCAAGAAGACTCCACATCATCACGAGTGATCTTCACATCTGGGAACATGAAGTGGATAGTATTCAGAACGTACTGAAGATCTTCCTCCGTCATGCCTGGATTCGCTAAATCCCCCTTATAATCGGTATCTGTTGTACCCACATATGTTTTACCTGCTCTCGGGATCGCAAACACCATTCTGCCATCTTTTGTGTCGTAGTACACTGCTTGTTTAAGAGGAAACTTTGAACCATCTATAACAAGGTGGATTCCCTTTGTATGATGAATTTCTTTACCTGTTTTTGAGCGGTCTACTTCACGAAGCTCATCTACCCATGGACCTGTTGCATTCACGATTTTCTTTGCATAGATCTCGTGTACCTCACCAGTCAACTGATCCTCTACTTTTACACCAACCGCTCTCTTGCCGTTATAGATAAATCTAGTAACCTTCGCATAGTTGACAGCTGATGCACCACGGTCAACAGCTTCTTTCATGATTTCTAAGGTTAGTCGAGCATCATCTGTTTTGTACTCAACATAATAGCCTCCGCCAAGAAGTCCATTCTTTTTCAAAAGAGGTTCATGTCTTAATGTTTCTGTAGCAGAGAGCATCTTTCTGCGTTCTTTTCGCTTAACACCTGCTAAGAAATCATACACTTTTAAACCGATCGAAGTAGAGAACTTACCGAACGTTCCTCCTTTATAAAAAGGCAGAAGCATCCATTCTGGCGTGGTGACATGCGGCGCATTCTCATAAACAATGGCTCTCTCTTTCCCCACTTCAGCGACCAGCTTCACTTCAAACTGCTTTAAATAACGAAGACCACCGTGAACAAGCTTTGTGGAACGACTTGAAGTCCCCGCTGCAAAGTCTTGCATCTCCAATAGGCCAACTTTCATTCCGCGCGTCTGGGCATCTAGTAAAATACCTGCTCCTGTTACACCGCCTCCGATTACGAGCAGATCTAACTTTTGCTTTTTCATCGCTTCAATAATGGCCTCTCTGTTATAGGTTGAAAATGATGCTTTCATTTTCTTTTCACTCCTTTTGTGTACAGAACCGTTGGTATTTTAGGATACGGGTAGTTTTCCCGCAATTCGCTACTGCAACACACGGTTTTTATCGTAAGGTGTTTAAAGCCACGCAAAAAAGACCACAAGAACCCCGCATCGTTTGTACGAGGTTTTGTGGTCTCTCCTGATCTCCAACCGGTTCAATATCAACTTGTTTTTAGTATAACGCACTTTTATTTACTTTTAAAGGGTTATGCTTTCGGTTTATAAGCAATTGTTGCCTCAACAGCTTGCTTCCAACCATCATATAGGTTCTTACGCTCTTCTTCCTTCATGTTTACGCCGAAGTCTTTGTCCACTTTCCACTTTTCTGCAATTTCGTTCCGATCGCTCCAGAAACCTACTGCAAGCCCTGCTAGATAAGCAGCTCCAAGTGCTGTTGTTTCGTTGATCTCAGGCCGCTCGACCGGAACATTTAGAATATCGCTCTGGAACTGCATGAGGAAGTTATTCTTAACCGCTCCGCCATCCACACGCAGTTTCTTCAGTTCGATCCCTGAATCTGCTTCCATCGCTGTCAGCACGTCTTTCGTTTGATATGCAAGCGATTCTAACGTTGCTCGGATAAAGTGTTCTTTTTCCGTACCACGTGTTAAGCCAAAGATCGCACCTCGTGCTTCTGAATCCCAGTATGGTGTTCCGAGTCCGACGAAGGCAGGTACCACATAAACGCCATCTGTTGAAGAAACGCGTTCTGCATATTCCTCGCTGTCTGCTGCATTCTTTAGCATTCGAAGTCCGTCACGCAGCCACTGAACAGCTGAACCAGCTACAAAAATACTTCCTTCAAGTGCGTATTCCACTTTTCCATCTATGCCCCAAGCGATCGTTGTTAGGAGGCCATGCTCTGACTTAACTGCTTTTTCACCTGTGTTCATGAGCATGAAGCAGCCTGTACCGTATGTATTTTTTGCCATTCCTTTTTCATAGCATGCTTGTCCGAAGAGTGCCGCTTGCTGGTCACCCGCGATTCCTGCGATCGGAATGTTCTTGCCGAAAAAGTGATAATCGATCGTTTCGCCATAAACTTCTGAAGAAGATTTCACTTCAGGAAGCATCGATTTCGGAACACCTAGGATCTCGATCAATTCTTCGTCCCACTTTAGGTCATAAATGTTGTACATAAGTGTTCGTGAGGCGTTGGAGTAGTCAGTCACGTGTGCCTTGCCGCCAGTCAGCTTCCATACGAGCCATGTATCGATCGTTCCAAAAAGCAGGTCTCCATTTTCTGCTTTTTCTCGTGCACCCTCTACATTATCAAGAATCCATTTTACTTTTGTCCCGGAGAAATAAGCATCGATCAAGAGTCCAGTTTTATCACGGAACTTGTCGTTCAGTCCTTGATTCTTCAACTCATCACAGATTACTGCCGTTTGCCGGGATTGCCATACGATTGCGTTATAAACAGGCTTCCCTGTGTTCTTATCCCAGACAACGGTCGTTTCACGCTGGTTTGTGATTCCGATCGAAGCAATTTCACCAGGGTCTGTATCTGTTTTAGAAAGCACCTCAGCGACTACAGCAAGAATCGTTCCCCAGATTTCTAGAGCGTTATGTTCTACCCATCCTGGCTTAGGAAAATGCTGCTTAAACTCTTTTTGGGAGATTTCAACGACTTCTCCCGCTTTGTTAAAAAGAATCGCTCTGGAACTCGTTGTTCCTTGGTCGAGTGCAATGATATATTTTTTTTCCATCCGTAAAACCTCCCATAGTTTTCTTCTTTAGTTTTCTATCTCTGCTCCATATGGCAATGCATGTGTCCCTTTGCTTCCTGAGAAAAACGTTAATGCCAATATTCCGAATGAAAAAGCTGTCCATATCCAGAATAGGGTTGTAACTTTCCCTGTAAAGACTGCTTGATAAAATAATGCGCCGAACACACCGCCTAGTACTGGGCCTGCTACCGGAATCCATGAATACGTCCAGTTGGAGCTTCCTTTCCCGGGGATCGGCAAGATAAAGTGTGCGATTCTCGGACCTAGATCACGCGCAGGGTTAATCGCATATCCTGTTGGCCCTCCGAGTGACAACCCGATCGCCACGATCAAGAATCCGACGATTAAAGGATTCAAGCCATCAGAAAATTTATTCGCTCCGATTGACAATAATCCTACTAGTAAAACGGCTGTTCCAATAAATTCTGATAAAAGGTTTGAAAATGTATGCGGAATAGCTGGGTCTGTAGAGAAGACGCCTAGTTTTACCGCAGGATCATCTGTAGCTTTCCAGTGGGGAAGAAAGTGAAAATAGACAACCATCCCTCCGAGCATCCCGCCGATCATTTGAGCAAGGATATAAGCTGGTACATCTCCCCAGGCAAATTCCCCGATTGATGCGAGTCCAAGCGTTACTGCCGGGTTAAGGTGTGCCCCGCTAAAACTCCCAACAGCGTAAACAGCCATTGCAACAGCTAGTCCCCAAGCGAGAGCTACAACGATCCATCCGCCGCCTTGAGCTTTCGATTTATTTAAGGAAACGTTCGCAACAACTCCACCTCCAAAAATAATTAAAATCATAGTACCGATTAGTTCTGCCATGAATGTCGACATTATAATTCCTCCTTTTTTTACAAAGGTGACAAGCACTGTTTTAAGTACTGAAAAAAACAAAAAAGACCCATCAAAAGATACTTATAGTTTGTACTATAAGTAAACTCTTGTGGATCTCCATGTTCTCCGTCACGTTATGAACTTGTCTCTATTATAACAAGGATGAAAGCGGTGTCAAACATATTTCAATAGAACTTTATATCCACAATTCCGGATTTGAAGTTGTTACCGCTTCTGCACCTGCTTGAAGAGCTTCAGTCACGTTGACTTTTGTACGAATCAGGCCGCCAGCAATAATCGGTATGCCGGCTTGCTGCCTCACTTCTTTAATGATCTCCGGCATGATGCCTGGTAAGACCTCTAAATAGTCTGGCTGTGCGCGTTCGATCACCTTATAACTTGTTTCCAGTGCTAATGAATCTAGTAAGAATAACCGCTGAACGGCAATCATGTTCTTCTTTTTTGCTCGGATGATACAGTTAGATCGAGTTGATATAATGCCTGCAGGCTTCATTTCTTGTGCTAAAAAATCTACGGCATATTCATTCGCTTTCAACCCATTGATCAGATCAAGGTGAACTAAAACCTTTTTATTTCTTTCGTTTGCCATATTAATCATGAACTTCAACTGACTGATGTGCGTATCTAGACATACGATATATGTATATTTGCTGTTCAGCAGCTTCTCAAAGTCCTTCATTTTTCGAGCTGCTGGTAAAACTTTTTGACCGTGAAAGCTCATCTTGCACACTCCTCATCTTTCCATATCATGAACCATCAACCCTTTTTTATTGATAAAACTTTAGGGCATCGCCTTTTTTACATATTTAGTGATAATAACACATACCTCCACATATGGACGAGCATTTAATAAGGTATAGCATTTTGTAAAATGCTCTTAAAGCAGCAAGCCTTCCTTTTTAAGGAGGTGATTTAGAATTAAGAAACGAAAAAAACCGATCAGCTGTCCTCAAAATCCGATCAGAAATGAAATTGCTGAAGCTGCAGACATCCCAGAAGTGCAAGCAATTCGTGAAGCAATAGAACGATTGTTAGGAACGAGATCAGAATTTTTCACACCTGAAAATTTCCACTATGTATATCGCCAATTTGATTGATTTTGTAAGAGAATAATGCGCGATACACCCATATTAAAGGCTGTGTTAAGGATGTTAAAGAAAAGAAAGAAACACGTTCTTTCACCTGTCGGCAGTTTTCGAAACCCGTTTGGTGATGAAGTGGCTCAGGCTGTGGAAGTAACGGAAACCAACGCAATTACTGATGAAAATGGAGATCAGCACTGGTTAAGAAGGGTATCAGGGTCTCCGTCGGTATTTGGAAGAAGCTAGATAAGATCAATCATCATGTCTTTCAACCTCCAAAACGAGAATGATGATGATGTTATATCCCCCTCTGGACTTGTTTTAGGACGAGCAGAGGGGATGTTTCGTTTCTATGAGCTCGTATATTTGAAAAAAAGCGACTTAATTGCCGCTTTTTTCAATTTTGGAAGTTGATTTTAGTCTTTAAGAGTACAAATAGGTGCAGTTTCGGGTCCGAAACTACCCATAACCTATTCCTTTGGGGTGCTGAAGCGGGTAATTAAAGAAATTTGGATATTAATCCGGCAAATTTGGTAGTTAATACGGCGAGTTTTAACTATAATCCGGCGAGTTTAGGTAATATATTGGCGAATCGACAAATTATGCCCAAATTCGACTTGTGTAGTTGTGCACCCCTGACTAATAAGCAAACAAAAAAGCCCCTCAACTCCCAAATAGAGCTGAAGGACTTTCTTCTAAAATTAACGCTTCGCTGCTACATCGATACGGTTGATCGCACGTTTAAGCGCATACTCCGCACGAGTGGCATCCAGGTTGTCTTGTTTGTTGCCTGCAAGACGCTTCTCGGCACGTTCTTTTGCTGCACGTGCACGATCCACTTCGATGTCGCCAGCAACTTCAGCAGCTTCTGCTAAAATTGTGACTTTTTCAGGTCGCACTTCAATAAATCCACCGCTAACGGCCACGTATTGTGTTTTCCCATCAACGTCGTGAACACGCACGGCGCTGATCGTTAAAGGAGCTACAAGAGGGATATGGCCTGGAAGAACTCCAAGCTCCCCGCTTTTTGCTTTCGCGCTGACCATTTTCGCATTTCCTTCAAACACAGGACCATCAGGGGTTACTACGCTGACTTGAATGGTTTTCATCCAATCTTACCCCTTTCAGGCATTAGGCCAAAGTTTTTGCTTTTTCAATAGCATCCTCAATAGAGCCTACGAGATGGAACGCTGATTCCGGAAGATCGTCGTATTTTCCTTCAAGGATTTCTTTGAATCCACGAACTGTTTCTTTAACAGGAACGTATGAACCTTTTTGTCCTGTAAATTGTTCTGCAACGTGGAAGTTTTGGGACAAGAAGAACTGGATACGACGCGCACGGTGTACAACAAGCTTATCTTCTTCAGAAAGCTCGTCCATACCTAGGATCGCGATGATATCTTGAAGTTCTTTGTAACGCTGTAACGTCGCCTGTACGTTACGAGCTACTTCGTAGTGTTCTTCTCCAACGATCTCAGGAGAAAGTGCACGTGATGTTGAAGCTAGTGGATCTACCGCTGGATAGATACCCATAGCTGTTAGTTTACGCTCAAGGTTCGTTGTTGCATCTAAGTGAGCGAACGCTGTAGCTGGAGCCGGATCCGTATAGTCATCGGCAGGTACATAGATCGCTTGGATAGATGTTACAGAACCTTTTTTCGTAGATGTGATACGCTCTTGTAATTGACCCATCTCAGTTGCAAGAGTTGGCTGGTAACCTACCGCTGATGGCATACGGCCAAGAAGGGCAGATACTTCAGAACCTGCTTGCGTGAAACGGAAGATGTTATCTACGAAGAAAAGAACGTCTTGTCCTTGTTCATCACGGAAGAATTCAGCCATTGTCAAACCAGAAAGAGCGATACGTGCACGTGCTCCAGGCGGCTCGTTCATTTGTCCGAATACCATTGCCGTTTTCTTGATAACACCAGAGTCGCTCATCTCGTGGTAAAGGTCGTTTCCTTCACGAGTACGCTCACCAACACCTGCGAATACGGAGATACCACCGTGCTCTTGTGCGATGTTGTTGATCAGCTCCTGGATAAGAACTGTTTTACCTACACCCGCACCACCGAAAAGACCGATTTTTCCACCTTTTACGTATGGAGCGATAAGGTCAACAACCTTGATTCCTGTTTCAAGAATCTCAGTTTTTGTTGTTAATTCTTCAAAAGAAGGTGCTGAACGGTGGATCGGGTCACGGCGAACATCTGCCGGTACTGCCTCACCAAGGTCGATGTGGTCACCTGTTACGTTAAATACACGTCCAAGTGTTGCTTCACCTACTGGTACAGAGATCGGTTTTCCGCTGTCCACGATTTCCATTCCACGAACAAGACCATCCGTTGAATCCATTGCAATTGTACGAACCATGTTATCACCAAGGTGAAGTGCGACTTCTAGTGTTAAGTCAACACCCTCAGCGTTAACAGTTAAAGCGTTAAGCAATTCTGGAAGCTGGCTTTCAAACTTTACGTCAACGACCGGTCCAAGAATCTGAGTAATATAGCCTTTATTCATCGGTTTCCCTCCTATCTTACTTTGCACATGATGCACTTTCTAGCTTTTTAAAAAAGCCTATTCAAGTGCTGCTACACCGCCGACGATTTCCGTAATTTCCTGAGTGATAGCTGCTTGACGCTCACGGTTGAAGGAAAGTGTCAATTGACCGATCAGTTCATTAGCGTTATCAGTAGCATTCTTCATCGCAGTCATACGAGAAGCGTGCTCGGCTGCTTTCGCATCAAGTAAAGCACCATAAATCAAGCTCTCTGCATATTGAGGAAGAAGCACTTCAAGGATCTCATCCTCTGAAGGTTCATACTCATAAGAAGCGTTTGATTTTGTTGCAGCGATATCTGTTAGAGGAAGAAGCTTCTTCTCCGTCAGATCGCTCTGAATGGCACTTACAAAATGGTTGTAATACATGTAAAGCTCATCAAACGTCCCGTCCGCATAAAGACCTACTGCCTTTGATGCGATCGCCTTAATCTCAGCAAAGGATGGCTGGTCTGCCACACCTGTGATGCTGTCTAGGATAGACATCTTACGGCTTTTGAAAAAGTTCACACCCACTTTACCGATTACGATCAGCGCATACTCATCAGCTGATTTGTGACGCTCTTGAATCGTACGATAAACGTGGCGTAAAATATTTGAGTTATATGCTCCTGCCAATCCACGGTCAGCGGTTACGACGAAGTAACCCGTCTTCTTCACTGGTCGTGTTAAAAGCATAGAGTGTTTCGCGTTGCTGCTACCAGATGCAATGCTTCCTACCACTTCTTGGATTTTCTCCACGTAAGGGCCGAAAGATTTTGCATTCTGCTCAGCACGGTTTAGCTTTGCCGCTGAAACCATCTCCATCGCTTTTGTGATCTGCATGGTCTTCTTAGTAGAATCAATTCTAGCTTTTATATCTCTTAATGCCATTCATTTTCACCACCTTTATTGGTAGTTTAAAAATCGGTAACCCTCATTTTAAACATAGTAAGCTGGTTGCAGGGCACGGCTAACCGCCGCACCTCTGCTTTTAAAGTCTATTTAAAATCTTACGCGAATGTCTTTTTGAATGCTTTAATCGCTTCGTCTAAGCTGTCGCCTTCAGGAAGTTTTCCAGTCGTCTTGATTTGATCAAGAACGTCTTTAGAGTTAGCTTCCATGTGTGCGTAAAGTGCTTCTTCAAAGCGGTTTACATCTTCTACAGCTACATCATCGATGTAACCGCGAGTCAATGCATAAAGGATCGCAACTTGATGCTCAACCTTAAGCGGCTTGTGCAGTCCTTGTTTAAGTACTTCAACTGTACGTGCACCACGGTTAAGTTTCGCTTGAGTTGCTTTATCAAGGTCAGATCCGAACTGAGCGAATGCTTCTAGTTCACGGTATGAAGCAAGGTCCAGACGAAGTGTACCGGATACTTTACTCATCGCTTTGATCTGAGCTGCTCCCCCTACACGGGATACGGAGATACCTGCGTTGATCGCCGGACGAACACCGGAGAAGAACAAGTCAGATTGTAAGAAGATCTGTCCGTCTGTGATAGAGATAACGTTTGTTGGAATATAAGCAGATACGTCAGATGCTTGCGTTTCAATGAACGGAAGCGCTGTGATCGATCCGCCACCTAAATCGTCATTCAACTTCGCTGCACGCTCTAACAAGCGAGAGTGAAGGTAGAAAACGTCCCCTGGATATGCTTCACGGCCTGGAGGACGGCGAAGGAGCAAGGAAAGTTCACGGTATGCAGCAGCTTGCTTAGAAAGATCATCATAAATGATCAATACATGCTTGCCAGCCCACATGAACTCTTCAGCCATTGATACCCCAGCATATGGAGCAAGGAACAACATTGGTGCAGGCTGAGAAGCAGATGCTGATACAACGATTGTGTAATCAAGCGCTCCGTGTGAACGAAGTGTTTCTACTACGCCCGCAACTGTTGATTCTTTTTGTCCGATCGCTACATAGATACAGATCATATCTTGGTCTTTTTGGTTAAGGATCGTATCGATCGCTACAGCTGTTTTACCTGTTTGACGGTCACCGATGATAAGCTCACGCTGTCCGCGTCCGATTGGCACTAGTGCGTCAATCGCTTTGATACCTGTTTGAAGCGGCTCATGTACGGATTTACGAGCCATTACGCCTGGAGCTTTTTGCTCGATAGGACGAGTTTTTGTAGTCGCAACTGGACCTTTGCCGTCGATCGGCTGTCCAAGAGGGTTAACTACACGGCCAAGAAGTTCTTCACCTACAGGAACTTCCATGATGCGGCCTGTACGTTTTACTTCGTCACCTTCACGAATTTCTTGGTAAGGCCCAAGAATGATGATACCTACGTTGTTTTCCTCAAGGTTTTGGGCCATACCCATTACACCGTTAGAAAATTCTACAAGCTCACCAGCCATTACGTTATCTAATCCATGGGCACGGGCAATACCGTCACCGACCTGGATAACTGTACCCACATCATTAACTTCGATCTCAGATTGATAGTTTTCAATCTGCTTTTTTATTAAAGCACTGATTTCTTCAGCTTTAATGCTCATGAATTTCACCCCTATCCTTCTAGCTTCCGTTAGAAGCTAATTGACGTTCCATTCGATTCAACTTTCCGCTGATGCTTCCGTCAAAAATACGGTTGCCGATGCGGATCTTAATTCCTCCAACGAGAGAAGAATCTACAATATTATTAATGCGCAACGCTTTTTTGCCGACACGGGCAGCAAACGTTTGCTCCAACTTCTGTATCTCTGAGTCTGATAAAGGACGTACAGAATATACATTTGCGTCGGCAATGCCTTGTGCCTCATTTGCTAATTCAATGAACTGCGCTGCCATCTCTGTGATGTATGTGTAACGGTTGCGGTCTACCATAAGATAGATCGTGTTCATTACAGCTGTAGAAAGGTCAGCTCCAACGCTTTCTTTGATCAGTTCTTTCTTTTGATCTTTTGATACTTTTGGATGTGAAAGAACTTTTTGAAGATCCTTATTGATCTCCAGTACGTTCTTCACAAGACGCAATTCAGAAACTGTATCTTCAAGTTTCGTAACACCAACTACTTCAAATAGTGCTAATGCATAACGTTTTGCTACGATTGCTTGATCTTTGCTCATCGAGACTCGCCTACCTCTTGAAGGTATTCGTTAATGAGCTTCTCCTGAGAGCTTTCGTCAAGTTCTTTTGCAATAACTTTAGAAGCGATCTTAACGGATAGAGCAGCAACTTCTTGACGAAGTGTAGCAACTGCTTTTTCTTTTTCAGAAGCGATCTCAGCTAATGCAGCTTCTTTCACACGCTCAGCTTCGTCACGAGATGCTTTAATGATAGCTTCTCCTTGTGCTTCACCTTGCTTTTTCGCATTATCAATGATAGCTTTTGCTTCTTCTTTCGCTTTCTTCAACTCTTCAATCTGAGTCTCAAGATAGCTTTTAGCTTCTTGACGGGATTTTTCAGCCGCATCAATTTCGCTGTTGATATGTGATTGGCGCTCTTTCATGATTCCCATCAATGGGCCCCATGCGAACTTACGCAATAATACTAGTAGGATTAAAAATGCAACCAGCTGGTATAAGATATCACCTGTGTTCAGTCCTCCACCTGCAGCAGCACCTAGAATTAAGTATTGCACACCATTTCCTCCCTTCAATCAATCATACATAAGGAATGGCGAAGGGTAGTCCCATAAGGAAACTTGCTTCGCCATTATAGAAATCGTAATAAACAATGGTTGTTAGATTATTCAGCGCCAAGTGCGATGAACGCGATAACAACACCGATGATTGGAAGTGCCTCAACTAACGCAACCCCGATGAACATTGTTGTTTGAAGAGTACCACGTAGTTCTGGTTGACGAGCGATCCCCTCAACTGTACGTCCTACGATTAAACCGTTACCAATACCAGCACCAAGTGCCGCTAGACCTACCGCGATTGCAGCTGCAATAAGATTCATGATAAAATTTCTCCCTTCTGAATTCCCTTAAAGTTTTTATGAAAATGGGCTTCTATAATAGAAGCTTGGTTTTTCCCAAAAATTAGTGATCGTGGCTTACTTTATGTGCCAAGTAAACCATTGTCAGCATTGTGAAGATAAACGCTTGGATTGCACCAACGAATACTGAGAACCCTTGCCATATAATCATCGGGAAGATTCCTAAAACCCCAGCAAAGATACCTGAATGTGACAAACTTACTAGAAGTGCTAAGAGCATCTCACCTGCAAAGATGTTACCGTAAAGACGAAGACCAAGCGTTAATGTGTTCGCAAACTCTTCAATAATCTTTAGCGGGAACAAGAACTTCATTGGCTTGAAGAACTCAGCTCCATATTCTTTGACCCCTTTCATTCTCACACCGTAATAGTGTGAAAGCGCGACTACCATAACAGCAAGTGTCAATGTAATGGTTGGGTCTGCAGTAGGGGACTTCCACCATAGATTATGGTCGACTGCTACTGCAAAAGGTAATCCCAGCATGTTGGAAACGAAAATATACATAATAAGCGTAAGACCTAAAGCAAGAAAACGTCCGCCCGTATGCCAGTCCATTGTGCTGTTGATGATTCCTTTTACGAAATCGACTACCCATTCAAGGAAGTTTTGCATTCCTCCTGGTCGCATTGACAGGGATCGAGTAGCGAGTACCGCAATAAGGAAAACAATAACGGATGAAACTGTGATCATTAGTACGTTTGACAGATTAAAAGTCAAACCTAGAAAATCAGCTGTAACTGCACCATGTTCCACCTATGTTCACCTCTTTTCCTTTGGAGTACTAAAGCTTTTAGTTAGTGAATCTATTAACATGATAATGTAGACTGACATCAATCCCACTACCACACTTAATAAATGAAAATATTCCGGGTATTTCATTGCGATGAGCACCGCTAACCCTGCAAAGAGGAGTCTAGAAAGTGAACCGAGCGTTTTCACTCTTTTCTGCTGAATAACTGCTTGTCCCATCCGTTCAATCTTCGAGTACATGCTCCAAAGATTGTAGAGGCTGAAAGCAGTTCCTAGAGCCAGTCCTAAGAAGATGGCTTTATAAGGAGTGACAGCATAACCGATGAATAGTAGAGAGAGAAGATACAATGTGTACTTTATGTATTTAAAAAACACTGATTTGTACTCATTCATCATTGCCCGTCTCCTGAAAACTTTGATATTAAGCGGATCATCCCGTAAACACCTGTTCCAAGACCTAGAAACAACCCGATGATAAGAAAGATTGGAAATTCATTGCCTAGATATTCATCCAGCCATTTCCCTCCAAAAAGTCCAATCAAAATGCATCCAACAAGCTGAGAAAGAATGCCAGACATTAAAGCCATCGCTTTATAAGGGCGTTTCCCGTTGCTCATATCGTATGGACTCCTTCCTACTGGAAAACTGGTAATATTTTTTCTTGAAAACCCTTGAAAATACAAGAATGTAAACCTTACCATATTCCCTTTGTAAGAATACAATAGTGACATTTCTATGTCAACGACTATCGGGACGGTTTATTAAATAAATTGTGGAAATTTTGTGGCTTGTTTTAATGGTTTATTATTCACTTTGTTTACTATCTATACCTACTATTTCCATTATCCTGAATAAATATATGCATTTGATAAATACTTACATTAAATATATGGAAGGAGCTTGTTCGACATGAAACAAAAAATATTAATTTTATTAGCAGTTATTGCGGTTTTCGCTTCAGGCTGTAACATCAATGATAAGAAGCCTATGGAAGAATCTCGTGATATGAGAAATAATGTAGAACAAGATCGGAATAAGCCGCTGAACGTGCAATATAACGATCAGACCCCAGCCAACATGACTGATATTGATTATGCCAAGTGGGGTAGGATGGCATTAGAGGAAACGAAAAAGAAGTACCCGAACAGCGAAGTAAGCGACTATGAATATGATACCCGCCGCGTAGCACCAGATGGCACGATCTCTGACTTTTTTGATTTCACAGTCTTTCAAGATGGCAAGAAGCGTTTAGTAAAAGTGGGTGTCATGCATACGAATGAAAAGCTGATCGATATGAAGTTTGAAGAGATGACCTAAGAGACTTTTGGTTAGAGGAGCAGCCCGTTTGTCGGGCTGTTTTTTGTGCAGAGGGTGTATAAATTGAGCGAGCATGGAAATAACCAAAAAAACTGACCCTTCGGAGGCTAGAAATCCTCCAAGAGTCAGTTTTGTTCATTCTTTAGATTATTTTGTCCCGAATAAACGATCTCCAGCGTCACCTAGACCAGGCACGATATATCCGTGGTCGTTCAGCTTTTCGTCAAGTGCTGCTAAGAAGATGTCAACGTCTGGGTGCTCGTCCTGAATCACTTTCACACCTTCTGGAGCTGCCACTAAGCACATAAGTTTAATGTTTTTCGCGCCGCGATTTTTGATTGAAGTGATTGCTGCAGAAGCTGATCCGCCTGTAGCAAGCATCGGGTCGATCACGATGAAGTCACGCTCTTCCACATCAGATGGAAGTTTCACGTAATATTCAATCGGTGTTAACGTTTCAGGATCACGATAAAGACCCACATGTCCTACTTTTGCTGCCGGAATCAGTTTAAGGATACCATCTACCATACCAAGTCCAGCACGAAGAATCGGTACCAGCCCTAACTTTTTCCCTGCGATTGTTTTCATTGTCGCTTCAGCAACTGGCGTTTTTACAGTAACTTCCTGTAATGGAAGATCACGCGTGATCTCAAATGCCATAAGGCCCGCCACTTCATCTACAAGCTCGCGAAATTCTTTAGTACCCGTTCTCTCATCACGGATGTATGTTAGTTTATGCTGAATTAACGGATGATCAAGGACATATACATTGCTCATGTTTTTAAGCACCTCTCCTTATGTAACATATATTGTCGTTCAAAAAGCATCTCTAGCATTGTACAGAAAAACATCTTTCACTTCAAGGAAAACTAACATGTAATTGCCCCGAATCCAAACTCCAAAATTTACATATATAACTCTCCTACTACTATTCCCCTTTTTCAGGTACAAAACCATACAAAAAAGAAGATGGATTCGTATCCATCTTCAACAACTTGATCTATAATGACCGTTTTGAAGGGACAAAACGATCCTCATTTCATTTCAGGAAAACACTTTTGAGCAGCGCTTGTAATGATCACGGACAATAGTCTTACGATCACGGAAAATCACGCTCTAATCACGGAAAAAACATACTTTATCACGGAAAAATAGGGGTTAATCACGGGAAAAGCCTCTATAACCTAAAATATGTCCTCTCCAAAAAGACAGACAATACCAGCCAACGGTTCAAACCCTTCAAAACATCAGTATATTTCAATTCTGCCTGTAAGAATAAAAACTAAAAATCCTGTTACACAAAGAAAACCAGTTTCTGCTTAGAAACTGGTTTTTTCTTTCTATTATTCGTACAACTTATATTTTCCTGCTAACTTTTCAACGCGTGATTCTGCATCTTTTAAGACTGTTTCGTCCTCAATGTTCTTCAAAACAGATGCCATAATTGATGCGATCTCATCCATGTCTTCTTCTACAAAACCGCGAGATGTTACAGCTGCAGTTCCAATACGGATACCGCTCGTCACAAACGGGCTTTCTTTATCGAAAGGAATCGTATTTTTGTTTACTGTGATGCCGATATCATCAAGGGCTTTTTCAGCCACTTTTCCTGTTAAGGCAAGCTCGCTCACGTTGATCAAGATCAAGTGATTATCAGTGCCATCAGAAACAAGTGTGATGCCTTCTTTTTTAAGAGATTCCGCTAAACGCTTCGCATTCTTTACGATCTGCTCGGCATAGTTCTTGAACTCATCTGTTAACACTTCACCAAAAGCAACCGCTTTTGCAGCGATCACGTGCATCAAAGGACCACCTTGGATGCCAGGGAAGATCGACTTATCAATTTTCTTCGCGAATTCTTCTTTACATAAAATCATTCCTCCGCGAGGTCCGCGAAGTGTTTTGTGTGTGGTAGTCGTTACAAAATCTGCATAAGGAACTGGATTTTGGTGAAGGCCTGCCGCGACTAAACCTGCGATGTGGGCCATATCCACCATAAGGTAAGCTTCAACTTCGTCTGCGATCTCACGGAACTTCGCAAAATCGATTGCACGCGGATATGCGCTAGCTCCCGCCACAATCAGCTTCGGACGGTGTTCAAGTGCTTTTTGACGAACATCTTCATAATCAATGACGTTTTTCTCCGGATCTACACCGTACTCAACAAAGTTATATTGAATACCAGAGAAGTTTACAGCACTTCCGTGTGTTAAGTGACCGCCATGAGAAAGGTTCATTCCAAGAACTGTGTCACCTTGCTCAAGAATCGTAAAATAAACGGCCATGTTGGCTTGCGCACCAGAGTGAGGCTGAACGTTAGCATGTTCCGCTCCAAAAATTTTCTTTGCGCGGTCTCTTGCTAGATTCTCAACAACATCGACGTGTTCACATCCGCCATAATAGCGTTTTGCCGGGTAGCCTTCTGCATATTTATTTGTAAGAACGGAGCCTTGTGCTTCCATTACGGCTTGGCTTACAAAGTTTTCAGAAGCAATCAATTCAATTTTCGTACGCTGGCGATGCAATTCATCCATAATGGATTGGTAGACTTCTTGATCAGCTGTTTTCAAATGGTTCAATTTCGCTTCCCCCTTACCTTATGTGAAAAAATTATTATGATTGTAACATACCCCTCTATCTTACACGTTAAAGCTGCAAGTTGTAAGAGCAAATGCACAAGTGTGAAAATTCATTTTATTTCATAGGGATGAACATGATATGATGTTACATAATAGAGATAGAGTTATCCAAAAGGGGTGTTATCATCATGATGAAAAAGTGGTTTGGAGCAAGTCTCCTTGTTTTAGTACTAGCTTTAGCAGGCTGCAGTGAAGAAAAAGCAAAGCCTGAACCAAAAGCGGATACGACAGAGAAAAAAGCTAACGAAGAACAAAGCACAGCTGATGATTTAGCTGGTCAGCAGGCTGAGATCATTAAGAACATGGAAGAAAAGGCTGTAGACCTTGATCCAACAGCACTTGAGAACGATCCGAACGCTTATGAACAACAGATTATTAAAGCGACTGGAACTGTTAGTGCTCATGCTGAGAAGGGAATGGGCGGCAGCTTCGAGATGAAGGTTGGCGACACAACTTTTAAAGTGATGAACTTTACGATGGACAGCAGTTTTTCAGAAGGATCTGAGATAACGGTTTATGGGAATGTAAAAAACGGTAAAGACGCTAAATCAGGTCTTCCTCTGATCAATGCCACATATATAAATTAATTAGAAAAAAAGAGCGGATGTTATTTTCCGCTCTCTTTTTTAGGTTTATTTTGAAAATCATGAATGGCTTTATATTGATCCTGCATCGCATCTGATAGAGACTGATAGAGATTGAACAGTTCTTCATAGATTTCTTGGTTTTCGTGATTCGGCATAACCTTTTCATATTGCTTTGTTTCCATCGGTGCTTCTTGCAGCCATTCTGTTTCCCCGAGAGCAAACCTGCCGAGAAGGACCGCACCAAGACACGAGCTCTCCGTATGTTCAGGTATGCTTACTTCTGTTTGAAAAACATCAGCTAAAATTTGTTTCCATAGCGGTGAATTTGTAAAGCCGCCCGTTGCAAAAATTTTAATTGCTTTAGTATCGTCAACGTGATCTTTAATAAGACTGTACACACTGTATAAATTTAGGATCGTTCCTTCCAAAACAGCGCGCACCATGTGTTTTTGAGTATGACGCAGCGTAAGACCGATAAAAGAACCCTTCGCTTGTGCATCCCATAATGGTGCCCGTTCACCAGTTAGATAAGGCAGAAACAATAGCCCTTCTGCTCCGGGCTCGACACTTTCCGCTTCTACTGAGAACGTTTCATATGCACTCTCTCCCTCTTTTTGAAAAAGATCATGAATCCACTGAAACGCGAGTCCTCCGTTGTTAACCGGTCCACCTGATACCCAATGTTTTTCCGTTATCGGATAACAGAACGTACGGCCTTCTGCATCAAGCACTGGTGATGTGGAAGTGGTTCTAATCGCCCCGCTTGTTCCAATGGTTACAGCCACATCGCCAGGTGAAATCGCACCTACACCAAGATTGGATAAAGGACCATCTGTGGCGCCGATCACTACTTTTACCAATGGGTCAAGACCGCTTTCTTTTGCTAGAGTTTCAGATAAAGTTTCCCAATAAAAAGTCGTCGGCTGTATGGCTGGCAGTTTTTCCGGTGTGATGGCTGCTAGCCGCAACGCTTCTTCATCCCATGTTAATTCGTGCATGTTCCATAAACCCGTTGCAGCAGCAGAAGCATAATCGGTTACCCACTCACCGAACCATCTATAAAGTATGTAATCTTTTATTCCCACAAAACTTGCAGCTTTCCGAAAAATATCAGGCGATTCGTTTTTTAGCCACTGCAGTTTAAAAAGAGGTGTCATCGGATGTAGTGGGACACCTGTCCGTTTATACAGGTCAACCGCATCAGAGCTTCCTTTTATTGAGGCGGTATACGGCTCGCTGCGTGTATCTGCCCAAGTTATGCTTTTTGTGAGAGGTGTTCCGTCACGATCTACTGCAATCAATGAATGCATCGCTGTACTGAACGAGATAAAACCGATCCGCTCTGCTAAGCCACCGCTTTTTCTTACCGTTTCTCGTAACGAGTAAACGACTGCTTCATAGATTTCATCAGGATTTTGTTCCGCTGATCCTGGTTCTTCAGATAGCAGAGGATAACTTTTTGAGTGATGCGCAACAGCCGCACCTCTTTCATCAAAAAGGACGACCTTTGTGCTCGTTGTCCCTATATCAATGCCAATCGCATAATCTCTCAAAATTCCAAATCTCCTTTCAACATTCAAAAAAGGGATCGGCATTAGTATGCCCTCCCTTGTTCAGTAAGCATTTTACTTATCAAAACCACCATTTCATCTAAATATGGCATTAATCCTATTAATCATACTATTCAATGCTTGAGGAATCACTTAATATAGATGTAAATGAGTTCTTCCTTTTTTAGGGAGCAAATAAGAGGAGAAATGGACGATGACAACTTTTACGATTCGCCAGGTGGTTTTAGAAGATCTGGAGCAGCTAAAGGGACTAATGCTCCGCTATATCGTTGATTTTTATAAAGGAAAGACACCTGAAGGAACAAAACTTGAGGATCATATTAAGCACTTATTGTCTTCAAAGGAAGCGGGGACGCAATTTGTAGCGGAAACAGAAGATGGTGTTCTTGCCGGATTTGCGACGCTCTATTTTTCATTCAGCACCACGCGGGTGCAAAAGATCGCCATTTTGAACGACCTTTTTGTTGATGGTGCATATCGTGGATGTGGATTGGGAGAAAAACTGTTTCAGCATGTGCTGAATTACACGAAAAATGAAGGTTACGCGTACATGTCGTGGCAAACAGCTGTCGATAATACATCTGCTCAGGCACTTTATAAGAAAATGGGAGGAAAAAATATCAATTCCGAGTGGATTCATTACGAAATTGAACATAATTAGGAGGTTTGGCTGGTCCCAAGCTTCTGCTCCTTACAAAATGGCTGCAAGATATGGCCGTAAAGAAGCTAGGTAGACTTAATTCCAGAAAGATGACTACTAAATCCACGAGTTTTGGCCATATATCCACGAGTGTGCAATGCTCGTTATATTTCGACACGCCCCACACCATCCCACGACCAACACGTAAAGAAAAAAGCCCTCATCAAGAGGGCTTTCCTTATTTAAAAACAACGAATGTCTTCTTTGCTCGGATACACAGCGCGTTCGCCGCCGATCAGTTTCGGGCGGGTTTTGGCCAGTGTTACGTGTGCGGCACCCACTTTCTTAACTTCACTGCGGACAGGTACTGCGACGTGCTTTAGGTGCATTCCAATAAAGGTATCACCGATGTCAATCCCTGCGTCGGCTTTTATATATTCAACGATTACGGGTTCGTTCATATGGTGGTAGGCATGTGTAGCCAATGCGCCTCCAGCTGAACGGGCTGGAACGACCCGGACTTCTTCATAGCCTCGTTTTTCTGCTTCTTCGCGCTCCATAACGAGCGCACGATTCAAATGTTCACAGCATTGCACGGCAAGTGCAATTCCTGTTTCTTCTTGAAACTGGACGATACCGCTGTACAGAGCACCAGCTGTATCCATCGTGCCTGATGTGCCAATTCGTTCACCAATTACTTCACTAGTGCTTGCTCCTACCACTAATAATTGAGACGGTTTTAATTGTGCATGCTTTTGCAGATCTTGCAAAACATTCAGGACTTGGTCTTGAATTTGTTGGAGCTCATCGCTCATTAGATGGTCTTCCCTTCATTATTTGGGTTTATTGCTATTGGCCTTCGTATTGAGAGATTTTATCTACACGGCGACCGTGGCGTCCACCTTCATATTCTGTCGTCAGCCATACTTTTGCAATTTCCAATGCTAGACCTGGACCAATGACACGCTCACCCATGGCAAGTACATTGCTGTCGTTATGCTGTCTGGTAGCTTTTGCACTGAACAGATCATGAACAAGCGCGCAGCGAATGCCCTTTACTTTGTTTGCTGCAATGCTCATTCCGATTCCGGTCCCGCAGATTAAGATTCCGCGATCTGCTTCGCCGTTTGCTACTTTTTCAGCTACAGGAATGGCATAGTCCGGATAGTCGACAGATGTATCGCATTCACAGCCTACATCCTCTACTTCCATACCCAGCTCCTCAATCAAGCTGATGATTTCTTTTCGTAATTCCACTCCTGCGTGATCTGATCCAATTGCTACTTTCATGTTGTGTGCACCTGCTCTCTCATACTTTTTTCCATTATATGCTGTAGATATGCCCTATTCAATGTCACTGCATGGCAATTTAGGACAACTTTACTTAATTATGTCCTACTACTTCATGCTATCGTCTTTTTTCACTAATTTTTCAATCAGCGCTTCAATTTCATCCCGAGTTTCTTGATAAAGATGAAGAGGTCCGCCGAACGGATCGGAAATGTCTAAAGACGGAACCGCGCTTTCCAGCTGCATTCGTCTTTCAACGAGCGGCCTTACTTCTTTTTCGAACTCTTTTTTTACATCTTCACTATTCGGGTCCTTCGACATATATTGAAGTTTCAGCATTTCAATCTCTGTATACAACTCATAAATCTCTTCAATTTTCTTTTGTTCTTCCTCGTCCATTACGTATTCTTTTAATGTGTACGTTTTGTTTACAGAATCTGGCCATCTTCCCACTAGTGCGTGTTTATGGCTTTCTGTCATCGTTAATATGAGGTCAGCCCACTCGACCAGATAATCAGAAACACCTTGTGACTGATGATTCTCTTTAATTTTTCTTTCCAGAAGGGCATGTGATGCATTCGAGCTCATCACGGCACCGTTTCCGGCAAATACGCCTGCAGACTTAACGTTGAACTTGCCTTTGCCTTTTTCACGTAGAATGGCTTCTGCCATCGGACTGCGACAAGTGTTGCCTGTACAAATAAATAACACGTTCATGGAGTATTCACCTCATATTCTAGCTTTCCCCATTTTCGGTATGGTTTAACGTGATTATATTTAGTATATCATCGGTTTAACGAATAAAAAAATGTAGATCGCTTCCCTCTTTTGACTAAAAAGGAAAAAGAATCTTCACCCCAAATGCGAGTAAGATACAGCCGCCAAAGGCTTCCCCGTAAGAGCCGAACCATTTTTGCACTTTCTTTCCCATGATCAGTCCAGCCCATGTTAAAAGCATGCTCATCATGCCAAACATCAAAATGGTAAGCCATGTTTTTGCACCATAGATTCCAAGTGATAAACCAACAGAGAAACTGTCCAATGAGGCACTTAATGCAAATACGAACAACCCTAAACCAACAGGCTGTACGAGAGGCTCATCGTTACTCGAAAATGAGGAACGAATCATCGTTACCCCAAGTATGACAAGCAGAAGCCCGCCAATAAGGCCTGCGATATTACCAAAGTGGAGCAAGATCTGCTTTCCGATCGTCATTCCCGCGAGCGGCATCAGCATATGGAAAAGCCCTATCGTAATCCCTATTTTCATGATCTGCTTTAATCGAAGTGATAACATACCCATGCCCAGACCAATTGAGAAAGCGTCCATACCTAGCGCAACGGACATAAATAAAAGTGTCATCCATTCCCCCATCGTTGCCAAATAGTTCCCACTCCTTTAACCATCATACTTTCAACCTATGCATGTCTACTTGTAAAAAGAATAAAAACTATACAAGCTGTTGACTGTTTAAAAATTGTTCACTTACGGCTTAGGAGGAAGGGAAAACGTAATTTATATCGTATATAAAAGGATATAACTCTGTACGTAAAGGAGAGGGACAAGCATGGTCCATAACGCATCGGCCATACCAGAAAAAGGAGACGCCCTATGGCGATTATCTCCGTTCCAGAAAGGTATATCCCGCCAAAAAAGCATGACTTTTCGATGTATAAAGCAGGATAAGGACATCATTATGACCGAGAGCGAAGGAGAACTGTTTGACTTGTTCGGCCTCAAGAGGGAAAACGTTCTGCAAAAGAGGATCGAAGAGATCTTTCCGAAAGAAATGGCTGATTTTAAAAAAGAAATGTACGAAAGAGCGTTAAACGGAGAAAGCCTGACGTATGAAGCAGAGCTAAACGGAATCCCTTTTTTGACTGCGATCGGTCCTATTTATAAAGATGGAACCGTTTCCGAAGCGTATGGATTCTGTGTGGATCTAAGTGAAAGAGTTGCCGTTGAAACACAACTCGCTGAAAGTGAACAACGCTTCCGGTCATTGATGGATCATAATATTGATCCTTTATTCTCTCTTGATCTTGACGGAAAATTTACAACCGTAAACAAAGCCTGTACGGTACTGACCGGTTACAGCGAGACCGAGCTATTAAACATGACTTTTGATCCGTTCATGATGCCTGACCGAAAAGCGATCGCGATTGATCAGTTCAATGATGCCCTTAAAGGTAACTCTAAAATGCATGAAGCACGTATCCGTCATAAGAACGGAGGCACCCGCCAGATCACGTTCACCCTCACCCCGATCATCGTGCTGAACAAAGTAATTGGTGTGTTCGGGATCGCCAAAGACGTGACTGCGAAAAGAGAAGCAGAAAAAGAATTAAGAGAAACAAAAGATTTGCTCGAATCGGTTATCTATCATTCTAGTGATGCCATTTCTGTTGTTCACTTAACGGACTTTTCGGTAAAAGTGAATCCCGCTTTTGAATTTATTTATGGCTGGTCACAAGACGAGTTAACGAACCTGACTTCACACATACTTCCAGTCGTCCCTGAGGATAAAGTGGCTGAATCCGATAGATTGATGACGATCGTAAAACATGGCGGTTATGTAAAAGGGGTGGAAACCATTCGTTTAACCAAATGCGGCAAACGATTAAATGTAAGCCTTTCCTTAAGCCCTATTTATGGAGAAAACGGTGAAGTTGTTGCTCTTTCCGCTATTTCACGGGATATTACCGATAAAAAATTAAAAGAGAAAGCATTAAAAGAAAGTGAAGAAAAATACCGGATTATTGCCGAGAATACGACTGACTTAATAGGTGTCGTGGATCTGGATGGAAACGTGAAGTATGTTTCACCATCTAACCGCCTGCTCCTCGGCTTTGATCCGTCCCTTTATGATGGCAAAAAGATACAAGGCTTCTTTCACTCAGACGATCGGCCAAAAGTGAGGATGGCCATAAACGAGATGGTCCAAACACAAAAGCCTGTAAAGTTTGAAGTAAGGTGCAAACACGCACACGGGCACTGGGTAACACTTGAAGCCAATGCTACCCCTATCGCAAACGATACAGACCAGCCAGATTCCTTTGTAGTCGTGGCACGTGATCTGACGGAACGCAAGAAGACGGAAGAGATGCTTAGAAAATCAGATAAACTTTCCGTACTCGGCCAGCTAGCAGCTGGTGTCGCACATGAAATACGAAATCCGCTTACCTCTATTCGCGGCTTTCTGCAGCTTCTGCAATCTAGAGCATCTGGAAACGAAGATTATTATGAAATTATGCTTTCAGAGATCGACCGGATCAACAGCATCGTTGGGGAGTTTATGCTTTTAGCTAAACCTCAGGCGATGAATTTTACACAAACTGATCTCCGCCAGTTGTTAAGGCATGTAATTTCGATCCTGGATACACAAGCGATCTTAACGAATGTCCAGATTTACTTTGAGTGTGAACCTGACCTGCCTGAGATTTGGTGTGTGGATAATCAGATAAAACAAGTATTCGTAAACATGCTGAAAAATGCGATAGAAGCCATGCCTACCGGAGGCTCTGTACATATTCAACTTAAGAAACAAGACAACCATGTGATCGCTTCTTTTATCGACCATGGCTGCGGTATTCCAGAAGAACGTCTGCCAACACTTGGCGAGCCTTTTTATACAACAAAAGAAAAAGGTACAGGTCTTGGCCTAATGATCTGTTACAAGATCATAGAAAACCATCACGGAAAAATAGTAATCAACAGCAAGGTGGACGAAGGCAGCACCTTTTCCATCATGCTTCCCATCCATAAAAATAAGCCTTTGTCTTCATAGACAGAGGCTTGTTTTTTATTCATTTATAATGTGGCCGCCGGCCGATTTTTCAAGCCTGTTCATAATAGCCGCGCCTACACCTGTTTTCGGAAAAACCTCTCCAAAAATTTTATCCACACCAGCTTCATTAAATGCACGCAAGGCTTCATATAAATGTTGAGCGACCGTTTCGGGGTTTGATCGTTTCCCTGCTGGAATAACACTGTCTGCCTTGTAGTAGTCCATTCTTTCTTCTGTTGTAAGAATACCGATTTTGCGTCCTGCCCCCCGCTCTTTATCCACAAGCTGCTGTAAAAATTCAGGACTTCCATCCACAAGGACAAAAGGTGCATCTGGCGCATAATGGGTATACTTCATACCTGGTGACTTAGGAGCGAGCTTTTCGTTTTCGATCCCCGGGTCGACTGTTACGTTGCCGACGCCTGCTACCTTCTCTAACTCTTCTAAAGTGATTCCACCTGGTCTTAATATGATGACAGAATCTTCCGTGCATTCAACAACTGTTGACTCGACGCCAACACCTGTTGAGCCGCCATCCACAATCCCAGGAATTCTGCCTTTCAGATCTTCATAAACATGATCTGCTGTTGTCGGGCTAGGCTTCCCAGAAAGGTTTGCACTTGGAGCTGCTAGTGGTACACCTGATGCTTCGATTACAGCAAGAGCTACCACGTGGTCAGGCATTCTTACCGCAACTGTAGATAAACCAGCTGTCACTTTTCCGCTCACTTCTTCTCCCTTTGGTAGCACAATCGTTAAAGGCCCTGGCCAAAACGCGTCCATTAATTTTTCTGCATTAGGCGATATCGACGACACCAGTCCTTTTAGTTGTTTACGGTCAGAGATGTGGACAATAAGCGGGTTATCACTCGGTCTTCCTTTCGCTTCAAAAATCCGTGCTATAGCCTCGTCACTTCTCGCATTCCCGGCAAGACCATATACCGTTTCGGTTGGTAAAGCTACTACTTCATTTTTATTTATCCACAAGGAAGCTTGAACAACATGTGGATGAGTTGTTAATGATTGTTCTGTTTTATCCACAGTCCAGCGTTCCGTTTGGAATGATCTCATGGGTTAAATCCTTTCTACTACTCAGGTCAGCCTTCTAAAAGAAGGCCGAGTACAAAACTTTTATATCCACAGAGTTATGCACAATTTGTCTTAAATTGTGGACAACTTGTTGACAAGATCTTTAGGAATCCAAAGTATATGCTAAAAGTTCTGCTCCTGATGCTGCATTATTTTTAACATGATGAGCACTTTCAATGTGCGGAGGCACTTTATCTTTAGGAATGATCTTAAAGGATAATGCTTCAAACATGTTTACGGCTTTTGTAAGTAAATAAAGAGTTTCGACTCCTTTATCTTTTGAGTATACCAAAATTTTATCGATGAGTTTAAGGAGAAGCGTTTCAGAAGAATATTTCTGTTTTAATACAAAAGAGCGAAGCAAGCCATCATTTCCTATTCGCTCAAGGCCTACGGTTCCAATCGTTTCTCCTGAATCGTTCACAACGACAAGATAGTTTTCAATGCTGTCTTTAATTCCCTCTGATTGAAGTCCAGCTTTTCCGACGAGCTGCAGCAAATCTTTTGCTTCATGCTGCATTGCCTGCCTTAAGATAATCGTCATTACGTAACTCCCCTATTCTTTATGATTTTCAGCCACGCTGGCTGTTTGTGCAGAGATTTTAAAAAAAGAAGGCAGACCACAAGGAGGTTACCTTCTTCACTTTCTATAATCTATGAAAATAGGGAGGAACTTATGCACATTTTAAGAGAATAAGGAGCCTACAGCACTCACGAAGCTATCAAATAGTTCAACAACAAAGAATTTTGTTTGGACCTTCTCTGTTTCTTTAACTTCTTCTGCTGAAGCAGTCTCCACTTTATCGCCTTTTCCTTCTTTGTTTTCTTTTACAGCGTCACCGTTTTCAAAGTCTAGGAAACATAACGGAGGAAAAAGAACACACCACCAGTTCTTCCCTTCTCCTTCTCCAAGTGTAATAAGCACTGCTTCATATTGACCAGCAGGATAGATGTACTCTCCGTACATCTTAGTCGGAAAAGCTACCTTGCCCAACTCCACTGAGAACGTTTTTTCAATCCCCGCTTCATCCAATTTTGTTTGTACGATTCTTTCAATCGCAGGAAGCTGTTTACGAATGATCTCACGCGCTTCAGAAATCGTTGAAAGTTCATCTACCCATGTAGTAATCTGAGCGTTTACTTCATCACGGATCTCGCGTTTAAGTTGTTGGTCAGCGTCCGTGTTGCTGTTCGCTAGAATGCGAAGTCTGATCGAATCCTCCGGTATTTTAACAGAGGCATTCATCGTTGCGTTTGCCACTTTTGTTTGTGTTTCAAAGAATAGGAACATCACCGCTAAAGAAATGAGTATAAGAATAAAGAAATGATTGCGTTTTTTCATCGTTTTTTCCTCCCCCGTCGTATCTAACCACAGTTTGGTCACGGAGAGAAAATTTCATACTAGCAATCTAGTAAAATTCTTTCTGTCTGATTCGACAAAAACAAAAGAAAGAATTACCAGCTTGCGCATCCAGTTCAATCATGTTATTTTAAATGTGTAAACGGTTACATATTTGGAAGGAGGCGAAAAATTGGTTACCATTCGTGATGTAGCAAAAGAATCAGGCGTTTCGGTCGCGACCGTATCACGTGTTCTTAATCAAACGGGTTACGTTCATGAAGATACACGCAAAAAGGTAATGGCCGCAGTTGATAACTTAAAGTATAGCCCTAATGAAGTAGCCCGTTCCCTATATAAAAAGAAATCTAAGCTGATCGGCTTGCTGCTGCCGGACATAACAAATCCGTTCTTTCCACAGCTTGCAAGAGGTGTTGAAGACGAAATGCAAAAAGGCGGATATCGGCTGTTATTTGGCAACAGTGATGAAAATGCCGAAAAAGAGATGGATTACTTGAACACATTTATTCAGAACAATGTCGTCGGAATCATCTCCGCAACTAACAATAAAACGAAAACCAACTATAAAGATCTGTCTATTCCGGTTGTCTTTCTAGACCGTACATCCAGCGATTATCCTTCGGTTTACGCGGACGGAAAAGAAGGCGGAAGAATAGCTGCAGAAGAAATCGTTAAGCGAGGAAGCAAGCGTATCACACTCTTAAAAGGTCCAGCACATATTCAACCCGCCCAAGACCGTTTTCAAGGAGCGTTAGAAGCATTGAGTCAATCAACTGTTGATTTTCATGTGATGTCCACTACTTCTTTTGCATTTGAAGATGCAGAGAAATGGGCAAAAGAGCTGTTTGCAACATACCCTGATACAGATGGTGTGTTAGCGAGTAATGATATCGTGGCAACAGCCGTCTTACATGAAGCGCTCCGCCTCGGAAAGTCGATCCCAGAGGACCTGCAGATTATTGGATTTGATGATATACCGCAAAGCAGCTTGTTGTTCCCTTCGCTATCCACTATACGGCAGCCAGCTTATGAGATGGGAAAAGAAGCGGCTACCCTTTTAGTTAAACTTATAAATAAAGAAAATGTTCAACAACAGCATATTCAGATGCCTGTTACATTTATAGATCGAAATACAACAAGAGAGGTTGATGCACATGGTTAAAATTGCGGTCATTGGAAGTTCTTCCATGGATCTAGTCGTTACATCGGATAAGCGTCCTGGTGCGGGTGAAACCGTATTAGGATCGTCATTTAAAACAGTCCCTGGAGGAAAAGGAGCTAACCAGGCGGTCGCAGCAGCTCGTTTAGGTGCAGACGTAACCATGATTGGCTGTGTTGGTGATGATCATTATGGAGCTGCCATTTTAGAAAACTTTAAACAAAATAACGTTTCTGCAGCAAATGTGGAACCGGTTACAGAAACAGAGAGCGGTACGGCACACATCATTTTAGCTGAAGGTGACAACAGCATTGTAGTTGTTAAAGGTGCCAACGACCATGTGACACCAGACTTTGTTAAGAAGTCAACGGAACTCATAAAAAGAGCGGATATGGTACTGATTCAGCAAGAAATACCAGAAGAAACGGTTGAATATGTTAGTGACCTTTGCAAAGAGTTTGGGGTTCAATTACTGCTTAACCCGGCGCCAGCTCGTCCGCTATCACAAAAAGTGATAGACAATGCGAACTACATTACACCGAACGAACATGAAGCATCGGTACTGTTTAACGGTTTATCAACAGAGGATGCCCTTAAACAGTATCCCAATAAAGTGTTCATTACAGAAGGTAAAGAAGGCGCGCGCTATCATGACGGCGAAAAAGAAGTGCTCGTTCCCTCTTACAGTGTAGACGCGGTCGATACGACAGGTGCAGGTGATACGTTTAACGCAGCACTAGCCGTAGCTTTAGCGGAAGGAAAAAGCATCAGCGACAGCCTTCGTTTTGCTAACCGGGCCGCTTCCCTATCGGTTACAAAGTTTGGTGCTCAAGGCGGGATGCCAATTCGAAAAGAAGTGGAGGAAACGTTATGAAACGAAACGGCATTCTAAACAGTCATATCTCAAAAATTTTAAGTGATCTTGGACATACCGATCAGATCGTGATTGCAGATGCAGGGCTTCCGATCCCTAAGGATGTCCCTCGTATCGATTTAGCTTTAACGCTCGGTGTCCCGAGTTTTGAAGACGTAGTAAGGATCGTTTCTGAGGATATGGTAGTTGAAAAAGTGATCCTGGCAAGAGAGATCAAAGAAAAAAACGCAGATACCCTTACTTATATGAACGAGACTTTCTCACAAACAAAGATTGGTTTTGTCTCACATGAAGATTTTAAAGAAATCACAAAGCAAGCGAAAGTAATTATTCGAACAGGTGAAGTGACTCCGTATGCCAACTGTATTTTACAAGCAGGTGTAATCTTCTAGAGAGAGGTGATTGTGATGCACATTCAAATGAACGATATTTATAAAGCGTTTGGATCGAACCAAGTATTAACTGGCGTTCACTTCGATCTCCAAGAAGGCGAAGTTCATGCTTTAATGGGTGAAAACGGCGCTGGTAAATCGACGATGATGAACATTCTAACGGGCCTTCACAAACGCGATTCAGGAACGATTGTTATTGATGGACAGGAACGCTATTTTGAGAACCCGAAAGAAGCTGAACAGAACGGAATTGCTTTTATCCATCAAGAGCTAAATGTATGGCCTGACATGACGGTGCTCGATAACCTGTTTATCGGCAAAGAATTAAGATCAAAGTTTGGACTTTTAAAATCAAAAGAAATGAAAGCGCTGGCAAAAAGGCAGTTTGAGAGGCTCGCAGTATCAATCCCTCTCGAAAAAGAAGCTGGCCGCTGTTCAGTCGGGGAGCAGCAGATGATCGAGATCGCAAAAGCATTAATGACAGATGCAAAAGTGATCATCATGGACGAACCAACTGCTGCGCTGACAGAGCGTGAGATAGAAAAGCTGTTTGAAGTGATCAACGCACTCCGAAAAGAAGGCGTTTCGATCGTTTATATCTCTCATAGAATGGAAGAAATTTTTGCGATATGCGATCGTATTACTGTGATGCGAGACGGAAAAACGGTTGATACGAAAACAATCACGGAGACAAACTTTGATGAAGTGGTTCGTAAAATGGTAGGCCGTGAACTTACAGATCGTTATCCGGAACGGAATCCGAACATTGGGGAGACCGTTTTAGAAGTAAAGAATGCCACGATACAAGGCGTTTTTGACAGTGTGAATTTTTCCGTAAAATCCGGTGAGATCGTTGGAGTTGCCGGCCTTATGGGAGCTGGCCGAACTGAGATCATGCGAGCGTTGTTCGGACTCGATAAACTGGATTCTGGCGAGATTTGGGTCGGTGGACGGAAAGCATCGATCAAAAACCCATATGAAGCAGTGAAACTCGGAATTGGCTTTATTACAGAAGACCGGAAAAACGAAGGACTTGTACTTGATTTTTCTATCCGAGAAAATATGGCACTTCCGAACTTAACAAGCTTTTCAAAGAAAGGTGTAATCGATTATAAAACAGAGAAGGACTTTGTTGATCTATTGATCAAACGGTTACGGATCAAAACAGAATCCGGCGAAACCAATGCCAAGAACTTATCAGGAGGCAACCAGCAGAAAGTCGTAATAGCCAAATGGGTTGGAATTGGACCAAAAGTATTAATCTTGGACGAGCCAACCAGAGGGGTTGATGTCGGT
This sequence comes from Fictibacillus barbaricus, assembly GCF_014635025.1. GTDB lineage: Bacteria > Bacillota > Bacilli > Bacillales > Fictibacillaceae > Fictibacillus > Fictibacillus barbaricus. The sequence continues at coordinate 212,938 of NZ_BMCE01000001.1, read as the reverse complement.
GCGAAGCGTGAGATCTATCAGTTGATGAATGAGCTGACTGATCGCGGAGTAGCAATCATCATGGTTTCTTCAGAACTTCCTGAAGTTCTTGGCATGAGTGACCGTATCCTTGTTGTTCACGAAGGTAGAATCAGCGGTGAGCTTCAGAAGAGTGATGCCACACAAGAAAAGATTATGACATATGCAACGGGAGGACAATAACATGAAAACTTCACCCGCAAAAGTGAATCATGTCGAAAATATTATGCAGAAGCTTGGACCTCTTTTAGGTTTGATGATTCTAGTCGTCATCGTATCGGTTCTGAACCCGAGTTTCTTAGAACCACTGAACTTATTAAACTTGCTTCGACAAGTTGCCATTAACGCATTGATCGCCTTTGGGATGACATTCGTCATTTTAACGGGAGGCATAGACTTATCGGTAGGGGCGATCCTAGCGCTTTCGAGTGCATTGATGGCCGGAATGATCGTTTCGGGAATAGACCCGATGCTCGCTATCTTGATCGGTTGTTTGCTAGGTGCTGTAATGGGTGCGATTAATGGTCTATTAATCACAAAAGGTAAAATGGCTCCTTTTATCGCGACATTAGCAACGATGACGATCTTCCGCGGTTTAACACTCGTTTTTACAGAGGGCAACCCGATTACAGGTCTTGGCGAGAGCTATATGTTCCAACTGTTCGGACGAGGCTATTTCTTAGGCATTCCGGTACCAGCGATCACGATGATCCTCTCGTTCGCTCTGTTCTGGATGATCCTACACAAGACGCCGTTCGGACGTAAAACATACGCGATCGGCGGAAACGAAAAAGCCGCCATCATCTCAGGTATTAAAGTAACAAAAGTAAAAGTGATGATCTATTCACTGGCAGGACTTCTTGCTGCATTGGCAGGTGCGATTCTTACATCACGACTAAACTCTGCACAGCCAACAGCAGGAACATCATATGAATTGGATGCCATCGCTGCCGTCGTACTAGGCGGGACTAGCCTATCAGGCGGACGAGGTTTAATTGTCGGAACATTAATCGGTGCATTGATTATCGGAACACTGAACAATGGTTTAAATCTGTTAGGCGTATCTTCGTTCTTCCAAATGGTAGTAAAAGGTGTCGTTATTCTGATCGCCGTATTAATTGATCGCAAAAAAGCTGCATAGGAGGGTTCAAGATGAAAAAAGTCTTATTAATCATGATGTCATTGTCCATTTTCCTTTTAGGCGCGTGTTCATTAGATCCCCCTTCATGGGCAAAGCCAGCCAAAAAAGGAGATGGAGAAAAGCTTAAGATCGGTTTATCTGTTTCTACGTTAAACAACCCATTCTTTGTTTCGATGAAAAATGGTGTCGTAGATGAAGCGAAAAAACAAGGTGCAGAAGTGGTTGTCGTGGATGCACAAAATGACTCTGCTAAACAAGTAAACGATGTTGAAGATCTATTGCAGCAAGGTATTGATGCCCTGCTGATCAACCCTACTGACTCAGCGGCTATCTCAACTGCTGTTCAATCAGCAAACAGCATCGGAATTCCAGTTGTTACGCTGGACCGCTCCACTGATAAAGGTGACGTTGCCGCACTTGTTGCCTCTGATAATGTAAAAGGCGGCCAAATGCCAGCTGACTATGTTGTAGAGCAGTTAGGTGAAGGTGCAAAAGTAGCTGAGCTGGAAGGCGTGCCAGGAGCATCGGCTACACGTGAACGCGGAAAAGGATTTCATAATGTAGCTGACAAAAAGTTAGATGTGGTTGCCAAACAAGCTGCTGACTTTGACCGGACAAAAGGATTAAACGTTATGGAGAACGTGCTTCAAGGAAACCCAGACATTAAAGCAGTCTTCGCTCATAATGATGAGATGGCATTAGGAGCTCTTCAGGCGATCAACAGCTCAGGCCGAGATGTACTGGTAGTTGGATTTGATGGAAATGAAGATGCCGTGAATGCTGTAAAAGAGGGCAAGTTAGCAGCAACTGTTGCTCAACAGCCTGAACTGATCGGAGAACTCGCTGTAAGAGCAGCATCAGACGTACTTGCAGGAAAGAAAGTAGAAAAGAAGATTGCTGCCCCGCTTAAGTTAATGGTAAAAGAGTAATCAAACAAACCCCCTTCTCAACTCTATGAGAAGGGGGTTTTTGTTTTGGGGACAGACCCGGGTCTGTCCCCTTTTCCCAAATTATTTCCCAAGCACCGCGAACACCATTCGGTCTTTGCCGCTGATATCTTCTTTTACATACACTTCTGAACCTGGAAAGGTAATACGCAACATAGCACCAACGGTTTCACCCTGCCCTGCTCCTACTTCAAATCCTACAATTGCCTTCTCTTTCAGCACGAGCGGAAGCTCTTCCATAAACCTTCTGTAAAATACATAACCGTCTTCCCCGCCGCTTAAAGCGCGCATCGGCTCTCTGTCTTTTACAATCGTATCCAGAACTTCAATCTCATGGTCAGGAATGTATGGCGGATTCGACACAACGACATCCAGCTTCATATGCATCTCCATAAATGGCTGCAGCAGATCACCTAAAATGAACTCAACTTCGGCACCAAGCCGTTCGGCATTACCCTTCGCTACCTCAATAGATTCCTCCGCGATATCTACCGTGTAAACTTGCAATCGATCATCTTCTAGCGCCATCGTTACGGAGATCGCACCGCTCCCTGTACCGATATCTGCGACTGAAACGGTCTCATCATCACCAAAATGTTCTGAGATAAGTGCTAACGTATGTTCAACCAATTCTTCCGTTTCAGGTCTAGGAATGAGCACTTCCTTATTAACAGAAAACGTCCGGCCGTAGAACTCTTCTTTTCCTGTAATGTATTGGACCGGTTCCCCTTCAACATGGCGTTCCACAGCAGCTTTAAGCTGTTGATACATCTCATCATCCATTTGGTCGTGAAGACGCATCAGCATCTCTGTCCTGCTCACACACCCTAGCACATGTCTCATCAAAATCTCAGCTGCAAAAGCTTCCCGTCCGTTATCAGCTAAAAAAGAAGAAGCCCACGCGAGGGCTTCATGAATTTTTGTACTCATCTTACGCGTCCACCTGAGCTTTCATCTTGCTTGTTTGATCTTCTGTGATGAGTGCTTCAACAAACTCATCCATCTTGCCAAGAAGAATCTGGTCAAGCTTTTGAATCGTTAAGCCAATACGGTGGTCGGTAACTCGGTTTTGCGGGAAGTTATACGTACGGATACGCTCGGAACGGTCACCTGAACCAACCGCGCTCTTACGTGTTTCATCGTACTCTTTTTGTTTTTCTTGCTGAATCTTATCATAAACACGAGCACGAAGAACTTTCATCGCTTTTTCTTTGTTCTTGATCTGTGATTTTTCATCCTGACACGATACGACTGTACCTGTTGGAATATGTGTTAATCGAACGGCTGATTGAGTCGTGTTAACAGACTGCCCACCAGGACCTGATGAAGTAAATGTGTCAACACGTACATCTTTGTCATGAATCTCAACTTCTACTTCTTCAGCTTCAGGAAGAACAGCTACAGTTGCCGTAGAGGTATGGATACGTCCGCCTGATTCTGTTGCCGGAACACGCTGAACACGGTGTGCACCATTTTCATATTTAAGCTTAGAATATGCACCTGCTCCGTTGATCATAAAGATGATCTCTTTGTATCCGCCTAGCTCTGTGTAAGATGCTTCGATTACTTCAGACTTCCAGCCCTGCATCTCCGCATAGCGGCTGTACATGCGGTAGAGGTCACCAGCAAACAATGCTGCCTCGTCACCGCCAGCTGCACCACGAACCTCCACGATAACGTTTTTGTCATCGTTAGGGTCTTTCGGCAGTAATAGAATCTTTAACTGCGCTGTTAACTCTTCGATCTGATCAGTAAGACCAGAAATCTCTTCTTTTACCATCGCTGTCATTTCAGCATCCAGCTTATCTTCCAGCATCAATTTTGCTTCATCCAGCTGCTCTTTCGCCTCTTTGTATTCACGGTAGACCGAAACCGTGTCTTGGAGAGAAGACTGCTCTTTTGAGTACTCGCGCAGCTTGTTTGTATCATTTATCACTTCAGGGTCACTGAGTAGTTCATTTAACTTGTCATATCTAGCTTCGATCGTTTCTAAACGTTCTAACATGGTTTTTCACCTCTGTTTTATATGCATAACATTATAATTATAGACGCTTTGAGTAAAACTCTCAATCTTTTTCAGGTCTTTTTAATTCGGCTTTTCTATTAGTTGAGAATCACTGTTTGGTCCCACCTTGTCATGGTGGTTTATTCCCCACTCACACATCATCTCTAGCGTTGCTTCTAATTCTGTCCCGTATTCCGTCAGAGAATACTCCACCTTTGGAGGAACTTGCGGATAGACTTTGCGATTGACGAGTCCATCTTCTTCCAATTCTCTTAATTGAAGCGTTAACGTTTTTTGCGATACGCCCGGCAGACGTTTTTTTAGCTCACCAAACCTTAATATGCCTTCTTCTTGAAGATGGCATAAGATGACGCCCTTCCATTTTCCGCAGACAACATCCAGTGTCACTTCTATTGGATGCATATATTGTTTTCTCACTTATGCCACTCCTTAGTATCAAAAAGGTAACTATACCACATTTTTGTACCTTCTTGCATATGGAAACTAACTATCATTATAATGACTACAGCGAAAAAAGACTATAAATAAATTGGAGAAATGCGAATGCAAAAAGTGATAGGGTTATTAAAAAAGGGCGAAGAAAAGATGGTGTGCGAAAACGATTTTTCATGGGTAATCGATCGACTAGAAAAAGGGGCTAACGAAGGCCATATCGAGGCGTTTCAACATACAAGCGACATCAGGGCCTACAGAAGAAAAGTTTCCCCGATCGGCTCCACCATCTTGAGCTGGGACCAAAACAATGGAGAACAAATCTTTTTTGACTCGTATCAGTTCAAGTTATTTTGTGATGACTTACAACTGAATATCTCTTATTCTCTGTTAAGAAGTTAGGATTAAACAAAAAAGACTCCAACGTTTTGGAGTCTTTCTATATTTATTATCGTGTTGCCGCATAAACATCAATGACACCTTTTCCATAATAGAAAGAGTCACCAAGCGGTTTTGCTGTATTTACGAGCTTTTGGCGAACTTGAACGTTTGTTAGTCCAGGGTTGCCTGCCATAATGAGTGCGGCTGCTCCTGCTACGTGCGGAGAAGCCATTGATGTTCCATTATAGCTTGCATACTTGTTGCCTGGGACAGAACTTACAACACCAACACCTGGCGCCATCACTTCAAGCTCTGTTCCAACACTCGAAAAAGAAGCACGGGTGTTGCTGGAATCAACGGCTCCAACTGCCATGACCGAAGCATATTTAGCCGGATAGCCGATCGTATTTCTCTTGCCCTTTGTTCCAGAGTTTCCAGCCGCTGCTACAACAAGCACGCCAGAATTATATGCGTTATCACAAGCTTGCTGAAGTGCAGTCGAACCTGAACTGCCTCCTAAGCTCATGTTGATGACATCCATATCGTTAGCAACAGCCCACTCAATTCCTTGAATGATGCCGCTATACGTTCCGCTTCCTGTGCTGTCTAGAACTTTTACTGCATAAAGACTCGCAGAATGCGCCACGCCAATAACACCTGTCGTATTATTTAACGCCGCTACTGTTCCTGCTACGTGCGTCCCATGGCCATCGCCGTCTGCAAACGCGTTTGGCTCACTTGGGATAAAACTTGCACCGCCACGTACGTTTAAGTCTTCATGATTTGCATCGATTCCAGTGTCCAGGATCGCCACCTTTACACCTGACCCTGTATTGCCGGTTGCATGAACTTGATCAGCTTTAATGTGAGGAATCCCCCATGGCGTTGACTGCCCGGTCTTAAAAGCCAGTTGATCTTCTTCTACATAAGAAACATTCGGATTCTTCTTTAAAGCTTCTGCTGCGGCTTCTGGCATTGATACTAGCATCGTGTTCATGAACTTATACTGGTGTTTTACCTGTCCACCTATTTTTTTAACATGATTAATTTGAGCTGTTTGAATATCTGATTTAAAACCAACGAGGAAGTTTTTCGGTCCTTTATCTACCGTTGCGGCCGATGCTGAGAAATGTAGATTTCCTACCATAAGGGATAGGACGAATACTAGGCTGAGTACAGCAGTAAATGCTCTAAAAACAGCTTTCATTTCTTTTCCCCCAATCATGATTTTATAACAATCAAACCATGTGCTCTTGGTGGTCAGGTCCCGGGCCCGTATGTATGTATTGGAATTGTTTGACTATTACTGATTCATTGTAACACGATTGGTATTTTCAAATATTGGGAAAAAAGCGTTCGTTTATATGAAATAATCAACCTTTATATAGAACAATTTTCCCAACTGATTTCCAATCGGGAAAATGTTATAATAAAAGTTCTAAATTCGTTTTGCTAATGATTGTCTTAAGGATTCAGCCAGTGCCTCAACTTCAATTAATTCTTTAATTTTTTTAGCGTCTTTTATAAAACCATACTTTATTTGGTTTGCTTCTGTAACGGAAATCCCAGCGGAGTTTTTCTCAATCAGAACCATCTCGTCACCCTTTGAAACAGAACCCTCTTGTATAACACGCAAATAGTACCCTGTCCGTCCTGTATTTACGACTTTTTTAATCATATCTGGACGACTCAATATAGAAGCCAATGTGTTACAAGGCTGACGGGGTTGTGTGATTTGAACGACTGCCTGTCCCATCTGAAACACATCACCGATACACACGTCATCTTCTTTAAGGCCTGCCGCTGTGATATTTTCACCAAATGAAGGTACCTTGAGCGGACTCTCTAATTCTAGATCCGTACTCCACTTTTCATAATGCTCAAGCGGATATACGCATACAGCTTTATCTTCTCCGCCATGATGCACAGTATCTCCTACACCGTCACCTTCAAAATGTGTCTTATGTAAATAAACGGGCTCCTGCTGCGGTTCTTTATTGTAACCTGTATAAAAAGATTTACCGGCGGCCATTACTTCTTCAGGAAGCTTAATATTTAAGGAATCTACTTTACCCTTCATTATGTTCACCTCACCAAAAGCATAGCACAACACAAACCATCAAAGGAAATTAATAGGAAAAGATGTTTCGGCGTAATTGCTCGTAATCTAAACGCTCTTGATTTATTCTGATCGCCTTTGTCAGTTCTTCAATAATCACTTTTTCATCAGTAATGACATTGAACACATATGGAATGGTCGCAAAATGCCCTAAAAAATGAGTACATCCTACATAACGCGGGTTATCTGTCTGATGTTCATGTTTATATTTTATGATAAAGTTCCCCATCCCCTCATAAACAGGGTCTAATGGTTTTTGGTCGAGTTTTTTTAACAGCGTATGGATCGGTTGAACCGGTGCATTCCAGTCGGTTCCGTTCGATTTAATTTCAAGCACAGTCCACCACCTCTTTCTACTATAAAGTTCGTTTCAACTCCAAACTTCTTGTTGGTCAAAAGCCATAGAGTTGTGGCATCATACACGTAAAGTTACTTTTTTTGAGGCAATGGGAATACTATATGGTTAGAAGCATGTAAGGAGCTGATCAGATGAAATATTGTATTATCGGAGGAGACGCAGCTGGCATGAGTGCTGCCATGCAGATCGTTCGGAACCAAGAGAATCCAGACATAACCGTTCTTGAAAAAGGCGGCATCTATTCGTATGGACAATGCGGACTTCCCTATGTAGTAGGCGGACTCATCCCTTCTACGGAAAGACTAATTGCCCGCAGCATTGAAACGTTCAGAGAAAAATACGGAATGGATGCGCGGACGTTTCATGAAGTAAATGCTGTAGACACTGTTTCTAAAACGGTCTCAGGTATTCATACGAAGACAGGTGAACCGTTTGAGGTAGGCTACGATAAGCTTTTGATCGCAACTGGAGTAAGGCCGATCATTCCGAAACAGTGGACAGGTGCTCATCTTAAAGGGATCTACCCTCTAAAAACGATCCCTGATGCTGAAGAGCTCATGGCAGGCCTGAAAGATGTTCAGCATGTAACGATCATCGGTGGCGGCTATATCGGTCTTGAGATGGCGGAGAACGTGCTTAGACTTGGAAAAAGTGTTCGCATCATACAGCGAAGCAATCAGCTTGGAAGCATTTTTGATGAAGACTTAGCTCCATACATTCATGAAGAAGCAGAGAAACATGGTATTGAACTTTGCCTAGAGGAAGAAGTGCTTGGCTTTAAAGGTGATGATCATGTTCAGTTTGTTAAAACGGCTAAAAAAGATTATCCGACCGACCTTGTCATCGTATCTGTTGGTGTGAAGCCGAATACAGAATTTCTGAAGGATACCGATGTAGCTTTGAACGAACAGGGTGTTGCCGTAGTGAATGAACGAATGGAAACGAATGTGAATGGCGTATATGCGGCGGGAGATTGTGCGACACATTACCACCGGATAAAAAAGCTCAATGATCATATTCCGCTTGGAACGACAGCGAATAAGCAGGGCCGGATCGCAGGTTTAAATATGGCTGGTGTTGAAAAACATTTTAAAGGAATCGTAGGTTCTTCTATTATTCAGTTTATGGACTTATCATTAGGGAAAACGGGATTATCGAACAAAGAAGCAAAAAAACTGAACCTTCCGTATGATGAGATCAAAATAACATCGAAGAGTCATGCGGGTTATTATCCTGACCCTAAAAAACTTGAATTGAAATTAACCTATCATAAAGAAACGAAGAAGTTATTAGGCGGTCAGATTATCGGAGCAGAAGGTGTGGATAAGCGAATTGATGTCTTAGCCACTGCTCTATATCATGAGATGGACGTTGAAGAGCTCGCTGATCTGGATTTATCTTACGCTCCTCCTTACAACGGTTCATGGGATCCGATCCAACAGGCTGCGAGGAGATCGAAATAACCATATAAAAACCGGTCCTTTTGACAGGGCCGGTTTTATTTTATTTTCTTACTTTTCATTCGGGTTCTGGTTTCCGGTGTGATCTGGCTTTTTGGGATCACGTTGTGGTTCGATATCCTCATTTGACCGCTTTTTCTCTTTTTGTTCCCGAGAATCTTCAGAATTTCTTTTCTCGACCATTTTTGAGTCCCTCCTCTCATCCGATAAAAGTTAATTACCCTATCAGATAAGAAGAAAACATAGAAAGTGGCTGAAAGTCTAAAGTTAGTGGTCGATTTTTAGCGAGAAATTATAACGGGGAACCGCACGTTCTACAGCATTCATAATTTTACGGTATAGTGCAGCACGTTCCTTTTTGGAAGTATCGCGCGGTGCATTTACATGAATGTGGGCATAGTTCCCATTGATCGTAACCATCTGTGGATTGATACCCGAAGCATCAATTACAGCCTCACGAATCTTATCCTGATCATCGGATAAATCAAAACGTGTTTGATTCATGCTTCGATAATCACTTGGATTCATGTTCGTATCATAGCTGTAATTCACACGCGGTTCATTTTTTGTTAGGTGGTAATTTATAATCCCATGTCCAAACAGGTTATCACGTACATCCTGTTTATTTTCATAAGCAGCAGGCTCCGATTTAGCTCCTTCTTCCTTATACGACTGCATCGGTGAACATGCTGCCGTCACGAGAAGCGCTAAAAGCGGAGTAAAAATCGCCTTTTTCACTATAAACACCTCCCATATCGTTAGGATTTCCTGATTGAGAGAGGTTTATGATGGATAATGAGCAGTTCGGCAAAGCGAAACTGCCTTTTTTTAAGAAGTTAAGAAATGGCCAGTGAGTAAATTCAAGAAAAATGAAGAGTATTCCGGCGAGATTTCACGTTTTTCCGGCGATTTTTAGTCATAATCCAGCGAGTTTGCTCCATATATCAGCGAGCTGACAAATTTCAGCTTAGTTCGACATCCGGAAAATCTTATTCAACACACAAAAAAGCCCGGAAGCACCCCGCTCCCGGACTAGTTTAACCAAAATATATTATTTTAATCGGCCCTCAAAGCCCTCTGCGCCTGAAAGCAGGTTTCTTTTCTTTCCTGGAACTTCATGACAATGACGGCAACGCGGCTCATATGACTCTGAAGCCCCTACCAAAATAACAGGATCATCATAAGAAGCAGGTCTTCCGTCGATCAAACGCTGTGTACGGCTGGCAGGAGAACCACAAACCATACAGATTGCCTGAAGCTTTGTTACATGTTCAGCAAGAGCCATCATCATTGGAACAGGTCCGAATGGCTCACCCTTAAAATCTTGATCAAGTCCGGCAACGATCACGCGCAGCCCTTGATCAGCAAGCTCTTGAGCAACTGGAATGATATCTTCATCAAAGAATTGCACTTCATCAATCGCAACCACTTCTGTTTCAGGAAGTACATTTTTTAAAATTTCAACTGATCGTCCAACAGGCTCTGCCAGAACTGCAGTTCCATTATGGGATACAACCGATTCCTCACTGTAGCGGTTATCGATCAACGGCTTAAATACCTGTACTTTTTGCTTGGCATATGTAGCCCTTCTTACACGGCGAATTAATTCTTCTGACTTTCCAGAGAACATGCTGCCGCAGATCAATTCAATCCAGCCATTTTGTTTCATCACATACATAGCCTGCTCCCCCTTTCACACAATCTTTCCCTTTAGTATGTACGATTTTGATTGTTTTTTCATACGTAACGTTCGGCATAGGAGTACGCGACTCCTTTTATGGCGTATAAAAAACCCGGCCCATCAAAGAACAGTTACCGAGTCTGAAATGTTTTTTTCTATATAGAATATAAAAGAAAAAAGGGCAAGAAAGACTCCTGCCCTTTTACTTGCAACAAATTACTTAAGGTTGTATTTCTTCTTAAAGCGGTCAACACGTCCACCAACATCAGTGAATTTCTGACGTCCAGTGTAGAACGGGTGAGTGTCAGAACTTACATCCACTTTAATTACTGGATATTCGTTACCGTCTTCCCACTTCATTGTCTCGTTTGAAGACAAAGTTGAACCTGAAAGGAAGCTAAATCCGCTTTGAGCGTCAACAAAGATAACCTTCTTATAATTCGGATGAATTCCTTGTTTCATTCTAATTCCACTCCTTCTGCCCTGATTCCTATGCGGAAACAGAGTTATAAACACATAAAAACAGTATAACAGGGACAAAACCCATTTGCAACCATACTTTTTCGCTAGTTTGTTACGGTTTTAACCCTTTTCGTTGTTCCCTTTTTCTCACTCTCAAAAAGCTCAAAAAACTCTTCATTGTTTTCGGTTTTACGCATGCGTTTCATGAATTTATCTACGAAATCAAATGAGTCATCCATTGTTTTACGAATCGACCAAAGGGCCTCAAGATGATCTTTCGCGATAAGCATCTCTTCTTTTCTTGTTCCAGAACGGCGAATGTCGATCGCAGGGAAAATACGGCGCTCAGCCAGTTTGCGGTCTAAGTGAAGCTCCATGTTTCCTGTTCCTTTGAATTCTTCGTAAATTACATCGTCCATACGAGAACCCGTGTCGACAAGTGCTGTTGCTAAAATCGTTAAGCTTCCACCTTCTTCGATGTTACGAGCAGCACCAAAGAAACGCTTCGGTCGATGGAAAGCTGCAGGGTCGATACCACCTGAAAGTGTACGTCCGCTTGGCGGAATCACCAAGTTATACGCACGAGCAAGACGCGTAATACTATCAAGCAGAATGACAACATCCTTCTTATGCTCAACAAGACGCATCGCACGCTCTAGTACAAGCTCTGCCACTTTAATATGGTTTTCCGGCACTTCATCAAACGTCGAACTGACAACGTCCCCTTTTACAGAACGCTCAATATCTGTTACTTCCTCAGGACGCTCATCAATCAGCAAGACGATCAGTTCTGCTTGCGGGTTGTTTGTCGTTACACTGTGGGCGATTTCCTTCAAAAGACTTGTTTTCCCTGCTTTTGGAGGAGCAACGATCAGACCACGCTGGCCAAATCCTACAGGAGCCATCATATCGATGATTCTAGTAGAGATGTTGTTGCTTGTTGTCTCCATGACCATTTTCTTTTCAGGGTAAAGAGCAGTCAGGGCAGGAAAATGCACTCTTTCTTTTGCTGTCTCAGGATCTTCACCGTTCACAGCATTTACTTGTAAAAGGCCATAATATCGTTCATTTTCTTTTGGAGGACGAACCTTTCCTGAAACTTTATCTCCGTTTCTCAGATCGAATCTGCGGATCTGTGACGCAGAGATATAGATATCCTGTGAGCTCGGCGAGTAGTTGATCGGACGCAAGAAACCGAATCCTTCGTTTGGAATGATCTCCAAAACACCTTCCATGAATGAATAACCATCAAGTTCAGCTTGTGCTTTTAGAATGGAAAACATTAATTCACGTTTTGTCAGCTTTCCGTAGTACTGTATATTAAATTGTTTGGCAAGCTCATAAAGCTCTTTTAATTTCTTTGTTTCCAATGTTGCTAAATCTATCCCCATAGTGACACCACGCTTTTCTATTATTAACATCTAAATTTGTGTTTTATTAAAATTGGGATTTTTTTATGTGTTGGTTTGGTTTTGGTTAATGGAAGGAGTTCCTTTTGAAAGTAAGGGTTTAGTGGGTATGAAGAAACTTAATAAAAATGAATCATACTTCTTATTTTAACCACAAAATCGGTCTTTAATCAAGCTGAAGAAACTCTGGGACACAAGCCTATCTAACGTGAATGTACAACACAAACCTTGTGTTTGCAACTAAACGAAAGATGATTTCATCAAAATGTAACACAAAGACCGGACGCACTGTCCGGCCTCAGCTTTACTTAAGGTTTTATTACTAAATCTGGTTTTTTCTTTAGACTGTGCGTACCATCGATAAAACGTACAGTTCCCGATTTCGCACGCATTACAACAGATTGTGTTGTACCTTTAGATCCGTCAAAACGAACACCCTTTAACAGCTCTCCATCTGTTACACCTGTTGCAGCAAAGATCGCATCATCGCCTTTTACAAGGTCGTCCATGTACAATACACGATTCACATCTTCAATCCCCATACGTTTGCATCGTTCTAATTCTTCATCGTTTTGAGGAAGAAGTTTTCCTTGAAGTTCTCCACCAAGGCACTTTAATGCAACTGCAGCAATAACTCCCTCTGGAGCCCCTCCTGAACCGAATAGAATATCAACACCTGTATCATCAAAAGCCGTGTTAATCGCTGCTGCTACATCACCATCTGAGATCAGCTTAATACGAGCACCTGCTTCACGGATCTCCTGGATAATCTGATGATGACGCGGACGATCTAGTATTACCGCTACCAAGTCTTCAATGTTCTTCCCTTTTGCTTCTGCAACTGCTTTCAAGTTATCTATAACGGGTGCGTTAATATCAACTTTCCCTACACTCTCGCGGCCAACTGCCAGCTTGTCCATGTACATGTCTGGGGCATGCAACAAGTTTCCATGGTCAGCAACAGCCAGAACGGCTAGCGCGTTCCATGTTCCTGAAGCTACGATGTTTGTTCCTTCAAGTGGATCAACAGCTACGTCTACGCGCGGACCATAGCCTGTTCCAAGCTTTTCACCGATATAAAGCATCGGTGCTTCGTCCATTTCGCCTTCCCCGATTACAACAGTCCCTTTCATCGGTACTGTGTCGAAAACATTACGCATTGCAGTTGTCGCTGCTTCGTCTGCTTCGTCTTTCTTTCCTCTACCCATCCAACGTGCTGATGCAAGAGCTGCCGCTTCTGTTACACGTACTAGCTCCATTGATAAACTTCTCTCCATGTGTGTTCCCCTCCCCATACTTAAAACGCTTACATATTTATCCTTAAGAAAAATCACCGGGTGAAGGTGATTTCTCCTAAGCTTTTATGAATTCTTTAGTTCTTCCATCTCTTCAGCACCTAAACTCTCACGCCACACTTTAGCACCAAGTCCTTTTAACTTATCAACTAAAGATTCGTAGCCGCGATCGATATGATCAAGTCCAGAGATCTCAGTCACGCCTTCTGCCATAAGGCCTGCAACCACGAGTGCTGCACCTGCACGAAGATCGGATGCTTTTACTTTTGCACCTTCTAATTTGGCAGGCCCATTTATTATAGCAGAACGTCCTTCAACTTTCACATTCGCTCCCATTCGGCGAAGTTCGTCGATATGTTTAAAACGCGCACTATAGATCGTATCTGTTACAATACTTGTTCCCTCAGAGCTTGTTAATAGCGATGAGAACGGCTGCTGAAGATCTGTCGGAAACCCTGGATATACTAACGTTTTAATATCAACGCTCTTTAACGGATTATTTCCGCGATAAACAAGTACTTGATCATCCTTTGTCTCAATGAACACACCCATCTCTCTAAGCTTTGCGATCAGAGATTCTAAATGCAATGGGATGACGTTATCAAGCAGTACTTGCTGACCCATTGATGCCGCGAGGATCATATACGTTCCTGCTTCAATGCGGTCAGGAATAATAGAATGACGGCATCCATGCATCGTTTCGACGCCATCGATACGAATGACATCGGTACCTGCTCCTTTGATTCTTGCGCCCATGCTCGTTAGGAGAGTTGCAACATCAATAATCTCAGGCTCTTTAGCTGCATTCTCAATAATCGTCTGCCCTTTTGCTCTTACCGCTGCAAGCATGATGTTAATCGTCGCTCCAACACTTACAACGTCCAAGTAGATTCGTGCACCAACAAGCTCGTCAGCACGCAAATAGATTGCACCTTGCTCGTTGGTAACCTTAGCCCCTAGTGCTTCAAAGCCTTTAATATGCTGATCGATCGGACGAGGACCCAGGTTGCAGCCTCCTGGCAGGCCGATTACAGCTTTCTTGAAGCGCCCAAGCATCGCACCCATTAAATAGTAAGACGCACGAAGCTTTTTCACTTTTCCGTTCGGAAGCGGCATCGCAATCATATTTTCAGGGTTAACCGTTAGAGTCTGATTCTCGTCCAGGTAAGCTTCCCCTCCGATTTCCTCTAACAGATCACGCAGAATACGAACATCTGATATGTTAGGTAAACCGTCAATGGTAACGGTAGATTCTGCTAATATCGTAGCGGGTATCAATGCCACTGCACTGTTTTTTGCTCCGCTTATATGGACCGTTCCTTCGAGAGGATAGCCCCCTTCAATCATCAGTTTTTCCATGGTAAACTCCTTTCAGTAAGAGTCACAAAAGTTGTGATTGTATTACCTGTTTCGTTAGTTTTATTATTTACCAAAATTTTCTTTTCATGTATTACTTTTTATTTGATGCTTCCCAGTCAGCAAGGAATTTTTCAATACCTTGATCTGTTAATGGATGCTTCACAAGCCCTTTAATAACGTTTGGCGGGATTGTAGCAATATGCGCACCGCGAAGAGCAGCCTCCGTTACATGAACGGGGTGGCGGATCGATGCAGCAATGATCTCAGTCGGTATTTCATGAATCGCAAAAATCTGCGCTACTTGAGAGATCAGCTCGAGTCCATCTTGGCCAATATCATCTAAACGGCCTAGGAACGGTGAAACATATGTCGCGCCTGCACGCGCAGCCAATAAGGCTTGGTTCGCATTAAAAATAAGCGTTACGTTTGTTTTAATGTTTTCATCAGAAAACGTCTTAACTGCTTTTAATCCATCCAGCGTCATGGGAACCTTTACTGTGATGTTTGGTGCGATCTTAGCTAACTCACGGCCTTCTTCTACCATTTCTTCATAAGAAGTTCCGATCACCTCAGCACTAACAGAACCCGGTACTAGGCTCGTAATTTCCTTTAATCGCTCATGAAAATCTACGCCTTTTTCTTTTGCGACCAGCGACGGGTTTGTTGTTACTCCAGATAAAATGCCCAGGTCATAGGCTTCTTTAATATCATCAATATTGGCAGTATCAATAAAAAATTTCAAAACAATCACTCCTATAGGTTAAGTTTATCTATCTTTTATATTCTTTTATAACATGCTCGTCTTCATTCACGAAGGATTACGCTTACAGAATTTCAAAAGACACTTTATTAGACGGATATACTTCTTCCCAAGTTTCACACTCTTATAGTGTAAATGAAACCGCCTATGATGTATAGGCGGTTTCAAAGAAAGGTGCATATTAGGCTTTTTTGACCAGGAAATTACGCTTTGTTGGAAGAACCAAACTCACGCATTTTTCCTGCAACAGTAGCTTGGATCGCATCACGAGCAGCAGTCAAGTAGCTGCGAGGATCGTACTTGTCCGGGTTAGATCCGATATATTCTTTTACTGCTTTATGTGAAGCAATTTGGTTTTCTGTGTTTACGTTGATTTTAGCAGTTCCTAAAGAAATTGCTTTTTGAATATCTTTTGTTGGGATACCAGTACCACCATGTAGTACAAGAGGTACACCTGTTAGTTCCATAACTTCTTTCATGCGGTCGAATCCTAGGTTCGGCTCACCTTTGTAAGGACCGTGAACAGATCCTAGAGCAGGTGCGAAACAGTCAACGCCAGTTTCACGAACAAGTTGATCACACTCAGATGGTACAGCGTAAGCTGCTTCAGCATCATCAACGATTAGGTCGTCTTCTTGTCCACCGATACGGCCAAGTTCTGCTTCAACAGAAACACCGTGGATGTGAGCAAGCTCAACAACTTTTTTCGTTAACTCGATGTTCTCTTCTAACGGATGATGAGAACCGTCGATCATTACAGATGTGAAACCTGCATGGATCGCTTCAGCACACTTTTGGAAGCTAGAACCGTGGTCAAGGTGAATCGCTACCGGTACAGTCACTTTGTACTCTTCCATAAGCGCTTTAACCATAGCAACCGTAAGTTTAAAACCACCCATGTAACGAGCTGCTCCTTCAGAAACACCAAGAATTACTGGAGAATTCTCTTCTTGTGCAGCTTTAAGGATCGCTTGAGTGAACTCAAGGTTGTTCAAGTTAAATTGACCAACTGCATAATTTTCAGCTTTTGCTTTTTCAAGCATTTCTTTCATTGAAACTAAAGGCATAGTATATGTCCTCCTTTGGATATTGGCACGAGCAGACCAACTACGTTTGTATTGTATATTGCTGAAATGTGCATAAACAGCAAAAAGAAGCCACTATAGTTTACCTTTCATGGCGTCTTGCTAAACATTTCATAATGCTCATATTTCATTCTAGTATAGCATACCAATATCGCCTGAAAACCGCAACACATCAGCGTTTTCAGGGTGTAAACGCTACCATCGCCGACATGCTTGGGTTTAAAAGTTTTTTAAGACGATGGAGTATTTATTGGAAGTTCTTTCCTGACAGCTGCACGGATCTCATCAATGTCGAACGGTTTTGCAAAATGAGTGATAGCTCCCAGTTTCATGGCTTCGTGAATCATGTCCAGTTCACCGTAAGCTGTCATAATAATAACTTGAATCGTCTCATCATGTTTTTTAACACGACGAAGAATCTCCAGACCATCCATTCCTGGAATTTTCATGTCTAAAATGACAAGATCAGGTCGGTCCTTTTCCACAATCGATAGAGCTTGTACACCGTTCGCAGCCTGATACGTTTTATAACCTTCTTTTTGGAAGATCTCGTTTAAAAGAATTCTGATTCCGTACTGATCATCTACAATTAATATTTTCCCGCTCATTATTGCTCACCTCATCTGAGTTTCTTTACAAAACCAATTGTCTGTATATCATTCGAGACGCTTTATTCAATTTCCTGCTGTCATCCATGAATTGTGTTGTTAAATTAAGTATACTAAATAAATAAACTAATTCACGAAGATTTGAATAAAGTAAGGAGTATTTTTCATGTTAAAAATATTTTCAACACAAGTTGCAGGTTTATTAAAAACCATTTCCGATAAAGAAGAACAGTCGATCGAAGAAAGTTCCCGCTTGCTGGCACAGTCTGTTCTGTCAGATGGTACGGTTTATTTTAAGGGCTTTAATGAGATGCAAGCGGTTGTGAGTGAGGCGCTCTATGGAGAGAACAAGTTTCGGAGCGGTGGAGCGTTTGGAGATTCAAGTTTTTCTGAGCTGCTGCCGGTCGATAGTGTCGTTGTGGCATCGCGATTTATAGATGATGAAGAAGCGCTGGGATTTTGTGCGAAAGTTCGGGAAGCTGCAGGGTGCCATGTGATATTGATCGGAGGCCGCAGAAAAGATGCTGATAGTGGCGTAGATGTTGATACGGCTGTTAGTGGGGCTGCCGATATCGTGATCGATACGAAGGCAGTACGCGGATTGGTGCCGCTCGATGATGGCTCCCGCTTAGGTTTTCCGTCAGGTTTGACCGCTTTGTTCGTGTATTACGCTTTATATTTAACAACAGAAGAAATTTTAGAAGAATATGATGTTGAATAAGGAGAAGCTTGGCGATGTGCCAAGCTTTTTTCCTTTTTGGTGTTAGTTTCTTAAGGTGATTTTTTATGGTAAAAACACTTTTGCGATGAATCACGGAAAAAGCAGCTATGATCACGGAATTTTTATTGAGGATCACGGAAAAATGTTGAATAATCACGGAAAAATTGCCCTCTATCACGGAAAAATTTAATTCCCTCCATATCTGTCCACCTCAAACGGACACGCCCGCCAAAAAAACCACAAAAAAACCGGCAGCTCCCACGCAAAAAGGGAACTACCGGCAATACTACAAACGAAAATTAGTTCTTCAATTGTGTTACCGCACCGATAAAATCACGGAATAATGCTTGTGGTCTTGTTGGTCGTGAAGTGAACTCTGGGTGGAACTGTGACGCAACAAACCACGGATGATCTTCGATTTCGATGATCTCTACAAGACGTCCATCTGGAGAAGTTCCTGAGAAGACGAAGCCTGCGTTTTCCATCTGTTCACGGTATTCGTTGTTGAACTCGTAACGGTGACGGTGTCTTTCGTAAACAACCTCATCGTTATAAGCCGCGAACGCTTTCGTATCTTCTTTAATCTTACAAGGATACAATCCAAGACGAAGTGTACCACCTAAGTCTTCGATATCCTTTTGCTCAGGAAGAAGGTCGATTACTGGGTATGGCGTTTCAGGCATTAATTCTGCAGAGTGTGCACCTTCCAGTCCAAGAACGTTGCGTGCAAACTCAACTGACGCAAGCTGCATACCTAAACAGATTCCTAAGAAAGGAACTTTGTTCTCACGTGCATATTGAGTAGCTAAGATCTTCCCTTCTACCCCTCTGTCACCAAATCCGCCAGGAACCAAGATGCCATCAGCATCTTTTAACAGCTCCTTCACGTTTTCAGCATTTACGTTCTCTGAGTTGATCCAGTCGATCTCGATATCTGCATCAAAGTTGTAACCCGCGTGACGAAGCGCCTCAACAACAGAAATATACGCATCTTGAAGAGCTACATATTTTCCGACTAAAGCAATCTTCGCTTTTCCTTTAAGGTTTGTTACGCGGCTGATCAGTTGCTTCCATTCTTCCATGTCAGGCTCGTGTGTTTCAAGTTTAAGATGTTTACAAACAAGCTCGTCCATCTTTTGCTCTTGAAGATCGATCGGTACTTGGTAAAGCGTTTCAGCATCTCTTGCTTCAATAACGGCTTTCGGATCAATGTCACAGAATAGACCGATCTTCTCTTTCATGTCTTGAGGAACAGGCATTTCCGTACGCACAACAATAATGTTTGGCTGGATACCAAGACTGCGCAACTCTTTTACACTGTGCTGAGTAGGCTTTGTTTTAAGCTCACCAGCCGCACGAATGTAAGGGATCAGCGTACAGTGGATGTACATAACGTTTTCAGAACCTACATCACTTTTAATCTGACGAATCGCTTCTAAGAAAGGCAAGCTCTCGATGTCCCCAACTGTTCCGCCGATCTCAGTAATGACAACATCTGCATTTGTTTCACGTCCGGCACGGAAAACACGCTCTTTGATCTCGTTTGTGATATGCGGAATAACTTGAACCGTTCCTCCAAGATACTCACCGCGACGTTCTTTTCTAAGTACAGTTGAATAAATTTTCCCAGTCGTTACTGAACTGTATTTATTCAAGTTGATGTCGATAAAACGCTCGTAGTGACCTAAGTCCAAGTCTGTTTCAGCACCGTCGTCTGTTACGAAAACTTCACCATGCTGATACGGGCTCATCGTCCCTGGATCCACGTTGATGTACGGATCGAATTTTTGAGTTGTTACTTTTAACCCGCGGTTCTTTAATAAGCGTCCTAATGAAGCTGCTGTAATCCCTTTTCCTAAAGAAGAAACAACCCCGCCTGTAACAAAAATATATTTTGCCATTTTTCAATCCCCCTAAATTTACTAAATTAAGTATGTGCGTTTAATCCTTTTTCTACTATCGGGGGTGGCTTGTTTTAAGTCGTAAGCCACGTCCAATCCGTAAAAAAATAAAAAGCAAAAGACACTTCCCCTATGGTTAGGGGGCACTTTTGCTTTGATAACATATAAAATTAAGTCTTTTGATTAAAAGATACAGGTGTAGCCCAAAAAGAATAATACCCGAGTCTTGAGCTCATGTCAAGATGAACTGCAGATGAAAAATATACTCTTCTGGATAGGAGATGAGATCTTAAAGTTACGTTAGAATGATGTCTGTATTTGTTGCATATTGTCGACTAGTGGATATATCGTTCATTCTCGGATTTAAGGCCAAGATATGTGGATATCTGGTCCAAACTTCTGGATATATAACCAATTCTTGTGGAATTAACTCGGCTTAAGAACTCCCCACCAACTAAAAGCCACTATTTGGACACCAAAACATACAGGATGTATACATGTAATTACACATAAAATATCGAACAGTTTTGGAATAAAAAAGCAAAAAAACCAGCACCCACAGGCACCGGTTTGTAGCTCACATTCAAACTTACAGATCTTCTTCTTCCTCATCAAGATCTTCTTCTTCCTCTTCGAAATCTTCATCTTCTTCGTCAAAGTCTAATTCTTCTTCATCTTCATCATCATCGTCGTCATCTGCAAGATCGTCGTCTTCATCAACGAATGCGTCTTCTACTTCTAACTCATCAAAGTCTTCATCATCGAAGTCCTCTTCAAAGTCATAATCATCTTCAGAAGCTTTCTTACGTTTTGTTGGTTTGTTTGTTGCACCTAGCTCTTCTTCAGAACTTTCTACTGGGTACCAGGTTTTGAGTCCCCATTTATTATCGCCTAATGAAACGAAGCGGCCATCGATGTTCATATCTGTGTAAAAATAAGCAATACGGTTTTCAACTGCTTCTTTAGACAATCCTTTAATTTCAGCGATCTGTTTTACTAGATCGTAGAATTGAACAGGCTGCTTTTCATTTTTCAAAATTTCAAATGCGATTTCGACCATAGACATTTCAACGACTTGTTCTTTCGTGTACGTGTTCAAAATAGCCACATCGGCACTTCCTTTCCTTCTCCACACTCATTTATATCAACACATTGTGCTCATTCCCTAGAAGAATCATACTCTTCATTATAAACAAATCCCATACGGATATGCCAGTAGTAATCTATCTTTTTTGAAAAATAAAAACTGCTTGATAGAGGAATGAATTTATTATTTTCTTTATCCAATTATACTTATCTCATTTTTTCAATAGGAACGTCAAAGTAAATAACCAAAAATAATATGACAATAACCGAAATAATCCAGGCAAGTAATGGTTTTTGGAAATGAATTTTTAGTATGGTAAACATTCCTATATTAAATATAAGAGACCAGACAATACTCCAGCCATTGTAATAAGAGAACAAGCCAAAATAAGATAAAAGCCATTCTACTGAAACAAAGACAATGACCCATAAAACAATATATCTTACCTTTTTTATCATACCTTCTTTTGGAAAACGGGGAAGATAAAGCAGAATAACTGCTGGAAAAAGTACTAATGAATTAAAAATATCTGTTATTGTATGATTGGGGAATAAAGAATCTTGATACATCCATATCGGATAGTTATAAGTTAGAATATTATATAAAAAGTTCCCCACAATCATAAATAGAATAGTGGGATAATATAGCTGCCAATTTTTCCAATCACCCCATCTCCATGCTGCGATGAGTGTAACGGCCGCAATTATTAAATGCATATATTATGTCACCTCACACATTACTCACAGTATTTAGTATCTCCAGTACAAAAATTTTTAGCATACCCCTTTAAGCGCTTTTTTATTTTTATAGTAAAATGTTTCAGCCAGAATTGATTGATTTAATTGATTTCCAACGTCAGAAACAATCCAAAAAACCCTGTTATTCTTTAACAGGGTTTCTTAGCACATTTAAGACAATCCATCTACAACACCTATCTCAGTAATGATAACTTCTACCTTTACATTTATCTTCGCATTCTTGTATTGCTCTTCCCACTTTTTCTCATCCCAATGCCTCGTCCGGCTTCGAACCTGTTCGCCTAATCCCAGAGGATCAATTCTTTTCTTCTGAAAACGTTTAATCATCTCTGCCGATTCTTTGCTTATCTTCTTTTTTAATAGCTTTTCTGCTTTTTTTATCGTTGTAGCATCTACATTTTCCCCTGAATATTCCCGTATAGAACCTGTAACTTTTAAATGGATGTTGATTTCCGGATCCGTATATACGTTTGTTATCTTAAACTTTTTCTTCGAATTTATTGCTTGAATGGAAAAGTATTCTGTCTCATTATTCTCTTTCGTTTTTAACTTAACACCAGCAAGCCTCAATTCCTCATAAAGCGATTTAAATGTAAACAGCTTTTCTTCCGTAAGTTCCATGACCATTTTAGGACCTTTAAATAAAGCGAGGCCTTTAATATTTATATTGTTACCGTTTAGTTCAAGAAGCGGCAGTATGGGATCCATTCCTCTTGCATAAAAAGCCGATAAAAAAAGGTGAAAGTTAGAAGTAGGAATGATCCCATGTGCCATATTATGTTCCAGCAATTTTTGAAGATAGGTCCCCGTGTCGAACTCTCCGTACGATTTTTCCAGTATCTTTTTGGAGCTTCCATCAACAACAGCAAGAATAAGCCGCGAACCAATGCTTGGGTCACGGTGAAACGTATCTATAAAATCTTCAATTCCATGCCTTGCCAGCTTCTCGTTATAGACTGCCACTTCTAGCTTTCCATTTTCTATTGGTTTGTGTGATTTTTGGTTTATTTCCCGCAAAGCTTCCTTACTTAAATTTGCAGTTGTTGATAACGTTTCATTCGTAATGGTTTTATCCGGATTGATCCGAGGGAAAACAGCAGTAGCTTCAACTTTTTGATCGCCTTTATAATCAAATCCGGCTGATGTTGCAATCTCTAATTCATCTAGAATCTCTTTCTCTACTCTGCCAAAGTACGCAACAATAATACTGATGATGAGGAAAAAGATGATCTTTTTTTTCATGCCTTTTTCCTCACTTTGGTCATGATGTAATAACATACAAACAATATCGGGATATATCCATATATGAAATAGAAACCAAATTCAGAAACTAAGCTGTTTAATCGATCAATCATTTGTCTGTCTTTAAGAAAAGGAGTTGCGATTACAGAAAGTAACAAAATAAACCCCAATGCTTTTTTTTGTTTGACATGAAACAATCGTTTAGCAGTCCTGCTGGCAGCCCAGAATGCTAAACAAATGTTTGGAAGAATGACTACGACCCAGGAAGCGATACCGATATATTCGAAACGTTCAACAAAAGGAAAACGAACGATCTTCCATAGGGTTAAAGTTGCCCAAATGGTCCTCTTAAGATGATCCGGCGTAAAATAAACGAGGGTAATGAGCATCAAATATAAATATAGAAACATAGTAAAAAGGTTTCCATAATGAAACCATTTTTGGGAGGTTTCCGGCTTCTTGAAAAAAGGATAATAAATAAGGAGAAGTTCAAATCCCAAGTAGCTTAACGTCATTGTTTTTACCGATAAAGCAAGCTCTTTCACAGAATGATCAAAAATAGGGAGCAGATTGCGATAGTTCGAAAATTCTAGCGGTGCCAGGAACGTAAAGACAAGATAAAGAGGAATGACCACCCCTAAGAAACATACACCAGTAACCGTTCGAAATCCGCCTGCAATTATATAGTAAACTGAGATTAAATACACAAGGGCAATCGGCCATGTTTTTATCATCGGGAACATCCAAACCTGGATGACTTCTATGAACGATCGGAGAACAGTGGTCCCCAATGCTATAAGATAGATCATAAAAAGAAACGATAATGCGCCTCCGAGCCATTTTCCAAATGTACTTTCATGGATAGAGATTAAGTCCCCTTTTTCCTTATTCAGCATCTTATACATCATCCAGATGATCACATGGACAGTAGCCCCTGCAATCAAAACCGTAATCCAGGAATCTTGTTCGACCATAGCTGCTACATACCGCTGAAAACCTAAAACTCCAACACCGATCTGCATACTGTGCACAAGGAAAAAAGCCAGAGAGGGTGATATTAGAAATTGTTCTTTTAGATCTACTTTCATTAGGCATTTCTCCTTGTCAAAAATTATTCATCGATATCATTCATCTCTTGGGCTTTTTTCCCAGAGAACATGATCGTGTCTGGAGATTGAAGCTCTATCGGTCGTTTTGGCTGCATCTTAAAAGGCAGCCGAATGAAAGCATCCTTTAAATCTTCTAAACGAGGCGGATAGATCGGCTCCATATAAGGTCTGCCGAATGAAGTTAAGCGCAACAGATGCCCCATTAAAAATGCAAATGCAAGAGCAATGCCGATCAAACCCCAAAGTTCAGCCAATAAAAGGAAAGGAAACCGGATGAGACGAATCGAATTACCCATTTTGTATACGGGTGTCGTAAAGGAAGCAAGGGCAGCCAAAGCAACGATAATCAGAAGCACGTTACTTGTAAGCCCTGCTTCAACAGATGCCGTCCCAATAACGATCCCGCCAACGATACCAATTGTTTGTCCAACTTTTGTAGGAAGCCTTGCCCCTGCTTCTCTCAGAAGTTCAATTGTGAGCTCTAAAATCACTGCTTCTAAAAAGGGGGGCAGTGGTATCAAACTCCTGGATGATACGAGTGTTGCCATTAAATCTCTAGGTATTAATTCATAATGATAAGTGAGAACGGCAACATATACAGGTGTAACCAATATGGAAAAGGACACGGAAAATAATCGAATCACCCTTAATGCTGAAGCTAGCTGCCAATTGATAAAATAATCTTCTAAAGCAGCAAAAAATTTCACGAGGGTAGTTGGACCGATCAGTGCATGAGGTGATCCATCCACTAATATAACAATGCTTCCCTCAGCTAGAACACCCGCTACCCGGTCTGGCCTTTCTGTGTCAATAAGCTGTGGAAATGGGGAGTTTTCATTATCAGATATCATCTGGGCGATATAAGAACTATCCAATATCTGATGGTATTTTAAATCGCCTATCCTCTGTAAGACAGTATTGATATTCTCTTCATTTGCAATCTCTTCTATGAATAAAACGGCAACTCTTGTTTGTGATAGGGTTCCAACCGTAAACTCTCTAATTGCAAGTTGCGGGATAGGAAGGCGTTTTCTTATTAAATTTAAGTTCGTAGTTAAAGATTCAACAAAAGATTCCTTTGGGCCTACAACACTAAACTCTTCTTCAGGAATCGATACTTCCCGGGCTTTATTCATTTCTGCTCGTACGAGTGCCCCTTTGTTATCATTCTCGCTGAACTGGATAAGCACTGACCCGGCTAACATCTTTTTTTGTATGGTTTCCAGATCACTGGTTATCTCCACTTTTTCAATAGGCACTGCCGATTGGAAATCTTCATAACCACTTATGTTGGGATCTTGCAGGTATGGAAGAATATCACGATGAACGATCTCAGCATCTACAAGTGACCCATAGTATGAAATCCAGTAAGGTTTAGGGGACTGCGGATTATGAAAATGGATGAAATCACCCGATTTTGTAAAATGCTGTATTAAATTATAAAGTGAAAGATCTTCCTGTTTTGACCCTTTCCTAAACCATTTCATAATCAGTGTTATCCTTTCCTAAGACATCAAACACTTATTCTATTCCAAAAGATTTTATTCGGTTCTTAGCATTAGCTTTTTACAGGTCAATTATTAAATAAAAAAACAGACGGGAATTAACCCGTCTGTTTTTATCCTTTAAATATTGAATTCTAGCTATTTGCAGATTTGTGTATGGAATTATTCTCGTTCGCAAACCAAAAATAGAGAGCTATATTTATACTGAAGATGCCCAGATAGGAAATGAACGAATAAAAATAGGTCCAATTTAGATGTTTATACACATGAAATTGAACTGAGATCCATTCAAGACCGACTGTAGTAAGCGTTGACATAAAAAGGAATACAATAACTGGAAACCCTTTTTCAATAAAGATGGAAAAAAAACAAATGAACAAATATCCACTTAAGGGATATACGAGCAAGTACATGACTAAATCAAAAATTTCAAACTCAGGCATATCCATAATGTCGTATAGATCATATGGGGGACCTGATAAAATATGATCAAGACTTGCCGCCAGAAAGAAATTAACTGTAAAAATAACGATGATTTGAGAAAATAAGAAGCTTCTTTTTAAAAGAAATGACAGTGTAATCAAAATGATACACACGGCTATAATAAACCATTCATTGCTGTTAAAGGTTTCAGGAAGCCTCATTCAATGACCCCCTCTTTTTTTAATAACACCCTAAATGTGCTCCAATAACCTACGGCAAGAAACCATAAAATTAACCATTCAACAAATGAGAAATAAAAATTCCATTGTTTAAACTGAATAAGATTCAATGTTTTAAGAAGAAATTGTAATCCTATTAAAAGAACAAACCATAAACCTGTACATATCATTTTAATAGACCTATTTATTTCTTTTGAAGAATAAATGAGTAGCAGCCATACGCATAAACAGGGGATGACGATTAAACGAATAATCGTTAAAATCCAAAAGACAGTTATTTCATTATTTAACCTAAT
This sequence comes from Fictibacillus barbaricus, assembly GCF_014635025.1. Classification (GTDB taxonomy): domain Bacteria; phylum Bacillota; class Bacilli; order Bacillales; family Fictibacillaceae; genus Fictibacillus; species Fictibacillus barbaricus. The sequence continues at coordinate 186,116 of NZ_BMCE01000001.1, read as the reverse complement.
CCATTTATAATTCAGCTCAATAATATTGGAAAAAATAAATAACATTGAAGATATGAAAAGCCAGAATGTTAATAACTCTGTTGAATGAAAATATTTTTTTAAAATGAATAGGGATAATAATGCCGCAATTCCCAGCATGATTGAGATCGTCAAGAATATAGTCATGAGGTCTCCCTCCATAGCACACGTACTGCTTAAAGTTTAAACTTTTTTCCATTCCCTCGGATAAATTGATCTAATAAGTAGTTTATCCCCCTTTTCAATTAGAAATACTAAGTGACAAGGAGGATGTGTATGATTTTATCTTTTCTTGTCTCTCATATCTGATGTATGGACCTTACAGTTACTTTTTTATGTACTTTTTTGTAAAGCTGCGAATTAAAGGGTCTATGATTATTGTTTATATCTTAATCTGGACATCTTTTTCAGTGCTGATAGAATATTTCAGTATGTCGATCGGACTTTTTCATTATGAAAAAGGTTATTGGCTGTATTGGTCCATTCCTATATACATGTGTTCACAGCTGGGTCAGATGATATTTTTTCACGTTATCCAAAAGAGAAAGTGATCATGAATTCATACAAAAAAAACATAGGATCTCTTTTTAGAGATACTATGTCTTTTAAGTGTTACTTTTATCTACATATTCCTTCTATACTTCCCACCAACTTCATATAGGGCACTTGTGATCTGACCTAGACTCGCAAATTGCACCGTGTTCATGAGTTCTTCAAAAATATTTCCACCTGAGAGCGCTACGCTCTTCAAGCGCTTCAGAGCCACTCCAGCTTGATCCTTGCTTGCCTCTTGGAAAGCAGCCAAATTAGCGATCTGCTGTTCTTTTTCATCCTTTGTTGCACGTGCCAGCTGCATGTTGAATTCTTCTTCAGATGGCGGGTTCGGGTTCAAGTATGTGTTAACTCCGATAATCGGAAGTGATCCGTCATGCTTTTTCATCTCATAATACATGGACTCTTCCTGGATCTTTCCGCGCTGATACTGAGTTTCCATCGCACCGAGTACGCCGCCTCTCGTATTCATACGCTCAAACTCTTGAAGAACCATCTCTTCTACTAGATCCGTTAATTCTTCAATGATGAACGAACCTTGAAGCGAGTTCTCATTGCGTGCAAGCCCAAGCTCCTTCGTGATGATCATCTGGATGGCCATCGCACGGCGGACAGATTCCTCAGTCGGTGTTGTGATCGCCTCGTCATATGAGTTCGTGTGAAGAGAGTTACAGTTATCATAAAGAGCCATCAACGCTTGAAGCGTCGTACGAATATCGTTAAAATCGATCTCTTGTGCGTGAAGCGAGCGTCCAGAAGTCTGGATATGATATTTCAGCTTTTGGCTTCGTTCGTTCGCTTTGTACTTATCACGCATAACCGTTGCCCAGATTCTTCTCGCTACACGGCCGATAACGCTGTATTCAGGATCCAAACCGTTGGAGAAGAAGAACGATAGATTCGGCGCGAATGCATTAATATCCATCCCTCGGCTCAGGTAGTATTCAACATACGTAAAGCCGTTTGCCAGTGTGAACGCGAGCTGCGTGATCGGATTCGCACCAGCTTCTGCAATATGATAGCCGGAAATCGATACCGAATAGTAGTTGCGCACTTGATGATCAATAAAGTATTGCTGAATATCACCCATCATACGAAGTGCAAATTCAGTAGAGAAGATACACGTGTTCTGACCTTGATCTTCTTTTAAAATATCTGCCTGAACCGTTCCCCGGACGGATGCAAGTGTCTTTGCTTTAATGTCAGCAAACTCTGCTTCGTTCGGCTGTCTTCCATTTTCCTCGGCAAAAACTTTCACTTGCTGATCGATCGCTGTGTTCATGAACATCGCCAAAATGATCGGTGCCGGTCCGTTGATCGTCATTGAAACCGATGTAGAAGGAGCAATCAGGTCAAAGCCGTCATACAGCTTCTTCATATCATCGAGTGTACAGATGCTTACACCGCTCTCTCCAACTTTCCCGTAGATGTCCGGACGATAATCAGGATCTTCCCCGTATAATGTCACCGAATCAAAAGCTGTACTTAAGCGCTTCGCATCATCATCTTTTGAAAGATAGTGAAAACGGCGGTTCGTTCGTTCAGGTGTGCCTTCACCTGCAAACTGACGCTTCGGATCTTCGCCTTTCCGTTTAAAAGGAAACACGCCTGCTGTATAAGGGAATGAACCTGGAACGTTCTCTTTCATGATCCACTTAACGATATCTCCCCAGTCTTCGAACTTTGGAAGAGCGACTTTCGGGATATCAAGACCTGATAGACTTTTCGTCGTAAGCTCTGTCACGATTTCTTTATCACGAATCTTCGTTACAAACTCTTTCTTGCTGTACATTTCTTTTAGAGCAGGCCATTCCTTCAGCATTTTACTTGTTGCCGGCAGAATCTGTTCTTCCACTTTCTCAAGCGCTTTATTTAAGCCCACTTCTACTTCTTCGCCAGCTGCGTTATATTCTTTTACCGTTTCAAGAGTCCCTTTGATCTGGAACGATTTACGCGCAAGCTTTGATTGTTCATCTACTGTCTCGTGGTACTTGCGAACAGTTTGAGCGATCTCATTTAAATATTGAGCACGCTCACCTGGAATGATGACGTTCTTTTTCGCTGTCATGGCTTCTGCTGCAGGCTGGATTCCCCAGACCACACCAGACTTCTCTTCGATCACCTTCATCAAGTGGTAGAAGAGTATGTTCGTACCCGCATCATTAAACTGGCTCGCAATCGTACCGTAGACCGGCATCTCATCAAGATCCTTATCAAACCAGTTGCGAGAGCGCTGATATTGCTTCTTCACATCACGAAGAGCATCTTCAGAGCCTTTACGCTCAAATTTGTTGATCGCGATAATGTCTGCGTAATCGATCATATCGATCTTCTCAAGCTGAGACGGCGCACCGAATTCACTCGTCATCACATATAAAGACGCATCTGAGATCTCGGAGATCCCTGCATCGCCTTGCCCGATTCCGCTCGTCTCAACAACGATCAGGTCATAGCCAGCCGCTTTTGTTACAGCTATCGCATCCTTGATCGCATCTGAAAGCTCTGAGCGGGAGCCGCGTGTAGCAAGTGAGCGCATATATACACGTGGATGATAGATCGCGTTCATGCGGATTCTGTCACCTAAGAGTGCCCCGCCCGTTTTTTGTTTTGTAGGATCGATGGAAATGATCGCTATTGTCTTATCTTCACACTCGTTTAAGAAACGGCGTACTAGTTCATCTGTCAATGAACTTTTCCCCGCTCCCCCTGTTCCCGTTATCCCTAGGACAGGCACTTGCTTCTGCAGTCCTTTTAGCTCGAGCAGCGTCTGTTCAGCTGTTGCTGCGATCTCTTCAGGTGCTTGTTTTGCGTTCTCAGCCAACGTGATCAGGCGCGAAACGGAACGAACGTCTTTTTCCTTCACCTTCTCGATCTCATCGGAAAGGGATGTAACCGTGGGGAAATCACATTCTTCGACCATGAAGTTGATCATGCCCTGAAGGCCTAGCAATCTTCCATCTTCAGGTGAGAAGATTCGTGTAACTCCGTATGCATGAAGTTCTTTAATTTCGGGTGGGATAATTACGCCCCCGCCTCCGCCAAAGACTTTAATATGTCCTGCGCCACGCTCTTTCAACAGGTCGATCATGTATTTAAAATACTCAACATGTCCGCCTTGGTAAGAAGAGATCGCGATTCCTTGAACATCCTCCTGAATCGCAGCACTCACCACTTCATCTACAGAACGGTTATGCCCGAGATGGATCACTTCACATCCGTTTGACTGAATGATTCTTCGCATGATATTGATCGATGCATCATGACCATCAAATAGACTGGAAGCGGTTACAAATCGAACCGGATTTTTTGGCCGGTAAATATCGGTTTGGGTCATCTTATTCATCCTTTCTTACGCTCCCTTTATGCCATGCAGAAGCTGCTGGAGCTGTAATTGGGTATATTCTTCAAGAGTGTACATCTTTTGCAGCGCCCACCGTCTGAACGTCCACATCTGTCCGATGATTAAAATATTGTGAGCAGCCGTCTGGATCTCTTTTACACTTAGGTCAAGCTCTCCCTGCTGCACTACTTCAGACAACAGATTTTCAAAGATCGCTGTCATCTCAAGCTCCTTTTTCAGCACATAAGGCAGTGCTTCATGAGAAAGAGACTTCGCTTCTTGATACATAACAAGCACTTCATCCTGCATATCATCCATCACTTTAAAGTAAGCGGTTATCGCACGCTCAACACCTTTAATCCCGCTGTCTTCACCGTTAATATCCTGCTGCAGCCTCAGCTTAACGCCATCATAGATGCTGTCACAAACCAGATATAAAATATCTTCCTTCGACCGGATATACTCATAAAGCGTACCGATGCTGAAGCCTGATGCTTTTGCGATCTCACGGGTGGTCGTACGGTGAAACCCATTCTCCTTAAACAAGGAGACGGCCGCTTTTACCATCTCTTCACGTCGTCTCTGAATCAATTTTTCATCTTTTACGAGCGACGGTACTTCCTTTTTACCCAAATGGCCTCCCTCATTTCTGTTTCCCGTCAGCCGGCTGCATATGTTCCGTTAAAATTTGTTCTGCAGCTGTATAAGGGTCTGTCTTGCCTGATTCTAAGTCGGCCAGCCAGGAGAACCCGTTTTTCTGTTCGTGTGTCCATACTTGCTGATAGATTTCATGCTGAACCACTTCCATCACCTCTCGCTTAAGGTTAGAAAGCTTTCGTTCCTTCCCTTCACCGCTCTTCTCCAAATATTCACGGTGCAGAAGAATAGCATCCCACAACTCTTTTAATCCTTTATTCTCAGTAGATATGGTCTGAACGACAGGCGGGCGGTACGGACTGTCGTGTTTGACAAGATCGAGCATCGCTTCGATCTCAGCGAGCAGCTTTGGAACCCCTGGCATATCTGCTTTGTTAACAACAAACAGATCGGCTATCTCCATGATTCCTGCTTTAAAAACTTGAACAACATCTCCGCTTCCCGGATTCAAAACAACGGCAACAGAATCTGCCAGCTTCATAATGTCGAGTTCAGACTGCCCTACCCCTACTGTTTCTATTAAAATCACATCAAAACCATACGCATCCATCAGCCTTACCGTTTCTTTAGTAGAACGGGACAGGCCGCCAAGACTCCCGCGTGTTCCCATGCTCCGGATAAACACACCTGGATCGGTAAAATGATCGGCCATCCGAACACGGTCTCCTAAAATAGAACCGCCGCTAAAAGGGCTCGTTGGATCAACGGCAACAATCCCAACCGTCATCCCCTTCTTACGCAAAAATGAGATAAGACGGTTTACGAGCGAGCTTTTCCCCGCGCCAGGCGAACCGGTGATCCCAATCCAGTGGGCACTTTTTTGATGGGAATAGATACTCTTTAAAAGCTCCAGTTTGTCAGCTCCGTTGTTCTCGGCAAGTGTGATCGCTTTTGCGAGGGCACGTTCGTCCTTTTGCTGGATGCGCTTGGCTAATGGATGCATGATTTCCTCCTAGTATTCTTAAAATCTTTTTGGGAGTAGTGATTTCCGTTCCAGGATGCTCGCTTTCCGCGAGGGGTAAGGTGAGCTAGCTAATTGCGCCTGTGGGTCTCATCTGTCCAGCTCCGGCGGCTAGCCCCTCGAGGTCATAAGATAAATGGTCAGAAGGCAAAGAGCGCCTTCCTAGCCCATTCATCTTATGCTTGTCGGGGCTGAACAAACCGCCTCCGCATTTCGACGATCCCGCTGATCCCGCAGGAGTCTCGCACCTTCCACTCCAACCACAAACGTGGGATAAGTCTACTTCAAAAGCATTTTTGAAATAACGAGGCGCTGAATTTCCTGCGTACCTTCGTAAATTTGAGTGATCTTCGCGTCACGCATGTAACGTTCAACCGGATAGTCCTTCGTATACCCGTATCCGCCGAATACTTGAACGGCATCTGTTGTGACTTCCATCGCGATATCACCAGCAAAAAGCTTAGACATCGCGGATTCTTTTCCATAAGGAAGGCCTTCAGACTCTCTCCATGCCGCTTGGTACGTTAGTAGTCTTGCTGCTTCAACTTTTGTTGCCATATCAGCAAGTTTAAACCCGATACCTTGGTTGACTCCGATCGGTTTTCCAAACTGTTTTCGCTCTTTTGCGTATTTTACGGATGCATCCAGTGCACCTTGCGCGATCCCTACTGCTTGAGCCGCGATTCCGTTACGTCCGCCATCAAGTGTCATCATCGCGATCTTAAAGCCTTCCCCTTCTTTTCCGAGAAGATTTTCAGCAGGAACACGGCAATCTTCAAAAATGATCTCTAGTGTTGGAGATGAACGGATTCCCAGTTTCTTTTCCTTTTTACCGAAAGAAAAGCCCGGAGTACCTTTTTCTACGATGAAGGCAGAAACACCTCTGCTGCCTGCATCAATATCTGTTCTGGCAAACACCACATAGATCTCAGCGTCCCCTGCGTTCGTGATGAAGATCTTAGAGCCGTTAATGATGTAGTGGTCACCATCTTTTTTAGCCGTCGTCTTCATGTTGCCCGCATCTGAACCAGAGCCTGGCTCCGTTAAGCCATAAGCGCCGATCTTCTTTCCTTCTGCCATAGGACGAAGGAACTTTTGCTTTTGCTCTTCGTTGCCGAACTTGAAGATCGGCCAGCCTGCAAGGGATGTGTGGGCAGAAAGTGTTACGCCTACTGACGCACATACGCGGGAAAGCTCTTCTACTGCGATGACATAACCTAGATAATCTCCGCCGATACCGCCGTACTCTTCTGGCCAAGGAATGCCGCAAAGTCCTAACTCACCCATCTGATCAAAGATCGCACGGTCAAAACGCTCTTCTTCATCACGTTCTGCTGCAGTTGGCTCAACTTCGTTCTTTGCAAAATCACGAACCATCTTGCGGATCATTTCATGTTCTTCAGATAATAAAAATTGCATCTCTATTCTCTCCCTCTTATCCTAGTAAATGTTTGCTGAGTACCATCCTCTGGATCTCGCTTGTTCCTTCATAGATCTGGCACACCTTTGCATCTCGGAACAATCTCTCTACTGGGTACTCCTTGGTATAACCGTAGCCGCCATATACTTGCACTGCTTCAATAGCTGATTTCATCGCCGTTTCTGAAGCGAACAGCTTTGCCATCGATGCTTCTTTTCCGCATGGCAGGTTGTTTGTTTTCAGATTAGCTGCTCGATATGTTAATAGCTTCGCCGCTTCTATTTCTGTTGCCATGTCTGCCAGTTTAAAAGCAAGACCTTGATTTGCACCGATTGGTTTTCCGAACTGTTTTCTCTCTTTTGCATAATCGACCGCATAATGAAGGGCAGCTTCTGCGATCCCAAGTGATTGAGCAGCTATTCCGATCCTGCCCGCATCGAGGTTGCTCATTGCGATCTTAAAGCCTTCTCCTTCTTTACCAAGTAAGTTTTCAGCAGGTACCCGTGCATCCTCAAATACAATCTCACACGTGTTTGATCCGTATAACCCCATTTTTTTCTCTTTTTTCCCTACTGAAAATCCTGGTGTATCTTTGTCTACAATAAAGGCCGAGATCCCGTAGCTCCCTTTATCTGGCTCAGTAGAAGCAAATACAATATACACATCTGCAACGCCAGCATTCGTGATGAAGATCTTCGAGCCGTTCAACACATAATGATCGCCTTGTTTTACGGCTCTTGTCTTTAAGCTTGCCGCATCAGAACCTGAACTCGGCTCTGTAAGTCCGAACGCACCAAGGTACTCTCCACTCGCTAACTTGGGAATGTATTTTTTCTTTTGTTCTTCATTCCCGAAATAGAGGATCGGATTCGTTCCGACACTCGTATGGACTGACAAAATCACACCGATCGTGGCACTCACTTTTGACAATTCATTGATCGCGATGATGTAAGACGTAAAATCCATTCCTGCACCACCGTACTCTTCAGGAATCGGAATCCCCATCAGTCCGAGCTCTGCCATCTTGCTAATAAGATGACGTGGAAACTCTTCTGTCTCTTCCATATGTTCAATGGCCGGCGCAATCTCTTTTTGTGCAAAATCCCGAACCATCTTCTGCATCATAAGCTGTTCTTCTGTAAACACGAGGTGCATGGTCTCTCCCCATTTCCTTTTTGAAATGCTACAAGCGGCTCGTTAAAATGCGACAAAGCAAACACAGTTTGTGTTATTTGCAAGCTGATGCTGCACTTTTGTCTGTGGTGCAAGCACATAATCTTCAGACCAAGGACACGTTTTTTGTGTCCATGTAAGGAGAGAATGTTGTCTCGAGCTTTAGCCGCTAAAGCTGAATCTTGAATCTATCTATCTTTGCTGCGTATCGCAGCGTTAGTTATAGCTATAGAAGCCTTTGCCAGTCTTCTTGCCGAGCCATCCAGCTTTTACGTATTTTCTAAGCAATGGGCACGGTCGATACTTATCATCCCCGAATCCTTCATGAAGGGTTTCCATGATATACAAACACGTATCGAGTCCGATAAAGTCTGCAAGTGTTAACGGTCCCATCGGGTGGTTCATTCCGAGTTTCATAATCTCATCAACCGCTTCTGGTGTTGCAACACCTTCATAGACCGCAAAAATGGCTTCGTTGATCATCGGCATTAGAATGCGGTTTGAGATGAAGCCTGGAAAATCGTTTACTTCCACCGGTACTTTTTGCAGTTTCTTTGATACCGATTCAATCGTTTCGTATACGTCATCTGAAGTTTGAAGACCACGTATGATCTCAACGAGTTTCATAACCGGTACTGGATTCATAAAGTGCATGCCGATTACTTTTTCAGGACGCTCTGTTGCAGCTGCAATCTCTGTGATGGGCAGTGAAGAAGTGTTTGAAGCTAGGATTGCATGTGCTGGAGCATATTGATCGAGCATCTTAAAGAGCTGTGTTTTTACATCCATGTTCTCAACTACAGCTTCAATCACAAGATCTGCGTTTGATGCATTCTCTAGAGAAATAGAAGGCGTTAAACGAGAAAGGATCGCTTCTTTTTCGCTTTCGTCTATACGGCCCTTTTCAACTTGACGGCTCAAGTTTTTTTGAATGGCTCCGATTCCTTTTTGTACAAATTCATCCTTCATATCGTGCAAAACGACATCGTAGCCCGCCATCGCACATACTTGCGCAATGCCTGAACCCATCTGCCCTGCACCAATCACCATAATTTGTTGTATGCTCATTAAACTAGTTCCTCCTCTATGCTTTTACTTCTACTAAAATCGCGTCACCTTGACCACCGCCTGAACAGATCGATGCAATCCCAAGTCCGCCGCCGCGTCTTTTCAATTCATGGATTAATGTAAGAACGATACGCGTGCCGCTTGCCCCAATCGGATGCCCTAATGCAACTGCACCGCCGTTCACGTTCACTTTTTCAAGATCTAACCCCGCAAGCTCTGCACTCGTTAATGCAACAGCAGCAAAGGCTTCGTTAATTTCAAAAAGGTCAATTTCGGCTAAAGTTTTTCGTGTTTTCTTTAAAAGTTCTGTGATGACAAGCCCAGGTGTCTTCGGAAAATCTTTCGCTTCAACCGCTATTGCTGTATGTCCTAGAATCGTTGCAAGTACTTCTTTTCCTTCTTTCTCTGCGCGCTCTTCGCTCATAACAACAACCGCTGCCGCACCATCATTTACGCCAGGTGCATTCCCTGCTGTAATGGTTCCGTCTTGAGAAAAAACAGGTCTTAATTTAGAAAGAGATTCAATTGAAGTATCTTTACGAGGCGATTCGTCTTTCGCTACCACGATTGGATCGCCTTTACGCTGTGGAACTTCCACCGGAACGATCTCTTCAGCAAACACATTGTTTTCGGTTGCCTTAACAGCAAGACTATGACTGCGGTACGCCCACTCATCTTGGCGCTCGCGTGAGATCTCCATCTCCTTTGCCACGTCATTTCCGTAGATCCCCATGTGAACTCCTGTAAACGTACACGTTAAACCATCATGCACCATCAGATCTTTCACCGAGCTGTCACCCATCCGAAGTCCCCAACGGGCTTTTGGTAAAATGTAAGGCGCGTTGCTCATAGACTCCATGCCGCCAGCAACAATAATCTCTTCATCCCCCGCACGGATGATCTGATCTGCGAGTGTGATCGAACGCAGACCTGATGCACATACTTTGTTGATCGTTTCCGTCTTCGTCTCCCAAGGCAATCCTGCTTTTTGAGCAGCCTGACGAGAAGGAATCTGCCCTTGCCCGCCTTGAAGAACACAGCCTAATATCACTTCATCAACTGCTTCCGGTGCCACACCAGCACGTTGAAGTGCTTCTTTGATCACAATTCCACCAAGATCTGAAGCAGTTAAAGAGCTTAAGCTTCCCCCAAACTTACCAACAGGAGTACGAGCCCCGCTCACGATTACTGATTTTGTCATGTAAAAGACCTCCTAATATGAAATTCTGAAATGACCGATTTGCCCCGACCTACACTTACTCTTGAATGAAGACACGCCTTTTCGTGTCACATCGAAAGAGGAAAGTGGCCTCGAGGGATTGGTTATTGAAGCTGGATACTTTTTGTTAACGCTTTCAAAATATCCAGTCCGAGCGAACGCTCAGTCGACCGAAACCTATGCATGAAGCTGCCCGCAATCCATACTGGCAGCCTTCATACCTGTTTCTAAACTACTGAATAACCTCTTGTTTTTGAGACCCAAACATAGATTTTTCTAAGATTTCAACGACGTCTAGTGTTTGTACTTGATCTTCTACTTCCTTCGCCTTCGTACCATCACTTAGCATCGTTAAGCAGTATGGACATCCGCTTCCGATCATGGTTGGATTTACAGCAAGAGCTTGTTCAGTACGCGCAACGTTCACACGAGAACCTGCTTTTTCTTCCATCCACATCATTCCCCCGCCGGCTCCACAGCACATACCGTTCTGGCGGTTGCGGTCCATCTCAACCACTTTCACGCCAGGAATGGCTTTTAGGATATCACGAGGCGGTTCATACACTTCGTTATAGCGGCCGAGGTAGCAGGAATCATGGTACGTGATCGTTTCGTTCACTTCATATTTTGGCTGAATTCTCCCCTCTTTGATCCACTCAGCTAGAAGTTCCGTATGGTGGTACACTTCTGCCTTTAGACCAAACTCAGGATATTCATTCTTAAACGTGTTATATGCATGCGGGTCGATGGTAATTATCTTTTTCACATCATGTTTTTCAAATAGAGCGATGTTTGCGTTCGCCATCTCTTGGAATAAGAACTCATTGCCAAGACGGCGAGGCGTATCACCAGAGTTCTTCTCTTTATTGCCTAAGATCGCAAACGTGATGCCGGCTTCGTTCATGATCTTCGCAAGTGAAAGAGCGATCTTTTGTGAACGGTTATCATAAGCACCCATGGAGCTTACCCAAAACAGGTACTCGAACTCTTCACCCGCTTTTTCTTTCTCTTTAACGGTCGGAATGACGATATCTTCTTTCAGCTCACGCCAGTTCTCTCGTTCCTTTTTCGAGATCCCCCAAGGGTTTCCTTGCTTTTCGATATTTTTGATCGCACGCTGCGCTTCACTGTCCATCTTACCTTCTGTTAGTACAAGATAACGGCGCATATCGATGATCTTATCAACGTGCTCGTTCATTACAGGACACTGATCTTCACAGTTACGACAAGTTGTACATGCCCAGATCTCTTCTTCTGTCATGACCTCACCGATCATCGCTACATCATAAGACAATGCGGACGATCCATCCGTTGTTGCCGCTGTTTCTTCTGCGCCCTTTCCTCTTGCTTCAAAAGCGATCTGATTGCCAGTCGTGTTCGAGAACGCAAATGCTGGCATCCAAGGTGTACGGGAAGTTACGGCAGCCCCTTTCACCGTCAGATGGTCACGAAGTTTAACGATCATGTCCATCGGCGAGAGCATCTTGCCTGTACCTGTAGCCGGACAAACATTCGTACAGCGTCCGCACTCTACACAGGCATACAGGTCTACAAGCTGTTTTTGATTGAAATCCTCAATTTTGTTAACTCCAAATACTTCTTGTGTTTCATCTTCAAAGTTAATGGATGATAGTTTTCCAACCTTATCTTTGCGGCCAAGCCAAACGTTCAGCGGCCCTGCGATTAAGTGGGCGTGCTTGGATTGAGGTACGTAAACTAAAAACGTTAATAAGAACAATAAATGGATCCACCAAGAGATAAAGAATACGACAGCAGCTCCCGTTTTGCCTAAAAAGCCAAGACCCATTGCAAGACCTGAGGCAATTGGCGCTGTCCACTCGTATGGAAGGTCATGCCAGATGATCTCAGCTGCATTCCCTACTAATACAGAAAGCATCAGTCCACCGATAAACAGCAGAACCAGCCCTGATTTAAAGCCTCTTTTTAGACGTACCAGCTTCTCAACATACCTTCTATGAAAAGCCCATACTACTGCGACTAAGATCATCGCTGTTACGATCTCCTGAAAAAACGTGAATCCTGGATAAAGCGGGCCTAAAGGCAGGTGAGACCCAGGCGCAAGTCCTTTCCAAATAAAATCGATCGCTCCAAACTGGACAAGGATGAATCCATAAAAGAACATAATATGGATGATTCCGCTTTTTTTATCCTTTAACAGTTTCTTTTGCCCAAAGACATTTACTAGAACCGCTTTGATTCTTTCCTGTACGGTGTGATCAAACTCAACTTTTTTTCCGAGCTTGATGAATTCATACCTTGTCTTAACCACATAAGCGAACAAAAATAATGCGTAAGCGGTTACAAAAAGAAATGCAAGCCAGTTTGCTACCATTAAGCCGTTCATCGCGTTCTCTCCCTTCCACTCCTGCTGTTCCCTATTTCTTTCTCTTTTAATAATTCTAAATGAAATTAATTTTCTGACATCATTATATCATAAAAAATAAATGAATGAGCATTCAGTCAACATCCGTTCAAAAAAATTTTTTAGTGCTTTTATACGGTCAGGGTATACTAAATAAAAGTTATGAACGGAGGAGGACATACACATGTGGTTGTGGATTGTAGTATTTATTGCCATTCTTTGCGTCTTAGCAGGGATAGATTTTTATTTTGGGCATAAGAAACTTGTCAGCTTAGAGAAACCTCCTTCCAAAAGTAAAGGAGAAATGCAATTTTTATCGACGGGGTACCACTTTATTGATGCTCTATTTCGTGATATTAACGAAGCTTCTATACATATACATATCCAGTTTTATATTTTACGTGATGATGAACTCGGAGGTGAGTTGTGCAGCCTTTTAACCAAAAAAGCTGCAGAAGGCGTTGAGATTAGACTGCTCTTAGACTATTTGGGAAGTCATGGTGTTAAGAAGGAAACGATCCAATCTTTAAAAAAAGCCGGGATTCATTTTCAGTTCAGCAACAAGCCAGGTTTTCCTTATTTTCTGTACAGAATAAACCACCGAAACCATCGAAAAGTTACAATCATTGACGGTAAGACTGGCTACATTGGCGGCTACAATGTTGGAAACGAATATATCGGAAAAGATACAAAGCTTGGGGACTGGCGTGATTATCATCTCAGATTATCAGGAGATGCCGTTAATGAACTGCAAAAATCATTCATTACAGACTGGAACATAGCATCTGGCGAAAATGTGCCAATACCTGATTCAAGCACGCAGCCGGCATCAGCTGATCAAAAAGAATTTATGTTCGTTTATTCAAACGGCGATGCTGTTTACCGTTTCTTTTACGAAAAGATACAGCGTGCAAAAAAAAGCATTCTTATTGGTTCACCATACTTTATTCCGGGTAAAAAGATGAACAGGGCACTTTTACAAGCTTTAAAAAGAGGAGTTAAAGTAACATTGCTTGTTCCGATGCATCCTGATCACACTTTAGTTCAAGAAGCTTCTTATCGTTATCTGAAACCATTATTAGAGGCCGGAGCATCTATCTATCAATTTCATGAAGGGTTCTATCATTCAAAGGTGCTTATGTTTGATGAGAGCATATGTGACATCGGAACGGCTAACTTTGATTACCGGAGCTTCTTCTTCAACGATGAAATCAATTGTATTTTTACGGATAAAGTTTATATTGAAGATGTTAAAAAGGTGATTGAGTCCGATCTTGCACGCTCTGAGAAGCTGACTCTTACCCGGCTAAAAAAGACCCGAACTGTTCCAGTCCGGCTGAAAGAAGCATTCTCATTCATCATTTCACCCTTTTTATAATAACCAAAGAATTACAGGAGGGCAGCCATGTTAACATCATTTGGTTTTGTATCAACGGCTCTCAACTTATATGAGGCATCACCTGCAAAAACAATGACTTTTGCAACGTATCAGAAAAGAGAAAAAAAAGAGCGCGAAGCGCAGCTGCTCGCGATCACAAAAAACAATCTGGAACGGACACTTCGTGTGCTTCATTATTGCATCGCTCACGAACTTCCCTTATATCGGATGTCTTCCTCTATCGTCCCGCTCGCAACTCATCCGGAAGCCGCTTGGGACTATTTGAAAGAGACAAAAAAAGAGTGCAAAGAGATCGAAAAGCTGGTTGAAAAATACAGCATACGAACGAGCATGCATCCAAACCAGTACACATTGTTTACGAGCCCGCGTCCTGAGGTAACGGTAAATGCTGTGAAAGATATGCAGTATCATTATGACCTGCTTAAAGGAATGGGCATCGAAGACCGCAGTTATATCAATATTCATATCGGCGGGGCATACGGCGATAAAACCTCTGCATTAGAGCGATTTTATGAAAATATTAAAATGCTTCCTGCTGATATTAAATGCCGTATGACACTTGAAAACGACGACAAGACGTTTACAACGGAAGAAACGCTTGAAGTTTGTGAAAACGAGGGCATTCCCCTTATGTTTGATTATCACCATTACAAAGCAAACCCTGGGGATACTCCGCTAGAAGACCTGATTCCGCGTTTTGTGGAAACATGGAAAAATACAGGACGGCCTCCCAAGGTCCATCTATCCTCTCCAAAGGATGAAAAAGCGTATAGAAGCCACCACGATTATGTGAGCTTAGAATATGTGCTTCCATTTTTCAAGATGATCTCTGAATTCACTGATGAGTTAGACGTTATGATTGAAGCCAAACAAAAAGACCGCGCTGCTCTTCAGCTGATCAACGAGCTGGAGAAGGTACGCGGCTTTAAACGGATGAGCGGCGGGACGATCCTTATGTAAGACCGGTCACAAAACGCTTAATTTCTGCATTAAAGCTCTCATAATGTTTAATAGGAAGCTGATGTAATGCTTTTGTCAGCATAACGAATTGTGCTTTAGGATGAACATTCCTCTGATAGATCCTTCGATAAGGATGCATGTGTTCAGCCAGATCTCCGTAAATGAAAAGAAGTGGAAATCGCCATTCCTTGATTTGATCTGTACAATCGAACGATAAACTTTCTTTGTAGTATCGTACCCACGATTTAGGATCTGACTGCTTATGGTAAGACAGCATCTCTTTTCTGTCTTGAGCGGTATTCGAATGTGTACTGACAAGGATTTGGTTTAGCAGGGCTGGTGTATTTTTCGCCAGTTTTATCCCTGATTGGAACTGTTTTTTAAGAGCAAAAGTAGATACTTCCGAAAACCCCCCGCTTAAAATAAGACCTTTGGTTCGTTGCGGGTACTTCTGTACAAATGCCTGAGCAATCGACCCTCCTGACGAATAACCGCAGATGAAGGCTTCGTCAATCAAGAGATGGTCTAAGAGATTCGCAACATCATCTGCTAGATCAAATATGCTAAAGGTGTTCGCTCCCTTAACAGATGATCTTCCATGTCCTCGAATATCCGGAAAAATCGTCTGACAGGATAACGATAAGTCTTTTTGATAGCGGAATACGAGGTGACTCATTGCCGGCGGATGCAAAAAGACAATTGGCGTTCCGCTTCCCAGCTTTTCATAGTAGATTTGAAACTCAGATGTTAGTCCAGCTAAAGCCATTTTATCCTCACTTTAAAAAGGTTCCTGCGATCCACCCGTAGAATTGAAAACCTAAATAAATGCCGACGATTCCCATTATTCCAGGTAATGCTGGAGGTGCCGGAATCGGTAATTTTAACAGGGCAAAAACAAAACCTACGAGGGCGCCCGTTATTAATGACAACAAGATCAATTTCATATATGTACCCCCTTATTCAAATGAGTTGCCAAATCTATCTCTTATTAATATGGCATGTTCTCTATACATTATCCCTTTTGTGATTGAGATTAGATTCCTGAAGCTTAGGCATCCTTAAACAGTTCGTATTGCTTTTTAATCAAGCGAATCTGGCCGCGATGGCTTAGTTCATCTTCAAAAACATGAAACCATTTAAAATAATTGTTAGACAGCTCGTTTTCCCACCACGGTGTTGTTTCATACAGCCAGGAATCCGGCAATGTCCTGAAGTGCTCTAAGGTCTTTTCACGCGTTTTTCTCATGTCTTCCAAATAAAATTCTGCTGTGTTTCCGTTAATGACGGTTGCTGCTTCTCCTAAATCTATAGCAGGCTGTAAGGTTACTGCATATCGTTCGATCTCTTCATCTGGCAGGTCTTTTCCTTCGATCGTTAAAAATTGATAGAACTTTTCAACCGCCACAAAGTGAGCGAGAAGCATTCCGATCGAGTTGCCCGTCCCATTGATCCTGAAATCGAGTGCTTCAACAGATAAATCCTGCACGGCTCGTATCGTCGTACTTCTTGTGTAATTCATCATCGATACAAGGGTTGAAAATTCCTTTGAATATCCCTCGATTTGGTCAATAACGAATAGGCTTTTGTTGGATATCGTCATTATGTACTCCTCCTAAGGAATTAGATGTGTTATTACAATTTCAAGATAAAACAAAAAATTCCTTTTCAGTGTGAAGGATGTGGATACGAGTTAAGGTATCGTTTCTAAGGTTCCGTATTTTGCTCATAAATTCCAGGTTCCGCTCGTAAATTCCGTGTTCCGCTCGTAAATCCTCCGTTCCGCTCATAAATCCTCCGTTCCGCTCGTAAATTCCACAAAACTAACATTGAATATTCAAATAAACCTGATTAAAAGAAAAAACCTGCCTCAGGACAGGTTTTTACGAAATTATGAATCACTTACATACGCTCTGGCGCTTCTACACCTACGATGTTCAGTGCATTTTTAATTGTGATCTGAGTAGCCTTCATCAACGCATAACGAGCTTCAGATTTTGCTTTGTTTTCTGGATCGAGTACACGCTCTGCGTTATAGAAGCTATGAAGAGCAGAAGCAAGCTCAAATACATAGTTCGTCACACGGTGCGTTAATAGTTTTTCTGCTGCTTCATTAATGACAGCCGGGAACTCACCAATCTTCTTCAAAAGCTCAAATTCTTTTTCAGAGTCGATCTGAGAAAGGTCTACGTCACCGTTGTAAGAAAGACCCATTTCCTCCCCTTGGCGAAGCATGCTGCAAACACGTGCATGGGCATACTGGACGTAGAACACTGGATTTTCGTTTGATTTAGAAACCGCTAAGTCCATGTCAAAATCAAGATGTGTATCATTTGAACGCATCGCGAAGAAATAACGAGTCGCGTCGATGCCCACTTCTTCCATCAGTTCTCGCAGCGTAACGGCTTTACCCGTACGTTTACTCATACGAACTTTCTCACCGTTTTGGAATAGGGAAACAAGCTGAATGATCATCACATCAAGCTGCTCTTTTTTGTAACCTAATGCTTGTATCGCTGCTTTCATTCGAGGGATGTAACCATGGTGATCGGCTCCCCAAATATTGATGAGCTTTTCAAATCCACGCTCAAATTTATCGTTATGATACGCGATATCTGGAGTTAAATACGTGAAAGAACCGTCATTCTTAATCAGTACACGGTCTTTGTCATCACCATAATCAGTCGTACGGAACCATGTTGCTCCTTCTTCTTCAAATACAACATCTTTTGCTTTTAACTTTTCAAGTGCAGCTTCAATTTTTCCGTTTTTATAGAGAGAAGTTTCAGAGAACCACACATCAAAGTTTACACGGAATTCCGCCAGATCTTCTTTAAGCTTTTCTAATTCACGAGTAAGACCGTATTCACGGAAAAAGCTGACACGTTCACTCTCTTCTTTATCTAGCCATGAATCACCGTATTCTTCAACGAGATCTTTACCGAACTGGATGATATCTGCCCCGTGGTAGCCATCTTCAGGCATGTCCTTGTCTTTGCCTAACGCTTGGAAATAACGAGCTTCAATAGAAGTTGCCAAGTTGTTGATCTGGTTTCCTGCATCATTGATGTAGAATTCACGCGAAACGTCATAGCCAGCGTGGTCTAAGATATTGCAGATCGTATCACCAACAGCTGCTCCGCGGGCATGGCCTAAGTGAAGGGTCCCTGTCGGGTTTGCTGAAACGAATTCAACCTGAACTTTTTTACCGTTTCCGTGTTCTGTACGTCCATAATCCTTGCCTGCTTTTAATACAGTCGGCACAAGCTCTGTTAAATAAGAATTATCCATGTAAAAGTTAATAAATCCAGGCCCTGCGATCTCAACCTTTGCGATAGACGCTTTACTTTTATCAAAGTTCGCCACAAGCTCGTCTGCAATCATGCGCGGCGCTTTTTTCGCAATACGTGCCAGCTGCATCGCCATGTTCGTCGCAAAGTCACCATGTGCTTTTTCTTTTGGTACTTCAAGAACCACTTCTGGCAGTTCTTCTTTTTTTGCGAGTCCTGCTTTTACTACTGCTTCTTCAATCTCTTCTTTTAACAGGTGTTTGACCTGGTCAAGGATATTCATGCTTTTGCCTCCTGAAAATTAATCTTGATTCGATGTGTTCCTGTATGTTCACCCTGCAGAACCAGCTCGTAAGCAAGTTTCAGATCACCCGTCTGAGTTTGCTGATTCCAGCGGAAATTCATTTCATGTGTGGTGGTTTCCATCCAAAGTTGGCCATACGGGCTATCGTACATCCCTTTCGTTGTCTGGCCGATCAAATATTTCTGTTTCATAGATACACTGCCTGAGCGGATAATCAGAATTCCAGCGTGTGTAATTTTAATCACATTATTGACAGAACCTGCACCTTCTATCTCTTCTTTGTACTGAAGATAGGTCACGTCCCCCCGTTTATAGAGTTTTCCGTCTGTCTCGGTGTAATGCTTTTCTTTCTCACCGCTAAAATGTACTTCTGAACTTATCGCAAGCGCAACAGACAATTCCGTATCTTGATCCATGCGAACACTTCCTTTTTTGGTGTAACCTTGCCTTTAACTTACCTATTATAAAAGATTTTCCTGCTACCATTCAACCTTATGGGCGTTATTTTGAAAAATCGTTTGTCTAATAGGTAAAATTAGCCCAAAATCACTTTTCTATGAGTGCTTTATTTGGAAGCAGGAACGAAATTGACGTATGATAGCAACAAGAAGATGAATCCAAGATGAGGAGGATTATGATGAAAAACGAAAAAATCTTATTGGTGAATCGACCAAAAGGAACGCCTCAGAAAAGTGACTTCCGCTTTGAGGAAGCCGCTGTCCCAGAGCTTCAGAATGATCAGGTTCTCGTAAAAACGATCTACCTCTCAGTCGATCCTTATATGAGAGGACGTATGAGTGACCGTAAATCTTACATACCTCCTTTTGAATTAAATGAAGTGATTTCTGGCGGTGTAGTCGGACAAGTTGTTGAATCTCGTTCAGGTGAACTGGCTGAAGGCGATTTTGTCATCGGAAATCTTGGCTGGCAAAGATACAATGCGGTAAGTGATGCTGAAGTCAGAAAGCTCGACCCGTCCCTTGCGCCGCTAACTGCAAACCTTGGTGTATTAGGCATGACAGGCTTAACCGCTTATTTCGGACTGCTTGATATCGGAAATCCGCAAGAGGGAGAAACCGTTGTTGTCAGTGGCGCTGCTGGTGCTGTCGGTACAATCGTTGGTCAGATCGCAAAGATTAAAGGTGCACGTGTTGTGGGGATCGCAGGATCAGATGAGAAAATCGCTTATTTAAAAGAAGAGTTAGGCTTTGATGAAGCCATCAATTATAAGACTGAAAAGGTATATGAAGCGCTAAAAACAGCATGCCCAGATGGTGTGGATGTGTATTTTGATAACGTTGGCGGCGAGATCTCTGACAGCGTTCTCGGTTTGATCAATAAAGGAGCGCGAATTCCCGTATGCGGCCAGATCGCTCTTTATAACTTAGAGAAAGCAGATGTTGGGCCTCGTATGCAGAGTCAGCTCCTGATCAACAGCGCACTGATGAAAGGCTTTATCGTGAGTGATTATGCGGCTTATTTTGAGGAAGGCGCAATCGAGCTAGCCAAATGGCTGAAAGAAGGAAAACTTTCCTACAGCGAGAATATCGTGGACGGTTTTGAGAACACGATTGATGCCTTTTTAGGTTTGTTTACAGGTGAAAACACGGGTAAGCAGCTCGTAAAAGTGGCAGAGCCCGGGAATATACAGGGATAAAGCGTGAGGCCTCAAAAAAGACAATCAATGATAATATGCAAAATTCAGCAGCTTTTCACCTTTCCTTGTGAAAAGCTGTTTTTTATTAGTATGGAAACCCCTATCCATAAAGATGTCTCTACTTAATCAACAAAAAGACTGGCTCCATACCCGAGCCAGTCCACTTATGATAGAGGCAGGATCATGCGAACAGTCGTCCCCTTGCCTTCCACACTTTCAAATTTAAGTTCGCCTTTATGTTCTTTCATAATCTTTGAACTTACCATCAATCCAAGACCAGTACCCTTTTCTTTTGTTGTATAAAAAGGTTCACACATCTTTTGAATGTGGTCAGCCGGTATTCCACAGCCTTGATCCTCCACAGACAGATGAATCTTGTCTTCAAGAAGCTCCCCTCGAATTGTGATTTCTCCTCCAATTGCCATAGAATCGATCGCATTCTTCAAAAGGTTGATCAAGACTTGTTTTAATTCATTTTCTTCTGCGTATATAAGCGGCAATTCAGCTGACAACTCTGTGTTGATCCGGACATTTTGTACAATGGCCTCAGGCTGTAGAAGGGTTTCTACAAACTCTACAATTTCTTTTAAACACGTTTTCTTGTACGTTCTTACTTGAGGCTTTGCAAGCAATAATAACTGACCCATGATCTGGTCGATTCGGTTCAGTTCTTTATCCATAATTGTGTAATAGTTTGCCGCATCCAGCTGCTTACTTTCTTGTAAAAGTTGAATAAATCCTTTAAGTGAAGTAAGCGGATTTCTTATTTCATGGGCAACAGATGCTGCCAGCTGTCCAACGATGGATAGCTTGTCGGACTGGCGAAGCATATCTTCTGATCGCTTTCTATCAGATATATCACGCGTAACCCCAATAATCTCTACTACTTCCCCTGTGTCATCGGCAATACTTTTACAGGAGGTTTCCAGCCAAACGTAGTGTCCGTCTTTATGCTGCAGCCTAAATGGTATCGTTTTCGTACAAGGTCCTTGAATCAAAGCCTCATGAGCCATTCGTGAAATTTCTTCGTCATCAGGATGAAGCATGCCGTAGCCTGATTCTCCTAAAATTTCTTCCGGCTTTTTCCCTAACAAGGCATAGGAAGCAGGCGAAACGTACGTAAACGATCCATCAGGGGTATGTGTTGTAATCATGTCCATCGCGTTTTCCGCGAGCAATCTGTACCTTGCTTCACTTTCTTCAAGCAGCACCCTGGACTTGATCTTTTCTGTTATTTCCCGACCGAAAACGAGTAGGTTTTTACGAGTTCCGTCTGGATTAAAAACAGGGATCTTATATACATCAAAAAAACGAGTACCTCCATCACGTTCAGGCACGAATTCTTCACAACGTACAATCTCTCTTGCCTGCCACACTTGCTCATCCGTCTCTATACAATATTGAAACACATCACGAAAATATGGTCTAATCATTGCAAGATCTGCGTCTGTTTTCCCTGTAAAATCAAATCCGGGCAGCTCAAATAATTCCCCTACAAACTCGTTTGCAAAAATAAATCGTCCTTCTCCATCTTTAATACCAATAAAATCTGGAACGATGTCCATTAACGTTTTCAAAAGAGATTCCTGACAAGAGTGAACGACTGCAGGCTGTTCCTTTACTATAAAGTAGCGATAAATTTCTTCATGAACCGGCAATAAACCTTCACTCACTGTTACGCTTATAAATCCCTTTGCCACCAGAAGCGTACCTTCGTCTCCATCCATATGACGCAAAAGAATCTCATCAATGGATTTTCCCTTATGCAGGTCTGCTTCTTCTGTAAGATCTAGAAAGTGCCGATTTACTGCTGCGATTTTATGATCGGGCGCTACGAGCAAAACAGCGTCAGAAAGCTGATCTATAAAAAGTTGTATATAATTCATGTGTTTTGAAACCGCTTCCACCGCAATCATTCCCCCCTTTATCCCTTTAGTTCTCTACTGTTACTATAGCAAAAAAGCCTGAGCAATATAACAAATTTCGACATTTTTAGATAAAAACTGTTTCAAACTTTTCCAACTTCTCATTTTCTTTAAGTTACCATTGCTTTACACATTCAAATTTACTATATTTGATTAATGTAGGAGGTCAGACCTCTTCTAGTGATAAATTGTCAAATCATTCTACAACGTAATGAGGGTATAAATAATGGGTGCTATAGGATTATTATTTTCCGGAGGAGCTTTATTTCTAAACAGCTTGATGCTGCTTGGTAAAGCCGAAGAAAAAAGTGTCGCGTTTTTTAATATACTAGTGGGTTTGCTGCAAGTGATCACACCGGTCTACTTAATCATCACATCTGATCAATCTAACTGGTCGATGTTCAATAATGGTGCGGTATTCTTATTTGGCTTCACATACCTCTATCTAGGGGCAACGATCTTAAAAGGCTTTGATTCCAGCGGGCTTGGCTGGTATTCGTTGTGGGTAGCAATGATGGCCATCGTCTACGCACTTGTCTTTTACGTACAAGAAAATGACATGGTAAATGCGCTGATCTGGGTCATGTGGGCGTTTCTGTGGTTTCTGTTCTTCTTGTCTTCTGCACTAAAAAAACCTTATGAAGCCTATATTGGAAGAGTGGCTTTTGTGCAGTCTTGGGTAACCTTAACACTGCCATCATTATTCATGCTGCTCGATATGTGGCCGATCGCAAAGCTTCAGCAGATTTGGACATATGTTTGTGTGGCATCGATGGTTTATTTTGTAGTGGAAGCTCTTTTATTTGTTAAATCAACTAAAAAAGAAGAATTGCTTCAAGAAATAGTCTAAAAAAAGACCGGTCTCTAATGAGATCGGTCTTTTTATGCATCAGAAGTAGCTTCAAATCCACTATGGATTTAATGGGAGTTGCCTAAATAAAGTCTAAATGAAGATGAATTAAGTCTAATTAATAAAAATTCGGTCTAAATTAACTCTAATTAAGTCTAAAATGAAAAAATTAGGTCATTCTACAATTTTCGACACTCATCCATCAAAAAACCACATAAAAAAAACCCTGTACAACAGCAAAAAGCTATCATACAGGGGCTTCGTTATATTACTTTACCCAGCCTAGCAGAATTTCGCGAAGGAATTTGCTTGCTGCGATCGGCGTTTGTTCTGAGTGATCATAGATTGGAGCTACTTCTACTAAGTCTGCTCCGATAATGTTGATGTCAGCCTTTGCGATCAATTGAATCGCTTCAAGAAGCTCTTTGGACGTGATTCCACCTGCTTCTGCTGTTCCAGTTCCGGGAGCTGCAGATGGATCAAGTACATCGATATCGATCGTTACATACACGTTGCGGCCTTTTAATGTAGGAAGCACTTCTTTTAAAGGTTCGGCCACATCAAATTTGTACATGTGCATGCCGCTCGTTTTTGCGAATTCAAACTCTTCACGCATTCCGGAACGGATGCCAAATGAATACACGTTTTCTGCTCCGATCAGATCACAAACTTTACGGATCGGTGTGGAGTGAGAAAGCACTTCCCCTTCATACTGTTCGCGAAGATCAGCATGAGCATCAATATGAATAACCACAAAGTCATCATATTTTTGCTTTAATGCTTTAAAAACAGGCCAAGTGACAAGATGCTCTCCACCCATTCCAAGCGGAAACTTGTTGTCGTTCAACAATGTTGAAACATACTCTTCAATCATATCGAGTGAACGCTGCGGGTTTCCGAACGGCAATGGAATATCACCTGCATCAAAGTAGTTCACTTCTTCAAGATGCTTGTCCATATACGGGCTGTATTCTTCAAGTCCCAATGACGCCTCACGAATACGGGCAGGGCCGAAACGGCTTCCCGGACGGAATGAAACCGTCCAGTCCATCGGCATTCCGTAAAGGACAGCATCCGCAGTCTTATAATCAGGTTTGCTTAAAATAAACACATTTCCAGAATAGGCTTCATCAAAACGCATGGTTATTACACTCCTTTATGTAAAATGCGGGGAGCTTAACACCAAGCTCCCCTCACTTCTTATTTCAATAGGTCACTCACGAACTTCGGCAACGCAAATGCTGCAGTGTGAAGCTGCGGTGTCCAATATTTAGTTTCGATCTCGTGGAAACGATCAGCAGGTACTTCTAATGGATCATGCTTTTTAGAACCAATCGTGAACGTCCAAAGACCGCTTGGATAAGTTGGGATGTTTGCTGTGTATAGTCGCGTGATCGGGAAGATCTCACTTACGTCACTAAATACTTGAGAGATCAACTCAGGTGTGAACCAAGGATTGTCCGTTTGTGCAACAAAGATTCCGTCTTCTTTAAGTGCTTTAGAGATTCCTTCATAGAATCCTTTTTCAAATAGTTTAGCAGCTGGTCCAACCGGCTCAGTTGAGTCAACCATGATTACATCGTACTCGTTCTCACTTGTTGCGATATGCATGAATCCGTCATCTACTTTTACTTCAACGCGCGGGTTCTCTAAGTCACCAGCGATTTCAGGCAAGTACTGTTTAGAGTACTCAATTACTTTTCCATCGATCTCAACAAGAACTGCTTTCTCAACAGATGGGTGCTTCAGCACTTCACGGATTACACCGCCGTCTCCCCCGCCTACTACTAATACGTGCTTAGGGTTCGGGTGTGTGAAAAGAGGTACGTGCGCTACCATCTCATGGTAAACGAACTCATCTTTTTGCGTTGTCATAACCATGCCATCTAGGATCAGCATGTTTCCGAATTCTTCTGTTTCTACCATATCCAGCTTTTGAAATTCTGTTTGCTCAGATACGTACGTTTTGTTAATTTTCATCGTAATTCCGAAGTTCTCTGTTTGTTTCTCAGTAAACCAAATGCTCATGAAGGTCTCACTCCTACTATATATTTTGAAATGCCAGGCATCGTTGTTTCGACTTTTTACAAACAAAATGATTATAGCATTCCAAGACCCAAGATTCCAATTCAATTTTATAAGATTTTCAGCCAATATGGATCGACTGCTTCTTAAACATACCACATTCATGTTTCCCTATTCTTACTCTATTATAAATAGGACATTTACCCTGTTTATTTCGGCAGACTATTCTGACGATAAAAGTGGTATAATGAAGGTAGCGTTCAGAAGGACAGACGGTCGGCGCATTCCCTTTTTTAAACTGAAGCTGGACATCTAGCTGGTTTGGCAGCTTACAGTTAAGGGGGGTGATGCCTCTGACGATCTTTGAGGCGTTGATGTTTGCGGTTGCTTTTAGCTCGCTTATCGTTACTGTCCTTACGTCTAAAAATAAATAGGCCTCTGTCACACGTGTAAAGGCACCCGGGTTCTCGTCCAGATAGCCCGGCCTCGCTTTACCGGCTCGTGTGTCCCTTCTGGCGCCCCCGATCGCTCGTGTACTGGCACGGGCGATTTTTAATTTTTTTGCATTTATCTACACTAATAAAGCAGCCCGCGGTCTACCCGCTTTTGGCTGCTTTACTTTTTTTATGATTGTTCTAATGACTTATTTTTATGATTGACTCTATGATCCTTTCCCAGTCTTCTGAATGGATTTCATGCCCTGTTCCTTCTAGCGACACTAATTCTGCATGTGGGATGGCTTTTGCAAGTGCCAGGCCATGTTCAAACTTCAGCGCCGGATCATGTGTTCCGTGGATGATGATCGCAGGCACTCTTATTTCTCCCATACGATCCAGATATTCTTCACCACCACCCAGCAGAACATAATTGAAACGGCTCTGGATCTGCCTGGAGCGGCTAAATTCTCTTTCAGCAAGCCGATACATTCTTTCTTTTTCAAAAGGTTTAGAGCCTGAAAGTGTTTTCCATCCCTCTGCAAGGTAACTGATGGATGCTTCACGGTCTGACCAGTCGATTGAAGCACTCTTTGCATGATAATCCAATATGCTTTGGTCCATCTGCGGAAGTTTCTCCTGTTCCATCCCGAACACACTTGATGCAATGATGGTCAGGCTAAGCACACGCTCCGGATACTTTACTGCCATTATCTGTCCGATCATCCCTCCGAGAGACATGCCTGTAATATGAGCTTTCTCTATCGAGTAGGCATCCAGGATCCCTATGGCATCATCTGCGAGGTCTGTGATCGTATAATTGGATGTTCCCGGTTTGTAAAAAGTTGATTTCCCCAGATCACGATGATCATATCGGATGACGTATCTACCCTGTTCAGCAAGCTGCTGACAAAACTCCTCATCCCACCAGTCCAAGGAAGACATCGCCCCCATAATTAAAAGAACAGCGGGGTCCTTAGGATTTCCGAAACTTTCCGTATAGATATCTACCTGGTTTACTTGTAATAATTGTTGTTTCATGTTTTGGATCCTCCGTGATTTTATTTTCAATCGCCTTTTGTAAGCGCAGTTCAATAATCTCTCAACGGAGTTTTTTGGCCTGCACTTTCAATTATCTATGTTTGATCCACTTGATAATCATGACGTGGCGGCCTCCTTTTCATGAATGGTTATGGGTTCACCCACACATTGATATTATCATATTTTCCTGAATTTAACATATGATTCTTGACCTATTTTAAAGCAGAAGGAACTAAAAAACCGAATGACAGCCAAGCACGAAGTATGGTTCATTTTCAAGTTGCCGCTCGCTCTTGAATATATATCCTTAGCCCTATTCCATATAAAAAAGGGGCTCTTTTCGAGACACCCCTTTTGTAAGATTTTGCACAATCATTATTATGGCTCATAGAACCTCTTGCAAACCGAATTGAACGTTTTGCTCTTAGAGCCTTTTTAGCAGCTCCTTCGTTCGCTCTTTTGCGTTCGCCATCACTTTTTCTTCATCAATCGTGGTTAATTCACGCCCGCGCATCACGATTTCTCCATCAATGATCACTGTATCCACATCTTGTCCGGTTGCAGCATAAACAAGCAAGTTCGCTGGTTCATGGCTCGGAGTCAGATGGAGCTTGTTCATATCCATCAGGATCACATCCGCTTTTTTGCCAACGGTTAACGAACCGACCTCTTCTCCGATTCCAAGGATATCCGCTCCGTTCTGCGTCGCCATCGTCAGTATATCATGTGCGCTAAGTACTGCTGCATCTTCGTACTTTAGCTTCTGGAACCAGCTTGCTGCCTTCATCTCAAAGAAAAGATCGAGCGAACTCGCACTCGCAGGTCCATCCGTCCCTAAACCAACTTTCACCCCTGAATTCAATAGCCGCTTCACATCACTGATCCCGCACCCGAGCTTCGCGTTGCTAACAGGGTTATGAATGATACCGCCTCGAACTGACTGTAACACTTTAAAATCCTCATCATTAAAATGAACACCGTGTGCGAGAAGTACCGGACGCTCGAACACGCCTGCCTGCTCCAGATAATGAACAGGTCTCACTCCGTATTTTTCCTGAATCATCTGCTCTTCATCTTTCGTCTCAGCCAAATGAATGTGCAACGGTACGTTTTTTTCGTTAGATAACCCGACTGCCGCTTTCAAAAAATCAGGCGGGCACATATATGGAGAGTGAGGAGCAATCATCGTCGTGATCCTGCCGTTACCTTTGCCTTGCCAGCGATCAACCACATCTCCCGCTTCCTTTAACCGCCCTTCATAATCTGAATCCATCGCGATGAGTCCTCGCGCGATTACAGAACGAATGCCAGATTCAACCGCTGCTTCTGCCACATGGTCGATTCCTATGTACATATCCGCATAAGACGTTGTTCCGCTCTTAATCATCTCAGCCATGGATAAGAGAGCTCCCCAATAACGATCATCATTGTCCATCTTCATTTCGAGCGGCAGCATCTTTTTGTTAAGCCAAGTCATCAACGTTACATCATCACTATAACAGCGCAATAAAGACATGGGGGTATGCTGATGTCCGTTTACAAGTCCAGGCAGGGCGAGCATTCCTCTTCCATCCAATTTTTCAATCGAATCGTCATATTCAACGCTTCCTATTTTCTCTATTCTTTTGTCTTTAATAAGGATATCTCCGCTATTGGCGATCCACTTTCCATCGTCCGTTACCGTCATATATTGAATGTTTTGTATAAGCATGTTCCGTACCTCCTCTGTCTATCTGCCATTATAGCATTTCGTTCCCTTCTTACGTTTAAGGAGACTCTTTTTTCACCATACTAGATAACAAAATGTTAGTTTTAAGGAGGGCGGATTATGAAGTTTTGGCTGATTTATAAAGAAGCTACGAAACAGCAGAAAATACGCTGGATCAAAAAATGGGGAATCATTGCCTCAGGAAGTTTTGTTTTATCTTTCATAGGCATGTTACTCCTTGCTAAACTCATGGGACCGCCTGCACTGTTCGTTCCGCAAACCACGATCATGTATGCGGCTGACGGATCAAAAATGGGTGAGATCAACAACGGCGGACAGAACAGATACTGGGTTCCGCTTGAGAAAATTGATAAAGATTTAATATCCGCCACTATTTCTATTGAAGATAAAAGTTTCTATAAACATAACGGGTTTGATATAAAAAGGATTGCTGGAGCGCTTTTAGCCGATATAAAAGCTGGGGCAAAAGTTCAAGGTGCGAGTACGATCACACAGCAGTATGCCCGAAACCTTTTCCTTACTCACGAAAAGACGTGGCGAAGAAAATTTCAAGAAGCCTTCTACACACTTCGTCTTGAAATGAGTTATTCAAAGGATGAGATATTAGAAGGTTATTTGAACACCATTTATTACGGTCATGGTTCATACGGCATTCAGTCTGCCTCCCGTTATTATTTTGGGAAGAATGCACAAGATCTTACATTGGGTGAAGCTAGTATACTCGCAGGAATTCCGAAAGGCCCAAGCTATTATTCACCGATTCTTCATGAAGAGAACGCGAAGAAACGTCAGGGCATCATTCTTAGTGCTATGGCTGAAGACGGGTCGATAAAAAAGGATGCTGTTAAAGAAGCAGTTTCAGAAAAATTAACGTATGTTCGTGAGGAAGAAGAAGAAATCGCAGCTGTAGCGCCCTATTTTCAGGATGCCGTCATGCGTACCCTTAAGAAGGAACTCAATGTGAATACGAACTCCATACAGTTTGGCGGCCTTCGTATCTATACCACGCTTGATCCTAAAATGCAGGAAGTGGCTGAACATACGATTGAGAATCGAATCATTGATAACAGCAAGATTCAGACCGCATTAGTAGCGATGGATCCGCGCAGCGGTGATGTTAAAGCACTAGTCGGCGGCCGTGACTTTGGGGAGAGCTCGTTCAACCGTGCGCTTCAAGCAAAGCGAGCACCAGGATCAACCTTTAAGCCGTTTTTATACTACACCGCCTTAGAGCACGGCTATACTGCTTCAACTCCGATCAAGTCTGAGCCAACCACATTTGCAATGGGAGACGGAGTGAACGATTATAAGCCAAAAAACTTTAAGAACCGCTACGCCAACGATTTTATAACGATGGCACAGGCGTTAGCTCTGTCGGATAATATTTATGCGGTAAAAACAAATCTTTATTTAGGACCAAAGAAGCTTGTCAAAACAGCTAAGAAATTTGGAATCAAGAGTGAGCTTGCGGGAATTCCTTCTCTGGCTCTCGGTTCTAAGGCAGTTGGCGTGTTAGAACTTACTAACGCATACGGCGTTTTTGCAAATGGCGGAAAAAAGGTAGAACCTGTCTTTATAACGAAGATCACGGATTCAAAAGGCGAGGTGCTCTATAAGCATAAGTATGAAAGCGAACAAGTTATCGATGAGAATAAAGCATTTGTCATGACTGATCTGTTAGCTGGGACGTTTGATGAAAAATTAAATGACTATACAAGCGTAACCGGCTCCAGCATCAACCACTATCTGACGCGTCCGATGGCCGGAAAATCAGGTTCTACGCCGAACGACAGCTGGATGGTCGGTTATGCACCTCAGCTCGTTACAGGAGTTTGGGTAGGGTATGACAACAACGAAGAACTTCACGATGTAAACGACACAGGCTACTCAAAGCGCATCTGGGCTTACTTTATGGAAGAGGCCTTGAAAAACAAACAGATCTTATCTTTTGAACAGCCTGAAGGTGTAACAGCGGTAACTATCAACCCGCAAAACGGCAAACTTGCTACAGACAGCTGCCCGGTAACTCGCATCTCGTATTATGAAAAAGGAACTGAACCGGTTGAGTTTTGTGATGAGCACGGTGCATCGAGTGAAATAAAAGAAAAACTGGAGAAGAAAGAAGAGAAAAAGGGCTTTTTTAAGCGGATTTTTTCTTGGTGAGTAGATAACCCCTGTTGGCACGGTAGCTGGCGGGGTTTTTGTATGAGTTTTTACGAGCCAACACATGACATGAAGTGATAATTCGGCGAAAAATTGCTACAATACGGCGAGTTTGAGAAATAATTCAGCGAGTTTTAGTAATAATACGGCGAGTTTCACCTATATATCGGCGAGTCGACAATATTTTACATAATCTGATATACCCCGCCATGTCCAGTTTCAGGAAAAAATAAAATGCCCGGAGCTCTACTACGGAAGCCCCGGGCACTTTATTGTCCTAGAAACATTGTGTGTACAATGCTAACTACATTTTAATGGAAGTGCTTTCTTGTCACAAGTTTTTTAAAAAATGTTCAAGAAAGGTTCATAACTTTGCCATTTTTATTCCACTAATGCCTTGATTTCGTCACTGGAACGATTAAACATCTCTTCATCGTGCTCTTTAAGGAAGTTTCCGAGTACTCGGCGCGAATTGGCATCCATATCTTCTACGATCACTTTGCCTTTCATGGATTTATCCATGCGGTTCACGTGTTCCGGTAAACTCTTATACCCTCTGCGCGCTTCAACATCCACTTGCATCTCGCATGCAGTTAACCCGAAATAATAAGGACCTTCCGCTTTTCGGTTGATCGTGACCCAAACGAGCCAATACGCTCTTGGGTTAGGGGTATCTTCACGGTTCGGTGTAAACTTGATGCGCTTTTCCACATCACTTCTTGCATGCATGGCCCCCATATCAATATAAGCAACAGCATCATCTACATCAACGATAACAGGTGTTACATGATCGAGCGTTAAACTCCCAACGCCATATCCGCCATGACCATCAGTTGAGTCACCGCTAATAATGGTAAAGCCCATCCCTTTTTTCTTTTTATCAGCATCTTTGCTGTTGTTGGAATTGAAAAAATCTTTCATGCTTCCAGCTCCTCTAACATTCATCTTACAACGTATTGTATCACAAATCATAAAAAACTCTTAGAAGGAAACTTTCTAGATAATTGTTGAAATGTCCCTTAAAAACGAATATTATATAGAATGTGTTTATTAAATGTTCGTATTTTGGAGGTTTTCACTCATGCTTTCATCCTTTTTTAAATTAAAAGAACTTGGTACGACCGTTAAAACAGAAATTTTAGCAGGGATCACTACTTTCTTAACGATGGTTTACATCGTAGTAATCAACCCGATCATCTTACATTCTGCCGGCGTTCCTTTTGATACGGTATTCATGGCTACAATCATAGCTACTGTAGTCGGAACACTTTGGATGGCGCTTTTAGCTAACTATCCAATCGCTATCGCTCCCGGTATGGGATTGAACGCGTATTTTGCGTTTTCCGTTGTTGGAAACAACGAAAACATCGATTACCGTATCGCGTTCGGTGCTGTTTTTGTTGCAGGTATCCTTTTTGTTATTCTATCGTTAACGCCGTTTCGTGAAAAATTGATCGAATCCATCCCTGCAAACTTAAAGCATGGAATTACAGCCGGAATCGGACTTTTTATCGCATTTATCGGATTGCGCTTAACAAAAATTATCGTTGCACATCCAGATAACCTAGTCACACTTGGAGATATGCATTCTCCTACAGTATTGCTTGCTCTTGCAGGTCTTGCGATCACACTGATCCTAATGGGACTTAACGTGAACGGTGCATTGTTCTTCGGGATGATCATCACAGGTACGATTGCATACTTCACGGGTCATTTAACGTTTAAAGACGGATTCGTGTCTACACCTAACTTACCAACAGAACTATTCATCTTTGGTGATCCGATCACCGCGTTTGCGGATGTGTTCCAATATGGTTTATATGCGGTTGTATTTTCCTTCTTGCTTGTAACGATTTTTGATACAACAGGAACGATGGTTGGTGTTGCAGAACAAGCGGGACTGATGAAAGGCAAAAAGATGCCTCGCGCACGCCAAGCACTTCTCGCAGATTCTGTAGCAACTACGGTTGGCGCCGCATTTGGTACGAGCCCAACGAGTGCTTATATTGAATCTTCTTCAGGTGTTGCTGCCGGTGGACGTTCAGGCTTAACTTCTGTAGTTGTTGCGGTATTATTTGTTGCCGCTGCGTTCTTCTCACCGCTTGTTGGTGCGATCTCAGGACTAGCAGCCATCACAGCACCAACACTGATTATTGTTGGAAGCTTAATGCTAGGATCTCTTAGCAAGATCAACTGGAACGAACTTGATGAAGCGTTCCCGGCGTTTCTAATCATTTTAACGATGCCACTGACATCTAGTATCGCAACAGGAATCGCACTTGGATTCATTTCGTATCCGATTCTAAAAATCGTTAAAGGAAAGTATCGTGAGGTTCCATTCTTAGTATATTTATTCGCGGTATTGTTCTTCTATCAGCTGGCATTCTTACCTCATTAATAAATAATGAAAAAAGACCGGTCAACCCTAAATTCAGGGGCTGTAACCGGTCTTTTGTTTTTGCTTACATTCATTTTTGTGAAAGCTAACTGTAGATGAAAAGGTTGATTGAAACGGAAGGTGCGAGACTACGGCTAGGAGCAGCGTGACAGGTGAGACCCACAGGCGCTAATAGGTAGCTCACCTTACCCCTCGCGGAAAGCGAGCATCCTGAAGCAGAAGTCAACTACCCTATTTTTTCTCAAACACAACAGCTACCTTTTCCTTCTTTTCATCCACAAAAAACTCTTTTGAAACACGATATGTTCCTGCATCCTGCCCCTTTAAATCGATCGCCTGATCATAGTTCTCCCCAGCTTTTATCATGATCATCTGCTCGGTGAACATCTGACCGTTATTCACTTTTTCCCATTTGCCATCTTTCCATTTTTCAAGTACGTATGCCGTTCCCGTACCAGCTTCTTGATCCGATGAATTCTTTAGTGTTAAGTTCGCTTCTTCACTGCCCTCTTCAACTTTGACTTCTGCTTTTACACCCGCTGCTTCAGCCGGTATCTCGTTCTTAACTTGAGGTGCCCCGTTCTGTTTGTCCTCTTCTGGCATTGGTTTAGAACCACAAGCGGCAAGGAGAACGAACAGACTTACCATAAGCATAAGCTTCATGTTTTTCATCACTAAGCCCTCCTTTACTTGTTAGTCGTCAGTAAGAATAAAAAGTTTCAGACAAACTGTCGTTTATCGGTTAAAAGGGGTGGATATGCTGATAAAAAGGGGTGCCTGGCATGAAACTTTGGCTTGCTGCTTTTATATTATCGCTATTATTTTTAGGTATTGGAATCGGTTATTACGCAACAAAACTTTACGATAAAAGTATTGCAAAGGGTTTTTTCACAACGCTGCTCGCTATCATTATTCCCTTTTGTTTGTTTATGGGCTTCATCTATCTTTATGGCCTTTATAATCACGGTAATCCTCTGCAATTTAAATGGTAAACAAAAACCTGTTCTTAGGCTGGGTTGGCCCTCAAACAGGTTTTTTTTATTGGACTTGGAGTTTTAATGTTTCAATATAAGCAAAAGCTTCTTCCATCTCTTCTTCCGAATACTTTTGTTTCGCCTTTACCGTCTGAACTTTTTCTTTGATCTCGTCTCTCTCAAGCTTTTCAAAGTACATGATCGTGGAAACAAGCTCTAAGAAACGTGATGACTGCTCATTCATGGAACGAACACAATTCCCTAGCATGTCAATCTCTGCGCCATATGTGGACAGCAGCTTCTGCCCTTCATCATTCACAGCATATCTGTATTGCGAATACCCGCTCACCTTTTCTTTTACTTCATGGATGTAGCCCATGTTGCAAAGCTCTTCGATTTTTAACGTCAATTCCTCTGAATAAGGCCCGTAAAAGTGAAACTGATACTTTTCTTGAAAAGGAAAGTTCAACTTTTTCGCGATATAAACCATCTTTTGAAGCTTTTTTCGGCCAACCACTTCCCCGGCTTCCTGAATCAAAGTGACAACCTTTAAATGATCCTCAAACACAGTACGTTCCCCCTAACATCCTTTTTCGTGCAAAGTTCTATCTATGTAAGATCTCTTTTATTTTACTTTTAAGCGCTTCATCTTCAATAGCTTCAATTAGATCGAGCGGATAATACAGCTTATGATCGGTACGGCGTTTTCCTGAAATCGCCTCAACCACGTCTGATTCTCTCGAGAGCTCACGAATGTCGCCATTAGGCTTCAATAGATTAATCGGCAGACGCTCTTCTTTTTCACCTGGACGGTAAAAATCGTATGGCAGATCAGAAGATGAGTCCACTACTAAATAATATTTCGGATTTATTCCTGCTTCTGTAAAGTAGCCCGAAAGCAGATGGCCGTCCGTAAACGAAACCATTTCCGTATATTTAAATAATTTCCGGTCAATAAACCGCTGGCACAAATCACTAAGGATTGCATCTTCTTCATCCATCCAGCCTTGAAAATAGTAATGAATGACACCCTCATCAAGCGAGATGTAATCCTGAAGTGAAACATTTCCGTCAAACAGCGTTTTAAAGTGAGAGATATCTCTTTTGAATGTATACCCTGTTTCATAGAGTTCTTTCGCTCTATGCAGAATTTTGCTTAAAATTACTTCAGCACTTCGAGTTACAGGGTGAAAGTAAACCTGCCAATACATCTGGTAACGGCTCATAATATAATCTTCAACTGCATGCATACCACTGGATTTAATGACAACGCCATCCTCAGTAGGACGCATCACACGGAGTATGCGCTCGATATCGAAGTTTCCGTAGCTCACACCCGTGAAATAAGCGTCCCTCAACAGATAATCCATTCTGTCTGCATCAATCTGACTTGATATAAGGCTAACGATCAACTTGTCTCGATGTGTTTTTGCGATAACTTCCGCAACCTGTACTGGAAAATCTTCTCCCATCTGCAGGAGGACGTTATGAACTTCTGTATTTCCTAATATAATGTCACGGCTAAATTCTTCATGATCTACCCCAAACACTTTTTCAAACGAGTGAGAGAACGGACCATGTCCGACGTCATGTAAAAGGGCTGCGGATAAAACGAGCAGGCGCTGCTCAGGATCCCACGTTTGTTTTTCTTGAAAAATATCAATGATCCGCCTTGTAATCTCATAAACACCAAGAGAATGGCTAAAACGGCTGTGTTCTGCTCCATGAAATGTTAAGTATGTTGTTCCAAGCTGCCGGATTCTTCGCAGTCTTTGAAACTCTCGCGTACCGATCAGACGCCACATCAGTTCATCACGTACGTGGATATATCGGTGCACCGGGTCTTTAAACACTTTCTCTTCGTGCAACTTTCCTAATGGTTTAGCCATTGAATTTGTCCCTGCTCCTTCTTACAGCATTTATAGGTAAGAGTTCTCGTAAAAAAGAAAAATCCCTTCCTCAAACAACTGGTTGAGAAGGTATTTTCTGTACAAAAATTCATGTTGTGATTAATAGAATATACCCTATTGTATCGTGTTCATAACTTTGAAAACAACCACTATTTTTTTCTAACCCAGCTTCTTTTATATCGGCAGATCGTGATCGACATCCACCATTTTCTTCCCCTTTGCATTTGAGTTATACTAGATAAGGCTTATTACGGAAAAGATAGATTTTATATAGATCGCAGGAGGAACAAATCATGGATCAAGATCGAAGAATAAGAAACGGACAGGCTTGGAGCAACAGCTCTTATCAAGCTTGGGTAAACCGTTTTGGCGTACCTGAAAAAGCAGTTTCTCGAATCCTAAAAGATCCAAAACGCCGGCTCCAGCCATTGGATCAATACGTTGGTGATGTATCCGGAAAAAAGGTGGTAAATCTCTTAGGTTCACACGGGAGTAAGGCTGTCGCACTTTCCCTTCTTGGTGCGGATGCTACAGTGATCGATATCTCTGAATCAAACGCGGCTTATGCCCGTGAACTGGCTGATGCAGCGAATGTTGAGGTCCGCTATGTTGTAGAAGATATTTTAAATCTGCCAGTAGCAGAAATGACAGGCGACTATGATATGGCCTTCATGGAAAATGGCATCTTACACTATTTTACAGATCTGAATGCTTATTTCGAAGTTGTTGCAGGTTTGCTTAAGAAAGGCGGAACACTTATTCTTCAAGACTTCCACCCTGTTTCTACAAAACTCATAGAATCTCAAGGCAAGAGCCAAGCGGTAAGAAAGCATAAAGTGACTGGTGATTACTTCAGCGAAGAACTTGTCACAATGGATGTCGCTTACTCCAAATTTTTGCCAGAGCTTCAATACGCAACATCAGAAGAACGCGCACCTTTCCAAGTGCAGATCCGCCAATGGACGCTCGGTGAGATCGTTACCGCGATCGGCTCCCAAGGTCTATGGATCAAACGGCTTGTTGAAGAACCGCACCCAGATGAACTCGACCGAGGCATTCCCAAATCATTCATTATTGTGGCGGAGAAAGTGTAATGGCAGATCATTTATTAAGCCAGCCAGTATGGCGGTTGATCGACCAGTCTGCTCTAGGTCCGACGTTTGATGCACGGCAGTCCTTTGCGACAGATGATACACTTTGCACATCGATAGGAAGCAGTAATTCACCGGCTACCGCACGTACATGGGTCCACCACGACACGATCGTCCTCGGCATACAAGATACACGCCTCCCTCATTTAAAAGAAGGCATCGATTTTTTAGAGTCTAAAGGGTATCGTGTGATCGTAAGGAATTCCGGTGGACTTGCTGTTGTGCTGGATAGCGGTGTGTTGAACATATCGCTGATCCTTCCTGAAAAAGAAAGAACGATTGACATTAATCAGGGGTACGACACGATGACTGCATTAGTGGAAGAGCTGCTTGCACCCTATGATGCAAGGTTTGATGCTTATGAAATCGTAGGTTCTTATTGCCCGGGAAGTTATGATTTAAGCATCGACGGCAAAAAGTTCGCGGGGATTTCTCAGCGGCGTATGCGCGGCGGTGTTGCGGTGCAGATCTATCTTTGCGTAGACGGGAGCGGGTCTGAACGGGCGTCAGTGATCGGAGAGTTTTATAAGCGGGGATTAGCGGGAGAAGAAACAAAATTTCAGTATCCGGTGATCGAGCCTGGCGTTATGGCTAGTTTAGCCGAACTGCTCAGGAGTCAGATTACTGTTGCAGACATTCACGCTTCCCTTTTAAGTGTGCTGCACAAAAATAGTGAGCTTTTTTACAGCGGCCAGCTATCAGCGGAAGAAAGCGAGCTGCTTCCTGGTAATATAAAGAGAATGTGGGATCGAAATGAAAAGGCACTGTCACTTTAGGTGATGGTGTCTTTTGCGGTGGACACATCAAGGCTAAAAATGAACTTTCATGTGATGAAGAGTCATTTTTATGTGATTAGCTTCGTTTTTTATGTGATCTAGCCAATTTTTTATGTGATCCGATCTAATTTTTATGTGATTGCGTATTTATAAGACAAAAAAACGAGAGGATTGACACACCTCTCGTTTTTCACCTATTCATTTCTTCGTTATGCTTTTGATTTCTTTCTGTTTTTAAATCTCATTAAGGATTCGTATACTATTGGTACAATTACGAGTGTTAATAATGTTGAGCTTGTAAGTCCCCCAATTACTGTTACACCTAACCCTTTAGAGATCAAGCCGCCTCCCTCTAAACCAATGGCTAGTGGAGCTAAGGCACCGATTGTTGCTAAAGCAGTCATCAAGATCGGACGAAGACGCGTTCCCGCTGCTTCCAGTAATGCTTCTCTTGTTGACAGTCCCTCTTTTTCGTTATGAATAACACGATCAATCAAAACGATAGCGTTCGTCACAACGATTCCGACTAGCATTAAAGCTCCAATCATAGCAGAAACACTTAATGTTTCACCAGAGATCAGCAATCCTAGAAGGCCGCCGATAATGGTAAATGGCAATGAGAAAAGAATAGCGAATGGTGCTAATCCTCCACCAAAGGTAATGACTAGAACAAGGTACACGATTGCGATAGCAGCAAGCATCGCTAATCCCAGCTGTGTAAATGACTCATTAATATCTTCGGTTACGCCACCCATGGAAACTTCTACGTTAGAAGGTATTTCCACCTTATCAACTTCTTCTTTTACAGCAGTTGAGACTTTCGCTACATCCTTTGATGTAATCTCACCACTAACGTCTGCATAGATGCGGCCATCACGTCTAGTCACCGTATCTGAAGTATTTCCTTCTTCAACTTTTACGACCTCATGAATCGGCACTGCCTTCCCTAGCGGGGATTGTACGGTACGATTCGTAATATCGTTAATATCTTGATAAGCTTCTTTATCTACTTCTACATACACATTTACATCTTTTCCATCATGCTTAACAGTTGTAAGAACCTGCTGCTGTTTGCCATTGGATAATTCCATCCCGATTTGCCCAGCAGTTAGACCTAATTGGCTTAATTTTTCTTGATCTGCCACTAATGTAAATTCATCATAAGTTTCTGAAATACTTGTTTTAACATTTGTAAGTGACTTGTTGTCTTTCATGATGTTCTCGATTTTTTTGATCACAGGCTGGATATCTTCACTGCTGTCACCATAGACCTGCATGGAAACAGCATTACTAGATCCCATGCCTGAAAAGTCTTGGCTTGCCCATTCCCCTTTTGTTGTTACCTTCTTTAACTCTTCAATCACAGCTTCTTTTTCTTTGTCAAAATCAGGCGTATCTTTATCGTATTCAATAAAGAACATGGCTGAATTGGTTTGCCCAGGGTTCATCGGATTTTCACTTCCGACAGAAAACTGAATCTTTGTTACATCTTCTTTTTTATCTAATAGATTCTCAGCATCTGTTGCGATTTTTTCTACGTCCACTAATGTTTGACCTGGTTCTGGTTTATACGTAGCTACTACCATTTTCTCTTCTTCTGAAGGCAAGAAACTGACTCCGATAACAGGTACCAAGAACAGACTTCCAACAAGCGCTAAAACCGCAATCGCTGATGTAATGATTTTGTGATTTAATGTCCAAGCCAATAAACGCTTATATCCTCTAGCTAGTCTTCCGTTTTCTTTTTCCTCATGTTGCTCGTCTTTAGGTGCAACATTCTTAAATAAAGAATGGGCCATCATCGGAACGATTGTGATCGCAACCAATAGAGATGCAAGGAGCGAAAAAACGATTGTTAAAGCAAACGGTAAGAACATTTCACCTACAGGACCTTTAACTAATCCCAGAGGCAAGAAAACTGCTACTGTTACAATCGTAGAAGAAAGAATGGGCTTAAACATTTCCTTTGTTGCTTCTCTTATAAGTGTGGCCCCACTTAACTCTTCTTTCTTCAACAACATTCTTCTGTAAATATTTTCGATGACAACAATAGAATCATCGATAACCCGGCCAATGGCAACGGTCATTGCGCCAAGAGTCATAATGTTTAACGTAATATCCATCTGTTTCAATACTAAAATTCCGATTAATAAGGACAGCGGAATAGATATGACTGAAATGATGGTGGTTTTAAAATTACGCAAGAACAGCAAGATGATGATCATTGCAAAAACTGCACCTACAATGGCTTTGTTCAACATTGTAGATACGGACTGTTCGATCGGTTCACCTTGATCAAAAATAGGAGTAACCGTTAACCCGTCAATCTCTTTTTCCATGTCATCCAATTCATCTTTAACCGCATTTACAACCTCTACCGTGTTCGCGTCACCTGTTTTAACAATTTGAACACCGATCGAAGTCTCACCATTCGTTCGAGAGATAGACTCCGCTTTACCCACTACATCAATAGAGGCGATTTCCTGCAGTTCAACTGTTGGAATTTCCGATATGGATTGCTGATTTTGTGCAGCGGATTGCGATCCGCCTGCTTGCTGCTGGCCTAAGCCTTGTGGTGCAGCACCTGGCATTTGCTGATTTCCTTGTCCTCCACTAGAAGGTATGATAGGAATTTTTAATTCTTTCAAATGATTAATAGTAGTTATATTGCCATCCACCACTACCGATTTTTCTGTTTCTTTAAATGTGTACAATCCTAACGGAATCGTAACATCTGATCCTTTAATCAGATTGTTGACCGTTTCTTCTGTTAAACCATAGCTCTTCATCTTTTCTTCATCAAACTTGATCTTTACTTCATCGACTTGTTGGCCAGAGATTTGGATAGAAGATACTCCTTCGATCCCTTCCAACTCAGGAACGATGACATCCTCAACAGATTTCGTTAGTTCTGATAAAGATTCTTGTATTTTTGAAATGCTTAATGACATAACAGGAAAGGCATTAATACTTACACGAGAAACTTCTGGATCTTTAACACCTTCTGGAAGCTGAATTTTACTTAACTCATCCAGCACTTCCTCTTCTGCCTTTTCCATATCTTTGTCGAAGTTATATTCGATCTGTAAAGAAGAGGCATTCTGAAATGATGAAGAACTTACAGATGTAACCCCGTCAAGGTTCCTGACGCGTTTTTCAAAAGGCACTGAAACCTTATCATCTACTTCTTCTGGTGTAGCCCCTGGATACACCGTCATGACTGTAACAATCGGCGTAGATATATTTGGAATCGTCTCTAGTTTCATGTTCATCCCAGAATACAATCCAGCAACAGTAATAATGAGCGTTAACAGCCATACGGCAAATTTATTTTTTAATGAAAAACCAATTATTCTGTTCACACATTCGACTCCCTTTTATCGATTGACCACCCGGTCTCCATAGAATAAAATATATATGACCAACTAGTCACAAGTCAATCACAATCTTTATATTCAAAGATTTTTTATAAATATATACACTGACCACCTAGTCAAAAACGTATAAGCTGCATTGTAGTATATATTTGATAGGGTATAATAAAAGTATTAGATATTCGGGAGGGCGCTACGTATTGAAAGAAAAAGAAAAAGTCATTATCAAATCTGCTATCAGACTATTTGCAGAAAAAGGCTATACCTCCACTTCGGTACAGGAGATTGTGCAGGAGAGCGGGATTTCAAAAGGGGCTTTTTATCTTAGTTTTAAGTCAAAAGAAGCTTTACTTGTTGCGATCCTTAACTATTATTCTGAGACATTACAAAATCGAATACTGAAATATGAAAATCTGCAGCTGCCTCCTAAAGAGAAATTTATTAACCAGCTGATCGTTATGACCGAAACCCTGCTTGAGCATAAAGAATTTATTATTATGCATTCCAGAGAACAGGCAATCCCCCTTAACGATGAAGTTAAAAAGATTATTTTCAAGATGCACATTAAGATTCACCAGTTATACCATGATAACTTCTTAAACATATATGGAGAAAAGATTACTCCATACTTGTGGGATGCATCAACCATACTAGAAGGTATCTACCAAGGTTATTTGCGAATTTTATTCTTTGATAGAGAGGCATTTGAAATTCATTCCCTTTCATCGTTCATCTTTAATAGAATGGATATAATTGTAAATGATCTATTGAATCAACAAGAAGGCCCGCTCTTGTCCAATCAGAAGGTAACCCAATTCTTAAACAAGGCTCAGGTTTTCTTTGAGGATGATAACCGAAATATAAACGCCATAATTGCCAAGATGAAACAAGAACTAATCGAAGTGGGCAGCAAAGAGGATTTAGAGGTTTCATTAGAAGTAATAGAGGCTGAAATTAGCAGAGACACACCACGTCCTGCGATCATTCAGGGCATGCTTTCAAACTTTGCTTTTTACCCTGAATTTAATGTATACATCAATCAGATTAAAAAGATCTATCATCTTAGCTAATTATAGAATGAACCCCATCTCAAAAATAATTTAGGATGGGGTTCATCTACATCTAGAAGCCAGCTTCGTTTAGCTGGCTTTCTTTATTTACTTATAGAGCTTGCATCGCAGTAATTAATGCTAATTTGTACACATCTTCTACATTACATCCGCGAGAAAGATCGTTTACCGGCATGTTCAACCCTTGAAGGATCGGTCCTATCGCTTCAAAACCGCCTAGACGCTGAACCATCTTATACCCGATGTTTCCTGTTTCAAGGCTCGGGAAGATAAATACGTTTGCTTCCCCTTTTATGGGCGATTCAGGGGCTTTTTTCGCTGCAACAGACGGTACGAACGCTGCATCAAATTGAAGTTCTCCATCAAACGCAAAGTCAGGGTTCATTCCCTTAAGAACTTCTAACGCTTCTACTACTTTTTCAGTTTCAGGAGAAACCGCAGATCCTTTTGTTGAGAAAGAAAGAAGTGCCACTTTTGGGTCGATGCCGAAAACGCGAGCCGTTGCAGCTGAAACCATAGCAGATTCAG
Organism: Fictibacillus barbaricus; assembly: GCF_014635025.1. Classification (GTDB taxonomy): domain Bacteria; phylum Bacillota; class Bacilli; order Bacillales; family Fictibacillaceae; genus Fictibacillus; species Fictibacillus barbaricus. Next base: position 143,370 of record NZ_BMCE01000001.1, on the reverse strand, counting down.
CAAGGTCCTGGCTAGATGGTGCAATGTTGATCGCGCAATCCGCAAACACATATTTCTCGTCACCGCGAACCATGATGAACGCACCAGACGTTTTCTTTACGCCTTCTTTTGTTTTAATGATCTGAAGCGCCGGACGAACTGTATCGGCTGTAGAATGTGCTGCACCGCTTACAAGTCCGTGTGCTTTTCCAGTGTAAACGAGCATCGTACCGAAATAGTTTTCGTCTAGCAAGATTTTGCGAGCTTGTTCTTCCGTTGTTTTCCCTTTACGGCGCTCAACCAATGCATCTACTAATGCGTCAAACTCTCCGTATTCAGAAGGATTTAGCACCTCTACTCCATCTAGTGATAATCCAGCTGAATCCGCTTTAGCTTTAACATCTGCCGGGTTACCAATTAAGACAGGCTGCAGCACTTTTTCAGATGATAGACGGCTTGCTGCCTCTAGAATTCTTTCATCTGTTCCTTCAGGAAAAACAATAACAGGATTTGAAGCTTGTACTTTGTTCTTTAAATCTATAAAAAGATCACTCATGATAGAACCTCCTAATTTCGTTTTAGACTCTACTTTTTTGCATTCCCTATTAGGTTACTCCTTTTTTTATACCTTTTAAACCTGCCCATACAGTTGTAAGCGCTTGAAAGAAGAAGTTCTTTTATTTCGAATTTTTCAACGTCTGCTTATCTTTTGTTTAAAGCAATTGTCTGGTGAAACATCTTGTTGCATAAAAGGGGAGATGATCAACCGGTTCATTCTTGCCTTCTCCCCTTGTCGGAAGAATACTATTATTATTTTTTTAAAGATGAATCCTTTTTTATTTTCCTCCGTACAATTAATTGAAAAATTTGGAGGAGGAATACTTTATGTCCTTTGTAAATCGCATGTTAGCTAGTGTAGGAATTGGAGCGGCAACGGTAGATACGATCTTAGATAAAGATACTTACTCACCTGGAGAAGACATTACAGGTAAGATTAAAGTTGAAGGCGGCAAAGTGGATCAAACTATAGACCACATCACTCTTTACGTCATGACAGAATATTACCGGGAAGTCGATGATAAGAAAGTACGTGAAACAGCAGCTATCGAGAATAAGACGGTTACGAGTACCCTTGTTGTAAAGGCAGGAAGCTCACAGGAGATCCCGTTCTCTCTAAAACTTCCATTTGATGCACCTTTCACACTTGGCCACACGCCGGTTTGGATCAAAACTGGACTTGATATCCAGATGGCTGTAGATCCAACTGACAAAGACCAGATCCGAGTTGAACCAGATGCTGAAACGTCTGCTATCTTTGAAGCGATTGAACAGCTGGGATTCCGACTTAGAAAAGCATACTGTGGAACTGCTCCGCGTTATATGCGCCGCAGACTTCCGTTCCTTCAAGAATTTGAATATGTACCGGCTTCAGGAGCTTATGCTGGGAAACTGGATGAGCTAGAAGTCATCTTAGTCCCTCAAACAGACAGCGTCGACCTTTTCCTGGAAATTGATAAAAAAGGAAAAGGATTGTTCGGCATGCTTTCAGAAGCGATGGACCTTGATGAAACAAAAGTACGCATGTCACTCTCACGAATCGAATTGAAGAATCCATCCTTAGTTAAGAGCAGGATCGAGCAGACTCTTCGACAATTTAGTTAACTCTTCCTCGCTCCTTTTTGGAATCGACCTTACTTATGGTATATTTGTAGGGACGTGTCTATATATCTAGCAAGGAGTGAATATACGATGAGTGAAGCAGCTATTACACTTGAAGGCTGGTATTGCCTTCATGATTTTCGTACGATGGACTGGGCCTCTTGGAAAACGCTTACGAGTGACCAGAGAGAATATGCAATCAATGAATTTTTGACTTTCCTTGAAAAATGGGAAGGTGCAGAAGCAAACAAAACCGGCAGTCATGCACTTTACAGTATCATGGGCCAAAAAGCTGACTTTATGATCATGCTTCTTCGTCCAACAATGGAAGAATTAAACGAGATCGAGAACGCCTTTAACAAAACAGCTTTTGCGCAATATACCATTAAAGCCTACTCTTACGTTTCCGTTGTAGAATTAAGCACATACAACCCTCAAAACGAAAGCGGCGAGATGGATCCGATGATTAAAGCACGCCTGTTCCCAGAGCTGCCAAAGTGGAAGCATGTGTGTTTCTATCCAATGGACAAACGCCGTGATGGTGACGATAACTGGTACATGCTGCCGATGGAAGAACGTAAGAAGATGATGTATTCCCACGGTATGATCGGCCGCGGCTATGCAGGGAAAGTGAAGCAGATTATCACTGGATCTGTTGGCTTGGATGATTGGGAATGGGGCGTAACGCTCTTCTCGAATGACATGCTTCAGTTTAAAAAATTAGTTTACGAAATGCGTTTTGATGAAGTAAGTGCACGCTACGGTGAATTCGGATCTTTCTATGTTGGAAACATCCTAACAAAAGAAGCTGTTCCTGCATTCCTACAAGTATAAACCAACCACAAAAACCTTTGCCTTTCTTTCGGGCAGAGGTTTTTTTATTGAACAGGTCTAGTTTGCTGCAGCGGCTCATACACATATATCGAATGTTCTGTTTCCCTGCTTGTACATCAAGAATTGACACATAGAGGGGGAAGGCAATTGGCAGTCATTAAAGCAACCAGTAAGGATATTGACCTGCTTGCCCGTTTGATACGTGCAGAGGCAGAAGGAGAAGGCGATCAAGGAATGCTGCTTGTTGGGAACACAGGCGTTAACCGCATTCGCGGCAACTGCCTTGATTTTAAAAATATCCGGACGATGCAGCAGATGGTGTTTCAAAGACCAGGAGGATTTGAAGCTACCATCAAAGGATACTTTTATCAAGGTGCCCGTGAAAACGAAAAAAGGCTGGCAAGAAGAGTAATTAACGGCCAGCGCTTTCACCCTGCTAGAAATGCGTTATGGTTTTTTGACCCGAGCGGGGCTTGTCCTCCGACTTGGTACAATCAGCCTCATTCAGGAAACTTCAAGGCCCACTGTTTTTATCAGCCAAGGCAAAGTGATTGTCCAACTGTATTTTAACACCTTTTAGGGAGGCTTGTTGATGAACAACTTTAATCCGAATTATCGGCAGCAAAATGGTTATAATGGCATGAACGGTATGAATGGAATGGATGGTATGGGCGGTATGATGAACGGTATGGGTGGAATGGCAGGAATGGGTGTCCCGCAGGATATGGCGCAAAGCCAGCAGGCGCCGGGTGTCGGCGGCGGTCCTATGATGGATATAGCCGCACCAGGACAGCTTCCGATTGAGCAATCCTATATTGAAAACATTTTACGACTGAACAAAGGAAAAGTGGCAACTGTTTACATGACGTTTGAGAACAATGAAAAGTGGAACGCGAAAGTATTCAAAGGAATTATTGAAGCGGCAGGCCGTGATCATATTATCCTTAGTGATCCGCAGACGGGTAAGCGTTATTTATTATTAATGGTGTACGTCAACTATGTAACATTTGATGAAGAGATCAACTACAGCTATCCGTATGGATCGCAGCAGCAAACCGGGCAGCTCTCACAGTACAGCCCTCGTTGATAGCTATTATTCATGTCTGGTACAGACAGTTATAGGAAAGGCGCTCTTATCATAGAGCGCCTTTTCCTTATGCTTTTACAACAGCAATGATCAGCAGGATCCAGCCAACGATAAAAGCAACTCCGCCAAGTGGCGTGATCGGACCAAAGAATTTCATGCCAGTGTTTGAAAGAGCATATAAACTTCCAGAGAACAAAAGAATCCCAATAAAGAACGACCATCCTGCTCCATTCAATAAAGCGGATGCAGGCCATTTTCCAAGTAAAATACCGACCGCAAGTAAAGCCAGGGCATGATACATATGATATTGAACCCCTGTTTGGTAAACACCAAGCATGTTTCGTTCTGTTAATTTTGCCTCAAGCGCATGTGCCCCAAAAGCACCCAGCATGACAGCAAGCATGGCATGAACCGCTCCTAATATAAGAAATAGCTTCATAGAATTCCACTCCTGTTTTTCTTTTATCTTACCATTGAAGCACTAGGATACAAAAGAATGCCACAGGATTGTAAAAATTATGGCGGACAGGTTGTCCATGATAAAAAAAAGCGAACGTTGCTATTTTTTCAGCTGACGTTCGCTGTCTAGCAATCGGACATACTGATCAATCTTCCGTTCAAGCTCCTCTTTCTCTACCAGCTCTGAATGGAGCTCTTTAATGATCCCTTCTAAGCTCTGGATCCGCTTTTCAAACTGGAAGAGCAAGTATCCTGCGATGACGATTGGAAATCCTACATTACCGAGGAGATTGACTAGGTTTAACCATTCATTTGCCTGATTCATTTACTTTCACCCCTCATTTTATATCGAACAAAACAGAACATATGTTCGTGATTTTAGTATAAAATGAAAACGAGTATTTTACCATCATTCCTTTCTCATATTTTCATATTGATTCATTTGGCCTATACAAAAAAAGAGGTTTAAATAAATTTTACAGTGGAATAAAAAAACTAAGACAGAAAGAACTACTCAAAAGGAGGAACAACGAAATGGAACTGATTATTACGATGATATATACAATTCTTGGTTTAGCTGCTCTAAGTCTTATCGCAACAGCCGCTGCCGTTTATTTTTCTAATAAAAAGATCAAAGAAAAAATCGAAATTGCAAAACGAAAAGAAGAGAGATTGGAACATCCAAATACGTACGTATCGATTTAACAGCGCTAAATGATAGTGCTGTTTTTTTTGTTTTTTGTGATTGGACAATAAGAAAAAACCTGCTCCAAAGAGCAGGTTTTCCAATATAGCAAAGCTTAAAAATCAAAAATTGAATCTCCATTGCCATCATTATCGTCGTTGTTGTCGTCATCATAATCCATATCATAATCCATCATAGACTTTTTCTGCGGTTTAACAGGCGGGGCAGTCATCATGCTTAAAGGTTTTTGCACGGGGTGAGACGGGACCCATTCTTTTATTTGAACTTGACCTTCTTCTCCTGCCTCCATCATTAACTCACATAAGGTCTGGATCGCTGACACATGTTCTCTTAGCTTAGGAGAATTCTCTCCAAGCTGTTTGATTTCGGCTACATGCTTTTCTATTTTCTTCGCGAACTGACTTACAGGTATATTCATCGGTTTCACCACAATTATCTTTTTTTCTTATTCTATCAGACGCCCAGCTAGAAATAAAATAATGCCCAAAAAGACAGCTTCAAATAAGCTGCCTTTTTTGCTCCTAATTCCGCCGCTCGATAACCCTCATACACTAGCACACGTACGGTGATCCAGGCCGCCAGCATGCGAGTGAATGCGAAAATGAATCTATTTATCCTTAAAAAGACAGCCCCCCTTTATGATAGAATTTCTTCCGTTCCTCATTTTTTTATACGATATATCTCTAAGACGTATCCACCCAGGTAAAATTCTGCTTATTGAATGTGCTTACGATTGCATGTTCGAGAACTTCTGCATTCTCATTGTTTGTATTCTCATACGAGAACGCATTAAATGCCGTATCATTCGCCACAACTACTTGTCCTGTTTTCGGCACAGCAGCTGCAACCATGTAATTCTTCATCACCGATCCCATCAACAGCAGAACCCAAAGGACATACGTCATAACTTCCATTTTCCCTACCCCTTTCAAATTATAAAATATTTGTTTCCGATCTATTTAAACCCTACTGGCAAGTTGATCTTCCTTCCTCCCTTCGAACTTACCAATGTATGTGGTGTTAACTGCGATTATACGTACCTTTTCATAAAATGTTTGTCACAATGTGCTTTTGTTATAATGTTTCTATCAACAAAAAGAGCGCTTCACATACAAAAAAAAGCAGATTGAGCTCTCTTTTTTGTATACTATTTAATAAAGGAGTGAATATGTTAGCGAGTTTGAGCTGATTATGATAGAAAAAGACGTATACTTCTAAATTATTTTATAGTTGAACTATTTTCTGTAGAAACGAGGAGGAAAAACATGTCCGTACTTAACGAAATCTTAGAATTTAATCATCAATTTGTTGGAAATAAAGAATATGAACGCTTTCAAACTACTAAATTTCCTGATAAGGGACTTGTTATCGTGTCATGTATGGACACGCGTCTGACTGAATTGATGCCAAGTGCGATGAATATTAAAAACGGTGATGTGAAAATCATAAAATCAGCGGGAGCGGTTATTTCCCATCCATTCGGCTCTATCATGAGAAGTATCCTTGTTGCGATCTATGAGCTAAAAGCTGAGGAAGTCATGGTAATCGGTCACTATGACTGCGGAATGAGCAATGTGAACGCTGATGGATTGATTGCCAAAATGAAAGATCGGGGAGTGGAAGACTCGACACTCGACACATTAAAATATTCCGGATTAGACTTAAAGAAATGGGTACAAGGATTTGAAAGTGTAGAAGATTCTGTGAGAAATAGTGTGGAGTTAGTGAGAAATCACCCCCTTCTTCCTGAGGGTATAAAAGTCCACGGACTTGTTATCGATCCGTCTTCTGGAAGATTGGATCTAGTGGATCGCGGAGAATAAAAAGAAAAAGGCAAAGCGCATCTTAGCCGCTTTGCCTTTCTTTTATTGATTGATCTTTACGATGCGTCCTTCTATTTGTGCTGTTACTGTTTCACGTTTTTTAAAGTAATTAACTAGCGCATCTAGATCAGTTACGTTGATCGTTTGATTTTTTCCCTCCAACAAAACGGTGTAGCCGTCACCGCCGCCAGCCATAAAGTTATTGACCGTAACTGTATATTCTTGTGCTGCTTCAACTGGCGTTCCATCTTCTTTTACCATGGAAACCGTTCTTTCTCCAATCGGTTTTGACATATCAAATGTAGCTTTTAGACCAGAGATCTGAAGCACTTTTTCACGTCCCGTTGACCACTGTGATTCAAAAAGCTCTTTAATCTGAGCTCCCGTTAAAGTCATCGTCACAAGGTCGTTTCCAAAGAGCTGAACATTAAAGAGTTCACCCCATGTTACTTCACCTGGATTGATCACGTCGCGGATACCACCTGGATTCATGAAGGCAAAGTCTGTACCTGTTTGTTCTGTCATGGAGTCAGCAATAACATTTCCTAAAACAGACTCACCATTATATGCATCTGTACCAGATAACAACGTTCCAGCATTTCCAACCACTTCATTGATGATAGGAGCAACTTGCTCTTCAGCTTTCTTCACGATTTCTGTAATCTTTGCATCCGGAGTTATGCCTTTTTGGAATGTCGTTACTATTTCCGCCTTCTTTTCCACAATATCTTTTGTACGGCGGTCAATCTTTACATCTACATCAGCAAATGCTGTTCCGTATGAATAAGCTTGTACAAGCAATTTACCGTCCACTGTCGCATTCACATTTCTATGGTTGTGCGCGCCAAACATCACATCGATCTCATCATCCACTGTGTTCGCCATATCTGCCAGTTCTCCAAAAACTTCTCCTGTGCTCGTTTGCTCTACAGGATTATGAGCTAGAACAACCATGGCCTCAACACCTTTTTTCTTTAGTTCCTTTACCGCTTTATTGATCGCTTCGGCTTCGTCGGTAAATTCTATCCCAGCTGTACCGCTCGGAGTCACAATATCAGGTGTATCGGATAAAACAACACCGATGAATCCGATTTTTGCGCCTTTCACGTTTTTAATTACATAAGAAGGAAGAACGTTTTCCTTCGTCTCTTTATCTATGACATTAGCAGCGACATAAGGGAAGTTGGCTCCTTCAAAGTCACCTGTTTTCTCATGGCTTCCACCATCAATTAGACGCAACATCTCTTGAACGCCTTCATCAAATTCATGGTTGCCTAAGGTACCTACGTCAAATCCGAGCTCATTCATGATTTCAACAGTAGGCTCGTCCTGCATTAATGCTGAAGTTGGTGAACTTGCTCCTACCATATCACCTGAATGAACCAAAAGGGTATTCTCATTTTCAGCTTCTCTTTGCTTTAAATAGCTTGCTAGATAATCTGCACGGCCGACTGGCTGGCCTGCTACGTTACGTGTAATATCAATTTGCCCGTGAAAATCGTTTACTCCTAAGAGCTGAACGTTTAAATATGGCCCTGCTTGCTTTTCCACCGTGTTTTCTTCCGCATATACCGCTGCCCCTAATGGAGTTATAGCTATAGAAAGCGCTAGCGCTGATAAAGTCTTTTTCATTTGACTACTCCCCTATCCTTAAATTTGTGAACAAAGCCCAACAATTAAAAGTATAAATTTTGAATTGTAAAAAGATAGAGTATATTCGTAAATTCCTTGTAAACCATGCTGTTTTACGAAAAAGAGTAAGTATTACCTACATATTACGAACATTGGCGCAAAATTAGTGCTTTTCTCCCGGTTATCAGACGGTTTTATACGTTTAGACTTTAGGAAATCCGTGAATACACACTATAACTTCGTTTTAAGGAGAGGATAGAAATGGTCAAACCAATCGTACATGAATTTAACTCTCAACAAGAGTTGATTGCAGCTGCAAGTGACTTGAAAGCGCAAGGTATTCACGAAGACAATCTTTATGTCCTGTCTCACGAAAAAGATGATACGAAGGATCTTGCTGACAACGCGGATGTTAATACAATCGGGTTAAAAGAAGAAGGACTTGGCACAGCCCTAAGCAATGTGTTTGAATCTAGAGGTGATGAGCTTCGTAAAAAGATGACCGAAATGGGATTATCTGATGTTGAAGCGGATCAATATGAAAAGAAATTAGACATGGGTAAAATATTATTAATTATAAAAGATGAAGACAAAGTGACGAATATGCCATAACATAAAAGAGCTGCTGGATCCCGATGGGCCAAGCAGCTCTTTTTCCTATTATGCAGATTGTTTTATTTTCTCTTGTGCATGATAAACTTCTTTAAGCTTAACTAAAGCTTTTTTCATCTCTTTCTTCACTCTCCATCCATATATAAGAGAGGCATACCGATCAAGAGGGTTATTATTGGATATTCCCTCACAGCTCCAGATTAAGGTGACCGAATTCTCGGCTCGAAGCAATTCAAGTTTATAATCAAGACGAGTTTCACCATGATTAATCCGCATCTGATAATTAATATTTCTTAAATATTCACATTGAATGAGGCGCAGGCTTGCTGCCACTCCATTTATTTCCCAGTATTGAGCTGACCCTTCTCCCTTTTCAGGACCTACGTATAAAAAAGCGATCTCTTCTTCATTGTCCGATTGCCACTTGGGCCAATTTTTTACACAAAGCAGAAAATCATACATCTGTTCCACCGAAGTATGAATAAAGGCGGTTTGCTTCACACACCATCCCTTTGGAATGAAAAAGGCTATAACTATAAAGCTAAGAAATAATATACCTGCTATCAAGATAGAAACCATGAACATCCCTCCTACTCATCATTGTATTTAAAAACATTTCCTTTCATGCGGTTTCTTAAGGGGCATTACCGGGAATCAAAAGGAGACGAGGAGGAGTAAACATGAACTTACACAATGGCCAGCTTTATTGGCCTGAAACCTATACAGATCATATTCAATATCCACAACTTGAAGAAAATATTACATGTGATGTACTTATCGTCGGCGGAGGCATGTCTGGTGCTCTGTGTGCACATGTACTTCGACAAGAAAAGGAACTAGACGTTGTATTAATTGATAGGAGGAAGCCTGGTTCAGGAAGCTCCTCAGCAAATTCGGGACTCTTGCAATTTTCGAGTGATAAGATGCTTCACGAACTGATCGATCAGCAAGGGGAACAAGATGCCGTTTATTTTTATCAGCTTTGCCAAAAAGCTTTAGAAGACCTAAAAAAAGCTGCCAATGCACTCTCTGAAGATCCTGAATTCAGAATGCAAAAAAGCCTGTACTTTGCCAGCTCAGGTGAAGATGCTGTGAAACTTGCCCGCGAATATGATGTATTAAAGAGATTTGATTTTCCTGTTGAATATCTGGAACCGGCAGAAATTTCTTCCCACTTTCCGTTTTCAAAGCCTGCTGCCTTAGTTACAAGTGGGGACGCTGATGTGAATCCATATCAATTTGTTCAAATCATGTTAAAAGATGCTTCAGCTGCAGGTGTACGAATTTATGAGTACACACCTCTTCTGCGAAAAACCAAAACGGTTCATGGCTTTACATGTGAATCGGAAAAAGGGACGATTTCGGCGCGTTATATCATTTTTGCCACCGGTTATGAAAATGATTTTCTTGCTCAGCAGTTAGGCGCAGATTTAAATCGATCCTTTGCAGTTGTAACCGATCCCCTTCCTTCACTGAAGACCTGGTACAAAGAATGGATGATTTGGGAAACAAAAAGACCTTACCTATATATGAGAACAACAAAGGACGGAAGAATTGTAGCCGGAGGATTGGACGAAGACAAAGCTGAAGCACCGCTCAATGAGGGAATCATTGAAGAAAGAGGGAAACGAATTCTTCAAAAGATCAAGGAGCATTTTCCAGATTTATCTCCGAAACTTTCGCATACCTGGTGTGCAACATTCGGAGAATCTCATGATGGATTGCCGTACATCGGAGAACATCCAAACCGTTTAGGGGAATATTATTGCTTAGGTTTCGGGGGTAATGGAACTGTATACAGCATGTTAGGCGCTACCATCATTAAAGACTTGATAACAAAAGGCTTCCATCCCGCTTCACGATTATTTACGATCGCACGAGCCGTAAGTTTATGAAATAAGAAAGGAAGTTCCCTTGCCTGGGGAACTTCCTTTTTATTATGATGCTGTTGGAGCTGCAGCAATTTGTCTTTTTATGAAATCGATGGAACTTTTATTAAAGACCTCTGGCTGGTCTACGTTACATACATGTCCACAATCCTTGATCGTTAGAAGCTTTGAATGCTTTTTCTTATCAATAAACGCCTGGATCGGCGGTAGAAACATATAATCTTCCTCACCCATAATATAAAGCGTTGGAATCGGAATTTCTTTTTTACGCAGACTTTGCAGGAATGGGTTAATCTTCAAAGTGAGCTTAAACCATCTCTTAAATTCTTTTTGGCAAAGCTTCTTAGCCTCTCCTATGAACAAGGATCGGGAAGCTTCATGTCTTTTCTTTGGCATGATGACCCATGCAAACAAGCTGTACAGCCACATGTATGGAATAAATGACTTACATAGGTTTCCGACTGCGATCAAAAACTGTGAGCGGAAATTCATCTTTGTCACAGCTCCTCCTAGTGTCATGGAAGCGACTCGCTCCGGATATAGTTCAGCAATCGTTTGAATTAAGATCGTACCTAATGAGATTCCAACAAAATGTGCTTTTTGAATATGAAGATGATTCATCACCTCAAGCACATCGAGGCTTACTTCTTTAAACGAATACTTTTTTAATAAAAATGTTTCGGATTGTGATTTACCGTGGCCTCTTAAGTCAACAAGAAGAATATTAAAGTGCTGCTTGAATTCCCTTAATTGTTTATACCAGATGGATGAACTGCCCCCTGCTCCATGGACAAAAATCACCCATTGATGATTTTTTTCGTGTGTGTACGTTTTGTAATGAAGCACAAAGTACTCCTCCTAGTGGTTAAAACATTCTGTAAATTTTCCAGCCTTCATTTTATCATACAATATTGTATTTGTACCCGTTTCCACGGAAAAGAATGTGTACAAACTGGAAACATAACAGCAATGTATTTATACTGTAACTATATAAACGAAAGAAACGTCAGGAGGTTTCACAAAAATGGCTAAAGAAAGTTCATTTGATATCGTTTCACAAGTAGATCTAGCTGAAGTAGACAATGCAATCAACATCGCAACAAAAGAGATCACAACACGTTATGACTTTAAAGGAAGCAAAAGCGAAATCACGCTTGATAAATCTAGCGAAGAGCTTGTATTGGTGTCAGATGACGAATACAAGCTCGAGCAGCTAAAAGATGTTCTCATCACAAAACTGATCAAGCGAGGAGTACCAACAAAGAACCTCGATTACAGTAAGATCGAGCAAGCTTCAGGCGGAACGGTTCGCCAGCGTGCGAAACTTGTTACAGGTATCGATAAAGATAACGCAAAAAAAATTAACACGTTGATCAAGAACTCTGGATTAAAAGTAAAGAGTCAAGTTCAAGATGATCAAGTGCGTGTTACAGGGAAGAACCGAGACGACCTTCAGCAGATTATTGCACTTGTTAGGGAAGCAAACTTGCCGATCGATGTTCAATTTATTAACTACAGATAAGATAAAAGCCTCTCGGGAACGAGAGGCTTTTTTATATGGATTCTTTCTTGCCACTTGGGTCGAGCAGCTTCATCTGTTCAAGTTCAAGTCTCAACTTTTGTGTTTCGATCACATAGTTATCATGTTTTAAGCGTTCCAGCTCCAGCTCGTCCTTCAGCATCTTATGTTTTAATTTTGTCTGTGATTGAAAGTGCCCTAATACGATTGCGATAATTGGAATTGAGAATATCATAATGACTGAGATTGTTCCGGTCATGGTATTCCTCCTAGAAATTATTACCTTCCATACCAATAATACCAAATAAAGGCAAATCCCGTACAGGCTCTATTATGATGCTGCTTTTTTAACGCCTTCTTTTATCACGCGTTGTGATTGTACTGCAAGTTCTTTTGCTTCTTGATGTTGAGGATAGATCGGCGGATGAACGGTAATATAAACTTCTGCAGGCTTAATCCAAAATCCTTGCTTCTCCATGATTTTATATGACCCATCTATCGTTACAGGAATGATTGGCACCCCTGACTTGATAGCCAGTTTGAAACTGCCTGGTTTAAACGCAGACATCTCATCACCTTTACTTCTTGTTCCTTCAGGAAAAATAACAAGAGAAGTCCCGTTCTTAAGTAATTTTGCACCTTCATTGATCGCTTGTACAGACTGCCTTACATTTTTTCGATCCATAAACAAACAATTAAGCTGCTCCATCCACGTACCAATAAAAGGCATCTTCTTTACTTCAATCTTCGAGATGAAAGCTTTTGGTTTCTTGATATAGCCTAAAAGGATAGGGATATCGAAATTTCCTTGATGATTGCTTACAAAGAGTACGGCTGTGTCCGCTGGAATGTTCTCTTCCCCGCTAACTGTGATTTTTGACCCGCTCAGTTTCACGAGAGAAGTTGACCATTCTTTTACTTTCTTATCTACTAAAGTATCGCGTTCTTGTATATTTCCTGTTTTTTGCAGATGTTTCACACGGTTTAATGCAGGTATGAGCTTTAATAAAACGCCCCAAAAATAAATAAACCAGATAATCGTTCTCAAAACGTTCCCCCACTTTAGATCAGGATTAACTCTCCAGATGCTCCTGATGGTTCTTTCTTTATAGATGCCGCCGGAAAAATAAACGTCCAAGGCATACTTGTATGTGCTGGAACTTCAAGTGAATATGGAGAATCCATCTCACTTATGGTCCCTGCCTTTTCTTTGTACACTACATTTTTTTCTGCCAGCGAGAAGGGTTGTTTTGCATAGTTATTAACTAATACAGTTACTAAAAAATCATTTTTATGATTGAAGGCTGTCTTTAAAATAACGGATTGCTGTCCTTCATTTTGTTCATGATCCAGCTCAGAGAAAACTTGCTCTATTTTTAATCTGTCTGGCAACGCTAAAGTCCTGTCCCAAGCAGACTCAAACTCCAATTTTTGCAAAGTACATCCCCCCCTTGAATCATATTATCATATTTTCTTAAGAGGCTTCTTCTTTAAAAGAAAAAGCCAGTCCCACCATGTTTATCATCCATGGGTAATAGGTCAGCTTTCGTTTATTCATATACCGAACTTGCTGCTTCCAACAGTTCCTTCTTTGCATCCTTAGTGTCTGTTCCTTCTTTCATCAAGTATTCCATTTTAAAATACAGACCGTCCTTCTTCCACTTTAGTATCGGCAGATCGGAGCTGCCAGAGAAGTAAGCATCTGTCCCGTCTTCAAGCTCCACTTCATCTTTTGTTTCTATCTTATCAGTTTTAGGAAGAAAATTAGAGACTCTGTACGCCAAATACACATTCTGCCCTTCTTGTTTCGGATAAAATACAGAGTCGAGCAAAATATTCCGTTTCTCACCCCAATCGGAAATCTGAAACGTTGACAGAGCCACTTTAAAAGGAAGCTTGCTTGGCAGTTCTAACGAAAACGGTAATGCTTTTTGAGCCACTTCTTTCGATACTTGATCATAATACCTTGGATATGTCTCCTTCGGATGATCTTGCAGCGTTAAGTTTTTATCGTCTAATGTACCTTTTGCACTGCTGGAACAGCCAGCAAGAAAGACAACTAAAATTAGAAAGACCAACCAGCTCTGCCTTTTCAACCGCTCCACCCTTTTCCTTTATTTTTTATGAAGAAGGTACCTTCACTCTCCAATTGTTGTCACAGGTTGCCTGTATCGTACCTCTTTTCAAGAGATAATTAGCCATCAGCTCAGATACATCGATTGGAATATCTTTTATCACTCGCTTACCTTTAAACATAGGGTAATCCCCGCCTCCGCCAGCACGGTAGTTATTCATCACGACATGATAGAGCGTCTTGTTCCTTACCGGCTCACCTTTATAGACTAGGTGCGTAATTCTATTGCCAGCCGGTTTTGACAGATCGATGATATAATCGATGCCCTCCCACATGTCATAATTGTAATGCTGAGGCTTCGGTATAGAAAACATAGGATTTACCATTGGTGTGCCATCTTCCTCTAAAGAAAAATAAGAAGCCGATCTTTCTAGTGCCTCCCTCATATCTCTTCCTGTAATCTCAACCACTTTTAACGTATTCGGATAGATATAATTAGACACGATATCGCGTATTGTCACTTCTGTTGAAAAGCCTTTTGAATGATTATCGAATAATGCTGTACTCGATATATCTACGCCGGCAGCATCCATTTGCACTTTATTAATAAACTCGATGAACGGATGATCGTGTAACCTCGTTTGCATGGAATCTGTTATTTCCATGTCACCTTGCACTTTGCAGATTGGCTGATCAAGCCATTTTTGTGTTTCTTCTTCATATGGGCCAATACGATCTAGCACCTGTTGATCTGCTTCATATCCTTCTATGGACAGAAGTTTTGATTCTTTGTTTACTATTGTCCATATTCCGCTTTCGCTTCTAACCTTTATTTCTACAAGTCCTAGCCGAGTTCCTTGCGTTCCAGGCTGAATAACTGTTACTCCGTTCACTTCCACACCTTCAATATGCCGATGCTGATGACCTGTTAGAAGTACATCAATTCCTTCAACCTCCATGCAAAGCTGATACCCTTGATTTTCCTCTGTGAGTGTTTCAGTCGGTTCTCCCGTTTTTAAGTCTCTTTCAATTCCTCCATGATAAGAGACTATAATAATATCCGCCTTTTCTTTTAGAAACGGAACCCACTTTTTTGCTGTCTCAACCGCATCTAAAAATGAGATTCCTTTTATGTGGTCAGGATTTTCCCAATTCGGAACATACATCGTTGTTAATCCGAGAACTGCTGCTTTCAAACCGCACGTAAATGTTTTTATAAGATATGGCATTCCAAAAACAGGTTCACCTGATTCTTCCCACACAATATTTGCAGATAGCCAGGGAAATTCGGATTCCTTCACAGCCTTCTGTAAAATTGGAAGTCCATAATTAAATTCATGATTACCGATGACAGCTGCATCATATTGAAGTTCATTTAAAAGGAGGACCATCGGGTTGACAGAGCCCTCGCCAAATTTTACATAATGGTAGGTGAGGGGTGTTCCTTGGATCAGATCACCATTATCAATCAAGATACAATTATGCTGATCTTTCATCTTCTCTTTTAAAAGAGCAGCTGTTTTAGCCAGACCAAGTTCAGCCTCTACATTGCTTCCATACGTTAAAGGCAGAACGTTTCCATGAATATCACTTGTCATATAAATATGGATACATTGTTCCATCTAACGCTCTCTCCCTATATACTCGTTAACCAACTAATACTACTTACTAACCCCTGACTCCTTTAAAAATTGCTTCATTCATTAAATCAATCAAAAATCGACATTATTTCCGCGGGAATAACCGATATTCTACAAAAAAAATTGAGATGTAAAAGAAAAAGCCTAAGAAACGAATCGCTTCTTAGACTCTGACTCTATTATTTGTAGATCTTAATCTTAGCTGTACTGCGATCTGACGCTTCTTCTAACACCTGAATCTTTAGCCCGTATGAAGGAAGCTTCAAACCAGATGATGGGCTAGATGGATTCCAGTAGTTCTTTTTATCATCAAATAGAGATACTGGAGATTTTGCCGCATTGTACATGTGGTTTCCTTGTCCATAGTCAACGTTTAAGTCTGCACCTTTAACAGTGCTGAATGGTGCGTCATAGATTTGATAGCGTGTGCTAGCTAGATCACCAGTCGCTACATTTCCACCCCAGTGGTGAACATTCTGATGTGAGTCAACGACACCGACAAATCCCTTACCTGGATGTGAGCCTACCCAGTTGTTATCGTAAGCGTTGTTTACATACCAGATCACCATACCAGGATCATAAGACATGATAGAATTTCCGCGCTTTAAATGTGCTAATCCATTGTCTACACCATCATGGTTGCGCCATTCTACCAAATAGTAGTGAGACTTTAATTCTTTTCCTTGATGCTTCTCAAAATGGTCTAGAGCAAACTGTGGAGTACCTTCTGCTCCATCTTCAAACACACTTGTACCATTTCTTGTTACTTTTACATTATCTACAAAGAATCCTTCTTCATTGCTGCCCCAGTCTGTCATGTAACGGAACTGCAGCTTAATGTTTTGGCCTGAATATTGGCTCAAGTCAATGGATTCATGAACCCATCCATTTGAGTGTCCTGTGTAGCCAGGAAGGTTGTCTTTAATCGCTGGATAACCATCAGCTACTAAATCACTATTCGTACGCGAGCTAGAAAGAGATTTCCACGTTGCTCCGTTGTCTGTAGAAACCTGAACCATTGCGTAATCCCAATTCTGTTCGATTTTATACCAAGCATCAAAGTCTAATGTCGCAGATGTAGCACCCGTTAGATCAACGTTCGCTGCCATCTTATGATCGATCTCATCGCCTCTTCCGCCATAATAAGCGTAAGATCCAGAAGCTGGAGTCGTAATCTGATTGACTTGATCAGGCAAGTTGATACGGACAGCATCTTCATTCGCACCTTTTGTAGAGGCTTGATCAAGCGTTACCGTTACACCATTTTTACCTAAATCGTTGGCATGTACTGTTTTTCCTTGCAGCCACTTACCGCCAATCGTAGATTGATAGAACTCTTTTGCAAGCGGACTGAATCCTGTTGGTTCTGTTCCTGGAATCTCTCCTGCCCAGCTTCCGCTAGACATGATAGACCAATAAGAAACAGGTTCGCCATATGCGTTTGAGTAAATTGTATCGTACTCATCCGGATAGTTCAGATCGTGCCCGAACTCATGGGCGAATACGCCTGTTGCGCCATCTTCTGGTTCAATCGTGTAATCATAAGCACCAAGTGCGCCACCCCAGTATGGAACAGAAGTTGAAGTGCCCGGAATTGCATAAATGCCCCCAAGATTCCAGCGGTGAGACCAGATTGCATCAGCTCCTAAGCTTCCTCCGCCTGCTTCTTCACCTACACCTGCGTGAACAACCATTAAGTGGTCAACAAGTCCGTCCGGCTCACGCTTGTTCCCATCACCGTCAAGATCGTAAATATCTTCTTTATCATAAGCATTTAGGTCAACGCCGTTAGCCGCTGCTGCTGCTAAAGCTTCAGCTACTAGATTACGAGGTTTAGAATCGTTATCTGATGCATTGTTTCCGCCGTAGTAGGCAGCTGGATTCTTTGCTGTATACCAGCCGTAAACGTCCCCATCAATCGTATAAGAACCGCCAGATTGCTGAAGGTAGAACTGTTTCATAGAAACCATATTCTTACCGTTTGGACCTGTATATCCTTTATCACCAAAGATCATGTTTTGATAGTGTTCTTTCGTGTATTTTGGATAATGGAAATCCGTTTCAGACGGTGTGATGCTGCCTTCTTTATAGTCAGCATAATCGATTAATAAGACTAATACCTGATCCTGCCTTACATCACCTGTATATGTTTCAGCTTGAGCACCGTCTAGTGTAGACGTTGTTGCAGTTCCTGACTTTTTACCTCCTATAGCAGGAGAAGTTGTCGTTAAACCACTGTCGGTGGAAGCCTTCATTTGACTCTTTAAATAGTTAGCTGTTTCATTTACATCATGCTTTTCATGAAGGTGAACAGAACTTCCTCCTGCTCGCTTCTTTAGGTACTTATTAAGCTCTGCTTCTTGCTGCTGTGGAGTCAGACCTTCCTTTATAACACCACTCTGTACCAATGATTTAATCAGACGGTCTTGATTGACTATCCCTAGATCAACCGGAGCTGCGTCTTCCGTAAGTTTATTAGCAGCTGCATGCTCTACTGCTGGCGGGCTTGTCCAAAGAAAAGTCCCAGCGAGAACGGAAGCGGCTGCCAAACTAGTAAGAACTCGTTTCATCCCCTTATTCCCCCTAACAGAATTTTCGCATTTTTGCGACTTCTTAATTTTATCATAAAATCTTTGCATCAAATGTCCTGTTCGGTGTGTATAAATACCTATTTATTGAAATAAAATGTAGTTATTTTATACCATTTTTAATCATATTTGTAATAAAATAGTGTATGGTTGAAATGGATACTTTTGGATACCCATTACTATCTATCCACATTCTTCGTAAAAATTGAATGAAAATTACAGGAGTATCCGTCTACTTATCGAATACTTATAATCTTGTTTCTTTATAGAAAAAGGGGGCATTACCATGAACATCGATTCTAAACCAAAAAAGAAAAAGAATAAGAATCGTTCGAATTACAGAGCTTTATTAATTCCTTTTACCATTGTTTTTTTGCTAATAGGATTGGTTGTTTGGAATAACATTCTTCAAGAGACGAAACTTCCCAACCAAGACTGGAGCCGATCAATCAGCACATCCGCCGAATCTATCAGTTCAGAACCCATTGCTTTAAAAAAGGGGGATCAATACCAAATCTATACACACTTAAAGGATGGTATAAAACAAACAACATTGGATGAAAAGCTAAATGTGGTCTCAGAGAAGGAAGAGAAGCTTTCCCTAGATGAACGAGGAAACTTTTGGACAGACGGAAAAAAGATCGCATTTATTTCTGGTGGAGAACTTATTATTTCTGAAGGCGGTAAACAGACCGCCCTTGATAAAGATGTGGAGCTTTTAGCAGATACGAAGAATCGTTTTGCTTATTCAAAAGGGAACAAAGTATTTGTTTATGACCCAAAAAACGGTAAGAGTCAACTAATCTTTACGGCCAAAGAAAAGTTATCAGAGTTATCAGGACATCCAGACTCAAATTCGTTCATTGCAACTGTCGGTGAAAAAGTAGAGATGGAGGCTTTTTATCTGCAAGAAAAAGAAGGACAATATAAAGCACAATCTATTATTCAGTACAGTAAAACTCCTACAGATAAAGTCTATAACTTCCGGTTTGCAGAAGCTGAAAACGAAGTACATTTTCTATATACCTTTTATTCTTCAAAGCAAGGAACCAAAACATTTAAAACATATTATGGTGCAGCCCCATATGATAGTTTAGCAGCTATTAAATTTGATTCGGTTCGTTTTAAAGAGTCTGACTTAGGCTACGAGATTGAGAATTCTTCCTATCAACAGTTAAGCATAGAAAAGGGTGAGCCTGTCATTCTATTTGCTGCAACTGGGCCCATATCGGCTAAAAAGGAAGCTGGAAACATATACAAAGCTACTTTAAACAAAAGGGATTGGGAAGCATCTCGAATCAGCACAACAAGTGACTTCTCGGTATATCCTTTACATGTTGATGATCAAACGGTTGTTTGGTTAAAAGCAGAATCTGTCAGTGAGTATAAGGTCTATGCAGCGAGCCAGAACCCTGAGATCAAAAAAGCGAGTCAAGCAATCGGAAAGCAAGATATTTATAACGCGACATTTGATGCGTTCACTGCCTCTATCGTATCGTTCATTGCCATGACAAACGCATTTATTTGGGTAGTGCCGCCTATTTTATTCCTAGGTATCCTATATTTTGTACGCATTGATGTTATTGAACAAGAGAAACCTTGGGTAAAATGGGTTTCTATAGCACTTTTTATCGTAACACAGCTCTTCGTCATCCAATCTTTATTCAATAACACATTCTATACGATAGCACCTAAATATCTCACCTTTAGCGGGAGTTCCCTGATCGTTCCTATTATTGTTTCTGTTGTTGCTCTGTATGTTATGCAAGCTGCAAAAGATAAAGATTGGGGACTGTTTGCTCAAGTATCGTACTTTATTGGGGTTACCGTTTTATTTCAGCTGTTTGTTGTCGGAACTTATGTGTTTTGAATAATAAAAAGCGGAGGATATCCCCCCGCTTTTTTCTTTTGATTTATTTAATAAGCTCCTAAGCTCTCAGCACTCGGATATACATATGGATCTTTAAGAGGTTTGATCTTTTTCAACGACTCTACCTTTATGAAAGGGAGCCGTACATTATTGTATTCTGTTTCGTCAATGATTCCTGTAACCGTGTACCATGTGTCAGTCTCAAGCTTCGCAACTTGATCACCTTTAACAATCGTCCCGTATACAACAGCATCAGCACTGCAGCAGTTCATAGAAAAACGGGCAATAACAGCCTGATCGTTCCCCATGCCTTCTTCCCGGTAAACGAAGCCGGTTGTCTCAAGTTCTTTCCCAATAAAATCATCTAGATAAATATCAAGTACACTCATCATATCTAAATAATGTTCTGACGTAACAACCACTTTATCTTTACTTAACTGCTCTTTTCCAAACTTCTTATAGTAATCAGTCACATCATATGTTTCTACCGGATTTTCTTTTTTGACGTTCTCTTCCATCTGTTTTATATAGCCTTCTGGATCTTCTAAGTATGCCTCTACATCAATCTCTTCTGTTGCCACAACTTTACCGTCTTCTGTTTGCTGAGCGGGCTTAGCATATAATCCGCTTCCATAACGGATTCCGCGCTTTTCAGCAACGGAGCTATCCATAGCTTTTTCAGGCATCATAAATCCTGTGAGGAGAGGGATAATAAAAAGCATATAAATCAAAAAATGCTTTATAGGCTTCCCCTTTGGTGTATGGTCTGCACCACACCCGCATCCATCACCATGCTGGCCTTCAGACCTTCTAAAAAACTGCATTACACCTAACACTCCAAATATAGCTATCGCAAAATATACGAAGATGTGCATCTTAGGAGCAACATAATAGTTTAGTTTTCCTGATGTAATCAACCCAATCAATAGAAGCATAAAGCCGATTAGAATAATGCCCCTCAAATAAGCATGAAAATCTTGATCGTTCTTTTCCATAACAGCTTACCCCCTATTCTAAATGTACTGAAACACCATAGACGCAGCAAAAACGATCAGTGTGATCAATCCCATTAATACGAATACAAACCGTGCTTTAAAATACGCGAACATCATCAACATGTTTTTTACATCGAGCATTGGCCCATAAACCAAGAAAGCAATAATAGATCCAACCGTAAATGTACTTCCAAAGGAAGCTGCGATAAAGGCATCTGCCTCCGAACAAATCGATAATAAGAACGCGAGTCCCATCATCAATCCTGTTGATGACCATTCGCTGCTTCCAAGTGCTAAAAGATCGTTACGATTGATGAACACTTGGAACATACTCGCTAGAAAAGCACCGAAAATAAGAAATTTACCCGTATCAAAGAATTCATCAGAAGCATGGTAAACCGTTTGTTTCCAGCGGCTCATCGATAAACCGTGTGAATGTTCATGGGCACCATGCTGTATTTGAGATCTTAACTGATCTTGATTACGGAAAACCCAGTAAACGATTAAACCAATCACTATAGCAACTAAAAGAGCCAGTCCAATTCTTCCGTACACAACTGTCAGGTTGGTTCTAAACGCATAGAACGTAGACAAGATAACGACCGGATTCACAATAGGAACCGTTAAAAGAAATACAACTCCTAAATGAAGAGGCAGCCCTTTTTTAATTAAACGTCTCACAACTGGTATGATCGCACATTCACATACTGGAAAAATAACTCCCATAAACAAGACTACCCCAATTCCCATGTATGGATTTTCAGGAATGAGCTTCTGAATATGCTGTTCGGTTACAAACGTCTGAATGAGAGCAGAGACAAAAACTCCTAATAGAATAAAGGGAACAGCTTCAATCAATATACTCAAAAAAACCGTGTTCACGTGCATGAATGAACTTGGCAGATCTTCAAATACAGAGTCGTTCTTAATATCCTCCATGAACAGAAAAGAAATAATAAAGATGGCCAGCAATAAAAGTCCTATTATCTCTTTTCTTACAGAATCTCTTGTTGTCAGGTTCCTCATCTTTTAGTACTCCTCTTCTCTATCACTTATTTATATTTAAATCTAGTATCGTTGTGATTGAAATATAGTATATTAAACTATTGCCATCTATATTTAATCGTAATTATTACGTTTTGTAAAGGATAAAAAAGAACCAGGGGATATTAACCCTGGTTAGCTAAGCGCTTGTAAAGTGCGTGTGTTCCGCTATTTTCTTCTCCCATTTCAGCCAGTTCATCATAGAGTTTCTTTGCGAGCGTCAGACCTGGTGTCATCAATCCCATTTCTTCAGCGGAGTTTAGAGCAATGGTCATATCTTTTATGAAGTGCTTTACATAAAAACCAGGTGCAAAATCCCCTTTTAACATTCTAGGGGCAAGATTGCTTAAGCTCCAGCTTCCTGCCGCTCCTGATTCGATGCTCTTTAGAACGGTTTCAGGATCTAATCCTGCTTTTTCCGCATATAAAATAGCTTCACAAACACCAATCATACCAGAGGCAATGGCAATCTGATTACACATTTTAGTATGCTGCCCAGATCCTGCTTTACCTTGATAAACCACATTCGTTCCCATCTTGGTGAAAATCGGTTCAATAGCCTGAAATGCGGATTCATCTCCACCTACCATAATGGATAGCTTGGCATCCCTTGCTCCGATGTCTCCCCCTGAAACTGGCGCATCAAGTGCAGCGATATTTCTTTCAGCAGCCGTACGTCCTATTTTTTGGGCAAGCTGCGGACTGGATGTGGTCATATCTATTAAGTAAGAACCTTCTTTTGCGTGTGCCACTAGTCCTTCAGCACCTAGATAGATTTCCTCCACGTCTTTTGGATACCCGACCATCGTAATAATGACATCGCAATTCTTTGCAATTTCCTTTGGAGTATCTGCCCAGTGAGCGCCTTTTTGAAGCAGATCTTCAGCCTTTTCCTTTGTACGTGTATAAACATGGACAGGATAGCCAGCATTTATCAAGTGGCCAGCCATGCTTTTTCCCATAACACCTGTTCCGATAAATCCAACTGTTTGCAAATCTCCTCACTCCTTTTTTTTATTATAACTTTAAAGAAAGAGAAAATAAAAAAGTCATCGCTTATTAAGCGATGACTTCCCCTTGTAAAATACGTTCAATCTTTATCTGAGCCTGCTCATAATCCATATTCAGATACGTTAACATAGTCATCATATCATCGTTTGAATGCCGTTTTAATAAATAAAATAAGGTAGGCTTTCTTTTCTTTATGAGTGTCATGATTTCAATAGTGGGCAGCGTTCTGCCCGTTGGTTTAATGCGTAAAAAAGAGCGAATGTAACTTGTGAAAACTGGTATGGCATCTACGGTATCTGGTTCTGTGTCTAATAGCTTCTGAAGTTTCAATAATGAATCAATCAGTTCTTTGTTTCTTTCCACGAATACGTCTCTCATCCTTCCCCTTTTCATCTGTTCCTTTGTTAAAAGTTCGCCTGTTTAGGCATCTGTTTTATGTATCGGCTTCAGGTCACTAATTTTTTAAATATTTGTAAACGTTGGGGGACTGTCCCCCAACAATTTATTTCCCTCTTCATTTTCAAGGTGTGACACTGGGAGAATACTCACTTTTACCTAAACTTATTTGACCATTTCAAAGAACGAGATTTCAAAATGTTAAAATGTATATAAAAAAATGTGAGCCGAAAGCTTATTCACTTTCCAGGCTCACATTTCTTTTAATTTTTAATTGATAGATGACAATCGACACCATAACTAAGATGGTGTAAAAAATAAAGACGTTTCGGTATATGATATCTAGTCCAAAGGCTTGCTGACCTTCGATTAATAATCCAGCCACCGCTACACCAAGCGCCCCTCCAAAAAATTGAACGAGCTGAAGCATCCCCATACCTGAACCCACTTCATCTTTACTCAAGATCCTGGAATTCTCGTTAGCTAGACTCGAGGTTAAACTCGAAAATCCGATGCTTGTAAACATATAAAAAATAGCGGTCATATAGAATGCTTTTGTTGCAAAAAGCGAGAACAATACAGCCGATAAAAGAAGTGAAAGAAGTCCTGCCCGCATAACAGGGAGGTTCCCAAACTTGTCGATCCAGCGGCCGACAAAGATAGCTGCAAATGCAGACAGCATCGCACCCGGAAAAATAACGAATCCAATCGTAGCAGGCTCTTTTTGAAACAGATTAGAAAGCATAACCGGCATGACAAATAAAAAAGCAAAATGAGTCATAAAAGCGATGAGACCAATAAGTAGAATCGAGACATAAGCCGTGTTCTTAAATAAACTTACACGAATAAAGGGGTCTTCTTTTTTCTTAGAATAGATAACAAGAACGGCAAAGAACAAGATGCTCAACCCGAGAAGGTAAAAAGAGAATGAGGATAGATAGAGCAGCAATGACGTCACTCCCCCGCCTGTTAAAAGCGCCCCTATAACATCAAACGAACCTTCCCTTTTCTTCTCGACCGGCAGATAGACTTTAAAAACCGGCAAAAGCAACAGCACAAGACCGGTAACGACAAAAAGGAAATTCCATCCAAAAAGTTGTGTAATGCCGCCTCCGATCACTGGTCCCAGACCGAAACCAAGCGATGCAGCGGAAGAAATCAAGGACATAGCACGTCCCCGCCGTGAAAGGGGGATATAACGTGTTGCCAGTACCATTCCAAGACCCGGAACGGCTCCTGCTCCCATCGCTTGAACCATCCGACTGATGAGAACGAACTCAAAACTGTTGGAGAAATATCCAATGATTGATGCGATTCCCAAAATAACAAGTCCCGTAATCAATAACCTGCCGATCGGTATAAAATCAGATAAACGACTGAATGTAATGGTCGATAAGGCAAACACGATCGAATAGCCTGAAACAATCCAAGATCCTGCAGTAGGACTTAAATCAAACTGTGCAATAACACTTGGCAGTGCGACATTAAACATCGTCGTATTCATAACAACGAGCCACACCGTTAAGCTCCACAGCGGGATAATCCGATTCTCCCGGATTGCTCCATAATTTTCATCACTCTTAGCCATTTGTTCACCTCTTCCTTTAAAACAGTATTCCTATCTTATCATGGGACGAATTCATTAACCTTATGATTTGCTCAAACTCCTAAATAATAGCAATGGATCCTCTAATCGTTAAGCGAGAGGTTTTTTATGTGCAACACTTAAGTGATATGATGAGAGAAGAGATTTCACGGGAGGTCATTTAATGAAATTATTATTACTAGGTGCTACAGGGAGAGTCGGTCAATACATTACGAAAATGGCGCTCGAAGATAAAATGAGTGTTCATGCGCTTATCCGAAACCCGGAGAAATTGGCACCTTCTATCTTAAGGCAGATCACCTATACAACGGGGGATGTTCTTGATAAGGAGCACGCAGAAGAAGCAATGACTGGGTGTGACGTTGTCGTGAGTGCATTATCGACAGACGGGAGAAACGTACTTTCTGAAAGCATGCCTCTACTAATCGAAGCTATGAAAAAGCAAGGGATCTCGCGTATCATCACGATTGGAACGGCAGGCATCCTGCAGAGCAGAACAGAACCCCACTTGCTTCGTTATCAATCATCTGAATCTAAGCGAAAACTTACGAGATCAGCTGAGGACCATCATAAAGCATACACACTTTTACAGAAAAGCGGATTGGATTGGACGATTGTTTGTCCGACATATCTTCCGGACGGGGAACCAACTGAGAACTACCACGTGGAGAAAGACGTTTTACCTGCAGAAGGCAAGCAGATCAGTACAGGCGATACGGCTCACTTTACTTATTCCCTCTTAAAGAAACCCCGATTCTCTCAGTCCCGGGTTGGGATTGCCTATTAAGTAGTCGGCGGCAGATCGGAGAAGATGTATACGCCTAGCGACAACGCCAAATCCGCACAAATAACGGGTATGTTCCAAACCAGCTCATCCTTCTATTCCTCTCCATACAGAAAAGACTTTTGCTGTTCTCCATCAGCAAAAGTCCTCTGTTTAATTATGAATAATAAGGTGCGATCATCAAATAAACGATTACACCTGTTAAACTCACATACAGCCATAACGGCATGGTCCAGCGTGCAATTTTACGGTGCTTAGCAATTTGCATATTGAATCCGCGCGCAACGGTTACTAACGCGAGCGGCACAATTACGATCGCAAGCAGGATATGTGTAATGAGAATAAAGAAATAGATGTACTTAAGCGGTCCCTCACCGCCATAAGACGTAGACTCTGTCAAGTAGTGATACGTTACATAAGATAACAAAAAAAGTGTCGTGCTTGTGAATGCCGCATAAATAAAGCGTCTATGCAGAGTAATGTTCTTCTGTTTTACAAAATAAAGTGCTGCGAGTAAGAATACGAATGTAAAACTGTTAAAGATTGCGTTCAGACGCGGCAATAAAGTAACATCAAAAGCAATTTCTCCTTCATACTCTGGCAAGAAAAATAGAACGGCCACGAGCACGTTGATCGCGATGGACAATCCAATAATTAGCGGTGTATAGTTACGCTGTTTCGTTTCAGCCATTTTTGTATTACTCCTTTTCAACTGAAAGACTTCAAATTTCTCCGATTTCCTCTTTATTTTACCACTAGGGACCCTATTCACAAACTTATAGGCAACTGAAAACAGCATTCCCTTTACAAGTGTCAATAATTCTTCAAAAAAGTTTTATAGAATGTTACGAATTGGCAGGTTGCTTTTATGAGATGAACATTTATGGAGATAGAAGGAAATAACCACATAAAAATAGCTTATGATCACATAATCCCTTCTCCTAATCACATAATTTTTGCACATAATCACATAAAAACCTGTCACAATCCTATAAAATCTTCCAACTCATTAAATTTGTCCACAGGGAAAAGACAACAAAAAAACCGGCACTTTAGGCCGATTTCTTCATTCTTATGCATTTTTTAAGCTTTTGCAAATTGATCCTCATCAACAGCAGCAAGGAATTTCTCTACCTCACCAACAACAGAAGCTACACACCCTTTTTCAAACGGCGAAATCAGCCCTGCTTCACCAACAAGCTTTGTAAAAGGCAGGCTCCCTCCTTTTTGACAAAGAGCGAAATAATCTTCCCATGCACTTTCACGGTTTTCCACTGAACGCTTCCAGAATTGAAGTGCACAAATTTGTGCGAGCGTGTAATCGATGTAATAGAATGGCGAACGGAAAATGTGACCTTGTCTATGCCAGAAACCACCGTTTTCCAAATACTCTAAACCATCATAATCACGGTGAGGCAAGTATGCCTTCTCAAGCTCTCTCCACTTTGTTCGGCGTTCTGCCGGCGTCACATCCGGGTTATCATAAACAAAGTGCTGAAATTCATCTACTGCAGCACCATATGGTATAAACTCGACTGCACCTGTGAGGTGAGAATACAGATATTTCTCCGTATCTTCCCCTAATAGCTTATCCATCCAAGGATACGTTAAGAACTCCATACTCATAGAGTGGATTTCACACGCTTCAAGTGTCGGGAACTGATATTCAGGCACCTCATACCCGCGGCTCGTATACATTTGGAACGCATGGCCGATCTCATGTAAAAGGACGCGTACATCATTATCAGATCCATTAAAGTTCGTAAAGATAAACGGTGCCGTATAGTCTTGAAGATATGTACAATATCCACCTGGCGCTTTGCCTTTTTTACTTTCTAAGTCCATCAGTTCATCTTCGGCCATATAGTTGAAGAATGCTCCTGTTTCTTGTGACAGGCCGCTAAAGACTTGCTTTGCCTGATCAACGATCCAACCCGCATCTCCTTGAGGTTTAGGGTTACCCGTTGTAAAGCTGAAAGATTCATCGTAAAACTTAAACTCATCAATCCCAATACGCTTTTGCTGACGTTTCTTCAGTTCTGTACAAAGAGGAACGATAATTTCTTTTACTTGTTCACGAAACACTTTTACATCAGCTGCATTGTAATCGGTTCTGCCCATCCGATCATAAGCAAGTTCTGTAAATTTGTTATAGCCTAACTTTTTCGCAATTCCGGTACGCAATTTTACCAGTTCGTCGTAGATCGTATCAAACTTATCTTGATTCGAACTTAAGAAAGCATTTCCTGCAGCACTTGCTGCTTTTCTTGTTTCACGATCAGGTGACTGCACGTAAGGTGACAGCTGAGCCAAGTTTAGCTCTTTTCCATCAAACTCAATCTTTGCAGATGCCATAACCTTTACATATTCTGAACTTAGTTTATTTTCCTGTTTCAAATCTTCTAATACATCTTCAGAATAGGTCTTAACCTTTAATTCTGCTAAACGAAACAGCTGGCTGCCCCACTTCTTTTCCAGTTCATCCTTAAAAGGAGATTGAACAAGCGCTTCATGAAATGCAGTGACCATTCCTTGATAGACAGGCAAGTTCTCATCCATAAAAGCTTGTTCTTCTTTATAAAACGTGTCTTCTGTATCGATCGTATGACGTATCTTTGCAAGCCTTGCTTTTGATTCAAAGCTATTTCTCAACGATACTACGGTTTTCATCGCCTCATTTTGCTCGTCTGCAGATGAGGCCTCCCTAAAAATTTGTACAGCTTCCTCAAACTTGGTCTTCAGCTTAGCCACATCAGGTCTTTCATATGTAAATTCACTAAATTTCATCTTCATGCCTCCTATCGATTTACTGTATTACCATTTCTACACAGAAACTCTTTTCTCCTGTAATCCCCTTCCCTTTTTCGGTAGAATATAAGCAGAGAAACTAATGGCGGGAGACAAAATATGAAGAACTATCAATCTGATCCTTTTAAAGGTACATTCGGCAGTCTTGAAAATTTAGCAGACAAGATTAGTGATGTCTTGTCTTGTCCTGTAACAATAGAAGATCAGAACCACCGTCTCCTGGCATACAGTACACATGAGGACGGCACAGATCCAGCGCGCATCGCAACCATCATTGGGCGTCGTGTACCTGAAAAAGTGGTAAACAGCCTTTGGAAAGATGGCGTAATACCTAGATTGCAAGAAAGTGATGACCCCGTTCGGGTAAGTTCTATTCAAAAAGTAGGACTCGGTGACCGTGTGGCTGTATCGATCAGAAAAAACAATGAAGTCCTCGGATATATTTGGGTTTTGGAAGTACAGAAACAATTAAACGCAGATGATATGCAGTTATTGAAGCTTGCAGCGGCATCTGCCAAGAGCCAACTTCTCCAAATGCAGATCGGTACAAAAAAGAAAGAAGAAAACCGGCAAGAACTTTTTTGGAAGATGCTTACCGGAAATCTTCCTCAGGAAGAACAGATACTTGAGAAGCTGCATGAACTGAACATACTGCCTATCCTGCCGGCTGCCGTTTTTATTTTGCAGCTTGAAGACGAGATCACACCAGCACTTGAAAAAGACATTCTATACTTGGCGGCGGTAAACCAAAAGATTAATGTACTCTTGTCGGCAGCAGATGCGAACCAGATGCTTCTGCTCGCTTCACCTGTTGGAAAAGAGCCGCCTTTAGAATTGGCAAAATCCTTTGTAGAGTCCTTTTTTACACATATGAAGGAGCGTTTCTCTGTGTCAGATATAAAAGCGGCATACGGCAGCCTGGTTTCCTCCTTCTCACAGGTTGAAAAGAGTTATAAAGAAGCAACAAGTGTTATAGCTGTTCAAGAGAGACTTGGCGGAGAAACATTATCCTTAAACGGATACCACGAGCTTGGCATCTACCAATTCTTAGATGCTATTTATGAAAAACAACAAAAACAGAGTTATCATAACGAGATGATTCGTACCCTTCAGGAATATGACCGCCTTCACAAAACAGAGCTCTATCATACGCTTGAGACTTATCTAACATTGGATGAAAACTTAAATAAAGCTTCAGATACCCTTCATATCCATATGAATACCTTGCTTTACCGGTTAAAGCGTATCGGCGAGATTACGAATGTTGATCTGAAGAGCCCTCATCAGAAGATCATGATCTACCTTGATTTTAAAATGAACAGGCTATTTAAGCAGGAGCGTTTGTGAACTTTCACAAATGCTTTTTTTCATTTTCTAGTTTCCTAACAATGCAATGCGATTACCTCCGAACTATACTGAAATCACAATTGAAAACGCACTCATTGAGTTCACTTATATAGGAGGTTTCACAAATGATTATTGGAGTTCCAGCAGAAATTAAAAATAATGAAAACCGTGTAGCGATTACGCCATCAGGTGTTATTACATTAACAGCAGCAGGCCACAAAGTTCTTGTAGAGAACAATGCAGGTGTGGGAAGCGGATTTACAAACGAAGATTATGCAGCAGCAGGCGCAGAGATCGTTGCAGAAGCGAAAGACGCTTGGGCAGCAGAAATGGTTATGAAGGTTAAAGAACCTCTTGAGTCTGAGTACAAACACTTCCGTTCAGACCTTATTCTTTTCACTTACTTGCACTTAGCAGCTGAGCCGGCATTGGCAAAAGCATTAACTGAAAGCGGCGTTACAGCGATCGCATATGAAACAGTTGAATTTAACCGTACACTCCCTCTATTAACACCAATGAGTGAAGTAGCAGGGCGCATGTCTGCACAAATCGGTGCTCAGTTCCTTGAGAAGCCAAAAGGCGGAAAAGGGATTCTTCTTGCAGGCGTACCAGGTGTACGTCGTGGTAAAGTAACAATTATCGGTGGCGGTGTAGTAGGTACAAATGCAGCAAAAGTTGCGATCGGACTTGGAGCAGATGTAACAATCATCGACCTTAGCCCAGACCGTCTTCGCCAGTTAGACGATATCTTCGGAAACAGCATCCAAACATTAATGTCTAACCCATTAAACATCGCACAAGCTGTTGCTGAATCTGACCTAGTAATCGGAGCTGTTTTAATTCCAGGAGCTAAAGCGCCTAAATTGGTAACAGAAGAAATGATCAAATCTATGACTCCAGGCTCTGTTATTGTTGACGTTGCAATTGATCAAGGCGGAATCTTTGAAACGGTTGACCGCATTACTACACATGACAACCCAACGTATGACAAGCACGGTGTTGTTCACTATGCAGTAGCTAACATGCCTGGTGCAGTGCCTCGTACTTCTACGATCGCACTTACTAACGTAACAGTTCCTTATGCACTTCAAATTGCAAACAAAGGTGCTCAAAAAGCAATCGCTGATAACGCATCTCTAAAAGCTGGTCTAAACACAGCTGGCGGATTCGTAACATACGAAGCAGTTGCAGCTGACCTTGGGTATGAATTCGTAACACCAGAAGCTGCATTGGAAAAAGCAGTTCAAACTGTATAAATGAAAACAATGAAAGCCTCCCTTATAAAAAGGGGGGTTTTTTACGTTATTTTCCGGGAAATTTTTGTCGAAATATAGAGAAGTTGCATTCCTGAGCCATTAAAGAACCTCTTCCTACCCAAATATTCCTTTATGAATTCCTCAGATGACATACTTTGAACATTTACTTTATCATTTTTATTGGGCTTTATTATATATAGACAGTATTTCCTTTCCTGCTCCCCTCAATGAATAATCACAAATAAAGAGAAAGTAATCGGTGCATGATTCATATAATTAAAAGCCAGTAATTGATAAATTACAAAAACTGACTTATAATGGGGAATTGTTGAATTTATAGTGGTTCGCGGTTCGAAAACTCCCGCGTTATCAAAACTAGGAGGATTTATGATGTTTAATTTTTATTTTGGTGTAGGCTTTGCACTCGTTAACTTTATTCTCTTTCTGCTCTGCTATAAATGGTTTGGGAAAACAGGCTTATTTGCCTGGATTGCCGCAGCTACGATCCTAGCTAATTTACAAGTGGTCAAAACGATTGAGATGTTCGGTCTTGTTATGACGCTTGGTAACGTGATCTACGGTACGATTTATTTAGCGACAGACTTAATAAATGAAAAGTACGGCGAAAAAGATGCCAAAAGAGCGGTCTGGTTTGGATTTTTCACTTTGATTATGACAACGATCATCATGCAGTTGGTGCTTGTGTTTGAACCCCATGAAAGTGACTTTGCACAACCACACCTTGAAGCACTTTTCGGCTTAATGCCGCGTTTAGCGCTTGGCAGCCTAACAGCCTACCTGATCAGTCAGTATCTTGACGTTAAGCTTTTTGCAGCGATAAAGAGAAAATTCTCACGTCCTGATCAACTTTGGATCCGTAACAACGGAAGCACGATGGTCAGCCAGCTTATCGATACATTGATCTTTTGTACGATCGCATTCGCTGGTGTCTATTCGTGGGACGTTTGGATTCAGATCTTCTTCACGACATACGTGATAAAGTTTGTAGTATCAGCAGCATCTACACCATTTATTTATATTGCACGAAACTTCAAACATCCAGAAGAAGCTCAAAAACCAGGCGTTTAAAGCCTGGTTTTTTGTTTTACTTTTATGTAGCTTCCTTTTCTCGCTCTATGTTCAGCCCTAGTATTCATCTCATTAATCGCATTAGAAATTTCGGATGAAACATATGGTTGACCCTTCACAATTACCGTTGGGTCAATCAATCTGGGCTTCCCTTTTAGATGAATATCGTAGTCCTTATCATTTTCTTGAAGAACTACAGTTGATGTAATCTCTAGATATCGTTTCAAAAGCTCTGGAGATTCAGAAGTTCTTACCTTCGCTAAGACTTCTTCATCTTGCAACAAGAAATCTTCTTTTGTTATCACTTGTAGATAGAGAGCTTCCCTTAATAATTGGATTAGTCTGTCATATCCGTAAACATTTAAGGGATCCATAAAAAAATCTTGTACTTCTTTATAATAAGACTTCACAAACCACTCAGCCTGTTTCATTCCTTCTATGCAGATAACGTCGTTCACTACACAGAGACTGCTTACAAAAGAATCCACCTCATCTCTTGTAATGTAGCCGTATCGATATAGATCTCTAAGCGTATAATCTACTCGGTCAGCGCACAAAAGAGGAAGCGGTTGTTCCAAGAGCGGATAGTTTCCTTTTATTACTTGTTCAATAGAATATCCATAGCTCTCTAATAGGGAGGGAATCTCAGAGTTTACTAACGTTTCTTCAAAAATCTCTTCATGAAAGTCCTCTGATTCCTTATCTAACACAAAATCAATGACATGGGAAAACGCAGTATGCGAAACATCATGAAGGAGGCCTGCGATCTGTTCTTCTACAGAACCCTTTAATCTACGAATTAAAAGCATAACTCCAACAGAATGCTCAAAACGGGTCACATTCCATGCTCTGTTAACTAAATAGGATGCCCCTCCTTGGTGGATTCCTTTTAACCTCTGTACGGGACTAGAATGTATTAAGTCCTGCAGTACAGGTTCCAGTTCAAATTCACCATAAATTTCATCAACGATCATGTCCTTTCCTCCTTTCTTTCTCTGTAATCTTAACACGAAACATATATCGTTCATGCTCTCTTTACAAAGAGCTGTTTTATTAAAATTTCTCCTTACTTCGACCTCTTTTTCTTTAAAATACTAAGGTACATCTGACCATTCTTTCCAAGCTTTCATTTGATAGCATTGTGGTTGTTAATCCTGCTTATTGCATGAGGCAAGCAGGAGGAACATCAAACAATCAAAGGGGATGGATGACATGAACGTTAGAAAAACAGCAGTTGCATCAATACTTTCCATGGGGATCTTAGGTTCATTTTTCACTACTGAAACTTTTGCATATGAGCCATCAGACCAAGTTCAAACAGTTGCTCATCGCGGTGCTTCAGGATATGCACCCGAAAATACAATGGCAGCTTTTCAAAAAGGCGTTGATATGAAAGCAGATTATATTGAGATTGATGTACAGCAAACCAAAGACGGTGAACTCGTTGTTATTCATGATGTAACGTTGGATCGAACAACGGACGGTACAGGATATATAAAAGATCATACACTTGAACAAATTCGTCAACTCGATGCTGGCAGCTACTTCGGCGAAGAATTTGCTGGAGAAAAAGTTCCAACATTTGAAGAAGTGTTAGATGAATTCCGCGGGAAGACAGGTATTCTAATTGAGTTAAAGGCAACCTATTACTATCCTGGTATAGAAGAAAAAGTAGCATCTGCCCTAAAAGAACGCAATATGCACCTTCCTGCACATGAAAAGATTATTATCCAATCGTTCGAATTTGATTCAATGCAAAGAATGGATAAGCTTTTACCTGAAGTACCAGTAGGTGTTCTTACTTCTCGTGCAACAGATCTAAGCGAAGCAAAATTAAGTGAATTTTCTACATATGCGGAGTATGTTAACCCAAGCCGCTTGCTTGTGAACTCTTCTGTAGTGGATGAAGTACATGAGCGCAACATGGGAATCATGGCTTGGACAGTTCGAAATGAACAAGAGGTTCAGCCTTTGTTAGACGCAGGTGTAGATGGCATCATTACAGATTATCCAGATTACGCACCATTGCATAAAGCAGAATAAAAAAAGAAGTGTTGAGGCGCAGGTCCGCTTCAACACTTTTTTATTACTTATATTGCGCTAAGATCTCATCTAACTTAGCAGATTTCTCTACGAGTTTGCTGTTAATCTTTTCGTTTATACTCAACCACTGATTCATTTTTTCTAAAGCCAGCTTTTCATTATCAGCTTTCATGGCTTCATGCATAGATTTTTTTGTTTCATGAGCTTCTTTATGTAAAGCCCTTAATTCTTGATGTATCTTTTTCATACTCTGCCAGTTAACTTTCTTTTCATCTCTATTCTCTTGCTTTTCATTTTCGGTCGCTTTTACATGAATATCGAAAAGTTTATCTTTTTGCTGAACAATTTGCTTTTGAATCTCCAGCTGTTCAACCTTTAGAGCATTTGCCCTATGAACCTGATCTTCAAAAATTTCCATATTTCTAAAATGGCGGTATCCCTTTTTCTCTTTTACAGTTTGTACGTTCTCTGCCTGTGCGGCAGACACGGTTACCACACCACTCGTTAAAACCGAGAAAGCAAGGGCAAGAGGCATTAATTTCTTCATCGTTTTCACTCCTTTTTGATTTATACATGTATCTTTTGTTAAAGGAGCAAAAATCTTACGTTCATTTTTATATATAAATTTTTTGACATTATCTGAGTTTCTTCAAAACCCGGTTTACCGTTTCTCTTCTGAGTCCGACAAACTGTCCTATCTCTTCTTGAGTAAGCACTTTTTCAACCGCGATCTCCGGAAAGTATAGAGCAAACCATTTTTGTAGCTTTATAATCTTCCCTTCTGGTGTCAGCGTGGACAATTGGTTGATCCTTTGCTGCATCATCCTTAATTTTGTCTCTAAAAGGAGAGCTACTTCTTTATATTTTAACGGATCCTCTTCCAATGACTGGTACCACTGGTTTGGATTAATCAGTGTGACCTCACAAGGCAAAAGCGCAATCGCTGTGCCATTATACTCTTTCTGGCTTGTTAAGGAGTGATGCGGAATGACCTCACCAGGGACGATTAAATTCAGCAGGAATTGACTTCCATCTTCATGAACACGAACAACCTTTAATAACCCTTTTTCCAGCTTATATAAAGGCCCTTCTTCTCCTTGCCTAAATAAAGTTTCCCCTTTCGCGATCAACATGCCAAACCATCTCCCTTTTTGAACAAGAAAACCATTATCACCTATTTTACTATAAACCCATACCCTTGTAATAATTAGGAGGGATGATGAATGACGGACTTTGTTCCTTTTATTCTCGAATTATCATTATTGTACAGCATTGCGTTCTTAGGATATATACTTCGAAAGAAAGAGGTCTTGCCGCAAGGAAGTGAGAAGATACTTACAGCCATCATTTTAAACGTGACGCTTCCTGCTCTTATTCTATACGGAATGGATGTCCCTTTTTCAGTTGAAAATGTAAAACAGTTTGCCTGGCTTTCACTTATGTCCGTTTTTGTATTGACTGCTTCATCTATCATCTCATGGTGGACAGTAAAGCAATTAAGACCTGAAAAAGAACAGAAAAATGCCTTAGAAGGCATCATGATCTTTGGAAATCAAGGCTTTCTAGGCATCGCTGTCAGCTTTTTATTATTTGGAAAAGAGGGTGTATTCTTCGTCACTCTTTTTAACTTTGTATATTTATTGTTCATTTGGACCTATGCGATCTACCTCTTTGCCAGGAACTCTGAAATTGTCCAATGGCACAGGGTCTTCATTAATCCAGGCGTAACTTCTACATTAGCTGGCTTTGTTCTGATGATTCTGCCTGGAACCCTTCCAATTGTTGTTTCTAATACACTCGAGTTGACAGGAAAACCTACTGTACCTCTTTCCATGCTATTAATCGGCGTTCTATTAGGCAGCATGTCTTCTGACAAACTAGAAGGCTATTTAATGAATAAACATTTATGGCTAGCTAGCTTCTATAAACTCCTTCTATTTCCATTTTTATTATTTCCTTTTGCTTTGTTCCCGCTGCCTTTTCAACTTTTCGCTGCTGCCATTCTAACTGCGGGGATGCCTTCAGCTCCCACGATCTCGATGTATGCTCAAACCTATAATGAAGATGCATCATTCGCAGCTGCAGGTGTAGCTTTAAGCACCATACTTTCATTCCTTACTATTCCTGCTCTTTATGGGCTTGTTCTAGTAATCTCGTCCTTTTCCTGAATCCGAGATCTCCAGCAAAATCTCAGGGTATGGGGCAAAGAACGTTTGTCTGAGAACTTCACTGTCTTTAAACCGGATCGCATGAGACTTGAGGATAGTCGCGATACTCGAGAAAGGTTCTTTTTTATTTGCATACTTTTGAAGAAGCTCGTCAAAAAATGCAGCTTCACCTTGAGATAAATGGGGTTCAAACCGTTTAAAGATCTCGTATGCCACTTTTCGTTTCGAGTCATTTCGTGCAGCTCGGTTAAATAGTTTGTGCACCATTTTGGCATACAGCTGGATGGTCTTTTCTTCTCCGTTTACATCTTCATTTTTTAAGATCCGGTTCATAACTTTTAATGTAGGATTGCTGTAGGCCATGAAGAGAAATTGATTCTTGCTATGAAAATCTTTAATGGCTTGCAGCCCTATAGGGAGTACCTTGCGGAAAGAAGCGAGTGTAAAGAGCTTCGTATAAAACCGATCTCGAATCGTAAAGTTATTTAAACGTCCTTCCTCTTCAATGGCTAAATGTGAAAATCGTTCTGCTACTTTTCCGCCAAATAAGCCACTGGAATGCCCAATTGCTGGCCCTTTTTCTGTTGAAGCATATACTTTTACTTCTTTTAATCCGCATGATGGAGAGCGTGTTTTTAAAATAAATCCATCTGTATCAATTACCCCTGATAGATAGCCCTCTGAAAACAATCTCATCTCATGGGTTACATCTCGTTGTGTGGAAGGCTGAAGAAGTAAGTGCTCTTCACCCCTTTTTACAATTCGGATCGTTTCTCTTGGTGTTCCGAGTCCAATCTCTACTTCAGGGCAGACAGGAACAAAGTCTACATAGTTCATTAACTTTTTGATGACATCATTATAAATCACATCACCATTATATCGGCATGCGTCAAATTCGAGACATTTACTCACAACCACCCGGGGTCTAGCAAAGGCTTCCATTCCAAAACTCCCCTCAATCTTTTTATTCAGTGTTCCACTTTTAGATGAATTTTTTACATGTATTCTGTAAAATGTTGGTTAGAGAGGAGCGGATTTGATGGCTTATTATGAAGATCTTCGGAAACATGTAGGAAGTGCACCACTCATTTTACCAGGCTCAGTCGTTATTATGGTTAATGATAAGAATGAAATACTTCTACAGCATCGTAAAGATGGCGGTTGGGGGCTGCCCGGCTTGTTTGATGGAGCTAGGTGAAAGCTTTGAAGAGACGCTGTCCGTGAGGTAAAAGAAGAAACGGGACTTGATATTGACGGTCTAACGCAGCTTCACGTTTATTCGGGAAAAGACCATTATCTGCAGACTCCAAATGGTGATGATCTTTACGCTGTTACAGCGGTTTATACAGCTAGTTCAATTCATGGTGAACTCTTAATCGATCAAAATGAATCGTACGACTTTCGTTACTTTGCATCAGATCAGCTTCCTGAAGGTCTTTTAGGAGGCGCTAAGAGATACATAACCGATTACCTGACCCAGAAGGACAAGAACAGGCTTACCCGTGATTATACCGGTTTCTCTGTTCTTTTTTTGTTAAATTTCAGTTCAATATAATCACATACGGGATTGTAACCAATATTTTGATAGATTTTATTTGAGGTGGGGTTAGCTAGGTCTGTAAACAAGGAGCAGAACTCATACCCTTCTTGCAGCAGATATTCGCTTAATGCAGCCACACAGGCACTTGCGTATCCTTTTCCTCTTAAACCTCTTGGTGTATAAACGAGATTGACAGAGACTCCTTTAATATTGGGCCGTGTTTTTGAGGCCATCGAAACAGGCCGGCCATCTTCTTCCCAGATAAAGAGAAATTCGTTCTTGGTTCGTTCCAGAGCATACTCCTCTGCTTCAGCCAAGGTCATAAGCTGGTTCGTCTCTTGTGTCATCTCAAGTACCCATTGGGGTAAGAAAGTTAAGTCTGCGTCGGTTGCTTTTCGTAATTTCCCGGTACGTGCCGCAGGCTGAATGACAGACTGCAAAGTGTAAAGCCTGAGATCCATTACTACTTTTTCTTCTAAATGGTGTACTTTCGTCCACTCCTCAGAGAATGCTCTTCCAACCGCCTTTGGTGAATTCAGTTTCTGAATAGCGTAATCTTCTTTAACCAAATAATCGACTAAATACGGGACCGCGCCAACACCATCTGCTTCATCTTTTTCGAGAAGCAGCAATGCATATGGCGGAATCAGCATAGCTGCAAGCATTATCTCCCCATCTTTTTTCACTGTTGCAAGAAAAGGCTGTTCCTCTTCCCATACTTTGTCTTTAAATCTTAAACTGTTTCCAAGCATAAGTCCCGCCCTGTCTTCCTGTTCTAACAAGAAAGACTCTACTTCATCGTAAAAGGCGGGAATGGATAAAAAACGTGTTACCTCCATAATCATGACCCTC
Organism: Fictibacillus barbaricus; assembly: GCF_014635025.1. Lineage (GTDB taxonomy): Bacteria > Bacillota > Bacilli > Bacillales > Fictibacillaceae > Fictibacillus > Fictibacillus barbaricus. Next base: position 104,060 of record NZ_BMCE01000001.1, on the reverse strand, counting down.
TCTAATCTATAAAGTCTTTAATCTTACATATTTCCATTCTGTTAAAACGATTCCTTCTAAATCATAAAATCTTCCACTCTTTATTTGGGTAAAGGATACCTTTTCTGATATACTTACCGTAACGTAAAGGAAGGTGAACGGAATGGGTACTCATGTCTTTTCAAAACGTGAAGAAATAGCAAACGCCATAACACATGGACTTGGTGTTCTTTTAAGTGTTGCGGTCACTTCTATTCTGCTAGTGTTTGCAGTTTGGAAAGGAACAGCGGTTCATATCGTTAGCTTTGCCGTATTCGGAGGAACGATGCTGGTGCTCTATACAGCTTCAACCCTCGTACACGCTTTTCCTCAAGGTCGGGTTAAAGATTTATTCGAAATTATGGACCACGCTGCCATCTATCTGTTTATCGCTGGAACGTATACACCGATCGTTCTAGTTGTTGTAGGTGGTGCGCTGGGGTGGACATTATTCGGAGTGGTGTGGGGACTTGCGATCTTCGGTGTTGTGTTTAAAGTCTTTTTTACCAAAAAATTTGTAGTGTTATCCACGCTTGGATATGTAGCAATGGGCTGGCTGATCACGTTTGCTTTTCAGGATATTATGGCAACTATGCCGCCAGCGGGCATTCAGTTATTGGTTGCAGGCGGAATCATCTACACGCTAGGCAGTATCTTTTATGTATGGCGCAGTTTTCCGTTCCACCACGCAGTCTGGCATCTGTTCGTATTAGCCGGCAGTGTCTTGCACTTTTTAATGATGTTTTATGTGCTGCCTCTTTCATAGAATGATGTAAGGGGTGATTAAAATGAAGATTGTACTGAGGATCGTTTTTGGGATTGCTTTTCTGTCAGTTGCATTTTTCGGTCTTGGTCCAGTGATGTTAGCAGACGGCATGATGGGAGAACGGATTCTATCATTAATCGTGGTTTTACTCATTTTTGCAGCGTTGTATGTATTATATAAATGGTCAATGAAGAAGAGCAGAGGGTGACTGCTCTTTTTTTATGCTGGCGTTCAAACGTTTCGCTATATTGTCATTCACATTAATCTGTCCAATTGGATTTCCGCTCTAAAAAAGGGTGACTCCATTCACTTGGAGACACCCTTTCACCACTTTTTACTTAATAATCTGCAATTCTTTCGGGTATTTCGTTAATGTTTCGTGCCCATCAGCTGTTACGTATACATCATCTTCAATACGAACTCCGCCGATATCATCGATATAGATGCCTGGCTCGATCGTATACGTCATCCCTTCACGCAGCACGCCGTCGTTGTTATCGCTCATAGAAGGAAACTCATGAACATCGATTCCTAGTCCATGTCCGATTCTGTGCGGGAAGTTATCTCCGTAGCCAGCTTCAGTAATGTGTTTACGCGCGACAACATCCAGGTCACCGATGCGCGTTCCAGGCTTAGATGCTTCTAGTGCCTTTAACTGGGCTTGAAGCACTGTATCATAGATCTCGCGGCGCTTCTCATCCAGGTCACCAAATGCTACTGTTCGCGTGATGTCCGAGCAATAGCCATCAAGCACAACACCAAGGTCAAACAGAACAAAGTCGCCATGCTGAAGTTTTCTTAAGCCAGGCTTCCCGTGAGGCTGTCCCGCTTTTTCGCCGAACAACACCATCGTAGAGAACGACATCTGGCTGATGCCTTTTTTCTTCAGTTCATACTCAATCTTAGCGAGTACTTCCATCTCGGTTACACCCTCATGAAGTGCCGCAACACCCACTTCAACCCCGTAATCTGCAAGTCTTGCCGCTTCACGCATTGTTTCAAGCTCGCTTTCTTCTTTAATGAGGCGAAGCTCGTTCAACAATTCTTCAGCCCCGACTAACTTCACATCTGTAAACATGCCAAGAAGCTTTTCACCACGTGCATAAGGAAGTGTTTCTTTTTCGACTGCAACAGAAGAAGCAGCCGTCACACCGCGGCTCGCCAAAGCATCCTGAACCTTTATCCAAGGATCTTCAGAATCACTGTAACCAACGATCTCGTAAGTCCAGCCTGCGCCTTTCGCTTGTGAACGCTCCATTCCTGGGCAGATCATGAACGGTTCACCATCTGCTAATACCACAACACCAAGCACACGCTCATGCGGGTCCGAGTAAAGTCCGGATAAGTAGAAAACGTTCGCTGTTGTATGGATGAACGCGAAAGTATGCCCTTCTTGCTTTAACCAACCTTTTACCTTTTGAATACGTCCTTCGTTCATATGTATACCTCCAATAAAAGCCCGCAGGCTAATGAATTAATCTCTCACTGTCTATTGTAAAATAAACGCCGAAGAAAAAACAGAAGCACACATCGCATGTCGCAAAATGTGTGCTCTTTTAAATAAGGGTTTTATCTAAAAGATCGTTGATTCTCGTCATTTTTCCCTCATTGACAAGTTGATTAGTTGATTGAAGTGCAAGGTGCGAGACTCCTGGGGGACCAGCGGGACAGGTGAGACACAGCAGGTGCAAAGCACCAAGGTGGCTCACCGCACGCCCCCCGGAAAGCGAGCATCCTGGAACGGAAATCAACCACCCACAAGGGCAACAAAGATCGTGAAAACAGCCTTTTATTAAAATTGTACTTTTGACTCGATAAAGCTCTTTAAATCTGCAATCTTCACACGCGTCTGTTCCATCGTGTCACGGTCACGAACCGTAACCATGCCATCTTCTTTTGAATCAAAGTCATATGTGATACAGAACGGTGTACCGATCTCATCCTGACGGCGGTAACGTTTCCCTATCGATCCTGTTTCATCATAATCTACCATGAAGTCTTTCGCGAGTGAGCTGAATACTTCAGTCGCTTCTTCAGAAAGCTTTTTCGACAACGGTAAAATAGCCGCTTTGTAAGGAGCAAGTGCCGGATGCAAGTGCATAACCGTTCTGCTCGTTCCATCTTCCAGCTCTTCATCTTCATAAGCATCGATCAAGAACGCAAGGGTTACACGGTCAGCACCTAGTGAAGGTTCAATGCAATACGGAATATAACGCTCGTTCGTTTCTTGGTCAATGTAGTTGAAGTCTTCACCGGAATATTCCATGTGGCGCTTCAAGTCAAAGTCTGTACGGGAAGCAACACCCCAAAGCTCGCCCCATCCGAACGGGAACTTATATTCAAAGTCCGTCGTCGCGTTTGAGTAGTGAGAAAGTTCATCTTCGTTATGGTCGCGAAGACGAAGGTTTTCTGAAGTCATACCTAGAGATTTCAACCAGTTCTCAGCAGTATCTTTCCAGTAATTGAACCATTCGATCTCATCACCTGGCTTACAGAAGAACTCAAGCTCCATTTGTTCGAACTCACGTGTACGGAACGTAAAGTTACCTGGCGTGATCTCGTTACGGAAGCTCTTACCGATCTGCGCGATACCGAACGGCAGCTTTTTACGCATCGTACGCTGAACATTTTTAAAGTTAACGAAAATACCTTGAGCTGTTTCTGGGCGCATGTAGATTTCGTTTGAGCTGGATTCTGTTACACCTTGATGTGTTTTAAACATCAAGTTGAACTGGCGGATGCTTGTGAAGTCATGGCTACCGCATTCAGGACAAGCGATGTTGTACTCTTTTACGAGCTCTTCCATCTTTTCAAATGGAAGGCCATCAACAATGATCTCTTTTCCTGTCTGTTCAGCCGCATCTTCGATCAGCTTGTCTGCACGATGACGCGCTTTACAGTTCTTGCAGTCCATCATCGGGTCATTGAAGTTACCGATGTGTCCAGATGCTTCCCATGTACGCGGGTTCATTAAGATCGCTGCATCAAGTCCTACGTTGTAAGGTGATTCTTGAACAAATTTTTTCCACCATGCTTTTTTTACGTTATTCTTCAGCTCAACACCAAGTGGACCGTAATCCCACGTATTCGCCAGGCCTCCATAGATCTCTGATCCCGGAAAAACAAAACCGCGATGTTTCGCATGATTTGTGATGGTTTCCATGTTTTTTGACATTTTTTATTCCTCCCATTCGGATTTTGCCTTATGGACCGGTTGTTTTTATAAATAAAAAACTCCCGTCCCAAGGCGCTATGCCCAGGGACGAGAGTTGTATCTCCCGCGGTTCCACCCTAGTTGATCCGTATGTAAAAACGAATCCTCTTTTCAAAAGCAACTCCGGACTGCCGTTTCACTAATGTCTCCTACCGGGCTAACACCGTCCCCGGCTCGCTTAAAGAAGTATAAATTAGCTACTATAAATCCTTCACAGCTGCATATCATCTTTTATAATAAAATAATATTACCAAAAACTTAAAACATTAGTCAAAATATTTTCTTATTATATGTGGCTATTGCTTGTTTTGTGCAAGCTCCTGCTCCACTTGTTCCAATGTTGGCAGTGCTGTCATCGCACCTTTTACGGAAACAGCAAGAGCACCAGAAATACTTCCAAAAAGCGCCATATCACTTGCTTCATCTAGCGTAAGGTCTTCTAAAGTACCTCTGTATTCATTCAAACGATGGAGAATTCCAGAAACAAAAGCATCACCTGCGCCTGTCGTGTCCACAGCAGATACACTTTTTGCAGGAATATACTCTCCACCCTCTTTTGTTACAACGTAGCTGCCGTCATCCCCGAGCGTAATGAATAAAAGTGGAATATCATACTGCTGAAGAACTTTAATGCCCTCCTCGACCTTTTTAAGACCTGTAATAAATTCCAGTTCCTCTTCTGAGATCTTTACGATGTCTGCGTACTGCAGCATAGAGATGATCGTTTCCCGTGCATGTGCAGGTGTCTTCCAAAGAGACATTCTTAGATTTGGATCATAGGAGACCCACATGCCGTTATCTCTGGCAAGTTTAACAGCTTTTTCAGTCGCACTCTTAGAAGGTTCGCCAATCAATGAAATAGAACCAAAATGAAGAATCTTATGATCTTTAAAAAGACTTGGCTGAATATCTTTCTCTTCTAAAAATCGGTCTGCACTAGGATTGATATAAAAGTCGAAAGAGCGTTCACCGGCTGCATCAAGGGTAACGAAAACAGCCCCAGTTCTTACTTCCTCTGTTTTGTACACATGAAAAGCGTTCACACCATAACTTTTCAATGTATCAATCATAAAATTTCCTAAAACATCATCTCCAACCTTACCTAAGAAAGTAGATTTTGATCCTAAGCGGGCTACACCAACCGCTACATTGGCAGGTGCACCGCCAGGGCTCTTCTGATAGGTAGTATTCGTTTCATCGGTTGGAATAAAATCAATCAGTGCTTCTCCTAATGAAATGACACCTGTTTTCATAATAGCCTCTCCCATTTGAAATATGGAAAAAAATCAGGCAGTAACGGCCTGATTCTAATCACTTATTTCATTTTTATTTGAAGTAAAGAAGTTTCACCTTTTGTTGCTTCTGAAGCGGCGTGTTTATCCAAAGATTCTACAGCATCTCCATTTGTAATAACGATTGGCGTAACCGTGCTAGCCGCTTTTTCTTTAATTAGATCTAAGTCAAAGCTTAAAAGTTTGTCACCCGTTTTTACTTTGTCGCCGACGTTCACATGACCTTCAAAGCCTTCACCGTTCATGCTTACTGTTTCAAGCCCAACGTGAATGAGGATTTCTGCACCTGCTTCAGATTGGATGCCGATCGCATGTTTCGTATGAAAAAACTGAACGATCTCACCGTCAACAGGTGATACAACAACACCATCAGTTGGTTCTATCGCAATACCGTCACCCATCATCTTTTGAGCGAATGTAGGGTCTGGCACCTCTTCGATCCCTACAATCTTCCCTGTTAATGGAGCTACGATCGTTTCTTCTTTTTTAACTTCTTTTTTTCCAAATAATTTATTGAACATCACTTTTCACTCACCTTTCGGATTCTTACTTTTATAATTTACACCTGTCTGAGTGCTTTAAAACATTTCATTACCAATGATACAAAGAAAGACCAAAGAACAAGAAACGAACGTTCGCTTGCTCTTCAGGTCTTTTTCATTTTAACAGGGCAACTTCCCTATAAAAGTAATCCAGTGCTTATCACATTGTCAATCAGAAAGGTCCTCCTATTGATAAAGTGCATTGGATAATAATCGGAATAAATAATCGGTGTGATCACGGAATCCAGCTTCAATCCCGATCAGGGTTACATCCTTTTCTGCATCTTCCACGATAACTGCCTGTCCTGAAGCCTGTTCATTGCCTTTCCAGTGACCTGCAACGAAGAAGTCGCCAGCTGCCAATGTGGCTACAGCTTTTGCATCACCAAGTTCAGTAAACCAAACCGGTCTATACACAAAGCCTATATCGGAAGCTTTGTAACCAGCCGTAACCTCATCTTCACTATAGTTCACCTTTACGATTCCATTGCTGTTAGCACTCCCTGTGTTTATCTTCACAGAGGTTAATCCTAGCTGGCTTGTGGCTTTTGCACCGCCAGCACCTACAGAAATGTATTTTCCGCCGTTCTCAATGAACGCATGTACATTCACTTTAAAACGATCGTATGCCTCTTTGCTTCCCACAGCGAAAGGCTTATTGCCAACACTTAATCTTTCATATTGAAGCAAAGCATCAGTTCCTGAGAACAGGAACGCATCGAATTGTCTAAGACCGTTTTCCGCAACTTCTTTTGGTGTTACTTCTGTTACAGAGAAGCCTAAACGTTCTAGAGCAAGCTTTGTCCCTGAGTGGCTTTGCGCTTTATTCATTCCCCCGTCTTTAAGGATAGCCACTTGAAGTGTTGTGAGCTTTTCTTTCTCAACGGGTAATACAGCTTCCTCTAGGGTAATTCCTGACTGTTGCACGAGCGATTTGTTCGTTGCTGCTAATGTTTTTACGTAGAAATTACCGTCTTTGCCTTTATATATACTCTCACCAGCTCTCACTAGATCATTTACGAGTTTCACAGCTTGTACAGAGCTATTAGAGATTACATATGGCCCTTTACCATTTAGAGAACCAGCATAGTCTGATTCTTTAACAGGAGCTGTTTTAGCTTGTAATTCTTCTTTTACTTCAATAGCTTCAAAGCCCCAAAGCTCTGGAAGGCTCCAAGCTGAGATGTCATACATCGCAGGCGTGTCATTCGTAATATCTTCTCCGTCCCATAACATCGTATTAGCAAGGCCTGCTTTTGCTTGGCTCATATCAACGATGTACGTTCCAGCAGGATACGTCTTGCCGTTTGCCGAAAAGGACTTCACTGATTTTTCTACTGATATATCATTTTCAAGAAGATGATTAACTGCCTTTTCAGTAACCGTAGGATCCTTTTCATTTACAGGAAGCACATACGCATTGGGGAAAAAGCCTTCTTCATGGTATGGGTGATCAAAATTAATACCGCGTTTAAAAATCTCGATTTGGTCCGTTAGCATGCCTTGTTTGTTTTGAGTAGTAAATTTAAGAGCTCCCATTACCGCATCATTTGCCCATCTGACACCATCCCAGCTGTTTGTTGGTGCCTCGAGCGTATACCCGTATGCCCCGTGATACATTGCATACATCGGTGTAAAAATCGGTGGGTAATCATCCCATCCTGCACTATCATCACGCTGTGGGATATATGTTCCTGTCATCGACTTATAATGGTCACTTTCATAATTTGCTTTATTCCCTACAATCTCAGCTTCCATAGCCTCCGCCTGATCTAGAGCCCATTTGGAGAACAAGTCGTACTCATAGTTCGGATTATGAGGGGGTGTACATGGCTCAATAAGGCCCGGTTTACCGTCCGAACTGTTCACATAGCCGTGAAGGTCTAAGAAAACCATCGGATTCCATTCTGTGATCAGGTCTACCGTCTGCTTTGTTTCCTCCTGAGACTGTGTAATAAAGTCGCGGTTCAGATCAATGCCATTTCCGTTAAAACGGGTTCCATCCACACGGCCATCGGGATTAGCTACCACATTAAAAATTAAGATGTTGTTTTTCAAGATTTCTCTAGTTTCTGCATCATCATCATTTGCAAAACGGTCAATCAGCTGAAGAACTGCATCAGAACCTATGTATTCCGTGCCATGTATAGAACCGTTGATCATAACAGGTACCTTAAAATCAGGGTTTTGTGCAATCCAGTCTTGAGCTTTTTGAGGGTTTTTGAACATTTGCTTGCGAAGCTTTTTATAATGGCCGTATTTGCCTTTATCTTCAGGGTTAGAAATCGTTACGACATACATGGGGTAGCCGTCAGCGGACTTTCCTGTTTCCTCTAAAGTCACTCGCTTACTTTCTCTATCAATCTTTTGGAGCATTCCACCTATCTTTGAGTATTTTACAAAATTATAATGTTCAGAGTTAAACGGGCTGCCATCAGCCTCTTCATAAGCATTTACATGAGTCCATTGCTTTTGTGGCGCTTCTGCTGTTACTGCATAAGGCATTGATGACAGCAAGCTTAAACTTAATGCACCTGCTATCCATTTCTTCTTCATCATTTGTTTCTCCCCTTTCCTCAATTCAAAAATAATCATACTTAAAATTGAATATTTATACAAACTATTTTTAAGGCAAATGTGCTCCATACTTCTTATTCCATAAAGATTATTTAAAAGCCTGTCATTATTTTCATTCTGTATATAAATAAGAAAATATTCATAGTCCTTTAATCTCATAAAGCGTTTATTTCATTCAGCTTATTAGGTAATATTTAATAATTTGGATAACACCAAAAATATGACTTAACGAACCGATTTGCTCATCCTTAAATAAACTGTTCTATAAAAAATTACTAAGATCAGACAATAATGCAAAAACTACAAAAAGAAGGTTGCCAGCAACAAATTGTGGCAGCTTTTTTTCACTAAATATCGAGCAAATTGGGAAACTTTTATTCATTTTTAAGAAATATGACTTGTAAATAAAAACGTTTTATTCTACAATCACTTATGCAAACGATTGCACCAATGTGCATATACAAATATGTAAGCGATTCAATTTTTTTTGCAATCAACTGAATGCGATTTCAAAAATTCAATAAAAGATATATACTTAAGGAGGAAATGGATTTGAATAAACGTGGAAAACTCATTTCATTTGATTTCTGGCAAAAGCTCGGTAAAGCGCTTCTTGTAGTAGTAGCGGTTATGCCAGCTGCAGGTCTGATGATATCATTAGGGAAAGTTATAGCAATGTTTGGCGGAGACATGACTTTAGTGCAAACGATTGCCCGTGTTATGGAAGACATCGGGTGGGCAATCATTACTAATCTGCACATCTTGTTCTCCGTAGCTATTGGGGGATCTTGGGCTAAAGAACGTGCTGGCGGTGCATTTGCAGCTGTTATTGCGTTCATCCTGATCAACCGTATTACAGGCGCTATCTTCGGTGTTAATAGCGCTATGATGCTTGAAGAGGGTGCTAAGGCTAAGTCCCTTTTTGGCAGTGAACTAGTTGTTGGCGACTATTTCACATCTGTACTGGGAGCACCTGCTCTTAACATGGGTGTTTTTGTCGGCATCATTTCAGGTTTCCTTGGTGCGGTGCTTTTCAACAAGTACTACAACTACAATAAGCTTCCAAATGCATTAGCATTCTTTAACGGAAAACGTTTTGTACCTTTTGCCGTTATCTTATGGTCAGTGATTACAGCACTTCTACTTGCGCTTGTATGGCCTTTTATTCAGACACTTTTAAATGACTTTGGGAAATGGATCGCAACATCTCGTAACACTGCTCCAGTTATCGCGCCATTCGTGTTCGGTACACTAGAACGTCTATTATTGCCGTTTGGTCTTCACCACATGTTAACGGTGCCGATCAACTATACAGAACTTGGCGGTACGTACCAAATCATGACTGGTTCTGGTGCAGGTTCTTCTGTAGCTGGACAAGATCCACTATGGTTAGCTTGGATCAATGACTTGAACAACTTCTTAGCTGCTGGTGATACAAAAGCGTATCAAGCACTTCTAAATGATGTTGTACCTGCTCGTTTTAAAATGGGACAAGTTGTTCTTTCAACAGCTTCACTTGTAGCGATCGCTCTTGCGATGTACATGAACGTTGATAAGGACAAGCGTAAAAAGTATAAGTCTATGTTCTTATCTGCAGCACTTGCGGTTTTCTTAACAGGTGTTACAGAACCAATTGAATTCATGTTTATGTTTGCTGCACCATTACTTTATGTTGTGTATGCAATCACTACAGGTCTTGCGTTCGCAGTAGCTGACTTGATTCATGTTCGTGTTCACGCATTTGGTTTTATCGAGTTATTAACACGTACTCCATTGCTTGTAAAAGCAGGGTTAACTCGCGACTTAATCAACTTTGCATTTACTTGTATCGTGTTCTTTGGATTAAACTTCTCCATCTTCTATGTATTAATCAAGAAATTCAACCTGCCTACTCCAGGTCGTGCAGGAAATTATATCGAGACAACGGAAAGTGACACTGCTGCACCTGCTAAACATGAAGCAGCAATAGGCTCAGATAACTCTCAAGCTTCAGCGGTCATCAGCCTTTTAGGCGGAGCTGACAACATTGAAGACGTTGACGCATGTATGACTCGTCTTCGTGTAACCGTTAAAGACACTACTGGTGTTGCAACGGAAAAAGAATGGAAAGAGAACGGCGCCCTTGGTCTGATCATTAAAGATAAAGGTGTTCAAGCCATCTACGGGCCAAAAGCGGACGTATTAAAATCCGATATTCAAGATCGTTTGGGGATGTAATTCATGAAGTTGTTAACGTTAAACGTTCATGCTTGGCAAGAAGAGAACCAGATGGAAAAATTAGAGATGCTTGCTCGCGATATCGCGAGCGAGCGTTATGATGTAATTGCTCTGCAAGAGGTCATGCAGTCGATCGACTCACCTATCGTCAGAGATAACATCAAAAAAGATAATTATGCCCTCGTTCTTTTAGAGCTAGTGAGGAAACTTGGCGTTGAAGATTATGACTTTGTATGGGATATGGCTCACTACGGCTATGTAACGTACGAAGAAGGACTGGCGATCATTAGCCGTCACCCGATTACGTCCCACGAAAGCTTTTTTGTTTCCGATCTGCAGGATATGCATAACTGGAAAACACGAAAGATCGTAAAAGCCTCTATCTCATATGAGGGACAAGACATTCAATTCTTCTCCGGCCACTTTGGCTGGTGGAATGATGAAGCAGAACCGTTTAAAGGTCAGTTTGATCAATTGATTGAGCGCATACCTGTAGAAGGTCTATCCTTTATCATGGGTGATTTAAACAATGATGCTAACGTTCGAGATGAAGGCTTTGATTACGTGAAGTCAAAAGGGTTTTATGACACGTATGAACTTGCTTCCGAAAAAGATGACGGCCTTACGATCTCAGGCTCCATCGCAGGATGGGACAACAACGAAGCAGGACGCAGAATTGATTATATCTTAACCAATAAACCTGTTAACGTTCAGCATTCATCTGTACGCTTTAACGGTAAAAAAACACCGGTGGTCTCTGATCATGCAGGTGTAACAGTAACTTTAGAATTAGAAAACTAACAGACTATGGGGATCCGGATTAACGGTATCCCCTGCCCTGTAGTTTAAGAGAAAATATGGAGGTAACATTATGGAAAAAGTTTGGTGGAAAGAAGCCGTTGGCTATCAAATTTACCCTCGCAGCTTCCAAGATTCAAATGGAGATGGAATCGGTGATCTAAAAGGGATCATTCAGCGCCTGGATTACATTAAAGATCTTGGCATCGATGTGATCTGGATCTGCCCGATGTACAAGTCTCCAAACGATGATAATGGGTATGACATCTCTGACTATCAGGACATTATGGACGATTTTGGAACGATGGAAGACTTCGATCTGCTTATGGAAGAAGTTCATAAGCGTGGTATGAAGCTGATCATCGACCTTGTACTGAATCATACAAGTGATGAACATCAATGGTTTATTGAGTCTCGTTCCTCTAAAGACAACCCAAAACGTGATTGGTACATTTGGAGAGACGGTAAAGATGGCAAGGAACCGAACAACTGGGAAAGCATCTTCTCAGGATCTGCCTGGCAATATGATGAAAAAACAGACCAATATTACCTGCATGTTTTCTCAACGAAACAACCTGACGTGAACTGGGAAAACCCTGAAGTTCGTGAAGCGCTGTATGACACAGTTAACTGGTGGCTGGATAAAGGGGTCGACGGTTTTCGTATCGACGCGATCAGCCATATCAAAAAGCGTAAAGGATTCCCTGACATGCCGAACCCGAAAAACGAGAAGTACGTTTCTTCTTTCGACATGCATATGAACCAAAAAGGCATTCATACATTCCTTCAAGAGTTCAAAGACCGTACGTATGCAAACTATGATGTCATGACAGTTGGCGAAGCGAACGGTGTTAAGATTGATGAAGCTGACCTTTGGGTAGGAAAAGTAAACGGCAAGATGGACATGATCTTCCAATTCGAACACCTTGGTCTTTGGGATGCGGAAACGAACCCAGAAGTAGATATCGTTGAACTGAAAAAAGTGTTATCACGCTGGCAAAAAGGCCTTGAAAAAGAAGGCTGGAACGCACTCTTTATCGAAAACCATGATAAAGCGCGTGTTGTTTCCACTTGGGGGAACGACAAGGAGTTCTGGTATCAAAGTGCAACAAGTTTTGGTGCGATGTACTTCCTTATGCAAGGTACGCCATTCATCTATCAAGGTCAGGAGATCGGTATGACAAACGTCCAGTTTGATTCCATCGAGGACTATGATGATGTAGCGATCAAAAACATGTACCGCATCAAACGTGAAGAAGGCGTTTCACACGAAGACATCATGTCCTTGATTTGGGCATCTTCCCGTGACAACAGCCGTACACCTATGCAATGGAGCAATGATAAGAACTCTGGCTTCACTAACGGCACACCTTGGATGAAAGTAAATCCAAACTTTACGGAGATTAACGTGGAGAAACAGGAGCAGGACGAAAAATCTGTTCTGAACTTCTACAAAAAGATGATCTCGTTGAGGAAAGAGAACGAGATCTTTACGTACGGAACATATGACTTGATCCTAGATGACCACAAGCAGATCTATGCTTACACGCGTACGTTGGGAGAAGAAAAAGTAGTCGTGATCACAAACCTTTCTAAGGATGCAGCTGATTTTGACTCGACACTTACGCTGAACGCTAATGAACTTTTATTGGCAAACGAAGAAGTAGCAGCTCATGAAGAAGTGACTAGATTCACTTTAAAGCCGTATGAAGCGCGTGTATATCGCGTTAAAGCGTAAATAGTAAAACGTGCTTTCCGATTATGGAGAGCACGTTTTTTATTGTGGCAAGTGTTTTTCAAACCGAATAAATGAATATAAGCGCAGGAGTACGATCAATGAACATACAATCGTTATGGCAGGAGTAATGTCCGTGAACAAAGGGATCCATGCCACAATAAAAGCAACAATTGCTGTGAAATTTCCGGAAAATCTATTGATCGGTGTATTGGAAACAAATAAGGCAGCTGCTCCTTTTAACGAGTTGGCATAGCAGGATTCATGATACAGCCGGATTTTAAAAAACGCCCAAACGGTAACAAGGTCTTCCCTCACTTTAATGGGTAATAAGCAGCTTTCACAATGCATTTCTTTTTCCATAGGGGATTCTCCTTCAAACAAACGATATGAATATATTCTAGAAAGATTATGCGAAATCCTATAACAATTTTAAAGGAGTTACTCCCCTCAAAAAAGAAAAATATCTTGAGGAGTGATGCTATGATAAAAAAAGTAAGAAAGATACCTATTTATATGAATAGATTAGAAACTCTTATTAACCGGTTAGATGATGATCCTATTAAACAGAATCTTGAAAGAGAATTAGCTAAAATGGCTGCTGGGTTTCGTGGTGAAGAGTCACTTAATTATTTTTTAGACCTGCTGCCGCATAAGAAAGATTGCCATATTCTTCAAGACTTAAGAATTCTCCATGAATCCACATATTTTCAAATAGACACCCTTCTAATCAATCCCGCGTATTGTCTCATAATCGAAGTAAAAAACATTTCCGGAACTCTTTTTTTTGATCATATTTTTCAGCAGCTTTTACGAACAACAAACGGCGTAGAGGAATCGTTTCAAGACCCTATTTCACAAGTAGGACGGCAAAAACTCCAACTTGAAAATTGGCTAATCAAACATAAATTTCCCCCAGTCCCTGTTGAAACTTTAATTGTGATGACACATTCTCAATCCATTTTGAAAACTAACGATATAACTAAACGAATTCCAAACAAAGTCATTCATAGTACCCAACTTTTAAACAGGATCCAGCAACTCAATAGAAAATATAAAAACACTCTAGTTTCAAAGGATATGAACAAAATAACAAAGAGATTGATTAAAGAACACACACCGCGTGAGATTGATATATTTGAACGTTTTCAAATTCATAAAGAGAGAATAATAAAAGGAATCCAATGTTCTAAATGTCTAGCTTTTGGAATGATAAAAGGGCATGGAACTTGGAAATGTCCAAAGTGTGACTTTACCAGTAAAGATGCACACATAAATGCTTTAAAAGATTACTGTCTTCTTTTTAATTCATCTATTACAAACAAACAAGTACGTGATTTTCTTAAACTTTCTTCCACTTCTATTGCTTCAAAACTGCTCGTTTCCATGGATTTGCCTTACACAGGGACTTTTAAGGATAGAAAATACTCCCTGCAAAGCATATTGGATTACGAATAACGAGTTTACTGTCCACTTTTAAACTTTTACTGTCGACATTTCATATATTACTGTCCACTTTTCGTAATTTACTATCCACTTCTACAATAATACTGTCCACTTGTCTCTCCCGCCTTCGACCAACAAAAAAACACCCAAATTAATGGATGCTTTTCGGTGTTTGATTCGATGATTTTCGTTCTTGCTTCTCCGCCCCTGTTTCATTCATTCCATGCCCAAGGGAAGGATACAAGTTGCCTGGAGCCGGATCAACGAATTGATGCTGATTAAAGTACACATGCGGTGTCTTCCATAACGCGACTAGTGCTTTCCAGTGCGGCATCTCATGATAACGCTCAGGCCACATCTCTTTAATGTGCTTCTTAACGAGCGGATAATATTTTGGACTCATCCCAGGGAACAAATGATGTTCGGTGTGATAAGAGAAATTAAAGTGAAGCACGTCCACCCATTTTGGAACGGTAACCGTTAAGCTGTTCGCCAACGGGTCGTTTACCTCTGTGATTGGGTTCAAACGGTGATTCGTTGAAATATAGCTCATTACGATCGCATTTGCAATTAATAACGGCAAAAGAACCGCAAAGAACCATTTAACAGGTCCCAGCCAAACCAGTAATCCTAACCATGTCGCCCAAGGCAATAAAAGCTGAATCCATACAGATGGGCGATTGCTTGGCTTGAATTCCTTGATAAAACGCTTGAACATGAACAGACCGTGCATCGTAAAAGAAACGGATAAAAAGGCAAAGCTTACAATAGAACGAATCCACATCGGAAGCTTGTACACTTTTTGTAATAACGGTTTGTGTGACAAGTTTTCTAAGGTCGGCCACGCATCTGGATCTTTTTCGTCATGCTGCGTATGAACATGGTGTGTTGTATTATGCCATTTACGCCATAATTTTGGACCCACGCTTAACGGCCAAAACGCTACTGCTCCTAAAAAGTCACGCAGCCAAGGCTTGCGAATGACAGTGCCGTGAAGAATTTCATGTCCTAAAAAGCCCATTCCGGCAAAACAAGTTCCTAAGATTACAGCAATTCCGATTCCTAACCAAGGATGCAGATTATTTAATAAACCGATAACTAAAATACCGGCGATTGCGATCAATAAATAGACTAGTCCGCCCCATAACCGTGATGGTACCGGTTTAAATGCCTCTTTCGGAAGCTTGGGAGCGATCTTGGCTGCATACCAGCCGAACGATTGTAAATCTTTCATTTGCTCAACTCCTCTAAATCTGACTCTTTTGAATTCTTGTTCTTTACTATGGTAACAAGGATTGTTTTATGAATCAACTATTTTTATTACCTGGTAATAATAGTTGGTATTATGTACCCACAAAAAAACAGGTCACACTAAAGGATGACCCGTTTTAAAAAAAATTATGAATGTAAAGATAAAAATTTACATATATTCAAGCTTTAGTACATTTAACTTTTGATTGGTTTCCCGTTCTATCATCTGCAGCAACCTGCGATCTTTCTGTGCAACAAACGTGACCGCCAACCCTTTTCCGCCAGCTCGCCCCGTTCTGCCGATCCGGTGGATGTAGCTTTCTGTGTCCAGAGCAATATCGTAATTAAATACGTGTGTGACCCCTTCTACATCAAGTCCGCGTGCTGCCACATCTGTCGCAACTAGAAACTGTATCTCTCCATCCCGAAAGCGCCTCATTACGTCTTCCCTTTTCGCTTGTGAAAGGTCTCCATGAAGTTCATCAGAGTTATAGCCTTTTGTTTGAAGAGCCTCGTTCAACTTGCTTACTCTTCTTTTTGTCCGGCAGAAAATGATAGCTAAATAAGGACGCAGCAACCGAATGGTTTGAACCAAATCATTCTGTTTCCCTCGATCTGTTGTTTCCACGATACGCTGGCGGATTTCTTTCAATGTAATCTGCTTTGTTTTCACTTGAATATCACGAGGATTTTTTGTATAGGTTTCTGCGAGTTTCTTCACTTCATCAGGCATCGTTGCTGAAAAAAGGAGTGTTTGCCGGGAAGCAGGCACTTTTGCCATAATGTCTTCAATATCCGATAAAAATCCGATATGCAGCATCTGATCTGCCTCATCTAAAACAAACGTTGAAACCCCCGATAAATCTATCGTTTCACGGCGGATGTGATCTAACAGTCTACCTGGTGTACCCACGACAACATGAACTTTTCCTTGAAGTTTATGCATTTGCGCAATAACATCTTGCCCTCCGTATACAGCGAGGACGTTGATTTCACTGTTAGTATCTGTCAGTTTCCGAACTTCAGCTGTTATCTGAATAGCTAGCTCTCTTGTTGGAGCTACAATCAATCCTTGGATCTCATCTCGTTCCGAATCTATTTTCTGCAGGAGCGGCAAAACAAAAGCAAGAGTCTTACCGGTACCTGTCTGAGCTTGTCCAACAACATCTTGGCCCTCTAAAATAACAGGAATCGTTTCTTTCTGAATGGGTGTAGGCTCTCCAATTCCGTTTTGCAAGAGAATTTCAGTGAAAGCATCTTGTATACCTAATTCTTTAAAACTCATTTCTTTTTCCCCAGTTCTTTTACTTTCTCTGTACAGCTGTCCATCGCTGCTAACACTGCTCCGCGAAACCGTTCCTGTTCTAATGTAGAAACCGCCGCGATCGTAGCTCCTCCTGGAGATGTTACCTGGTCTTTTAACTCACCAGGGTGTTTTCCTGTTTCAAGAACCATCTGTGCTGCGCCTAAAACAGCTTGAGCAGCTAAACGGTAAGATTGACCACGTGAAAGGCCTTGTCTGACACCGCCATCTGCCAACGCCTCAATCAACATGTACACATAAGCAGGTGACGATCCGCTGATCGCGGGAATCGCATCCATAAGAGATTCCGAGATCACTTCGACTTTTCCAAAACTACCCAACAACGCTTCTACATCCTTCAACTCTTCGTCCATCACTTGACTGTTTATTGAAACAGCTGTCATACCTGCTCCAACTAATGAAGGCGTGTTAGGCATCGTTCGAACGACCTTTACTTTTTTCCTGAAGGCTTGTTCAACATTCTCCGTGGTAATCCCAGCGGCAATCGTGATGATGATAACATCACGCTTTACGGCTTCGCGTACTTCTTCGATCACTTCAGAGTATGTATGTGGAGCGACGGCGAGGAACAGCGTGTCTGCAGTCTCTGCTATTTCACGATTGGATGAAGAAGTTTCAATACCAAATTGCTCTTTCACAAAAATCCGTGTTTTCTCCGTACGCATGCTCGCAATGATATTTTCAGGGTTAACTAATCCTGACTTAATCATTCCACCTGCCATCGCTTGTGCCATTTTCCCAAAACCGATAAAACCAATCTTTTTATTCATAAGATCTGCACTTCTTTCTATCTATACTTTTAAAAAGGGATACGTTCATTCATAAAGAATACTCTTAACGATAGCTTTACCTTTAGTAAACCACAAATACATAAGGTGTGTGAAATGGATGGACAAGTTCACGAGAGAAGAATGGCACAGAAAGCAAGCCCTCGAAAATTTTAATAAAACATGGGGCCTCATGGAAAAGGAAGTCCGGACAAATGAAGAAAACCTAGAGATGATCCACACCGCACATGCTTCCCGCTTCCACTGGGGTTTGGCAGGTGGACCACTTAACTTCGCACGGGGAGAATGGCAGATCTCAAGAGTTTACTCACTGCTCAATCTGGGAGAGTCAGCCTTAATGCACGGAGAACAATCCTTAAAACTATGTGTGCAAAACGGGATTGGTGATTTTGATCTTGCGTTCGCCTATGAATCTGTAGCTCGGGCTTATCTTGTAAAAGATGACGAAGTGAAAATGGAAGAATACTTTGCACTTGCTTCTAAAGCTGCTGAAACAATCACAAAAAAAGAAGATAAAGATTATTTCATTTCTGAGCTGAACTCCATTAAACTAGGAAGTAGAGCATAACGTACAAAAGGAGGATCTTCAAATGACAGACAAAATTGTGAATTATTTAAAAGAAAACCGCGATACTCATTTAAAAGAGTTAACCGACTGGCTTGCTGTTCCAAGTGTCAGTGCCCTGCCTGAGCACAAGGAAGACGTTCGAAAAGGTGCAGAATGGATTGCTGACGAACTAACAAAAGCCGGTATGGACAACGTAAAAATCTATGAAACGGACGGACACCCGGTGGTTTATGGTGACTGGTTAAAAGCTGAGGGTAAACCGACTGTTCTTGTTTATGGGCATTACGATGTTCAGCCTGTGGATCCTGTGGAGCTGTGGGAGTCTCCTCCGTACGAAGCAACAATCCGTGACAACAAACTATACGCACGCGGCGCATCGGATGATAAAGGACAAACATTCATGCACGTAAAAGTGTTGCAGGCCATTCTGGAAACAGAAGGAACATTGCCTCTTAACTTCAAGTTCTGTATTGAAGGAGAAGAAGAAATCGGCAGTCCGAGTCTTCCAAAGTTTATTGAGGAAAACAAAGAGCTCCTCGCCGCAGATGTGATCGTCATTTCAGACACCGGGATGCTGGACCGTGGAAAGCCGGCGATCTGTTATGGACTACGCGGAATGTGTGCGATGCAGCTTGATGTAACAGGACCAAACAGTGATCTTCACTCTGGTCTTTATGGAGGAGCTGTCCAAAACCCGCTTCACGCCATTACAGAACTTCTTCAATCTTTCCGTGACGAGAACGGACGCATCTTAGTAGATGGCTTCTATGATAATGTACAGGAATTAACGGACGAAGAGCGAGCAGCGTTCCGAGCTCTTCCACTAACAGAAGAAGCACTAAAAGAGCAGCTTGGTGTAACAGAACTCGCTGGTGAAGAAGGCTATACCCACACTGAACGCACTTGGGCTCGTCCTACACTCGAACTTAACGGTGTTTGGGGTGGCTTCCAAGGCGAAGGGATCAAGACGGTTATCCCTGCCAAAGCACACGCTAAGATCAGCTGCCGTCTAGTACCTAATCAAGAACCGGATGAAATCATTGAAAAAGTAAAAGCACATATCCAAAAGCATAAGCCAGCTGGAATCGATGTAAAGGTCACTCTTTTTGATAAAGGAGCTCCTTATGTAACTCCATTTGATCATCCTGCCATACAAGCGGCTGCACGTTCCTATGAAAAGGTATATGGTGTGCCAACAGCGTTCACGCGTGGCGGCGGATCGATCCCTATCGTTGCGACTTTCGACCAGCTCCTTAACATCCCTGTTGTGTTGATGGGCTTCGGTCTTTCAACAGAAAATTTCCATGCGCCCAACGAGCACTTCCACTTAGAAAATTTTGATAAAGGTATGGAAACACTAGCGGATTACTGGTTTGAACTCGAGAGATCCATCAAGAAAGAAGCATCTGCTTTATAAATAACCTCGAAGAACATCAGAACAATAAGATTCTGATGTTCTTTCTTCCCTATAGCATTTTCGTTTTTTTCTTTCGTTGTGATATAATCAACCAATCA
This sequence comes from Fictibacillus barbaricus, assembly GCF_014635025.1. GTDB lineage: Bacteria > Bacillota > Bacilli > Bacillales > Fictibacillaceae > Fictibacillus > Fictibacillus barbaricus. The sequence goes on along the minus strand of NZ_BMCE01000001.1, from coordinate 84,009 downwards.
CATTAAAAGAAATGGAGAGTATAAAAATGCTTTCATTTGAAGATAAAATTGCTTTAATTCAAGAAAACTTCCCAGAGCTTGACATGCACGAGGTTTCCTTAGGACGTTTGAACTTTCACTACGAGGAAAGTGTACAAGACAAGAAGATTGTTGTGTATCACCTTCACCCGAACGGTAACGGCTTCGTGTATGGCGGACACCTTCCACAAAGCGTAAAAAACGAAAAAGGCTACGTGAATATTCGTGATTACGAAGCGGAGGAATTGATTGCCTTAATCAAAGAATCGATGGAATACCTGTCAAAGAAACACGGATGGCAGCAGCCTAAGAAAGATCGTACAAATGATGACGATCGTAAAGAAGAACACTGGTACAGCCACAGCCACGAGGAGATTCGTCTTGTTGGCGAAGACGGCATGTGGTTTATCTTTGATGAAGATGATGCACTTGAAGCAGCATTTGAAACGTATGCTGAAGCAGAAGGTTATTTAAAAGAGGCAGATTTTAAAAAGAAAAAATAGAGGTGACAACGATGGCTGAGGAGAAAAAGAAATTAACTTTTCAAGAGATAGCCAAACAGAGACTGGCAGAAAAGAAGGCACAGCAATCAGGCGGAACTTTTAATAAAGGTCCTGTAAAAGTGGCAAACCAGCTGCGAAACCAGCAGACAAAAAAAGCGAACAATCAAGCTCGGAGAACAGGTGTTTAATGCACAGAAAGCGCTCTAATATCACCCCTGGTCTTCCCGTTCATGTTATCTTAAAAGCTGATCAGCGTACGGGTAAGAAAACAAAAGGAATTGTAAAAGATATCTTAACTAACTCTCCCACTCACCCTCATGGGATTAAGGTTCGGCTCGAAGATGGTCAAGTTGGACGTGTCATTGACATTTTAAGCGAATAGCACAAAAACGGTCTCATTCTCGTGGGACCGTTTTTCTTTACATTCATATGAAATAAGATAGAGTGGATAATCGTATACTATTCGGTAGATTTTGCTTAAAGGAGATCGTGTATGAATCTAGATCCATTAAAGAAACGAATTGATGTAAGTACAGGAAGAGTTCCAGCAGACCTCGTAGTAAAGAACGGAAAAATCATCGATGTGTTCAATCTTGAGGTGATCGAAGGAGATATTGCAATCGTTGACGGTCATTTTGCTGGAATCGGAGAGTTTAAGGGTTATGAAACAATAGATGCAGAGGGGAAATTTATTGCCCCCGCTTTTATAGACGGTCATGTCCATATTGAATCTTCAATGGTGACTCCTTCTGAATTCAGCAAAGTCTTGCTCGCTCATGGTGTAACAACCGTTATCACTGATCCTCATGAGATCGGAAACGTATCTGGGGCTGAGGGAATCTCATTCATGCTAGATCAATCTGAAGGACTCCCGCTGGACGTTCGAGTGATGCTTCCTTCATCAGTTCCCGCAACACCCTTTGAAAATTCAGGAGCCGCGTTAAAAGCGGCTGACCTCGAGCCGTTCTATAAACATCCACGGGTACTTGGCTTAGCAGAAGTTATGGATTTTCCGGCTGTTATGAAAGGTGATGAAGGTATGCTAAGTAAAATTGTCTCAGCAGCTTCTCATCATGGGGTAATCGATGGACACGCAGCCGGACTGGACGCTAAGGGAATAAACGTGTATCGTTCTTCTCTTATTACGACAGATCATGAATGTACAACAGTGGAAGAAGCACTCGATCGTATTCGCCGGGGTATGTATGTCTTAATTCGAGAAGGATCTGTTGCAAAAAATCTTAAAGCTCTTATTAGAGCGGTAACACCGAATAATGCACGCCGCTTTTTATTTTGTACAGATGATAAGCATCTCGACGACCTGGTGTCAGAAGGAAGTGTAGACCACAATGTAAGGCTTGCGATCTCAGAAGGGGTTTCTCCGCTTCAAGCGATTCAAATGGCAACCTTAAATGCAGCTGAATGTTATCGTTTGCATGAAAAAGGGGCGATCTCACCGGGATATAAAGCGGACTTTCTTTTGCTCGATGAATTAGAATCTGTTTCTATTTCTGAGGTATTTGTTGATGGAAAATCAGTTGCGAAGAACGGTGAATACACAGGACAAACGAGTGAATTCGCGAAGCCTCCGATTCAATTGCTGACATCCGTTAACATGACGGAGACCAGCGCAGAAGAACTCGCTATCTCCATAAATGACAAAGATCCTATTCATGTTATTGAGATTATTCCTAATCAGCTTGTAACAAAAAAGAAGGTGTTACCAGCAAAAGCAGCAAACGGCAGTTTTACTCCCTCTACCTCAGATGATTTGTTAAAAATGGCTGTTATCGAGCGCCATAGGCAAACCGGAAATATTGGCCTTGGTGTGGTAAAGGGGCTTATGCTAAAAAGTGGTGCCATCGCTTCAACTGTGGCTCACGATTCTCACAATCTTGTTGTAGCCGGTACAAATGACGAAGATATGCTTGCTGCAGTAGATGCCATCCAAAGAATGCAGGGCGGATATGTGATCGTTAAAGACGGAAAGGAGCTAGCTTCCGTACCGCTCCCGATCTCAGGATTAATGTCAGATAAACCTTTTATACAAGTAAACGAAGAAATCATCCAGTTAAAGAGTAAATTAAAAAGGATTGGATTTAACGGTGACTTTGATCCGTTCCTCACTCTATCTTTCTTAACACTGCCTGTCATTCCAGAGATCAAGCTGACAGACTTAGGCCTGTTTGATTTTAATACGTATCAACATATTACGGTGAAGGCTGAGTAAAGATCACTCCTTACACCAGTGAATGATTAAACGCGTAAATAACCGCTTGTGTACGGTCCTGTACATCCAATTTACTCAAAATATTGCTGACATGTACTTTAACTGTTTTTAAAGCAATAAAGAGCTCGTCGGCGATTTCCTGATTGGTCTTCCCTTTTGTCATCAATAATAAGATTTCCATCTCGCGCGCAGTCAGCTCTTCATGTGGCTCGCGCGTTTGTTTTTGTCTCATTTTACTCATCATTTTCCCTGTCACTTCAGGTTCCAGAACGGACTTCCCATGATAGGTATCTCGAACGGCCTGTGCAATATCACTTGCTTTAGACGTTTTTAACATATAACTGGACGCACCTGCCTCTAATGCAGGGTATACCTTCTCATCATCGAGAAAACTCGTAACGACAATGATTTTTGCTTCCGGCCAAGAACTGGTGATCTGACGTGTAGCTTCAATGCCGTCCATTTCGTCCATCACAAGGTCCATTAAAATAATGTCTGGCTTAAGCGCAAGTGCCTTCTCTACCGCTACCTTTCCATTTTCTGCTTCACTGGTCACTTCAATATCAGACTGTGCAGAAAGATATGCAGAAACCCCTATCCGCACCATTTCGTGATCATCTACTAATAATACTTTGATCATGGTTTTTCCTCTCCCGTTGTTAAAATTGGAACCTTTACTTCAAGCCGTGTTCCTTCACCCGGCAAACTCACAATTTTAAGTGTCCCGCCAATTTCCGCTGCACGCTCATGCATATTCCGAAGACCATATGATCCTGTTTTTTCTTGATCCAGCTTAAAACCAACACCATCATCTTCAATGCGCAAAATAATAAGATCTTCTCGTTGGACTAGGAGGATTTGAGCTTTATTTGCCTGCGCATGCCTAAGAATATTAGACACGGATTCTTGTAGAATACGAAACAGGTGATCTTCTACCCCTTTATCAAGAGGTATCGTTTCAATCTTCCATTTAAGCTCGATAGGTACTTTCTGAAGAAGCTCTTGTAACAGTTCTTCCATTCCTTTTTGCAGGGATTTTCCGTTCAATGCTGCAGGACGAAGGTGAAGGAGAAGGGCTCTCATCTCAAGCTGTGTCTGATGAATCGTTTCTTCAACAAGCTTTAGCTGTTTAGATTCACGAGTATCCGATTCTGAACGTGTTTCATTTACCGCAGACATGATCATACTTGCTGCAAAAAGCTGCTGCGACACCGAATCATGCAGCTCTCTTGCCAGGCGATTTCTTTCTTGGGAAATAATTTCTTGAATTCTCTTTTCCTGGTCAACGGCTTTTTCAGTCGCCATTTTTTGGGACTGCCGAATCTTCTCGCCCAATTGTTTCTGTATGCCATCCATCCTTTTGGTAATCGCCTTTAACTCGAGACTTGAAACCTCTTTCATGTCTACTTGCCTGCCGTCTTCAATCGACTTTAATGTCCGATTAATTAAGTTTAGCTGTTTTCGAGAGGTGACTCCTGAATTCAAGCCCAAGAATGCACCAATTATAAAAACCAAGAAAGGTATAACGAACGCTGCAGGAATATCAAGCAGCCTTTCTTCTAATAAGAAGTTCCAATCGTCGATCGGAAATAAAGTATAAACAATTCCTCCTAAAACAAGAGATACAAAAAAAGCGGACATTATGCCGGTGAACATGTGGCGCAATACCGTACTCATACCCGCCTCACCTCCAGACTTCCTGCGAACAAACTGGTTACAATCTTTACTTTTTTCTCAGCTTCCATATACCCTTTTGTTCGATAGGACAGTGTCTGGTTGAACATTTTTGGTTCATTCTGATCAAAAACCTTCGTATTTCCCACAAACACAGAATGACTGACAGCAGTTTCGACTTCGTAGGGAACGTATACCGTTATATTACCGATAAACCCCCTTATCATGATCAACGCTTCTCCATCGGGCAGAATCGTCTGATTCAAATCAATAATAGTGTCTCCAGGGCCGCATTGGATGTTAATATCATTCCATTCATACACATGTTCAGGTGTTTGTTGGGTCCCAAGAATCATATTTTTTAAGAGCGGCTCTTTCTTATATACATCTTCTTGTGAAGAAGTATCTTTTGCATCCACATGCGGAGTAATAAAAACAGGGTTTTGTTTTGATTGATAAAATTGAACAATAACGTATATGATGATCGCTACGAGCAGCAGCTTGAATGTGTACATGCTTAAAATGTTCATGACACCGATAAATACACCGACCCAAAACATGATTTTCCCGGATCGCTTCGGCATTCGTTTTCTTCCAAAAAACATGAGTGCAGCGCTGAATAAAAGAGCGAATAATATCCCCTCTCCGTTAAGCGTGGCTTCTAATAACACTAAAACAAAAGCTATTAAAAGCCCCCAACTGATTAGATCACTTCTTTTCATGTTCAGCATCTGCACTCACTCACTTTCTGTCTTAAACGGCCTAAAAGGCGCAGCATTTTGCGCCTCGTACCTTTTTATCGTATCACATACGGAATTAAACTGTAGTATGTGTTTCTTCTTTTTTCCACTCTTTTTCTAGCTTAGCCAGCTTTGCTTCCATTGAACTCGCATAATAATCAGCATTGACTTTTTGTTCTAAACGATCCATGTAGGTCTCAAGTTCATCAAAGCGGAATGCTGTTTTCTTCATTGAGTTTGATGGGTCAATGACACGGTCCATCTTTTGGTGCGCTCTTGCTACATTTTCACGCCCCATTAGTTCCATACGTTTGATTTGCATATCTTTTAGCTTATGCTTCATCTGCTCATACTTTTGTTCAAGCTCTGAAAGATCTTTATCTGCTTGTAGTGTAGATTCCTTAAGCTTGCTTGCACGCGTTTCGTGCTGCTCTTTTTCTTGGCTCGCGAACTGATAAAGCTCTGTTTCGTTTGCTTGTTGAGCTAGTTCTGCCTGATGTGCACGTTTTGCTGCTTTTGCTTCTGCTTCTTGTGTTTCACGAGCAAATTGGTCTCTTAATAGCTGTTGACGCTCAACTAACTTTCTTGCTTTATTCACTTCAAGCTCACATTGTCTCAGATATTGGTTTAGAAGGGAAAGCGGGTTCTTTTCTTCTTTTTGATCTAAAAGTTCGTGAACGTCCGCTGAGATTGAGGTTCTAATGCGTTCAAATAAATTCATGTTTATTCGCTCCTTTAAAATGTGTTTATCATTTTGATTTATGATTAGCTGTTTTTAAGTTTTGCCCATTCTCTTTCAAAATTGGTGAACGGATCATTATCAATGCTTTCTTCTACAGATGCTGATCCATTCCATTTTTTATAGACAAGGTATAGAACATAGATCGCTGCAGCTCCTAAGATCGCTGGGATGTTTGCAACAGAAACACACAGACCTACAACTGATAAAGCACCCCACCAGAATTTCTTCCCTCCGGTTTCTGCAGCCATTGCTTTCTTAAATGCGTAATACATAACCACAAGACCAATCGCAAGACCGACCATCGGACCTAAGTTTGCGATCAGCACGATTGCAGCAATTCCTCCAACTACAAGTAAGCCTAATTTTTTCATAGTGGCTTCCTCCTTTCGTATCTTTAGCTTACCTCTATGCGCTTTTCCTCAAAACTGGCCGCGGCTGTATTTTCCAATAAGACCTGAGGCGTAGTGCGGACTCAGCCTTGGGGTCTGACCCCACACAAATACAAAAAACCCCACTTTGTTCGAATGGGGTGGACATCGTAAAAGTAAAAAAGAGAGGCAGCTCGAGCGCTGCCTCTCCTTATTTCTCTATTCGCTTCTTGCCTTCTGCACTTTTTCGGACCATTGTCCTGATGTTCTCCGGCTTCCTGAACCGAAGAGCAGACCAGTCCTCATCAATCGCTACTTGCCTAACAGGTTCAAATCCTTCCTCCGCGGCTCATGGTGAACCTCAGCTTCAAATGCATCCACCACTTCTTTTTATTCTAAAGGATGATTGATAATTAGAACTGGACGATCTTTAGATTTCACATTTTAATTCTTAATGATTGGATGCATCTATAATCCTCTTCCTTATATGTTTTGCAGGTCGCCATTTACTAGGAAATAATCTGGCTCGAGTAAATTTGATACGAGCTTATTCTTGATTACCTCAGGATATATCACATACTCATGTAAATGATTTAAAGGGATCCACTTAAAGACTAGGCGCTCTGCTTCTAATACCGTAAATTCTTTACCAGCATGCAACGGCAATGCATTTTTTGCTGTTATTTTAAAGTATAATCCAACTTCATGAATCTCTTTCTCGGCATATGTAAAAAAGTTTTCGACTGTCCATAGATATCGATCTACCTCGATTTGAAGAGCTAATTCTTCCAACATTTCACGCTGTAAACTTGCCTTCGCATCTTCACCAAGTTTTACCCTTCCACCCGGCAAAGACCAATGAGTTTCTTTTTTGGATCGGTGTAATAAAACATGACCATCCTTAATCATAACGGCTGCCACACGATAGTTAAAAACTTGATGTTCCACATGAAACACTGCGTCCATTTTTTCCATCCCCCTTTATAATTCTCCTTATTTTACCACTGAGAGCATTTTCGATGAAAGCCATTCCATTTACCGTTAAACTTATAGAAAATACAAAAATAAGGAGCTGGGAAAATGTCAGTATACGATTTTTCAGTGGATACGATAAAAGGAGAAGAAACAAGCCTTAATAAGTATAAAGGTGACGTACTCTTAATCGTTAACACCGCAAGTAAGTGCGGCTTTACTCCCCAATATCAGGGGCTGCAATCTCTTTACGAAAATCATAAAGAAAAAGGATTTTCTGTTCTCGGGTTTCCCTGTAATCAGTTCGGGGCACAAGAGCCTGGTACTAGTGGCGAAATCATGGAGTTTTGTGAGTTGAATTATGGCGTTAATTTTCCCATGTTTGCCAAATTAAACGTCAATGGAGACGATGCACATCCTCTATTTAAATACTTGGCTTCTGAAGCGCCAGGAATCTTAGGTTCTAAAGCGATCAAGTGGAACTTTACAAAGTTCTTGGTAGACCGTGACGGACGTGTTGTAAAACGCTTTGCACCAACGGACAAACCAGAAACAATCGAGAAGCATATTCAAGAATTGCTATAAAATAAAAAGGCTGTTTAGGGGGGGTCCTCTAAACAGCCTTTATTAATTTAAAAATGAATTAGAACAACAGATGCGCCATTCCTACAACGATCGGAAGGGAAATAAACGTACGCAAGAAAAAGATAATCACTAAATCTTTAAAGTTAACCGGCACCTTAGATGCTAATAGCAGGCCGCCAACCTCAGACATGTAGATCAATTGAATAACAGACATTGCGGCAATCACAAATCGTGTTAATTCACTTTCAATACCCGCTCCAATAATAGAGGGAAGGAACATGTCAGCAAAACCGATTACTATCGTCTGCGCCGCTTCTGATGCTTGAGGAACTTGCAGAAGCTCTAGAATCGGTACAAATGGTGCACCAAGATAAGTAAAGAACGGCGTGAATTCCGCTACCATCAATGCAGATGTTCCAATTGCCATTACGATCGGCACAACACCCATCCACATATCGAGTACGTTCTGAATGCCCTCTTTTACTAATGGTGCCGCTTTTTTGTTTTGGTCAGCGCGGTCTACCGCCTTTTTAAGACCAAAACTGAACGGAGTCTCTCCACGAGGGATCAATTCGTCTACAACCGTATTTTTTGCGCCTTCATAATACGTATCCGGCTTTCTAGATAATGGCGGGATGCGTGGAATAATAATCGCACATACGAGCCCAGCCAGTACAACCGTTAGATAGTAAGGAACAATCATATGTGCCAAATCTACTTGAGCAAGGACAACAATGGCGAACGTAATAGATACGACAGAAAACGTTGTTCCGATTACAGCTGCCTCACGCTTCGTATAGTATCCCTCTTCGTACTGCTTGTTCGTTAAAAGAACACCAATCGTTCCGTCTCCAAGCCATGAAGCTAAACAATCGATTGATGAACGTCCTGGCAATTTGAACACGGGGCGCATGACTTTAACGAGCAATGCTCCGCAAAGTTCTAACAATCCGAAGTTAAACAATAAAGGTAAAAATAATCCAGCAAACAAGAACACGGAGAACAATACCGGAATTAAATCAAAAAGCAAAAGCTGTCCTGTGTTCTCTGACCATACGGCTTCAGGTCCTAGTTTGAACAATGTCATCACTGCAAAAATAAGTCCAAGGAGACGAATCGATTGCCATACGATATTTACATTGAACAGCGTATTCAAAAATGGTTGATTAACGATCGCTTTAGGTTTGAAAAAATAAGTTCCTAAAGACCCTACGACCGTAATCGCAATAATAGCTGTCATGATCTGAGGAATGTACTCCCCTATTACATCTTGTAAAATACCCGCTAAAATCGCTACGGGAATCGTAATTTCCCCTTTAAATGAAATGGGAATCATAAATAAGAAAATACCAATCAATGATGGAATGATAAATTTAATCATGCTGCTCTGTTGGATCTGGCTGTTATAATACTGTTGCTTCTGTAATCCCATGATGCCCTGCCTCTCTTATAGTTTGTAAAATGTTTTATCATGCTTTATATGAATTTTCCTTCCTACTGAACCCCTAAACTCTTTTTAAGTTCAGAAAGCTCTTCATCTTCAAGGTAACGCCATTTTCCAGCATTCAATGCATGAAGATGTATATTCATGATGCGTATGCGTTCTAGCTTTTCAACTTCATATCCAAGTGTCTTGCACATCCGCCGAATTTGCCTGTTTAATCCTTGTGTAAGTGTTATGCGAAAGACATATTTGCTTACTATCTTCGTTTTCCCCGGTTTGGTTATCGTGTTTAAAACCGGAACACCTTCAGCCATTTTTTGAAGAAACAAGTCTGTTACAGGCTGATCCACCGTTACTTCATACTCTTTTTCATGTCCATAATCAGCCTGTGAGATTCGATTTGCCAGTTCTCCGTCATTGGTTAAAAGAATTAAGCCTTGAGACGCTTTATCTAAACGTCCTACTGCAAATACCCGCTCAGGTATATCCACGAGTTCTAGAATGTTACCTTCTATATCAGGATTAGATGTACTAGTGATTCCAACAGGCTTATTAAAAGCTATATAAGCAGCTGAAGACTTGTGAGGAATAGGCTGTCCATCAATAAGGACGACATCTCCCTCATTTACCATCGTATCCTTATTGCATATCTCTCCATTTATCGTAATACGTCCATTCTCAAGTAGCCGTTTTGTTTCTCTCCTTGAACAAAAACCCGTCAAGCTTATAAATTTATGAATTCGCATCTGATCCTCGCTTTAATGTTGCGTCTATGCACAACAGTTTATAATTATAACTCCAAATGAATATAATTTCGATAGTTTTTATAAATATCCAATATTTTTCACCTGATATAAATATGTTAACATTCTTATCTTTTGCTTTTCAGAACATAAGTGAATTACTTTCCAACTATTAATTCTACACTGTAGAATAAAAACATAAAGGGAGGTCATTCATCATGGATATAAGAAAATTATCAGAAACCGAGTATGAAAAATCATTACAGCTCTCACAATATGCTTTTCAGTACAAAGTGAAGGAAGAAGATCTGCCCAGACGTTATGAAATGATGAAGAAACAAGAGATTTGGGGTGAATTCGAAAATGAAGATTTGCTCTCGAAGCTTCACATTCTCTCATTAGAGATCAATATTGAAAATCAGCGCTTTCCTATGGGTGGAATTGCTGGGGTAGCAACATGGCCAGAGCACAGACGAAAGGGCTCTGTAACTCGCCTTCTACACCGAGCACTTCTATCGATGAAGGAAAAAGGGCAGACGATCAGCTTGCTGCACCCGTTCAACATTCAGTTCTATCGCCGATTCGGCTGGGAGCTTACAGCTTCAGTCAATAAGTATACACTCGAAAAAAGTGATCTAGTCCGCTATCCAGATCTTCCAGGCACCGTATCCAGACTTAAAAAGAAAGACGGGAACGACCTATTAAACTTGGTTTATGAGGAATGGTTTCATACATACAACCATCTTTTAGTCCGAACAGATGATTGGTGGGATAATCATGTTTTTACAGAAGGATACGACCGCATCATCTACAAAGACAAAGAAGGTACTCCAAAAGGTTATCTATGCTGCAAAGTATCTGATAGATCAATGGATGTCCAAGAGTTTATTTATCTATCAGAAGACGCTCGCCGTGCTTTATGGAATTTCATCTGTCAGCATGATTCAATGGTCGACAAAGTAAAAATAATAGCACCAGCTAATGATCAGCTTCCATATCTCATCAGCAATCCTAGAATTCACCAAGAACATTATCCTTATTTCATGGCACGTATTGTTGATGTTGAAGGTTTTTTAAAGCAGTACCCTTTCAAACCAAATAACCCGGCGATGAAAATATCCATTACAGATGAAAAAGCGGATTGGAACAATGGTACGTATTCGATAAAGGAAAACGAAATTACAAGAGAAACAGAAAGCGATGAAGAAACACTTTCTATGGATATTCAAACATTAACTGTTGCCCTTTTAGGTTCTCAAAAGCCCTCATTCTTATTTGAATGCGGAAAAATAAAAGGTAATGCTGAAAACGTTGTTCGATTTGAACAGATTATTACAAATAAGCCTGCAGCTTTTCTTGATTTCTTCTAATGTTTATTGCTTATCCTATATGGGATAAGCTCTTTTTGTTTTCATCATGTTTTAAAGAGATAGGATAGGGAAATGTATACTATCAGCATCTATTTGCTGACCTTCGATTTAAACGTCATTAAGGAGGTAGCGATCTATGAGTGATAAACAAAAACAATCAGAAAAAGTAGCGGAAAAGAATTATGAACCAAATAAGAAAAATCAATCAGATACAGATAAAGATTTAGAGAAGGTCCATGAACAGATCAATGATGCATTCAATCAAGGAACAATAGATGAAAAAGAGAAGCAAAAAGAGAAAAACTAAGGAAATACAATGAAAAACCTCTCAATTTTGAGAGGTTTTCTTGTTGTATTATGAGGTTCTAAATGAATCGGGGAATTGCTTCATGATACCGTTTGTAATCTCGTCTGCTAACATCACCATATGGTCTTTATTCTTATCGAATACAACAATTTCCCCTGCCCAATCTTTCTTAAATCTTGCAGTAACCTCATCTGTTAATAACTTCAAATGAAGATAAAACATATCCTTTATTTCTTGTTCAGACCAGTTTGGGTTTGCTTTACTCATGAATTTAGCAATGTCATCAGCGTTTCTGTGCCACTCTTTGTTAATTTTATCGGCGTTTACCTTGTCTCCCTTTTTTAGGGCATCCACTAATTGTCCTGCGATCACAATATGTTCTGTTAAAAGTTTGCCGAGCTGATTACCAGCGCCATCCCCGTAATAAGGTTTGATCGAATTCCCAATATCAGTTTGATTTTGGAGTAATCGCTTTAGAACAGCATCCTTATCTTTTAAACCTTCAAGAGCACTTACGATATAGCTCCTTGTCCAGTAAACATGATCTTTCCATAATCTTCTTTGTTCAGAATACAACTTAATAGCATTTTGACTATAACATTGACCTTGTACCCTTTTTGTTTGAGCATGAGCAGAGAGTGGTGATAAAAAAACCGGAAATGCTATAGCAAGAACCATAATTAGACTAAATACTTTTTTCTTCATTCTCTTTCTCCTTTTTTTCTATATCATTCATATTTAGTTTGTATAAATTCTCTTTTTTCATTCTTTAGACACAAAAAAGAACAGTAAACGTACATTCACTGTTCTAAAATCATAATTTTATTTTAAACAAGCTTACGGTCCCAATGACGATGAAAGGAAATAGCTTCAATGAAACTCGGTACGAAATCTTTACCTGCCCCACTGATCACACCAGGATTACCAACTATTTGGGCCTCACTCAGCCATTCCTCGCCTTCATGAGTGGCTCCGATCGGCTTATAATGTGAAAATGCCTCATTGACGAAATACAGGGCTTCCTTCTTGAACATCGGGTTCTCACTGTTTCCGCCGACCACATAAATGGCATCAAATAAAACAGAAGATGCAGTTAAGAAGGTATGCATGACCTCCAGTTCAGATCCATTATCAGCGATTCTCTTTCCTAGCTTGTCACTAATGCACTCTGCTTGAATTCCGTTACTTTTTAACTCCTGTAAAATCTCTGCAACCTCACCACTAACCCGTTGTCCCACAATAACGCCAACTTTTCGTGTGTGGGGACTTTTGTTCGTATTTAGCTGACTAAGTGCAGGAGATGCCTTTGTTGCTGCAGAACCTTCACCTGATGGTGGTACAGCATCAATAGCTTCAGCAAATGCTGTCGCAAGCTCTAAACTCACATTAGCAAACATGTCAACCACTTGCTGCTGTACTGATTTACTTTTTACCTTACCGAGTTCAAAACTAAATGCCTTCTTGAGATGCTCTTTCTCAGGCTTACTCATACTATTCCAGAAAAGTGTTGCTTGAGAAAAATGATCCTTAAAACTCTCACTTCTGCTGCGGATTTTTCTGCCCTCGACTTTTTCTTGATAGTGTACATACCCGCCTTCTTCTTCAGGCGTAGGTGAAGGTGTATTTGCCGCTAATGAGTTCTTATGATAACTCACTTGACCTTTGTTAATGGTATGTCTTGAAATGCCGTCACGCTGATTGTTATGGAATGGACAGACAGGACGATTGATCGGAAGCTCGTGAAAGTTCGGTCCTCCAAGCCGTGATAACTGTGTATCGGTATAAGAAAATAATCGACCCTGAAGCAATGGATCATTTGAAAAATCAATTCCCGGTACTACATGACCTGGATGAAAGGCAACTTGCTCAGTTTCAGCGAATACGTTGTCCACGTTTCTATTCAGCGTCATCTTGCCGACCAGTTTCACGGGTACATCTTCTTCTGGCCACAATTTTGTAGGGTCTAGTATATCGAAGTCAAAGTTAAATTCATCTTCTTCCGCAATGATTTGAAGGCCTAATTCATACTCTGGATAATCACCATTTTCGATGGACTCCCATAAATCTCTGCGATGGAAATCCGGATCTTTTCCTGAGATCTTTTGAGCTTCATCCCACACAAGTGAATGAGTACCTAATACTGGCTTCCAATGGAATTTAACAAAATGAGCCTTCCCTTCATCGTTCACTAGCCTGAATGTATGCACACCGAATCCTTCCATCATGCGAAAACTGCGTGGAATAGCGCGGTCGGACATAGCCCACATGACCATATGAGCGGATTCCTGATTATTTGCTACAAAGTCCCAAAACGTATCATGCGCACTTGCCGCCTGCGGCATCTCGTTATGCGGCTCAGGCTTTAAAGCATGAACAAGATCAGGGAACTTGATGGCATCTTGAATGAAAAACACAGGAATGTTATTTCCCACTAAATCATAATTGCCCTCCTCTGTATAAAATTTCGTTGCAAAACCGCGGGCATCACGCACGGTCTCAGCTGATCCACGTGAACCTGCTACCGTTGAAAAGCGTACGAACACAGGTGTTTTCTTCGACGTATCTCGCAAGAAATTAGCTTTTGTATAGTCTTTAAGTGATCCATATAGCTCAAATTCTCCATGAGCCGCAAAACCGCGTGCATGTACAATCCGCTCAGGAATGCGCTCATGGTCAAAATGAGTCATTTTTTCGCGAAAATGAAAATCCTCCATAAGCGTTGGACCCCGTTCCCCCGCTTTTAATGAAAATTCATCTTCTGCTACTTTAAGCCCTTGGTTCGTTGTCAGCTTCCTGCCTTTGTCATCTACACGAAATTGTTCCAGTTGATCGTTTTTACTGTTTTCATTCACTTTTTTGGGATTCTGATCACTCATTCAACTGTTCCTCTCTTTATGTATTTTGACATTACATTTAAACCCTTCCCTACAGTGAATACGTGCAAACAGTTTTTTCTAAAAAGAAAACGCAGCTGACGATCAGCTGCGTTTCAAGTCATTTGTTCATATGTGCCAGGAAATCACCGAGTAAGTCTTCCATTTCCTGTTCTTGACTTAGAGGTTCTTCTTTTACGTCTTCTTCTTCCCGCTTTGCTGTATTCCAATCAAATTGACTTAAATCATCATCATCAAAGTGATCTGTATGGTTGGTTTGCTCAGAGGGAATATCGTCGTGAAGGTTCTCTAAAGACACCTCATCATTTTGTTGATCTTCCTGCAGATAAAGAGCTTGATCAATATCTGTAGAGTTGCTGTTTAAAGCGGCCAGTATAGATGCTGTTCGTACTGGATTCGATATGAGCTGATACATAATGTTGCCTAATAAAGCTTCTGAATGCTCATGCTTCAGCCAGTCACGCTGCATTTTACTAAGATTTTTCGGAAGTGGAATCGTTATGGTCTCTCTGTCCTTTTGGATGCTTTGTCCAACACCTTGAAGGACAAACTCGGAGATTCTGCTCGAAAAATTGCGCCTCTCCGTCTCCTTAAGCTTTTGAAGCTGTTTTAGAACGTGATCAGGGGTGTCAGAGGGGATACGAAATGCAATCGTCTTCCCTCTTGTTATTTCATTGGATGCTTTTTTGTCCATTTCATCACCCTACTTAAGCTTTAACGGCTTTTTTCTCTTTGTCCTCGCTCTTTTTATCTTTTGGTGCAGTTCTTCTAAGGTGATCAGAGATCAGCTTATAATAAGCGTTTGCCATCATCCAGATGCTTTCTTTTTCATCTTCAAAGAAATCGATGTTATAACCATCGAGATTGTTGTTTAAAGTTTTAATATAATCTTTTAATACGGCAGATCCTCCACCTACAAAATAGCAGATTTCCGTTTGGGAGTTCTTCTGCCATACATTACGAAGCAGGCGGTATTGCTTTTTAGCTAAATCTACTAAAATACGGTCCGTAATATCGTGTACACTAGTACGGCTTCCGCGCACCATGATATGATTACGGTTTGTTTTTTTCGTAATAATATCTACTACATCACGACGGCTATCAAGTTCTACACCGTGTTTAGAGCGGATCTCTTCTCTGATTTGTTCCAATGCTTCCGAAACACCAAGGTTAAACCCTTGAGCTTTATCGTCATCTACATTTCTATTTTTAATAACAGCAATATCTGTAGACAGACCACCAATATCTTGAATTAGGATCGGCTTGTCGATTAGATCTTTGTTAATGATGTTTAGATCATTATCCATCACAAGGTTAATGAATGCCGCAAAACCTTCCGGATATACTTTTACTTCTTCAAATTTCAAGTTCACTTTTATTCCTTGGTACTTTGGAGTAACGAGGAACTCTACTTGGTGAACGGATCCTAATAGTTTAGAACGGTATCCAGCATCTTTGCCTTCTTTAACTTCACGAAGAGGCAAACCAGTACCTAAGATGTAGCTTGAATCGATTACGTTATTGTTTTTTGTAAACGTTTTTGCGTTTTCTTCTCTTACAGCGTCTAATGCCAGAGCTGCAAATAACATGATCAATGTTTGATCTTCTTCTGATTTGCTGCTTCCTGGATCTAATTCTGTAGAATTGTCGCTTTTTGTCGCTAGCTGTCCAACACGGTAAATCGCATTATTTTCTTTGAGGGCAGGGGAGTGGACTTTAATATGTATGCCTTCTAATGGATCTTTGCTGTCTAATTCTTCAATTCCTATTACTGGACGGTCTTCAATATCTCTTGCAATGACATTTGGAATGTTTAATTCATAGTCTAATGTACCGAAAATTCCTTTTAATGAATCGTTACCCACATCAACAGCTGCAATTCGAGAATTACTCATTAGTGTACATCCTTTCTTTTTTCAATTTTTATTTTGGTGCTATATGAATAGAGTAGAGGGTTAACTCTAAATAGACAATGCCTATTTTTTCTTTTAACAAAAATGTAAACACGCAAACATTATTTGTAAACTTGTAAACAACACCGCAAACAAATCTATCAGATCGTCAAAATCCCTTATACACCAACATGCAAACGGTTTTGTAAACTTGCAAACATCACTGCAAACAAAGGTAAACATAATTGTAAACTTGTAAACAAAAATGTTTGCGATGTGTAGTGCAGCTTTTTTTTACCCTCCCCTACTCATGAAATTCTACTTTGATTACATGATTTGAGATAGGGTAATATGAAAAGTAGTTATCATTTAATCAAAAGAAGAGGTGAAATTTCCTTTGATTCAATTAGATAAAAAACATAACCCTATGAAAAATAAAATCCTTATAAACGAAATTAGTACTAAACATCCCATGGCATCCATGACAGATATACTATCCATATCTGAAAAACTATTTAATGAAACTTGTAAAATAAACAAACAGAAAAATAATATAAATTGGCTTACATTCATGACAAAAAGCTTTCTTATTAAAAGGGTGCGATACGAAGCTATACAATCTACACAATGGAAAGTGGATCATGAAGAAAATATATATCCTGACTGGATATGCGAACTGGATCAACAATATGTGAATTTATATGATCATATAAAAGAGGAAGTAAACCTAAAAGATTTTGGGGCTGTCGGTGACGGTATGACCGATGACACTGAGGCAATCCGAAAAGCGATCGGGAGAGGAAAGGTCATAGTACGTATACCAGAGGGGATTTACGTTACAAAAGGCATTAAACTTCCGTCTTGGACTGTACTTTTAGGGGAAGGAAAAGGGAAAACAACTTTAAAATTACATGATCAATCTCCAAAGAGTGAGTGGCTCATCACAAATAAGAATCATGTAAGAGGTAATCGAAATATAGCCATTAAAGGAATGACTTTGGACTGGAACGTTGAAAGGCTTGGGAATGAAGAAAAAACAGCAGCAGGAAATAATCGCTCGAGCTGTCTTACATTCGCAAACGTTACGTATGGATGGATGCTGGATTTAGAGGCGATCAATCCGGGACTTCATTGTTTTGATGTGTCTTCTTCCGTTTATACCTATTTAGGTGATGGAACGCGTTCAAGGGGAGGAAGTAAATACATCTGGTTAGATAACTTGAATGGTTATGGTTTTGGAGACGATGGAATTACTACCCATCATAGTGAACATATCTTTATTTCGAATTCACACATGTGTGACCCGAGCGGAAGATCACATAAGAAGGGGTTTTCAAACTCAAATGGCATTGAAATTGACGATGGATCCCATAATGTGTGGCTTTTGAACAATTCCACTGCCCGCTGTTTTGGAGGCGTCGAGATAAAAGCCCATCACAATGCTTCTGCAGCTACCAATGTTCATATCGCTGGTCATCTATCTGTTAATGATAATCGAGCTTATAACTTCCGTCATATTGGGCACCACAAAGATATAGACCCGGCTTCAAAAACAGCTTATCACATCTCTGCCACAAATATATGTGCGATTGCTCCTGTATTTACTGAGCTTTATAGGGCTTCAACACCACGTGGCCTTGTCGTATCTGGATATAATCACGTGATTATTAATGGTTTTACTCTTATCGGAGATCCCTTCTACGATTATCAAGAAAATCCAATGATTGCGGTTCAGTATCGCGCACGAAATGTCCTGTTAAATCAAGTCAGTTTGAGGGATTTTACGTCAGCAGGACCTGCGATAAAGGTATATGGAGGTCCGCATCGGGCTGATGATATTACGATAAAAAACCTTACCTGCGATCATTATTTCACAAAAACGGTTTCGGTTGGAGCAAATGTAGAGAATGCCGCTATAGAGCATGTAGTTATACAACCCAAAAAAGAGACATCTATCACCTGATAGATGTCTCTCTTGTATTTACAACACTTTCTCTAACTGAATGTCTAATCGTTCTTTATCCCATATATCTCTATTGATCTCAACAGCAGGCGTACACCCTACTGCCTTGTAGAAGTTTTGAGATTCAATCGACGGATGGGCAGCGATGTATAGTTTCTTGGCGCCAAATCTCCTAGCTACCTCACAACATCGTTTAAAAAGATTGCTTCCAATTCCAAAACCTCTTTGCCCACCTGATACATGAATATAAGAAAGCTCTACATATTCATCCTCAGAGCCAAAACGCATGCTTTCCACACTTGCAAAGCCTACCAGCTCATCGTCGTCGAATGAACCGATTACTGCACCACCATCTGTAATGCACTGCCTCAACGCTTCTATAACACTCTCTTTCTTCTCCTCAGACCAATCATCAATAAAATAATCATCTTTCACCTGAAACTCATTATTGTCTTCGTACCATACCCGTTTTGTTTCTTGATAGCGTATGAATGATTGTAATAACCCAGGGGATAAATCCTTTAAGGTCAATGTTTTATAAACGTGCTTACTAGCCATTCCTCTCCCTCGCTTTAATCGATTTCACGCTCAATCGAAAGCCCCTCGATATGACGTTTATTCATGAGTTTATCTTTTTTTCGGTTTTCTTTTGATTCAAACACAATGTCCATGTCATAGTTTTCTGGATACAGCATGTTACTTTGAATATGGAGCTTTAGACGTTTTTTGTGGATCATGTGTTTTTTCTCCCCAACCATAACGCCAAACTCTCCATGTTTATTCTCTAATTCATAGATAATCCCTGCTGTTTTTAAGCTTGATAAGTACACTCTGTCTCCAACTTGAAATGTTTCTTCTTGGATATCTTCGCTGTTCCGTGGTTTTTCTTGCTGCTTTTTCACACGAGATTTTGCTTTTTCTCTTAAATTTTCAAGTCCTGAACGGTCAATTGTGGACAATATTGACTCCTTCGCTTTATCCACATGTGGATAACCGTTTTGATCGGTGACAACTTGTGCACGGTGGATGATTTCCTGATCCATTCCTAATTTCAATGCAATAGCAAATGCCTGGCTATTACCTGCTTTACCAATGATTAATCGGTACATGGGCTGAAGTGTTTCAAGATCAAACTCCATGGAACCATTTTCAAATCCAGGAGTTGCTGCCGCAAATTCCTTTATCTCACTATAATGAGTGGTAGCTAAAATCATACTTCCCTGACTATATAATTTTTCAAGAATTGCAACAGCGAGTCCCATTCCCTCTGAAGGATCAGTTCCTGCGCCAAGTTCATCTAAAATGATCAAGTCTTGAGGTCCAGCTTTCTTCATAATAGAGATAATGTTGGTCATATGGGATGAAAACGTACTAAGGGACTGTTCTATGCTCTGACCGTCTCCAATATCAACAAAAAGTTCTCGAAATACTGAAAATTGACTTCCTTCTCCAACTGGAACATGCATTCCTGATTGAACCATTAATGTCAAAAGCCCCACGGTTTTGATTGCTACTGTTTTTCCACCTGTATTTGGTCCTGTAATGACAAGGGATTGATATCCTTCACCCAAGTTAAAGTTCAGTGGAACACACTTTTCACCTAGCAGAGGATGTTTTCCGTTTATGATTCTAATAACATTATCTTGGTTTATCTCAACACCTCTAGCATCCAATACTCTGCTGTATTTTGCTTTCGCGAAGATATAGTCATAATGAATCATCGCCTCGATCGTAACGTGTAATTCCCTTTCATATGCAGCAACCATCCCAGTTAAAACCCCTAAGATGATAGAGATCTCGATCTCCTCTTCTGCTCTTAACACGCTGATTTCGGTTTGCAGCTTACGTATATCATTCGGCTCCATGTAAACTGTTGCTCCGCTGGAAGAGCTATCTAGAATCTGGCCATCAATATTTCGCTTAAATTTACTTTTTACTGGTATCACATACCGGCCATCCCTCATCGAAACGATTGAATCTTGAAGCATATCCCGATAAGCTGCTGATTTCATCATATTGTCTAACTTTGATTTAATTCTTTCTTCTGCCACTGCGATCTTTTTTCTTACTTTCGATAAAGCTTTGCTTGCATGATCATCTACTTGACCGTTTCGTATACACCGATAGATCTCCTCTTTTAGATCACTAAGATCGAACATGGAATAAGCATATGAGGATACAGCCGGTGCTAAATAGATTTTGTCTTTCATATAACGCTGCATTCTGCTGACATTTTCGAGCAGCCCATAAATTAATGTCAATTGCTCAGCTGTAAGATTTAGGCCCTTTTTATGAACGTCCAGCACCTGTTCAAGACCATTTAGATTAGCGATAGGAACACTAGCGCTTTTCTCGAGAATCAATTTTGCTTCAGTAGTGTCAAGCATCCACGATTTTATAACAGAGAGATCTGAAGAAGGTTCTAGTTTCTCAATCATTTTTTTCGTTGCTGAATTCATTGCATATGAGCCAAGATTTTCTTTTATCTTGTTATATTCAAGCATATTTATGGTTTGTGTATTCAAGTGGATCTACCTCCAAATTTTTTATTGCCAAAAAACGTGTTTTATTATGGAATGTTTTTTATATCCCCTCCTCTTAACAGAGGCCAGGAACGTGCCAATAAAAAAAGACAGAAATGAACATGTCATTTCTGCCTCATAGATAGACTTCACCCTATAAAACTGCATAAAAAAACGGCTCATAAGAAGAGTCCGGCAGCATCAAAGGAATGAATATGATGGCTTGTATCTGACCGCTGTTCTTAACTAATGGCGGCAACAAAAGAGCATAACAAATAAACCGGATCATACCGTTTCATTTTTTCTTCTGTATACCTGTATCCGATTTGTTTTAGTTAAGAACGACAACGCTCACAAACACACCATCCTTTCCATTGATTACCCTCATCATATGTAATTCATTTACAGTTGTCAACAGAAAAAAAGACCGGTCACATTAACCGGTCTCAAGCTTTAAAGTTTGATTGAATTTGAGTTATTCTTATCCTTTTTGATCTGTTTGCTTCTTAACTGTCCGCAAGCAGCATCAATATCTGTACCATGTTCCTGACGGATCTTACAGTTGATTTCATTTTTCTTAAGTGTGTCATAAAAGCTGAGCACTGATTCCTGATCACTGCGCTGGTACTGACTATGCTCATCAACAGGGTTGTACGGAATAAGGTTAATATAGAGCTTTTTCTTTTTATCTTGAAAGAGCGCAGCTAGTTGTATCGCTTCTTCTACGTGATCGTTAACATCTTTTAATAAGATATATTCAATCGTAATACGACGGTTTGTTTTCTCTATATAATAGTTTATGGAATCTATTAACTTTTCAAGAGGATACGCGCGGTTAATCTTCATAATTTTTGTACGCAGCTCATTGTTTGGGGCATGCAAGGAAATCGCTAAATTCACAGGGATGTTTGTATCTGCAAATTCGTAAATCTTATTCACAATCCCGCTTGTAGAAACCGTAATGTGTCTCGAACCAATAGCAAGTCCTTTTTGATCGATCATAATCTTTAAAAAGTCCACCATGTTCTCAAAATTATCAAACGGTTCCCCGATACCCATCACTACGATATGACTAACGTTTTCTCCTTTGCCAGCCAAATCCAAATGATGTTGTACATTCATGATCTGCTCCACGATCTCTCCGCTGGATAAATCACGAGTCTTAGTCAACAACCCGCTTGCACAGAAACTGCAGCCTATATTACACCCTACTTGAGTAGTAACACAAACCGACAAGCCGTATTTATGCCTCATTAATACAGTCTCAATTAGGTTGCCATCTTGCAGTTTAAATAAAAATTTAATTGTGCCGTCAGACGCTTCTTGTTTTACGTGTTGACGAAGCGTTTGGATTGTAAAGTTATCTTCTAATAAATGAATACAATCTTCTTTGATGTCGGTCATCTCAGAGAATTTTGTGACTCGCTCTCTATATAAGTAACTCCAAACCTGGGATGCGCGATATGGTTTATGTCCATGCTCAAGGAGCCAAGCTGTTAACTGATCGATTGTTAATCCATAAATGGAATGTTTGTTCATAAAAAGACCTCTTTTCAAAACCTGTAAACTTCTTCTTCTATACTACTGAAAACTTATCATTCCCTCAATGTTATCATAGCATTTCCAATACATTCATATTTGTACGCTTTTTTGCAAAATATAAACTGTCCCTAAGTCTTATTTCTTACTCTCATATACCAGTTTTTGCATGATTATAATTCATTTTGCTTATATAGGCTGTAATTTCCATTTACGAATGTATGAGAACCTGTAATAATAGATAAGCCAAAAACTTTTGACAATAATAAATATTTCAAAGTATTATATTTAATGAACTAAAGGAGGTTGTCTCATGTCAGACATTAATAGACAGAAAATTGTGGATAGTGTGCCTCAAAAAGGCTTCTTTGGACATCCTAAAGGTCTATTCACACTTTTCTTCACTGAGTTTTGGGAGCGCTTTTCTTATTATGGAATGAGAGCAATCCTGATCTATTACATGTACTATGAAGTTTCAAAAGGTGGTTTAGGGCTTGACCAGTCCACTGCTTTAGCCATCATGTCCATTTATGGTTCACTCGTATATATGTCAGGTGTAATCGGTGGTTGGTTAGCAGACAGAGTTTTTGGTACATCTAAAGCACTATTCTACGGTGGTATTTTAATTATGATCGGTCATATCGTATTGTCCTTGCCGGGCAATCTGACCATGTTATTTGTTTCAATGGTCTTCATCGTTATTGGGACAGGCTTACTTAAACCTAACGTATCCAGTGTTGTAGGTGATATGTACGCACCAGAAGATAATCGTCGAGATGCTGGTTTCAGTATCTTCTACATGGGTATCAACCTTGGTGCATTCCTTTCCCCGTTACTTGTAGGGGAAGTTGCAAAAACAAGCTTCCATCTAGGATTCGCTATTGCAGCTGTAGGTATGCTTTTAGGACTGATCGTCTTTGTTCTTACAAAGAAAAAAAATCTAGGTCTTGCGGGTACTTTTGTGCCTAACCCATTATCTCCAGCTGAGAAGAAAAAGGTATCTCTGATTGTTGGAATCTCAGTAGTTGTATTAGCTGTGATCTTAGGTACTACAATTCCTGCTGGAATCTTTACACTTGATGTTTTCATTACACTTGTTGGTATTTTTGGTATTACAATCCCGACAATCTACTTTATCGTGATGTACCGAAGCCCAAAAACGACGGCAACTGAGCGTTCAAGAATTATCGCATATATCCCGTTATTTATTGCATCTGTAATGTTCTGGGCTATTCAAGAACAAGGTTCTACCATTCTTGCTGTATATGCAGACAAGCGTACAGACCTTGAATTTGCAGGTATCACGATTTCACCAGCTTGGTTCCAATCATTGAACCCATTATTCATTATTGCATTAGCGCCGTTGTTCGCTTGGATCTGGGTGAAGCTTGGTGACCGTCAGCCGACAGTGCCAAAGAAATTTGCGTTAAGTTTGCTATTTGCTGGATTATCATTCCTTGTTATCCTTCTTCCTGCTTACTTTGGCGGTGAAGATTCTCTAGTAAATCCATTATGGCTTGTTCTTAGTTACTTCATCGTCGTAATTGGTGAACTATTATTATCACCTGTTGGACTTTCAGCAACAACTAAGCTTGCCCCAGCTGCTTTCTCAGCACAAACAATGAGCTTATGGTTCCTATCTAGTGCTGCTGCACAAGCAATCAATGCACAGATCGTTAAGTTCTATTCTGCTGAAACAGAAATGATGTACTTCGGTACAATCGGCGGAGTTGCTATCTTACTATCTCTGTTCTTATTCGTGATCTCACCTAAGATTCAAGAGTTCATGAAGGGTATCCGATAATAAAATGTTATTTTTTCCCACTGATGCAATGGTCTCCATTATGTCAGTGGGTTTTTTATATAAAAAAGAAGCCTATTGAATAAGCTTCTACTTTCTTTTAATTCATTAAACCTTGAAGCATGCCAAGCAATGTAAAGATAATTAAATGATCCCCTATAGCAATTCTGCATGTGCTTTTATACGAAGACTTGCAAGTGAGCTGCATTTTCTAAACGATATCTCTTTACATAGGCAGCTGGTGTTTCACCAATAACGCTCTTGAACATTCGTTGAAAGTGAAAAGGAGAATAGGTGGAGATGCTTGCAAGTTTCTCTAAAGTTAACGATTCATCTATATGTTGTTCGATATACTCCAGCACTTTAAATATTTGTTTTACGTTGTTCTTCACATAGTTCATTTCGAACTTCTCCTTATCCCAAAGCAGTATCCTTAATTATAAACGAATTCATGCAACTGGCTGTAACCGTGTTTTGTTTTTGATCATTTTGTCTAAAATCCTTATTTGTCCAAGCATTTAAGACAAGCATGCGTAAGATATAGTAGAAAAGAGGATGTTAATTCGTTCTCTTTTCAAAAGTTCACATATAGAGGGGGGTGTCTATTGTGTGCTTACTTGCTCCTAAGAAAAAAAGAAAAAAATGTAAAAAAAGACCTACAGCATAATGGGAATAGCATTTAGTGCTATAAAGCCGGGGAAATCCCCGGCTTTCTTATGTTTCCAGACCCTCCTTGGCCTTTAGCCCTTTTAATAAGAATTAGGAAGATATCCATACCCTTTATGGGACAACCACATATAGTACAAGCAAGGGGGATTTTTTAAAAAATAGTATCGTTGTACTGACCTAAAAATTTTGTTCACAAGTAAATCTTTCTCTATTTTTCGTCAATATCTTCCCTTCGTAAAGTGTATAAGGGGGAATATATTTGTATATTCGCAAACGGGTTCCTGGAAAAGACGATCCGATATTGGTTGATATGGTAGTTAATAATTTTCAAGTCCGTAAAGAAGTTATTGAGTTAATCTTACGAATGGCTAATGAGGTCTTAATTGTATCCGATAATAACAATACGATCGTTGGTTTTGTTTCCTATCGGTTTAGAATCGGACAGATGATCTATATTGACTATGTCGTTTTAGATACGAAGCATCAAGGGAAAGGGATAGCCAGTTCTGTTCTCCCGGCCTTTGAAAGGCATTTAATGGAACAAGGCATCCGAACGGTTCTTGGCACAGTTGATGAAGAAAACACAGACGCACTCAAAGTCTTTCAGCGTTGGGGATTTAAAGTACAGGGGCAGATTGGGTCTAATATGGTTATCCTAAAAGAACTTGACGGTTCTAAGTCTGACTCCAACCAACTAAAAAGTGTTCAATATTCTTCTATTGTAAGAAAACTGAATACAGCACCGCCACTTCGTCCAAGAAGGTGACTAACAAAAGAGCAGACCCTTTTCGTTCTGGGTTCTGCTTCTTTCTTTATATCCAAAAAAGCTGACCTATGATTTGCCATTCACAAACCTTTAAGTCAGCTCTAATTCATTTATAGTAAGTATGAATAAGCCATGTTTTACTACATTCCTGGTCGTTTCTTTTGTTTTCTTACCTTTTTTTGTCCTCTTACAAGACCGTTGTCTTTATTGAAGATTTCATCAATATATCTCGAGTTCCAATCACTATTATAGTCTTGATCTGAGCAGATACATCCGCTTAAATCGTATCGAAAAAGGCCACAATGCGGGCAATTACTCAATTTGATCTCCCCCTTAAAATAACATAAGACATTCTATGAGTGTTTAAGAGAGTTGGTAACGGCTTTTGGACAAGATATTTTATTTTGTTGTCATTTATTTATTCATCCATTGAGGCTTATGAAATTCTTCAAACTTACTGTCTATAACTTTTCTAAATTCCTCTGATTCCACTGCAGCTTTAAGATCTTTAGCCAATTTCGAGTCTTTATTCTCTTCTAGTACAACGATTCGATTAATAATCTCCTCAGGCAGTTTGTCCTTTACAAGAGCATCTTTTAAATTCAGCCCTGATGAGATGGCAAAGTTTCCGTTAACGGCTGCCAAATCTACTGAATCTAGTGTCCTAGGTGTTTGGGCGGCTTCAACTGGCTGGAACTTTAGGCTCTTCGGATTTTTGGTAACATCTTTTTCTGATACTTTTAGAGGGTTAGCTGAGCTATTAATTTCTATTAAGCCATTATCTCTTAAAACGGTCAGACCTCTCGCTAAGTTAGTAGGATCATTTGCCAGGGAGACCGTGCTTCCAGGTTTGATTTCATTTAGAGATTTATACTTCTTGGAATAGATGCCGATCGGTGCTGTCGGCACTGTAATAACAGAGGACAATTTCATATTATTTTCTTTCGCGAATGCATCCATATACACCTTATGCTGAAAAAGGTTTGCATCCAATGATCCGCTTTTTAATGAAATATTCGGCTGCACATAGTCATTGAATTCTTTCACTTCAACTGTATATCCCTTTTTCTCTAAATAGGGTTTAACCCCATTTTCAAGCATGTCACTATATGGTACTGTTGCACCAAGGGTAATTACCTTTTTTTCGTTCTCTCCTGAAGCACCACAGCCAGCAGCAATGCTTATTAACAAGACAGCTAAAATAAATAGTAGATTTCTTCTCAATTCGTTTCCTCCCCGCTTCTGCTGAATTTTTATTTTGTTTCTGCAAGAACTCGTCTAAATTTTGCTGCCGGATGGTCTTGAGGCAATAAAGATTCACCTTTCGGAAATAATTTTTCCCTAAGTGTTCCTTTGCTGTATTCTTTTTTGTAGAGTCCTCTCTCTTGAAGAACAGGTACAACCAACTCCACAAAGGCTTCAAGGTCGCCTGGTGTAACCAGATGATTTAAATTAAAACCATCCACTCCAGACTCTTCAAACTGCTTTTGAATCCCATCTGCTACTTCTTCTGGATTGCCGACTATAAAGCTTCCCCTGTCAGGTTCCTCAAATCGTTTTAAAACTTCTCCGATAGTTAGCGGTCTAGGAGCATCCGTTGTAAGAGTAGCTGCTTTATAATGTCCGCCTTCAGTAGACTTTTTGTATGCAAAAGGAAGATCAGCATCCAGCCCTTCATATTCAGCAATGTCATAGCCGCTTGCTCCGTATTGAGCTTTTGCAGCATCAGAACTCCAAACACTGGCATATGCTTTAAACTTTTCTTCAGCTTCTTCTGTTGTTCTGCCTACCACAACGTTTAAGAACGAAAAGATTTTAATTTTCTCCGGGTCCCGCCCGTGTTTCTCTGCTCGTGTTCGAATGTCATCTGCATAAAAACGAATTCTTTTTGGTGTTGGACCGCCTACAAAAATACACTCAGCATGCTTTGCGGCAAAGTCACGTCCTCGTTCTGATGTTCCTGCTTGGTAGATAACCGGCGTTCTCTGCAATGATGGTTCGCTTAAATGAGGCCCTTCCACCTTGAAATAGCGCCCTTTGTGATGGATCTCATGGACTTTTTCTGGGTTGACGAGCGTGTTGCTCTCAATGTCCTGTATCACCGCATCATCCTCCCAGCTGTTTTCCCAAAGCTTATATGACACTTCTAGATATTCATCGGCTATATTGTATCTCTCATCGTGTTTGATCATATCTTCCAACCCGAAATTTCTGGCGGCGTTTGGCAGATAGGAAGTTACGACATTCCACGCAATTCGTCCTTTTGTTAAATGATCGAGTGTGGAAAAACGTCTAGCATTACCAAAAGGCTGTTCGTACGTCGTACTCACCGTTACAGCGAAAGACAAATGCTCTGTAACACTGGCCATCGCTGAAATGAGAAGAGCAGGATCGTTCAACGGAACTTGCAGCCCATCACGAATCGAAGGATGTTTACTTTTTTTGTACACGTCGTATACACCAAGTACATCAGCAAAAAACACCGCGTCAAACTTTCCTTTTTCTAAAAGCTTTGCGTAATGGATCCAATAATCCAGATCCTTATAGTTTCTATGTCTCTTGTTCTCCGGGTGCTTCCAGAGGCCATGAGAATTATGCATGGCACTTGTCATCTCAAAAGCGTTTAACAAAATTTCTTTACTCAAAATAATTTCCTCCGTATCATGAATTTTTTCGTACCCGTTCCAAGAGAAAATAAAAAACCTCTTCAAATTTAAGAAGAGGTTAAAGATACGTTTAAAAAACATACGTATAGGTCTCCTCTTATCTCTCAAGCTTTACGCTTGCTGGAATTGGCACAGTACTAAAATAGTTGTTGCCGAGGCTTCAAAGGGCCAGTCCCTCCACCTCTCTCGATAAGAAATCGATGATATTCAATTTA
Organism: Fictibacillus barbaricus; assembly: GCF_014635025.1. Taxonomy (GTDB): domain Bacteria; phylum Bacillota; class Bacilli; order Bacillales; family Fictibacillaceae; genus Fictibacillus; species Fictibacillus barbaricus. The sequence continues at coordinate 55,386 of NZ_BMCE01000001.1, read as the reverse complement.
TCAACAAAATATACAGGATCAAAAGTGGCCTGTCAACGCCTCTTTTTTGAAATGAGTAAATTTTCTTAGTTTTCGATTTTTAATTGACAGCCCTTTGCCTCATCCCTTATAGTGTTCACTAATAAATGAATATGGTAATGAATCTTATCAAGAGTCAGGGGAGGAACTGGTCCTACGATCCTGCAGCAACCGCTTTTTCTAAGAAAGGTGCTAATTCCAGCAGACAGATTAACTGTCTGATAGATGAGAGAGTGATCTTCGTATTTGTAACTACGTCCTCTTTCGTCATTAGAAAGAGGATTTTTTGTGCCTTTTTTTAAAAAAATAAAGGAGGAGAACTGTGAGCCAACTTTTAAATGTACCAACTGTAAGTGAGGGGTTTGAAGATAGTTTAAACAAAGCTTTAACGCTAAAAGAAATTTTCAAGAAACGAGCAGAACGTGTAGATAGAGAAGGGATTTTCCCATATGAGAACTTTCAGGACCTAAAAAAATATAACTTTCTTTCCCTCACCATCCCAAAAGAGTTCGGAGGCAAAGGATTAAATCTTCTTGAGTTTTTAACCATACAGGAACATTTGGCTGAAGGAGATGCACCTACTGCCCTTTCACTTGGCTGGCATTTAGGTACTCTTTTAGAAGCTGCCGAAAACCGTCATTGGGCTGGAGACACATTCGCAAACCTTAGCCATAAAGTCGTAGAACATCATGCACTCATTAACCTCGCACAGACGGAGCGCGCAACAGGGAGTCCTTCTAGAGGGGGTATTCCGACAACGACAGCGGTAAAAAAAGATCAAGGGTGGCTTATTAACGGCAGCAAAGCTTTTGCTTCTATGGCAGAAGCCTTAGATTACTCTATCATTACAGCTAACATTAGCCATACAGATCATAAAGGCTTTTTCTTAGTGGATCATCGATTAAACGGAGTGACGGTCAAAGAAACCTGGGATAGCATCTCCATGAGAGGCACGAAAAGTGATGATCTCTTATTAAACGACGTATTTGTATCCGAAGATGCTCTTCTCGTTATTGATGATGGAAAACACGTGTCTCCAAAAGGCTGGTACTTGCAGGTTCCTGCTGTGTATCTTGGCATAGCTCAAGCAGCACGGGATTATGCGATTGATTTTGCGTCCAATTATAGTCCTAATACGTTAAAAGGGCCTATTGCAGACGTGCCTGAAGTAAGAAGAAAGATCGGCAAAATAGAACTGGAGCTATTTCAGGCAAGAACGGTCCTTTATGCTATCGCAAGAAAGTGGGTTGAACGCCCTGAACAGCGGCCATATATAGGTGCAGAACTCGCAGCTGTTAAACATTCTGTAACCAACAGTGCAAATCGGGTGGTCGATTTATCCATGAGGATCGTGGGTGCTCGAAGTCTTTCCGCGCAAAATCCGTTGCAGCGACATTTTCGGGATGTAAGAGCAGGTCTGCATAATCCTCCTACTGACGATGCGATTGTTTATACCTTAGCGGACGCAGCGCTTTCTTAGGTCCAAGAAAGCTTCATTTTTTTTATATTGACTGCTGACTCAGGAGTGTGTGAATAAAAAGGTGCATGGATAGGCTGATACAAGTATAGAAGGTGTTTTTTCGCCTTCTTTTTTCATTGTTTCATGTGGAACATTCATTTTGAACTCGTCATGTTTAAGGTATTTTGCAGTGGCAGTTATCATACGGTCTGATGAGTGAGATAAAACCTCATAGTTTAAGATAAAGATGTGAAAGAAGCCATCCTTTTCTATTTGATCTCCTCTCATATAAGAGAGTCTCTTGTAGAAAATATCCAAGTTTTGCTATACACTCAATATAAATAAAATGGTGATTTGCGTGGTGATAGATTTGTTTAAAGTTTTACTAATTGAGGATGACTTAACTTTGTTTAACGAAGTAAAAGACCGTTTATCTCAATGGTCTTATCAAGTGTATGGCATTACAGACTTTGGAAGGGTCATTCAGGAATTTACTGATATTAAGCCGGACTTAGTTATCATTGATATTCAGCTTCCCAAGTTTGATGGTTTTCATTGGTGCAGGAATATCAGATCTCATTCCAATGTTCCCATTATATTCTTGTCCTCTCGTGACCATCCTAGTGACATGGTGATGTCCATGCAGCTTGGCGCAGATGACTTCATACAAAAGCCGTTCCATTTTGATGTATTGATCGCTAAGATCCATGCGATTCTTCGCCGTGTTTATAATTACAATACCGAAACAGTAAATTTAAAAACATGGTGCGGGGCAACCATCGACTATGAAAAGAATTTAATCACCAGCGATAAAGGCTCAGTTGAACTGACTAAAAATGAAGTATTTATCCTGAAGCTTTTGATTGAACAAAAAAATAGGATCGTCAGTCGTGACAATCTAATCAATAGCTTATGGGATGATAAACGTTTTATAAGTGATAACACTCTTACGGTTAACGTGAATCGCCTGCGTAAGCGTCTGGATGAGATCGGATTAGGTCAGTTCATCGAAACAAAAGTGGGACAAGGATATATGGCGATTGAAGAGGAATCCGTATGATCAAACGATATATGAAAGAAAGAAGAAGTTGGATTCTCTTCTTTCTCTTTCAACAACTAATCTTGCTTTTTATCGCTTATCTCGATGCTGCCATCCCACTTTCATCGATAAGTTATATCGTCTTTTTATCTCTTTTTTTATTTGCTTTTTTCTTATTTTTACGGTATCAAAGTGAAACTGATTTCTTTAAACAACTTGAAGAAAAAGATCATAATCTAGATCTATCAAACTTAGCAGCATCCAGGACTCCTTTTGAGACAATTGTAGAGAAAAGTATTATTGAACAAACGGAACACTTAAAAAGGACTGCTTCTCAAAACCGGGTTCAAATCGAGCAAGAAAAAGACGAGATGCTATCGTGGATCCACGAGGTAAAAACACCCTTAACGGCTATGCATTTAATGATTCAGCGAATCGAGGATAATTCGTTAAAAACAGACTTAACGTATGAGTGGCTCCGGATTCATCTTTTATTGGATCAGCAGCTCCACCAAAAACGAATTCCTTTTATTGAGAACGATCTCTTTATGGAAGTGACAGAATTAGAGACGCTGCTCTTTTCCGAACTAAAAACGTTGCAATCCTGGTGTATTCAAAAAGGGATCGGCTTCGATTTTGATTTTCAGATCACCCGTGTTCTTAGTGATGCAAAATGGCTGGCATTTATTATTCGCCAGATCCTTACGAATGCCGTTAAATACAGTTATTCTTCTGACATTATGATAAGAAGCTATGAACATGAGGAACGAACCTATCTTGAAATTAAAGATTCGGGTCGTGGAATAGACCCCCGAGATCTCCCCCGTATCTTTGATAAAGGATTTACATCTACCACTGTACATCACGACCAAGCCTCCACAGGAATGGGATTATATTTAGCTCAGAAAGCAGCAGACTCTTTACACATACGTATCTCGGCTGAATCAAAGCTAGGCAACGGAACAACTATTAAATTGGCGTTTCCGCTTAAAAACGAATTTGATCATATTATGGGCATGTGACAAAAGTGTCACATGCTTTTATGTTTTGTTCGGCTAATGGAAGGAAATTGGTTTTCTCCCTTTCTATAATGGAACTATTCAGAGAGGAGTTAATGACAAAATGAGTATATTAAAAGCCGCTAAGCTTTATAAAAGTTACGGAAACAAATTAAACAAACAGCAAGTATTAAAAGGCATAGACCTTTCTATCGAAAAGGGAGAATTCATTAGTATCATGGGGGCTTCTGGCTCTGGAAAGACTACTCTGTTAAATGTACTTTCATCCATTGACCGAGTCAGCGAAGGCACGATTCATATAAACCAAGTCGAGATGACAGCGATGAAAGAAAAGCAGCTTGCAGAATTTAGAAAAAATCACTTAGGCTTTATCTTTCAAGATTACAACTTATTGGATACATTAACGGTTAAAGAAAACATTCTTTTGCCTTTATCCATTACGAAAACACCCAAAAAAGAAGCAGAACAAAAATTTGACAGGGTAGCTAAAGAGTTAGGTATATATGAGGTAAAAGATAAGTACCCAAACGAAATCTCTGGCGGTCAAAAGCAGCGTACATCTGCTGCTCGGGCGTTTATTCATGAGCCTAGCATCATCTTTGCTGATGAACCAACAGGAGCCCTTGATTCAAAATCCGCATCTGATTTATTAAATAAACTTAGCGGACTAAACCAGAATCGAAAAGCTACGATCTTAATGGTTACACATGATCCTGTCGCTGCAAGCTATTGCAGCCGTGTTGTATTCATAAAAGATGGTCAGATCTATACCCAGTTAATGAAAGGAGAACAAGATCGACAGAGCTTCTTTAAAGATATCATGAAAACGCAAGGTGTTTTAGGCGGTGTTCAACATGAACATTAATCAGCTGATCTTTCGAAACATAAAGAAAAATTTAAAGAACTATTACCTATATGTATTTGCGTTGATTTTTATTGCAGCACTTTATTTCGCTTTTGTAACGCTGCAGTATGACCCATCCATGGATGCTGCAAAAGGAACAGTAAAAGGAGCAGCATCAGTCCGAGCGGCATCCATTCTCTTAGTGGCGATTGTTTCGATCTTCCTTTTATACGCAAACACGATTTTTATTAAAAGGCGCAGTAAAGAAATAGGCTTATTTCAGCTTATTGGCATGACGAAGAATAAGATATTTCGAATCCTGACACTTGAAAACCTTGTACTTTACTTTGGATCATTATGGATTGGAATTTTTGCTGGATTTTCTTTTTCAAAATTGATTATTATGATCTTATTTAAGACAACCGGAGTTGATGCGATTGCGTCCCTTCGTTTTTCATCACAAGCTCTTGTGCAAACCCTTATCGTATTTACCGTCATTTATCTTTTAATCATGATCATGAACTATATCTTTATTAAACGGCAAAGTATTCTGGCCTTGTTCCGTGTCACTTCTTCCACTGAAGGAAAAATTAAGAAGCTTTCCGTGTTTGAAATTGTTATAGGCGTTTTCGGGATCGGTATGATCTTAACCGGTTATTACATTTCTTCTAAACTATTTACTGGTGACTTTACTACAATGCCTGAGTTATTTGGAGCAATGATCTTCATTCTGGCTTCCGTTATCCTCGGTACTTATCTTTTTTATAAAGGTTCTGTAAGCTTTCTTCTGCATCTTTTAAGAAAACGAAAAGACGGGTACCTGTCTATTAATGAAGTCATGTCCTTGGCATCCGTTATGTTTCGCATGAAATCTAATGCATTGCTTTTAACGATCATTACAACGGTTTCTGCTCTTGCCATAGCCTTGTTGTCATTGACCTATATCTCTTATTATTCTGCAGAAAAAACAGCAGCAGATCATATTCCTCATCACTTCTCAATCATTGATAGGAATTCTGCAGATAAGTTTGAGACAGCTTTAAAAGAAAATAATATTGAATACACCGAGACATCATTAGAAGTCATTCAAGCATCTGTTAATGCTGGACAGCTAGTAGATAGAAGTTTAGAAGAGCTCGTGATAGACCCAAAGGCAATGCCTCTTCCTCTTATAAGCGACAAATCTGTTGATTGGGTAGATGTTTCACCAAAAGAAGTAGTTTTCACAGGATATAACGATCTCTTGCAAAAGTTTATGCCATTAAAGGATTCTGGAATGATTCAAATTAAAGGAAAGACTGAGGTTATACCTCAAACCTACCAAGGGCTAGAACAAGAACACCCTGTTTCCTGGTACTTTACAGGAGGCGGCGTACCTGTTGCCGTTGTAGATGACACGGTATTCAAGCGTGTCAAAAAGGATTTGGATCCAAAGATTCAAAAAGAATCCACTCTATATATTGGGGTAAATATAAACAACAAAGAAAAATTAGAGAAAGCTAATGATCTTTTTAAATCAACGGGAACATATGAAAAATTATACAATGAGTCCCGTCTTGAAATAAGCACCAATCAAAAGAAGAACATGGGCTTAATGATGTTCATTGTAGGTTTCTTAGGACTTACTTTCCTGATTACATCGGGATGTATCCTTTACTTTAAACAGATGGATGAAGGTGAAAGTGAGAAGCCCAATTACACGATTTTACGAAAGCTGGGATATACTCAAGGCGATCTCTTGAAAGGGATCCAGTTCAAGCAGCTATTTAATTTTGGTATTCCTTTAGCCATCGGATTGCTTCACGGTTATTTCGCTGTACAATCCGGGTGGTTCTTATTCGGAGCTGAAGTATGGACACCTATGATTATCGTGATGGTTGTCTATACCGTCCTCTATTCCATCTTCGGTATGTTATCAGTTCTTTATTATAAGAAAGTGATCAAGGAATCTTTATAATGAATTAGCTCTAGCCAACAAGGCTAGAGCTTTTTTTATATACAGCAACACTTGTCCAATTCACGTTAACTGCAATGACAGAGTGCTAGAGCGTTCCATGACCGCAAATCACTCTTCCCATCATAATGTACGGATTAAAACAACCAAGTCAATGAATATAAACGCGTAATAACCCCGCTTATTAAAAAACGGGGTTTATAAATATTTTTCAGTTTTTTAGGACGATCTTTATCGCTATATCAGCAGATTTGAAGTAAGTTGGTTATCATCTATTAAATATGAATGGGATGAGAGCTTAAATCTTTTTTACGAACTCTGACTTAAGCTTCATAGCTCCAAAACCGTCGATCTTGCAATCAATATCATGATCGCCTTCTACGAGACGGATTCCTTTTACTTTTGTTCCAATCTTAATAACAGAAGATGTTCCTTTTACTTTAAGATCCTTAATGACCGATACAGAATCACCATCTTTCAGGATGTTTCCATTCGCATCTTTAACAACCTTCTCTTCTTGTTCGGAAGTTTCACTTTCTGACGTCCACTCATGAGCACACTCTGGACAAACAAGAAAGCTGCCGTCTTCGTAAGCATAAGGGGAATTGCATTTTGGGCAATCTGGTAGATTAGACATTTAATTGGTTCCTCTCTTCATCAGTTCTTGTCCATTTTACCATATCGATAAAAATGGTTTTTTTACTTGTGGTACGGTTCTCCTCGTCTAAACAAAATGAGGTTTTTTATTTCGTTAACTAGCAGTAAGCATAGCTTCTCTTCTTAATTTTCTGGGGATATTTAGGTCTGCCATCACAAATATTAGGTTATTTTGTCGTAATATTTTAAATTTTCTTTTTATTAATCGACAAATTTTTTGAAGAGCTTGTACTAGAATTAATTTGTGATTCACATTAAATTTACATAAGGGAGTAATATTAATGAAAAAGAAACTAGCTGTGCTATCTATTTGTTCGGCTCTATCATTTTCTTTGCTTATTGGGGTCCAACCGAATCAAACAAAGGCTGCAACGGAGAAGGAACATTATGTAATAGCGTATAAAGGGAAGCTGCCGGGTAATTTCTCAGAAACCATCTCGAAGGCAGGAGGGAATGTTGAAAGAGTTATACATGAAATCGGAATTGTTGAGGTTGCATCCTCCGATTCAACTTTTCTATCAAATATAAAACAAGATACTAACATTCAGACTGTTGGAAGAGAACTTGAAGCATACTTAGAAACCGATCCAGATAACAAAGTTAATTTTACTCCTGGTAACCCAGATGGAGGCAAAGTTACTTTGGATTCAAATGCAGACAGCTATTGGGATAAACAATGGGATATGCAGCGTTTGACTCATGATGGCGATTCTTATGAGCTAAATGAAGGTAACCCTGATACCGTTGTAGCCGTCATTGATACAGGAATTGACTTCAGCCATCCAGATTTGAAGGATAACGCTGATCTTGCTGGATCAAAAACATTTGTACCTGGAACAACAGATGCCTGGGATAAAAATGGTCACGGAACACATGTTGCTGGATCAATTGCCGCCAATGGAAAGGTTAAGGGAGTAGGTCCAGAATTAACAGTCCGAGCTTACCGCGTATTTGGTGCAACAGGTGGAGCACAACAATCTTGGATTACTGATGCAATTGTAGCTGCAGCAAACGATGGCGTTGAAGTTATTAATATGTCCATTGGAGGCTGGCGTTGGATGGCTCATAACCTTGGAGAAAAAGGTGATTCCGCTTCAATGGTAGCTTATCACCGTGCAATTCAGTATGCCATCCAAAAAGGAGTTACAGTGGTTGTATCTTCAGGGAATGATTCAAAAGATCTAAACAATTTACATGATATGCAGGCTTATTGGAAGGATACTTACGGTTTAGACATTAAAGGTCCATCTCGTGTAGTACCAGCCCAAATTCCTGGAGTTATTACCGTTTCTTCATCTAATGAGTGGTCAACAGATAATATTGCATTCTACTCTAATTATGGAAATGCAATTGACGTTGCTGGTCCTGGTGGGGATAACGGTCCATTATACGACAGTTTGTTCCGTGCAGACCCAAAAGGCGACTATTTAAATAAACGTGATTTTACGTATCGTACATTATCAACCTATCCTTCTTATCCTGTAGGAGCTAATGGTGGTAGTAATGCTACAACGAAATTTACTGATGGACAATGGCATGGATATTCTTATTTACACGGAACTTCCATGGCAGCACCAAAAGTTGCTGGTGTGGCTGGAGTCATTAAAGCAGCTCACCCTGAGTACTCACCTGCTCAAGTAGCAGCAGCAATCAGACAAAGTGCCCTTGATTTGGGTAAAGTCGGAGTAGATCCACTTTATGGAGCTGGCGAAGCCAATATTTATAACTACTTGTTGAATGATAATAAGTAAAGAAAAGACCACTGAGACTAATCTCAGTGGTTTTCCTTTTATATTTTTATCATTCATATTTACTCTAAAGTGTATTCCACTCACTATATCTACTGAACATTTTGTTTAAAAACCTCATTTACTTATGGTAAGGTTCATTCCGATTAATCCGAAACGCTCGATAAATCTGCTCTACCAGTACGAGTTTCATCAACTGATGCGGGTATGTAATCTTTCCAAAAGAGATCTTTTCGTTTGCCCGCTTTATAACAGCCTCACTTAAACCTAAAGATCCACCGATTACAAAAGCTACTTTGCTCTTTCCGTAAGTCGCCAGCTTGTCCAAGTTTTCAGCCAGATCTTCAGATGAGACAGCCTTACCTTCTATAGCCATAGCAATCACATGTACATCCTGCCCGATCTTAGCCAATATCCTTTCACCTTCTGCGTTTTTAACCATAACCATCTCCTGGTCACTTAATGTTTCAGGCGCTTTTTCATCAGGAACCTCTATAATCTCTATCTTCGCATAAGGACCAAGTCTCTTTAAGTATTCATCTATACCTGACTTTAAGTATTTTTCTTTTAATTTCCCTACTGAAACAATTGATATATTCACGTGTTGAAAACTTCCTTTCAAATAAGTTATCCCCAGAACTTATCCACATATACACAATGAAGGCCATATATTGTAGGCGGTCATATGTTCGATACTTTATATACACCCTGTTTGCTGCAGTATTCACATCCTGTTGATAACTCGCTTTCCTTTGTTAATAACTCTACGACCGGCGGTGTTTCAAATTCATCCACAATAATGTCAATCGCAAGCTCTGCATGCTCTTTACAGCAAATAATATTCAAAAATCTTCACTCCCTACTTATCCACAATTCCTCTTCCTACACTAACGAATAATGGTCTGTGTGTAAATAATCTTCCTTATTAAAGTTGTCCACATGTGGAATCAAAACAAAAAACAGGGAGATAAAATTCCCCCTGTTTAAAAAACTTAAGTTTGTCTTCCACCGCTGAGTTCAACCTTAACAGTTTGCTTCTTGCCGTTACGATAGAATGTCACATCAACTTCATCACCAATTTTTGCTTTCGTGTATAGGAATTTACGAAGAGCGATTGGATCTTTAATCTTTTCTCCGTCCATCTCAACAATTACGTCCATTTCTTTCATTCCGGCTCTGGCAGCTGGTGATGCTGGAGTGATCTCCATAACGACAACACCCTCTTGAACGCTGTCTGGAATTTTAAGTGTTTGTTCTCGCTGGTACGTGTTCACTTGCGAAAGCGGTATGATGTTAACTCCTAAAAATGGTCTTCTCGTCTCACCATATTTCTCAAGGTCTTCAATAATGGGCTCTGCAACATCTGAAGGAATGGCGAATCCGATTCCTTCTACTTCATTCTGAGCAATTTTAGAAGAGTTAATTCCGATAACCTGACCGGCAATATTGATTAATGCACCACCGCTGTTACCTGGATTAATAGCCGCATCAGTCTGAATAACTTCTGCTTGCCAATCCGGGTTGCCGTCTTGATCAAGATCTATAGGAATAGAGCGGTCAGCACTTGAAACGATACCTTGCGTTACAGATCCGGGGAAGTTCCCTAACGGGTTACCGATTGCAATCGCTGGTTCCCCTCGTTTTAAATCACCGGATGTTCCGAACTCCGCTACACTCTCTACTTTGCTCCCATCAATCTCAACGACAGCTAGATCCATCAGCGGGTCGGTACCGCGCAAGGTTCCTTTAAGCTTGGTTCCGTTGCTTAGCGTAATTTCAATCTGACTTGCGTCCGCAACAACATGATCGTTTGTTACAACGTAAGCCTTATTGCCTTCTTTTTTATAGATAACACCCGATCCTGTACCAGCGGGCTGCTGGCTCCAAAAATCAGTTTGCTGAATGTTGATTACCTCTACAACGGCTCCGGAAGCTTTATCTACTGCATCCGTTACGTTTGTCGTAAGATCGATATCAACGTTTCTTTCTACTTCGTTCTCGTCCGTATCCAGCCCGTTTTCCTCTCCATCAGAAGGGTACAAGTTATCCGGCAACAGACCCGCCCCTCCTAAGGCAGGTACTGTAAATAATACAAGTAAACCACCCAGAATGGCTCCTAGCAAAGCTGGTAGAAACTTTCCTCCGCGGTTTCCTTTTTGCCGAGATGAGGATTCATAATCGTCATCATAATATCCCATATTGCTCTTCACCGTTCCTTTCAACAATCAAGTGTATGAGTTCATAACCTATTGTAAGCAATTAGTCCTGAAAATATGGACATTTTGGGTTATTTTTCATAATTTCCCACACTTATTGTTATTTCCTGAAACGGTTTACTTTAAACAACGCGAGGAGTTACACTAAAGCCAGTTTTGTTGGCTGGCTTGCATCGGTATCATGAAGAATAATTTGTTCTCCAGCAGTGATATCATAGGTCTTTAGGGTCTGTTCAACCGCTAGGCGCGCAATATCCTTCATGTTATTATCTCTACTCAGATGGGCTAGATATATATGTTTAGTGCCATCCCCAATAACATCCGCAAGAGCATGTCCACAATCTTCGTTAGATATATGCCCATGATCACCTAAGATCCGGCGTTTAATATTCCAAGGGTATCTTCCCATCATAAGCATGTTAATATCGTGGTTAGATTCAATAACAAGCGAGTGGCTGTCACGAATGATCCCTTTCATACGATCACTCACGTAGCCCGTATCTGTCATAAGAGCAAGCTTTCTTCCATTATGATGAAAAACATAAAACATCGGCTCAGCTGCATCATGAGAAACGCCAAACGACTCAACCTCTAGATCATGGAACGTTTTAACGGTTTCCATCTCAAACTCAAATTTTTGTTCCGTTGCAACGTCACCAATCAGGCCGTCCATGGCATTCCATGTGTTCTTATTCGCATAGATCGGCAGCTTAAATTTTCGGGCAAGTACACCGAGTCCTTTTATGTGATCGCTATGTTCATGAGTGACCAAGATACCGTCAATATCACCTACTTCACCACAAGCCGCTTTTTCAAAAAGAATTTGAATCTGTTTTGCACTCAGACCTGCATCAACAAGCAAGCGTGTCTTTTCCGTCTCTACGTATATCGCATTCCCCGAGCTTCCACTAGCAAGAACGCTAAATTTCAAACTCATAACCGCATGTTCCTTTCTACTCTTCTTCTCCCGATAACACTTGAATGGAACTGTCAGTTGCATTAACTAAATACTGTCCGTCTTCTGTTTCTATAAACCAAGTAGGAGCATATACTTGAAGGTCTCCTACCTCTACTAGACTGTAATACCCCAATTGTATGTCTTTTACCTTATCACCCTTTGTTAAGTAGGCAGTATCGAACAGCCTTCCTAACGCTTTAGTAGGATCAATAATTTCCTGTGGAGCTCCTTGACGCATGATTAATAGATACGTTTGTGTAAACTTTGTCAGTCTTCCTTTTTCATCAAGGTAAAATTTAATCATACCATTTGGAGCTTCAAAGTCTAAATTAGAATCCTTTGGCTGATCAAAATTAGCAGCATTATAAAAGATAGGTTTTTTTAAATAAATCTGATTGAACCAAATGATGTTCTTCTTCTTATCCCAGGCAAAATAGGCATACTCATTACCGCGTGACACATTATCTTCTAGAAACTTAGACAGTGTATCTATAAGATCATTGTCATCTTTCTTAGGCAGATCCATCGGTTTCTTTAATGTATAGTTCAATGTAATATCTGAACTTTTTTGTTGATCCAGCGAAATTTCTTTAAATTTTAACGATTTTTCTTCATCAGAAAAATTGTATCTCTGAGCGCTGATCAGTGTTTGTTCGTCTTTATATTTCGGAATCTGATCTTCGTACTCAATATTGTTAATTCGCAGTATCTCTTCTAAAGGCTGTTGAGAAAGTGGTGCGATATTGTTTATATCATTCTTTTGGTAGAGCTGATAGCCTAGAAACAAGTTCAAGACAAGGAAGGTAAGGATAAAGATGCTTTTTGTTTTTTTCCAATCCAATTAAAACCCTTCCTCTCTGTCAGCTTTAAATAATGGCGACCACCCTTGATTTTCATAATTTATAAACCATTTTGGCTCTAATATATAGATATGTGGTTTGCTTTGCCTTCTGATGGAATAACCGATTCGGACATCCTTAATATAGTTCTCGTTATAATCAGCAGCCTTTAACTCTTGGATAACCTCATTGCCTGATTCCAGTTTGATCGTCTCTGATAGATCTTCTGGATAATATTTAGATTGTGTATCCAGTTCTACCATAGACCTCTTATATTGGTAGAGTTCACCTTCAGACCAGCTAAGACTCATCTGCATATCATCATCCAATACTGGCAGTTCGTCTACGTAAAGCCAAAACCCAGCCGTTTCGTTATCGAGAGATGATACGATATAAGGATTACCGCCCCATCCTGCATGCGTATTTACATAGTCTATAGACAGGAATAGTGGAGAATTGATCGTGCTTTGACTCCCATTTGTTAAACCTGCAAAGTTTGTATACGTGAATCGGTTTTCTGTTTCATTTATAACCATTGCAGCTGTACCATCTGTAAATGTTTCTTCATTTACAGCCGTAGAAGCACTTTTAACGGCTAAAGGATCCTTAAATAGAGCTTTTTTATATTTCTCTTTCGTTTCTTCATTGATGGCTTTTGAGATATAAGCGTTGCTGTTTACTATTATAGAATTCATAGGAAAATAGAAGCGGTCTTTAATCTCATTTTCCCCTTCACTTGTCTCTTCTTTAATGTCATGAGAAACATAAGGCTTAAAATCCTCTTTTGCGACAAGTTGATTCATTTGCTTTAGCAAAGGCAAAAGTGCGTCATTATTTATCGCTTTAATTTTTTGTTTCTTCTGTGGCTGATACGAGATCAGATACCCTTCAACGCCGCCTGTATTGCTTTGATACAAGTATAGTCTGTCTACGTTCTGAGGCTTGCTTGCTGTAATTTGAGCTGCTTCAAAAGAAAAGACATCTTTATATATCTCCTGACTCATTCCTACAGGATAGATTACTTCTACATAGTTTGTTTTCTTTATAAAGCTCTCATCAGCAGGGTCAAATGTTTGATCATTCTTTGGACCTGTATCAAAAGTAAATCTTGTCTCACTTAAGACTTTATGAAATAAATTGATCTGATTGTTAGCTTCTGCTCCATATAATTCATTGTCTTTGTGATAGATTACTTGGGTAGGATAGACAGCTTCAGATAAAGAAAGCTGATCTTCTACCATTTCCTTTTTCACTGTTCGTGGATCCTCTAATGCAGGGTAGCTCGGTTTAAAAGTCCACAAGCTCCATGTTAAGACAAGGCTTAATGCGATCAATGACGTTAAAACAACTGACTTTATCAATTCACGGTTTTCACGAACATACGTAATCACTTTTCTTGTATGTGTAATCCATTTTAACCAGTTCATGCTTTTGGCCCCTCCTTAACTTTTCTTAAAGGAAGAGTGAAATGTATCGTTGTTCCTTGTCCCCATTCACTTTCTGCCCATATATCTCCGCCGTGCGCCAGCACAATTTCTTTTGCGATCGCAAGACCCAGCCCCGTTCCGCCTATATCTCTAGAACGTGCTCGGTCTACTCTAAAGAAACGGTCAAAAATCTTGGATACGTTGTTCTTGGGAATTCCTACACCCTGATCAGAGATGCTCACTTTTACTTTTCGGCCGATAACTACAGCTGTAAACGTGATCGTACCACCTTCAGGAGAATACTTCATCGCATTAGAAATGATGTTATCCAATACTTGTGTCATCTTGTCAGTATCCATTTGAACAGGGATCAAGGTGTCAGGCAGTGAGCGGGATAACTCAATATTTTCTTTTTCAAGCATGTCAAAACGATCAATAATCCCGTTTAAAAAGTGAATCAAATCAATCTCACGGAAGTTAAATCTATAGTCTTTGCTATCCATTTTTGAAAGTTGAAGCAGATCTGTAACAAGTCTGATCATACGCTCTGTTTCATTTTGGGTTACTTCAAGGAAACGCGGGGCAATATTATCATCCTGCCAAGCACCGTCTGCAAGGGCTTCTAGATAGCTCCTCATCGTAGTAAGAGGCGTTCTTAACTCATGTGAAACGTTAAATACAAACTCTCTTCGTTCGTTATCTATTTGTTCTTGTTCTGTTACATCATGAAGAACACAAATAAGACCATTAATTGGCCCATCATCTTTTTGGATGGTTGAGAAGTTAGCCCGGACGACATAATGAAGATCGTCTGTACTGAAATCAAGCAGCATAGACTCATATTCGTTATACAGCTCTTCCCATGTATAATTCGTGTTTAATCGAAGCAGTTCCAATAGTGAAGTGCCAAGTGCATTCTGCCTGGAGATATTCAGCATTTCTTCAGCGCGGTCATTCATAAGAATGATGGCTCCATCTCGATCTGTCGCGATCACACCATCAGTCATATAGGTCAGGACTGAACGCAGCTTTCTTCTTTCACTCTCGGTAATGGCAGTCGCTTCTTGGAGCTTTGTCGTCAGGTTGTTAAACGTCATCGCCAGCTGTCCGATCTCATCATCTCCATAAAGCTGAACTTTACGCGAGAAATCTCCTCTGGCCATAACCAGAGCCTGTTTTCTCATATCTGCCATTGGACGGGTTATCGTACGCGCCAAGAAGACACCGAGTAGTCCTGTAATAATCAGAGCGATTACTGTACCGGTTACTAAAATATTATTAATACGCTGAATTTGTTTGAAGATGCTTTCGATAGAGGCTTGTAGATAAATAGCTCCGATGGTTGGTCCATCACTGTTTATCTGAATCGGCTTTGCCAAAACCATAACCCTTTCACCCTCAGGTGTAAGCATGATCTCATCATCAACAGTGCCTTCAAGAGCGATTTTAATCTTAGGGTTAAAGCTGATTTGGCCGACCAGCCTTTGTTTGTTGCTGGCAAGAACCATACCTTCTTTATTCAAGACTTGTAATTCTTTTTCTTCAAACTCCTCATCAATTAACGCTTGAATATCTTCTTCAAGCGTTACCTGTTCTTCCCCATCTTCGTTTTTACTATTTTTATACTTACTTGCGTCCTTCATCTTTTGCTCAATATTAAACTCTAATAAATTCACTCTGTCATAGAGTGATTTAGAGAAGCTTTGCCGAAGATCAGCCTCTAGGTTATTAATAAAATAAACGCTGATCACTTGCATGGCTATTAAAATGAGCAAAACATAAATCAATACAAATTTGACATGTATTGATTTAAAAAAATTCACTTTATCCATGATGATTACTCCTGATCAGGATTTCTTAGGTAATACCCCACTCCGCGTCTTGTAATGATCCATAATGGGTGGCTCGGGTTATCTTCTACTTTTTCACGGAGACGGCGAACGGTAACATCAACTGTTCGAACATCTCCAAAATAGTCGTACCCCCACACCGTTTGCAGCAAGTGTTCACGTGTCATCACTTGTCCGATATGTTTAGCCAGATAATGCAGCAATTCAAATTCTCGATGTGTTAACTCAATGGTTTCACCGCGTTTTGTAACAATATAAGCATCAGGATGGATGGTTAAAGAACCGATCGTGATCTCATTGTTCTCATCTACCTCACGCTCTGCTTCTTGTTGATGACGGCGCAGATTTGCTTTGACACGAGCGATCAATTCTCGTGTGCTAAAAGGCTTTGTCACATAATCATCCGCACCAAGCTCTAATCCTAGTACTTTATCAATTTCCGAATCTTTAGCTGTAAGCATAATAATCGGCATATCATATTTTTTACGGATTTCACGGCATACTTCCATGCCATCTTTTAAAGGAAGCATAATATCAAGCAGAATCATATCAGGCTTTTCTTTCTCAACCTTTTCAAGTGCATTTATACCGTCATAGGCACAAATGACAGTAAATCCTTCTTTTTCAAGATTGAACTGCAGGATGTCTGCAATTGGTTTTTCATCATCCACTACGAGAATTTTCTTTTCCATGGGAACGCTCCTTCTTCGGAAACTCTATTTTATATATAGCAGGATATATACTTTATTGTTTGTTTTAAATGGTATCTCTACTATTTTATCACAGTTGAAACTTTCTCCATACTACTAGTAAAACCTTCTAATTTCTGATAAGAAAAACCTCCCAGAAATGGTTCATTCCCAAGAGGTCTTACACGTATTATCACAAGTAATCTGCAGGATTTTTCAGATCACCATTCTCGTATACTTCAAAATGTAAATGTACACCTGTCGATCGGCCTGTAGAACCCATCACACCAATCTTTGAACCCTTCTGCACCACATCCCCTGTTGATACAGAAAGAGAATTCAAATGAGCATAGATAGTTCTCATTCCATTGTTATGATTGATGATGATCTTTTTGCCATAATCCCCGTCCCAGCCCGCAAATACGACGGTGCCATTATCTGCAGCAAGGATAGAGCGTTCAGATGGACGAGCAATATCGATTCCTTTATGCTGCCTTCCCCAGCGTGATCCTTTATGGCTGGAAATATATCCACCAACGGCAGGCCATGAAAGAGTGCCTGTTCCCTTAGATGGGATCACCTTTGTACCGATCTTTTGAATCTCAGTTACAGGTGCTTTTACTTGCTCTTTCTTCAAGATATCTTTTTGAAGAAGCTTGTTGTCTGCATTATAAACAGTAAAGGTGATATCCTCTAATCCGTTTTGACCTTTTTGTACCGTTTTTGTCTGGCCTTTTTCTATTGTACTGTCTTCCTGCTTTTCAATTTGAAAAGGAATCTCGTTTTGAACACGAGTGGCTTTATAGACGAGTACTTCGGTAAAAGGCTTCTTTTCTGTTACGGTTACTGAGTCACCTGTTCGAATAACGGGCGCTAGCAGCATTCTTGGATTCAACGTGAAAAATTGATCCATTGATAAGTGATACTTTTCAGTAATCGATTCAACTGTTTCCCCTTCTAAAACAACATGTTCTTTTCTTTGAAGTGTCCCTTCTTTTATACGGGACATCGCTTCCTTAACAGAAACGAGTTCATTAATGGATGTCTGTGCCTTCCAAATTAAAATAGGATTAGAAAAATCAACGTCAACAACTTTACTTTCACCAGGTTTTAGATCTGGTATTTCAAGTTCTTTATCTTTAGCCTTCTTTTTATTTATAGCATCCAGTTCTTCTTTTGAAACATGTTCAAGTTGAAGCTTTAAAAGTATGTCCTCTGCTTCTTTTTCACTAGAAACATAAGCTGCTGTCTGTCCACCCACCACCAAACGGTAAGCTTCTATTGAAACAGATAAATGCTTTGTTAACGCTTTTCTAGCCGCTTCATGATCGAACTGTGGCCGAAACATCTTTTCTGGCTTTAACTCTATAGATTCATTTATGGTAAAGGCAAAATCGCTCTTTCTGCCTTTTGCATTCTGTAAAATATGCTCAACTGTCTGATTAACAACACTTTTTTCCCTTACTGTACCAATCTTTACCCCATCAACATAAACATGGAAAACTGTTTTTATTAACTGGTTATCATCGTGATGTGCGTTTGTTACAGAAGGATTCAACGTAAATGTTGAGAGTATCATAATAACTGCTAAAAATAACGGAACTAGTTTTCTTATAAATCTTTCAGTGGTTTTTCGATTCTGCACTCTTCTTTTTCCCCCTAAAGATCCTCTGCTATTTCTCTGCTATGTCTATTGTCCTAGGACAATCTTCGCCGTTTATTATCTCTAGTATCCTATCATAAGGGATTTCAATTTGTCAGAAATTCACGGTTTTTGTAATCTAACTGTAAAAGTGGGCCATCAAAAAAGAGCAAAAGATAAACTCTTTTTGCTCTTTAAGAATTATTCGTTTAACTTGATTCTTTCCTTAATATCGTCTTTTTGAACATATATAACGAGTAAACTGATCGGCAGAAGAATGAGCGTTTCAAGCCATTGTCTTTCAATCAACCAATAGAAGAAAGGAGCAAGTGCAAAGGCAAATAACCCTGCAACCGTTAAGCTTCGTTTAATGGAATAAAACAAAAGGAATGCTGCACCAACTAATATCGCAGAGACTAAATGAAAAACGACCAAACCTCCGATAAATGAGGCAACCCCTTTTCCTCCTTGAAACCTTAGAAATATTGGATAAAGATGGCCTAGAATAACAGCTAGAAAACCAAGCAGCTGAATATGTGGAGGGTATTCAAATTGAATGGCAGCCCAGATGACTGCCGCTGCTTTAAGGATGTCACCTGCTAATGTTAGAACGAAACCAGAAGGCCCTAAAACTCTCCCTGCATTTCGTGCACCTATATTGCCGCTTCCAAGCAGTCGTAAATCTACACCTTTTAAAAGCTTTGCTACAAGAAACCCTGTCATCAAACCACCTACAAGGTAACTCGCGATCAAATACAGTCCCCATTGAAATTCCATCTGTATGATCACTACCTTCCTAATCCCAATTGGTAACATTATATTCTTAATGTTAAGTACTTATCCCTCTTTCTCATTTTCTAGCTGTTTTCTGATTGTTCGGCGTTCCGTTATGCAATGTAAGTAGGGCAAGTACTGCAGGATTCGATCTATTCGTGACGCCTAAACAGAGCAAAAAAAAGCATGCCCTTCATCAGGACATGCAACATGTTTTAGGATTTAAAGTAAAATGGTGGCTCGAGACGGAATCGAACCGCCGACACGAGGATTTTCAGTCCTCTGCTCTACCGACTGAGCTATCGAGCCAAATTGAAAATTTGGTTTTATTTAAGGTGTGTCTCTTCCTCTTATAGCTATTCTTTTATGCGTATCCGTCGAGACAAATCGAAGTTTACTCGTGAGGTAACGCTCTTAGCTACCGAGCCAAATTAAAAATTTGGTTTTTATTTCATTTGTACTTTTTTAAAATAAAAATGGCGGACCCGACCGGGGTCGAACCGGCGATCTCCTGCGTGACAGGCAGGCATGTTAACCACTACACCACGAGTCCACTTGTAAAAAAGTACTGGTTATTCGAGAAAAAATGAATGGTGACCCGTACGGGATTCGAACCCGTGTTACCGCCGTGAAAGGGCGGTGTCTTAACCGCTTGACCAACGGGCCACTTTTTTAAAAAAAGTGGTGAGCCATGAAGGACTCGAACCTTCGACCCTCTGATTAAAAGTCAGATGCTCTACCGACTGAGCTAATGGCTCGGGCTATAAAATTTCCGTCGGTAATACCTGTTTCTTCCTCTACAAGCAATACCGTACGTTTATCCGTCGAAACAACTCGCAGTAAACTCGTGTTGTTTCGCTCGTGACTGAGCTAATGGCTCGTGCTTTCAAAAACAATGTCGTTTTTTCACGACAAGTGTTACTTTATCACGATATGAGTGCTTTGGCAATATGTTTTCATAATATTTTTCATAAAAACTTTCAATATCTTATTTTTTCTTCTGTGATTAAGTCTAGATCAGCTCCAATTAAGTCAAAATGAGGGTTAATTAAGTCTTATTTAAAAAAATTAAGTCATTCTAAAGATAAATTGAGTCTTAATCAAAAAATATAGGTCGTTCGACAAAATTCAACACTCAAGCTGCATATATAAAAGCCCCAAACAAATAAAAGAAGCCCCTTGTCTCCAAGGGGCCTCCTATTTAATTATGCAAATACGCCTCTTACCATGTTTGTTTGTGCACGGTCAGGTCCAACAGAGAAGATTGAAAGCGGAATACCTGTTACTTGGGAGATGCGCTCCACATAGTGACGAGCATTTTCAGGAAGTTCTCCTAAATCTTTAACGCCTGTAATATCTTCTGTCCAGCCTGGCATTTCTTCAAATACTGGCTCACATTCAGCAAGCATTTTCAGGCTAGCTGGAAACTCATGTGTGATTTCACCTTTGTATTTGTATGCTACACAGATTTTTAACGTTTCAATACCTGTTAAAACGTCGATTGAGTTCAATGAAAGGTCAGTAATACCCGAAACTCGGCGTGCATGACGAACCACAACAGCGTCAAACCAGCCTACACGGCGCGGACGTCCAGTAGTTGTACCATACTCACGGCCAACTTCACGGATTTGATTACCGATCTCATCATGAAGTTCAGTTGGGAATGGACCATCGCCAACACGTGTTGTGTATGCCTTTGAAACCCCTACAACATGGTTGATCTTAGTTGGCCCAACACCAGAACCAATCGTTACTCCACCTGCGATTGGATTTGAGGATGTTACGAAAGGATATGTTCCTTGGTCGATATCCAGCATAACCCCTTGTGCTCCTTCAAAAAGGACACGACGGCCATCATCTAGTGCATCGTTCAAAACTACTGATGTGTCTACTACGTATTTTTCGATCTTCTGACCATATTCATAGTACTCATCTAAAATTTCTTCTTTAGTGAAGCCTTCTGATTCGTAGATGCGCTCGAATAAACGATTCTTTTCCGCTAAGTTGCGCTCAAGCTTTTCTTCAAATACTTCGCGATCTAAAAGGTCTGCAATACGAATTCCAACACGAGCTGCTTTGTCCATATAGGCCGGGCCGATACCCTTTTTCGTCGTACCGATCTTGTTAGCGCCCTTGCTTTCTTCTTCTAAAATATCTTGGCGAAGATGATAAGGAAGAATTACGTGTGCACGGTTAGAGATACGGAGGTTGTCTGTACTTACTCCGTGGCCGTGAAGGTAGTCAAGCTCTTCGAGAAGGGCCTTTGGATCAACAACCATTCCGTTTCCGATTACACAGACCTTATCTTTATAAAAGATTCCAGACGGAATAAGGTGAAGCTTATACTTTTTCCCTTCAAAAACAATTGTATGACCAGCGTTGTTACCGCCTTGATATCTAGCTACTACTTCTGCTTTTTCTGAGAGATAGTCAGTAATCTTACCTTTACCTTCGTCTCCCCATTGTGTTCCTACTACTACTACTGATGACATGGTTGCACCTCCATGAAATTAACGATTGACGAATTTATCATCTAATCTTAAAAACCATGCTTAGTTTAGCAATATATTTAAGGAAAGTCAACCAAAAACACGAACATTAATTCATATATACTTACTTTCGTTCGTAATATATTTGCGTTTCCATAGTCAAAAGATCAAAAACTCTATCGTATCCTGTAGTATACACCTTGTCTAGGAGGTAAAATTCATTTGTTTATTGAAAAATTAATGGTTGCTTACATGGATGATAAAGCAAACCACATATATTATTTAGACACTGCCGAACAAGTTATTCTTCTCGATGCGATCGAACCAGACGGTCTTCCTAATCTTGAATTCTTAGATGCAGATGAGCCAGAGCGATTCGTTGAGATTCCAAAGGTATTGAATGTAGAAGCTTTTAGTTGGATGGTTGAGTTCGAAAGTCAGAACCAAAATAACGAGTTGCTTCATGCCCTAAATGAAGATGTACCTTTTGAACGATTTAATGAAAAAGTGGCTGAGCTTAACTTGCTGGAAGAGTGGCAAGCTTTTCAAAAAGAGAAAGTAAAAAATCGCATAGAGAATTGGTTAATTGAAAAAAAACTCCTTGAATTACAAAAGCAGCCGGATTAATCCAGCTGCTTTTTTTATGCGCCTGGCGGAATGGCACTTTCATCGTGCCGCCGGTCCAGGTTAACGAATTTGTTGTATTCTTTTACGAAAGCCAGCTCTACCGTTCCTGTTGGGCCGTTACGCTGCTTAGCAATAATGATCTCGATAATATTTTTAGCTTCTGTTTCTTTATCGTAATAGTCATCACGGTATAAGAAGGCTACGATATCAGCATCCTGCTCGATCGATCCGGATTCACGAATATCAGACATCATCGGACGCTTGTCCTGTCGGGATTCTACTCCACGAGATAACTGAGACAGTGCGATTACTGGCACTTCCAGCTCACGAGCAAGTGCTTTTAAGGAACGAGAAATCTCAGAAACCTCTTGCTGACGGTTTTCCCCAGACTTACCGCTGCCTAAAATAAGCTGCAAGTAATCAATAAGAATCATACCTAATCCTTTTTCCTGCTTAAGACGTCGGCATTTTGCCCGAATATCATTAATACGGATACCTGGTGTATCATCAATGTAAATACCAGCCGCAGACAAGCTTCCCATTGCCATCGTAAGCTTTTGCCAGTCTTCAGGCAGCAAAGACCCTGTACGCAGCCTCTGAGCATCCAGGTTCCCCTCTGCACAGAGCATACGCATAACAAGCTGCTCCGCTCCCATCTCGAGACTAAAGATCGCTACATTCTCATCTGTCTTAGTTGCGACGTTTTGTGCAATATTCAGCGCAAATGCTGTTTTACCTACGGATGGACGGGCTGCAACGATAATGAGATCGTTGCGCTGGAACCCTGCGGTCATGCGATCTAAGTCATTGAACCCTGTCGGGATTCCCGTAATGTCGCCTTTACGGTTATGAAGAGCTTCAATGTTGTCGTACGCATGAACCAACACGTCTTTTATCGCCGTAAAAGCACTCGTGTTCTTACGATTGGCAACTTCCAGTATGGATTTTTCTGCTTCATTCAGGATGGCTTCTACTTCTTCTTCCCGCGCATAACTGTTAGCCGTGATATCGGTAGCTGTTCGTATCAATCGGCGCAGAAGTGATTTTTCCTCAACGATCTTGCTGTAATACTCGATGTTCGCAGCAGTCGGTGAACTATCAGCGAGCTCTGTTAAGAAAGACAAACCTCCTACTTCATCAAGCTGGTTCTTGTCCTGCAGTTCAGAAGTAACCGTTATGAGATCGACAGGCTCACCTTTAGCGTTAAGATCCAGCATCACTCGGTAGATTCTTTGATGAGTGGCTCGGTAAAAATCCTCTGGCAAAAGAATCTCTGATGCTGTGATTAAAGCCTCGGGCTCTAAGAAGATAGCACCTAGAACAGCCTGTTCGGCTTCAATATTTTGCGGTGGTATGCGATCAGCAAATAAATCACTCATGTTCATTTCCTCCTCTCTGCCCTTTTATAAACGTGGAAAAAACCGGGGACTCCCGGCTTTTTATTCTTCCGTTACGTGTACTTTTACTGTTGCCGTTACTTGTGAATGAACTTTGATCGGCACATTTGTATATCCTAGCGATTTAATCGGGTCAGCCAGTTCAATTTTACGTTTGTCGATCTTGATGCCTTGTTCTTTGAGACCGTCAGCGATTTGTTTGCTTGTAACAGAACCAAATACTCTGCCACCCTCGCCTGTTTTTGTTTTAATCGTAATCGTCATCTCAGCCAGTTTAGCTTTAAGTGCTTCAGCTTCTTCAAGTTGAGCCTGCTGCTTTTTCTCTTCGCTCTTCTGCTGGCCTTGCAATGTTGCCATCGCTCCTGCAGTTGCTTCAGAAGCTAAGTTTTTAGGGAATAAAAAGTTGCGCGCATATCCTTCAGAAACGTTTTTGACTTCCCCTTTTTTACCTTTACCTTTTACATCTTGAAGAAAAATCACTTTCATTCCTCTTCTCCCCCTTCAATATACTCATCGATAACCATCTTTAAGTGTTTCTCTGCATCATCAATCGTGCTGTTTTCAATCTGGCAGGCAGCATTAGTCAGGTGACCTCCGCCTTCCAATCTTTCCATGATCATCTGCACGTTGATGTCCCCAAGCGAACGAGCACTGATGCTTACTTTTCCGTCTATTCGGTTTGAAATAACAAAAGAAGCTTGAATGCCGTTCATCGTTAATAAGATATCTGCAGCCTGAGCAATCACCACTTGATTGTAAGCATCCTCAGGAGTACTCTTGGCAATTACGATGCCTTTTTTATAGATTTCTGCGCTCTCAATCAACTTGGAACGCTTCGTATACGTATTTAAGTCTTCTTTCAAAAACTTTTGAACAAGGATCGTGTCAGCTCCATGCGCTCTTAGATAGGAGGCTGCATCAAACGTACGAGAACCCGTTCTAAGCGTAAAGCTTTTCGTATCTACGATAATCCCTGCCAGCAGTGCTGTTGCTTCAAGCATACGCATCTTCAGTCGTTTCGGCTGGTATTCTAAAAGTTCGGTTACGAGCTCAGCTGTTGACGACGCATAAGGCTCCATGTAGACGAGAACAGGGTCTTTGATAAACTCTTCTCCTCGTCGGTGATGGTCAATAACAACAACATGATCAAGTTTTGTTAAAAGCTTTTCCTCAATGACCATAGAAGGCTTATGAGTATCAACAATGACTAAAAGAGTATCTCGAGAAGCGATCTCGAGGGCTTCTTCAGGCGAAATAAAAAACTTCCATACTGATTCTGTTTCGCGTAGTTCATCCATTAAACGCTGCACGCCGACATCAATGTCAGATTGATCGAGCACAATATAACCGTCTTTTCCATTGACTTGCGCGACTTTCAATATCCCGATAGCAGAACCGATCGAGTCCATATCAGGATTCTTATGACCCATAATAATCACTTTATCGCTGTCAGCCACAAGTTCACTAAGCGCATGTGATATGACTCTGGCACGTACACGAGTACGCTTTTCGACTGGGTTTGTTTTGCCTCCGTAGAAACGTACTTTTCCGTTCGTCTGTTTGATAGCTACCTGGTCGCCACCTCGGCCAAGAGCCAAGTCCAGACTCGATTGTGAAAGCTGACCGAGTTCTGGCAAGGAAGACGTTCCTGCCGCTACCCCGATACTTAGTGTGAGCGAAACGTTCTGTTTAGCTGTAGATTCTCTTACTTCATCCAATACGCTAAATTTATTTTTTTCTAATTCATTTAAAATACGTTGGTTGAATACTGCTAAAAATCGCTCAGACGAAGTTCGTTTTAAGAAGATACCATGCTCGTTCGCCCATTCATTCAGTACAGATGTTACTTTTGAATTGATGGTTGAACGGAATTGGTCGTCTAACCCTTGTGTTACCTCATCATAGTTATCGAGATAGATAATGGCCATCACGGTTTGTTCTTCATCATATAAACGTTCAAGGTCAAGCTGTTCGGTTACATCAAAAAAGTAAAGCAGTCTGTCTTCTTTTTTAAAGTTTACTTGAAATCTATGTGTGTTAATCTTAATAACTTCTTCCTTAGCATCACTTTTTATATAAGGAATCAGTTCTTCTGAAACATGGTTTAGAGAATGCCCGATAAAGGATTCTTCTTCAATAAGTGACCCCATATATGGGTTTGCCCACTCGATCTTAAAATCCTCATCATACAAAATAATCCCGATCGGCATTTCCATCAGTGCTTCTTCCCCCACCTTTTTCAAACGATGGGAAAGCGTAGAAATATAGTCACCTAGTTCCTCCTGAAAACTCGCTTCGGCTTTCATGGCATAATAAAACAATCCGCCAAGCAAAACAAAGCCTGCCATTCCGATCATCCAATGAAAATAAGTGATGATGCTAACCAGCACAACAGAAGTAACAAATAAGGCGATGACGGGATAACCATGCCACCGTTTTAGCAAAAACTTTGGCATACTTTCAGCTCCTACTGTTTTGGTTTCAACCGTTTTTTAATCATAAAACCTAAGTCAATTATACCTAAGAATTTAACCACTTCCAGAGGAATTGGCAGGAAAGAGTTCAACAAAAACAGGAGTATAATCAACAATATGATTCTTTTTCTCTTCCAATTCTTTATCCAGGCATAATAAAAAATAACTGTAAAACCTTGAATAATAAGTACAAACGATAATATCATATATAAATTTATCGTTACAATATATAAAGCAGTGCCCTTTTCAGGGGTGCTGAACGTTAAAACAATCGCTATAATATAATACCACAAAAATGATTTTGGCAGGTTCCACTCTCGGAATGGAGGGAATGATGGTACATCGTAACGGAGCCTTTTCATAAGCATCCTAGCTGCCAAATATGTTAAGAAGGCAAGAATAACAGCCCCTCCAATGATGTATGTCGGAAGCATCATCGGAATTAGCTCCGCTTGCTCTTTAAATCGTTCAATTTGAGCAGGATCTTGTCCGCTTGTTTTGTAGAACTCTTCTGCAGTGCCTATCGCACTCTGAAACTGCTGTTCTAACTCATTCACAAAATTAATACCCATGAATACTTGGGCGATGACGAGTGTAACAAGCATATTTAAAATATTCGAGAGACTGGCACCTAAAAGAACCGCAAAAGCAGATTTTTTCCTTCTGTAAATTTCCCCCATCACTATTCCAGTTAAACCGGAGAAAAGGGTTACGATTAAACCGTTAATACCCGCAAAGGCAAGGGACACACCAAACGTAACAGCCCAAAGCAGCAATCCCGCTTTAAGATCATGTCGATATAAATAGATAATAAACGGGAGGGGCAAGATAAATAATGAAAAAAGGCTAAAAAACGGTATGTACATACTGGATAAAAAAAGAAGCGTATAGATGCCCGAAACGACAGCACCTTCTACCAATACTTTAGTATTGCGCATGATTCACCTCATCAAATTCTTCATATGTTCTAATTGTAGTTACATAGCCGCTGTAATTCAACTTAAACGATAATTCTAGCATAGACGTACTTTTAGAGAAGTAAACAAATTGTGGAAATTGGATGAATTTAAGAAGGAAAAGAGAAGAGGCTTTTATAAAAGTGCAGTGAACAGCGATTTTTGAACGAACTATTATTACGATATTTCAACGAATTCCGCTTATAAATCCACAAGTTTTTTGGTTGATTCCAGGAATTTTGGAGTTAATTCCACGAGTTTTGTTCAAATATCCACGAATCTACATTTTTCGTCATATTCCGACACGCGCTCATTGCCACTCCAACTCAAGCAGCTCCAGTTCAACCATAGAAAAAAACGCAGCCAGGAAACCCTAGCTGCGTTTTTATATGATCTTATTCAGATACATATGGTAACAAAGCCATGTGACGCGAGCGTTTGATCGCACGAGTCAATTGACGTTGATATTTAGCAGATGTACCAGTTACACGACGAGGAAGAATCTTACCGCGTTCAGAAACGAAACGCTTCAAAAGATCAGTATCCTTGTAGTCGATGTAAGTGATCTTGTTTACAGTGAAGAAACAAACCTTACGACGCTTTTGGCGTCCACCACGACGTCCAGCCATTGATGGTCCCCTCCTTTAGATTTATTTTATATATTCCGATTCATAGTTTACGTTAGTTTAAAATGGCAGATCGTCATCAGAAATGTCGATCGGTGTGCCATCATTTGCAAACGGGTCATCGTTGAAGTTATTACGTTTCTGGTTCTGATTTTGCTGACCATATCCGTTGTCACTTCCATAGCTGCGGTTCTGATTTTGCTGCTCAAATCCGCGGTCATTTGATGGTCCACCAAAGTTGCTGCCGCCTTGATATTGCTGGCCGCCCGCATTAGCGCTTTTAGGTTCAAGGAATTGAACACTTTCTGCCATTACTTCAGTAACATACACTCTTTGACCCTGATTGTTCTCGTAAGAACGTGTTTGCAAACGTCCATCCACTCCTGCAAGTGATCCTTTTTTCAAGAAATTCGCCACATTCTCAGCGGGCTTGCGCCACACGACACAGTTAATAAAATCTGCTTCACGTTCACCCTGCTGATTCGAAAAAGGCCGATTGACAGCAAGTGTGAAATTAGCTACAGCCACACCGTTTGGAGTGTACTTTAATTCTGGGTCTTTCGTTAAACGTCCCACCAGTACTACACGATTTAGCATTCAGAACCACTCCTTAAAGGATTAATTTCTTTCGTCTACGATTGTCATGAAACGAAGAACATCTTCGTTGATCTTCATAAGACGGTCGAACTCATTAATCGCTTCAGTTGGAGCATTAACTTCCAATAGCGTGTAGTATCCATCGCGGAAGTCATTGATCTCATAAGCTAAACGCTTTTTACCCATTTCCTTTTCGTTCGCGATTTCCGCACCGTTGTCAGTTAGGATGCTTTTCGCACGCTCTTTCGTTGACTTAAGAGCTTCCTCTTCGATATTCGGACGGACGATGTACATGATTTCGTACTTTTTCATTCCGTTCACCTCCTTTTGGTCTAAGCGGCCCAACACATTTGTCTCGGGCAAGGAGAAAATCATCATATTTGTTGACAATTAACTCACAATAAAGAATTATATCAAAAAATATTGTATAAAACAAGCTAACATTACAAATAAGCCTAAAAAAGAGGAAAAGCGTCAGCTCTTCCTCCTCTTTTTTAAATTTTGATTAAACGTTAAAACGGAAATGAACCACATCTCCATCTTTCATTTCGTACTCTTTACCTTCTAGACGGACTTTCCCTTTTTCTTTCGCAGCTGCCATGTTCCCAGCTGCCATCAGATCATCATAAGCTACAACTTCTGCACGGATAAAGCCTCTTTCAAAATCGGTGTGGATGATTCCAGCACATTGAGGAGCTTTCATCCCTTTACGGAACGTCCAGGCACGAACTTCTTGAACACCTGCTGTGAAGTAAGTGGCTAATCCTAAAAGCGAATAAGAAGCACGGATCAGCTTATCAAGACCCGCTTCTTCAATTCCTAGTTCACCTAAGAAAGCAAGTTTTTCATCGCCATCTAGTTCAGCGATCTCTTCTTCAACTTTTGCACAGATCACGATCACTTCTGCATTTTCGCGAGCAGCGTATTCTCTAACAGCTTCCACATGCTCGTTTGTTCCTTCTAATAGCTCCTCTTCACTCACGTTTGCTACATAAAGGATAGGCTTCATTGTTAGAAGGTGCATCGCATGAACGATCTTTTTCTCTTCAGGTGTTAGTTCCACACTGCGAGCAGGAAGTTCTTGCATGAGCGCTTCTTTTATTTTTGAAAGTACAGCAAACTCAGCTACAGCTTCTTTATCTTTAGACTTTGCTAATTTTTCAACACGTGCAACACGCTTGTCGATGGATTCTAGGTCCGCAAAGATTAATTCAAGGTTAATAACCTCAATATCGTCAATCGGATTTACTTTCCCGTGAACGTGTGTAATGTTCTCATCATCGAAGCAGCGTACAACTTGTAAGATCGCATCTGTTTGACGGATGTGTGACAAGAACTTATTCCCTAGTCCTTCACCCTTGCTAGCACCTTTTACGATCCCAGCAATATCTGTAAACTCAAAAGTAGTAGGTACTACTTTTTTAGGCTGTACTAATTCTGTTAATTTTTGAAGACGATCGTCGGGTACTTCTACGATTCCCACGTTTGGATCAATCGTACAGAAAGGATAGTTAGCTGATTCAGCACCTGCTTGTGTAATAGCGTTAAACAATGTAGATTTACCAACGTTCGGCAAACCAACGATTCCAGTTGTAAGAGCCACTGTTATTTCACTCCTCTGTTTTATATAAAGCTCGGTGACCCGAGTCCATTCGATAAAAAAATATCCTTCCCAATTATAGGTTTTATCACTTTAAAAAACAAGAAGAACCGGGTTAAGTCACCCGGCTCAGACTTCCATTCAATTTTTGTATGTCTACCTTGCAATCGTAAAACGTACTTCCTTGTCCTATATCTGATTCACTGCTAGGAGTTAATACATTCACACTGCCGCCAAATTTATGCCATTGTCCTTCATCAACATTAATCACATTTGGATGGCCGTTTTTTATAATCTTTACTTCTCCTTTTAAACTGCCTCTTTGATTAAAAATCTCTACTTCATCGCCTGATAAGATCCCTTTGTTCTTTGCGATTACATCTGAGACTTGAACCACTACAGTTTGCATATTTGAAATAAGATGATGGCTTTGAGAATGGTTTGAGCGCAAGGGATGTATCGTAAGCAGCTGATAAGGATACTTTTTCACTAGTTCTGGTTCATTTTCTGCACTTTCTTCAGGAAACGCAAGCTTGATTCTCCCATCCGTAAATCCTTCTTGAAGGGCTGACAGTGAAGTGAACTCATATTTGCCGCTTGGCGTTTGAAACTTTCGGTCAGACCAAGGAACAGACTCAACAGGCAGTTCAAGAAATTTCTCTTGTTTTAATTTTTCAAGTGTGATCCCGTGTTTATTTAATGATGAGAGGCCCATCTCCATAAACTCTTCAGCGGTATAATGAAACTCTTCACCAAAACCGAGACGCTCTGCAAGCATCGACCATATCTCAAGGTCAGATTTCGCTTCACCTTTTGGCGGAACGAGTTTTTTTCCATAGTTTATATAGTGGTGATACATTGACGCATAATAGATATCTTCTTCTTCAAAAACAGTTGTACAAGGTAGCACGTAATCTGCAATTTCTGCGGAATCGGTCATATATTGATCGACAACGACTATCGTGGGCACAGATTCAAAGGCTTGTCTTACTCTATTCGAATCAGGAACTTGAGTTAGCGGATTGCTTCTTGTTATAAAAAGAACTTCAACGGGAAGCTCTTTATTCCGCAGAATCTCTTCAGCCTGAAACATGCGAGTAAAATGACGAACTTCTCTTCGTTTATGGGGCAGCGTTAATTCCTGTTTGTTGAAACTTTGACCAACCGCTAAGTTGCCATAGCTGCAGCCTCCACCCGGTATCCCGATATTGCCGCTTACCGCTGCTAAAGCATCGATCAAACGAATCGTATTACCGCCATTTTTATACCGCTGCATACCCAGTCCTAAAAAAGTTGAAGTTGGACCACTTCTGTATGTATGAGCCAGCTGAACGATTGTTTCACGTGAAACATCTGTTTTTACTTCAATTTCTTCAAGTTTTATACTAGCGGCAAGTTTCTCTAGGTCTTTAAATCCATGAGTGAAGTTCTCAATAAAATAAGTATCTTGCCATCCCTTTTCAAGGATAACCTTAACAATCCCTAGTGCAAGCCATCCGTCCATGCCAGGTCTGACAGCAACATAGCGATCTGCCAGTTTTGCAGTTGTATGAAACATGGGGTCAATAACAGTTATAGGGATACCTTTTTTCTTCATCTTTTGCAAACGGGTGAAAAGGTGCATATTCGTATGCGCTGCATTTCTTCCCCAGACAACAATCTGTTTGCTATTTTCGATATCATCAGGGGCATGACTGTAAGAGTTGCCGAAATCCCAAGTTTGAGCAGCGATCCCCGCTCCCCAGCACAGACTTCCAACAACCTCAGTTAAGCCTCCAAAGCAATTAAAGAACCGCTGGTCAAGACTTTTTAAGAGCCCGTTATTTGAATAATCATGAGAATGCATAACAGCAGTTGGCCCATATTTGGATTTTACTTCCCCCATCCTCATAGCAATCTCATCAAGGGCTTGTTCCCACTCTATCTGGACCCATTCACCGTTTATCTTTTTAAGCGGATGCAGAATACGTTGTGATGAATTCGTTCTTTCTGCTAAAAGCCTTCCTCTTCCACAGATCTTTCCCTTTGTAATCGGGTGATCGTGGTTTCCTTCAACTCTTTTTACCGTTTGATTCTCAATGGTCACGTGAAAGCTGCACGCGTCCCAGCAATTTAAGGGACATGCGGAAACCACTTTCTCCTCCATACGTTTACCTCCTGTATTTACTCCCCTGGTGATAACAAAACTTTCTTTATTTTCTTAGCAAATTCTGACCGAGGCAGCATCACACTATGCTGACACCCCATACATTTAATTCTGATATCGGCTCCCATACGGATGACTTTCCATCGGTTTGTACCGCATGGGTGCTGTTTTTTCATTTCCACTTCATCGTGAAGCTGAAATTCCTTTTGCTGCATCATCAGCTCTCCTTTATTTTTGTTCTTTTGGCATCTGCTCTTTGTGATAGGTGACCATTTTAGGATAAGGGATTTCTATACCTGCTTTTTCAAGCTCATATTTTAAGGTTTTACGAAGTTCACGCGCAATTTTAAAGTGTGTCATCGGCAGTACTTCAGAAGTTACCCGGATGACAACTTCAGACGCACCTAGCATCTGTACACCCAGTACTTCTGGTTCTTTTACCATTTCTGGATAGTTCGGTTTTGCATTTTTTACGACTTCTTCAATAATCTTTTGTGCTTTATCGATATCCTCTTCATAAGCAATGCTTAAGTCAACGACGGCGATGCTGTTATGAACAGAAAAGTTTGTAACTTCTGTGATAGACGAATTCGGCAGGATATGTAATTCTCCTGTCCAGCTTTTGATTTTTGTGGTTCGGAGTCCAATCTCTTCGACCGTTCCTTCAAAGCTTGTAATTCTTACTGTATCGCCTACGGAAAACTGGTTTTCAAAGATAATGAAAAAGCCCGTTATAATATCTTTCACAAGGCTTTGAGCACCGAATCCAATCGCTAGGCCCACTACACCAGCACCGGCAAGTATCGCTTTTATATCCATGAACTCACTTAATATGGTTAAAATCGCGACAAAGTAAATAACATAGGATGCTACGTTATCTAAGAGCCTGAATAAAGTATTCTCCCGTCTCTCACTTAATCTTAAGGGGGTCTTTAACCTAACTTTAAATATATTGGCAATCGTTGCTTTTACAACATATTTGAAGATCACGGCGAGTATGATGATTCCTACGATCTTTATTCCAGTGGTAGCAATTCCTGCCCACCATTCTTTATCTGAAAAAATAGTTACAGCCTGTTCTGCTGCTTCAGGCAACTTTGGTTTTTCCAATGGGTCTCCATCCTCTCTCTGATTATGAAATTATTTAATCAGCTTTTACCTAGAATATCAAATGTCATTGATTGAAAGTTGTTATGAAAAACTTATTCGGTTACGAGTGCCCGCTAAACGGGTATAGACTTTAAACAAAAGTCTGTGATTATTCTATTCTACCATGTATAGGAAAAGGATTTCTTCCGTATACTAGTAGTACCATTATAAAGGAGAGGATGTCATGTTCCTCAAACGGAAGCTGGGACTAGGGAAACCACTTCAATATAAGTTGCACCATGAAGACAAGGAAGCCATGTTACGGATAACAGAACAGATTCTGCCTATGCTTCCGGATTCAAACCATCAGCCAGTTGTCGTTGTTTGTATAGGAACAGATAGATCGACAGGCGATGCATTAGGCCCCCTCGTTGGTACAAAATTGCACAACAAAGATACATTTCCGTTTTTTGTGTACGGCACACTTGATGACCCAGTTCACGCCGTAAATTTAGAAGAAAAGCTGAAAATGATCCAAGCAGAGCATCCAGGTGCCTTTATTATTGGAATTGATGCCTGTTTGGGCCGATTGAATCATGTTGGCATGGTCTCTATTAATGATGGTCCGGTAAAACCAGGTGCAGGTGTCAATAAACAGCTTCCGCCAGTTGGTGATATGCACATCACAGGTATCGTAAACGTAAGCGGATTCATGGAATACTTCGTTCTGCAGAATACAAGGCTTAGCATTGTGATGAAGATGGCTGATTTAATCGCGGATTCCCTTCATATGGCGTGTTTAAGAAAGAAGATTCAGCAAAAAAACATGATTGCGGGAACAGAAGCGCGTTCACAAGATATATATAAAATTCAATAACAAAAAAGCCGCTCCAAATGGAGACGGCTTTTTTAAAACAGTCCTTGTGAAAAGGCTAAAATGTTATCCCATTTTTCAATAATAAAAACAAGAATGGTTGTTACCAATAAGCCAGGAAGAAGATTGGCAACTCGAATCTTCGTAACTCCAAGCAGGTTCAATCCGATTGCCACGATCATGATTCCGCCAGTACCCGTTATCTCTACAATAAGCGCATCCATCAGCTCTTGCGGAACAAATTGGTCGATCTGAGTTGACATCAGTGTTATCGCTCCTTGATATAAAACGACAGGAATAGCCGAGAACATGACACCAATGCCAAGTGTTGAGGTAAATAAAATAGCACAGAAACCATCGATCAATGCTTTTGTATATAGCACATCATGTTGTTGTCTTAACCCGCTGTCAAGGGCACCTACGATCGACATCGCTCCAACAACGAATACAAGTGTAGCTGTCACAAACCCTGTCGCAACAGAACCTTTATCTTGTTTCCCAACTTTTGTTTCGAGCCATTTTCCGACAGCATTCAACTTATCCTCTAGGTTCCACCACTCGCCTAAAGCTCCACCCACTGCCAAGCTGGCAATTACAATCAGGAACTGTTCACTTTTAAGTCCCATACCAATCCCCAAAATCATAACGGCTAAAGCCATAGCTTGTAAGATCGTGTTTTTAAAACGATCTGGTATCCTTGTCCAAAACAATCCTAAAAAGCTTCCTGCAACAATGGCGATCCCATTTACTATTGTTCCTAACAGTGACATGTATACGATCTCCTATCCAAGTAGGCCAGCGATGATCTCGTTATAAAACTTAAATCAAGGTGCTTACCTCGTCTTTAGTATTCATACATCTTAAGCCAAATCAATAAGAATGGTAAAAAAGAAAACCACCGTGTCGATGGTTTTCTCTCTATTTTTCTAACAGATCCAAAATGCGTTCTAAATCATCCTGAGAAAAGAATTCAATCTCTATCTTTCCTTTTCGTTTCGATTTCTTAATGGAGACAGATGTGCCGAAGCGGTCACGTAAGAAGGATTCTTTTTCTTTAAAGAAGATATTCGATTGCACGGTTTTCTTCTTTGTTCCACGTGGAACATTCTTATTGATGTCAGATATCAATTTTTCCAGCTGTCTTACGTTTAAACCCTCTTCCGTAATTCGCTGAACAACTTGCTGCAATTTGGTTTTTTTCTTAAGTCCGAGTAATGCTCGTCCGTGCCCCATTGATAATTGGCCGTTTGATAATAGTTCAAGTACAGGTTTTGGAAGCTGAAGCAGGCGTATGTGATTTGCGATGTGCGGACGGCTCTTACCAACCCTGGATGCTAGTTCTTCTTGTGTGATCTTAAGATGCTCCATTAACTTTTGATAAGCTTGGGCTTCTTCTACTGGGTTAAGATCTTCTCTTTGAAGGTTTTCGATAAGAGCTACTTCCATCATTTTTTGTTCTGAGTAATCTTTTACAATCACAGGAATCGTTTTTAATCCCGCTTCAGATGCAGCCCTAAACCTTCTTTCACCTAAGACAATCTCATAGCCTTTAATGCTTTTTCGTACAACAATCGGCTGCAGGATGCCATGTTCTTGAATGGATTCTCTTAGCTCATCAATGGCTTTTTGGTCAAAAACTTTACGGGGCTGATACGGATTTGGCCTAAGCTCTGTTATGCTGACATCTTTAATGTGCTCTTCTTCCCCAGCTTCTGTCGGAGGGAAAAAGGCATGCAGCCCTTTACCTAACCCTTTCACCAATGCCAATCACTTCCTTCGCAAAATCTAAATATACATCTGCACCTCGGGATTTTGGATCGTAAATAATGATCGGCTTCCCGTGGCTTGGTGCCTCTGAAAGTCGAACGTTTCTAGGTATGATCGTCTCATACACTTTATCTTGAAAATACTTCTTTACTTCCTCAATGACTTGAATGCCTAAGTTCGTACGTGCATCAAGCATTGTAAGCAGGACTCCATCTATCATCAGGTCAGTATTTAAGTGCTTTTGCACAAGACGGACTGTGTTTAAAAGCTGGCTTAATCCTTCGAGTGCGTAATATTCACATTGTACCGGGATAATAACAGAGTCAGAAGCTGTTAAAGAGTTAATCGTAAGAAGTCCTAGAGATGGCGGACAATCAATAATAATATAATCATAGATGTGGCTGACCTTTTCCAAGGCTCTTTTCAGTCGAACTTCGCGCGATATTGTCGGAACTAGCTCAATCTCCGCTCCAGCAAGCTGAATGGTTGAAGGGAGGATATGTAAACCTTCACAGATCGTTTCTACAATAACATCTTTTACTTCAACATCCTCAACAAGGACATTATAGATACACTGATCAATGTCTCCTTTGTCCACACCAACGCCGCTTGTCGCATTTCCTTGAGGATCTATATCTACGAGCAAAACTTTCTTACCGAAATATGCTAAGCATGCACCAAGGTTGACGGACGTAGTCGTTTTTCCGACTCCGCCTTTCTGGTTGGCTACTGCAATGATCTTGGCCACGATGTCACCTACCTCACTTAATAAAACCATCATTATCTATTATTCTATCATGAAGCATTTAAAATGACGTATGGATTTAAAGAAAAAAGAAGTTTTTCTGTGAATTATTTTCACCGTTTTACAAGCGGGTAAATAAAAAAACACCAGCCATAGTTTTCAGCTGGTGGTCTTCAATTATTTTTTCGGAATACGAATCGTGAATTGATAGAACTCTTCATGTTCCTCTTCTTCAGTATCGATAGACAGACCGCTTTGCACGACCATGTCAACAGATTGTCTCACTGTATTGATCGCAAGACGCATATCTTTGCTATAAGATTTACGTCGTGCTTGCGGTTTCTTTTCTTGAGTCTCAAATTCAATCATCCGCTTCACACGATCTTCCGTCTGTTTTACATTTAATTGTTTTTCAAGAATCTCCTGAAGGACAGCCTCCATCTTTTCTTGAGTCTTTAAAACAATCAATGCCCGGGCATGGCGTTCAGTGATTTTTTTCTGCAAAAGTGCATCTTGAATAGATTGCGGAAGCTTTAATAAACGCAGCTTGTTCGCAATCGTTGATTGACCTTTGCCGAGCTTTTGTGCAAGTCCCTCTTGAGTAAGTCCATGCAAATCTAGAAGTTTAGCATAAGCCATAGCTTCTTCAATAGCTGTGAGTTCTTCTCGTTGAAGGTTTTCAATAAGTGCTACAGATGCCGTCTGCGAATCGTCCATCTCTTTAGTAATAGCGGGGATCTTTTCCCAGCCAAGCTTTTGGACTGCCCGCCATCTGCGCTCCCCTGCGATCAGTTCGTATCGATTTTCTCCAATGCTGCGAACCACGATAGGCTGAATAATACCATGAGCTTCTATTGTTTGTGACAATTCTTCAATTCGTTCATCTATAAAAACCGTACGAGGCTGAAACCGGTTTGGTATGATCTGCTGAACCGGGATTTGAAGTACTTCTTCGTTGTCGTTTTTTTCAGCTGGTTCTGGATCTAAGGTTTGCTGGCTTTTTTCGCCGATGCCGAATAAACGTGAAAAAGGATGCTTCATGCGAATACACCACCTTTTGTAATGTGCCTGTTAACTATTTCTTCTCACTAGTCCAAAAATCCTGCAAGCCTGTAAAAATCTTTCTTTTATGTAACGACTGTGTTTCACGTGAAACACAGAAGGGTTTTATTGAATAGGAGATTTGTTTGGTGTTCCAGGTTTTCGCGGAAACTTTTTAGGTGTTTCTTTAACCTTTTCAATAAGAATAATATTTCGTTCACTCTCTTCTATTGGCAATAAAAATGAATGAACCTCTTGAACTGTTCCGCCTAAAAGTTTTACTGCTTTTTCACCATCTTTTACTTCTTCAGGAAGATTGGCGCCTTTCATTCCTAAAAAGTGCCCTCCTTTTTTAACCAATGGCAGACAAAGCTCAGATAAAACAGATAGTCTTGCGACCGCTCGGGCCATAACAAGGTCAAACTGCTGCCTAAATTCAGGACGATGAGCAAATGTCTCCGCCCGATCATGATACAAAGATACATTTTCTAAACCGAGTTCATCTACAATATGCTGTAAAAAACCAATACGCTTGTTCAGTGAATCGACAACAGTCAGCCGGATGTTTGGAAAACAGATCTTGAGTGGAATCGCCGGGAATCCTGCACCTGCTCCGACATCACAAACCGTAATATGTTGATTAAAATCATAATAGAAGCCTGCTGTAACTGAATCATAAAAATGTTTTAGATATACTTCTTCTTTTTCTGTTATTGCTGTTAAGTTCATCTTGTCGTTCCACTCAACGAGTAAGCGGTAATACGTATCAAATTGTGCAAGTTGTTTCTCAGATAACTGTACTCCTTTTTCTTTTAAAGAAGTTTGAAACATTTCGATATTCATTTTTTTGAGTTCCCCCTCAACGGGCGATCTTCGCCAGTTTGCCTTGTTCAAGATAAATCAACAGAATGGAGATGTCTGCTGGATTTACCCCTGATACACGTGATGCCTGCCCGACAGAAAGAGGTCGAACTTCGTGAAGCTTTTGTTTTGCTTCTGTGGCCAAACCATTGATCGCCATATAATCAAGATCAACCGGCAGTTTTTTATTTTCCATCTTGCGCATTCTCTCAACTTGCGCAAGCTGTTTATCGATGTACCCTGCATACTTTACCTGAATTTCAACCTGTTCCATTACCGTTTCACTCAATGGTGTTTCTGCAGGTGCCAGTTGTTTGATCACAGGATACGTTATTTCTGGACGTTTTAAAAGGTTTGCAGCAGACATCGGTTCTTTTAACGGTGTAGATTGTGCTTCTGCAAGGATTTGCTGCACGTCTTCCGTTGGCTTAATAGAAACATGTTCTAAACGTTCTATTTCCTGCGCAATTTGAACTTTCTTCTCCTCAAAGCGTTCGTAACGATCTTGTGCTATCAGTCCGATTTCGTGACCTTTTTTCGTTAGACGGAGATCAGCGTTATCGTGTCTTAATAGCAAACGATACTCAGCTCTAGAAGTTAGAAGACGGTAAGGTTCGTTTGTCCCTTTTGTGATCAGATCGTCAATCAAAACGCCAATATAAGCTTCGGAACGATCAAGTACTAGAGGTTCTTTTTCTTGTACTTTTAATGCTGCATTAATTCCAGCCATTATGCCTTGTCCCGCTGCTTCTTCATAACCGCTCGTGCCGTTAAGCTGACCGGCAGTAAACAAACCGTTCACAAGCTTTGTTTCAAGTGATGGCCAAAGCTGTGTAGGTACGATCGCATCATATTCGATCGCATAACCAGCACGCATCAGTTCTGCTTTTTCAAGCCCGGGAATCGTTGCTAAAATCTTCTTTTGAACATCTTCCGGAAGACTTGTAGAAAGTCCCTGTACATAGACTTCTTCTGTATTGCGTCCTTCAGGCTCTAAGAAAATTTGATGCCTTGGTTTATCGTTAAAGCGGACAATTTTATCTTCGATAGATGGACAGTATCTTGGCCCTGTCCCTTCGATCATTCCTGAATACATAGGAGAGCGGTGAAGATTACCGTTGATCAGCTGATGTGTTTCATCCCCTGTATAAGTAAGCCAGCAAGGGAGCTGATCTGTAATGTATTCTGTTGTTTCATAAGAGAATGCTCGCGGAACATCATCCCCTGGCTGTATTTCAGCTTTAGAATAATCGATCGTCTTGCTGTTGACACGAGGCGGAGTTCCCGTTTTAAAACGTACCATTTCAAATCCAAGTTCTTGCAGGTGGTATGATAAGTTAATTGAAGGAGCCATGTTGTTAGGACCGCTTTCATAAGCAAGCTCACCAATAATGATCTTCCCTCTTAAATAAGTACCAGTTGTAAGTACGACAGCTTTAGCAGCATATTCTGCTCCAGTTTTAGTTATAACACCCTTACATTCACCGTTCTCAATGATCAGACGCTCTACCATTCCTTGGCGCAATGTGAGGTTTTCAGTGTTTTCCATGGTCTTCTTCATTTCATGCTGATATAGATATTTGTCTGCTTGTGCACGGAGCGCGCGCACAGCAGGACCCTTTCCTGTATTCAGCATGCGCATTTGTATATGTGTTTTGTCGATGTTGCGTGCCATTTCACCACCAAGGGCATCAACTTCACGTACAACGATCCCTTTTGCAGGTCCGCCGACTGACGGATTACAAGGCATGTACGCTACTGTGTCTAAGTTTAATGTCAGACATAATGTTTTTGCGCCCATACGTGCAGAAGCAAGAGCTGCTTCTACTCCAGCATGGCCAGCACCGACAACAATGACGTCAAACGCATCTGCTTTATATCCCATTGTTTTTTACCTCCTTACTTTCTATTTCCCGAGACAGAATTGAGAGAATAATTGATCGATCAAACTTTCTGAAACCGTGTCACCCACAATCTCACCAAGGATCTCCCATGCTCTCGTTATATCGATCTGAACCATATCGATCGGCAAGTCGGCCTCAATACCGCCAATTGCTTCGTCAATATGATGAATCGCTTGCTGCAGAAGTGCAATATGCCTTGAGTTGGATACATAAGTTAAGTCCTGAGCTTCGATGCCACCTTTAAAGAAGAGGTTTGCTATAGCCTGTTCTAATTCATCTATTCCCTCTTCTTTAACTAAAGATGTTGAAATCAGAGGTGAATTTTCTGTGAGCTCTTTAACCCTGTCCATATCTATTTTCAGTTCCAGGTCTGTTTTATTGATGATCACGATCTTATCTAAACCAGCTGCCGCACGGAATAAGTTTTCATCTTCAAGCGAGAGCGGTTCGTTTCCATTCAATACAAGTAAAATCAGATCCGCTTCTTTAAGTACTTTTCGCGATTTTTCAACACCGATCTTTTCAACGATGTCTTCTGTTTCGCGTATCCCAGCTGTATCAACAAGCCGCAAAGGAACTCCCCTTACATTGACATACTCTTCAATTACGTCCCTTGTTGTACCGGCAATATCTGTTACGATGGCTTTATTTTCATGAACCAATGCATTCATGAGTGAAGACTTTCCTACGTTTGGTCTTCCGATGATAGCAGTCGACAACCCTTCACGAAGGATTTTCCCCTGCTGTGCTGTTTGTAATATAGATTCAACCTCTTTTTTAACGGTTAGAAGGTTGTTATTCAATAGGGAATGCGTCATCTCTTCTGCATCATATTCAGGGTAATCAATATTTACTTCAACATGAGCTATCGTCTCTAGCAATGTTTGTCTAAGCCGGCTAACCAAAGAAGAAAGGCGTCCTTCCATTTGATTAAGCGCAACATTCATCGCGCGATCGGTTTTCGCTCGAATCAGATCCATCACCGCTTCTGCTTGAGACAGATCAATTCGTCCGTTTAAAAAGGCACGTTTTGTAAATTCTCCTGGTTCCGCTAAGCGTGCTCCCTGCTGCAGGATCAATTGCAGAACTCGGTTTACGGATACTAAACCGCCGTGACAATTGATCTCTACTACATCTTCACGTGTAAACGTACGAGGCGCACGCATAACGCTAATCATTACTTCTTCTACGGCTTGTTCTGTTTTGGGATCAAACAATTTTCCGTAATGGATGGTGTGTGTATCTACTTCTGAAAGATTCTTTGAGCCTTTATATACACGATCTGCTATGGATACCGCTTCAGGTCCGCTTAATCGGACGATCGCGATCGCCCCTTCACCCATCGGTGTGGAGATAGCAGTAATTGTATCGTATTCCATTGTTGTTCACCTCGGCTTTCCTCATTCTTACGCTCTATATAAATTACCTATAGTATGGCCTTAATTAGTTGCTGTGATAATGGTTTAGCAAAAAAGGACATAAATATCCACAATAAAAAATAGTGTATCGCATAATAGGCTTACAGTAAACAAAAAGCCCCAGAGGAATAACCTCTGAAGCTCCCATTATTTTTTGCTGGAGGACGTCGGGCGGATCACGACTTTACGGAATGGCTCTATCCCTTCTGACGTCGTCTCAACATCTCGGTTTTCTTTAAGTGCTAAATGGATCACTTTACGTTCGTTAGCAGGCATCGGTTCAAGTGCAAAGCTCTTTTTCGTAAAGTATACTTTCTGAGCAGAGTGCTCTGCTAATCGTTCAAGTGATTCTTGTCTTCTGGTACGATAATTTTCAGCATCAAGCACAATTTTGACATGCTTGCTTGCAGGATCTGAGTTTGCAACCATATTCGTTAAAAGCTGAAGCGCATTAAGCGTTTGCCCTCGTTTTCCAATTAAAATCGCAATTTTGTCACCGGATAGATCCAGCACAAGATGATCATTTTCCTGTCGCTGTGTGATGGTAACGGGTACCCCCATTTTGGATGTTACATCCTGAAGGTAGTCAATCGCGGTTTTAACAGGATCAGCTTTCACTGTTACTTCAACAACTGCAGGCTTCCCGCCAAGGCCAAAAAAACCTTTTTTGGAATCTTCAAGAATGGATACTTCTACTTGATCTTTTGAAGTCTGAAGTTGTTCTAGTGCTGCCTCTACTGCTTCTTCAACCGTTTTCCCTGTTACCTGTACCTTTTTCACTTTTTAGCTCCCCCATCAACTTGATTTTCATTCTTTTTCATTGGGGTCGTAATGAAGTATGTTTGTGCAATCATGAAAATGTTACCGATCACCCAATATAATGATAATGCAGCTGGGAAATTAATCGCAAATACAACAATCATGACTGGCATGATGTAAAGCAGCATCTTCATTTGTGGATTCGGGTTATCCATTCCGCCCATCATGATCTTCTGCTGCAAGAATGTCGTAAGACCTGCAACTAGCGGTAAAATATAGTATGGATCTGGATCTCCAAGGTCGAACCACAGGAAATTGTGATTAGCAATTTCTCCGGTACGCATGATCGCATGATAAAAACCTAAAAGAATAGGCATTTGAATAAGTAAAGGCAAACATCCTGCAAGAGGATTTACACCGTTCTTTTGGAAGAGCGCCATCGTTTCCTGCTGAAGT
Organism: Fictibacillus barbaricus; assembly: GCF_014635025.1. Classification (GTDB taxonomy): domain Bacteria; phylum Bacillota; class Bacilli; order Bacillales; family Fictibacillaceae; genus Fictibacillus; species Fictibacillus barbaricus. The sequence goes on along the minus strand of NZ_BMCE01000001.1, from coordinate 12,427 downwards.
TTTTGCTGTGTGTTCGCATCTTTTGACTTGTATTTTTCACGCAGTTTTTGAATCTCTGGCTGAACTGCCTGCATCGCTTTTGAACTGCGTGTCTGCTGAATCATTAAAGGCAGAAGTGCAGTACGGATAAGCAATGTAACAATAATAATCGCTAGTCCATAATTCTCGCCTGTTAAATTAGCGAAATATGTGATCAACCACGATAATGGATATACAAAATATGTGTCCCAAATTCCCGTGCTGTCTTTTGTGATGGGTTCATTCATCGATCCACATCCTGATAGGACAGCCATGAGTGCGAAAAGGGCAATCATTAAACCTATTTTCTTACGCACACTCTTATCCTCCTTAAAATCATAAATCTCATCTCAATTATTTATTGTCTCTTTTTTCAGGCACGAGGTCAACGCCTCCTGGGTGAAAAGGATGGCACTTTAGGATTCTGACAAAAGTTAGCCACATTCCTTTTATAACCCCATGACGCCTAAATGCTTCTATGCCATAATGCGAACAAGTCGGATAAAAGCGGCATGAAGGTGGTGTTAATGGGGAGATCCACTTTTGGTAAAAACGAATAATCCCTATAAAGAAGGACCTCATTTCTTACACCCTCTTTTTAAAAACGTTTGCTCTGTTCATTACATGCAGCAAACTTTTCTCCAATTCATGAAATTCCATATTAGCAGTAGGTATTCTCGCGATAACCACATAATCCCTGCCTGTCAGAAGCTGTTCACTATATTTATGGAAGATTTCTTTAACTGAACGCTTTATTCGATTTCTCGTTACGGCTTTTCCTACTTTTTTGCTGACTGAAAGACCGATCCGAAATGTTTCTTGATCTTCTTTTTTTAAACTGTATATAACAAATTGGCGATTAGCCGTGGATTTTCCTTTTTTGAAAACCTCTTGAAATTCCTCGTTTTTTTTGATGCGTTGTTCTTTCTTCATCAATTAACACTCCATCAATTTAAGCAATCTCATTCCATCGTCTATTTCGATCTTCATCAGTATCGGTCTTTTTTAAAGTTAATAAAACCTTTCTCTTCAGAAAACTCGACTTTCCTTAAAAATAAGGCTGATATGGATTGAGCGGATATGTCTATAAAAGTAAAAAAAGACCACTGATGTCAGTGGCCTATGCAGATAACACTTTTCTTCCCTTTTGACGACGGCGAGCTAGAACTTTACGACCGTTCTTAGTAGCCATACGTGCACGGAAACCATGTACCTTCTTACGCTTACGATTGTTCGGTTGGAATGTAGGTTTCATGTATATAACACCTCCCTGAGGATATCTCTTATAAAAGACAGTCTAATAAAGTATAATGACTGGCCCCTTCTTTTGTCAAGCTGGATTTTCTTTTTATGTAAAGTACATCAAGATCTGCATCTAATTCTCGTCATTAAGGGGAATCATTCTACACTATTCTTAAAAATCTTTTATTCCAGCCTGTGGACATCTTTTTCGACACATTTTTTATTATCCACACCAATTATCGACACGTTTTACACAAAATCTAGTATTGTGGACAACTTTTCTACACAAGGTATGGGCGTTGTGGATAAGTAACAATAATCCGTTGCCAAGCTTGCTTTTTTTTGATATGCTTGTTGTGTTTTAACTCGTTAATAACGTGAATTGCATTTCAAGTTATTCACATCCTGTGGATAAACTTGTGGACAGATTTTTATGGCTGTTAAAAAGGTTGTCCACAGATGCTTTTTAGCTGTTCATAATCCTATTATCTACTATATTAATTAACATTCACATAAGGTGTGGACTTTTATTTTTATTCATAGGTATTCACTGGGTGTACAAGTCTTATACAACAGGGACAACAACTGCTGAAATAGGATAATTTAAAGAGATAAGGGGGGTAAATTGGTTGGAAAACATCAACGACCTATGGTCCAAAGCACTTTCTGCAATCGAAACAAAAGTCAGTAAGCCCAGCTTTGAGACTTGGTTAAAATCAACAACAGCGCATGCATTGCAAAATGATACGCTTGTTATTACTGCGCCGAATGAATTTGCGCGTGATTGGCTTGAGTCCAGATATGCGGGCATCATTTCAGAGACACTGTTGGACGTAACAGGAGCAGCTCTCGACGTGAAGTTCATCATTCCGCAAAATCAGACAGAATTAGACTTGGATCTAGAACTTTCCATGAAAAAAGCCCCAAAAGCATCTAATGAACCTCACGAAGAAGTTTCTCAAAGTATGCTGAATCCTAAATATACATTTGATCGTTTTGTTATTGGATCTGGGAACCGCTTTGCGCATGCCGCTTCCTTAGCTGTTGCCGAAGCACCAGCAAAAGCATACAATCCGTTATTTATATATGGTGGAGTTGGACTTGGAAAAACACACTTAATGCATGCGATCGGTCATTATGTATTAGAACATAATCCAGGGGCAAAAGTAGTTTATCTTTCATCCGAAAAATTCACCAATGAATTTATTAATTCTATTCGTGACAATAAAACGGTTGAGTTTCGCAACAAATTTCGCAGTGTGGACGTGCTTTTAATTGATGATATTCAATTCCTAGCGGGAAAAGAACAGACCCAAGAGGAATTTTTCCATACATTTAATGCTCTTCATGAAGAGAGCAAACAGATTGTCATCTCGAGTGACCGGCCTCCAAAAGAGATTCCGACACTAGAAGACAGACTTCGTTCTCGTTTTGAGTGGGGACTTATTACAGATATTACTCCGCCAGATCTAGAGACACGAATCGCCATCTTGCGAAAGAAGGCAAAAGCGGAAGGCCTGGATATTCCTAATGAAGTGATGCTTTATATCGCAAATCAAATTGATACGAACATTAGAGAACTTGAAGGTGCACTTATTCGAGTAGTTGCTTATTCTTCTTTAATTAATCAAGATATGAACGCAGACTTAGCAGCAGAAGCCCTTCGTGATATTATTCCTTCTGCTAAACCAAGAACATTAACGATCCACCATATACAAGAAGTAGTAGGAAAGCATTATAACGTGAAGTTAGAAGATTTCACTGCGAAAAAGAGAACGAAATCTGTTGCTTTTCCAAGACAAATCGCGATGTATTTATCCCGTGAACTGACTGATAATTCCTTGCCTAAAATAGGTGAAGAATTTGGAGGACGTGACCATACGACTGTCCTGCATGCCCATGAAAAAATTTCAACTTTGCTTATAACTGATCAAATACTGCAAAGAAAAGTGCAGGAAATTCATGATCAGCTTAAATCCAATTAAATAAACAACACTGAATACTGTGAATAACTACAGTTACTTTATACACAGTCTGTCCACATGTGGATAGGCTGTTCTATCTTTGTTTTAAAGAGTTATCCACACATTCACAGCGCCTAGTACTATTACTACTATTTTTTAAAAGATTTTTAATAAATAACAGGGGGGCAAAACAATGAAAGTTAAGATTCAATTAAACCAATTGATCGAAGCCGTTCAAGATGTCATGAAAGCTGTATCGTCCCGAACTACGATTCCAATTTTAACGGGAATAAAAATGGAAGTTACATACGATGGTGTACATCTAACTGGAAGTGATTCTGATATTTCGATCGAACGATTAATACCAGTTGAAGAAGGCGATCTGGTACATATTGAAGTAAAACAAGAAGGAAGTGTAGTACTTCCAGCTCGTTATTTTTCTGAAATCGTAAAAAAGTTGCCAAATGAATCTGTTGAGATTGAAGTTGGGGAACGTTTTGAAACAACACTTCGTTCAGGCGCATCTGAATTCAGTCTTTTAGGGCTTGATCCAGAAGAATATCCTCGATTGCCGCAAATCGAAGAGAATCTTGTTTTTGAAATTCAAAGTGATCTTTTGAAAACGATGATTCGCCAAACTGTCTTTGCGGTGTCCACCTCAGAAACACGTCCTATCTTAACAGGCGTGAATTGGACCTTGTCGGATGGTGTCCTGAACTGTATTGCAACAGATAGCCATCGATTGGCGCAGCGCAAAATGCCGATCGATTCACAAGCTGAAGAACTATCTTTTCAAAACGTAGTAATACCAGGAAAGAGCTTGAATGAACTTTCAAAGATTCTTGATGAATCAGCAGAAAAAGTACAGATCGTTGTAACGAACAATCAGATTCTTTTTAAAGCAAAAAACATCTTACTCTTCTCACGATTATTAGATGGGAACTACCCGGATACTTCTAAACTGATTCCATCTGAGAGCAAAACAACATTTGTTTTAAAAACAAAAGAATTTTTACAAGCGATCGATCGTGCCTCTCTATTAGCTAGAGAAGGAAGAAACAACGTTGTAAAATTAGCAACATTAGATAACCAAACCATCGAACTTTCTTCAAACTCTCCAGAGATCGGTAAAGTATTTGAACACATGATCGCAGAGGAGATTGAAGGAGAAGAGCTGAAGATATCTTTTAACGCTAAGTATGTCATGGAGGCGCTAAAAGTGATGGATTACTTAGAGATCAGCATCCTATTTACAGGAGCGATGAGACCGTTTTTAATTCAGCCAGTCTCAGATGATTCGATCCGTCAATTAATCTTGCCTGTAAGAACTTACTAAAATATAAAGCTGCCGGATGACCGGTGGCTTTCTTTTCTTTCTAAGTCACTCGTTTTTTGGAGAAACTAGTAAGAAAGAAAATTTATTAAGGAGGTTATAGAAATGGAAAATGTAAAAATCAATACAGAATTCATTACGCTGCAGCAGCTATTAAAAACTACCGATGTCATCCAATCGGGAGGAATGGTAAAATGGTATTTAGCAGAACATGAAGTTCTTGTGAACGGAGAACATGAAACACGCCGAGGGAAAAAATTATATGCGGGTGATGTCGTGTCCATTCCAGACGTAGGAGAGTTTAAGGTAACAACGGAATAGGGGGAATCCCTTTGCATATTGAAAAGCTTCAATTAAAAAATTACCGGAATTATAAAGAACAGTCTCTTGAATTTGAAAATAAGGTCAATGTTTTTCTTGGTGAAAACGCCCAAGGGAAAACAAATGTCATGGAATCGATCTATGTTTTGGCCATGGCAAGATCCTATAGAACGGCAAAAGATAAAGAGTTGATAACTTGGGACGAAGAATATGCTAAAATAGAGGGTAGCATCAAAAAGAGGAACAGTTCTTTTGATTTAAGCCTTGTTATCTCACAAAAAGGAAAAAAAGCGAAAATCAGCCGCATTGAACAACGACGACTAACAGATTACGTCGGACATCTTAATGTGGTTATGTTTGCACCTGAGGATCTCAATCTTGTAAAAGGCAGTCCGCAGGTGCGTCGTCGTTTTATTGACATGGAAATCGGCCAGGTTAACGCTGTTTATTTAAATGACCTTTCTGTGTACCAAAAGATTTTGTCTCAGCGAAACTCTTTATTAAGAGAGATGTATCGTAACAAAAGTCCTGAAAAGATAACGATGCTTGAGATCTTAACAGAACAGCTTATTGATAAAGCTGCCAGAGTCACGTTAAAGCGCGTGAAGTACATGGACAAGCTGCAAAGTTGGGCGGAACCGATCCACCGAGGAATATCTAGAGGATTGGAAGATTTAAAAATTCATTATAAACCTGCCATTGAGGTATGTGATGGGTTGGACTTGTCGAAAATGATAGAAGCGTTTCATATGAAGTTTGGTAAAATAAAAGATAAAGAGATTGAACGAGGAACCTCTCTATTCGGGCCCCATCGGGATGATTTGCTGTTTTCTGTGAACGGAAAAGACGTGCAAACCTTTGGATCTCAAGGTCAGCAGCGGACAACAGCACTGTCATTGAAGCTCGCTGAAATTGATCTGATCCATTCAGAAGTAGGAGAATACCCTATCTTGCTCTTGGACGACGTGTTATCCGAACTAGATGACTTCAGACAATCTCATCTTTTAAATACAATACAAGGAAAAGTACAAACCTTTGTTACTACAACTAGTGTGGAGGGCATACACCATGAAACACTAGAGAAGGCCGCAACCTATAAAGTTCATTCAGGCTCCATAGAACGTTTGAAGTGAGGTGAGGGATTTGCTTTTGCATTTAGGTGATGAAGAAGTGATTCATTCTAAAGATGTACTAGCAATATTGGATATCAATGCATTAAAGACTTCTGTGCTAGCAAAGGAGTTTCTGAAAAAGCATGAACAAGACCAAACATTGACCGATCTAAGCGGGAATGCCGCAAAATCCGTAATTATTACAGACAAAACGATCTATTTGTCTCCTCTTTCTGCCTCAACGTTAAAAAAGAGAGCCACTGATCGCCTCGAACTTGAAAATGGCTGGAACATAAAATAAAGGTTTTATAAATAAAGCGTTTTGAAACCGGAATGAAGGTGAACGAATTGACGACTGAACAACAATTAGAACAACAGCAAAATTATGATGAAAGTAATATCCAGGTACTAGAGGGTCTTGAAGCCGTCCGTAAACGTCCTGGGATGTATATTGGTGCCACGAACGTACGCGGATTGCACCATCTTGTTTGGGAAATCGTGGATAACTCGATCGATGAAGCATTAGCGGGTTATTGTGACACGATTCGAATCACAATCGAAGAAGACAACAGCATCACTGTAGAAGATAACGGACGTGGTATTCCTGTCGGTATGCATGAAAAAATGGGAAGACCTGCGCTTGAAGTTATCATGACAGTCCTGCATGCAGGAGGTAAGTTTGGCGGCGGCGGATATAAGGTTTCCGGAGGACTGCACGGTGTTGGTGCCTCTGTTGTAAACGCCCTCTCCACTATGTTAGAAGTAACGGTTTCCCGTGACGGAAAACTGCATTATCAATCATACGAGCGCGGCGTACCGACTGCAGACCTTAAAGTGATCGGTGATACAGATAAAACCGGAACTCGTACGCACTTTAAACCAGATCCGGAGATTTTCACAGAAACATTAGAATATGATTTCCCAACTCTCTCCAACCGTATTCGTGAGCTGGCTTACTTAAACCGTGGACTTCGCATCATTGCAGAAGACAAACGGGGAGAAGAACCAGTTGCGAAAGAATATCATTATGAAGGCGGAATTAAATCATATGTGGAGCACATTAACCGTACACGTGAAGTGCTGCATGAGGAACCGATCTTCGTTGAAGGGGAAAAAGACGGCATCTCAGTAGAGATCGCGTTCCAATACAATGATAGTTACGCCAGCAATATCTATTCGTTTGCAAATAACATTAACACGCACGAGGGCGGAACACACGAGTCTGGCTTTAAAACAGCCCTTACACGTGTAATTAATGATTATGGGCGTAAGAACAATCTGTTTAAAGACAGCGATACGAACCTAACTGGTGAAGATGTACGTGAAGGTTTAACCGCAATCATCTCGATCAAACATCCGGATCCTCAGTTTGAAGGACAAACGAAAACGAAGCTTGGCAACTCTGAAGCACGTCAGATTACAGAGTCGATCTTCTCCGAGACGTTCTCATCGTTTATGCTCGAGAACCCGGTCGTAGCGAAATCGATCGTAGAAAAAGGGATGATGGCGCTTCGTGCACGTGTTGCAGCGAAAAAAGCACGTGAGCTTACACGCCGTAAGAGTGCGCTAGAAGTATCTTCACTGCCAGGTAAACTTGCAGATTGTTCTTCAAAAGATGCAAGCATTTCTGAATTGTACGTGGTAGAGGGTGACTCTGCCGGCGGATCAGCGAAACAGGGCCGTGATCGTCACTTCCAGGCAATTCTGCCTCTTCGCGGTAAAATTATTAACGTTGAAAAAGCAAGATTGGATAAAATCCTTTCCAATAACGAGGTTCGTGCCATCATAACTGCTCTCGGTACAGGGATCGGCGATGAATTCGATATTACAAAAGCACGCTATCATAAAATTATCATCATGACAGATGCAGATGTCGACGGTGCACATATCCGTACACTGCTATTGACATTCTTTTTCCGTTATATGCGTCCGATCATTGAGAACGGATATATCTATATCGCTCAGCCGCCTCTTTACAAGGTACAGCAAGGAAAGCGCATTGAATATGCTTATAACGACAAAGAGCTTGAGAAAATGCTTGCAGAACTGCCGCAAATTCCAAAGCCCGCGCTGCAGCGTTACAAAGGTCTTGGAGAAATGAATCCTACACAGTTATGGGAGACAACAATGGACCCAGAGACGCGCACATTGCTTCAAGTGGAAATGAAGGACGCGATGGCAGCGGATGAAACATTCGAGATCTTGATGGGCGACAAAGTAGAACCGCGCCGTGACTTCATTCAAGAGAACGCACAGTATGTTAAGAATTTAGATATCTAAATGAAAATGCTGAACCATTGAAGCTAGATATAAAAAACATGAAGCTGGACAAGGTCCAGTTTCGGTTTGTTTTAAAGCAGTTATTTTGGCTATAAAAAGCCTTTGTTTTTCAAGAGGTTATGGAGGTAAAACGAATGTCTGAAATGGAACGTTCACGGATTAAAGAAATTAATATTAGTACGGAAATGCGTACTTCATTCATGGATTATGCCATGAGTGTAATTGTCAGTCGTGCACTCCCGGATGTACGTGATGGATTGAAGCCCGTTCACCGTCGTATTCTTTATGCGATGAACGATTTGGGGATGACTGCCGATAAGGCGTACAAAAAGTCTGCCCGTATCGTTGGTGAAGTAATCGGTAAGTATCACCCGCACGGCGACTCTGCTGTATACGACACAATGGTACGTATGGCGCAGGATTTCAACTTCCGCCACATGCTTATCGATGGCCATGGCAACTTCGGTTCTGTCGACGGCGACGCTGCGGCAGCTATGCGTTATACAGAAGCACGTATGTCTAAGATCGCTATGGAAATGGTACGTGACATCAATAAAGACACGATCGACTACAAAGATAACTATGACGGTTCAGAACAAGAACCTATTGTAATGCCTGCTCGTTTTCCCAACCTGCTCGTAAACGGTGCTGCCGGTATCGCAGTTGGTATGGCAACGAACATTCCTCCTCATCATCTTGGAGAAGTAATTGACGGGATCTTAGCCGTAAGTGAGAATCCTGATATTACGATTCCAGAATTGATGGAGATCATTCCTGGACCTGATTTCCCGACAGCGGGTGAAATTTTAGGCCGTGAAGGAATTCGTAAAGCGTATCAGAACGGAAGAGGTTCCATCATTATCCGTGCAAAAGCGGAGATTGAAGAAATGCCTAGCGGGAAAGCGGCTATCATCGTTACTGAACTTCCTTATCAAGTGAATAAAGCTCGTCTGATCGAGAAAATTGCTGAATTAGTTCGTGATAAGAAGATCGACGGCATTACAGACTTGCGTGATGAGTCTGACCGTAATGGTATGCGCGTTGTGATGGAAGTACGCCGTGATGCGAACGCAAATGTTATTTTGAATAACTTATACAAACAGACGGCTCTACAGACAAGCTTTGGTATCAACATGCTTGCGCTCGTAGATGGACAGCCTAAAGTACTGAACATTAAAGAATGTTTGTACCATTACCTTAAGCATCAGCAAGTTATTATCCGACGCCGTACGGAGTTTGATCTTAAGAAAGCTGAAGCAAGAGCTCACATCCTAGAAGGTCTTCGTATTGCACTTGACCATCTAGATGAAGTGATCGCCTTGATCCGCGCTTCAAGAACAACGGATATAGCACGCGAAGGGTTAATGGAAAAGTTTGAATTAAGCTATGAGCAATCCCAGGCCATCCTAGATATGCGCTTGCAGCGATTAACAGGTTTAGAGCGAGATAAGATCGAAAACGAATATAATGACCTTGTTGCTTTAATTGCTGAGTTAAGAGCAATTTTAGCAGACGAAGAAAGAATCCTTGAAATTATCCGTACTGAATTAGCAGAGATAAAAGAGAAATACGACAATCCTAGACGTACGATTATTTCTGTAGGATTTAACAGCATTGAGGATGAAGATTTGATTCCTCGTTCAAATATCGTTATCACGTTGACTAATAAAGGATATATCAAGCGGCTTCCTATCTCTACTTACCGTTCACAGCGCCGTGGAGGTAAAGGGATTCAAGGAATGGGTACGAGTGAAGATGATTTTGTTGAGCAGCTGTTCACAACGAACACGCATAACTATATCCTGTTCTTCACTAATAAAGGAAAAGCATATCGCTTAAAAGGGTACGAAATTCCTGAGTACGGAAGAACAGCTAAAGGTATTCCGATCATCAACTTACTTCAGATCGAACAAGGTGAAACGATCTCTGCAGTTATTCCTGTAGAAGATATGGAAAGTGACGAAGTTTACCTTAATTTTATGACAAAACAAGGGATCACGAAACGTTCACCGTTATCAGCTTACAGCAATATCCGTAAAGGCGGATTATTCGCGATCAATCTTCGTGAAGAGGATGAATTGATGGGTGTTCGTCTGACAGATGGAAGCAAGGACATCATCGTTGGTACGAAGCAAGGTATGTCTATCCGTTATCAAGAAACAGACGTTAGATCCATGGGAAGAACAGCCACAGGTGTTAAAGCCATTACCCTTGGAGAAGATGATGCTGTCGTTGGAATGGAAGTCTTAGATGAATCACAAGACATCTTAATCGTTACGGATAAGGGTTATGGAAAACGTACACCGATGAGTGAGTACAGACTACAGTCTCGCGGCGGTAAAGGGATAAAAACCGTTAACATTACTGAAAAGAATGGTCCAGTTGTTACATTGAAAACTGTAACAGATGAGGAAGATCTAATGATTATCACCGCAAAAGGCATCATTATTAGAATGAACATCTCTGGTATTTCGCAGATGGGACGTAACACTCAAGGTGTTAAACTGATGACCATGAATGATAACAATCACGTCGCTACCGTAGCCGTTGTAGAACGTGAAGAAGAATCAGAAGAGTTATTTGATGAAAATGGTGAACCAATTGTGACAGAAGGTGAATCACCAGCATTAGAAACAGAAGAAACACCTGCTTCTGAAACAGAAGATAGCGAAGAGAATAACGAATAATTGCTTAAAAGAGGAAAATGAGTATACATTTTCCTCTTTTTTATATGTAAAATAAAATCATGAACTTCCAAATAAAAGGAGCCTTATTATGAAGATTAAAACGAGTCAGGCTAAGATTGGTCAGATGTTGGTTCAAGATGTATTCTCTATGACTAATCAGCCAATCGTTAATAAGAATACTATTTTAAATTCTGGGCATCTTCGTGTGCTTACTCGTTTTCAAATCAAGGAAATTGATATTTTAAACGAATCGAGAACGAACCAAGCGAATACAAAACATGATAAACCTGATCAGGTTGCTCCTCCTTCATCTAAACGGGAAGAAAAAATGACTCAGGTGAAAACAGAAAAGGAACAGCGCTCTTTTCCGGGAATGTATCTTCAAGCCGTAAAGAGATATAAACAGCTCTTCACAAATTGGCAGTCGGGAAGTGCTATTGATATGCTTGATGTACGTCAAAGTGTTCTGCCTGTTCTTGAGGAAGGCTCGAATGTTCCAAGGGAGATCCTGCTGCTTCATCATTATGCTACGAGTGCTGATTATATCTACCATCATTCGATTGCTGTAGGTATATTAAGCACCTTCTTAGCTAAAAAAATGAATTTCTCAAGCGGAGATTGTATACAGATCGGTTTAGCCGGTATTCTATCTGATTGTGGCATGGCAAAAGTTCAACCTACTCTTTTAAAGAAGAGTGGCGCTCTAACTACGGCTGAATTTGATGAAGTAAAAAAGCACACCATTCATGGATACAATATGCTCAAAAAGATTCCATCTATTAAAGAAGGTGTTCTACTAGGTGTACTTCAACATCACGAACGGGCAGATGGGTCTGGCTATCCCTTAAAAGTAAAAGGAAGTAAACTGCATCCCTTTAGCAAGGTCCTTGCCGTTGCCGATGTTTATCTAGCTATGACAGCTGAAAGGCCATACCGAAGCAAGCAGTCTCCGTTTAAAGTACTTGAGATGATGATGAAAGATCAATTTGGTAAGTTTGATCATCAAGTGATCCGTGCTTTATTATCCGGTCTTTCAACATTTTCTGTAGGCAGCCGTGTAAAACTAACGAACCAGGAAGTAGGAGAGATTGTATTTATAGAAGAAAGCCAACCTACAAGACCCATGATAAAGTTAGATGCAAATGGTGAGATCATCGCATTGAAGAATAGAAATGATCTCTTTATTGAAGAGCTTTTATCTTAAGATAGAAGCTTTTTTATTTTAGGTATTGCATCACGTATATAACCGTGGTAAGATAATCAAGCTGTCTTAAAGAACAGCTAATTGCACCTGCAGCATAATAAATGTTTCCTAAAGAAATGTTTTAAAAAAAGTTAAAGAAAGCTATTGACTCTAATGCTTCAGCGTGGTATATTATTAAAGTCGCTAAAACAAGTGACCGAAACAAAAAAGTTCTTTGAAAACTGAACAAAAGAAATAGGTAAGGAATTAAGAATTAATTCCGTCAG